>NZ_NFIU01000002.1 GCF_002159535.1 Olsenella sp. An290 | reverse complement strand
GGTCTACTACGCCCGCGAGGACGGGTCGATCGTCTACGGCTGGCTCGACCTCGGCGGCAAGCGCTACCGCCTCGACAAGGACTACGGGTACCTCTGGACCGGCTGGTACGAGGCCGACGGGCGCGTCTACTACGGGCGTTCCGACGGGTCGATCGTCTACGGCTGGCTCGACCTCGGCGGCAAGCGCTACCGCCTCGACAAGGACTACGGGTACCTCTGGACCGGCTGGTACGGCGCCGACGGGCGCGTCTACTACGCCCGCGAGGACGGGTCGATCGTCTACGGCTGGCTCGACCTCGATGGCAAGCGCTACCGCCTCGACATCAACAACGGTTTCCTCTGGACCGGTTGGTTCTCGGTCGGCGATGGATACTGGTACTACGGCGGGCCGGATGGCGCCATCTATACGGGTACGCATGTCATTGATGGTATTCAGTACACCTTTGATGAGTACGGCAGGACAACGGTTACTCCCGTTCAGGCCCAGATGGCCTCAAAGGCTCAGTACTACGGCAGCAACACGGGCTATCTCGTCATGGTGGATACGACCAATAACTATCTGGGCGTATTCACGGGGAGCTATGGAAACTGGTCTCTCCTCAAGTTCTGGCGCTGCTCCACGGGAGCCTCCTCGACCCCTACGGTTCTTGGCCAGTTTACGGTCGGGGCAAAGGGGTACTCGTTTGGGTCGGGTTACACCTGCTACTACTACACGCAGTTCTTCGGTGACTACCTCATTCACTCGATTAAGTACTACCAGAACACCTTCTCGGTCCTCGACGGGCGACTGGGCATGAACATTTCGCACGGGTGCGTGAGGCTTCCCCTTGACGAGGCACGGTGGATCTATAGCACCATCCCAACTGGAACCAAGGTCGTAACGTATCGCTAGCTCTACGACGGTTCAGCAAAGACGTAAGGGGGCGCATCGACGTTACGATGCGCCCCCTTGCTTGACTAATGCAAAGAACGGCTTCCTACGGCAGCGTGGTACTCGGAGGTGTCCCGAAGTGCTTGCCTGTGTCTTTGCGCTCGCGTCGCGTCAGGGTAATCTTTGTGCCTGCGAGGACACCAGAGGAAAGGGCAAACAATCCGACGCCAAGTCCATACGACTCGTCCTTATACGTGAGCTGGATGACGTGATTGCCCTGGGGGACTTCGAACCCGATGAACGCTAGGTCTGCAACAAAGGTTTCGACTTCGTTCCCGTCGATCGACACGTGCCAAGAGTCAGTCTTTGGAATGGGGACGAGCATCATTCCATCCTCGGGGGCGGTGACTTCGGCGGAGATGGCATCGTTTGAGTACTGGGTGACGGTGGCGTTGGCGGAAGCGCGCTCTGCGCAGCCCGACTCATAGTAGTCAACGTAGTCGTCGGTGACCTCCTCGATGCCAACGTTGCTCAGTCTTGCGTCATCGCACGCGTTTGTGGAGACAATCCAAACCTTGACCTTGCGGTATCCCTCGTTGGGAACGGGAAGATAGACGTGCTCGTTTCCAGCGGCGAGGTAGAGCGGGGCCACCACAGGGCTGTCATCGTTCTCGTCACGGTAGAACTCGGCTCGCACTCTAATGTTTCCGCTGGGGGTTGACGTTGCCGATAGGTCAAAGCGTAGGGCGATGTACTTGCTCTCCGACATTGCCAGGCTAAACTCGGCGCCTTGGGAGCTCGTGACGTCGTTCGGCGCGTCGCCAAGAACGCTTCCGCTGCGCAGGGCAGCAGAAAGATCGCCCGAGATCGACTCAAAGTTACGCGAACTGTTTTCGTCCCAATCTTGGACAACGAGGGAGTGGAGAAGCAGGGGCCCGCGCTGGCCTCGCTCCACGGAGAGGTAGTCCTCCTTGCTTATGACGCTCGAGGATGGGAAGAACGAGAAGAATCCGGGGGCGTTAGGGTTCTCGAAGAGCTGGTAGTAGCCGTCCGTCTCGACCCGCTGATACCCAAGCGGGCAGAAGAAGTTGTCGGCGCCGGGGTAGACGGTGTAGCGTACGCCGAGGATGGCGTTGAGGGAGGGGTCAGAAAAACCGTAGGTGTAGCGGGAGTATCCCAGGGTCTCGATGTAGTCGTTTCCGACGCTCTTCATAAAGTTGGTGACGGAGTCAAAAGAGCCGATGCCTCCGATGTAAGACTCTGTCCCCAAGTAGCTGTTTGCCATGGGGCTGGTGAGGAGATCGGTCTGGTAGTCAACCCTGCTGGGCTGGTTGTCAGAGGTCTGCTCCTCAAGAAGATCCGACAAGTCATCGTTAAAACTCGAATCATAGCTCTCTTTGGTCAGAACGGGGACGTCCGTGACCAGACGATACCCGCTCAGAAGAAGCTCGATCGGGACGGCGAGGGCAAGGAGCAGAACAAAGAGCGGCCGCTTTGTCGAGCGATACAGCAGGAGCAGGGTGGTATAGCCAGCAATAACGACGAGCGGGAGAAGCAGGCGGAAAGGCCTGATGTGTCCCGCGAGGAGAAGGGCGGAGACGAGTGCGAGGATGATAAGGACACCCGCATAGCAAAGCAGAAGCCTGCCCCTCGCCCGCGCCCAAAGCTCTTCGGTTCCGATTGCCCCCACGAGGGCGATGACAAAGATTACCCACGTGGAGGACATGCGAAAACTGTCAGACTCGACCGCGGCGCCCCCAAGCAGGAAACGGAAGCCTCCCGAGATAAAGAACAGTCCCGTGAAGAGCAGAATGACTCCGAGCCAGACTCTCTGTCGGGTTGTCTTGCCGCAGAAGGCGAAGGGGAGACCCATGAGCGCAAGGACACCGCAGTAGTAGTTAGGCGTGTCGAGAAAGCCGACGCATCCGGTATAGCTCTCCATGAAGCCGGTGACGCTTGGGGAAAGCGCCTTCAAATACTCCTCGCTCAGCAGCTCGGGGCTCGTGAGCTGCGTCAGGTTTCCCAGAAGGCTCGAGAGGGATATGTCCTGGGAGACGCGCGCGCTCTTTCCGTAGGCGTCGAGGTAGGGGAGGAGCGCAGGGCACGAGAGGAGGACGCCGCAGGCATAAAGAATAAGGAGCCTCAGAATGGTTCTGCCCACTGCCTTGCGATCAAGCTCTGGGTGGCGGTACCCCATGCTGAAGGATGCGTACATGATGGTGATGGCGGTATAGAGGACCATGCCGTACACGCTGAGGACCATGACGATGAGCGCGAAAGTAACGGGGAAGGCAACGAGCTTCCTTGGGTGCGTAATCGCTCGCTCAATGGCCCAGAGGAGGGCGGCGAGGAGCGTCACCTCGGCCGTATACGCCGTCCAGGGTGCGAGCGCAAGCATTCTCCCGCAAAACGCTATGCCTAGGCTCGCGACGACCCTCGTCCTGTAGCTGACGCGATAATACCCGAGGAAGAGATAGAAGAAGACGCCCGCCAGTATCACCTTTGCGAGCTGTGAGACGAGCATCATGACGGGGAGTGCCTCGCGTCCGAAGAACGAGACGAAGTACTCGGGATTGAACAGCTGGATCGTGGTTGACCCCAAGAACTGCGAGGGGTTCCAGGTTGAGAACGTCAGCTCTGAGAATCGGTCGGCTGCATTTAGGAAGAAGGGAACGGTTTGCCCAATGCTGTCCGAGCCGACGCCGTAGTAGATGAGATAGCGCGCGGTGGTCAGAAACGATGAATAGATGAGCAGCGTAAAAACAGAAAGGAGCGCGAGAAAGGCGAGAAACTGTCTTCTGCGCTGCCTTTTGTCGCGGGGCGTGTCCCGCTCTGTTAAAAAGTCGTTGAGGATTGCTTCGGCGCTTGCAGCGAGTTTCACGTGCGGTCCTTCCGAGGACAACAAGGGATAAGTCCATGCCATGATAAAAGAAGCTCAGCAAGGTCACAATTTTAATGCGTCTTCTCTTGCTGCCCGCACGCCTTACCGAGCGTATGAAAAGTGCGTGGGGGCACGGGGCTTCTGCGGTTGGCCATCCCGCCCGTGATGGGGCAATCTACAATTGGGGAGCATGCGGCTTGCCTTCCACTTCCTCACGATGCGACTCGACGGGCCGCCTCGACCGCATCGCGTGATGCGGGGCGGGTGGAGAGCGGCCGCGTATAGTATGATTCGTCCACAGACCGGCTCTGACGTGCCGATGAAGGGATAGCGATGCCGTTTTTCTCGATAGTCATTCCTGCCTATAACAATGACGAGTTTCTTCCCGGCTGCCTTGAGAGCGTGCTCGCCCAGTCCTTTGCCGACTGGGAGGCCGTCGTCGTTGTGGACGGCAGCCCGGATTGCTGTGGTGCCATCGCAAAGGACTATGCGTCTCGGGACCCCCGCGTTAAGGTCATTGACAAGAAGCGAAACGAAGGGGTGCACCTTGCGCGCACGAGTGGCGTCGAGGCAAGCTCAGGGCAGTTCATCTATCTCCTTGACGCCGATGATGCGATTCCGGCCGAGGCGCTCCAGCAGCTGCACGACGCTCTTGAAGGCGCTGATGCCGACATGCTCCACTTTGGCATAAGCGTAGTTGGTGTCGATGTCGATGAGGGCGAGCGTCGCTCGTTCGAGTCGTACATCAACAAGAAAGTCGAGACGCTCGAGGGCGCCGACATCTGTGCGGCTGCGTTCAGTCCCGAGATGGGATATCTTCAGGACTGGCGTGTGACCCAGCGAGTCTATTCCGCAGACCTGCTCAAGTCAGCCTATGGTGTCATGGTTAAGGAGCGTCTGGGTAGGGCACAGGATGGTTACGAGTACTTTGTCATCTCAACCCTCGCGCAAAAGCAAGTCACCATTGCCGATCTTGTAGCGCTCTCCTACTACTACGGCCGTGGGGTCAATGGCGCCGCGGCCCTTGGGGTAGAGAAGTTCATCAAGAGCGCCCAAGACTTCCAGGCTGCCATTGACGCGATCATGAGCTATCAATCCTCGCTCCCGGGAAACGCTTTTGCTACTGAGGCACGCGGTGCAGCCGATAAGCTCGTCCAGCTCCTTATGAACGACTGGCACGCCCGCCTCTCTGACGAGGACAAAATCGCGGTCATTCCGGACCTGGCGGATATTATCGGAAGAGACTACCTCTCGATTGAGCTCATGCGATTCGTGCGCGACGACGCCTACGCGCTCTGGTGCGGGGGAGGGACGCTCGATGGCTCCTCGCCGCTGTGGGAGTGGTTTGAGGTTGCAAGGGAGCTTCGCGAAGGACTGCCCCAGAGCGGGGAGTATGATGCCATGGAGGCGGGCGCGGAGCGCCACCTTCAGGACAACTACACTCGTTTTAAGGCGTGGGAGGGATATGCGAAGCAGCCCGTGCGGATTTTCGTTTCCACCCACAAGCCGGCACAGTTCTTTGAGAGCGACATACTCCAGCCCGTTCAGGTGGGTGCCGTGCGTTCCGGTAACACGCCAATCGGATGCGCTTTCATGGACTCGACCGGGGATAACATCTCTCACCTCAACCCCATGTACTGCGAGCTCACCACGCAGTACTGGGCGTGGAAGAACTGCGACGCAGAATACTATGGCTTCTGCCACTATCGCCGGTACTTCGACTTTGGTTCCGAGCGTCATGAGGAGAACGCTTGGGGCGAGATCATGTGGCCGTATATCGACGAGAAGTCGCAGCGGGAATTTGGTCTCGATGACGAGAACATTGCCCGTGCGATAGAGGGATACGATGTCATCACGACGGAGTTCAAGGACCTGAGAGATTTCCCGGCTGACTACGAGACTCCGCTCGAGCACTACGACGCCGCCCCTCATCTCCGCATTGAAGATCTTGAGCGTACGATGGACATTCTCAAAGAGATGCATCCGGACTATGCGGAGGACGTCGACGAGTTCCTCAACGGAAACACGAGCTGCTTCTGCAACATGTTCATCATGCGCAAGAAGATTTTCCAGGACTACTGCGCCTGGCTGTTCCCCATTCTCCAGCGTTTCATGGACGAGACGGATATGTCCCACTATGACAAGGAGATGCTGAGAACGCCGGGACATCTCTCCGAGCGTCTCCTCAACATCTTCTATAGGCACCATATGCGCATTGGGGCCGGGTGGAAGACCAAGCAGGTCCAGTGCGTTCATTTTGTACATCCTGAGCCCAAGAAGGAGCTTGCCCCGGCGTCTCCCGAAGACGGTAGGCACGTCATCCCCGTGGTTCTCGCGGCGGATGACAACTACGTTCCCATGCTCACGACGACAATCTACTCCTTCCTTAAGAACGCTTCGATGTCCTACTTCTACGACGTAATCGTCTTCGAGCGAAACATCATGCCTTCTCGAAAGGCAATGATGCAGGAGTTCTTCTCGGTCTTTGATTTTGCGAGGGTCCGCTTTGTTGACGTGGGGGCCTCCATTGAGAAGTACAACCTTGTCACCAACAACGAGCACATCTCCCTAGAGACGTACTATCGCTTCCTGATCCAGGGCCTGCTTCCGTTCTACGACAAGGTGGTGTATCTCGATTCGGATTTGGTCGTTGAGGGCGATATCGCTGAGCTCTATCGAACGAAGATGGGGGACAGCCTCATCGCGGGTGTTGTCGACGTTGACTTCCTCGGCAATCTCAACATGAAGCATGGTGACCGCATGGATTATGCCCGTGAGGTGCTCAAGCTCTCCAATCCGTACGGATACTTCCAGGCTGGCGTGCTCGTGCTCAACACCAAGAAGCTGCGCGCGTTCAAGGATGTTGATGAGTGGCTGCGCATTGCGTCGGACTCCACCTTCATCTACGACGACCAGGATATCCTCAACGCGTTCTGCCAAGACCGTGTGACCTATCTTGATAATGCATGGAATGTAATGAACGACTGTGGAGGCCGCATAGCCAATGTGTTCTCCTTCGCTCCGGCGGAAGTCTATGACGCCTACCTTGCCGCGCGAAAGCAGCCGAAGGTCGTGCATTATGCCGGGTTTGAGAAGCCGTGGAAGACCTATCGCTGCGATGAGTCCGAAAGGTATTGGAAGTACGCCCGCGAGACACCTTTCTACGAGGAGCTGCTGAGTCTCCTCTCGGGGCCCGTCGTTCCTCCTCCCGGCCCCGTCCTGCCGCCTCGCGCAATGGGGGAGAACAATCCGCTCAGACGAGTTGTGGACCCCTTCATGCCGCCTGGCTCACGCAGAAGGGAGCTTGCCAAGTCCGTTGGT
Organism: Olsenella sp. An290; assembly: GCF_002159535.1. Classification (GTDB taxonomy): domain Bacteria; phylum Actinomycetota; class Coriobacteriia; order Coriobacteriales; family Atopobiaceae; genus Thermophilibacter. The sequence goes on along the minus strand of NZ_NFIU01000002.1, from coordinate 288,147 downwards.
CGCGCCCTGCGCGGTAGGTAGCGAGTTCGTGCGTTCGGTGCTCCTCACTTTTTTGGTGCGCCCGTGTCCCGTAAGATGAGACACGGGCGCCTCCATTTTTCGGGGCACAGGGCACTAGGTGGTCTGGAAAGGTAGTTACATGAGCGAGCCGAGCATTCGCATCTTCGTCTCCACCCATAAGCCGGTCGACCTCTTTGAAAGCGAGATTCTTCAGCCCGTTCAAGTGGGCAGCGCGGGTGCCCGTGAACGGTATGACTGGTCGCTTCACGATGACGAGGGAGATAACATCTCTCTCCAGAATCCCATGTACTGCGAGCTAACCACCCAGTATTGGGCTTGGAAAAACGTCGAGGCGGACTACTACGGCTTCTGCCACTATCGGCGCTACTTTGATTTCTGCTCCGAGCGCCATCATGAGAACCCCTGGGGCGAAGTCATGGAGGGCTACATCAACAAGGAGTCGCAGCGAAAGTACGGGCTCGATGACGAGACGATCCGTTCGGTGGTTAGCGGATACGATGTCATTACGACGGAAATCAAGGACCTGAGGCGGTTTCCGGGATCCGTTAAGACGCCGATTCGCCATTACGAGATGGCAGATCGCCTTAACCCGGCCGACCTTAAGCATGTCGTCGAGATTCTTAAGGATATGCATCCCGACTACGCGGAGGATGCCGACGAGTTCCTGAATGGTCACGAGAGCTGTTTCTGCAACATGTTCATCATGAGGCGTGACGTCTTCAGGAAGTACTGCTCATGGCTGTTCCCCATTCTCTTTCGCTTTGTTGACGAGACGGACTTTGATTTGTACAGCGTCGAGGCGCTTCGCACGCCCGGCCATCTGGCAGAGCGTCTCTTCAATATCTACTATCGGCACAACATGCGCTGCGACGCTGGCTGGAAGACCAGGCAGCTGCAGTGCGTCCACTTCAACTACCCCGAACATCACGACGAGCTGTCCCCGCTGCCCCGAGAGGATGGTCGGCCGATCGTTCCCGTTGTCCTTGCGGCAGATGACGCATACGTTCCCATGCTGACGACGACCATCTACTCGATGCTCTCAAACGCCTCTTCTCAGCGCCACTATGACATCGTCGTCCTCGAACGCGATATCACGCGAGAGCATCAGCTTCGCATGACGAGGTTCTTCTTGCGGTTTGAGAACGCGACCCTGAGGTTTGTGAACGTTGGCAATCTTGTCGAGGGGTACGGGCTCACGACCAACAACCCGCACATCAGCATCGAGACGTACTATCGCTTCCTCATCCAGCAGATTCTCCCGTTCTATGAAAAGGTGCTTTACCTTGATTCGGACCTGGTGATACGGGGCGACGTTGCCCAGCTCTTTGACGTGGAGCTGGGAGACACGCTTCTTGGCGCGGTCCGCGACATCGACTTCCTGGGTAACCTTGGATATCGTGATGGCAAGCGCCTTCGCTATGCTCGCGAGGTGCTTGGCATGAGTGACCCGTACTCGTACTTCCAAGCGGGGGTGCTCCTCCTTAACACGGAGGCGATGAGGAGGCTTCACACCATCGAGGAATGGCTCTCTTTTGCGACGGACACGCGCCTTATCTATAACGACCAGGATGTTCTTAACGCGAAGTGCGAGGGGCGGGTCACCTATCTTGACGCCTCGTGGAACGTGATGATTGACTGCGCGGGAAGAATCGAGCGGGTCTTCTCGTACGCTCCGGCCCGGTACTTTACGGAATTCCAGTCCGCGAGAAGTAGCGAGCGCATCATTCATTATGCGGGGGTTGAGAAGCCCTGGAGCACCGTCGGGTGCGATCGCGCGGAGGATTACTGGGAGTATGCGCGTGACACTCCCTTTTATGAGGAGCTGCTGGCCCGGTTTTCTGGTGGTGAGACACGGCGGGCGCGCCCGTCCTCGCCTCGAGCGATTGGGGAGGATAACCCCCTCCGGCGCATCGTTGATCCATTTCTGCCCTATGGATCGCGCAGACGTGAGGTTGCCCGTGCGATTGGCATTGCATTGAGCAGGAAATAGGCCCCCTTGCGCTCCACGCCCTCCGGATCGTCTTCTTGTGGCGGTGGCCGGGTGGCGAGAGGCGCGAGGGCGATGGGGGCTACGCTTGGCAATATGCCTGGCATCAAAACGTGCGGTAATTCCGGACGAAAGTCCCCACAAGGCGCAGGGCCCACCTGTTTGCGACAGATGGGCCCTGCGCCTTGTGGGGCTACTTTAGTAGAATCCTTTTCAAAATATTTAATAAATATTTTGTGAGCGCAACGAGGCAAAGCGTGACGCCGTAAATCAGGACCGCCCTCACAAAGGGATTGGCGGAGTGGTTGAGGAGCTTTCCAAGCAGGCCGCCTCCGGTCAGGTTGACGAACAGGATATGGAAGAGGTAGATCCCGAACGCGCATCCGGATATGCGTGAGATGGCTTGCCTGACACGGCCGGAAAGCCTCTGAAGGCGCCCTTCGAGTGACCTGGCGAGCTGGAAAAGGGAGATGGACATCAGGACGCAAAACGGGGAGGTTATCCCTATGAGATAGTTGTTATAGGGATTCATCTCCGAGCTGCCGAAATAACCGCACTCCAGCAATCCGCCCGCAAACATGAGCACGGCGGAGAGGAGGTATGCACCGACGAAGGGCCAGATTCGTTTTGAGGGACGAACATGCGTGCTGATGTAATAGCCAAGAAGAAAATAAAAGAGGTTCACATTGGAAAACAGCGGCCATCCAAACAACGTCTGGAAATAGGCGGAATCGACGCCCAGGTGGGTCATGAACGGGATGACGATGCTGACGATTAGGCAGAGCGCGAGTATGTACTCCTGCACCCTCTTCCTTCTCGTCATGAGCGAGAGAAGGGGGGTGAGAAGGTAAAGATAGATTATTGCGTAAAGAAACCAGTATATGTCCAGGATTCCGTTAGTCAGAAACCTGGTGAGGAAGTCGCCTGCGCTCGCCACCCCTTCAAAGCTCTCGGCGTCAAAAAACGAATGCGGGAAGGTGCAGAGCAGCAGGTATGCGAAAAGAGACGCAAGAAAGAGCGAGACGCCTACCCTGAGGAGCCTCCTTTTTAGGAAGGTCCGCGTTGAGTATCTGCTCCGGTAGCCGATCAGGTTCATGCCGCTCACCATGAAGAAGATCGGAACGGCGAAGATTGCGAGCGATTGGCTGAGCAATGAGGACAGCCACTGAGAGGAGCGCTCGGGAGAGAAGGCGCCGATGGAGGTGTGCAGCAGTACCACGGCAAAACTGGAAATGATATTGAGTACGTCAACAAAAATGAGCCTGTTGCGACGCTTTTGTGTTGCCGGGGCAGGGCTTTGATCAGATGCGCCCGCAATCGTATCCAAGGTCTCTCTCAAACCAAACTCCGCATCTCGTGTAGAGGGAGCGTTCGCCGTGAGGCTTTCCCACGGAGGCGCTCAGGTGGGTAGCCTGTTTATTCTATTTGGATGCTACGCGACGTCAACGTGGGTGCCCGCCGGGCCCGAGGGGTTCTCGGCTGTGTCCTCAGTCTCTCTTCCAAAGATCGCGCGTGTATACCTTTCGGCTCACGTCCAGGAGCTCATCGCTCCATCGGTTGGCAAGGATGAGGTCGCAGGAGGACTTGAGACTGTCGAGGTCGGTGCAGAGCGGGCATCCGAATGCTTCGTCGCCCGATAGCGTTGGCTCGTAGATGAGCACGTCAACGTTCTTCTCGCGAAGCCTGCTGATGATATCAAGGGTGGAGCTCTGGCGGAAGTTGTCAGAACCCGACTTCATGACGAGGCGATAGATTCCGACGCGCCGGGGGTTGCGTTCGAGCACGGAGTCAGCGATGAAGTCTTTGCGCGTGGCATTAGAGTCAACGATTGCGCGCATGAGGTTCTGTGGGACATCCTCGTAGTTGGCGAGGAGCTGCTTGGTGTCCTTGGGAAGGCAGTATCCTCCGTATCCGAAGGACGGATTGTTGTAGTGGCCTCCGATTCGAGGGTCCAGGCAGACGCCGTCGATGATCTCCTCCGAGCTGAGTCCCTTAGCCTCCGCATAGGTGTCGAGCTCGTTGAAGAACGAGACGCGCAGGGCCAGGTAGGTGTTGGCAAAGAGCTTGATGGCCTCGGCCTCCGTTGAGCCGATGACGCGCGTGGGGACGTCTGTGTCCTCGGCGCCCTGGGCAAGGAGCGCGGCGAACTGCTCGGCGAGGGGACGGTCTTCCGGCTTGGTCATTCCTACGACGATGCGGCTGGGGTGAAGATTGTCGTCGAGAGCATGTCCTTCGCGAAGGAACTCTGGTGAGAAGAGAATGGTCAGCCCTGGGTGGAGCTCCGTAATGCGCCGCGTATATCCAACGGGGATGGTCGACTTGATAACGACGCAGCCCCTTGGGCTGACCTCCGCGACAAGCGACAGGACGCTTTCGATGCTCGAGGTGTCAAAGGAATGGGTCTCGTCATCGTAGTTGGTGGGCGTTGCCACAATGACGATCTCCGCCCAGGAGTAGGCGAGGCGGGCATCTCTCGTTGCGGACAGTGAGGTGGGATGGGTGGCTAGGTACGCCTCGATAAGGGGGTCCGCGATGGGAGAGGTGCCTGCGTTGACGTCGTTCACACGCTCCTCTGAGATGTCTACCGCACGTACCTCGTTGTGACGTGCGAGCAGGCAGGCCAGGGAAAGGCCAACATATCCGAGTCCGGCGACGGCGATGCGCATGGTGCTCCTCTCGGGTGGATAAGCGTATGGTCAAGTATACGCGGTGCCAGGGCGTCAGCTTCCGTCATCGCAGTTGCCGAGATTAAGCCTGTCTCGCGCGAGATTCGTGAGGTACTTCTCGCACTCTTCGAGCGTGGGGAAGTCGGCCGTGTTCACGGGATTGGTCCAGGAGAAGTACTCGTTGAGCGAGGAGGACTCCTTGCCGCCCTTTCCGGGAACGGGCTCCATGGGGAAGGCGAAGTTCGTTCCCAGTGTGGGCGCCACGTCGTTTTTACAGGAGAAGTACCGGATGCCGATGATTCGGGTGGGCAGGTTGAGAAGCCAGTTGAGGCTGCGTCTTGCGTGGTAGAGCGCGGCGCTCGAGTCCCTGAGGAGCTTCTGCGTCGCTTGGACGGAGATGCGGCGCTCCCTTGAAAGAGAGGGGTCGTTGGGGCCCATGCCGCCGCGCGCCATGGCGTTGCGAAGGCTCGTGTACCTCTTGAACTGCTCGTTGACCCGCTCTCTGAGCGTCTCTAGCAGAACCCTTCGCTCCGATGCGCCGGACTCATCGAGCTCTTGTTTGGTCTGTTCGGGGTCAGGATGCGTTGTTTGGACAAAACGAACCGCATCCATGACCATGGCGGCAAGCTGCTGTGACGCGCGCGTAAAGGTATGAAGTGATTCGGGCACGTTGCGGAGCACTTCGGTGAGCTCAGGGTCCAGTTGATCATAGAGGCCCGACAGCTTGTCCATGGTTGGCGTGAAGGCCATCATGAGCTCCGTGATGCCCTCCTCCTGGTGGAGGGGGATCTCGGCACGTTCTCTCTCCGTTGTGGGTCCGGTTGGCCCGGGGCCGTTCCCACGTGGCCCGCCGCCTCCGTTAGGGGGTAGGGTGGCGCCACCGGGCCCGGAGGACTGCATCCTGATCCACTGCATGAGGAGCTGGGGAAGGACGTATTCGTCCGCGTATGGGCTACCGGGGTGCGCTCGTACGAACGAGCAGCCGGCAAGCAGGGGGAACCAGATGAGATAGTTCTGCACGGCGCGTCCGCTGAGCCGTTCAACGGAAGTGCTTGTTTTCGAGCGAGGGCTCTCCACGTTTAGGTCGAAGTCTCGTGGGCGTATGCCAAGCTCGATAATCCCAAGCTGGAAGCCCCTGTTTAGCTGAAAGAGGGCGACAATGGCGGAAGAGGCGCCTCCTGACTCCCTTTGCGCGAGCGTGAGGCTGTCGGTGAGGTAGAGGGTCGGATACCCGGGGATGCTGTATCGGTTGGTGCCGATAAGGTGACGACAGCTCGTCGAGGGGTGGAAGATCTCCTTTCGGGGGTAGACGAGCCCCTCGTCTATGAGCCTCATCCGGAAGAGGCAGTTGGCTTGAGTTGAGTCTTTGAGCGAAGCCCTCGGCATCTCATGCGTTCTGCTTATTTCCGTCATAAGACGGTCGAACTTGTTAAAGGCACTGGCGGGGAGACCTCGGTGATACTCTGCGAGCACGTTGAGAAGCCCTGTGCAGAGCGTCTCGACAGGACTTTCCGGGACAAGGTTTGTGTTGGCAGGCTTTTTCTTGTCGGCAGTATTGGCTGGCTCCGGTTTGGCGTCGGCGCCATCGGACTCCGATGCTGGGGTGCCGGCATCTGCCCCGTGCCGCATGGCGTCGTTGGCCTCGCGCAGCTTTTTCAGGTAATGATCCAAGAGCGCTTTGAGCGAGCCCGTGTACTCCTCGGCCTGCGTGCTCCGATGGGGAAGTGAGAGCTTCTCGTCATAGCGTCGCGACTCGTGGTCGTCTGCAGGAACGGTAAAGACACGTTCGAGCAGCTCCTGCGTCTTCGGTTCGCTGCAGCGGTACTTCTTGGGTGAGACGCTCTTTCCATCGGGCATGCGGGCCTCCTCGGATGGTTTGTCCGCTCTTCAGTTTACGCTCAATCGGAGGAGTCTGGCTGTGGTGTCGCTGGCTCGGCGCGGGCCCCATGGGGCCGACCGTCCTCACCTGCGCGCGTCCGACCTTCCCAGCAGCACCCCCAGCACCACGAGGGCGGAGCGCTCGTCGTAGACGGGATAGGTGTAGGGGCTTTCGCCGTGGACCTCCCGCTGCGTGATGCCCAGGCGGGCGCCGAGCTCGGTGACGAACCAGTTCTCCTTGCCGGTCTCCTCCCAGGTCCGTCGCTCGATGAGGCCGGCCTCGCCGAGGAGGGCGTTGGCCTGTGCGGTGGAGATGCGACCGCGAACGAGCCCCTGCTCGGAGAGGGCGGCGAGGACCTTGCTGAGGGCGACGGGGCTGGCCTCCTGGGTGCTGGGCGCGGGGTCTTGCTGTTCGGCGACGGGAGGCCTCGCGTCCGGCTCGGCGGTTGGTGCGGGGCCTTGGCCCGTGACGGCCGGTGCCTCCGCCTGGGGTGCCGCCTCGGTCTGACTTGCCCCCGCAAAGTCGCAGGGGCCCTCAAGGGCAAACCGGTTCACGACGCTCATGACCGCCCCGGTGTCGGAGCGGCGGGCCTGCGCGCCAAAGACGATGAAGAGGTCCTTTGCGCGCGAGACGGCCACGTTCATGAGCTCGGGGTTCGCGTTGATGAAGCTCGCGTCCGCCGCCCCCTCCCCGTAGGTTGCGGAGAAGAGGACCACGGGCAGCTCGGCTCCCTGCAGGCTGTGGGCGGTGCCCACGGTGATGCCGGCGAGCCCCTTGTCGAGCTCGCGCAGCCTCCGTCGTATGAGCCGTGCCTGTGCGCTGAAGGGCGTCACCACGCCCACGACCTTCTCGACGGGCTTCTTGTAGACCTCCTCCAGCGTGGCTCGCTGGCGCGCAACCCACTCCGCGATGGACGAGGCCTCGGCAGAGTTGCTCCGGCTCGAGCCCGCCCGACGGTCCTCGCTCCCGGGGACGAGCCTGAAGAGGAACGGGCGCTCGGACAGGCGTCGCCCCGGGTCGTCCGGGCCCTCGGTCCGCGAGGGCACGAGCTTCCCGTCATAGACGAGCTCGCTGCAGAACTCGATGATGCCGCGGACGCAGCGATAGTGCTCCTCGAGGAAGAGCCCCGCCTCGCGCGGGGAGTGCCGCCAGGCGCAGGCGTGCGCGGCGGCGCGCATGAGGCTCGACGGCTGCGAGCAGGTGAGCCCGGCCTCGGCGAGCGCGTCCCATTCGGTCGGGGCGATGCCATGGTCCTGTGCCACGCCCTGGTCCTCACAGGGGTCGAAGGACCAGATCGGTGCCAGCTGGTGGACGTCGCCCACCACGACGGCGCGCCGGGCAAACGCGAAGGCGGGCAGCGCCACGGGCGTGTTCACCTGCCCCGCCTCGTCGACGATGAGCAGGTCGATGCGCCCATAGTCGTTGCGGTCCGTCCCTCCCTCACGAAGCGTGAAGTAGCGGGGCGCCTGGTAGAGCGTCATCACGAAGCAGGGGGTGAGGCTGGCCGCCTGGGACCAGTAGCGGTCTCGGACGGCGGGCGTGTTCTTGAAGCGGTCCTCCTCGGGGATGATGCCCTCGTCGCCCGGCGCGGCGCAGGCCATGAGCCAGCGGAACTCGTAGTAGTGGACGGCGAGCCAGAAGGCCACATAGCGCAGGGTGGTGTCGAGCGCCTCGTCAAGGGAGCGAAACCAGTCGGGGCTCTGCCCGGGCAGGGTGTCCCTGAAGGCCCCCTCCACCCGTTGGCTTCCCGCGTAGGGCTCGTGGGAGAGCAGGCCTTCGGCTTGGCTCAAGGCGTCACCGAGGCCCCTCAGGGCCTCCGGGTCCCGACCGCCCCGGCCGGCGCAGTCCCACCCCGTGGCAAGAACCGAGCGGCGCGCGCGGTCAACCCGCTCGAGGCGCTCCCTGAGAAGGCGCGCGGCCTGCCTGGGCGAGGAGACGCCGATCCCAAGGTACTCCGAGGCGCGGGAGAGGGCGAAGGCGCGTGCCGCCTCGACGTAGCCCGCCTCGGAGTACTCCGCATAGACGCCGCTGCGGTTGGTCTGCTCGACGAGGTAGCCGCGCTCGCGCGCCTCCTGGGCCTTTGCCCTCGAGGGGCAGTAGGCGGCGATGCCCGCGAGCGGCTCCTCGTGACCGTTGCCCGCCTGAGGAAGCCAGCGGGCGTCGAGCAGGCCATGGTCCTTTGGCGCGACGCTGCCAAAGGAGTCGATGACGTTTGTGACCGCCTGGTTGTTGGTCGAGGTGCACACGACGACGGGCGACGGCCCTCCCTCGAGCGCGCGCCCCACAAGGGCCGTGGCGACGATCGACTGGAGGAGCGTGGTCTTTCCCGTGCCCGGGGGTCCGCTCACCGCGAGCACCTCGCCCTCGGCGAGGGTGGCCCCCGCATGGGCCGCCACCCGCTGCGACCGGGCGAGCGGAAAGCGCGCGCTCATGGTGCCCAGCGAGGCGAGCGCGTTCTCGAGCTGGCGCGCACCGGCATCCACCTGGCCGGCGTTGACGGTGCCCTGGGACGTCGGCGAGGCGGGGGAGACCATGCGGTCAAAGAGCGGGTGGGCCGCGTCCCGTTTGCCGGAGAGGATGCGGTCGTAGGCGGCGATGATGGGGGCGTTCGCGTTGATGCGCTCGAGGGGGCGGACGAAGAAGGCCTGCTCCTCGAGCGTGGCCTGGGCCTCCTCCGCCTGACGGTCAAGGGGCTCCTCCCCGGGAGAGGGCGCCGTGAGGAGGTGGAGGAACTTCCGGCCGTAGGCAAGATAGTCTCCCCACTCCTGGGAGTCGTTGGCAAGGCTTCGCTCCGGCGCGAGCGAGCGCCGGACAGACCAGAAGCGCTCGAGCGGTGCAATCATGACCTCGCGCTCTTCCGTTCCGGCCGAGGACAGTCGCTCGCGCGGTGCCCAGGCTTCGTCCTGGGAGAGGTCGAAGGCGAGGGTGCCGTCGCTTCTCAGCTGGGCGGGAAGCATGATCAGGCCGCGCCAGACGGGCTTGCGGCTCCGCTGGTCGGTCTCCCGGAGGGAGAGCAGCGAGATGACGATGGGGATGGGGGCCTTGGAACCGTGCGCCCCCGAGCGCCGGGCGACCTCAAAGAGCCGGGCCGTCTTCTCGTCCGCAAGGCATCCGGACTCCAGTTCCTCGCCATCGAGCGCAAGGAAGGCGCCCGTGTCCTCGGAGAAGTCGACGGGCGTCAGCTGGTCCAGCACGAGTGCGGCCCTCAGGTACTCCGTGATGGATCGTTCCGGCTCCCCCATGGTGGCCTCCCGCCTCTTGCCCGTGTTTTTCTGACGATATACCATCGCAGTGCCGCGAATGTGCGCAGTTTGCCCCTTTTGGTAGTGAACTGCCGCCGGAGATGTGCAATAACCGCGTTCTGGTAGTGGGAAAACCCGCCGTTCAGGCGCAGATGGTTTTAATTTTGTTGCCAATCCAGGGCGTTTGCGCAACTCGTGCCGGCTCAGGTCTCGGAATGCCACTGCCAGAAGAGGGTTTCTGCACATCGACGAGGCCGCTTCACTACCAGAAGGCCCGTTCTGCGCGCTGTCGCGTGGGCGTCCCGCCGTCCCGCCCTCCGAGAAGGCATCGGCCCCGCCCTTCGCGCCCGCACGGGCCCGCCCAGGCGAGCCGCGAGCCCGCCCGCATCCCCGCCGCGCGGCGCAGGCGCCTCCGTGGGCTATCCTGTCAGCAGGTCAAGAGAGAGGAGACCCCATGCCCGTCGTCCACACCTACTGCTCGGAGGCCATCCCGCCCGCCGCCCGCCTTGCCCTGAAGGAGGCCTACGGCCGCGCCATCGAGGCTATTCCCGGGAAGTCCGAGGCTTGGCTCATGTGCCTCTTCGACGAGTCGACCCCCATCTACTTTGCGGGGGATGACTCGGCCCCCTCGGCCTACGTCGAGGTGGGCGTCTTCTCCCGCGGCGAGGTTCCCTCGTCCGCGTGGGAGCGCTTCACCGAGGAGGTCACGCCGGTGATCGCCCGCGAGCTCGGCGTGGGCCCTGCGCGACTCTACCTAAGCTACGGGGCGACCGCCAACTTTGGCTGGAACGGGGCGAACTTCTGATGGCGGGGGTGCCCCTTCCGGATGCGGAGCGCCTTGCCGCCTTCGATGCGTTTGCGGCCGACGTGCGCGCCGAGCTCGACGCCACGCGGGCGCGCATGGACGAGCTCGCCGCCCAGGGCAGGGTGAAGACGGCGACTTACCGGCAGCTTTTTGCGGCGCGCGTCACGCTCAGGGAGATCGACGCCCGCCTCGCCGTGCGGGGTCTCTAGGCCTGCGGCCCCGGCCTCACTGCCTACTCCGTCGGAGCGAACTGCGCCTCGTAGATGCGCCGGTAACGGCCTCCCGCGGCAAGCAGCTCCTCGTGCGTCCCGCGCTCGGCGATCACGCCGTCGGCTATGACGCAGATGAGGTCCGCGTCACGTACGGTGGAGAGGCGGTGCGCCACGACGAAGCTCGTCCGGCCCTCCATGAGCCGCGCGAGCGCCCGCTGTACCAGGAGCTCGGTGCGGGTGTCGATGTTGGACGTGGCCTCGTCGAGGATGAGCATGCTCGGACGCGCGAGCATCACGCGTGCGATGCACAGGAGCTGCAGCTGCCCCGCGGAGAGCGAGGCGGAGCCGTCGAGAACGGTGTCATAGCCCTGCGGCAGCCGCATGACGAAGTCGTCCGCATAGGCCTCGCGGCATGCGGCGCGCACCTCCTCGAGCGTGGCGTCGGGGCGCCCCATGCCCACGTTTTCGCGGACGGTGGCCCTCCGCACCCACGAGTCCTGCAGGACCATGCCCCATGCGCCGCGCAGGCTCTCGCGAGTCCAGGATCGGACGTCGCGGCCGTCCACCATCACGGCGCCCCCGCTCACGTCGTAGAAGCGCATGATGAGGTTGATGAGCGTCGTCTTTCCGCAGCCCGTCTCGCCTACGAGCGCGATGCGCTGGCCGGGACGCACCGCAAGGTCGACGTCGCGCAGCACCGGACGACCGGGCTCGTACCCAAAGGCCACGTGGTCCAGTCGCACCTCGCCGCGCGGCTCGGCCAGCACGGCGGCGTCCGCCGCGTCCGGCTCCTCGGCCGGCTCGTCGATGAGCTCGAAGAGCCGCCGCGCGCACGCCACGGAGTTCTGCAGCTCCGTGGCCACGCCGGAGATGTCGTTGAAGGGCTTGGCGTACTGGTCCGCGTAGCCGAGGAACGCCGAGAGCCCGCCCACCGTGATTCCGCCCGCCATGGCCACGAACGCCCCAAAGATGCCGATCGCGGCGTATACGAGCGCGTTGGCAAAGCGCGTGGTGGGGTTCACGAGGGACGAGAAGAAGACCGCCTTGAAGCTCTCCTGCCCCAGCTCCGCGTCCGTGCGGGCAAACCGCTCCCGAACGGCCTCCTGCACCTGGAAGGTCTCGACGGCGGAGATCCCGCCCACCATCTCCTCGACGTAGGCGGTGAGCTCGCCGCGCAGGCGCGTCTGGCCGGAGAAGTGCCTCGCGCTGTGCGCGGCGATGAACCGCGCGGTGAAGATGGAGATGGGCGTGAGCAGCGCCACCACGGCCGCGATGGCGGGGTTCAGCACGAACATGAAGACGAGCGTGACCACGATCGTGAGGATACCCACGGGCAGCTGCTGGAAGGCCATGAGCAGGCCGTTGGTGAGCTGGTCGGCGTCCGTGACGATGCGGCTCGCCAGGTCGCCGTGCCCGTGGGAGTCAAGGTAGGAGAGGGGGAGCTCCTGGAGGTGGTCGAACGCCCGGCAGCGCAGGCTCAGGACCGCGCCAAAGGCGAGCCGGTTGGTCACGGCGGTGAGCGCCCACTGGCAGGCCGCCGTCGCCCCGAGCGCGCACGCAATCAGGGCGAGCGCGCGGAACAGCCCCGAGAAGTCCACCTGCCCCGGCCCCACGACGCAGTCGACCGCGCGCCCCGAGAGCACCGGGAGCAAGAGCGTGCCCACCACGACGGCCACGGCAAGGAGCCCCGCCGCGAGCACGCTGCCCGTCCGCCCCGAGAAGAGCCCGGCAATGCGCCGGACCGTCGCGTCCCCGCTCACCGCGGCCTTCCCGCGCAAGCCCCTCATCGCGCCACCTCCTCGGCCGTGAGCTGCGACTCGCAGATCTCCCGATAGACCGGGCACCCCTCGAGCAGCTCCTCATGGGTGCCCAGCCCCACCTGGCGCCCTCCGTCAAGAACGAGGATCTGGTCGGCGTGGCGGACGGCGGCGACGCGCTGCGAAATCGTGACGACGGCCGTCCCCGCGCAGTCGTGACGGATGGCGCGCCGCAGCGCGGCGTCCGTGGCAAAGTCGAGCGCCGAGGACGCGTCGTCAAGGATGAGGACGCCCGGCCGCCGCGCGAGCGTCCGCGCTATGGCGAGCCGCTGTCGCTGGCCCCCGGAGAAGTTGCGCCCGAACTGCTCGACCTCGGCCTCGAGGCCGCCCTTCCCCTCGACGACTCCCGCGGCCTGCGCCGTGGCGAGCGCGCCCGCGAGGGCCGCCTCGTCCGCCTCCGGGTCCCCCCAGCGCAGGTTTGACCCGACGGTGCCCGAGAAGAGCGTCGCCCCCTGCTCCACGAGCGAGACGACGCGCCTGAGGCTCTTCCGCGTGAGGCCGCGAACGTCTTCTCCCCCCACGCGGACCGTGCCCGCGCTCGCGTCGTAGAAGCGCATCGCCAGGCTCGCGAGCGTGGACTTGCCCGAGCCCGTGCCGCCGATCACGCCGAGCGTCCCGCCCGCCGCCAGGGAGAAGCTCACGTGGGAGAGCGCGCGCCCCGCCCCGTCGGGATAGGTGAAGCTCACGTCGTCGAAGGCCAGCGCGGGAGCGCCCGCCGGGAGCCCGGCCTCGCCCGCGCCGTCGGAGAGCGACGGCCGCGTCTCAAAGACCTCGTTCAGGCGCCGCGCGCAGGCCGACGCCTTGGAGAGCAGCACGATGAGGTTGGTCAGCTTGAGGAGCTCGACGAGCGCCTGGCTCACGTAGCTCACCAGCGCGACGAGCTGGCCCTGCGTGAGGTTGCCCACGTTCACCTGGAGCCCGCCCACCCAGAGCAGCGCGATGAGGCCGCAGTTGATGGTGACGTAGGTGAGCGGGTTCACAAGGCCGGAGAGGTAGCCCGTCGAGACCTGCCGGTCGCGCACGGTCCCGGCGACCTCCGCAAAGCGCCCCCGCTCGTCCGCCTCGCGCCGAAACGCCCGCAGCACCCGGACGCCCTCGAGGCTTTCCGTGGTGCGCAGGAGCACCTCGTCGAGGCCCTGCTGAATCGAGCGGTACCGCCCGGTGGTGACGCGCATGAACCCCATGATGAGCGCCCCCGAGACCAGCACGGCGGCAAGCAGCGCCGCGCCCTCCGGCCCGTCCACCAGAAACGCCGCCACCACGGTGCCAAAGGTCACGAAGGGCGAGCGCAGGATGAGCCTGAAGAACATGTTGAGCCCGTCCTGGACCTGCTGCGAGTCGTTGGTGATGCGCGTGACGAGGGTCGCGCGCCCCAGCCGCTCGACGTCCTCGCGCGAGAGCGTGAGGACGTGCGCGAAGAGGTCATCGCGCAGCGCGGTCCCGAAGGCCGAGGCAAGCTTGGAGCAGAAGTACTGCGCCGTGACGGCGACCGTCCAGGCAAAGACGCCCATGAGCACGAGCAGTGCGCCGTGGGCGAGCACGTACGATGCGTCGCGGTTCGCGATGCCCACGTCGATGACCTGCGCCATGACAAGCGGAACGAGGAGCTGGAGCAGCGCCTCCAGCATCTTGAACAGCGGGGCGAGCACGCACTCTGCGTAGTGTCCCGCGAGGTAGCGCCTGAGCTTGAACATGCAGCCTCCGAGAAGAACGTAAACCCGCACAATTCTAGCGCGCCGCCCGCGCCGAGGTCCTTCTCGCCCCCTCCGCAGGGAGTGGCCTTACCCTCCGGACATGCGTAGCTTACCGTTTCCGGACATCGCCGTTTGCGCGTCATATAAGTTGAACCATCGGATACGTGGCTGCCGAAAAGCGCGCAAAATGACGGGAAATCCCCGTCTACGCATGGTCCAGAGCATGCGTAGACGGGGATGTCCGACAATCCCAGGTTGCGTATCCGCCCGCGCCCCGCGGCGCCTACTCGCCGAGAAGGACCTTGCTCGGCGTGATGGGCAGCGCGCGCACGTAGCGGCCCGTCGCGTGGGCCACGGCGCTCATGATGGCGGGCGACGGCGTGTTGATGACGACCTCGCCGATGGACTTGGCGCCGAAGGGCCCCGTGGGCTCGAAGCTCGGCATGAACTCCACGCGCGGCTCGGGCACGTCCAGGCGGCAGGGCAGCTTGTAGGTCATGAACGACCCGGTGCGCAGGCGCCCCTTCTCGTCGCGGGAGACGTCCTCGGTGAGCGCCATGCCGATGCCCTGGGCGATGCCGCCCTCGGCCTGCACGCGCGCGAGCGCCGGGTTGATGACGGTGCCGCAGTCCACGACGGCCGCGTAGTCGGTCACGCGCACGAGGCCCGTGGCCTTGTCGACCTCGACCTCGGCGATGCCGGCCATGTAGGGCGGGGGCGAGGTGGGCTGGGCGTTGGTGCCGTGGCCCTCGAGCATGCCGGGGTTGAGGCCAAAGCCGATGAGCCTGTTGGCGAGCGCCGCGACCGTCATCTCCTGCTCGGCGCCGTCCGTGCCCACGCAGCGTATGGACTCGCCGTCGAACTCCACGTCGTCGGCCGTCACGCCCCACACGCGCGCCGCCTGCTCGCGGATCTGCCGGATGAGGTCCTCGGCCGCGCGCACGACGGCGCCGCCCGTGGTGTAGGTGCCGGAGGAGGCGTAGGCGCCGGTGTCGAAGGGGGAGGTGTCGGTGTCCACGCCCTTGGTGACGATGCGGTCCACGCCGCAGCCCAGCGCCTCGGCCGCCATCTGGGCAAGGATCGTGTCCGCGCCGGTGCCCACGTCGGTGGCGCCGATGGAGAGCACGTAGAAGCCGTCGTCCTCCAGGCGGATGTCCACGTTGGCGATGTCCACCATCGCGATGCCGGAGCCCTGCATGGTGAGGGCCACGCCCAGGCCGCGCACCCGGTCGCCGAGGTCCTCGCAAAGCGGCCGGTCGCGCCAGCCCACCAGGTCCATCGCGCGCCCGAGGCACTCGTCGAGGCGGCAGCTGTAGAGGTGCTCGTCGTTCAGCTGCCAGAGGGTCTCGCCGGGCTTCACGAGGTTCTTGAGGCGCAGCTCGCACGGGTCCATGCCAAGCTCGTCGGCAAGCTCGTTCACCGCGGACTCCACGGCAAAGCAGCCCTGCGTGGCGCCGTAGCCGCGGTAGGCGCCGCCCGGCGTGGTGTTGGTGTAGACCACGTCGTAGGAGAAGCGGCTCGCCACGGCGTGGTTGTAGATGGGCAGCGCCTTGCCGCCGGCGAGCGTCACCGTGGTGGTGGCGTGGTAGCCGTAGGCGCCGGCGTTGGAGAGAACGGAGAGGTCGATGGCCTCAATCGTGCCATCGCGCCGCGCGCCCACGCGCACCGTGAGGCGCATCTCGTGGCGCGTGTTGGAGCAGCACATGGTCTCCTCGCGCGTGTAGGTGCACACGCACGGCCGCCCGGTCCTCATCGCGGCAAAGGCGGCGAAGGCCTCGTTGCAGCCGCTCTGCTTGGCGCCAAAGCCGCCGCCCACGCGCGGCTTGATGACGCGCACCTGGTGCTTGGGCAGGCCCAGCGCCGTGGCCACCTGGCGGCGGATGTGGAAGGGCACCTGGGTGGAGCTCACCACGGTCACGCGGCCGAAGGCGTCGGTGTAGGCAAAGGAGCGGAACGTCTCCATCATGGCCTGCTCGGTGGCCTGGGTGCGGTAGGTGCGCTCGATCACCACGTCGGAGGCGGCAAAGGCGGCGTCGAGGTCCCCGTGGACGCGCTCGCCGTGCGCCACGAGGTTGCGGCTGGGGTCGCCGGACTTGTCGCCGCCGGGGGTCCAGTCGTCCTCGTCGTGGACCACGACCTCGGCGTCGAGGGCGTGGTCCATGGAGATCACGGCGGGGAGCACCTCGTAGGACACCTTCACGGCGCGCACGGCCGCGTCGGCCGCCTCGGCGGTCTCGGCCACGACGATCGCCACCTCGTCGCCCACGTAGCGCACGTGCCTGTCGAGAAGGACCGTGTCGTAGGGGCTCGGCTCGGGGAAGGACTGCCCGGCCAGCGTGAAGCGGTGGTGCGGCACGTCGTCCGGCCCAAAGACGGCCACGACGCCGGGGATGGCGCGCGCCGCCTCGGCGTCGACGGCGGTCACGAGGGCGTTGGCGTGCTTGGAGCGCACGAGCCTCACCACGAGCGCGTCCTCGGGCGCGAGGTCGGCGGTGTAGACGGGCCTGCCGGCGAGCAGGGCCTCGGAGTCCTTCTTGGCCACGGGGCGCGCGATCTCGCGGTGCTTCTCGCCCGACTCCGTGGTGGCGTCGGCGGGCACCTCGCGGGGCGGCAGCTCGCCGCCGTTTTCGTGGCGCGCGAGGAAGCGGCGGATCGCGCGCATCTGGCCCGCGTAGCCCGAGCACCGGCAGAGGTTGCCGGAGAGGTAGCGGCGGATGGTCTCGTCGTCGGCGTCCGGGTGGGCGCGGTCGAGCGCGAGCACCGCGACCTCCATGCCCGGCGCGCAGAAGCCGCACTGCTCGGCGCCCTCCTCGGCGAGGCAGCGGGCGAGCAGCTCGCGCTCCGCGCCCATGCCCTCGAGGGTGGTGACCTCGCGGCCGTCCACGCGCGCCATGAGGACGGAGCAGGAGAGCACGGGCTCGCCGTCCAGGAGCACCGAGCACAGGCCGCAGTTGGAGGTCTCGCAGGCGCACTTCACGGACTTCGCGCCGTGGGCGCGGCAGAAGTCGAAGAGGGTCATGTCGGGGCGGACGTCCTCGGCGAGGCGGCGCCCGTTGAGGGTGAGGGTGACTAGCATGCGGCGGCCTCCTTGGCGGACGCGGCCTCGATGGCACGGCGGATGAGGGCGGGGGTCACCGAACGACGCCACTCGGCGGTCGCGCGCAGGTCGGAGCCAAAGTCGAGGCTCTCGGCGAACGCGCAGACGGCGTCGAGCTCGGCGGGCGAGAAGCGCTCGCGCAGCGGGGTGCGCTCGCCGCCGGTGAGCAGCTGCGCCTTCTTGGGGCGCGCGCCAACGGTGACGTGCCAGGAGCCGCGCCAGCAGGCGGCCGCGACGTTGAGCGCGGAGAAGTCCGTGGCGGCGTTGCGCACGGAGGCGAAGGCCGCACGGTAGGCGTGCTTGCGCACGACGACGTGGGTGAGGACGTCGCGCCCGGCTCCGCGCTCGACGAAGGGGATGATGGGCATCGTGCCGGCCCCCACGAGCTCGACCTCGGTGTCCAGGGCGAGCAGCGCGCAGACCACGTCCGAGAAGCCCATGCGCGAGAAGACCGAGCCGCCGACGGTGGCGAGGTTGCGGAACTGGGTGCCCACGATGTCGCGGACCGCCTCGGCGAAGACGCCGCCCGTGGCCGCGCTGAAGGCCTCGTGGCGCTCGAGCTGGCCGAGGGTCACCATGGCGCCGATGCGGAAGGCGTCCTCGGTCTCCTCGATGCGGTCGAGCCCACAGCGGGAGAGGTCGATGCCGAGCGGCGCGGTGCGGTCGGCGAGGCGCAGCCACATCATGCCGCCCACGACGGTGGCGAGCCGGTCCTCCCGCAGGAGGTCGTAGGCCTCCCGTGGGGTCTCGGGGCAGACGTACTTCTGGAACCTGAGCACGTGTCCTCCTCTGGGGTCGTCGGTGTCCCTTTCAGTTTACCGCAGCTATGGGGCGCTGACGTGCCGGGGGCGGCTCGTCGCCCCTGCTGGCGCGCCGAGCCGCTACAATAAACGACGCTACGTCAACAAAGAGGGGAGGGAAGATGCCGGAGGGGACCGTCGAGGCGCGCGGGGTGTCGCACGCGTACGTGCCCGGGCGCCCGGACCTGCGCGGGGTCACGCTCCGCGCGGAGGCGGGCGAGTTCTTGGCCGTGGTCGGCGAGAACGGCTCCGGCAAGACGACCCTCGCGCGCCACCTGAACGCGCTCGTCCCGCTCCAGCGAGGGGAGCTCCGCGTGGCGGGCATCGACGCCTCCGACCCGCGCCGCGCCTGGGAGCTCCGCCGCGCCTGCGGGATGGTCTTCCAGAGCCCCGAGAACCAGTTCGTCTCGTCCGTGGCGGCCGAGGACGTCGCCTTTGCGCCGCGCAACTTCGGCGCCACCCCCGACGAGGCCCGCGCCGCCGCCTCCCGCGCGCTCGCCGCGGTGGGCCTCTCCGGCTTCGAGCGCCGCGACGTCCACGCGCTCTCCGGAGGCCAGCAGCAGCGCGTGGCCCTTGCGGGCGCCCTCGCGGCGGACCCGGACGTCCTCGTCCTCGACGAGGCGACCTCCATGATCGACCCGCAGGGCAGAGACGAGCTCGTCCGCGCGGTCCTTCTCGCCCGCGCGCGGCGCGGCACCACCGTCGTCTGGATCACGCACGACATGGAGCTCGCCGCCCGCGCCGACCGCGTGGCGGTCATGGCCGCGGGGGAGGTCCTGGCGGTGGGCCGCCCCGAGGAGCTGCTCTCCGACCGGGCCCTGCTCGAGAGGGCCGGGCTCGAGCCGCCCCTCGCGGCGAGGGTCTGGGAGGGGCTCGTCGCCCGCGGCGCGGCGTCCGGTCCCGCGCCGGTCACGGTGGAGGGGCTGGTGAGCGCGCTGTGCGGCTGAGGCTTGAGGGCGTGGCCCTCTCCTTCGAGGGCGCCCGCGGCGAGAGGAACCGTGCGCTCGACGACGTCACGCTCGAGGTGGGGCCCGGTGTCACGGGCCTCATGGGGAGGACGGGCTCGGGGAAGTCAACGCTTCTCGAGGTCATGGCCGGCGCGCTCCGCCCGGACGCGGGCCGCCTTCTCGTCGACGGCCGGGACGCCCTGCGCGGGCCCGGCGCCCGCGCGCTCGCCGCGTCGGTGGGGCTCGTCTTCCAGCTGCCCGAGCGCCAGTTCTTCGAGCCCACCGTCGAGCGCGAGGTCTCCTTCGGGCTCCTCGCGCGGGGCGTGGCCCCCGACGAGGCCCGCGCGCGCTCGGCGCGCGCCCTCGCGCTCATGGGGCTCTCCCTGGACGGGCTCGCGGGCCGCTCGCCCTTCTCGCTCTCCGGCGGCGAGCGGCGGCGCGTGGCCATTGCCTCGGTGCTCGCCCTCGGGCCGCGGCTGCTGCTGCTCGACGAGCCCACGGCCGGGCTCGACCCGCGCGCCCGCGCGGCCTGCCTCGAGGCGGTGCGCGCGGCCGGCGCGGCGGGCGCGACCGTTGTCATGGCGAGCCACGACGCCAACGCCCTCGCGGCCGTGGCCGACCGCGTCGTCGCGCTCGAGGGCGGGCGCGTGACGCTCGACGGCCCCGTGCGCGAGCTTCTGGGGGACGCGCCGCTCATGCGCGCCCACGGCCTCGAGCCCGCCTGCGCCGCCCGCGCGGCCTCCGCGCTCGCCCGCGCCGGCCTTTCGGTCACGGGGTCCCCGCTCACGGCCGACGAGCTCGCCGAGGCCGTCTGCCGCGCCCTCGGCGCCGGGGGCTCCCGCGGGGTCGTCTCCGGGGGCCGCTCGTGAGGGCGCCCGCGGGATACGTCTGGGCGGACTCGCCGCTTCACCGGATGCCCGCCGCGCCCAAGCTCTGCGGGCTTGTCGCGTGCGTGGCGCTCGTGGTCCTCGCCTCGACGCCCGTCGAGCTCGGCGTCGTCGCGGCGGGGGTGGCCGCGCTCGTTGCCGCCTCGCGCGTGGGCTGGCGCGCCGCCGGTCGGGCCGCCTGGGGGATGCGGTGGTTCCTCGCCCTGGTGCTCGCGCTCAACGCGCTGCTCTTCAGCGAGGTCGACCCGCTCCTTGCGCTGGGCCCCCTCCACCTCACCGTGGCGGGCCTCGCCCAGGGAGGCCGCGTGGTCGCGCGCACGCTGCTCGTCGTGGTGCTGGGGTCGCTCCTCACCGCGACGACCCGTCCCCAGGAGCTCGTCGACGGCGTGCGCGCGCTCCTCTCGCCGCTCGCGCGGGTCGGGGCGCCCGTGGACGCGGCGGCGCTCGCCGTGGGGGTTACGGTGCAGTTTGTGCCCACGCTCCTCAGGGAGAGCCACCAGCTCATGCGCGCCCAGGCGCTCAGGTGCGGTGCCGTCGCGTCGCGTGGTATTATGCGACGTGCCGTCAGTTATGTGCGGCTGCTCGTACCCATCTTCGTATCCGCAATGCGCCGGGCGGACGAGCTGTCCGTCGCCATGGAGGCGCGCGGGTACCGGCTGTCCCCGCCGCGCGGGGCCGCGCGGGCGGGAGAGAAGGAGACACGCCCATGAGCCAGGTCAAGAGAGTCGTCATTGCCGCGGTGTGCGCCGCGCTCGGCATCGTGCTGCCGATGGCCTTCCACTCCATTCCCAACGCGGGCGCCACGTGGCTGCCCATGCACATCCCCGTGATGATCTCCGGTCTCGTGGCGGGCCCGGCGGCGGGCGCGGCCACCGGGGTCCTCGCGCCGGTGCTCTCGAGCGTGCTCACGGGCATGCCCGCCGCGCCGATCCTGCCGGCCATGACCTGCGAGCTTCTTGTCTACGGGCTCGTGTCCGGGCTGCTTGCCCGCGTGGTGCGCACCGGGCGCGAGAGCGTGGACCTCTACGTCTCGCTCGTGGGCGCGATGCTCGCGGGGCGCGTGGCAAACGGCCTGCTCCAGGCGCTCGTTTTCTCCGCGGGCTCCTACTCCCTGCCCGTGTGGCTGACCGCCTCCTTCGTGACGGGGATCACGGGGATCGTGCTCCAGCTCGCGGTGGTGGTGCCGATCGTGGTCTCGCTCGAGCGCGCGGGGCTCGTTCCGCCGCGCTACCCCGACGCCGCGTAGCGGCCGGCTGAGATGACGCCGAGACGGCCCGGTCCCGCCGCCGTGCGGGGCCGGGCCGCTTTCTTGCGCACGGGAGAGGCGGCGTGCCGCGGTTCTTCTCGCGCGCGACGTTGCCGCAACGTGACTTTGCGCGAGTTATCTTTTGCAGCTCACAGAAACTCACGCTTTGCGCCGCCGGGGCGTGAGTTTGAGTGAGCTCTCTCTCAGCTCACAGAAACTCACGCTTCGGCAAGCAGAGCGTGACTTCGGATGAGCTTTCTCTCGCGACTCACAGAAGATCACGCTTCGAGCGAGAAAAACGTGACTTTGCATGAGCTTTCTCTCGCGACTCACAGAAACTCACGCTTCGGCAAGCAGAGCGTGACTTTGAGCGAGTTTTCGCTCGCAACTCACAGAAGATCACGCTTCGAGCGAGAAAATCGTGACTTCGGGTGAGCTTGCGCACGCAGCTCGCAGAAACTCACGCCCCGGGCGAGAAAACGTGACTTTGCGTGAGCTTGCGCACGCAGCTCACAGAAACTCACGCCCCGGGCGAGAAAAGCGTGACTTCGAGTGAGCTTTTGCTCCGAGCCGTCGGCGCGCGGTTCTTCTCGCCCGGCGCTAGCCCTGCCGAGCGAAGAACGCGAGGGCGTTGCCCGCGCAGATCCTGGCGCAGAGGTCCTCGCCAAAGCGGTCGGTGAGGAGGCGCTGAAAGGCGGGCATGGTCGCGGCGCCGTCGAGGAAGGGCGGGACGTCGGTGCCGTCGTAGTCGCTCCCCAGGGCGACGACGTCCTCGCCGCCGAGGTCGAGCCAGTGCTCGATGTGCGCCGCGACCTCGTCAAAGCCGACCTGGCCCGGCTCCTTTGCGAGAAAGGCCGGGCAGAAGTTGAGGCCCACGAGGCCCCCGCGGTCCCTGATCTCGAGGAACTGCCGGTCCGTGAGGTTGCGCGGGTGGTCGCAGACGGCGCGCGCGTTTGAGTGGCTTGCCACGAGCGGGCGCCGCGAGCGCGCGAGGACGTCCTCCAGGGACTCGTCGTTGAGATGGGAGACGTCAAGGGTCACCCCCGCCCGCTCCATCTCCCGGAGCGCCTGCGCGCCGAGGTCGGTGAGGCCGGCGTGGGTGTCGTGCCCGCTCGCGAGGGGGCCGCAGGCGTTCCAGCTGAGGGACGCCATGACGAGCCCCTCCTCCGCGAGGCGCGCAACGAGCCCCAGGTCAGCGGCAAAGAGCCGGGCGTTCTCTATGGTGCGCACGGCGACGAACCCGCCCCTGGCGAGGGCGGGCGCCACGTCGGCGGCCCCGTGCGCGAGGGTCACCGCGCCCGGGTTCTTCCCGACCTCGCGGGTGATGTGGGAGGAGACGTGCTCGTAGAAGCGGACGGCCTGCTCGGGGGAGAGCTCGTCGGGCACGAAGCAGGCGAGGCACTGCGCCCAGGGCGTCGCGCCGACCTGCTCGAGCGAGAGGTGGCAGCGGTTGCGCGCGAGGTCGCGGCAGGCCTCGGGGTCGGTCTCGTCGCCGGGGCCGTAGAAGTCCTGCCCGCACGCCGCGCGCAGGTCCTGGGGGAGCGACTGCCACGCGAGGCGGTCGGCGGTGTCGCAGTGCAGGTCAAAGACAGGAAGCGTCATGGGTCCCCCTGGTGTGCGCGGCGGTTGGCGGGTGGTTCCTGTACGGGAGTCTAGCAGTTGGGCGGGCCTTCCCGCGCCGCCGGCCAGCGCTCTCATGTGGGAACGTTTCCCGCCCGTTGCGGGAACGCTTCCGGCACGTGGCGGTCCTGCAACGCGCAGGTGGCGAGCGCGTAGCGTTTTGGTCTCGTTTTTCTCGCCGGCGGGAAGGGGCTCGTAGACTCGCCGGTGAGCCACGAAAAGAGGGGAGTCCCATGAGCCAGAACCAGCGACCGCGCGGCCTCTACCGGCCCGAGTACGAGCACGACGCCTGCGGCATCGGCGCCATTGCCCACCTGCACGGGCATCGAAGCCACCGCACGCTCGACGACGCGCTCTCCGTGCTCGTGAACCTGGAGCACCGCGGGGGCAAGGGCCTCGAGAAGAACACCGGCGACGGCGCGGGCGTGCTCTTCCAGGTGCCTCACCGCTTCTTCCGCAAGGAGGCCCAGAAGGAGGGGCAGCTCCTGCCCGACGAGGGCGACTACGGCGTCGCGATGCTCTTCCTGCCGCACGACGACGCGGCCGGGCTCGCCGCGGCGCGGCAGGTCTTTGAGCGGGGCTGCGCCGAGTGCGGCGTGCCGCTCATGTTCTGGCGCGCGGTGCCGGTGGACCCGCACGACCTGGGCTCCACGGCGCGCGCGTGCATGCCGGCCATCTACCAGGCGTTTCTGCGCCGTCCGGAGGACGTCGCCCGCGGTCAGGACTTCGAGCGCCGGCTCTACGTCACCCGGCGCACCATCGAGCGCGCGGCCGACGCCGAGCCCGCGCTCGAGGGCAAGATCTTCTACGTGTGCAGCATGTCCAGCCGCACCATCGTCTACAAGGGCATGCTCGTGGCCACCCAGATGCGCCGCTTCTACCTGGACCTGAACGACGCCGCGGTGGAGACGGCGCTGGCGCTCGTGCACTCGCGCTACTCCACCAACACCACGCCCTCCTGGGAGCGCGCGCACCCCAACCGCTACCTCATCCACAACGGCGAGATCAACACCCTGCGCGGCAACGTGAGCTGGATCCGCGCCCGCGAGCCGGGGCTCTACTCGCCGGTTCTGGGCTCGGACCTCGAGCGCGTGATGCCGATCATCAACCGCGAGGGCTCGGACTCCGCGATTCTGGACAACGTGCTTGAGTTCCTCGTCATGAACGGCCGCCCGCTTGACCGCGCGGTCTCGCTCATGATGCCGGAGCCGTGGGACAAGAACCCCGCGCTCAGCGAGAGGCGCCGCGCCTACGACGCCTACCAGTCCATGCTCATGGAGCCCTGGGACGGGCCCGCGGCGGTGGTCTTCACCGACGGGCGCACGCTGGGCGCCGCGCTCGACAGAAACGGCCTGCGCCCCGCGCGCTACTACGTGACGCGCGACGACCGCCTCATCCTCTCCTCGGAGGTGGGCGCCATTGACGTGGAGCCCGAGAACATCCTTCGCACGGGGTGCCTCGGCCCCGGGGAGATGCTCGAGGTGGACACGGCGCACGGTCGCGTGGTGGGCAACGACGAGATCAGGGACCGGCTGGCGGCCGAGAAGCCCTATGCGGACTGGCTGCGCGAGGAGGCCGTGGACGTGGCGGAGCTGCCGCTGCCGGCCGCGGGGGCGGAGGCGCCCGCGGCCCCGACGCCCGCCGTCCCGGCGCCCGACCCCGCCGCGTTTGTCGCGAGGGCGGCGGGGATGGGGTGGCACTACGACGAGGTCGACGAGGTCGTGCGGCCCATGGCGGAGCGGGGCTCGGCGCCTCTGGCCTCCATGGGCACCGACGCGCCGCTCGCGTGCCTCTCCGCGCGCCCGCGCTCCTTCTTCGACTACTTCCACCAGCTCTTCGCGCAGGTCACCAACCCGCCCATCGACGCCCTGCGCGAGGAGGTCGTCACGAGCACCACGCTCTACCTCGGCAACCACGGCAACCTCCTCGAGGACAGCCGCGACGCCTGCCGTCTCGTGCGGCTGCCGGGTCCGGTCCTTTCCGACGACGACCTCCGGCGCCTCTGCGCCATCGACCGGGCGGGCTTCTCGGTGGCCCGCGTGCGGGCGACCTACCCGTCCGAGGGCGGCCCGCACGCCCTCTCCCACGCGCTTAAGAAGATCGCCCGTGAGGCCGAGGAGGCCGTGCGCGCCGGTGCCAACATCGTCGTGATCTCCGACCGCGCGGGCGCCGGCGAGGAGAGCGTCCCTTCGCTTCTGGCCCTTGGCCGCGTGCACAACCACCTCATCCGCTGCGGGGTGCGCACCCGGGCCGACCTCGTCGTGGAGACGGGCGACGCCCTGAGCCCGCACGACCTCGCCTGTCTTGTGGGCTACTCGGCCTCCGGCATCAACCCCTACCTCGCCCACGACTGCATCCGGGACCTCTGCGCGCGCGGCGAGCTCGCCCTCGACCCCGAGTGCGCCCTCGCCAACTACGACCGCGCCCTCACGGCCGGGATCGTCTCCATCATGTCCAAGATGGGCATCTCCACCATGCAGGGCTACCACTCCGCGCAGATCTTCGAGATCTTGGGCCTCTCCGAGGAGCTCGTCGAGAAGAACTTCTCGCACACCGCCACGCGCGTGGGCGGCCTCACCGAGGACGACCTCCAGCGCGCGCTCGCCGAGCGCCGCGCCGAGGCCCGCGCCGTGGCCGCGTCGCGCGCCCCCGACCAGCTCCCCACGCTCGGCCTTGCCACCTGGCGGCCCGCGGGCGAGGAGCACCTCATCGACCCCAAGGCCATCTACCTCCTGCAGCGCGCCTGCCGCGAGGGGGACTACGGCCTCTTCAAGGAGTACGCCGCCTGGGTCCACCGCCCCGGCCGTGCCGTCACCCTGCGCGACCTCATGGGCTTCTCGCCCGCCGGCGCGCCCGTGCCGCTGGAGGAGGTGGAGCCCGTCGAGAGCATCGTGCGCCGCTTCAACACCGGCGCCATGAGCTACGGCTCCATCTCGCGGGAGGCCCACGAGTGCCTGGCCATCGCGATGAACCGCCTGCACGGCCGCTCCAACACCGGCGAGGGCGGCGAGGACCCGGCTCGTGAGACGCCGCTTCCCAGCGGCGACTCCCGCCGCTCGGCAATCAAGCAGGTGGCCTCCGGCCGCTTTGGCGTCACGAGCCGCTACCTCGTCTCGGCCGACGAGATCCAGATCAAGATGGCCCAGGGCGCCAAGCCCGGCGAGGGCGGCCACCTGCCCGGCAAGAAGGTCTACCCCTGGATCGCGGAGGTGCGCCAGTCCACGCCGGGCGTGGGGCTCATCTCGCCGCCGCCGCACCACGACATCTACTCGATCGAGGACCTGGCCGAGCTCATCTTTGACCTCAAGTGCGCGAACCCCCGCGCCCGCGTGTCCGTGAAGCTCTGCGCCCTCGCCGGCGTGGGCACCATCGCCACGGGCGTGGCCAAGGGAGGGGCCGACAAGATCCTCGTCTCCGGGCACAACGGCGGCACGGGCGCCGCGCCGCGCGACTCCATCTACCACGCCGGCATCCCCTTTGAGATCGGCCTGGCGGAGACGCAGCAGACGCTTCTGCGAAACGGCCTCCGCAGCCGCGTGGTCCTGGAGACCGACGGCAAGCTCATGAGCGGGCGCGACGTGGCGATCGCCGCGCTTCTCGGCGCCGAGGAGTTCGGCTTTGCCACGATGCCGCTCGTGGCCATGGGCTGCCTCATGCAGCGCGACTGCCAGCGCGACACCTGCCCGGCGGGCATCGCCACGCAGGACTGCCGGCTTCGCTCGCGCTTCTCGGGCGCGCCCGAGCACGTCGAGAACTTCATGCGCTTCGTGGCCGAGGACCTGCGCGAGGTCATGGCGCAGCTGGGGTTCCGGACGGTGGGGGAGATGGTGGGGCGCGCCGACTGCCTGCGCCAGGTCCCCGTGGAGGGGAAGGCCAACTGGAGGGCCAACCTCCTCGACCTCTCCGACCTGCTCGCCCCCGGTAGCTGCGAGTTCGGCCGCGCCATCCCCGGCGCGGACGCCCCGCACGCGCTCCCCGAGATGGCGCCTGACCTGGAGCTCGGCCGCACGCTCGACGCCACGCTCCTCGTGCCCTACACCGCCTCGGCCCGCGCGCACCTGACGCCCATCCGCCTGCGCGCCGACATCGCCAACGTCAACCGCTGCGTGGGGACGCTCCTTGGCAGCGAGGTCACGCGCCAGCACCCGGAGGGCCTGCCCGAGGGGTCGATCACCGTGGACTGCGCGGGGTCGGCCGGCCAGAGCTTCGGCGCGTTCCTGCCGGCGGGCGTCACGCTGAACGTCTCCGGCGACGCCAACGACTACTTTGGCAAGGGGCTCTCGGGCGGCGTGCTGTCCGTGCGGCCGGCACAGGGTGCAACCTACAAGTTCGACGAGAACGTCATCGTGGGCAACGTGGCCTTCTACGGCGCCACGGGCGGCCGGGGCTTTGTGAACGGCCTCGCGGGCCAGCGCTTCTGCGTGCGCAACTCCGGCGCCACCGTGGTGGTGGAGGGCGTGGGCGCCCACGGCTGCGAGTACATGACGGGCGGCGTCGTGGTGGTCCTGGGCGAGGTGGGCCCCAACTTCGCGGCGGGCATGTCGGGCGGGGTGGCCTTTGTCTACGACCGGCTGGGGACCCTCGCCGACCGCTGCAACCAGGAGCTCGTCGACCTCGAGCGCCCGGGCGAGAAGGACCTTGCCCTCGTGCGCTCGCTCGTGGAGGAGCACGTGCGGCGCACGGCGAGCCCGCGCGGCATCAAGCTGCTGTATCTGTTCGAGTCCGTGAGCGACCGCTTCGTGAAGGTGGTCCCGCGCGAGTACGGGCGCGTCCAGGCGCTCGTCGAGGAGGCCGAGCGCGGCGGCGCGAGCCACGAGGCCGCGCTCCAGCACGCGTTCGACGTCATGAGGGAGGGCTAGCATGGGAAGGACCGGAGCGTTTCTCACCGTGGACCGCAAGGCCCGCGACCTGCGGCGCGTTGACGAGCGCGTGCGCGACTTCGACGAGCTCACCAAGGGCCTTGGCGAGCGGGCGCGCCGCGAGCAGGCGAGCCGCTGCATGAAGTGCGGCGTCGCCACGTGCCAGGCGGGAATCTCCTTTGGCGGGGCGCGCCCCTCGGGCTGCCCGCTCCACAACCTCATTCCGGAGTGGAACGACCTCGTCTACCGCGGGCTCTGGCGGGAGGCCGCCGCGCGCCTCGCGCTCACGTCGCCCATGCCCGAGTTCACGAGCCGCGTGTGCCCGGCGCCCTGCGAGGCGGCCTGCAACCTTGGCTGCCACGGCGAGCCCGAGACCATCCACGACAACGAGCGCGCGATCTCGGACTGGGAGTGGGCCCACGGCGGCCCGCGGCGCTTCTCGCCCGCGCGCGCCGACGCGCCCTCGGTGGCCGTGGTGGGGTCGGGCCCGGCGGGCCTCGTGGCCGCCTGGGAGCTCGCCCGGCGCGGCGCGCGCGTGACGGTGGTCGACCGCGCCGACCGTGCGGGGGGCCTCCTCACCTACGGCATCCCCAACATGAAGCTCCCCAAGGAGGTGGTCGCCCGCCGCGTCAGGCTCATGGAGGAGCTGGGGATCGAGTTCTGCCTGGGGACCGACGTCTGCGCGCAGGGCGTGGCGGACTCGCTGCGGGCGGAGCACGATGTCGTGGTGCTCGCCGCGGGCGCGGGCGCGCCGCGCGGGCTCTCCGCCGCCGGCTTCGAGGAGGGCCTTGCCGCGGGCGGCGTGGCCTGGGCCGTGGACTACCTCACCGACGCCACCCGCGCGCTCCTCGACGGCACGGGGCCGGCGCTCACCGCCGCGGGCCGCGACGTCGTTGTCGTGGGCGGCGGCGACACGGGCAACGACTGCCTCGGCACGGCCGTGCGCCAGGGGGCGCGCAGCGTGACGCAGCTCGAGTTCATGCCGCGCCCGCCCGAGCCCGGGTGCGGCCAGGGGCGCTGGCCCGAGTGGCCCGACACGCTCCGCACGGGCTACGGCCAGGAGGAGGCCCTCGACCTCATGGGCGGGGAGTGCCGGGCGTGGGCGGTCGACACGCTCGAGGTTCTTCTCGACGGCGCGGGCGCCGTCCGCGGCCTCGTCGTGGCCGACCTCGACTGGTCGGGCGGCCGGCCTGAGCGCGTGGCGGGCAGCGAGCGGGAGATCCCGGCCCAGCTCGTGCTCGTGGCCTGCGGCTTCACGGGGCCGCGCGCCGAGGTGCTCTCCGCCCTGGGCGTCGAGGCGGGGGAGCGGGGCCTGCCCGCGCCCGCCCAGCCCGGGTCCCATCGCGCCCGCGCCGCGGGGGAGCGCCCCGTCTTCGTGGCGGGCGACGCGCGCATGGGCGCCTCGCTCGTGGTGAGCGCCATGGCCGACGCGCTGTCCTGCGCAGACGAGGTTGCGGCCGAGCTCGGGCTCTAGCCATGTGCGACGTCGGCGACATCGTCTGGGTGGTCGACGGGTCCGTGCGGCCCTTCGAGCCGCTTCCGGAGGAGGTACGGCGCCCCTGGCTCGAGGAGGTCGCGTCGTGGGGCACGCCCGAGCCGCCGCCCGAGGAGCCCGGTGACGGGCAGGAGCCGTCGCCCCCGGCGCTCGTGTGGGTCTGAGGCGCGCCGGCCGGCGCGCGGCACCGCGTGTCGGCCGGCTAGGCGTCCATGCCGGGGCGGCCTCCGTAGTTGCGCCCGGCCACGAGCGCGCGCAGGCGCTTCTCGTCCCCGCGGGCAAAGGCCTCGGCGAGCCGGGGGTAGAGGAGCGTGGCCTCGTCGAAGAGGTCGGCGAAGCTCTCGTGGCGCACCGTGCCCGTGAAGGGGTCCCGCCAGGCGCGGCGCTCCAGGTTGGCGGCGGGGCACTCCCCGTCGCGGCGCACGTAGTGGGCGAGGGCCTGCGCGAACGACCTGCCGCGCACAAGGCGCTCGGCCGCGCCGAGGGCCCGCGCACGCACCGAGCCGGCCGGGTCGACGGCGCGGTAGACGAGCTCGTAGTCCCGGACGGCGCCCGCGTACTCGCCCGCGCCGATGGCGATGCCGTAGACCGAGAGCGCCATCTGCGAGAAGAGCGCCCCGGCGACGCGCTCAACGCGCTCGGTGCGCATGAGGTTTGACGCGGCGGGCCGCTCGCGGACCGTGGCGCGGCGCTTCTCCCACAAGATCCAGCTGTCGAGGTCGGACTCGACGAGGGCGTGGACCTCGCGGCGCGCCGGCGCGAGGGAGGGGTCCGCCTCGGCCAGGGCGCGCACCTGGCCGATGACAAAGGGGTGCGCGGTGCAGTCGAGCGCGAAGTGCGCGAGGAGCCCGAAGGAGAAGGCGCGGCCCACGCGCTCGTCGGGGACGGGGAGGTGGCTCACCCCGTCGCGCACCGCCATGAAGGCGCGCGTGGTGAGCTCGCCCTGGATCTTGCCCGCGAGCCGCCGGCACGCGCGGCCCGTGGCGGGGAGCGCGGAGACGCGGGCGAAGAGCGGGTCCGGGCCCTGGTTGCCCAGCAGGAACGCGAGGAGCTCCTCCTCGGTGTCGACCATGCCGGCGGGAAGCGTCCCGACGACGTCCTCGCCGAAGATGTGGTGCGTGATGAGTGCGGGCATGGTCCCTCCCTGTGCGGTCGGCGTGTCACTCCTAGGGTAGCGCATCGCACGTCCTTCTCGCCGCCCGGGCGCGGGCCGGGGCGCTCAGCGTGGCGTAGCTCACTCAAAGTCACGGAAACCCCGCCTCAAGCGTGACTTTGAGTGAGTTAAAGCGAGAAGAAAGAGCAGAGCTCACTCAAAGTCACGGAATCAGCACCGTAAACGTGACTTTGAGTGAGTTTTCTCGAACAGTGTCGAGCTGTCGGGCGCGCTGGCGCAACTCGCTGAAAGTCACGGTTCAAGCGCCGATTCTGTGACTTTCAGTGAGCTAAAGCGAGAAGAACGAGCGCAGCTCACTCAAAGTCGCGCTTACGGCATCGATTCCGTGACTTTGAGTGAGTTGCGCCGAGAAGAACGAAGAAAGCTCGCTCAAAGTCACGCCTTGCGGCCGCAGAGCGTGACTTTGAGCGAGCTTGCGTCAGCGCCGGAGCGCGCATCGGGGCCGGCGTCCCGCCCGCGCCGCGGTCGCTACCCCTCGAAGCCCGCGTCCTCGAGCAGGTCCGTGCCGTCGGCGGCCGCCGTGGCGAGCGCGTCGCAGCGCTCGTTCTCGGCGTGGCCCGCGTGCCCCTTCACCCAGACCCACGTCACGTCGTGGGGCGCGGCGGCCGCGATGAGCCGCTTCCAGAGGTCGACGTTCTTGACGGGCTGCTTGCTCGCGGTCTTCCACCCGCGGCGCTCCCAGCCGGCGATCCAGTGCTGGTTGAAGGCGTTGCACACGTACTGCGAGTCCGTCGTCATGGTCACCGAGCACGGGCGCCGCAGCGCCTCCAGCGCGGCGATCGCCCCCATGAGCTCCATGCGGTTGTTGGTGGTGCGGCGGTAGCCCGCGAAGATCTCGCGCTCGTGCGCGCGCCCGTCGGGGCCCACGTAGCGCAGCACCGTGCCAAAGCCCCCGGGCCCCGGGTTGCCGCGCGAGGAGCCGTCCGACCAGGCCTCGACCCGCATCCTTCCCGCGGGGGACGGCGCCTGGCCGGCGGAGAACTCGCTCCAGGTGGCCATTACTTGGCCTCCGCCCAGTTGGCGCCCCAGGAGACCTCGGCGATGAGCGGGACCCTGAGCGAGCAGACGCCCTCCATCGTCTCGCGCACGAGCGCGCTCACGGCCTCGACCTCGGCCTCGGGCACCTCGAGGTCAAGCTCGTCGTGGATCTGCAGCACGAGCTTGGCGGCGAGGCCCTCCTCGTGCAGGCGCCGCTCAACGCCCACCATGGCAAGCTTGATGATGTCGGCGGCGGTTCCCTGCATGGGGTGGTTCATGGCGGTGCGCTCGCCAAAGGCCACGAGCTGACGGTTCCTCTGCGCGAACTCCTTGATGTGGCGGCGGCGGCCAAAGAGCGTCTCGGCGTAGCCGCGCTCGTGCGCCGTGCGCACGGCCTCGTCGAGGAAGGCGCGCACGCCCGGGTACGCCTCGAAGTAGCGGTCGATCATCTCCTGCGCCTCGGCGCGCGGAATCTTGAGCGAGCTCGCGAGGCCAAAGGCCTGCTGCCCGTAGACGATGCCAAAGTTCACGGCCTTGGCGCGGCTGCGCAGCGCGGGCGTGACCTCCTCAACCGGCACGCCAAAGACGCGCGCGGCCGTGGCGGCGTGGAAGTCCGCGCCCTCGCAGAAGGCGGCGATGAGGTGCTCGTCCCCGGAGAGGTGCGCGAGCAGCCTGAGCTCGATCTGAGAGTAGTCGCAGGCGAGAAAGACCGACCCCTCGGGCACGGTGAACGCCTGGCGCACGCGGTGGCCAAGCTCCGAGCGCGTGGGGATGTTCTGCAGGTTGGGGTCCGAGCTCGAGAGGCGCCCGGTGGCCGTGACCGTCTGGTTGAGCGTGGTGTGGATGCGCCCGTCTCCCGCCACGAGCGCCGGCAGCGCGTCGAGGTAGGTGCTCTTGATCTTGGAGCGCTCGCGGTAGTCCAGGACCTCGGCCACGATGGCGTGGTCGGCCGCGAGGTCGCCGAGGACCTTGGCGTTGGTGGAGTAGAAGCCGCGCTTGGTGCGCTTGAGGCCAAAGGTGGGAAGCCCCAGCACGTCGAAGAGGATGTGGGAGAGCTGCTGGGGGGAGTCGAGGTTGAAGTCCTCGCCGGCCTCGGCGTGGATGCGCTCCACCATGGCGTCGATCTCAGAGCCGAGCTCGGCCGACTGCGCGGCGAGCACGCTCACGTCCACGGAGAGTCCCGCGCGCTCCATCTCAGCGAGCACGGGCAGAAGCGGCATCTCCATGTCGTCGAAGAGGCCGGTCGCGTCCTCGGCCTCGAGCCGCGCGCGGAGCACCGGCACCAGCAGGCGGGCGCGCACCGCGTCGAGCGCGGCCTCGGGCAGCTCCTCGGTCGGGGCGGGGAGGGTCTCGGCGAGGTAGGCCTCGGCGAGCTCGGCCAGGCCGAAGGACCCGCGCTCGGAGTCGAGGAGGTAGGCGGCCACGGCAGCGTCAAAGATGCGGGCGGGGTCCACCTCGGCGGGGGCCACGGCCTCGGGGAGCGAGGAGTCGGTCGGGGAGACCGCGTGGACGAGGGCCTTGACGTCGCCCGCGGCCACGCGCCCCTCGCGCAGGAGCCGGGCGAGCGCCACGTCGGCGTCCTCGCCCTCGAGGCGCAGGTTCTTCTCGCCGGCGGAGACCCACAGGACGTGGGAGAGCCCGAAGAGCGCCCCGTCCGCGCGGTCGTCGTCGAGCGCGCAGCCGAGCCAGCCGTCCTCGGAGAGGGCCTCGTCGAGCGCGGCGCGGGCGTCGTCGCCGGTGAGCGGGGAGGACAGCGAGAGGGTCGCGGCGGGCGCGGCCTCCTCGGGCAGAGCGGAGCGCGCGGCGACGACGGCGTCCTCGCCCGCCAGGCGCACGAGGCGGCTCGTCATGCCCGTGAAGCCGAGCGCGGAGAAGGCGCGGGCCACCTCGGCGGGGTCGAAGGTGGGGAAGCGCGCGTCCGCGAGGTCAAGCTCAATCGGGGCGTCCGTGCGGATCGTGGCCACGCGGCGGGAGACGAGCGCATCGTCCACGTGGGCGCGCAGGTTCTCGCCCATCTTGCCCTTGACCTCGTCGGCGTGCGCGATGACCTCGTCGAGGCTGCCGTACTGCACGATCAGCGCCGCGGCCTTCTTGGGGCCGATGCCCGGCACGCCGGGGATGTTGTCGGAGGAGTCGCCCTTGAGGCCGTAGAAGTCCGGCACGAGCTCGGGCGTGATGCCGTGGTAGAGGTCCTCCACCGTGGCGGGGTCCATGATCGCCACGTCCGTCACGCCCTTCTTGGTGGAGACGATCTTCACGTGGTCGGTGGTGAGCTGGTACATGTCCCGGTCGCCGGTGAAGAGGTACATGTCGTAGCCGGCCGCCTCGCCGCGGCGGGCCAGCGTGCCCAGGATGTCGTCGCCCTCCCAGCCCTCGAGCTCGGCCACGGGGACGTCGAGCGCGGCGAGAAGTTCCTTCACCATGGGGAACTGCTCGCGCAGCGCCGGGTCCATCGGCGGGCGCTGGGCCTTGTACTGCGGGAGCATCTCCATGCGCACGCGCGGCTTGCCCTTGTCAAAGGCACAGATCACGCCGTCGGGGCGGAAGGTGTCCACGAGCTTGATGAACATGTTGAAGAAGCCGAAGAGGGCGTTGGTGGCGCGGCCGTCCGGCGCCGACATGGGCTGGCGGATCGCGTGGAACGCGCGGTGCATGAGCGAGTTGCCGTCGATGACGGCGATGGTGCGGGTGGCGGTGTCTGCCATGGGGGTCCTCTCGTCTTGTTGGCTCGCCCCATTGTAGGCGAGAGAGGGCCGCGCAGAGGGCGTGCAAAAGTGCCTGTCCCCTTTGCACGGTCCCCTTTGCACGCCCTCCGCGCGGCTGTTCGTTACCGGGTGTCACCACGGCTGCAACCAAACGTCTCCGTGAGCTTCACGCAAGGGCAACGGTCGTGAAATAATGTCCCCTTAGAGTATTCGGCGTTCCACACGCCAGCGACGAAAAGGGGCGCACATGGGCAAGGACAGGGTTACAGGGGAGTACGGGAGCCTGCTCTTCACGGACGCCGTGATGCAGGAGCGCCTCCCCAAGCCGACGTACAAGGAGCTTCGCCAGGTCATCGATGACGGCAAGCCGCTCGACCTCGACATCGCCAACGAGGTCGCGCACGCGATGAAGGAGTGGGCGCTCGAGAAGGGCGCCACGCACTTCGCGCACTGGTTCCAGCCGCTCACGGGCATTACGTCCGAGAAGCACGACAGCTTCCTCACGCCCAAGGACGACGGCACGATCCTCATGTCCTTCTCGGGCAAGGAGCTCGTCCAGGGCGAGCCGGACGCCTCGAGCTTCCCCTCCGGCGGTCTGCGCGCCACCTTCGAGGCGCGCGGATACACCGCCTGGGACCCCACGAGCCCGGCCTTCATCAAGGACGAGGTCCTCTGCATCCCCACGGCCTTCGTCTCCTACACCGGCGAGGCGCTCGACAAGAAGACGCCGCTTCTGCGCTCGCAGGTGGCTCTTGAGACGCAGGCCAAGCGCGTGCTCAAGCTCTTTGGCCGCGAGCCCAAGCGCGTCTTCACCACCATCGGCCCCGAGCAGGAGTACTTCCTCGTGCGCGAGGAGGACTACGAGAAGCGCCCCGACCTCATCTACTGCGGCCGCACGCTCTTTGGCTGCGAGCCGGTCAAGGGCCAGGAGCTCGAGGAGCACTACTTCGGCGCCATCCGCCCGACGGTGAACGACTTCATGAAGGAGGTCGACGACGAGCTCTGGAAGCTCGGCATTCCCGTCAAGACCAAGCACAACGAGGTCGCGCCCGCCCAGCACGAGCTCGCGCCCATCTTCGAGCAGGGGTCGCTCGCCATCGACGACAACCTCCTCACCATGGAGAAGCTCAAGCTCATGGCCACGCGCCACGGCCTTGCCTGTCTCGAGCACGAGAAGCCCTTCGAGTACGTGAACGGCTCCGGCAAGCACAACAACTGGTCCATCTGTGCCGACGGCAAGAACCTCCTGGAGCCGGGCGCGGTGCCTTCCGAGAACCTGCAGTTCCTCGTCTTCCTGGCCGCGCTCGTGGCGGCCGTTGACGAGCACGCGGACCTCCTGCGCATGAGCGTCGCCTCCGCCGGCAACGACCACCGCCTCGGCGCCAACGAGGCGCCCCCGGCGATCATCTCCGTGTTCCTGGGCGACCAGCTCCACGCCATCGTGGAGGCGCTCATCAACAAGGAGGAGCCGGAGGTCCACGAGGCCGAGCGCATGGACCTGGGCGTGCCCGCCCTGCCCGACCTCCTGCGCGACTCCACGGACAGGAACCGCACCTCTCCCTTCGCGTTCACGGGCAACAAGTTCGAGTTCCGCATGTGCGGCAGCCAGCAGAACCTGGCCGACCCCAACGTGGTCCTCAACACCGCCGTCGCCGAGCAGTGCGACCGCTTTGCGACCAAGCTCGAGGGCGTTCCGGCCGACGAGTTCACCAACCTCGCTATGAGGTGGGTGCGCCACACCCTGCGCGACCACCAGCGCGTCCTCTTTGAGGGCAACGGCTACGCCGACGAGTGGGAGGCCGAGGCCGCCCGCCGCGGCCTTCCCAACCTCAAGACCACGCCGGACGCGCTGCCCTGCATGGTCAAGCCCGAAAACGTGGCGTTCTACGAGAAGTACCACGTGCTCGACGAGGCCGAGATCCGCGCGCGCTACGTCTCCAAGGCCGAGCAGTACGCCAAGCTCCTGAACATCGAGGCCAACACCATGGTCTACATGGCGCGCCATCTCTACCTGCCGGCGCTCTTCGACTACTCGGGCGATATCGCCACCTCCGTGGCCACCAAGGCCGAGATCGGCATCGAGAGCCCGGTGGAGAAGGAGCTCGTGCGCACGCTCACGGACGGCATCTCCGCCATCCACGAGGCGGCCTGCGACCTTGAGGCCAACAACTCCGCCGCGCGCGCGGTCGAGGACCCGCAGGAGCGCTGCGAGTCCTACCGCGACACCGTGCTTCCCTCGATGGCCCACCTGCGCGAGTGCGTGGACGCCATGGAGAAGGTCTGTGGCGAGGACTACTGGCCGGTGCCCACCTACAACCAGATGCTCTTCTGGGTGTAGCGAGCCTCCGGGAGCCATGAGACAGCGACGCCCCGCGACCGCGCTGCGGCCGCGGGGCGTCTCGCGCCTGATCGGTCGTGGGGGACGTTTTTCTCGGCTCTTACCTTAGGCCCGTGCCCGCGGCTAGGCGTCCTTCTCGTCCAGGCGCCTGATGAGCTCGGGGAGCTCGCGCGAGAGCTCGGCCACCGAGCCGCGCCAGACGGCCCGCCTTGGCCGGGCGTGCCCCACGTAGGCGGTGCGCAGCCCGCAGTCGGGGCGGGCAAAGTCGCGCTTGACGTCGTTGCCCACCATGAGGCACTCATCGAGCCGCACGCCAAGGGCGTCGGCGACCTCCTGGTAGTAGCGGGCGCTCGGCTTGCAGCGCGTGGTGTTGGAGTAGGTCGAGACAAGGGCGAAGTCCTCCGTGCGAAGGCCCGCCCAGCCCATCCGCGCCTCGTCGCAGGCGAGCGAGAAGGTCGGGTTGGTGGCGAGCGCGCACGTGAGGCCGAGCTCCCCGACGCGCTCGACGAGGTCTCGCGCGCCCTCCTGCTGCCGCGCCCCCACGAGCCCTCCCGCGAAACCGGGGACGATCTCGCGCTCGTAGTAGGTCATGAGGTC
This sequence comes from Olsenella sp. An290, assembly GCF_002159535.1. Taxonomy (GTDB): domain Bacteria; phylum Actinomycetota; class Coriobacteriia; order Coriobacteriales; family Atopobiaceae; genus Thermophilibacter. The sequence continues at coordinate 251,081 of NZ_NFIU01000002.1, read as the reverse complement.
GCGGAGCGCCGGGTCGTCGAGGGGGATGCCCGTGGCGTCGTAGATCACCTTGTTGAAGAGCTGCTCGTTGGTGAGGGCGTCCGTGCGCCCGGCGTCCTCGAGCGCGAGGAAGGCGCGGACGTAGGGGAGGCCGAGTGAGAGCGGGCTCATGCGCGCGACCTCGCCGAGCAGGTGCGAGGCGCCGGCCACGTAGCGGGTGATGAAGGCGGAGAGGTTGAGGCTGAGCAGCGTGTCGTCAAGGTCAAAGAGCACCGCGCGTATCATCCCGTCCTCCTCTCTGCGTGCCTTGCCCGTGTGCGTTCCAGAAAAAATAATAGATACCCAGCGGCCACGCTTGAAATACACACGCGAAAAACGTTACTCTATCCTCCGTGTGGGCACCGGGCCCGCACAACCGTATCTGTCGGCCCCCGAGAGCATGTAAGTTTCCACGTAGACGCCACGATTCTAGGCACTGCAGGCAGCGACCATGACGACCGGGGCCCCGTTGTTCGAAAGGGGTCCACCTTTGAGTGAGATTCAGAACTCGTCCATCTTCGCGCTGGACGACATCTCCGACGAGGAGATGAACAACCTCATTGACGGCACCGTGACCGACTTCGATGAGGGCGATCTTGTCACCGGCAGCGTCGTGAAGATCGAGCGCGACGAGGTCCTGCTTGACATCGGCTACAAGTCCGAGGGCGTCATCCCCTCCCGCGAGCTCTCCATTCGCAAGGACGTCAACCCGGCCGACGTCGTGGCCATGGGCGACGAGATCGAGGCGCTCGTGCTCCAGAAGGAGGACAAGGAGGGCCGCCTGGTCCTGTCCAAGAAGCGCGCCGAGTACGAGCGCGCCTGGAACGCCGTCGAGGAGAAGTTCAACTCCGGCGAGACCGTCGAGGGCGAGGTCATCGAGGTCGTCAAGGGCGGTCTCATCCTCGACATCGGCCTGCGCGGCTTCCTGCCCGCCTCCCTCGTTGACCTTCGCCGCGTGAAGGACCTCAACGCCTACCTCGGCACCCGCATCGAGGCCCGCGTCATCGAGATGGACCGCAACCGCAACAACGTCGTCCTCTCCCGTCGCGTCGTCCTCGAGGAGGCCCGCAAGGCCGAGCGCCAGGAGATTCTCTCCAAGCTCCAGGTTGGCATGCGCCTCAAGGGCACCGTCTCCTCGATCGTCGACTTCGGCGCCTTCGTCGACCTCGGCGGCATCGACGGCCTCGTGCACATCTCCGAGCTCTCCTGGAACCACGTCAACCACCCCTCCGAGGTCGTCAAGGTCGGTCAGGAGGTCGAGGTCCAGGTGCTCGACGTCGACCTCAACCGCGAGCGCATCTCCCTCGGTCTCAAGCAGACCACCGAGGATCCCTGGCGCTCCCTCGTCAAGAAGTACCCCGTCGACGCCATCGTCGAGGGCACCGTCACCAAGCTCGTCACCTTTGGTGCCTTCGTCGACCTCGGCGAGGGCGTGGAGGGCCTCGTGCACATCTCCGAGATGGCCAAGCAGCACGTGGACCAGCCGTCCCAGGTGTGCTCCGTGGGCGACCACGTCCAGGTGAAGGTCATGGAGATCGACCTCGACCGTCGTCGCATCTCCCTGTCCATGAAGGCCGCCGCCGAGACCCTCGGCACCGAGGTCGAGGTCAAGCCGCTCCCCGAGGGCGACAAGCCTGCCGAGACCGAGGCTGAGGCCGAGTCCGAGGCCGTCGTCGAGGAGTAGTTCTTCTCGCATCGCACGCACAGGGGCCGCCCTTCGGGGCGGCCCTTTTTCGGCAGAGGCCCCTTTTCCACGTATCCCGCCCCGTGACCGCGATCTGCGGGGTCAGGGGATATGGCAGTCATGGCCGGGCGCCAGCTGGGCGTTCTTCTCGCCCTTTTGGGGTTAGGGGCTATGGCGGTCCGATTGTCACCTCACTCCAGATTGGACAACGCCGGGCAAGCCCAAACGGGGTGACTTCTGGTTGCGGACTCGTTAAGGGACTGCGACAGCGGACTTTAGCAAAGTAAATCGTACGTTAAGGTTTTTTTCTACGGTCAAGTCCCCTCCCATAATTGGACCTGCCACGCGTCGGAGGACGGCGCGCCAGGAACCCAAGGGAGGAATGCCAATGAGCGACAAGATCACCCGTCGCGGCTTCGTGAAGGGCGCTGCCCTCGCGGGTGCCGCCACCGCCACCGCTGCCCTCGCCGGATGCGGCGGGGAGGACGCGGCCCCGGCCACCAACGAGGACGGCTCCGTCAAGAAGATCCTTCGCTTCGGCCAGTCCAACCCGAAGCTCGGCCTGGACATGCAGATCTCCACGAACTCCGGCTCCGCCTCGGTTGCCGACTGCATCTTCGAGGCCCCGCTGCGCTGGACCGAGGACAACGAGCTCGTCCCGTGTCTGCTCACCGAGATTCCCACGTTCGAGGACGACGGCGTGACCCTGCACTGCACCCTCAAGGAGGGCATTACGTGCCACGATGGCTCCACGCTCACGGCAAACGACGTCAAGTTCTCCTTCGAGCGCATGTTCAAGCCTGAGACCGCGGCCAAGTCCACCTACATGTACGACATGATCGTGGGCGCCAAGGCCATGCTCAACGGTGAGGCAACCGAGCTCGAGGGCCTCACCGTCGAGGACGATACCCACTTCACCTTTGTCCTCGAGTACCCGATGGTCTCCTTCATCAACAACCTCGGCATCAACTACGCCGATATCTTCCCGCAGGCCGCCGTCGAGAAGGTCGAGTCCGAGGGCCGCAAGTGGGGCTGGGGCACCGACTGCGTGGGCACCGGCAAGTACAAGATCGTCTCCAACGATGACACCACCGAGGTCGTCTTGGAGAAGTTCGCCGAGTACCACGACGGCGAGCCCGCCCTCGATGAGGTCCACATCATTTACTATGACGACAACAACACCAAGCTGCTCGCCTTCAAGAACGGCGACATCGACTGGTGCGACCTCGAGGCCACGCTGCTCAAGCAGTACCAGGAGGACCCGGAGGTCAAGGACCAGATCACGCTTTACGAGACGCTCGGTGTGCACTTCGTGAACCTCAACCTCCGCGACGACATGGGCCTCACCGACCCGCGCGTTCGCGAGGCGCTCTCCATCTCCATCGACCGCCAGGCTCTCGTGGACACCGTCCTCGCCGGCGCGGGCACGCCCGCCATGGGCTGGCTCGCCCCGCAGACGCCGGGTCACGACCCCGATGCCGAGATTCCGTATGATCCCGAGCGCGCCAAGGAGCTCATCAAGGAGGCCGGCGCCGAGGGCCTGACCCTTGAGGCCAAGATTCGCGCCAACCTCTACGAGACGTACATGACCGTTGTCCAGAGCTACTGGAAGGAGATTGGCGTCGATCTCAAGCTCACCATCGAGGACAACGGCGTCTGGTCCTCCGACTGGGCCGACGGCAACTGCCAGATCACGGCCGTGGGCTGGTTCCCGCTCTACGCCGACGGCGACAACCACCTCTACACGTACTTCCTCTCCGACAACGCCAAGGGCAAGTCCTCGTTCTACAACAGCGCCGAGTTCGACCAGCTCGTCACCGAGGCGCGCCAGGAGCAGGACCAGGACGTCCGCGCCGACCTCTACAAGCAGGCCGACAACCTCGTCACCCGCGTCGACTTTGCCACGATTCCGCTGTACTGGCCGAAGAACTCCTTCGTCGCCAAGTCCTACGTCAAGAACGCCAAGGTCGGCAACCTGATCTACCACATGTTCGACATCGACATCGACACGTCCGACCCGAGCTACTCGGCCTAGTCGACGTCCTGAGAGGGGGCACCCCGGCACGGCGGTTTCGCGTGCCGGGGCGCCCCACGTCGCGGCGCGCGGCCCGGGCGGGTAGGGCGGCGCGCCCGAGCGAGAAGAAAGGAGCGGGCGGTGAGAAGCTTTCTCATCAAGAGGGTCCTGCTGGCGATCGGCGTGGTCTTCGCTATTTCCGCGATCACGTTCTTCGTCCTGAACATCGTGCCGGGCGACCCGGTGCGCATCATGGTGGGCGAGATGGCCGATGACGCCACGGTGGAGCGCATCCGCGAGCAGATGGGTCTGAACGACCCCGTAGAGGTGCAGTACGCGCGATGGCTCACCAACATGCTGCAGGGCGACTTCGGAACCTCCTACACGCAGAGCAAGCCCGTCGTGACCCTCATGGGCCAGGCCTTCCTCACCACGGCCCGCCTCGCTGGCCTCGCCTACGTCTTCGCGCTCGTGCTCGGACTCGTCATCGGCGTCGTGGCGGCGGTCAACCACGGCAAGTGGATCGACCGCGCGCTCATGGCCCTCTCGATCCTGGGCATCTCCGCCCCGGTCTTCTGGGTGGCCGTGATCTTCCAGATCGTCTTCGCGCTCACGCTCAAGTGGTTCCCGCTCTCGGGCATCAAGACCTGGCAGGCGTTCGTGCTGCCGGTGATCGCGCTCGGCGTGCGCTACGCCGCCTCGATCGCCCGCGTCACGCGCACGAGCATGCTCGACGTCCTCTCGCAGGACTTCATGCGCACGGCCGAGGCCAAGGGCGTGCGCAAGTGGGCGGTCATCATCGCCCACGGCCTGAGAAACGCGCTCATCCCCATCATCACGATCGCGGGAACGCAGCTCGGCGAGATCCTCACGGGCTCGATCCTCATCGAGTCGATCTTCATGATGCCGGGCATGGGCAAGCTTCTGCTCGACGCCATCAACTCCCGCGACCTGCCCCTCATCCAGGGCGGCGTCATGTACATCGCAATCATCTGCGTGGCCGTCTACCTCATCGTGGACATCCTCTACGCCGTCGTCGACCCGCGCATCCGACTGGGGAAGGAGGCGGCTGAGTAATGGCTCTCCTCACGAGCGACAAGAACAGCCCCAAGGTCCAGAAGGCCATGGACGTCGCCGAGCGCGCCTCCGAGGCCCAGGTCCCCACCGGCAGCCCCGAGAACGGCGGCCCCGTGAAGCGCCGCGCCTCGAGCTACTGGGCCGTGAGCTGGAACATCTTCAAGAAGAACAAGGTCGGCGTCTTCTGCCTCGGCGTCGTCGTCCTTCTCGCCCTCATCGCGATCCTGGCGCCGGTGCTCGCACCCTATGACCCGGACGCCCAGGAGCTCACCAACATGCTCCAGGCCCCCTCGGCCGCGCACCTCTTTGGCACGGACGAGTACGGCCGCGACATCCTCTCCCGCGTGCTCTACGGCTGCCGCGTCTCGCTCTCCGTGGGCGTGGTCTCGCAGGCCATCGCCCTTGTCATCGGCTTTCTCGCGGGCGTGTGCGCCGGCTACTTCGGCGGCAAGGTCGACGCGGTCATCTCCTTCGTGATCCAGGTCTTCTCGAGCTTCCCGTTCCTGCTCTTCGCCATCGTCGTCATGTACGCGCTGGGCCCCGGCCTCGTGAACCTGTACGTGGCGCTGGGCCTTCTGGGCTGGGCGTCCACGGCGCGCCTCGTGCGCGGCGACGTCATGCGCCTCAAGGGCTCCGAGTACATCCAGAGCTGCATCCTCTCGGGCGGCAAGAGCTGGCGCATCATCATGAAGCACCTGCTTCCCAACTGCGTCTCCACGCTGATCGTCACCACCACGCTCGGCATCCCGTCGGCCATCATGTCCGAGGCCTCGCTCTCCTTCCTCGGCCTCGGCGTCCAGCCGCCGATGTCGAGCTGGGGCCAGATGATCAACGCCGCCCAGCCCTACATCCAGTCGAGCACGTACTACAGCGTCATCCCGGGCATCGCCATCATCATCACGGTCATGGCGTTCAACCTGCTCGGCGACGCCCTGCGCGACGCCCTCGACCCGAAGATGCGCTCCTAGGAGGGAGGACCCATGTCAGAGACCAACGTCTCGGTCAACGCCGAGCTCCGCGACGTCGCCGAGGAGGTCACCGAGCAGGCGCTCGACCAGGCCGCCCGCACCGAGGTCCTTCTCGACGTCCAGGACCTCTCGGTGACGCTGTTCACCGAGGACGGGGCGCTGCCCGCCATCCGCAACCTCTCCTTCGTCATGCGCCGCGGCGAGACGCTCGCCGTGGTGGGCGAGTCGGGCTGCGGCAAGTCCATGACCGCGCTTTCCATCATGGGCCTTCTGCCTCAGCCGCCGGCCAAGATCGTGGGCGGCAAGATCATGCTCGAGGGGACGGACCTCGCGGCGCTCACGCGCGACGAGATGCGCACCTACCGCGGCAGCAAGATCGGCATGATCTTCCAGGAGCCCATGACCTCGCTCAACCCCGTCATGACGGCGGGACGCCAGATCCGCGAGGGCATCCTCGTGCACAACCCCAAGATGCCCAAGAAGGACGCCGACGCGCGCGCCCTCGAGATGATCAAGCTCGTGGGCATCCCCGCGCCCGAGAAGGTCTTCAAGAGCTACCCGCACGAGCTCTCCGGCGGCATGCGCCAGCGCGTGATGATCGCCATGGCCCTTGCCTGCCAGCCGGCGCTGCTCATCTGCGACGAGCCCACCACGGCGCTCGACGTGACCATCCAGGCGCAGATCCTCCAGCTCATCGACCGCATGCGCGAGGAGCTGGGCACCGCGGTCATGCTCATCACGCACGACATGGGCGTCGTCTCGGAGATGGCCGACTGGGTGGCCGTCATGTACGCGGGGCACCTCGTGGAGTACACGCTCGCCTCCGAGCTCTTCACCAACCCCAAGCACCCGTACTCGATCGGCCTCATCAACTCCATCCCGTCGCTCGACGACGCGGTGGAGAAGCTCTACGCCATCCCGGGCAACGTCCCCATGCTCGACGAGCTGCCCTCGGGCTGCCCCTTCCACCCGAGGTGCCCGTACGCCAAGGACGTCTGCCGGCGCGAGTGCCCGCACGTGGCGCCGCTCGACGGCAACGAGAACCACACCGTGGCCTGCTGGATGTTCGACTCCAAGAAGTGGGGTGAGTAGCGTGGGCAGAAACGCCGACATGACGGACGTCGTGCTCAAGGTGGAGCACCTCACCAAGCGCTATCCCGTGAAGAAAGGCGTCTTCGGCAGGACCGGCGCCTACGTGCACGCGCTCGAGGACGTCTCCTTTGAGGTGCACCGCGGCGAGACCTTCGCCATCGTGGGCGAGTCCGGCTGCGGCAAGTCCACCACGGGCAAGTGCGTCCTGCGCCTGACCGAGCCCACCGAGGGCACGGTCACGCTCGACGGCGAGGACTTCACCTCGCTCAAGGGCGACGAGCTCACGCGCGCCCGCCAGAAGATGAAGCTCATCTTCCAGGACCCGTACTCCTCGCTCAACCCGCGCATGACGGTGGCCGACATCATCGCCGAGCCGATTGACATCGCCAAGACCTACAAGACGCGCGCCGAGCGCGACGCCCGCGTCGAGCAGATCATGAAGGCCGTGGGCCTGGACCTCGCGTACAAGTACCGCTACCCGCACGAGTTCTCCGGCGGCCAGCGCCAGCGCATCGGCATCGCGCGCGCCATCGTGCTGAAGCCCGAGGTCGTGGTCTGCGACGAGCCGGTCTCCGCCCTCGACGTCTCGGTCCAGGCAAAGGTCATCAACCTGCTGGAGGAGCTGCAGGAGGAGTTCGGCCTCTCCTACATCTTCATCAGCCACGACCTCTCGGTGGTCAAGCACATCTCCGACACCGTGATGGTCATGTACCTCGGCCACACGATGGAGCTCGCCAGCAAGGACGAGCTCTTCGACAACCCGCTGCATCCCTACACCAAGGCGCTGCTGGACGTCATCCCGCGCATCCGCCACGAGCGCATCCAGGACAAGAAGATCCTCGAGGGCGACGTCCCCAGCCCCACCAACCCACCCCAGGGCTGCGTCTTCCACACGCGCTGCCCGCAGTGCATGCGGGTCTGCGGCGAGCGGGCGCCCGAGATGCATGAGGTCATGCCCGGCCACCGCTGCGCCTGCCACCTCTTTGACGAGGGGCTCACCGCCGAGGAGCGCCAGCCCGTCATGGCCGCCGCCCTCGCCGAGGCGGAGGCGGCCCTCTCCGGCGCGCAATCATGACAAAGGTGTCAGGGTCATCTGTCAGGTTCTGAGCGTTTGTAGTGGGTGACAGGTTTTGGACGGACGGGGCGCCCTCGGGGGCCTCATCCGTTCGAAGCCTGTCACTCTTTGCGAGGGACCTTTGTGGGAGAATCGCGTTCGAACGGACCATCGTCGATTGGAGTCCCCATGTCCGACGTGCTTGACCGCTTCATCCGCTACTGCGAGGTCCCCTCGCAGTCCAACCCCCTGACCGCCGACCACGTGCCGTCGACCGAGTCCCAGTTCAAGATCGCCGAGGTCGTGGCCGCGGACCTGCGCGCGCTCGGTGCCGAGGACGTGACCGTTGACGAGCACGCCTACGTGACGGCCCACTGGCCCACGAGCGCCGGCGCCGAGGACCAGCCCACGCTCGGCCTCTGCTGCCACCTGGACACCGCCTGGCAGAGCTGGGGTGACCCGGTGCACCCGCGCGTCGTGCGCTACGAGGGCGGCGAGCTCGCCCTGGGCACCGGGCGCGACGGCCGCCCCGTGACCCTGAGCCCCCAGATGAACCCCGAGCTCGAGCGCATGGCAGGGGAGGAGCTCGTGGTCACGGACGGCACGTCGCTGCTCGGCGGGGACGACAAGGCCGGTGTGGCCGAGTGCGTGGCCCTTCTCGCCCGTCTGAAGGCGGACCCGGCGCTCCCGCACCCGCGCCTCGCGCTCGCCTTCGTCCCGGACGAGGAGATCGGCCACGGCGCGGCTCTGCTGGACCTCGAGCGCTTTGGCGCGGCGTACGGCTACACCATCGACGGCGGCCCCTTCGGCGAGTTCTGCTACGAGACCTTCAACGCCGTGGAGGCCTTCGTCCGCGCGCACGGCGTCTCCGTCCACACCGGCACCGCCAAGGGCAAGATGATCAACGCCTCCGAGGCGCTCGTCCGCTTCCACCAGCTCCTTCCCGCCGCCGAGCGCCCGGAGTTCACCGAGGGCTACGACGGCTTCTTCTACCTCGAGCGCATCGAGGGCTCCTGCGAGGAGGCCTCCTCGGACTACATCATCCGCGACCACGACTGGGCGCAGGTGGAGCGCCGCGAGAAGATCATGCGCGACGCCGCGGCGCTCGTGAACGCGCAGATGGGCGCCGACGTCATCTCCGTGGAGTTCAAGGACCAGTACCGCAACCTCGCCGAGGTCATCTGCCGCCCGGAGTACGCCCACCTCATCGAGAACGCCCGCGCGGCGTACGCGGCGGCGGAGCAGGAGATGTTCTGCGTGCCCATGCGCGGCGGCACCGACGGCTCGCAGCTCTCCTTCCGCGGCTTCCCGTGCGCCAACCTCTCCGCCGGCTACTACAACGCCCACGGCGTGCGCGAGTTCGTCCCGGTGCGCGAGCTGGAGCGCATGGTCGACGTGCTCCAGGAGCTCGTGGCGCTCTACGCGCGCCCGCAGGCGTAGAATAGCCCGGCGAGAAGAACCTGGCGGGCGCGTGCCCGCCACGACGAAGGAGGACCCTTGAGCTATCAGATCGACCCCCAGTACCTGATCGACACCCTTCGCGAGTGCGTGGAGGTGGAGAGCCCCGTGGGCTACTACCCCGAGGCCCACGCCTGGCTGCGCGAGACGCTCGCCGAGATGGGCTACGAGATGACCGTCGACAACAAGGCGACGGCCTACGTGCGCGTTCCGGGCAGGAGCGCCGAGAAGACCGTGTGCCTGGGCGCCCACCTTGACACCATCGGCCTTGTGGTGCGCGGCTTCAACGATGACGGCACCCTGCGCGTCCGCCAGCTCGGAGGCATCAACTACGCGAGCATCGAGGGCGAGACCTGTCTCGTGCACTGTCGTGACGGCCGCACCGTGGCCGGCCAGGTCATCTGCAACCACCACTCCGTCCACGTGTGGGGCGAGGCCAAGACGGACCCCCGCACCGAGGACACCATGTCCGTGAGCCTCATCGCCGACGTCAAGGGCCCTGAGGACGCCCGCGCGCTCGGCGTGACCGAGGGGGCCGTGATCGGGATCGACCCGCACTTCGAGGCCTTTGACAACGGCTATGTGGTGAGCCGCCACATCGACGACAAGGCCAGCGTCGCCGTCCTGCTTGACGTCCTGCGCTGGCTCAAGGCGACGGGCGAGCGGCCCGCGTACGACACGCTCTTCGCCTTCCCCATCTACGAGGAGATCGGCCACGGCGCCTCCTGGGTGCCGGCCGAGGTCTGCGAGTACGTGGCCGTGGACATCACGCTCATCGGCCCCGACTACGCGGGCACCGACGAGCACTGCGCGTCCGTCATCTGCTCCGACGCCAAGGGCCCCTATGACTGGGACCTCACCAACACGCTCATCGCGTGCGCGGGCGCGGCCTGCACCGAGGGCCGCTGGACCACGCAGGTGTGCTTCCACTACTCCACGGACGCCAACGGTGCCTACACCCGCAGCAACAACCTGCGCAGCGGAGCCTTTGGCATGGCGTGCCTCAACACCCACGGCCGCGAGCGCTGCCACGTGGACGCGCTCGTGGAGACCGAGCGCCTGGCGCGCGCCTACGTGATGGGCGAGGGCCGCTAGGGCCCGCTCGGCCGTGGCGGGGGAGCGGCTTGCCTGGCCCCTCGTCACGGCCGGGTGTACGACCGTGCCGGAATGGGTATCACTGAAGCGTTGCTGAGCGATGAAGGGGGGACGAAGATGGCATCTGGTGACTGGCAGCGCAAGCTCGTGGACTGGCTTCGCGGGCGACAGGGCCCCGACGACCTCGCGGTCTTTGCGATCAACCTGGCCGTGGTGCTCGTGGTGGTGAACCTGTTCGCGCGGACGTCCTGGCTCGCCTGGGTGGGCCTCGCGCTCGTCGCCTACGGCGCCTTCCGCATCCAGTCCAAGAACCTCGGCGCGCGCTCCCGCGAGAACGAGGCCTTCCTCAAGGCGCTCGGCCCCGCGCGCCCCTGGGTGCAGAACCCCCGCGCCGCATGGGGGGAGCTGCGCCACTACAAGCACGCGCGCTGCGCCTCCTGCAAGCAGCGCGTCCGCGTGCCGCGCGGCAAGGGCAAGCTCCGCGTCACCTGCCCGCGCTGCGGCAGCAAGTTCGAGGTCAGGTCGTAGCCGCCTCCCGCCGCGTCAGGCGGCGGGAGACGCTCCCGCGTGCTATCGTTGTCACGTCAGCAAAATGTCACGGGGAGGTCTCACATGCTTGATCGCAGAAGATTCCTGCAGGTCGTGGGGGCAGGTTCCGCCGCGCTCGCGCTTGCCGCGTGCGAGGGCGGGGCGCCGGGCTCCTCGGGCGCCGGGGAGGAGGGCGGCCAGGGGGCGTCCGAGGACGCCCAGCCCGTTGCCGTGCGCACCTCCGCCCTCAAGGGCCCCACGGCCATGGGCCTCGTCCGCTTTATGAGCGAGTCCGAGGCGGGCAACCTTGCGGACAACGACTACACGTTCCAGATCGTGGCCTCGCCCGACGAGGTGACCCCGCTCATCGCCAAGGGCGAGGTCGACATTGCCGCGGTGCCCGCCAACCTTGCTTCGGTGCTCTACAACAAGACCGAGGGCGGCGTCCGCACCATCGCGATCAACACCCTCGGCGTCCTCTACGTCTGCGAGCTCGGCGACACCGTCCACACGGTCGCCGACCTCAGGGGCAAGACCATCTACGCCTCCGGCAAGGGCTCCACGCCCGAGTACGGCCTCGCCTACATCCTCGAGAAGAACGGCCTTGCGGTGGGCGAGGACGTGACCATCGAGTGGAAGAGCGAGCACGCCGAGTGCGTGGCCGCCCTCGCCGCGGCCCAGGAGGGCGCGGTGGCGATGCTCCCGCAGCCCTTCGTGACCACCGCCCAGGCCAAGAACGACCAGATCCGCGTGGCGCTCGACCTCACGAAGGAGTGGGACGCCGTCCAGACGGGCGACGAGCGGAGCTCCATGGTCACGGGCGTGGCCATCGTGCGCTCCGCGTTTGCCGACGAGCACCCTGCCGCCGTCGACGCGTTCCTCGCGCACTACGCGGAGTCCGTCGACTTTGTGAACGACCACGTGGCGGAGGCGGCCGAGCTCGTGGGCTCCTATGACATCGTTCCCGCCTCCGTGGCCGAGAAGGCCATCCCGGAGTGCAACATCGTCTGCATGACGGGCGAGGACATGAGGGAGCGCCTCTCCGGCTACCTCGCCGTCCTCGCGGAGCAGAACCCCGAGGCCGTGGGCGGCTCCCTTCCCGGGGACGACTTCTACTACGGCGCGTAGCGCGTGGCGCGCTCGGGCGAGAAGAACCTGACGGCGCCCGCGCGCCGTACCCGGACGTGGGCCGCCCGCCTTGCCGCGGCGGCCTTCTGGCTCGTCGTCTGGGAGCTCGCCGCGCGGGCCATTGACGCGCGCATCGTCCTCGTGGGGCCCCTCGAGGTGCTCGCGCGCCTGGGCGGGCTTGCGGCGACGGGGGAGTTCTGGGCCTCCGTCGGCCTCTCGCTCGCGCGGATCGGTGCCGGCTACCTCGGCGGGGCGGTGCTCGGGGTTCTTCTCGCCGCGCTCTCGAGCCGCGCGCGGGTCGTGAGGGAGCTCGTGGCACCGGTCGTCGGGGCCATGAAGGCGGTCCCCGTGGCGTCCTTCGTGATCTTGGTGCTGCTCTGGGTGTCCTCGAGCTACCTTTCCGTGGTGATCGCGCTCTTCATGGCGCTGCCGGTCGTCTACACCAACGTGCTCGAGGGGATCGAGCAGACCGACCCGGCCCTGCTCGAGATGGCCGACGTCTTTGGCATCGTCGGCTGGGAGCGCGTCCGGCTCGTCTACGCGTCGCAGGTCCTGCCCTATCTCAGGGCGGCGCTCGCGCTCTCCCTTGGCCTCTCGTGGAAGGCGGGCATTGCGGCCGAGGTCATTGGCCTGCCGGACCTCACGATTGGCGAGCACCTCTACAACGCGAAGGTCTATCTCGACACGCCGGACCTCTTTGCGTGGACGGTCGCCATCGTCGTGGTGTCCGTGGTCCTCGAGGCGCTCGTGGGCCGGGCGCTCGCGGCCGCCCAGGCGCGCTGGGAGGCACGGCCGTGACGGGCGGGGCGGGGGCGTTCGAGCTGCGGTCGGTGAGCCGTGCGTACGGTGACGTTCGGGTGCTCTGCGGGGCGTCCGCGCGCTTCGGCGCGGGCCGGACGCACGTCCTCATGGGCCCCTCGGGCGCGGGCAAGACGACGGTGCTCCGCCTCCTTCTGGGGCTCGAGCGCCCCGACGAGGGCGAGGTGGACCGGCCCGCCGGCGTCCGGCTCGCGGCGACCTTCCAGGAGGACCGGCTGCTCGAGGGCCTCACGGCCACGGCCAACATCCGCGCGCCGCACGGGCGCCTGCGCGGGGCCGCGCTCGAGGCGTTCCTCGCACGCGAGCGGGCGGCCCTCTCCTCGGTGGGGCTGCCGGTGGACGCGCGACCCGTGCGCGAGCTCTCCGGGGGCCAGCGCCGGCGCGTGGCGATCCTGCGCTGCGCGCTCGCGGACGCCGACGCGCTTTTCTTCGACGAGCCGCTCAAGGGCATGGACGACGAGACGGTCGCGCGTGTGATGGCGTTTCTCGCGCCGCTCCTCTTGGGGCGCACGGCCTTCTGGGTCACGCACGACGAGCGCGAGCTTGCCTGGTTCCCCGAGGCCGTCCGCTGGGACGTCGGTGGCGGCTTCCTGACGCGCCGCTGACGGGGCGCGGGCGGGGCTACGGGGCCGCGGGCGCCCCACTTCTGGAGAGTGGCGGGTTTCTCGGCGCGGCTCGTGCCGGCTGGCCGCCGGCGTGCGATGATGGTGCGCTGTCAGACGCAAGAATCAGGAGGACGCATGCACGTCATCTACCTCGCCGGAGGAATCGCCTCGGGCAAGTCGACCATCGCCCGTACCATGCGCGAGTGCGGGGCCGTGCTCGTGGACCTTGACGAGCTCTCCCGTGAGGCCCTCGCGCCGGGCTCGCGCATCCTGCCGGACATCTGCCGCGAGTTCGGCGACGACGTGGTGCGCCCCGACGGAACCGTGAACCGCCGTCTCCTCGCGGCTCGCGCCTTCGCCTCCCTGGAGCGCTCCGTCACCCTCGAGGAGATCGAGCTGCCGCTCATCGACGAGCTCCTCCGCGCGCGCATCGCCGCCCTTCGGGACGAGGAGGCCGCCGAGCGCGAGAAGGACCCCGCGGCCCCCGAGCGCGTCGTGGTGGTGGAGGTCCCGCTGCTCGACCGCATGCGCGGCTCCTTTGACATGGCGGACGAGATCGTGAGCGTGGTGTGCCCGCTCAACGCCCGCCGCGTTCGCGCGATCCAGCGCGGCATGGACCGCGGCGACTTCGAGCGCCGGCGCGAGCAGCAGCCGACCGAGGCCTACCTGCGCGCCCACAGCTCGCACGTCTTCAACAACATCCGCACGGCCGACGTCATGGCCGATGAGGTCCGCGCCTGGTGGCGCGAGCGCGAGGCGTCCGGCTGGGCGCCCGTCCCCCGAAGGGCGCGCGGTGCCCAGGCGTAGGCGTCGAGAGCCCTTCTGGCGCTGGTACCGGGTCGTCCCCGCCCTCGCCCTCGGCGTGACGCTCCTCGTGTGCGGCGCCCTTGCCGCCCTGCCGAGCCAGCTTGGGCGTGCCCTCTTCTACCCGGTGCACCATGCCGAGACCATCGAGTCGGCGGCCGAGCGCCACGGGCTCGACCCCAACCTCGTCTGCGCGGTCATCAAGTGCGAGTCCGGCTGGGACGAGGAGGCGCTGTCGCCCGTGGGCGCCGTGGGCCTCATGCAGGTCATGCCCTCGACGGCCCAAAGCCTCGCGGACATGGGGCTTGTGGACGCCAGCTCGTACGACCCGGCCAGCCTGAGCGACCCTAGGGTCAACATCGAGTACGGCTGCACGTACCTGAGCTACCTTCAGAGGAACCTCTCCTCAATCGACGAGATCGTGGCGGCCTACAACGCCGGCCTGGGCGCGGTCCAGGGCTGGCTTTCTGACGGCGGCTCCATCCCGGAGGGAATCGAGTACGAGGAGACGCGCACCTACCTGGGGCGCGTCCGTGACGCGCTCGAGGGCTACGAGAAGAGCTACCCCGCGGGCATCACCGAGTAGGGCCGCGCGCCTGGGGTGGCCGCCCGGCCGCCGTGCCCGGCTGCTGCCGGGCACGCCCTGCGGTGCGTCCTTCTCGCCTGCGCGCCCCTAGGCGAGCGAGGTGTAGGCTCCCAGGAGCACGTCGTCGCGGCGCATCTCAAGCAGAACGCTCACGAGCGGCCGCGCCACGGAGAAGACCCCCGCGTCGGTGCATGCCCGCGCGGCGTCACGCATGACCCCGTAGAGCTCGTCGACGTTGCCGAGCGGGATGCCGGCCGCCCTGAGCGTGGCGGCGACCTCCTCGCCCTCCAGGGACCTGAGCGACGGCTCGCTCTGCAGAAGGTCGGAGAGCTCCTCCCGCGCCTGCGCCGCAATCTCGGGATGCAGCTCAATGGCGCGCTGGTAGCACGCCACGGCGAGGTCGCTCCGCCCCAGCTTCCACTCCATGAACGCGAGGCGGTAGTGGCAGATGGACATGTCGCGCACCGTGGAGGAGCGGGCGATGGTCTCACGAAGCAGGTCGGCCGCCTCGAAGATGCGGGACTGCTCCTCGAGGCAGCGAACCTTGGAGAGGGCGGCGTCCGGGGTGAGCGGTGCCACGCGCATGAGCTCGTCGGCGTGCGCGAGGGCCTCCTCGGGGCGGCCGAGCATGGTGAGGACGCGCGCCGCGACCGAGTGCGCGGTGTAGTACTCGTCGGGCACAAGGCGCACCTGGCGCCCGCCGTCGGGGGAGGCCAGGTTGTAGGAGACGCGCTCCGCGACGGAGTTGAAGTAGCGAAAGACCGCGTCCGGGCCGTCGAGGTAGAGGCCCTTCTCGGCGATGGGGGAGAGGACCCGCTCGAGGCCCTCCAGGGTCCGCGTGAGGTCGTCGGGCGTGACCTCGCCCTCAAGTGCCTCTCGCGCTCGACACGCCTGGACGCTCAGGGCGTCCCCGCTCACGAAGACCCAGGCGAGCTCGCGCCTCTCCGCGACGTCGCAGGTGCCGTCTACGAGCGCGGCGCAGGTGCGCGAGCAGGCCTTGGCCACCGTGGGGTCAGAGGTCTCGTCGCGCAGCGCCATGAGGCGGGAGACGGCCTCCTGGGTGGTGTTGCCGAGCTCGTGCAGGATGGCGTTCCATGCGCTCACGCGCCCCGCGCGCTCCATGATCGCGAGGTCGCTCACGCGCCGAGCGCCGCAGGAGCGCGCCATGTCCTCGGTGGCCGGGGCGTCGACGAGCTCTGGCTCCCTTCGGCGCGCCTGCGGCGCGACCCGCTCGTCCTGACGGGAGAGCCAGGGCTCAACGGGCGCGAGCCAGCCCTCGGCGCTCGGAGCGGCGCGCAGCGCGGGGTCTTTCGGCAGGGCGTCGTCCAGCGAGGAGTCCGACCTTACGGCCGCGCGCAGGCGCTGGAGGGATGCCGTGGTGAGATCGAGGGAGAGCAGGACGTCCCCCGAGCCGTGCGCGTGGGCGTTGACCACGACCCGCTCCACCTCGGGGAGGTGGGAGAGGGCCCCCCGGCCCACCGCGAGCGAGATGCGCAGCGCATAGGCGCGCGCGAGCGCGTCCCGGCGCGCCGCATCCTCGCCTGCGACGACGGCGAAGCACTCCGGGCGAGGGACCGTGGTCTCGACGCAGGCGACGTGCTCCGCGGAGTTTGACTGAAAGGCGTATCCCACGCGAAAGGGTGCCGGAAGCGCCTCGAGGTAACGGGCGAGGCCGATCCTGCCCGCCCACTCGCCGGCTGGGTCCGACCCCGAGAGAAGGAGGTCGACCGCCGGGTCCGTCCCTATCTCGAGGGGCTTGAGCTCGGCGACCTCGGCGAGCACCCGGGCGGTCCTCCAGGTGTCCGTCATCTGCTGGGGCCAGCGGCCCCGCGCGAGGTCCTCGCTCAGGTTGAGGGCAAACTCGAGCGCCATGGCATGGTCGACGTCGTCCTCGGAGAGCTCGTTGCCGTGCATCGTGAGCCACCAGCGCCCGTTCCTCCTGAGGCGAGTCGCGCCCACGGAAAAGGCGGGGTGCCACTCCATGAGGCCCATGCGACGAAGAAACCCCGGCAGGGCTCCAAAGTCCCCGTGCCCCGCGCCATGCTCGACGAGGTCCCGCAGGGCGCTGAGGGCGTCTTCGGCGTGGGCGAGCATGCCTGCGAGCTCGGCCTTCGGCGCCGGCGCGGGAGCCTCTGGCGCCTCGTCGCCGGCCTCGGCCCGGGTCGAGGGGGAAGGCCCGTCCGTCGCGCCGTCCTCGCGGCGAGCTCGGCCGCGCAGGTAGACGACGATGCCCGTGAGCAGCGCGACGCCGGCGATGATGGCCCTCGAGCCGCTGCGGATGTCGCTCAGCGTGGGGTGCTCCTCCGAGAGGTAGAAGAGAAGCCCGGCAAAGACGAGCAGGAGCGCTGCGGCTACGAGCGCGCCCTCGAGCCTGCCGGGGCCCCTCGAGCCCCTCGGTCGGTCGTTTTCCCTGGCCATGCGCATCCCTCCGTCCGTTGCCCTCACGATTGTACGGTATACCCACCTCGGAGCCCGGCGGGTGAGCGCATGGTACTCCGAAAAGAAAATGAGAACAAGTGTTTGTAGAAAGAAAACTGGGGTACAATGCTGGCACGCGGAGAAGAGGGGAGGTCCCATGGCGGAAACTGAGGTCAGCGCGGGGGGACGGGCGCCGGAGCGCTTTGGCGGCGAGCTCGTGAGGTTCGGGCGCGCCACGGGGGGAGAGCGGCTTGAGGTGGTCTCGCCCTTCGAGCCTGCGGGAGACCAGCCTCAGGCCATCGAGAAGCTTGCCGACGGAGTGGAGCGCGGCCTGCGCTACCAGACGCTCCTGGGCGTCACGGGCTCGGGCAAGACCTTCACCATGGCCAAGACCATTGAGAAGCTCAATCGCCCCACGCTCATCATGGAGCCCAACAAGACCCTCGCCGCCCAGGTGGCAAGCGAGATGAAGGAGCTCTTCCCCAACAACGCGGTGGTCTACTTCGTCTCCTACTATGACTACTACCAGCCGGAGGCCTACGTCCCCCAGACGGACACCTACATCGAGAAGGACGCCTCCATCAACGAGGAGGTGGAGAAGCTCCGCCACCAGGCCACCTCGAGCCTGCTCTCGCGGCGCGACGTCATCGTGGTCGCGTCCGTGAGCTGCATCTACGGCATCGGCAGCCCGCAGGACTACGCGGGCCTTGCGCCCAACGTGAGCAAGGAGGTCCCGCTCGAGCGCGACGACCTCATCCGTGACCTCATCGACATCCAGTATGACCGCAACGACTACGACCTCTCCCGCGGGACCTTCCGCGTGCGCGGCGACACCGTGGACGTGTTCCCTCCCTACGCCGAGAACCCCCTGCGCATCTCGTTCTTCGGGGACGAGGTCGAGCTCATTGCCGAGGTTGACAGCCTCTCCGGAGAGATCGTGCGCGAGTTCGACGCCATCCCCATCTGGCCGGCGTCCCATTACGTGACCGAGCGGCCCAAGGTCGCGCATGCCATCGAGACCATCAACCAGGAGCTCGAGGCCCGCGTGGCCGAGCTCAAGGCCGCGGACATGCTCCTCGAGGCCCAAAGGCTCGCCCAGCGAACGAGCTATGACCTCGAGATGCTCGAGACCATGGGCTACTGCAACGGGATCGAGAACTACTCGCGCCACCTCGACGGCAGGAAGCCCGGCGAGCCGCCCTACACGCTCATCGACTACTTCCCCGAGGACATGCTCTGCATCATCGACGAGTCCCACGTCACGGTGCCGCAGATCAGGGGCATGCACGAGGGGGACCGCTCGCGCAAGGTGACGCTCGTCGACCACGGCTTCCGTCTGCCCTCGGCGCTCGACAACCGCCCGCTGCGCTTTGACGAGTTCGAGGCGCGCGTGCCGCAGTTCATCTACGTCTCGGCCACGCCGGGCGACTACGAGGAGTCGGTCACGCAGCAGGAGGTCGAGCAGATCATCCGCCCCACGGGCCTTCTCGACCCCAAGGTCGACGTCCGACCCGTCCGTGGCCAGATCGACGACCTCATCGCAGAGATCAAGGAGCGCGTGGCGAGGAAGGAGCGCGTGCTCGTGACCACCCTCACCAAGCGCATGGCGGAAGACCTCACCGACCATCTTCTGGACGAGGGCATCCGCGTGAACTACATGCACTCGGACACGGCCACGCTCGACCGCGTGGAGATCATCCGAGACCTGCGTCTCGGCAAGATCGACGTGCTCGTGGGCATCAACCTCCTGCGCGAGGGCCTCGACATCCCCGAGGTCTCGCTCGTCGCGATCCTGGATGCGGACAAGGAGGGGTTCCTCCGCAACCGGCGCTCGCTCATCCAGACGATGGGCCGCGCGGCGAGAAACGCCCAGGGCGAGGTCATCATGTACGCGGACTCGATCACGGACTCCATGCGCGAGGCGATCGGGGAGACGGCGCGCCGCCGCCAGATCCAGGAGGCGTTCAACGAGGAGCACGGCATCGTGCCCAAGACCGTGAGGAAGTCGATCACGGACGTCTCCTCGTTCATCTCCGAGGCCGAGCACACCCTCGAGGGGAAGACGCGCGACCGCCACGGCACGGGCAGCCACGGCGCCTTCGAGAGCCTGACCGAGGCTCCCGCCGAGGACCCGGCTGCCGCCGACGCCGTCGCGGCCGAGCTCGCGCTGCTCTCGGAGCATGAGGTCACCGACGTCCTTGACGCGCTCGAGGAGGAGATGGCCGTCGCGTCGGAGGCCATGGACTTCGAGGCTGCGGCGCGCATTCGCGACCAGATCGTCGCCATCCGCACGCGCCTCGAGGGCGGCTCCGCCGACGACGTCATCGCCCGCCTCAAGGCGGGGGCGCGCAAGGGGAGCGCGCACGCCACGCGCCGGCGCTATCGTCCCAGAAAGAAGTGACGGCGTTCGCCCGGCCTCCGGCCTCCCGCACTTCCCCGACCTCGATGAGCTCCTCCCGGGTAGAATGGAGGGGACAAACACAAGCGGAGAGGCGGGAGTCTGACATGGCGGCGAGGATTGTGGTGGCGTGTGGCTCGGGGGTCGCGACCTCTGAGATGGTTGCGGCAAAGATCAGGAAGCTCCTCGAGGCGGAGGGCGTCGAGGCCGAGGTCGTCGCCGTTGAGATTGCCGAAGTCGAGCGCGCGCTCGAGGGTGCGGACGTCTACGTCCCCGTGGTGAACACCGAGAGCGCCTCCGACGTCCCCGTGGTGAGCGGCGTTGCCTTCCTCACGGGCATCAACCAGGAGAAGGAGCTCGCGCGCCTGCTCGAGCTCGTGCGGGATCACTAGCGCGCGGGGCCTGCGACGCCGTCCGCTCGCCCCGGGCGGCGGGTCGGCGCTACCGCGCGGCGAGCGCGGCCACGATCTTCTCGGCGGCGAGGATGCCGTCGGTGGCGGCGCTCATGATGCCGCCCGCATAGCCCGCGCCCTCGCCCACGGGCCAGAGGCCGCGCACGCCGACGCTCTGCCCGTCCTTGCCGCGGGTGACGCGCACCGGCGAGCTCGAGCGCGTCTCCACGCCGGTGAGCACGGCGTCGGGGATGTCGAACCCGCGCAGCCTCCTCCCGAGCGCGGGCAGCGCCGCGCGCAGGGTCTCGGAGACGTAGTCCGGCAGGCAGGGTCCCACCTCGCCCCAGGCGACGCCGCGCGGGTAGGTGGGGACGACGAGCCCGCCCGCCGTGCTTGGGACCCCCTGCAGGAAGTCACCCACGAGCTGCGCCGGCGCCACGTAGGCGCCGCCGCCCGCCGCAAAGGCCGCGCGCTCGCAGGCGCGCTGGAGCTCAACGCCCGCGAGCACGTCGTCGCCGGGCAGGTCCTCGGGAAAGACGTTGGCGAGCAGGCCGGCGTTGGCGTTTGTGCCCGCCCGGTCGGAGAGGCTCATGCCGTTGGTACAGACGCCGCCCGGCTCGCTCGCGGCGGAGACCACGTAGCCGCCGGGGCACATGCAGAACGAGAAGGCGCTGCGCCCGGACGGCAGGTGGCAGGAGAGGCCATAGGGGGCCGCCCCGAGTGCGGGGTGCCCGGCGGCGGAGCCGTAGAGGGCGCGGTCCACGGCGACCTGAAGGTGCTCGATGCGCACGCCCATGGCAAAGGTCTTGCGTTCCATGGGAACGCCGCGCGACCGCAGCAGCTCAAAGACGTCGCGCGCCGAGTGCCCGCAGGCAAGGACGACGCAGCTCGCCTCCACGCGCTCCTCGCGGGACGTCCCGTCGCCCAGCGTGGAGGAGAGCGTCACGGAGCGGACCTCGCCGGCGGTGACGTCGAGGTCCGTCATGCGGCACCGCAGGCGGACCTCGCCCCCCAGCTCCTCGATCTGCCGGACGAGCTTGGTCACCACCCGCGGCAGGACGTCGCTGCCGATGTGCGGCTTGGCGTCCCAGAGAATCTCCCGCTGCGCGCCCGCCGCGACAAAGGTCTCCAGGATGAGGCGGTGGGCGGGACTCTTGGTGCCGGTCTGGAGCTTGCCGTCGGAGAAGGTGCCCGCTCCGCCCACGCCAAACTGGATGTTGCTCTCGCCGTCGAGCTCGCCGGTCTCGTTGTGGCGCGCCACGGCCTCGGCGCGCCTTGCCGCGTCGTCGCCGCGCTCAACGAGCAGCGGCTCGAGCCCCGCTCGGGCGAGCGAGAGCGCGCAGAAGAGGCCGGCGCACCCGGCGCCCACGACGACGGGTCGCGCCACCGGGTGCGCGACGGGGGCGGGGAACCCGTAGGGCACCTCGTCCACGAGCCGAACGTTCTTCTCGGCGTGCTTTCTGGCAAGGCGGGCGAGCAGGGCACGCTCCGCGTGAGGGCCCCCTGTAAGCTCGAGACGCAGGGTGTAGGTGAGCTGGATGGCGTCGCGCCTGCGGGCGTCAATCGACCTGCGGCGGCGCTCCACCCGAGCGAGGTCCTTCTCGTCCACGCGAAGCCTGCGCGCGAGGGCGCGCCGGCACGCGGCGAGCTCTCGGCCGTCCGTGCCGTCGAGCGCGGAGAGCGGGATGCGGATGCCGGAGACCTCGAGCATGGGAGTCCTTTCTCTTGCCTGCTGTGACATTGTCACACATGTGCGCCCCTCCGGGGCGGCGGTGGCACGGCCGCGCGCCCCCGGGGGATGCGAGACGCCGCCCGACCCGCACCGGAACGCCCCCCCGGCGTGGGCGCGCGCCTCATTGCCGTGGACCGGGCGCCCCTTGGCGCGCGCCTCATTGCCGCGGACCGGGTGCTCCTTTGGCGATTTTGGGTGGCATGTTTGATGCTAGCGAGAAGGTCGGGAGGGTTCGGGGAGAGACTTTAAAGTCTTACGATATGAAATGACCGCAATTTGCACGCTATTGGGTGGCATCCCTGATATTGACCATGTTTTATATCAGGGATGCCACCCAATCCCGGCGCTGGAGCGCACCCCGCCCGGAAGGGCCCGGGCGAGCCACCCAATCCCGGCGCCGGAGCGCACCCCGCCCGGAAGGGCCCGGGCGAGCCACCCAATCCCGACGTCGGAGCGCACCCCGCCCGTAAGGCCCCGGGCGCGCCGCCCAGTCGGGAGGGGCACGGCCGTGAGCGGGGCCATCGGCCGCCGTGTCAGCGCGGCCCCTCCGGGCGCGAGCCGGCGCGCTCCGCCGCCGCCCGCCCGGCGACGAGGCCGCTCTTCCATGCCCAGGCCAGGTTGTAGCCGCCGCAGGCCGCGTCGACGTCGAGCGCCTCGCCGCAGGCGAAGAGCCCCGGCCGCTCGCGCGCCTCGAGCGTCGCGGGGAGGAACTGGCTCGTGGCAAGACCGCCGCGCGTCACCTGCGCGCGCTTGGGCTCGGCCGGTCCCGACACAATGAAGCGCAGGTCACGGGCTGTGTCAAGAGGATTTGCCCCCAGGGCTGCGGCAATGAGCGGGTCGATGAGCCCAAACGTCCCGCCCGCCGCGCGCACGAGAGCCTCGGCCCGGGGCGCCCCCAGGCCGTCGAGCAGGTCGAGGGCGATGACGTCGCCCGCCCGCGCCACGCGCGAGAGGTCAAAGACCACGATCCCCGAGAGCCCGTAGGCCCGGAAGAGCACCTCGCCGGACTCGCGCGCCACCTCGGCGCCGTCGCGCAGGAGGCGTGCGACGGCGCGGGCGCGGCGCCCGTCGAGCCCGGCCAGCGAGACGCCTCCGTCTTCCGGCGCGCACGCGAGCGAGCAGAGCACCGGCTCGGCGGGAGTCACGGCAAGGCCCGCCTCCCGCCCGAGCGCGGACCCGCCGCCCGCCGCAAGGACGACGGCCGCCGCCTCGACCTCGCCCCCGTCGGGCGCCGCCTCGCCTCGAAAGGAGACGCGCCAACCATCCTTGCCGCGCCGCGCGCCGAGCACCTCCCGGGCCGGGGCCAGCCTCGCGCCGGCCCGT
Organism: Olsenella sp. An290; assembly: GCF_002159535.1. GTDB lineage: Bacteria > Actinomycetota > Coriobacteriia > Coriobacteriales > Atopobiaceae > Thermophilibacter. Next base: position 227,888 of record NZ_NFIU01000002.1, on the reverse strand, counting down.
CCCGCGCGGGCGAGAAGGACCTCGCGCACGGAGGACGCCTGGCGCGAGAGCGGGTAGAGCCGCCCCTCCTCGGACGCCCAGGCGAGTCCGCAGCCCTCGAAGAAGGCGAGCACGTCCTCGCCCACGCGCTCGCCGCAGACGGCGGCCACGAACGCGGGGTCGTTGTAGCGATCCCAGACGGGGGAGGGCCCCAGGAGCGCCTCGTTCATGAAGTTGCAGCGGCCGTTGCCGGTGGCGAGGATGGGCCGGCCGCAGGTCGCGTCCCGCTCGAGGACCGTGACCGAGGCGCCCGCCTCGGCCGCCGCGATGGCCGCGACGAGCCCCGCGGCGCCGCCGCCCGCCACGACGACGTCGCAGCTCGCGGGCACGCGCACGGCGGCCGCGGCCGCGAGCGCCCCCTCGCGCTCGCGCGAGCGCGAGGCCCGTCTCGGGCGCTGGGCCCTGCTCGCCGGGCGCGTCACGCTAGGCGCCCTCGCCGCCGCGCAGCGCGTCGTAGAACTCGGCGGTGCGCACCACGGCCTCGACGGCGTTGGGGATGAGGCCCTCGGGAAGGTCGCGCTCGAAGGTGCCGGCGTCGCAGGCGGCCGCGAGCGCGGGGTCGATGGGCAGCTGCCCCAGGGCCTCGACGTCGAGCGCCGCCGCGGTCTCCTCGAGGCGCGAGGGGCCGTAGGGGTAGATCTTCTCGTCGCAGTGCGGGCACGCCACGTAGGACATGTTCTCCACGAGGCCGAGCACGGGCACGTTCATCATGCCCGCCATGTTGACGGCCTTGCCCACGACCATCTGCACGAGGTCCTGCGGGGAGCTCACGATGACGATCCCCTCCACCGGCAGCGACTGGAAGACGGTGAGGGGCACGTCGCCCGTTCCCGGGGGCATGTCCACGAGCAGGTAGTCGAGCTCGCCCCAGGCGCAGTCCTCCCAGAACTGCTTGATGGCGCCCGCCACCACGGGCCCGCGCCAGATGACGGGGTCGGTCTCGTGCTCGAGCACGAGGTTGGCGCTCATGACCTCGATGCCGCCCTCGGTCCTGTTGGGGACGATGAGGTCGTCGACGCCGCGGGCGCGCTGGCCGGAGAGGCCGAGCATCTTGGGGATGGAGGGCCCGGTGATGTCGGCGTCGAGCACGCCCACGCGCGCCCCGCGCCGCGCGAGCTCCACGGCGAGGATGCCGCAGACGAGCGACTTGCCGACGCCGCCCTTGCCCGAGCACACGCCGACGACGTGGCGGATGTTGGAGTAGTCGTTCTGCTGGAAGCCGGCCGGCTCGCTCGGCTGCTTCTGCCCGTGCAGCACCTCGTCGACCTCCTGGCGGAGCTGGTCCCGCTCGCTCTGGTCCATCGCGCATCCTCTCTCCCGTGCGGCCGCGCCGCTTCTCTGACGCCACGATTCTACCCAAGCCGGGCGGGTATGGTTCATACTTGACGGGAAAGGGAGCGGGCGGGCGCCTGCCGGGCGAAGGGGGGCTCATGGGAGAGCGCTTGGGGGAAGGGGCCTGGGGCTGCGGCTGCGGGCCGGACTGCTTCACGCTCGACGAGGACGGCTTCACCTGCCACAAGGTGCTCGACGAGCCCGAGGTCTGGCGCGTGGAGCTCCTCATGCACGACACGTTCCTCCCCTCGGTGAACGCCTTCGTGGTGCTCGACGGCGGCGAGGCGCTCGTGGTGGACGCGGGCACCCCCGACTGGTTCAACGACACGCGCCTGGCCCGCGCGCTCGTGCGGCTGGGCGTGGACCCGTCCGCGACCTCGCTCTTCTGCACGCACGCCCACATCGACCACACGGGCCTCGCGCGCGAGCTCTGCGAGGCGGGCGCCCGCGTGCTCGTGCCCGAGGGCGTCGCGGGCGACATGCGCCGCTTCGCCGTGCGCGCCTGGCGCGACGAGATGGCGCGGCGCCTCGCCGCCGAGGGCACGCCCGCCGCCGAGGCCGTCGAGCTCGCTGACGCGATCTGGGACCACACCCTCAACTTCGAGCGCGAGGGCGTCTCCTTTGAGACCGTGCCGGTGGGCGGGCACGTGGGCGTGGGCCGCTGGTCCTTCGAGGTGGTGAGCGCCACGGGGCACACGCAGGGCCAGTGCGTCCTCTGGGAGCCCGCCGCGCGCGTGGCCTTCCTCGGGGACGCCGTGCTCTTCCTCTGCTCCACCTGCATCGGGTTCTGGGGCGAGGGGGAGGACCCCCTGGGGGCCCAGCTCGAGACGCTCTCCCGTCTTGCGGCCATGGGGATCGAGCACGCGTTCATGGGCCATGGCCTCCAGCAGGGGGACGTCGCCGAGCGCTGCCGCGCCAACGCGGCGCACCACGAGCGCCGGAGCGCCCGCGCGCTCGCGGCCATCTCGGAGCGTCCGGGGCGGAGCGGCTACGAGCTCGTCCCCGCCCTGGGCTGGCGCGCGCCCTTCGAGCACTGGGGGGAGACTCCGGCGCTCACGCGGTGGTTCCTCGTCTCCGAGAGCATCGCCCACCTGGACCACCTCGTCGCCATCGACGCGGTCCTTCGCGAGAAGGACGCGGACGGCGTGAGCCGCTACCGGCCCGCCTAGCGGCGGGCGGGGCTCCCTCGGCGGGGGTGCACGGTCCCCGTCATTCGTCCCCAGCTGAAAAACTAGAACACATGTGCGGTTTGCGTGAAGGCGCGCGCCTTGCGCCGCGGCGCCCGGGCCCCTTGCTACACTGTGACTCGTTGAAATCTCCCAGGAGCAGGAGGGCACATGGCCCAGGACTCTATCGTCATCCGCGGCGCGCGCGAGCACAACCTCGCCAACGTGGACGTGGACATACCGCGCGACAAGCTCGTCGTCATAACGGGCCTTTCCGGCTCCGGCAAGTCGAGCCTCGCCTTCGACACCATCTACGCCGAGGGGCAGCGCCGCTACGTGGAGAGCCTCTCCAGCTACGCGCGCCAGTTCCTCGGGCAGATGGACAAGCCCGACCTTGACTCGATCGACGGCCTCTCGCCGGCGGTCTCCATCGACCAGAAGACCACCTCGAGAAACCCTCGCTCCACGGTGGGCACCGTGACGGAGATCTATGACTACCTGCGCCTGCTCTTCGCCCGCGTGGGCACCCCGCACTGCCCGGAGTGCGGGCGCGTGATCGAGCGCCAGACCACCGACCAGGTGGCCGACAAGGTCCTCGAGCGCGCCCAGGGGCGCCGGGCGCTCGTCCTGGCGCCGGTGGTGCTCGACCGCAAGGGCGAGTACACCAAGCTCTTCGAGGACCTCCGCCGCGAGGGCTTCTCTCGCGTTCGCATCGACGGCGAGGTGCGCGAGCTCGGCGACGAGGAGGTGCGCCTTGAGAAGAAGCTCCGCCACAACGTCGAGGTCGTGGTGGACCGCATCGTCGTGCGCGAGGGAAGCCTCGGGCGCATCGCCGAGGCCGTGGAGCAGGCCACGCGCCTCGCCCAGGGTAAGGTGGGCTTCTACCTCCTGCCGGACCGCGACGACCCGGAGCGCTACCCCGGCGAGCTCCTGAGCTACTCGCTCGCTCTGGCCTGCCCCGAGCACGGCCACTCCATGGACGACCTCCAGCCGCGCGACTTCTCCTTCAACGCCCCCTACGGCGCCTGCCCGGACTGCGACGGCCTGGGCTTTCGCAAGGTCGTGGACGCCGAGGCCCTGATCGAGGACCCCGCGCTCTCCGTGGCGGGCGGCGTCTTCGGCAGCCTCTTCGGCCACTCCAACTACTACCCGCAGGTGCTCGCCGCCGTGTGCCGTCATCTCGGCGCCTCCGAGGAGACGCCCTGGAGGGAGCTTCCCAAGAAGGTCCAGAGGGCGCTCCTCGACGGCCTCGGAGCCACCAAGGTGCGCGTGGACTACGTCACGCGCGACGGCCGCAACACCCACTGGTTCACCACCTACGCGGGCGTGCGCAAGATTCTCTTTGACAAGTACCAGGAGACCACGTCCGAGACCATGCGCACCCACCTCGAGAAGTACATCCGCGAGGTGCCCTGCTCCACCTGCCACGGCGCGCGCCTGAAGCCGGAGATCCTGGCCGTCACGGTGGGCGGGAAGAACATCTGGGAAGTCTGCGAGCTCTCCTGCCGCGACTGCCTGACGTTCTTCGAGGGGCTCGAGCTCACGGAGCGCCAGCTCTTCATTGCGGGGCCCGTGGTGAAGGAGGTCGTCGCGCGCCTGCGCTTCCTCGTGAACGTGGGCCTTGACTACCTCACGCTCAGCCGCGCGGCGGCCACCCTCTCCGGCGGCGAGGCCCAGCGCATCCGCCTGGCCACCCAGATCGGCGCGGGCCTCATGGGCGTGCTCTACATCCTGGACGAGCCCTCGATCGGCCTGCACCAGCGTGACAACAACCGCCTCATCGAGACCCTGAAGCGCCTGCGCGACCAGGGCAACACGGTCATCGTGGTCGAGCACGACGAGGACACCATCCGTGCCGCGGACTACGTGATCGACATGGGCCCGGGCGCCGGCGAGCTCGGCGGGCGCGTGGTGGCCGCCGGCACGCCGGATGAGATCGCGGCCTGCCCGGAGTCCGTCACGGGCGCCTACCTCACGGGCGCCCGCCAGGTTCGCCTGCCCGCGCGCCGGCGCAACCCGCGCAAGGGCGCCATCAAGGTCACGGGCGCCTCGGCCAACAACCTCAAGAACGTGAGCGCCAAGATCGAGCTCGGGACGCTCACCGTGGTCACGGGCGTCTCCGGTTCCGGCAAGAGCTCGCTCGTCACAGACACCATCGCGCCCGCGCTCACCAACGCCGTGCACCGCTCCAAGCGCCCCGTCGGTCCCTACAAGAAGCTCGAGGGCGTGGACCTCATCGACAAGGTCATCGACATCGACCAGTCGCCGATCGGCCGCACGCCCCGCTCCAACCCCGCCACCTACATCGGCCTCTGGGACGACCTGCGCGCGCTCTTCGCGTCGCTGCCGGACAGCCGCGCGCGCGGCTACTCCCCGGGGCGCTTCTCGTTCAACGTGCCGGGCGGCCGCTGCGAGGCCTGCAAGGGCGACGGCCAGATCAAGATCGAGATGAACTTCCTGCCGGACGTCTACGTGCCCTGCGAGGTCTGCCACGGCAAGCGCTACAACCGCGAGACCCTCGAGGTGCTCTACCACGGCAAGTCCATCTCCGACGTGCTGGACATGACGGTCCACGAGGCGCTGGCCTTCTTCGCCAACATCCCGCGCATCAAGAACAAGCTCCAGACCCTCTACGACGTGGGCCTGGGCTACATCCACCTGGGGCAGCCCGCCACCACGCTCTCCGGCGGCGAGGCCCAGCGCGTGAAGCTCGCCAAGGAGCTCCACCGCCAGCAGACGGGCAGGACCTTCTACATCCTCGACGAGCCCACGACGGGCCTGCACTTCGAGGACGTGCGCCAGCTCGTGGAGGTGCTCGAGAAGCTCGTGGACGCGGGCAACACGGTCCTTGTTATCGAGCACAACCTCGACGTCATCAAGATGGCCGACCGCGTGCTCGACATGGGCCCCGAGGGCGGTGACGGCGGCGGCACGGTGGTCGCTTACGGCACACCCGAGAAGGTCGCCGAGGTGCCGGAGAGCCACACGGGGCGGTTCCTGCGCGACGTCCTCGCCCGTGACCGCGCCCGCCAGGGCCAGGCGCGCGGGTAGGGGGACGCGTGGCACGCAGGGAGAAGCTCCAGAAGACCAACGCCATGCGCGAGCTCGAGGCCGCGGGCGTGCCCTTCTCGTACGTGACCTACGAGGTCGACGAGACGGACACCTCGAGCGAGCTCGGCCTGCACATCGCCGAGCGCCTGGGAGAGGACCCGGCGGCGAGCCTCAAGACGCTCGTGTGCGTGACGCCCTCGGGAGGGCACGTGGTCTGCTGCATCCCCGTGGCCGACGAGCTCGACCTCAAGAAGGCGGCCGCGGCGGCGGGGGAGAAGAGCCTCGCGCTCATGCACGTGCGCGACCTCGAGCCGGTCACGGGCTACGTGCGCGGCGGATGCTCGCCGGTGGGCATGAAAAAGCGCTTCCCCACGCTCATCGACGAGACGGCCCAGCTCTTCGACGAGGTCCACGTCTCGGGCGGTCGGCGCGGGCTCAGCCTCGCGCTCGCGCCCGATGACCTCGCGGGGTTCTGCGGGGCCGCCTACGCCGACCTCGTCCGAGGGTAGGCGCAGGCGGCCCGCGGCCCTAGCGTCCCACCAGAAGCTCCCCGCAGCGGCCGATCGTGACGTGCACGGTGGCGGGCCGGCCCATGTCGGGGCAGGTGCCGCAGCCGCCCCAGAATGTGCCGTCGAGCAGGTCGTCGAGGTCGAGGGGGCCGTCGTCCCCCTCGCCCTCCCTGCACTCGTCCTCGACGCCGAGGAACGCCCTCTCGAAGCGCCGCTCGGCGTCCAGCGCCCGGCGCTCCTCCTCCGTCCCCGGGCCGCCCGCGGGCGCGCCCTCGGGCCTGAGGCCGCCCGCCGCCCGCTCGCTCACGAGGTCGCGCACCGTCGCCGCGAAGGCGGGGTCCTCGACCTGGTTCGGCCTCATCGAGATGACGAGCACGTCGGGCGGGTAGTCCTCGTCTCCCGCCGGCTCCCGGTACACCACCGCCACGCGCGCCTCGGGCCAGTACAGTGCCATGTCGCTCCCTTCCTCGTCTCCTGTGGTCGGGCGAGCATAGCAGGGCGCGCGCCGGAGTTGTCTTCCCGCCCTCTGCCACGGGGCTCACGTCCCAGCCCAGCGCCCGCGCGCCCTCCGCTCGGGCTCGTGCGCTCTCGGCGGGCGGTCGCTTTTGCCCCGCGGCCGGCGTGCCCTGGGCCCGGGCCCCGCGCGCGGGCTCGCGGCGGTTACCGTTGTCACGGGCCCCGCCTCGGCCCGGCGTTTGTTACGCTCGTGCGACGTCGCTGCGTCGTGGGCCCATGCCGTACTTTACTGTGCTAAAGTTCACGCAGCATCCCCTGACGCGCCGAACCCGGCCGGAAAGGACCTGACGTGACCCAAGGAACCCCCCGCGGCTTCCGCGACATCCTCCCGCGCGAGGCGCTCGCGCGGGAGCGCATCTCAGACGTGGTGCGTGGCTGCTTCTCGGAGCACGGCTACCTCCCCGTGGAGACGCCGCTTCTGGAGGACCGCTCGGCGCTCGAGCGCGGCGGCCGCCTCAAGGACTCGCCGTTCCAGCTCTTCGACACTGACGGCAGCCTCATGGTGCTCCGGCCCGACCTCACGCTCCCCGTGGCGCGCCTCGTGGCCGGGCGCGTGGCGGCCTCCCAGCTCCCCGCGCGCTTCCGCTACGCCGCCCCCGTGGTCCGCGAGGACACGGGCCTGCGCGGACAGCCCCGCCAGTTCACCCAGCTCGGCATCGAGCACGTGAGCGAGGACGGCGCGGCCGCGGAGCTCGAGGCGGTGCGCCTGCTCGCCGACGTCCTCGAGGCCCTCGAGGTGCCGGCCTGGCGGATCGTCCTGGGCTCGGTGAGGCCGCTCACCGCCCTGCTTGACGCCTGCGCCCCCACGCCCGCCTTCCGCGAGCGCGTCCTTGCGCTCGTCCACGAGTCCGACCTCGTCGGCCTCGACGAGCTCCTTGCGAGCGAGGAGGGGCTCTCCGAGGACGGCGTCCGGGCCATATCGGAGGTCTGCCGCATGGGCGGCGGCTCCGAGGTCGTGGCGCGCCTCGACGTCCTTCTCGCCGGGGCGGGCGTCGCGGAGGGCGCGCGCGGCACCGACGAGCTCGCCGCCCTCGCCGGCTCGCTCTCCGACCTCATCGACGCGGGCCGCCTCTCCTTCGACTTCTCCATCATCAACTCCTTCGACTACTACACGGGCATCGTCTTCAAGGGCTACGCTGAGGGCATCGCGGCGAGCCTCGCCTCGGGAGGCCGCTACGACGCGGTCCTCTCCAACCTGGGGCGCCCGGGGCTTGCCGCGTCGGGCTTCGCCCTCTCCCTCGAGCGCCTGCAGGAGGTGCTCGGAGAGCCCGGCGATTCGGGCGTGGTGACGCCCGGCGTGCGCGTGGGGGAGCGGCCCCTGCGCGTGGCCGTGCCCAAGGGCTCGCTCTTCGCGAACTCCGTCGCCGCGCTCGCGGCCGCGGGCCTGCCCACCGAGGAGCTCGCTGACCCGGGCCGGCGCCTCGTGGTGCGCTGCGGCGACGTGGAGTACGTCATCGTGCGCGCCCAGGACGCGCCGACCTTCGTCGGGCACGGCGGCGCCGACTGCGGCATCTGCGGGGCCGACTCGCTCGTCGAGGCCGGGCTCGACCTTCTCCAGCTCGTCGACCTGGGCTTCGGGGCGTGCCGCTTCGTCGTGGCCGAGCCGGCCGAGCGCGCGGGTGAGGCCGAGCGCGCCTACGCCTGGCGCGGCACGGTGCGCGTGGCCACCAAGTACCCGCGCATCACGCAGCGCTACTACGACGGCCTCGGCCAGCAGGTCGACATCGTGACGCTGCACGGCAACATCGAGCTCGGGCCCATCGTGGGCATGACCGACCGCATCGTCGACATCACCGCCACCGGCACCACGCTCGCCGAGAACGACCTCGTGATCGTGGACGAGGTCATGGAGTGCACGGCGCGCTTCTTCGCCGGGCCGGCGGCGTACCGCTGCGACAAGAGGATCCGCGACCTCGCGGCACGTCTCGCCGAGGTCGCCGAAGGGGGGAGCCGCGCATGAGGCGCATCGAGCTGAAGGGGGGCCGGCGCCTTGAGCGCGCCGACCTCAACCTCTCCGGGACGCTGCCGGCGGAGGTCGTGGCCTCGGCCGAGAAGATCGTGGACGCCGTGCGCGAGCGCGGCGACGCGGCGGTGCGCGAGTTCTGCCTGCGCTTCGACGGCGCCTGCCCGGCGAGCTTCCGCGTGCCGGACGAGCTCGTGCGCGGGGCGCTGGACGCCGTGCCGCCCGCGTTCCTGGACGCCCTGCGCCGCGCCCAGCGCCAGATCAGCGACTTCCACGAGCGCGAGCGCGAGCAGTCCTGGTTCACCACGCGCGCGGACGGCACGCTGCTCGGCGTGAAGGTGACGCCGGTGGCCTCCGCCGCCGTCTACGTGCCCGGCGGGCGTGCCCAGTACCCCTCCACGGTCCTCATGGACACCATTCCCGCCAAGGTCGCGGGCGTGGAGCGCGTGGTCATGGTGACCCCGCCGCAGGCCGACGGCACGCTCTCGGCCTACACGCTCGCCGCCGCGGCGCTCGCGGGCGTGGACGAGGTCTACGCCGTGGGCGGCGCGCAGGCGATTGCCGCCGTGGCGTACGGCACCGAGTCCATCCCGGCGGTCGAGAAGATCGTGGGGCCGGGCAACGCCTACGTGGCCGCCGCCAAGCGCCACGTCTCCGGCGACGTGGGGATCGACATGGTGGCCGGGCCCTCGGAGGTGTGCGTGCTCGCGGACGGCGGCGCCGACCCCGCGGTGGTGGCGGCCGACCTCATGGCCCAGGCCGAGCACGACCCGCTGGCGAGCTGCTACCTCGTGACCTGCGACGCCGCGCTCGCCGAGCGCGTGGAGGCCGCCATCGAGACGCTCGTCTCGCAGAGCCCGCGCGAGGAGGTCACCCGCGCGAGCCTTGACGGGCGCGGCGTGATCGTGGTGGCGCCCGGGCTCGACGCCGCCGTGGACGCGATCAACGTGATCGCACCCGAGCACCTGGAGCTCCACTGCGACGACGCGCTCGCCCTTCTCGGCCGCGTCCGCAACGCCGGCGCGATCTTCGTGGGGCCCTGGAGCTCCGAGCCCCTGGGCGACTACGTGGCCGGCCCCAACCACACGCTGCCCACCTCGGGCACCGCGCGCTGGGCCAACCCGCTCGGCGTCTACGACTTCCAGAAGCGCTCGAGCGTGATCTGCTACACGCCCGAGGGCCTGCTCGCGGACGCCCCCGCCACGCAGACCATCGCCCAGGCCGAGGGCCTCTGGGCCCACGCGCTCTCCGTGGGCCTGCGGCGCCGCGTCGCGGAGGGCGGCGGCTTTGACGTCGCGGACGTCCGCCGCGTGGCCTGGCCGGAGGACCTGCCCGCCCCCGCCGCCGTCCCGCTGGGCGTGGAAAGGGGACAGTCACCTTTCCACGCGGAGGGCTAGCCATGGACAGGAGGAACCTGGACGTTACCGCCCGCCTGCGCCCGGCGCTGCGCGGCTTCGAGCCCTACGACCCGCGCTTCTCGCCCGTGCGCGTGAACCTCTCCGCGAACGAGAACACCCACCCGCTCCCGGCCGAGCTCGCCGAGGCGGCGCGCGCGGCCGTCGCGGCCACGCCGCTCAACCGCTACCCGGACCCGATGGCCAACGCCCTGCGCGACGCGCTCGCCGTGCGCCACGGCACGGACCGCGCGCACGTGATCGTGGGCAACGGCGGCGACGAGCTGCTCTTCAACCTGCTCTTCGCCTTTGGCGGCCCCGGGCGCGCGCTCGTGACCTGCCCGCCGGACTTTGCGGAGTACGCCAACTTCGCCGCGATGTGCGAGACGCCGGTCGTGGCCGTCCCGCGCGACGCGGAGGACTTCTCCGTGGACGCCGACGCCCTTCTCGCCGCCGCGGCGGACGCGGCCCTCGTGGTCCTCACCTCGCCCAACAACCCCACGGGCGACCTCCTGGACCCCGGCCTCGTGCGCCGCCTGCTCGCGGAGACCGAGGCGCTCGTCCTCGTGGACGAGGCGTACGTGGAGTTTGCGGGGGAGGGCAAGAGCCTCGCGGGCCTCGTGGCGGAGAACCCCCGCCTCATCGTGCTGCGCACGCTCTCCAAGGCGTTCGCGCTCGCGGGGCTGCGCGTGGGCTACCTCGTGGCGGACCCGGCGGTCGTGGACGCGCTCGGGGCCGTGCGGCAGATATACTCGGTGGACGTGCTCGCGCAGGCGGTCGCGCTCGCCTTCGTGGAGCGCCGCGACCTCATCGCCCCCGTGGTGGACGACATCGTGTCCGAGCGGGAGCGCCTGGCCGCGGGTCTCGCGGGGCTGCCCGGCGTTCGCACGTGGCCGTCCGCGGCCAACTTCGTGCTGGCGCGCGTCCCGAACGCGCACCGCACCTGGGAGCGGCTGCGCGACGAGCACTCGGTCCTCGTCCGCGACTTCAGCGCCACGCCGGGGCTCGAGAACTGTCTGAGGCTCACCGTGGGCACGCGCGAGGAGAACGACGTTCTTCTCGACGCGCTCGCGACGCTTTTGAGGGAGGAAGCATGACCAGAACCGCCAAGGCCGTCCGCGCCACCGCCGAGACCGACATCGGCCTGTCCCTTGACCTCGACGGGACGGGCGCGGCCGACGTGGAGACGGGCGTGGGCTTCTTCGACCACATGCTCTGCGCGCTCGCCCGGCACTCGCTCGTGGACCTCACCGTCCGCGTGAAGGGGGACACCGAGGTCGACGACCACCACACCGTCGAGGACACGGGCATCGTCCTTGGCCGGGCCCTTGCCGAGGCGCTCGGCGACAAGCGCGGCATCCGCCGCTTCGGCAGCGCCCTCGTGCCGCTCGACGAGGCGCTCGTCATGGCGGCGGTGGACGTCTCCGGCCGCGGCGAGCTCTACTGGGACGTCGCGATCGGCCCGGACAAGGTGGGGACCTTCGACACCGAGCTCGGCGAGGAGTTCTTCCGCGGCCTCGCCCGCGAGGCGGGCGTGACGCTTCACCTGCGGCTCGTGTGCGGCCACAACGCCCACCACATCCTCGAGGCCACGTTCAAGGCCGCGGCGCGGGCCCTGCGCGAGGCCGTCGAGCCCGACCCGCGCGTCGACGACGTGCCCTCCACCAAGGGGAGCCTCTGATGGCGCGGATCGTGGTCGTCGACTACCACAAGGGCAACCTCAGCTCCGTGGTCCGCTCGCTCGGCGAGGCGGGCGGGGACGCCGTCATCTCCGACGACCCCGCCGCCATCCGCTCCGCGGGCGCGCTCGTGCTGCCCGGCGTGGGCAGCTTCGGGGACGCCATGGGCTACCTCCGCGAGAGCGGGGAGGCGCAGGCCCTCGTCGACGCGCTCGGCCGTGGCGTGCCGTTCCTGGGCATCTGCCTGGGCCTCCAGCTCCTCTTTGAGCGCGGAAGCGAGACCGACGACGGCTCGTGGGCGGAGGGCCTGGGCGTGCTCCCCGGCTCGGCGTCGCGCCTCGAGTCCACGCGCCTCAAGGTCCCCCACGTGGGGTGGGACCAGATCAACCTGACGCCCCACGGGCGCGCGTGCCCGCTCTTTGCGGACGTGCCCGACGGCGCCAACGTCTACTTCACGCACTCCTTCGCCCTCGCCGACGACGTCCCCGAGGGCATCGTCGCCGCGCGCACGCACTACGCGCGCAGCTTCGCCTCGGCGGTCTGGGACGGGCGCGCCACCTTTGGCGTCCAGTTCCACCCCGAGAAGAGCTCCGCGACGGGCCTGGCGATGCTGCGCGGCTTTGTCCGGGTGGCGGGAGGTGCCGCATGATCCTCTTCCCCGCGATCGACCTGGTGGGTGGGCGCGTGGTGCGCCTCGCGCGCGGCGAGCGCGCCCACATGGACGTCTACTCCGACGACCCGGCAGCAGTTGCCGAGAAGTTCCGCGACGCCGGCGCCTCCTGGGTCCACGTGGTGGACCTCTCGGCCACGCTCGAGGAGGACGAGGCCGCCCGCGCCGCCAACGACGCGGCGATCCGCGCGATCTGCTCCGTGGAGGGCATCTCGGTGGACGCCGGCGGCGGCGTGCGCGACCTCGCCGCGGTGGAGCGCCTCGCGGGCCTTGGCGTGCGGCGCATCGCCATCGGCACGGCGCTCGTCCGCGACCCGGCCTTCGCTGCCGAGGCGGCGCGCGAGTTCGGCGAGCTCGTCGTCGCTGACGTGGCCGCCCGGGACGGGGAGGTCCGCGTGAACGGCTGGCGCGAGGGGGCGGCGCTTGCGGCCGACGAACTCGTGGCGCGCCTCGCCGAGCTGGGGTACCGCCACCTCGTCTTCACCGACGTCGCGCGCGACGGCATGCGCTGCGGCGTGGACGCCGCCGCCTACGCCCACGTGGCCGAGGTGGCGGGCTTTCCCGTGGTGGCCTCGGGCGGCATCGCCTCGCTCGACGACCTGCGCGCGCTCGCGGCGCTCGGGCCGGACGTGGTGGAGGGCGCCATCACCGGCCGCGCCCTCTACGAGGGGTCCTTCTCGCTCAGGGACGCGCTCGCGGCCTGCGCGTAGCGCGGCCCCGGGGGCGCGCCCGGCCGAGGTTCTTCTCGCTTGCGATGCCGCGCGCCCCTCCGCGCGTCCTTCTTGCCCCGCCCCCTGCGCCCCGCCTCGCACGCACATCAAATCTGGCTACGTCATTTTGGCTGTTTGAGGGGGCTTTAAAGGGCAGAAACTGCCAAAATCACGTAGCCAGATTTGATGTGAGGGCCTGGGGCCGGATCCGACGGCGCGCCGGGGGAGGGGAGAAGAACGCGCAGCACCGCGCGAACCCCAGGAACGGCGAGCGCATCTCGGCGCTCGGCCTTGGCTGCATGCGCCTTCCCGGGCCGCCGGCGCCGAGCCCCATGTAACATCCTCGGGGCGAGAGGCGCGCGGCGGGCGGGGCTTGCCGCGGCGCACGGTATGATTGGCCCGATGGAGGTCGATGGAGAGGCGGGCCGCGGCCCTTCTCGCCAGGCGCGTCACGCGGTGAGCGAGCGCCGAGGCCGGCGAGAAGGACCGCGAGGTCCCGGACGACGAAAGGAAGCCATGCTGACCAAGCGCGTCATCCCGTGTCTGGACGTAAAGGACGGTCGTGTGGTGAAGGGCGTCAACTTCGTGGACCTGCGCGACGCGGGCGACCCGGTGGAGCTTGCGCGGCGCTACGACTGCGAGGGCGCCGACGAGGTGGTGTTCCTTGACATCACGGCCACCTCGGACGACCGCGCCACCAAGATCGGCCTTGCGAGCCACGCGTCGGCGGAGCTGCGCATCCCGTATGCCGTTGGCGGCGGCTTCCGGGACGTCGCGTCCTGTCGCGAGATGATCGCCGCCGGCGCCGACAAGGTCTCCGTGAACTCCGCCGCGGTGCGCGACCCCGGCCTCATCACGGCGGCCGCGGCCGCCTTCGGCTCGCAGGCCGTGGTCGTGGCGATCGACGCCAAGCGCGTGCCCGGGGCGGGCGACCGCTGGGAGGTCTACCTTGCGGGCGGCCGGCAGGCCACGGGCATCGACGCGGTGGCCTGGGCCGAGGAGGCGGCGCGCCGCGGCGCCGGGGAGATCTTGCTCACGAGCATGGACCGCGACGGCACCAAGGACGGCTTCGACCTCGCGCTCACCCGCGCGGTCGCGCGCGCGGTGCCGATCCCGGTGATCGCCTCCGGCGGCGTGGGGACGCTCGAGCACTTTGCGGAGGGCATCCTCGAGGGCGAGGCGGACGCGGTCCTGGCCGCGAGCGTCTTTCACTTTGGCACGTTCACGATCCGCCAGGTCAAGGAGTACCTGGCGAGCCAGGGCATCCCGGTGCGCCTGGACTTCTAGGGAGGCATGATGGACGACGCGCGCGCGGGCGAGCGCTACGCAGGCGAGAGGATCGAGCCGGAGGCGCCGGGCGTCGGGGCCGTGCGCTTTGACGAGCGGGGGCTCGTGCCCGCCGTGGTGCAGCAGGCCGGCACCGGCGAGGTCCTCATGGTGGCGTGGATGAGCGAGGAGTCGCTGCGGCTCACGCTTGAGACCGGCACCACGTGGTTCTGGAGCCGCAGCCGTCGCGAGCTCTGGAACAAGGGCGCCACGAGCGGCAACGTGCAGCGGGTGCGCCGCGTCCTCGTGGACTGCGACGCCGACACCCTGCTCGTGGAGGTGGACTCCCCGGGCCCCGCGTGCCACACCGGCCACCGCAGCTGCTTCTACCGCAACCTCGTGGCGCCGGCGGCCGAGTAGGCCGTCACGGGGCCCGTCGTCAGTCGGCGCGGTACAGGCCGCCGGCGCGCAGGATGGACTCGCGCACGAGGACGTCCATCGCGTCGAGGCAGGCCGCCGGCGCCCCGTGGCGCCGCCGCGCGACGGAGAGCTCCGTGCACGCAAGGATCACGACGTCGCAGCCGCGCCGGCAGAGCTCGTCCACGGCGCGCTCGAGCTTGCGCATGTCCGCGCGCCGGCCCGCCTTGACGTCGTCGTAGATGAGCGACATCACGTCGGCCTGGCGCTCGGGGGTGGGGACCACGCACTCGACGCCCGCGCGCTCGCACTCGCGCGCGTAGAGGCCCGACCTGATGGTGCCGTCCGTCCCCATGACGCCGACGCGCCGCGCGCCGCGCGCCTCCACGGCCTCGCGGACGGCCTCGCGCGGCATGTTGATGATGGGCACCGAGGTGAAGCCCTGGATCTTGTCGTAGAAGTAGTGCGAGGTGTTGCACGGGATGGCGATGCAGGTGCACCCCAGCGACTCGAGCGCCTGGGCGTCCTCGCGCATGACCTCGAGGAGGCGCCGGTCGTTGCCCGTGAGGATGGCGTGCGTGCGGTCGGGCATGGAGGCCTGGCTGATGATGACCATGTCCAGGTGCTCCTGGTCACGGCTCGCCACGGTGTGCTCGATGACCTCGTCGTAGAAGTACGACGTGGCCTCGGGGCCCATGCCCCCGATGACGCCGAGCTTTCCCATGGGGTCCTCCTCCATACGTTCTGCACGTCATGAGTGCTTTACTATACTCTTCGGCTGTCATGGCGATGTGAACGCGAGGTGAACATGGCAAAGCACTTTGCCCCCGCAGGGGGCCCGGAGCGCACGCGAGGCGGCAGGAGGGGACGCCAGGACCATCGCGCCCGCCACCTCCCCGAAGGCCCTGACGCGGCGCCGTCGCCTAACGCCCCCGCCGGCGAGAAGAACCTCGCGCCCCGGGAGGGCTCCGCGTCCCGCACGCCGGCCGCCCCCGCCGGTGACGCCGGCACCTCCGACGTCGTCGGCCGCTCCGCCGCCATGATGAGCGCCCTTGTCATCGTGAGCCGCATCACGGGCTTCGTGCGCACCTGGGCGCAGGCCTACGCGCTCGGCACGACGCTGCTCGCCAGCTGCTACACCGTTGCCAACAACCTCCCCAACCAGCTCTACGAGCTCGTGATGGGCGGCATGCTCGTGACGGCGTTCCTGCCCGTCTACCTGGGCGCCAAGCGGCGCGCGGGGCAGGAGGGCGCCAACCGCTACATCTCAAACCTCCTCTCGATCGTCCTGCTTCTCATGGGCGTGCTCGCCGTGGGCTGCGTCGCGCTCGCGGCGCCGCTCGTGTGGGTGCAGTCTGCCGGGACCGACCAGTCCCAGATGGTCGACGCGGTCTTCCTCTTCCGCTTCTTCGCCGTCGAGGTCGTGCTCTACTGCCTCTCCACGGTCGCCTCCGGCGTGCTCAACGCCGAGCGCGACTACTTCTGGAGCAGCGCCGCGCCCATCTTCAACAACCTCATCACCATCTCCTCCTTCGCGCTCTACGCCGTGGTCTCCCGCGCCAACCCCGCCGCCGCGCTGCTCGTGCTGGGGCTGGGGCACCCCCTGGGCGTCCTCGTCCAGGTCCTCGTCCAGCTGCCGTCGCTCAGGCGCCGCGGCGTCCGCCTCACGCTCAGGATCGACCTTCGCGACCCCGCCCTGCGCGAGACGCTCGCCATCGGCGTCCCCTCGCTCGTGGTGACGCTGTGCTCCTTCGTGACCGTCGCGGTCATGAACTCCTCGGCCCTCGTGGCGGTGCCGGAGCAGGGCAGCTCCATCCAGTACTACGCGCGGCTCTGGTACACGCTGCCGTACTCGATCTTTGCCATCCCCATCACCACGGCGCTCTTCACCGAGCTCTCGAGCCTCTTCGCCGACGCCGACCTCTCGGGCTTCGCGCAGGCGGTGGTCTCGGGTATGCGGCAGATCCTCTTTGTCCTCGTGCCCTTCATGCTCTACCTCATGGTCTTCGCCCGCCCGCTCATGACCCTCATGCGGATGGGCCAGTTCGGCGCGGAGAGCGCCCAGCTCACCTCCGCCTACCTCACCTCGCTCGCCGTGGCGCTGCCGTTCTACGGCCTCACCACCTTCTTCCAGAAGGTCTTCTCGTCGATGCGCCGCATGGTCCTGTTTGCTATCGCCAACGTGGTGGCGTCGGTCGCGCAGGTCGCCTTCACCGTGGCCCTCACGCCGGTCATCGGCATCCACGCGGTCTCGCTCGGCAGCGCCCTGTGCGCCGCCCTCATCGACGTGGTCTCCGTCATCATGCTGCGTCGCTCGGTCGCGGGCTTTGGCCTCAGGGGCATCGTCGGCTCGGCCGCCCGCTCGCTCGCCCTGGGCGCGCTCGGCGCGGCCGTGGGCGCAGGCATCCTCTGGGGGCTCACCACGCTCGCCGGCCCGGCGGACTCGCCGGCCCGCGCCCTCGCCTACGTGGCGGCGGGCGGCCTGCCCGCGCTCGCGGCCACCTTTGGCGCGGCCATCGCGCTCGGGGTCCCGGAGGCGGCGTTCTACGCCCGTGCCCTCTCCCGCGTGACGGGCAGGTTGCGCCGCGGCTGATCGCGCACGCCCCGTCCGGGGCTTGTGCTAGGGTGGGTCGTGACCCCGAGTGAAGGAGCAGGCATGGGCGAGCGCACGGAAGGCGTACGGGACGGCAGCATCGGCGAGACCCTCGAGGGGCTCGCCCGGGTCATCGCGGAGCGCCGGGGGGCCTCGCCGGACTCCTCCTACACCGCGCGCCTGCTCCAGGGCAAGGAGGACGCGCTTCTCAAGAAGCTCGCGGAGGAGGCCTCGGAGGTCATCATGGCCTGCAAGGACCGCGACCACGACCACATCCGCTACGAGGCCGCCGACCTCGTCTACCACCTCATGGTCACGCTCGAGCGCTACGGCGTGGGCCTTCCCGAGCTCGCCGGCGAGCTCGACGCCCGCCGGAGGTAGCCCATGGCCGAGCCCACCCTCGCCGAGCAGGTGGCCAAGGTCCCCACGAGCCCGGGGTGCTACCTCTGGAAGGACGCCGCCGGCGAGGTCATCTACGTGGGCAAGGCCAAGAACCTGCGCGCCCGCATGCGCCAGTACGTGACGCTCCAGGACGACCGCGAGAAGATCCCCCTCATGATGCAGGTCGTGAGGTCGTTCGACTACGTCGTGGTGGGCTCCGAGCACGAGGCGCTCGTGCTCGAGCGCAACCTCATCGCGCAGTACCACCCCTACTTCAACGTGGACTTCAAGGACGACAAGTCCTATCCCTACATCGCGATCACGGAGTCCGACGTCTTCCCGGCCATCAAGTACACGCGCGAGAAGCACCGCAAGGGCACGCGCTACTTTGGCCCCTACACCGACGCCCGCGCCGCGCGCGAGACCATCGACACCCTGCGCAAGGTGATCCCCATCTGCATGGCCACCTGCGCGGAGTGGAAGCGCGCGCGCCGCCTCCTGGAGAAGGAGCCCGACCAGGCCGCCGTGGCCAACCTCATGCTCGCCGAGCGGTGCCGCCCGTGCTTCGACTACCACGTGGGACGCGGCCCCGGCGTCTGCGCCGGCATGATCGACACCGTCGAGTACGCCCGGCACGTGCGCCAGGTCGAGAGCTTCCTGCGCGGCAACCGCTCGCAGGTGGTGGGCGAGCTCACCGAGCAGATGCGCGAGGCGGCGGCGGACCTCGACTTCGAGCGCGCGGGGCGCCTCAAGGCCCGCCTCGACGGCATCGACGCGCTCGACGACCGCCAGCAGGTGGTCTTCTCGTCCGGCGTGAACGCCGACCTCATCGGCTTCTACCGCGAGGAGACCATCAGCTGCGCCTGCGTCTTCGCCGTGCGCGAGGGCCGCACGGTGCGCTCCGTCGAGTTCGTGCTCGACAAGGGCCTCGACGTGGGGGAGGAGGAGCTCGTCTCCGGCTTCGTCAAGCGCTACTACGACGAGACCTCCGACGTCCCCTCCGAGGTCGACCTCCCCTGCGAGCTCGCGGACGCCGAGGTCATCGCCGGCTGGCTCGCCGAGCGGCGCGGGCGCTCGGTGCGCATTCACCGCCCGCAGCGCGGCGAGAAGCGCCACCTCCTCGACATGGCCGCCGCCAACGCCCGCCACGCCCTCATGCGCTACATGGTGCGCACGGGCTACGCGGACGACCGCACCAACCAGGCGCTCCTCCAGCTCGAGAGCGCCCTTGCCCTCGACGCTCCGCCGATGCGGATCGAGTGCTTCGACATCTCCACGCTCCACGGCAGCTTCACCGTGGCCTCGATGGTGGTCTTCACCAACGGCCGGCCGGACAAGTCCCAGTACCGGCGCTTCAAGATCAAGACGCCGCTCACCGAGGCCAACGACTTCGTCTCCATGTCCGAGGTCCTGGGTAGGCGCTACGCCCCGGAGCGCATGGCCGACGGCCGCTTTGGGGCGCGCCCCGACCTGCTCGTGGTCGACGGCGGCAAGCCGCAGCTCACGGCCGCCATGGCGCAGCTCTCGGAGCTCGGGCTCGACATCCCCGTCTGCGGCCTCGCCAAGTCCGACGAGGAGATCTTCGTCCCCTGGGACGAGACCCCGGTCGTGCTGCCCTCCGGCTCGCCCTCGCTCTACCTCATCAAGCAGGTGCGCGACGAGTCCCACCGCTTCGCCATCACCTTCCACCGGGAGCTCCGCGACAAGGCCATGACGCGCTCGGTCCTCGATGACGTGCCGGGCGTGGGGCCCAAGCGCAAGCGCGCCCTCATGCGCCGGTTCGGCTCGCTCAGGCGCCTGCGCGCCGCGAGCGTCGAGGAGATCGCGTCCACGCCGGGGGTCCCCGCCGAGGTGGCCCGCACGGTCTTCGAGGCCCTGCGCGCCCTCGAGTAGGGCGCCCGCCGCCGGTTCTTCTCGCGCGGCGTGCTCCGCTTGCGCAAATCTGACTAAAAATGAGTGAAATTGACCGTTTGAGGCATCAATTCCGCCGTTTGCCGGAACTATGCGCAAATTTGCTCATTTATGGATGAATTTGAGCAAAAATGACAATCACCGAGAAGAACAGGAGGGCCGCATGAAGGACGCCATTTCCCGGACCGCCCCCGCCGCCCGCGCAAGGGGGCTCGCATGATCGCCGAGGAGCGGCTCGGCCGCATCGCCGAGATCGTGGCCCGGCGCGGCGCGGCGAGCGTGTCCGAGCTCGCCGCCGCGCTCGACGCCTCCGAGTCCACCATCCGCCGGGACCTCGACAAGCTCGACCAGGCCCGTCGCCTCGTGAAGGTCCACGGCGGCGCCGCCGCGCTCGGGTCCGCGCACATCACGCGCGACGTCGCGCTGCCGGAGCGCCACGGGCTCAACGTGGAGGAGAAGCGCGCCATAGCCGCGCACGCCGTCTCGCTCATAGGGCCGGACGACTTCGTCTACCTGGACGCCGGCTCGACCGTGGAGGAGCTCGTCAACCTCATCGACGAGACGCGTGCCCTCTACGCCACCGACGCCGTCTCCCACGCCATGAAGCTCGCCTCCAAGGGCTGCCGCGTGGTGGTGCTCGGCGGCGAGCTCAAGAGCCTCACCGAGGCGCTCGTGGGCCCCGACGCCCTCGCCGCGATCTCCCGCTACCACTTCACCCTGGGCTTCTGGGGCACCAACGGCGCCACGCCCGAGGACGGCTTCACCACGCCCGACCGCAGCGAGGCCATGGTCAAGCAGGCCTCCATGGAGCGCTGCGCGCGCCGCTACGTGCTCGCCGACGCGAGCAAGCTCGGCGCCACGAGCCTCGTCACCTTTGCGGACTTCGGTGCCGCGACGCTCGTCACGAGCGACCGCGCGCCGTTGGAGTATCGGATGTACGAAAACGTCGTGGAGGTATCGCTATGATCTCGACCGTCACCTTCAACCCCTCGCTCGACTACATCGTCCGCGTGGACGACATGCGGCTCGGGGCCATCAACCGCACGACCTACGAGCAGATCCTTCCCGGTGGCAAGGGCGTGAACGTCTCCATCGTGCTCGGCAACCTCGGGCACGAGAGCCGCGCGCTCGGGTTCGTGGCCGGGTTCACGGGCGACGAGCTCTGCCGCCTCACCGCCGAGGCGGGCGTCACCACCGACTTCATCCGCGTCGCCGAGGGCATGACCCGCATCAACGCAAAGATCAA
This sequence comes from Olsenella sp. An290, assembly GCF_002159535.1. Classification (GTDB taxonomy): domain Bacteria; phylum Actinomycetota; class Coriobacteriia; order Coriobacteriales; family Atopobiaceae; genus Thermophilibacter. Next base: position 207,045 of record NZ_NFIU01000002.1, on the reverse strand, counting down.
GAGCGCCGAGGAGACCGAGCTCAACGGCCAGGGCCCCAAGATCGGCGAGAAGGACGTGGAGGAGCTCTTCTCCCGCCTCGAGGACCTCGGGGAGGGCGACACCCTCGTCATCTCCGGCTCCGTGCCCCAGACGCTGCCCCACGACATGTACGAGCGCATCATGGCGCGCCTGGACGGCCGGGGCGTTCGAATCGTCGTGGACGCCGAGCGCGACCTGCTCACGCGCGTCCTGCCGTACCGCCCCTTCCTCGTGAAGCCCAACAACCACGAGCTCGGGGACATCTTCGGCGTCACGCTGCGCACCCGCGACGAGGTCGTGCCCTACGCCCGGAGGCTCCAGGAGATGGGCGCCACGAACGTCTTCGTCTCCATGGCGGGGGAGGGCGGCGTCTTCGTGGCCGAGACCGGGGAGGTCTTCCAGAGCCCGGCGGCGCGCGGCACCGTGGTCAACTCCGTGGGCGCCGGCGACTCCTCCGTGGCCGGCTTCCTTGCGGGCCTCATGGAGACCGGCAGCTACGAGGCCGCGTTCCGGATGGGCCTCGCCACGGGGTCGGCGAGCGCGTTCTCCGACCACCTGGCCACGCGTCCCGAGGTCGAGGCGCTTCTCGCCTCGGCGTAGCGCGCCGCGCCGGCCCGTCCCGGCGTCCTCCGGGACGTGCCGCGGCCGTTCCTTCTTGCCCGCCCGGCCCTGTCCGAGGTCGCGGGCGCACCGTCAGTCTGTCGCGGGCGGCCAGCCGCCCTGGGAGAAAGGGAAGACATGAGAATCACGGATCTGCTGAGGCCCGAGTCAATCAAGATCGGAGGTGCCCCGGCCACCAAGGACGAGGCGATCGACGAGCTCGTCGACCTCATGGCGAAGGGCGGCAACGTGGCTGACAAGGCGGCCTACGCCGCCGCGGTGCGCGAGCGCGAGGCGCAGTTCTCCACGGGCCTCGGCGACGGCATCGCCATCCCGCACGCCAAGACGGCGGCCGTCTCGGCGCCGGGCCTCGCGGCCATGAGCGCGCCCGGTGGCGTGGACTACGAGTCGCTCGACGGCGAGCCCGCCACGCTGCTCTTCCTCATCGCCGCGCCCGAGGGCGAGGCCAACACGCACCTCGAGGTGCTGAGCCGCCTCTCCACGCTCCTTCTGGACGCGGACTTCTGCTCCGCGCTGCGCGCCGCCAAGACCCCGGAGGAGTTCCGCGCGCTCGTGGACGCCGAGGAGGACAAGCACCGCGCGGCCGAGGAGGCCAAGGCGGCCGGCGCCGCCGCGCGCGACGCCGCGGGCTACGACGTCGTCGCCATCACGGCCTGCCCCACGGGCATCGCCCACACCTACATGGCGGCCGAGGCGCTCGAGAAGAAGGCCGCCGAGATGGGCGTGCGCATCAAGGTCGAGACCCAGGGCTCGGGAGGCGCCAAGAACGTGCTCAGCGCCGAGGACGTCGCGGGGGCACGGGGCGTCATCATCGCGGCCGACAAGAACGTCGACCTCGCGCGCTTTGACGGCAAGCCCCTCTACAGCTGCCCGGTCTCGCGCGGCATCAACGAGCCCGAGAAGCTCATCGGGACCATCATGGACGGCACGGCGAGCGTCTACCACCACGCGGGCGGCGCCTCCGAGGCCTCCTCGGCGAGCGCCGAGGGCGAGGGCATCGGCCGGAAGATCTACAAGGACCTCATGAACGGCGTCTCCCACATGCTTCCGTTCGTGATCGGCGGCGGCATCCTCACCGCCATCGCGTTCCTCGTGGACCAGCCGGGCCTCGGCACCGCGGCCTACGGCTCCTCGATTCCGGCGGCAGCGCTCTTCAAGACCATCGGCAGCGAGGCCTTCGGCTTCATGCTTCCCATCCTCGCCGGCTACATCGCCATGTCCATCGCCGACCGTCCCGGCCTTGCCCCCGGCTTCGTGGGCGGCATCCTCGCCAAGACGGGCTACGACCTGGCCTACCTGGGCACCCTTGACGCTTCGACGCTCGTCTCGGGCGGCTTCATCGCGGCGCTCTTCGCGGGCTTTGCCGCGGGCTACCTCACCCTGGGCATCGAGCGGCTCTGCGACCGCCTGCCGAGCTCGCTCGAGGGCATCAAGCCCACGCTCATCTACCCGGTGTTCGGCGTCCTTGCCATCGGCGTGGTGATGCTCGTCCTGAACCCGCTCTTCGCCCTCATCAACACCGGCCTCAACGGCTTCCTCAAGGGCCTCGGCACCAACAACATCGTCCTTCTCGGCCTTGTGCTCGGCGGCATGATGTCCGTTGACATGGGCGGCCCCTTCAACAAGGCGGCCTACGTCTTTGGCACCGCGGCCCTCGACCCGGCGAGCGGCCTTGGCACCACCGGCCAGATCATGATGGCCTCCGTCATGGTGGGCGGCATGGTGCCCCCGCTGGCGATCGCCCTGTCCACCACGCTCTTCAAGAACCGCTGGACCAAGTCCGACCGCAACGCCGGCATCGTGAACTACATCATGGGCCTCTCCTTCATCACCGAGGGCGCGATCCCGTTTGCCGCCGCCGACCCCGGCCACGTGCTGCCCTCCTGCATCATCGGCTCCGCCGTGGCGGGCGGCCTCTCGGCGCTCTTCGGCTGCACCAGCCCCGCCCCGCACGGCGGCGCCTGGGTGACGCCCGTCATCGGCAACGGCCTCATGTGGCTCGTCGCGGCGCTGGTCGGAGCCGTCGTGGCCTGCCTGATCCTCTCCCTCTGGAAGAAGCCGCTTCCTCCCGAGGAGTCCGGCCTCGCCAAGTAGGACGCCCGTCGGGCTCGCGGCCGGCGCCGGTGGCTGTGCTCCCGGCGCCGGCCGCGGCCCGACGGCCATCATGGACAAGAACCGACCCGTGAGAGGTGACTCCCATGCCCGATGCCGCAACCGCAGCCGCTGCCGCCTACGAGGCCGCCAAGGACCGCCCGTTCCCGGACGACGTCTTCGGCGCCCCGCAGCTCTCCTGGGCCGTCGTCGGCTGCGGCGTCGTCGCCAACCAGATGGCGGAGTCGCTCGCGCTGGCCGGCCGGCGCCTTTACGGGGTCGCCAACCGCACGCGCGAGAAGGCCGTCGCCTTCGCCGCGCGCCACGGCGTCGAGCGCGTCTACGACACGGTCGAGGAGCTCTACGCCGACCCCGAGGTGGACGCCATCTACATCACGACGCCGCACAACACGCACATCCGCTACCTGCGCGGCGCCCTGGCCGCGGGCAAGCACGTGCTCTGCGAGAAGTCCATCACGCTCAACTCCGCCGAGCTGGACGAGGCCCGCGCGCTCGCCGAGAGGAGCGGCGCGGTCCTCATGGACGCCACGACGATCCTGCACATGCCGCTCTACCGGGAGCTGCTGCGCCGCGCCCGCTCCGGCGAGTTTGGCCGCATGAACCTGGCGCAGGTGAGCTTTGGCTCGTACAAGGAGTACGGCGACCTCACCAACCGCTTCTACAACATCGACCTCGCCGGGGGCGCGATGCTCGACATCGGCGTCTACGCGCTCAGCATCATGCGCCTGTTCATGGAGGGGCAGCCCACCGAGGTCGTCTCGCTCGGCAACCTCGCCGCGACGGGCGTCGACGAGGCGGGCGGCATCGTCTGCCGCAACCCGGAGGGGCAGCTCGGCGTGGTCTCGCTCACACTCCACTCCAAGCAGCCCAAGCGCGCCGTGCTCTCCTTCGACCGCTGCTACGTCGAGGTCGCGGAGTACCCGCGCGCGGACGAGGCGACCATCGTCTGGACCGAGGACGGCCGCCGGGAGAGCGTGTCGTGCGGCGAGGAGGCGTACGCGCTCTGCTACGAGGTGGCCGACCTCGAGGCGGCGGTGGCGGGGGATGCCGAGAAGCGCGCTCTTCTCGACTACGCCGCCGACGTCATGGAGCTCATGGACCGCCTGCGCGCCGACTGGGGCGTCGTCTACCCCGAGGAGCGCTAGGCCGCGGGCTGCCACGTATCGCAGGGTTTTGGGGAAACGGCGCCCGCACGCTCGCGCGGGCGCCGTTTCCGTGGCTCCCCCTCATGTTTTGGGCAACACCTTTCATGTTGCCGCCATGATTGACAAGGTTTTGTTTCCCCACTGCCAGAATCGTCAAGGTTTTGCACGGATTGAGCGCGCTCTGCATCAAAGTCGTCGCCCAGAACAAAGGGGTGCGGTGGGAGGCCGGGGCCGTCGCCTTGGCAAAGGACGTGCCCGCCGCCGAGAGGAGCACGGCGCAGGTGCGCAGGCTATACTGGACCTCAGTCGAGAGGAGGTCCCATGTCAGGAGACGGCCAGCAGATGCGCGCCGCAGAGGGCGCCGCCCGCGTGCCCGACGTCGTGGTTATCACGGGCATGTCGGGCTCGGGCCGCACGCAGGCGCTCCACGTCTTCGAGGACATGGGCTACTTCTGCATCGACAACCTCCCGCCGCGCCTGCTGCTGCAGCTCGCGGAGCTCGTGGGCATCAACTCGGGCGTGGGACGCCACCTGGCCGTCACCTGCGACCTGCGCAGCCAGGGGCTCTTCGACGAGTTCAGCGACTCGGTGACGCAGCTGCGCGAGCACGAGCTCACGGTTCGCGTGGTCTTTCTGGACACCTCCGACGAGGTGCTCATCCGCCGCTACGACGAGAACCGCCGCCGCCACCCGCTCGCGGCCCCCGGCGAGTCCCTCACGAGCGCCATCGCCCGCGAGCGCGCCCAGCTCTCGAGCGTGCGCGACGCCGCGGACCTCGTGATCGACACGAGCCGCCTGCGCACGAGCGCGCTGCGCCGCCGCCTCACCCGCGCCTTCTCCGAGCTCACCGACCAGCAGCTCATGGAGGTCTCGGTCTTCTCCTTCGGCTTCAAGCACGGCATGCCCGTGGAGGCCGACCTCATGATCGACGTGCGCTTCCTGCCCAACCCCTTCTACGACCCCGAGATGCGCGCCCTCACGGGCAACGACCGGCTCGTGGCCGACTTCGTGCTCGGCAACCCCATCACCGAGCAGTTCCTTGAGGCGTGGTACCGCCTGCTCGACGTGACGATGCCCGGCTACGTGGCCGAGGGCAAGACGAGCCTCTCGATCGCCGTGGGCTGCACGGGCGGCCAGCACCGGAGCGTGGCCATAGCCAACGCCACGGCGGCCTACCTCGAGAAGGGCGGCTACCACGTGTGCCTCTCCCACCGCGACCTCGCCCTCGCCAACGTGAGGACGAGCTAGCATGTCGTTTACCGCGCAGGTCAAAGACGAGCTCTCCCGCGTGGAGGGCGGCACGCCCGCCGCGGAGCTCGCCCAGCTCTCCGCCCTTGTGCGCGTGTGCGGCACGCTGTCGTTTCGCGGCGCGGGGCGCTACTCGATCCGCATAGCCACCGAGACCGGCGCCGTCGCGCGCACGATCATCAAGCTCACGCACAAGCTCTTCGACCTGGAGACGCCGCTCACGGTGCGCCGCTCGGTCCTGCACAAGACGAGGAACTACCTCATCGAGATGCCGGAGCAGGAGGAGCTCGCGCGCGACCTCGTGACGCTCGGGATCTTGGTCCCCGGCCACGGCCTTGCCACCACGGTCCCCACGCACCTCCTGAGGGACGCCCGGGCCCGCGCGGCCTTCGTGCGCGGCGCCTTCATGGCCGGCGGCTTCATCGCGGACCCGCGCGGGGACTTTCACCTGGAGATCGCGGTGACGGGGGAGGACTTCGCCCACGGCCTCGCGCAGATCGTGGACTCCTTCGGCGTCACGAGCCGCCTCAACCGCCGCCGCGGCGCCTTCGCCATCTACCTCAAGAGCTACGACGACGTGATCGCGCTCCTGCGCGCGATGGGCGCGCTCAGGATGGCGCGCGTCGTCGAGGTGGCCCGGGCCAAGAAGTCCGTCAAGAACGACGTCAACCGCCGCGTCAACGCCGAGATGGCAAACCAGGCCCGCCAGACCGGGGCCGCGGCCGCCCAGCTCGAGCTCATCGCCCGTGCCGAGAGGAACCCCGGCCTGTCGGCGCTCCCCCCGGCGCTGCGCGCCTTCTGCCGCGCGCGCCGGGCGCATCCGGAGCTCTCGCTCGCCGCCCTCGGCGACGAGCTCGATCCCCCGGCGTCGAAGTCCGCGATGTACCATCGCGTGCTGCGCCTCCAGCAGGTCGTCGAGGAGGCCGAGGCGTGACCCATTTGGGGACGGGTTATTTCGGCCAGAGATTTTGGGACAGGCCTGGCGACTCAGCGGCCAGGCCTGTCCCAAAATCTCTGGCCGAAATAACCCGTCCCCAAATGACTCGGGCGCCCCGGAGGGGGAGGGGGAGCGCCCCGAGCGACTCTCCGCCGAGAAAACCTGAGCGCCCACCGCTCAAATTTCTCCGCTGTTTCAGATTACGTGGTTCAGCGCCGCGCGGCTGGGGTACACTATCGGTTGGCAAGGGCGCGAGCCCTCGTGTTGCTTTGGTCCGCCGGGGAGAAGCCCCGTCGGCCCCGTGAAAGGAGAAAGCATGGCAGTAAAGGTTGCTATCAACGGCTTTGGTCGCATCGGCCGTCTGGCGTTCCGTCAGATGTTCGGTCACGAGGGCTCCGAGATCGTCGCCATCAACGACCTCACCTCCCCGGACATGCTCGCGTACCTCCTGAAGTACGACACCACGCAGGGCAACTACGCCCGCGACCACAAGGTCGAGGCCGGCGAGGACTCCATCACCGTCGACGGCAAGAAGATCACCATCTACAAGGAGGCCGACGCCTCCAAGCTCCCCTGGGGCGAGCTCGGCGTTGACGTCGTCCTCGAGTGCACCGGCTTCTACACCTCCAAGGCCAAGGCCCAGGCTCACATCGACGCCGGCGCCAAGAAGGTCGTCATCTCCGCTCCCGCGGGCAACGACCTCCCCACGATCGTCTACAACGTCAACCACGAGCAGCTGACCGCCGATGACAACATCATCTCCGCGGCCTCCTGCACCACCAACTGCCTCGCCCCCATGGCCAAGGGTCTGAACGACTTCGCGCCGATCGTCTCCGGCATCATGACCACCATCCACGCCTACACCGGCGACCAGATGCCGCTCGACGGCCCGCAGCGCAAGGGCAACAAGCGTCGCTCCCGCGCCTGCGCGCAGAACATCGTCCCCAACTCCACGGGTGCCGCCAAGGCCATCGGCCTGGTCCTCCCGGAGCTCAACGGCAAGCTCATCGGTGCCGCCCAGCGCGTCCCGACGCCGACCGGCTCCATCACCAACCTCTACTGCGTGGTTGACAAGGTCGTCACCAAGGATGAGGTCAACGCCGCGATGAAGGCCTACGCCGAGACCATCCCCGAGACCTTCGCCTACAACGAGGACGACATCGTCTCCTCCGACATCATCGGCGAGACCCACGGCTCGATCTTCGACGCCACCCAGACCATGGTCCAGGACCTCGGCAACGGCCAGAGCCTCGTTCAGGTCACCTCTTGGTACGACAACGAGAACTCCTACACCTCCCAGATGGTCCGCACCATCAAGTACTTCGAGAAGTTCGTCGCGTAGTTCTCGCTTCGCATCAGCTTCAAGAGGGGTGCGGTCGCAGCTCACAGGGCCGCGGCCGCGCCCCTTTTCGTAAGGTTCCAATCGCAAGGAGTGAACATGGCTTTCACCAAGAAGACCGTTCGCGACATCGACGTCGACGGCAAGCGCGTCCTCATGCGCGTTGACTTCAACGTGCCCCTGAAGGACGGCGTGGTGACCGACGACACGCGCGTCCGTGCCGCCATCCCGACGATTCAGTACCTCAAGGAGCACAACGCCAAGGTCATCCTCATGAGCCACCTTGGCCGCCCCAAGGGCGACGGCCCCGAGCCCGCGCTCTCGCTCAAGCCGGCCGCCGACAAGCTCGCCGAGCTCACCGGCTATGACGTCAAGTTCGTCGACGACACCTACGGCGAGAAGGCCGCCGCGGCCGTGGCCGCCCTCGAGCCGGGCGACATCCTCGTCCTCGAGAACGTCCGCTTTGACAAGCGCGAGAAGAAGAACGACCCCGAGATCGCCAAGACCCTCGCCTCCTACGGCGACGTCTTCGTGCTCGACGCCTTCGGCACCGCGCACCGCGCCCAGGGCTCGGTCGTCGGCCCCGCCGCGTACCTGCCCGCCGTCGCCGGCTTCCTGCTCGAGAAGGAGGTCGACACGCTGACCTCCATCTTCGCCGAGCCCGAGCGTCCCTTCGTCGCCATCGTGGGCGGCTCCAAGGTGTCCTCCAAGATCGGCGTCCTTGACCACCTCATCGACTCCGCCGACACCCTCATCATCGGCGGCGGCATGGCCTACACCTTCTTCCTCGCCCAGGGCATGAGCGTGGGCAACTCCCTCAAGGAGGAGGACTGGGTCGAGCGCGCGGGCGAGATGCTCAAGAAGGCCGAGGAGAAGGGCGTCAAGATCCTGCTCCCCGTGGACAACCGCGTCGCCGACCACTTCGGCGAGGACGCCGTGCCGGAGGTCGTGACCTCCGACGCCATCCCCGACGACCGTGAGGGCATGGACATCGGCCCCGAGACCGAGAAGCTCTACGCCGAGGCCATCCAGGGCGCCAAGACCGTCTTCTGGAACGGCCCGATGGGCGTCTTCGAGTTCGACAACTTCGCCCACGGCACCGAGGCCGTCGCCCGCGCCATCGCGGACTCCGACTGCACCTCGATCATCGGCGGCGGCGACTCCGTCGCGGCCATCAACAAGTTCGGCCTGGCCGACAAGATGAGCTGGATCTCCACCGGCGGTGGCGCTTCCATGGAGCTCGTCGAGGGCAAGGCCCTGCCTGGAGTGGAGGCGCTTCTCGATGCGTAAGAGGATGATCTCTGGCAACTGGAAGATGAACAAGACCTGGAGCGACGGCGTCGTCCTCGCCCAGGGCCTTGCCGACGAGCTGGCCGGCGGCACCGGCGACGTGGACGTCGTCGTCTGCCCGCCCACCGTCGACCTCAAGGGCGTCTCCGAGGTCATCGAGCAGGCCTCCGCGCCGTTCGCGCTCGGCGCGCAGAACGTCTACTGGGAGGAGTCCGGCGCCTACACCGGCGAGACCGCTCCCGACATGCTCGAGGCCGTGGGCGCCACCCACTGCATCATCGGCCACTCCGAGCGCCGCGACTACTTCGGCGAGACGGACGAGGACGTGAACAAGAAGGCGAAGGCCCTCATGGCTCACGGCATCGTCCCCATCTCCTGCTGCGGCGAGTCCCTCGAGGTCCGCGAGGCCGGCAAGCACGTCGAGTTCGTCGTCGACCAGATCAAGAAGGACACCGAGGGCCTCGAGATTACCGACCCCTCCAAGTACGTGATCGCCTACGAGCCCATCTGGGCCATCGGCACCGGCAAGACCGCCACGGCCGATGACGCCCAGGAGGTCTGCGGCGCCATCCGCGCCACGCTCGTCGAGATCTTCGGCGAGGAGACCGCCCAGGGCATCCGCGTGCTCTACGGCGGCTCCGCCAAGCCGGAGAACATCGCCGGCTTCCTGGAGAAGGAGGACGTCGACGGCGCGCTCGTCGGCGGCGCCTCCCTCAAGGCCGACAGCTTTGCGGCCATGGTCAAGAGCGCCATGGCGTAGGCCTTCGCAGGAGCGTCTGTTTATTCTGGGGCCCGGATACGTCCGGGCCCCTTTGTGTTACCATGGTTCGTCGTTATGCATCTGTTCCCAAAGGAGACGCTCGTGACCCCGCTCAACATCATCCTGACCGTCCTGCTGTTCCTCTCCGGTGCCCTCACCGTCATCCTGGTTCTCATGCACTCCGGCAAGGGGACCGGTGTCTCCGACATGATCGCCTCCTCGCTCTACAACTCCGGGGCGGGCTCGGGCGTGCTCGAGAAGAACCTCAACCGCCTCACGGTGATCACCTCCGTGGTCTTCATCGCGTGCGTTCTCGTCATGGCGCTCACGTTCCCGACGGGCGTGCTCGGCTAGGCGGCCGCCGGACAGCACACGTGCTAGGGGAGGTGCCCGAGGGCGCCTCCTTTTTTCATGCCGCGCCCGTCGTCTGAGGGCAAACTCGCAGGTAGTCGCATGCGCGGGGAGGAATTTTGCGAGACGTGCAAAAAAATCCAAAAAAGGGGGTTGCACACGGGCGGGCTCTCGTGCATACTATCCCATGCGCGAACGCAGCGCAGTGACAAGTCGGAGTGGCGGAATTGGCAGACGCGCTAGCTTGAGGTGCTAGTGACTGACTAAAAGGTCGTGCGGGTTCAAGTCCCGCCTCCGACACCACGAAGGTGTACGGGCCCCGCAAGGGGCCCGTTTTCGTATACGTGCCGTCGGCGCGGCCGGGCCCCGCACCTCCCGGCGTGAAGCGGCACCCGAGCGGGGGATGAGCCATGACGGCGGGCAAGCTCAGCACGAGACGGGTGGAGGGCCTCGGCGAGGGGAGCCTCGTCGGGACCCTTGCGAAGCTCCTCCAGCTCACCGGGGAGGCCGTGCTCGTCTTTGACGGCACCGGCCGCGTGCTTCTCGCCAACGACGAGGCGGGCGCGCTCTTCGGCGGTGCCACGCCGCTCGTGGGCGCGGACGTCCGCCGCGTCTTCCCGGCCGAGGACGGCTCCGAGCCCACGGGGTCCTTCTCGCCCGGCGACCTGCCGTTCCCCCTTGACGGCTCCCTTGCGCTCGCCCCCTGCGTGGGGGCCGACGGCCGGCTCGGCCGCGCCCGCGTGCGCTGCGGCGCCGTTGTCGGGACGGCCGGCACGCACGTCCTCGTGGCCCTGCCCGTGGATGACACGGAGCGCGTGGAGCGCGAGCACGACCGCGCCCTCGACGACCTGCGCCGCGCCAACCACCGCCTGTCGGGCACGCTCAAGATCGTGCTCGACACCATCGACATCAGCGACCTCTCCGAGCTCTTCGGGCGCGTGCTCGAGGAGATCACCGACGCCATGGAGGCGGACGGCACGATCGTCTACCTCGCCGGCTCCGACGGCTTTCACCTGCGGGGGCTCTCGAGCGGCCTTGCGGGGGAGCGCGTCGCCCGCTTCATGGCCTTCGACCGCGCCGTGGAGCGGCTCGCCGTGCACGAGGGCTGCGCGGTGCGCCTTAGGGTGTGCGCGCCGCTCGTGGAGCAGCTGCGGCGCGGCAGGCTCGCCACCCGCGAGGTGGTGAACGAGGAGACCCACGAGATCTTGACCCTCAAGAGCGACATCCTTCCGCCCTTCACGAGCTTCATGGCCGTGCCCGTGTGGTTTGGCGGGCACGTCATCGCCATCATCGAGGTTGGCTGGCGCCGGATGCACCCGCTTCCGGCCGACGACGCGCGCCTGCTCGACTCCGTCGCGCACTATCTGGCGGTGCAGCTCGAGGGCGCCTTCGCGGCGCTGCGCTCCCAGCGGGCCGAGCGGCTCGCCGCCCTCTCGACCGAGCTCCGCGAGGAGCTGCTCGACGCCTCCTCGGCCGAGACGGGCGAGGAGAGCCTTCTCGGGCGCGTGTGGGACGTCCTCTCCGCCGCGGCGGAGGAGCTCGAGGCCGTGCCCGTCCGCGTCCGCGTGAACCCCCACCAGGGCGTCTCGGTGGCCGAGCTTCCGCTCACGGGCACCCGCGCGCTCCCGGGGGCCACGGCCGACCTCGTGCGCGCCTACGAGCGCGACGGCATCTGCGTGGCGCCGATCCTGCCCGGCTCCGACCTCGGGGCCTTCCTGCGCGAGCTCGGGGAGCCGTGCGAGGGCGCCCTCGTGGACCTGGGGGAGCTCGCGAGGGAGCGCTGCGGCGCGCTGCTCCTGCGCCCCTATGGGGCCGAGCCCCTCGATGACCTCGAGCTCGAGTTCCTCTGGGGCCTCCTCGAGGACGTGCGCGACATCGCCCGCGGTGAGGAGGCGCGCGAGCGGGACAAGCGGATCTCCCAGGCGCTCCAGACCGGCATGAGAAACGAGCTCCAGCAGGTCGACGGCATCACGGCCGAGGCCGTCTACTCCTCCGCCACCAAGGCGGCCTCCGTGGGCGGGGACTTCTACGACCTCATCCGGCTGCCGGGACGGCGCGCCTGCGTCATCATGGGCGACGTCTCGGGCAAGGGCGTGGAGGCGGCCTCGGTCTCCGCGGCCGTGAAGACCGCGCTCGGGGCGTACGCCTGGGAGGGGCTCGCCCCGGCGCGGATGGTGCGGTCCCTGAACGAGTTTCTGCTCGGGTTCTCGCGGCTCGAGACCTTCGCGACGCTCTTCGTGGGCATCGTCGACCTTTCGGCGGGCAAGATCAGGTATTGCTCGGCCGGGCACCCGCCCGCGATCATGGTGCGCGACGGCGCCGACGAGATCTCGGCGCTCGACGTCCAGTCCGGCGTCGTGGGGGCCTTCCACGACATCGCCTACCGTGACGGGACGGTGCGGATCGCGCCGGGCGACGTCCTTCTCCTCTACACCGACGGCACGACCGAGGCGCGCGACCCCGAGGGGGCGTTCTTCGGCGAGGAGGGCCTGCGCGAGATGGTGATGCGCGAGTCCGCCGCGGACCGGCCCTTCGAGGGCTTCGTGGGGCGCCTGCTCGAGGGGCTCGAGGCCTTTACGGGACGCAACCTCGAGGACGACGTCGCGATGCTCGCCCTGCGCTTCGACGAGGTGGGCCGCGCGCGGTAGCGCGCCTGTGGCGCCTTCTCGGCCGCGCCCGGCCCGTCCCGCGCCGCTCGCGGCGCGCGGTTAGCGGCGTCGCGCATGGGGAATAAACACAGCATGAACGCTCCTGTGGACATAGCGCTCGTCAACCTCGAGGGGGACCTCGACGTCACCACGGTGCCCGTCGTGCGCCGCCGCATCGACCGCCTCATCGCGGGCGGTGCGCGGCGCATCTTCATGAACATGGCCGCGGCGCGCTACGTGGACTCGGCGGGGATGGGCCTCATTCTCACGGAGCTGCGCCACATGAGGGCCTCGGGCGGGCTGCTCTCGCTCTACAACGTCTCGCCGCAGCTCTACCGCGCGCTCTCCCTCATGCGCATGGTCGACTACATGCCGGTCGCGCGCGCGGGGTCGCGCCGCGAGGTGTCCGCGCTCGACCCGGCCGTGCTGCCCCGCTGGCGCACGACCTTCCGCGTGGGCCCCGCCGAGCTCGCGTCCGCGCGCGAGCGCGTCTGCGAGCTCGTGTCCCGCCTGCCCTTCTCGCCCGACGGGGTCTTCGACCTCACGCTCGCCTGCGGGGAGGCGCTGGGCAACGCCATCGACCACACCTGCGGCTGTGGCGTGCTCGCCACGGTCACGGCCTATCCCGACCGCGTGACCGTGGAGGTGACCGACTGCGGGGAGGGCTTCGAGCTCGCGGAGGGCGAGGAGCCCCCCGAGACGGGCCCCGGGGCCGAGCGGGGGCGCGGCATCCGGCTCATGAGGCTTCTCGCCGACTCGGTGAGCATCGCGCCCAAGCGGGCGGGGGAGGGGACCGTGGTGCGCCTCGTCAAGCTCTTCGACGCCGCGGCGGCGCCCGCCGTGGCCCGAGGCGCCTGAGCGGCCCCTGCCGCGTCGCCCCGTCGTCGTGCCTTCTGAGCGGCCACTTCACAATTCCTCCACGCGCCCGCGCATTGGGCCTTGCGCAAGCGGGGCCCGGTCCGTATAGTATTCCCTGCGCTTGCGGGCTTAGCGCAGTTGGTAGCGCGCCACCTTGCCAAGGTGGAGGTCGCGGGTTCGAACCCCGTAGCCCGCTCCATGTGAACACAAGGCCGGTCTCGATCGGCCTTTTTCATACGGCGAAGTGGCCAAGTGGTAAGGCACGGGCCTGCAAAGCCCTGACCCCCGGTTCGAATCCGGGCTTCGCCTCCAGAAACCTTCGGCACCCTGCGGGGTGCCTTTCATATGCTGTGGGGCTCTCGCCGGCACGGCCCCCGCCAGGCCCTCCCGGCGGGGCGGCCCCTCCTGCCCGCGCGCCGGGCCCGCGCCGTCGCGGGGCCGCGACGGCGTGCCCCGTCACCTTTGTCAAAAAAAGACGCTTGCAATCCGCTGACGCTTTCCGTAATATGTCTCCTTGCGTCGCGGGCTTAGCGCAGTTGGTAGCGCGCCACCTTGCCAAGGTGGAGGTCGCGGGTTCGAACCCCGTAGCCCGCTCCATGTGTATGAGGGGCCGGTCACCTGACCGGCCCTTTTGCTATTCTAAGAGGGCTGTTCAGCCGTCTTACGGGAGTGCCCTGCATGCTCTTCACTGTCATATTCCTCATCTTCCTGTTCCTCGTGGCCCGGGGCTTCGTGAGGACGGTCGTCTTCTTCTGGGACTGGCTCTCCGGTGGCGACCGCCTGCCCGCCGACCACGTGGAGCGCGCCGAGGCGGCCCTCGAGGAGTCGGAGGACGTGCTCGAGCGCGAGCTCGCCCGGGCGCAGGGCGCGCGCGGCCTGGGGAGGCTCTTCGCGCGCTGGCGCGCCTCGAACGAGGCCGTCGACGAGTACCTCGACCATCTCTCCCTGGGCTGGTACCAGGTCGTCTTCCTCTTCTTCCTGGGGTCGATGGCGGGCCTGCTCATCGAGGAGGTGTGGATGCTCCTCACCGCGGGCCTCACGGAGAGCCGCGTGGGGCTCGTCTGGGGGCCCTTCTCGCCCCTCTACGGCGTGGGCGCGGTGCTCCTCACGGTCCTCTGCTTTCACCTGCGCCGCCACGGCGCGCGGGGCTGGCAGGTGTTTCTCGTCTCCGCCCTGGTGGGCGGCGTGCTCGAGCAGCTGACCGGCTGGGTCATGGGGACGTTCTTCAACGCGGAGTCCTGGACCTACGCCTACCTCCCCGACGCCATCACCCCGTGGGTCGCGTGGCGCTTCCTGGCCATGTGGGGCCTGCTCGGGCTCGTGTGGTGCCGGGCGATCATGCCGCGCCTGCTCTACCAGATCGGCATGCCCACGGCGCGCAGGCAGGTCGTCTTTGTCACGCTCGTGGCCCTCTACCTCGTCGCCGACATCGTCATGACGATCGTCTGCTTTGACCGCAAGGTGGAGCGCGACCTCGGCGTGCCCCCGGCGAACGCCTTCGAGCAGTGGGTGGACACCAACTACTCCGACGAGTTCATCTCGAAGCGCTTCCAGAACCTCAAGATCGGCGACGAGCGGGACAAGCTGGACGAGAACGGCCGGCCGCTCGAGTGGGAGGAGGGGAGATGACGTCCTTCTCGCCCGGCGGCCCGGGGCCGCGCGCCGCCGCGCCCGAGCGCGGCGCCTACCTCGACTACGCCGCGGCCACGCCCCTCGCGCCCGAGGTCCTCGAGGCCATGCTCCCCTTCCTCACGGAGCGGTTCTGGAACCCGAGCGCGCCCTACGCCCTTGCCCGCGACGTCCGCGACGAGGTCGAGCGGGCGCGCGGCACCGTCGCGCGGCTCATCGGCGCGCGGCCGGGCAACGTGGTCTTCACGGCGGGCGCCACCGAGGCCAACAACCTCGCCTTCGCCGCCGTCGGCGGCCACGTGGTCGTCGACGCGGTCGAGCACGAGAGCGTGCTCGCCTGCGCGGGCCAGCACGCGCGCCGCACCGTGCGCGTGGGCACGGACGGCATCGTGGACCCCGCGGCCGTGGCGCGCGCCATCCGGCCCGACACCGAGCTCGTCTCCGTGGAGCTCGCGAACGGCGAGATCGGCTGCGTGCAGCCCGTGCGGGAGATCGCGCGGGTGGTGGCGGCCGAGCGGGCGCGCCGCCTCGAGGCGCGGGAGCGCACCCCGCTCTACCTCCACTCCGACGCCTCGCAGGCGGCCGGTGCGCTCTCGGTCAACGTGAGCTCGCTCGGCGTCGACCTGCTCACGCTCTCGGCCGCCAAGCTCTACGGGCCCAAGCAGGTGGGCGTGCTGTGGGCCTCCGACGACGTCCGCCTTCGGCCGCTCGTCCTTGGCGGCGGCCAGGAGGGCGGCGTGCGCTCGGGGACCGAGAACGTTTCGGGCGTGGTGGGCATGGCCCGTGCGCTCGAGCTCGCGTGCGAGCGCCGCGGCGAGGAGTCCCGTCGCCTCGAGCGCCTGCGCGAGCGCCTGCGCGCGCAGCTCGTCGGGCGCCTGCCCTGGGTGGTCGTGTCGGGGCCGCGCAACCCGCGCCGGCGCCTCCCGGGGCTGCTGCACGTCTCCTTTGCGGGGCTCGAGGCGCGCCGCCTCGTCATCGCGCTCGAGCGCGCGGGGGTCTCGGTGGGGACGGGCTCGGCCTGCGCGGCGAGCCGCATGCGCGTCTCGCACGTGCTCGAGGCCATTGGGATGCCGCGGCCGCTCGCCGAGGGGAGCCTGCGGCTCACCTTGGGCCGCCCGACCACGGAGGCCGAGGTCGACTATGCCGCGGAGGCCATCGAGCGCGCGGTCCGCGCGGAGATGGCGCGCCTCGCGCTTGACGACGAGGGGATGGCCTCTCGCACGGCCGAGCTCCTGGCGGGGTGGCGCTGATGGCGCCCGCGTCCCTTGCGCCCGCGCGCGGCGCCCGCGTCTTCTGCGGCCTCTCCGGCGGCGTGGACTCGGCCCTCGCGGCGGCGCTGCTCGTCGAGGCCGGCTATGACGTCACGGCCGTCTACATGCGCAACTGGTCGCGCGACCTGCCGGGCTTCAGGTGCCCCTGGGCCGACGACCTCGCCGACGCCGAGCGCGTCGCCGTCACCCTGGGGATCGACCTTCAGGTCTGGGACTGCGAGGAGGAGTACCGCGCGACCGTCGTGGACTACCTCGTGGACGCCTACGCGCGCGGCTACACGCCCAACCCGGACGTGATGTGCAACCAGACGATCAAGTTCGGGACGTTTCTGGACCGGGCGCTCGCGGAGGGCGCGGACTTCGTGGCGACGGGCCACTACGGGCGCGTCGAGCGGGGCGAGGACGGGCGGCCTCGGCTGCTCCGCGCCCGCGACGAGCACAAGGACCAGACGTACTTCCTCTGGCGCGTGGGCGAGGAGGCGCTCTCCCGCGCGCTCCTGCCGGTGGGGGAGGTCCGCGACAAGGCCACGGTGCGCCGCATGTGCGCCGAGCGCGGCCTGGGGGTGGAGAGCAAGCCGGACTCCGACGGCATCTGCTTCGTGGGCCCGGTGGGCATCCGGACGTTTCTGCTCGACGCGCTCGAGCGGCGCGCGGGAGACGTGGTGGAGTGGGAGACCGGGCGCGTGCTCGGGCGCCACGACGGGGCGTTCCTCTTCACCGTGGGCCAGCGGCGCGGTCTTGACCTGGGCGGCGGCCCGGCCCGCTACGTGGTCTCCACGGACGTCGAGAAGAACGTGGTGTACGTGACGGCCGACCGGATGAGCCCCGCGCTCTTCTGCCGCGAGGTGGAGCTCGACGACGTGCGCTGGATCTCCGGCGAGGCGCCGGCGGCGGGGCGCTACCTCGTTCGGACGCGCCACACGGGGGAGCTTCGCAAGGCGGAGCTCGACGGGGAGACGTTGCGCTTTGAAGAACCGGTGCGCCGCGTGGCGCCCGGTCAGTCCGCCGTGGTCTACGATGGGCCTCGCTGCCTCGGCGGCGGCATCGTTGCGAAGTGAGGCGGGGGACGGGCCCGCTTGTCTCGCCGGGGCGCATGAGGCAAGCGGGCCCGTCACCTTGTTGTTATCCCAATCTGAGGAGGGCGTATGTCAATAGAGAGGGCCCGCGCGCACCTGGCGCGCTTTGGCGCCGAGGGCCGCGTCCGGGAGTTCGACGCCTCGAGCGCCACCGTCGAGCTCGCGGCGGCGGCGGTGGGCACCGACCCCGCGCGCATCGCCAAGACGCTCAGCTTCATGGTGGGGGATACGCCCACGCTCGTGGTCCTCGCCGGCGACGCGCGGATCGACAACCAGGCCTTCAGGGCGACGTTTCACGCAAAGCCCCGGATGCTCGCGCCCGCCCAGGCCGAGGAGCTCGTGGGCCACGCCGTGGGCGGGGTCTGCCCCTTTGGCGTGGAGGCGGGGGTCGAGGTCTTTCTCGACGAGTCGCTTCGCCGCTTCGAGACGGTGTGGCCCGCGGCGGGGAGCTCCAACTCGGCCATCGAGCTCACCTGCGAGGAGCTCGAGCGCTTCTCGGGCGCGCACGGCTGGGTGGACGTGGCCAAGGGCTGGCGCGAGCAGGCCTAGGCCCGCGCCTGTTCGTTCTCCGCTCGCCGCCCGCTGCGTGCCGCGGCGCGCGCGGCCGCGTTACACTAGGGTGACGCGAATCCCCGTCAGACGTCTGGAGCGTGTGCGTGGCAGAAGAGAAGAAGAGCCCCCAGAGGCCGGATGAGGCCAAGGCGGACGCCAAGACGTCGGCCGCGAAGGCGTCGGCCGCCAAGACTTCGGCTGCCAAGGCGTCGGCCAAGAAGAAGGTGCCCCTCAAGGTCTCGGCCCTGAGGTCCGTGCCCGCGGAGGATCGCGCCGCCGACAAGAAGTCCATGGGACAGGTGAGAAAGACCGTCATCTTCCTGGGCTTCGTTGCCGTGGCCTATGCCCTTTACCTCGTGTTCACCGGACAGGTCGACGAGTTCGTGTCGTCGCTTGCGGGCGTCGACATGGCCTGGATCGTGGCGGGGATCGTCTGCTTCCTCTTCTACTACGTCTTCGGCGTCCTTGCCTACGTGCTCTCGATCATCGCGGACCCGGACAACCCCGTGGGCATCCGCGACCTCATGAGCGTCGAGGCCTCGGGCGTCTTCTTCATGCGCCTCACGCCCAACAGCGCCGGCGCCCCTCCCGCCCAGATCTACCGCCTCACGCGCGCGGGGCTCTCCGTGGGCGAGGCGAGCGCCCTCAACTTCACGCGCACCGTGCTCTACGAGGCGGGCGAGGGCGTCTTTGCCGCCATCATGCTCGTCTTCTGCGGGAGCTATTTCTACGAGACCTTCGGCGACGTCACCCTGATCGGCCTCTTCCTCTTTGGCTTCAAGGTGGTCCAGGTGGGTGCCATGCTGGTGCTGTGCCTGTGCCCGCGACCGGTCGTCGCCATCGGCAACTGGGCGCTGCGCTTTGCCAACCGTCGCGGCTGGCTCAAGGACGAGAAGTACGAGCACTACTACGAGGTCGTGAACACGCAGGTGGTCAAGTTCTCGACTGCCTTCAAGCGCTCGGCGGCCAACGTGCGCGAGATGCTCCTCACGATGCTCGTGACGCTTCTGCAGCTGGGGTGCATGTACGCGCTGCCGTGGTTCGTGCTCCGCTCCTTCGGGGAGCCCGCCGACTTCCTCGTGTGCCTGGCCTCCGGCTCCATGCTCGAGCTCCTCATCAACGCCGTGCCGCTCCCCGGCGGCACGGGCGGCGCCGAGGTGGGCTTTGCCTACCTCTTCGGCGGGATGTACGGGGTCCACCTCTCCGCCGGCTTCGTCATCTGGCGCGCCGTTGAGTACCTGCTGCCGGTTCTTATCGCCGCGCCCTGCATGGGCATGCGCTCGGCGAGCGGGGAGTCCATCAACCGGCGCTGGCGCCGGGCGTTTCGTCGGGTGCGCGAGTTCGTGGCGGGAGGCCCCGGCAAGCGCCACGGCTCCGCGCGCGCGGGCGGCGTCACGGTGCGCCCGGGCTCCAAGAAGGGGTCGGCCGCGCCCGCCAAGAAGACGGCCGGTCCAGGGACGGGGAAGGCGTCCCTCGCGGCCGCCTCGGGCAAGGGCGGCGCCGGGAAGGGGTCGGACGTCGAGGCGCGAATCGCCGCGGGCAAGGCCGCGGCCGCGGCCGCGGCCAAGAAGAAGCCCGCCGCTCCAAAGGGGGAGTAGCCCCGCGAGGGCGGGGAGGGTCGCGCGGCCACGGCGGCCGAGGGTGCTGACGGTGCGGACACAGGTGCCTGCGGGTGCGCGCCGGCTCCCGAGTCGCTGACAAGAATTCCGCCGAGTGCGCGCCGGGCGGTGCGCAGCGGACAAAACCTGTGTCCGCGCGGATAGAAAAATCCGCCGAGTGCGCTTCAGGGATGCCCGGAGCGCGCGCACTCGGCGGAGATCTTGGCAGGCCACGGAAGGCCGGCCGTGCGCGGGCGGCCGGAGCGGTACGGCGGAATAGCATGCAAATTTGGCCAGCACGGCCCCGTTTTTTCAGGTTCGGAGCCTGATTTGTATACTATTCCGGCTGGAGCGCAATCGGGGTCGCACCCGACGCCGTGACGCGCGCTCCTACCCACGTTGGGCCTGCGGCCCCAAGTCCCCGAGCGTTTTTCAAAAAAGTCAAAATTGGGGCTTGCACGGCGGAGCGGATTCTTGCTAAGATACTCCTCGCGCTGCGGTCCCCAACGCAGCGGAACATCAAGGGCGTTTAGCTCAGGGGGAGAGCGCTTCCCTGACACGGAAGAGGTCACAAGTTCAAATCTTGTAACGCCCACCAAACTTTCGCAGCTCAGAGCATGTTCGCTCTGAGCTGTTTTCGTATCTGTCCAAATGGTGTCCAAACAGCTGTCCAAATTCGGCGGGATTTACCGGACGATGTGGAAAATCAAGTTATGCATGGACTTGAGTTACATGGCTTCGGGGAGACGTTTTATCTACACCAATATTCCATGGTTGTTCATGGCATACGCGAGAAATAGCCTTTTCTCGTAGGATCCAGCAGGATAATATCTTGGCTGTTACTCAAGCCGCCATCAAGAATGGAGCCCCATTAATTGGAAGCACGCGATCAGGAATCTTGCAGAATTAGTAGCGTTAGTGACTACCTGGCTATCGTAGACAACGCGTCAAATCGGGACTTCCTGATCAATGGGGTGAACGGAGTCACTTTTTATAGAGGCCAATCGGATAGCAAGTGGGAATTGTCTCCAAGTTTGTTTCGTGAGGGGCTTCTCGATAGCGAGAACGTATTGCTTACCTCAATTAGGCGGTACCGTCCGGATGATTTTACGGGTAGCAGATTGCAGCAACTGGCTTTGCTCCAGCATTATGGGATGCCTACAAGGTTGCTTGACGTGACGACCAATCCGTTAGTGGGGTTGTATTTTGCATGCGGAGGACCTAAAGATGCGGATGGCCAAGTATTTGTTTTTCCCAAAATGCCCACGTCATGGGGATCTGACCCCTTCATAAGTATGGTTGTCGACTTTTGCTTTGATTTCTGCGCTGTAAAGTGTGACCTGGATGCTGCATTGGATCAGGTAAAAGCAAGGTACCCGGTTACTCCGCATCACATAATGCCTGATACGGTGAAGCGACTTTTGGTACATCTAACAATTCCGTACCAGTTTGTCTTGCCAGAATGGACCAACCCTCGAATAGGCGCTCAACGCGGGGCGTTTATTGTCTGCGGAATGGATTTGCTGCGCGTTGAGCCGGCGATAAGTCACGTTGACCCTAACAAGCAGTACTACTTTTTTGGTCCCACCAGTGATCTGTATGGGAACTTAGAGAAGCAGGGTGCGTTCTCCCTGATAGTTCCCCATCAATGCAAAGAAGATATTCTGCGTCAGCTCGAAGCGATTGGAATCGACGAATCATCATTGTTTCCCGATTTGCCGCATGCAATTGCCCATACAGTAAGAGAAGTGAAAGCCCGCAAACTCGGACCGCACTGCTTTTCCTAAGCTGTCTTCAGTTTCTGGTCGTGGGGTAGAATTGCTTGCATGATGGATGATGCGAAGAAACTCACAGCTTGGGGTATGGATGACGGCGTGCATGATGCGCTATCCCTTAAGCCCATAACGACTCCTGAGCAGCAGATTGAGTTACTCAGGGGCAAGGGCGTCACGTTTGAGCGCTGTGCGGAGGAGCGTGCGCTCGAGATTCTTTCGAGTGCCGAGACCTACCTGCACCTCTCCGCCTACCGGGTGCTTTTCCAGCGCCATGAGGACGGCCCCGACGCCGGGAAGTTCGTGAGCCTCGACTTCGGGGACCTCTTGGATATGAACTCTCTCGACGACGTTCTCCGTGAGACGTTTCGCCTCATGGCTAAGGATGTCGAGCGCGCGGTCAGGGCATGGCTCGTGTCCGAGGCCGCCAGACGCGGGGAGGACGGCTACGGGATCGTCGCCGACTTCGTGTCCTCCCTGCCGCGCGGCTTCCGCGAGGGGCTGAGACGCGATCTCGTATCGCGTTCCCAGGCGGACGAGTGCGCGGGGTCGCTGATCGACCACTACCGGGATGCCATGCCCGTATGGGTGCTGTTGGAAGTGGTACCGTTTGGGACGCTGCTCGCCTTTTACCTCTTCTGCGTTGAACGCTGGGAGGAGGTGGGGAGGCGGGAGATCCACTACGCTCTTAAGGACGTGAAGGCCGTTCGCAACTGCGCGAGCCATGTGGGCTGCCTGTGCAACGGCTTCGTGCCCGAGCGCGAGACGAGGCACGCAACCTCGGGAGTCGCGCTCGAGTGGCTGAACGCCCACGACATCCGCAACAGCAAGGGCCGCCGAGCCAGGCTGCGCAACCGTCGAACGCAGCAGCTCGTGACCACCGTGGCGCTGCATGACATGCTTGCGGGCGAGCACGCCGCTCCGGCGATGCTTGACGCGATCGCTGGCCTCCGTCCCCTGATGGACGACGCGATCGCGCGCTATGGGACGCAGAACCCCCCTTGTGTCCCATCTTGCGTTTCTTGCGAGGGTTCTTGACGCGGCACAAAGCTGATGTCATGATGCGTTCAGATGCAAAAACCTTCGAGGTTTTGTAAGGGCCGGTCCTCTCGGGGACTGGCTCTAGTTGTTTTGAATTACTAGGCCTTACATTTTTGAGATGCGGAAGGAACATTCGCACAGTTCAGCCTTCCTCAGTGTATGTAGCCCCAGACATGATCCGCCCTGATGGAGCGTCCGTAGCGGAGACAGTGGAAGAAAGGGTGAGAATATATCGCCCTCTTCCTTTACTCTTGTGCTGGCACGCATGTCTCAAGGCTTATTGATTCTCGGGTTATAATCGTCCATGCACGCAATGGGGCGCTTTCGTCTGCTGCCTGGCGTGCGTATTAGGCGTCGGTCGTCTTCCGGCGGTTGCACGTTCGTCGTTTGGAGATTAGCGATGATTACTCAGGAGAATCTATCCGATGCACTTGTCTCCTTGGGTTTTCAGCCTTCCGAAAGCTCTGGCGTTTTTTCCAAAGTCTGGGACTCAGGGGCCTCTATCAGGGTGGACATGGACAAGAGGCGCATCATCTATCCGGTTGATGATGGCTTCAAGGTCAACAAGTCTACAACCTGCAACTTCTCCGACAACGAGAACTTCGTAGTTCTTGTCTGTGTTGCCAAGCTCTTCGACAAGGGCTACCGGCCAGAATCCCTTGAGCTCGAGCGGGAGTGGACGCTCGGCCATGAGCAGAAAAGCGGACGTGCCGACATATGCGTGAACGACGAGTACGGCGAGACGCTCTGCATCATCGAGTGCAAGACGCCCGGCACCGAGTTTCGCGATGAGTGGAAGACCATGCAGGCGGACGGTGGTCAGCTCTTCTCCTACTGGCAGCAAGAGCGCGCCTGTCGCTGGTTGGTGCTCTACGCTTGCGATTTTGTAGACGGCGAGATAAACGTCCAGCAGCGCTCCATCAGCTGTGAGGACGACGAAAACTTCAAGTCACTCGCGAGCCGCGACGACACCATCCTGCTCTACGGCGCCGCCCATACGGTCGAGCAACTCCACGAGACCTGGACGGAAACCTACAACCAGCAGGTTGAGGGTGATATCCTCTTTGGGAGGCGCGCGACGGCCTACCATCCAGATGTGCCGCCGCTCCTGAAGAAGGACCTTGTTGACTTCCGGGCGGAGGACCGAATCGTCAACCGCTTCGAGGAGATACTGCGCCACAACAACGTATCTGATAAGGAGAACGCTTTCAACCGACTCGTGGCGCTCTTCATAGCCAAGTTGCAGGACGAGCTCTCCAAGGGCCCCAATCAGGAGGTGGAGTTCCAGTACCGCCAGGGGCGCGACACCTATGAGACGCTGCAGGACCGGCTCCAGAGGCTTCACTCCGAGGGAATGCGCAAGCTTATGCGCGAGGATGTGCTTTACGTCCCGAACGACTACGTCGATCAGGTCGTTAGCCGCTTCACCGGGCAGGAGCGCAAGCGTCTTATCGAGGAGCTCAACGGGACGCTGCGCAAGCTCAAGTTCTACACGAACAGCGACTTCGCCTTCAAGGACGTGCACAACGAGGAGCTCTTCTTGCAGAACGGGAAAGTGCTCGTGGAGGTCGTGCAGCTTCTCCAGCCTTATAGGATCGTCGAGTCTGGCGATGTGCAGTTCCTCGGAGACCTCTTCGAGCAGCTATTGAACCAGGGCTTCAAGCAGAACGAGGGACAGTTCTTCACGCCGATGCCTATCACGCGTTTCATCTGGCGCTCTCTCCCTCTTGACGAGCTAGTGCGCGATGAGGGGGAGGGTGTCCGCTATCCTCGCGTCATCGACTACGCATGCGGGGCCGGGCACTTCCTAACCGAGGGGTTCGAGGAGATTTCCAACGCCGCCTGCCAATATGACCCTTACTTCGAGGATAGCCTGGGAGATGCCGACTGGGTTCGCGGCAACCTGGTGGGCGTGGAGAGGGACTACCGGCTCGCCCGCGTGTCGCGTGTGGCCCTCTACATGCATGGGGCTGGCCAGGGTGAGATTGTCTTCGGCGACGGGCTGGAGAACTATCCCGACAAAGGCATCGACAGTCGCAAAGACTCCGGCAGGTTCGACGTCCTTGCCGCGAATCCACCTTATTCTGTTGCGGCCTTCAAGCCCCACCTCAAGCTCCGAAACAACGAGATCAAGGTACTAGACGAGATAAGCGACAACGGGTCCGAGATAGAGACCCTCTTCGTCGAGCGCGCGGCCCAGCTGGTGCGGCCAGGGGGTTACGCCGCCATCATCCTTCCCAGCTCCATCCTCGACAAGGGGACGAGCTCGAGCTTCGTGGCCGCGCGTGACGTGTTGCTCAGCTCCTTCGAGTTGGTTGCCATAGCAAGGTTCGGGTCGGGTACCTTCGCGGCTACTGGGACCAACGTCGCAATTTTATTCATGCGGCGCTTCGACGAGGTGCCTACGCGGGAAGCGAGCGCCTGTGACTTCGTGGATGCCGTCTTCGCCGGAAAGGACCTCAAGGGTTGGCGCGATGCGGACGACCTCGCCGCCTACCTCAAGAAGGTCAAGGTGAGCGAGGACGACTATCGCACCTTCGTCTGTAGCAAGAGGGACTGGACCGAGTGGTCAGGCGTCCCCCATTTCGTTACCTATTTCCGAGTTTTCGTCGGTTCTCCTGAGCTCAAGACGCTGAGAAAGACGAGGGCATACAAGGCCTCGGATGCTGCGGGCAAGCAGACGCTCGAGAACGAGCGTTTCTATGCCTACGCGCACGAGGAGGAGCGCAAGCGACTACGAGTTTGGGGATTGGTCTCGGGTGAGCGAACCCTGGTGGTCAACTCTCCCACGGCAACCAAGGAAGTGGCCTCCTTCCTGGGGTACAAGTGGAGCAACCGCAAGGGCAACGAGGGAATCCAGCTCCTCGACGGCGAGGGCGTTCTCTACTCCGATGGCCCTGCGGCCGGCGGCAAGGACAAGCTTAGCGGAATAATACGGGCCTGGTTTGGGGGCAAGGAGGCCGAGCCTGGCGATCTCTCCCAATGGCTCTACTATGCGGATACTGCAGACTTCATAGATTACGACGCCGATAAATTTGACGAGGCACTCAAGATGCCGAGGACCTTCTATCGACAGCGTGAGTTCATCTCAGGTGTCTCAGTGTGCACATTGGGAGACGTGGCTTACTATGTTACCAAGAGCGTACCCCAGTCCGAGATTGTCCTGGGCGACTACGTAACGACTGAGAACATGGCAAAGGGGCGGAAGGGTATCACGCCTTACGAGGGTGACGCTCCAGCGACATCTGGAACTGCGTACAAGGCCAGGGACACGCTCGTCTCGAATATCCGTCCCTACTTGCAGAAGATATGGTTTGCCGACCGCGATGGAGCGTGCTCCAAGGATGTATTGGTCTTCCGCAGCAGGAACGAGAACGTTGTCCTGCCCGAGTTCCTACACATGCTCCTTTGGCAGAGGGACTTCTTCGACTACGACATGTCGACCTTTACTGGTACCGGTAGGCCACGTGGCGACAAGATGCAGATCCTACACTACCGGTTTGCAGTTCCAAACCTTGGTGAGCAACAGGCATTGGTAGAGGAGTTCAGTCGGCTTTCGGGCGAGATTGATGCGAAACGCACCGAGGTTCGGAAACTTGAAAACAACGTTGCGGATTTCTTTGTCGACGTCTCACGCCAGGCTGATAGAAACACGCCACTTGGCAGCCTTTTCAGCACTGATCCCCAGAACGGGCTATACAAGCCCCAAAGCCATTACCGACGGGACGGCAGTGGCGTTCCGATAGTCCGTATCGACTCGTTTACGAGCGGAGGAATCCCAAGGTGGGACGTGTTGAAACGACTTTATTGTTCCGACGACGAGGTCTCTCTCTACGGGTTGCATGAGGGCGATCTTCTTGTGAACAGAGTGAACAGCGTGCCATATCTCGGCAAAACTGCCTACATTGAGGGGCTTACCGAGCCTACGGTCTTCGAGTCGAACATGATGCGCATTAGGTTAAAGAATGCTGCTCTTCCACGTTATGTCGCTTTCGCCCTCTCTCGTGACGAGGCGCATCAGCAAGTCGAGCAAATGGCAAAGCGTGCTGCTCACCAGGCAAGCATCAATCAAGAAGACGTAAGGAGAATCACCATCCCCTTGCCGCCTCTCGCTCTCCAACAGAAATTCGCCGACTATGCAGAGCGGGCAGACAAGGACCAGACAGAGCTTGAGCATCAGATTGACAAACTCGTTTCGCAGCGTGATGGCCTGCTTGACAGGTACCTCGCATGAACGGCGAAAACGACTACCGACGACACCTGGTGCGCATAAGATATTGTAGAAATCTAGAGTATGCCACTCCTTGAAAGAGTTGATGAGACATTTGGAAGTCTCGCTGTCCGCGACGACGACTCGATATGGGTCACTAGGTAGCGGCAGCAGGGTGACAGAGAAAATGGTACCAGCTCAAGGGGGTTCGATGAAGTTGATGTCTCGACTCGTCAACGCGACATTCGTTTCCCTCTCTGCCGTCGTTGGGTGTTCCTGACGACGGGGACGCCGCAGTAGAGCTTGGCCGCAGCAATGGCGAGAATATCGAGACGTTCGGGGATATCCCCGAGTGATCCCTTTCCAACCGCGAGCGGTCTATCGTTCTCGACGTCCTAGGTCGGTGACGTGCAATTGCTTGCGCACTTTTACAGCGGAATAGCGTCCAGACAGGAAGGTGGCACGGCCTTGCCCGGCATGATTCGAGTTGTCGAGGCGAGTAACATGTTGGAGGAGAGCCATGCCCGAGCCAATCGAAACGCTAAACGAGGAGAGCCTGAAGTCCGACCTGCACGAGCTCGTCAGGAGAACGGCCGAAGACACCCTGAAGGGTCTTCTGGACAAGGAGGACGACCTCGTCGGCGCGGAGCGCTACGAGCGCACGGCCGAGTCCGAGGCGCACCGCGTTTACCACTATGACAGGGCCTGACCAAGAGCTTCGGCGAGGCAACATCCCGCATGCCCAGGCTCAAGGGCATAAGGTTCACCATGGCGATCATCGAGCGTTAGGTAGCGGCGCCGCGAGATCTCAGTCGAAGAGGCGATGATCGAGACGTGCGTCGCGGGTACCTCAGCCAGGATCATCGAGGGCATCTTCGAAATCCTGTGGGGTTCGAGCGTCTCAGCGGCCACCCTCTCCAACCTCAAGAGAAGGCCTTCGCCTCTGTCGAGGAGTGGAGAAACGGGTTCCTCGATTGGGTCTGCCCCTACGTTTACGTCGGCGAGATCCACTTGAAAAGAAGTTGGAGATGCTCCCACGGGAACGTGGCCATGATGGTGGCCATAGGCGTCAACGACGACGGCTGCCGTGCGGTCATGGGCGCCGTCGAGAGGTCAACCGAATCTGCCGAGTGTTGGCGCGAGTTCCTCTCGTGACTCAGGTCGCGCGGAACGCGCGGCATGAGGATGTTCACCAGCGACAAGACCGCCGGCATGGTCAGCCCAATCGCCGGACTTTTCCCGACGCGGTGTATCAGAGGCGTACGGTCCACTTCTGCAGGAACGTGTCGGCCAGGGTACCCAAGTCCAAGAGGCCCGCGTCGCTGCCTCGCCCAAGGCGCTCCACGTCATGGAGTCGCGCGAGGCCTCCGAGACCAAGACGCTTGAGGTAGCCAACGAGCTCGAGAAATCCAAGCTGAGGAAGGCTGCCAAAGTCGTAAAGACGGCCACGCGGAGATGCTGACTTATATCAGGCCCCCGCGACCACTGGCAGCGCATACACACCAACAACGCCGTCGAGCACCTTAACCGCGAGATCCGCAGGCGCACGCGCGAGGCCGGCACCTTCCCCGACGGAGATTCGCCCTCATACGCGTGACCGCGAGGCTGAAATGCGTCGCGGAGAGCGAGTGGAGTTCGAGCCGCTACCAGGACGTCACCCTGCTGGACGAGTAGCCGCACCGGATGGCGGGCCTATGAGGCTGTCGGAAAGTACACAAAAGTCTTGATGGTATCCGTACGAACGTGTTGCGGAGGTCGTGCATCATAGCTCGCTTTCCAGCCGCTCCGATGAGGTTCATCGCCTTGGCGAGCGACGTGAAGTCCTTCGTGATGCGATCGGGCGTGTAGAACGAGTCTCCGTCTCCGAGGACATAGTGGTCCTCCCGCGCGCTTACCCCGAGAGAGCTCCTGAGGGAGCGCAGAGTATCGGCGAGCCCCTTCTCGAGGACGACCTCCCGTTCGCCTGCCTCGGTCTTCGTGCCCTTGAGATAGGGTCTCCCGTTCGACACCCCGACGGCGCGACCGACTCTGATTCTGTTGGCAACGAGGTCAACGTCGCCCCACCTGAGGCCAGCGACCTCCTCCCTTCTGAGTCCGGCGAGCAGCCCGAGGCGTGCCGCAACGCTCTGCTTGGTCGTGGGGGACGCGTCCAGGACGGATAAAAGCATCGAACGGCTCCTCTCGTCGAGCGCGTTCGGACGAGGCTTCCAACGCTTCGGCGGCTTGGTCGCCTTGTTAAAGGGGCTGCGATGGATATGGCCCATCTCGCAGGCGTAGTCCATCACCTGTTTGAAGAAGCGATGGTCCTTTGCAACGGTGTCGGCGACGAGTCCGTCGGCAAGCAGGCCCGCCTGCACGTCCATGACGCTCTCCGATGTCATCTCTCCGATTGAGTAGCCCTCGAGATAGCGCGCGAGATGCTTGATGGAGCTGTGGTAGTTGGTTGCGGTGCTCGGCTCTATCTGCTGGGAGCGCTCGCGCTCGTCAACGTAATCCAGCATGTATGCAACGAGATTGCAATCCGATGCGCTGTCGGCGTCCTGCTCGATCAGCTCCCTTCTGATGTCCTCCATGATGAGGGTCGCCGCCCTGCGGGAGGTTGCTTCGAACGATCTGGTTACAATGCTCGAGCCGTTTCTGTCGGTACGGCAGAAACGCGCCTGCCAGTGCCCCTCGCTTCGCTCTCGCAGGCTGCCTTTCGAGTATGTTGCCATTGAAACCAGCTCCCGAGTGTCTGTCCAAATGAACGACTTCTGCCGTCCAAACGCTGTCCAAAATGGGTTCGGACTCACCGTAACGGACGGCATGTCTGGAATCATAGAGAATCGGAAAAGCCGAGATAGATGGACCTATCGGACGCTCTGGATGCATGAAGTGTGAAGATTGATTCGCTGGGAAACGCCTGTTAGCGAAGTAGCAGGGCGCTGACACGGAAGAGGTCACAAGTTCAAATCTTGTAACGCCCACCATACATGACGAGGCCAGAGCATACGTGCTCTGGCCTTTTTCGTTGCGCCGGTCCGTGCCCAAGGGAGAGGGTCCAAGGGGGCCGAGAGGCCGCCTAAGGGGAGCGCCGAGAAGAACGCCCTTCGCGAGAAGAACGCCCCCGCCCGGCCCGGTCCTTCTCGCCCGGCGCTACTCGAGCTTCTCGGCGAACTCCAGGTAGGACATGCACGCAAGGTCCCGGAAGGCCTGCGGCAGCGCCTCCTCGTCGTCGAGGCCGACCCAGGCGCCCTGGGCGTCGAGCGCCCCCAGGAGGCTCAGGGCGGGCATCTCCCCGCGCGCCACGAGCTGCGCCTTCTGGAAGTCCGTGAGCGGCGCCCCGATCGCCTCCTTTGCCATGGCGGCGAGGAAGGCCGGGCTCGTGGTCTCGCTCGCGCCCGTCTGGTCGCTTCCCGCAACGTCGTAGTTGGCCCAGACGAAGTAGGTGGTCTGGTAGGTGCGCGCACTGTGGGAGGCGGGGTCCTCGTCGGGGAAGAGCGCGTCGTTCAGAATCGAGGAGAGCGCGGGCTGGTGGTCGCCAAAGAACACCACCACGACGGGCCGGTCGAGCTCGCGCAGGCGTCCCAGGAACTCGTCGAGCGCGCGGTCGGACTCCTCGATGCACGCGAGGTACTCCGAGAGGTGGGCGTTGTCGTAGTCGCTCAGGCCGTCCACGTGGTACTGCGGCACGTCGCCGAGGTTGTTCTGGTCGTAGCTCGAGTGGTTCTGCATCGTCACGTCAAAGACGAACTGCGGCTCGTCGCTCTCCGAGAGCACCTCGAGCACCTTGTCGTAGGTGGCCTCGTCGGAGACCCCGCTGTGGTACCAGGGGTCGCCGTCGAAGGCGTCGAAGGAGAGGAACCGGTCAAACCCGAGCGCCTCGTAGACGCGGTTGCGGTTCCAGTTGGTGGGGAAGTTGGGGTGCAGGGCGGTGGTGCCGTAGCCGAGCTCGGAGAACTGGCGCGCGAGGCTCGGCGCCTCGGCGAGGTCGTAGAGCGAGTAGGGGTACTTCCCGTCGCCCACGTAGGCAAGCGGGATTCCGGTGAGGAACTCGAACTCGGTGTTGCACGTGCCGCCGCCAAGGACAGAGACGTCGAGCGAGCCGCCGAGGAGCGTGTCGGAGAGGGACCGGTAGCGACTGGGGCCCGTGTAGCCCCACCGCTCCCCCGCGAGCTCCGAGAGGTCGGAGAAGGTCTCGTTCATGATGCAGACGACGCTCGGCCGCGTCTCCGCGAACTGCGCCTCGGCGGCCGCCCGGCCCTGTGCGGCGCCGAGCGTCTCGTCGTAGGTCGCGGCGTAGGCGGCTTCGGTCTCGGCGGCGGTGGCGGGGTCGTAGCCCTCGGGGACGTCGATGGGGAGGTCCTGCGCCACGGCGACGAACGTGGTGATGAAGCCCTGCTTCCGGTAGTAGTCGAGCGTGTACCAGTACTCCATGCCCACGCCGAGGTCGTCGAAGTAGCTGGGGACGGTGACGCCGGCCCAGAGCGCCACGAGCGTCGCGAGCGCGCAGGCCAGGTTGACGAGGGCCCCGCGCACGACGGCGCGCCCGCTCGCGCGCCGGGCGGGCGCCACGGGCGCGCAGAGCGCCACGGCCGCGAGCAGGCACGCGAGCCCCTGCGCCACCGTGGCGCCGAAGGAGTAGACGTAGCCCCCGCTCACGGCCGCGGCGGTCCCCAGGACAAAGAGGTCGTTGGGCAGGATCGCGGACGCCTTGAAGCTCGCGACGAAGAACTGCGCGAGCCCGATGAGCGAGCAGGCTCCCACGCCCAGGGCGACGCCTGCCCCGTGCCGCTGGAAGAGGAAGTAGAGCAGCGTGAGCGCACCGGCTATGAGCAGGCCCTGGATGAGGGCGAAGCCGGGGGCGATGGAGAGCGCCGTCGGGTTGTAGGGCAGCTCGACGGCAAGGAACCCGAGGACCGCCGAGCCCGCGATCGCGACAAGGGCGACGGCGGCCCGTGCGACGCGCGCGGCCGTGGGGTTCTTCTCGCCCAGGCGCTCGAGCGCATCGAGGGCGCGCTGCCTCAGGAGCGCCGAGGCGGCGGCGAGCAGCGCCGTCGCGCAGGGAGGCACAAGCTCGAGGGCGCCCCCGGTGTAGAGGCCCGCCCCGCACGCCACGCCGAGCGCGGCGAGGACGGCCACGGGCACGGCGAGCCACGCGATGGTGCCGGCGCGCGGCCGGCGACCGTGCGCGAGCTCACGGGCGACGTGCGCCGCACCGGCGAGCAGGATGAGGGCGATGGCTGAGAGGGGCAGGGCAAGGGTGCTGGTCATGAAGGTCCTCTGATTGGCTGCTTACACAAAGCTAATGATAGGCCAAGGAAAGGACGCGGCCCGACCGGCGCGGGCCCTACTCCACCTTGCTCGCAAACTCCAGGTACGTGACGCGCGCGAGCTCGTCGAAGCGCGCGGGGAGGTCGTCCGCGGCGTCGAGCGGGTGCCAGGCGCCCGTGGCGTCCTGCACGCCCACGAGGCTGAGCGAGGGCATCTCCTCGTGCGCGACGAGCGCGGCGCGCTGGAAGTCCGTGAGCGGCGCGCCGACGGCGTGCAGCGTGGACGCGGCGAGGAAGGGGAGGCTCGTGTCCGCCTCCACGGGCCCGTCATGGCCGCTGACGTCGTAGTTCGCCCAGACGAGGTACTCGGTCTGGTGGGTGCGGAGGTTGTGCTCGAGCGAGGTCCGGTCCTCCTCGGGGAAGAGGGTGCCGTTGAGCGCGGTCGAGAGGTAGGGCTGGTGGTCCCCAAAGAAGACGAGGACCACCGGGCGGTCGAGCTCCGCGAGCGCCGCGACGAAGTCGGCGAGCGCGCGCTCCGAGGACTCGATGCACGCGAGGTACTCGTTGAGCTGCCCGTTGTCGTAGGCGCCAAAGCCGTCCACGGAATAGCCGCCAAGGAGCTCGGGCGCGATGTTGCCCTGGTCGTACGCCGAGTGGTTCTGCATCGTCACGTCAAAGACGAACTGCGGCGCGTCCTCGGAGCGCAGGAGCTCGAGGACCTTGTCGTAGGTCGCTTCGTCGGTGACACCGCTGTGGAAGGTAGGCGCGCCCTCGAAGTCGTCGATGGAGAGGAAGCGGTCAAAGCCCATCGTGCGGTAGACCTCGTCGCGGCTCCAGTTGCTCGCGAGGTTGGGGTGGATGGCGGTGGTGTCGTAGCCGAGCTCGGAGAGCTGGCGCGCGAGGCTCGGGGTCCCCGTGAGGTCGTAGATCTGGTAGGGGTACTTGCCGTCCCCCACGTAGGCGAGCGGGACGCCCGTGAGGAACTCGAACTCCGAGTTGCAGGTGCCGCCGCCGAGCACCGAGACGTTCGCACGCCCGCGCGCGAGCGTCCCGGCGAGCCCGTCCAGGGCCGTCGTGCCGGCATAGCCCCAGGCCTCGCCGCGGAAGGCGGAGAGGTCGGAGAAGGTCTCGTTCATCACGCAGACGATGGACGGCGCGCTCTCGGAGAACTGCCGCCGCGCCGCCTCGCGGGCGGGGGTGGCGCCGAGGGTCTCGTCGTAGGTGCTCGCGAGCTCGGCCTCGAGCGCGCGGGCGTCCTGCTCGTCGTAGCCCTCGGGGACGTCGATCCGCATGTCCTGGGCAATGGCGACAAAGGTGGTGAGCATGCCCTGCTGGCGGTAGAAGTCGAGCGTGAACCAGTAGTCCATGCCCACCCCGAGCGTGCCGGTGAAGCTGGGCACGGTCACGAGAAGCGCGAGCGCGCCCGCGGCGAGCGCGCCGCCGGCGAGGTTGGCGCAGACGCCCCGGGCCCGCCGGGCGCGGGTGGCGGCGCCGCCGGGCGCGGGGGCCCTGAAGGCCGTCGAGGCAATTCCCCCGGCGAGCGCCACGCAGGCCAGGCCGAGCACGACCTGCCCGTCCACGGCGTAGACGTAGCTCCCGCTCACCGCGGCCGCGGTGCCCAGGGCGAAGAGGTCGTTGGGGAGGATGGCCGTCCCCTTGAAGGCGGCGACGAAGAACTGCGCCAGGCCGACGAGCCAGCAGGCGGCCACGCCCAGGGCGAGGCCCGCCCCCGACCGCTGCGCCAGAAAGTAGAGCGCGAGAAGGGCCAGCAGGATGAGGGTGCCCTCGATGAGCGCGAACCAGGGCGCGATTCCGAGGGCCTCGGCGTTGTAGGGGAGCTCGAGCGCGAGAAGCCCGAGCGCGCAGCAGGCGAGGACCGCGACCGTGGCGAGAAGGGCGTGCGCGAGGGGGAGGGGGACGCCTCCGGCCTGCGCCCACGCGTCGAGGCGGGCACGCAGGGCGTCCCGGCCGAGCGCGGTCCCGTGCGCGAGCAGGGACGCCGCCGCGAGCGCGAGGAGCTCGGCGGGCCCGCCCTCGTAGAGGCCGAGCGCGCACCATGCCGCGGCGAGCGCGAGGGGAAGCGCCGGCAGGGACGCCCAGCAGAGGGTGGAGACGCGCGGGGTGCCGGGACGCGGCGCGCCCTGCCGCCGGGCGCGGAGGGCGACGGAGGCGATGACGAGCGCGAGCGCGACTATCGGGATGAGGGCCATGGGGAGTCCTTGCCTGCGAGCGGTCGTATGGGCCCCTCATGATAGGGCATCGGACGCGGTGTCCGGGGGGTCTGGTAGAGTGGGCGCATGGATGAGAGGAAGCTGACATACCGCGACTACGCCGCGTTTGCGCGGATGAGCCCCGAGGAGCTCGCGCGCGACTGCGAGGTCCAGGTCTTCCGCGCGACCGGCCCCGGCGGCCAGGGCGTCAACACGACCGACTCCGCGGTGCGGATGCGCCACGTCCCCACGGGAATCGTGGTGGTGTCGCGCGAGCGGCGCAGCCAGCTCCAGAACCGGGAGCGCTGCCTCGAGAAGATCCTCGAGGCGTGCCGCCTGCGCGCCCGGCCGCCGCGCCCGCGCAAGAAGACGCGCGTGCCGGCGGGGCAGCGCCGTCGCCGGCTCGAGGCCAAGCGCTCGAGGGGCGAGGTCAAGCGGCTGCGCCGCCGCGTGGAGGGGGAGTAGGAGCGCGGCTGGCGCGCGGTGAGGGCGCGCGGTCCTTCTCGCCCGCCGCGCTTGGTCCCTAGGGGAGGCTGTGCAGCCAGCGGCGCACGTCGCCGCCGGCTACCGTGAGGAGCACCGCCGCGGCGACGCTCATGACGGCCGAGAGCGCCCAGAGGTCGAGCGCCGCGTCGAGGGGCGCGAGCTGCACGGGCAGCATCGTCGCGCCGCCGTGCACGGGGTCCAGGCCGAGCATCGTGAGCAGGCACGTGGCCACCGCGACGCAGATCGTGAGGATGGAGCAGAAGCCCAGGTAGGTACGGCTCATGACGCTGACGGTCCGACGGATCTTCTCGCGCGCGAGGCGCTCGCCCTCGGCTCCGCCAAGCTCGCGCTCCCGACTGAGGGCGGGGGAGCCGTCGCGCAGCGTACGGGCGCGCCGGCGCATGGTGCGGTACCCCAGGAGGGCGGCGAGCGCCAGGGCCAGGTGGAGGAGGGCGAGGACGCCGACGCAGGGATTGGCCACGTCGAGCGCGGCGGCGCCGCAGAGGAGGGCGAACGCGATCCAGAAGTTCCTCGATTCCCTCACGATGGCCTCCGCTCCGTCCGTGGGTCGTTACGCCCTCAGATTGTAGCCGTACCGGTTGCCGGCGGCGCCCCTGCGGCTGCGGCCATGGGCCCCGCCCCTGCCCTTGCCGAGAAACGCGTCGAGTGCGCGCTCGATGGGTTTCTCGGGCGCGCACTCGGCGCAGTTTCTGCCCGCGGCGCCGCCTGCGCGTTCCGCCGCGCGGCCCGCCGCCGGCCCCCGCCGGGCAATTCATGCGAGGTCAGCATGCACGGATTCCGTCCGTGCAGAGGTTTCTGCAGGCTGCGGGGCCGTGTGCCTCCCGTACGTCTTGTGTAACCCTGCCCACCGGTCTCGATTTCCCCCTCAACGGATTCTGGTGGTTGAGACGAGGGTTTCGGGGTAACATACCCCTTGTGGCTTTTCGGCCACGGGTATCGCGCGCAAGCGCAGCTTTTGCCCCGCGGGGCAGAGAAAGAAAGGCACGACATGGCTCAGGGTACTGTTAAGTGGTTCAATCCGGACAAGGGCTACGGCTTCATCTCCCGTGAGGATGGGGACGACCTGTTCGTTCACTACTCCGAGATTCAGATGGACGGCTTCAAGACGCTGGACGAGGGCCAGGCTGTCGAGTTCGACGTCACGACCGGCCAGAACGGCAAGCTCCAGGCTTCCAACGTCCGCAAGCTCTAAGCTTTAGCGAACATGGCGACTTGGGGGCCCGCGGAGACGCGGGCCCCTTCTTTTGTCTTCAGGGACTCGTTCAAGGAGACTCGCTCAAAGTCACGCTTTTGGGGCCGCATGCGTGACTTTGAGCGAGCTATCCGCGCCAGCTCACTCAGAATCACGCTTTCCGCGTCGCAACCGTGACTTTGAGTGAGGCGGGCCGCAAAGCTCGCTCGAAGTCACACTTTGGCTGGCGGGCGTTATCTCTTGTGAGGTATCTGTGCCAGCTCGCTCTAGCTCACGCTTCGGGCGAGAAGAACGTGATCTTGAACGAGCTTGCCGTGTGAGCTCGCTCGAAGTCACGCTTTCAGCCCCGAAAGTGTGACTTTGCGCGAGCTGAGTGGGAAAGCTCGCTCAAAGTCACGCTTCTGGCGAGAAAAACGTGCCTTCGAGTGAGTTTTCCGCACAAGCTCGCTCGAAGTCACGCTCTGCGCGCCGCGGCGTCTCCGCGCCAACCGCCTCCTGCGCGCGGCCGCCCGCCTCCCCCGCGCCAACCCGTCCCGCGCGGCCGTCCTTCTCGCCTCCTTGACAACAATCCGAAATCGGACTAGTCTGTCCTCCCGCAACCGGACGGACCGGACGGGGGACGGCACATGACGGACAAGGCCGAGGTCGCGAGCGTCCGCGCGCTCGATGCCCTCTACCAGAAGACGGACAAGGTCTACTACGAGCTCGCGCGCGGCTGCGGGCTCTCGGAGACGGCGTACTGGATTCTCTACGCGATTGAGGTCTCGGGTGGCAGCGCCACGCAGGCGCGCATCGCCGACGAGTTCTCGTACTCGCGCCAGACCGTCAACTCCGCGCTCAAGGCGCTCGAGGCAAAGGGCCTCGTGGCGCTCGCGTCCGCGGAGGGGGACCGCCGCGCAAAGACGGTCCTGCTCACGCCCGCCGGGCGGACCTTCGCCGACGAGCGCATCGTCCCGGCCATCGAGGCCGAGGAGCGGGCGTTCGCCACGCTGACGCCGGACGAGCGCGCGGAGTTCCTGCGCCTGGCAGACGCCTACGCCCGCGCGATCGACCACGAGAGAGCACGGCTCGCAGAGAGGGGAGCAACCGAGTGACCAGACGAACGACCGCGCACGAACGGCCCCGGCGCGACTATAGCAAGCGCACCTCGGCCCGGCTGCTGCTGTCCCTCATGGCCCCGTACAAGGGCCTGCTCACCGCCATCCTCTTCACCTCGATCTGCGACATGTGCGGCATGCTCTTCATCCCCACGCAGCTCTCGGCCATGGTCAACGTTGCCGTGAACTCGCGCGACATGAGCGCCCTCATGGGTCACGGCGTCGCGATGCTCTTCGCGGCGCTCCTGGGCTCGGGCGGCTACATCACCTCGGTGTTTCTCGCCTCGCGCCTGTGCGCCAAGGTGGGCCGCGACCTGCGCCTGCGAATCTACGACGCGTCGCTTGCGTACTCGGGCTCGGACTTCAACGCGTTCGGCACGGGCTCCATGATCACGCGCACGCTCTCGGACGCCAACGTGGTCCAGCAGACGCTCCTCATGTCCATCCTCATGATCTTCCCGGTGCCCATCATGTGCGTCATCTCGGTGGCGCTGGCCTTCTCCACGGACGCGGTCATGGGCTGGGTGCTCCTGGCCGTGACGGTGGCGATCATCGCGATCTCCGCGGCGGCGGTGGCCAGGTCCGCGCCCATCTTCACGCGCCTTCAGGGCTTCATCGACAACATGAACACGCGGCTGCGCGAGTCCATCACGGGCGTGCGCGTGATTCGCGCCTTCGGCAAGGAGGCGCACGAGCGGGGCCGCCTCGACGAGACGTTCTCCGAGTACGCGTCCAACGCCATCCGCGTGAACGTGGTCTTTGCGCTCACCGACTCCATGACGTTTTTCCTCATGAACGTCGTCGAGGCCACGATCATGTGGTTCGGCGCCGACCGCGTGGGCGCCCACGCCATGCAGATCGGCTCGATCAGCGCCCTCATCGAGTACGCCATGCTCATCATGATCTTCATGATGATGGCGCAGTTCGCGATCCTTCAGGTCCCCCGCGCGCTCGCCTGCCTCACGCGCGCGGCGGAGGTCCTCTCCACCGAGCCCGAGATCGCCGACGACGCCTCGCCGGCGCGCCTGGCCCCCGCCGACGGGACGGGCCGGGCGGGGGAGGTGGCGCGCTTCGACCACGTGGGCCTGCGCTTCTCGGACGCCGATGAGGACACCCTGCACGACATCTCGTTCTCGCTGCGCCGCGGCCAGGTGACGGCCATCATCGGCAACACCGGCTCCGGCAAGTCCACGATTGCCAAGGTGCTCCTGCGCTTCAACGACGTCACGGCGGGCAGCCTCACCTTCGAGGGCGTCGACGTGCGCCGCCTTGCCCAGGAGGACCTCCGCCGGCGCATCGCCTACGTCCCGCAGAAGGCATGGCTCTTCTCGGGCACCATTGCCGAGAACCTGCGCCACGGCGACGCCGACGCCTCCGACGAGCGCCTCTGGCACGCGCTCGAGGTCGCGCAGGGAGGGTTCGTCCGCGAGCTCGCCGACGGGCTCGGCACGCGCGTGGCCCAGGGCGGCACGAACTTCTCGGGCGGCCAGCGCCAGCGCCTGGCCATCGCCCGCGCACTCGTGCGCAAGGCGGACCTCTACGTCTTCGACGACTCGTTCTCCGCGCTCGACTACAAGACCGACGCGGCCCTGCGGCGCGCGCTCTCCGGCGAGCTCACCGACGCCGCGACGCTCATCATCGCCCAGCGCGTGAGCACCATCCACGACGCGGACCAGATCGTGGTCCTGAAGGACGGCGAGGTCGTGGGCCTGGGAACCCACGACGAGCTCATGGAGCGCTGCCCCACCTACCGTGCCATCGCCGATTCCCAGACGAGAGGGGAGGACGCCCATGCCTAGCGAGAAGAACCGCGAGCTCGACGACCTCGCGGAGCTCGAGCGCGGCGAGGCCGCGCCGGCCGCCGAGGCCGAGCTCGAGGTCCCGGCCGACGCCCTCGGCACCGCCCGGCGCCTCTGGGGGGCGGCCGCCGGCCAGCGCTGGCGGCTGGTCGTGGCGGCGCTCTGCTCGATGCTCTACGTCGCGGGCAGCCTTGGCGCCACCGCCTACAGCGCGGGGCTCATCGACCTGCTCTGGGGCAACATCCAGGCGTCCTTCTCCGAGGGGCGCGCCTTTGTGGTGACCCTTGAGAACGGTGGCCTCCAGATCCTCACGTTCCTCGGCATCTGGACGGGCTCCTGGCTCTTCTACACGATCCAGGTCCTCGTCATGGCGAGCTTCGCGGAGCGCCTCAACCTGAGCCTGCGCCGGCAGATGGGCTCCAAGCTCGCGCGGCTTCCGCTCTCCTACTATGACGCGCACCAGCCGGGCGACACCATCAGCCGCGCCACCAACGACCTCGACAAGATCTCCGAGGTGCTCCAGCGCGGCGTGCTCCAGCTGCTCATCGCCGTGTGCATGGTCGGCGGCGCCGTTTTGCTCATGGCGACCTACGACCTCATGCTCACGGGCGTGTTCGTTGCCTTTGCGCTGGTGGCTGGCGTGGTGACCCGGCTCGTGACCGCGCACACGCTCAAGGTGGCGGCCCGCCGCCAGGCGGCGCTCGGCACGCTCACGGGGCGCGTGGAGGAGGCCTACAGCGGGCGCGCGGTCATCAAGGCGTTCGGCCGCGAGAAGGCGAGCTTCGAGGAGATCCGCGACGCCGCAGAGGAGCTTGCCGAGACCTCGGCCGAGGCCGACTTCGTGACCAACGCCATCACGCCGGCGATCCGCTTCCTCATGCGTCTCTGCCAGGTGTCCGTGGGCCTGCTCGCGGGCGGGATGCTCGTGGCGGGGCAGATCTCCATCGGCGTCTTTCAGGCGTTCTTCCAGTACGTGATGCACGCCTCCGAGCCCCTCACCCAGCTCTCCCTCACGCTCAACATGCTGCAGGGCGCCCTCGCCGCGGCCGAGCGCGTGTTCCGCCTCATCGACGAGCCCGAGGTCGTGCCGGACCCCGCCGCTCCCGCCGAGCTGCCCGAGCCCGTCGAGGGGCGCGTGGCCTTCGAGCACGTGCGCTTTGGCTACGCGCCGGACCGCCCGCTCATGCGCGACGTCTCGCTTGCGGCCGAGCCCGGCCAGAAGGTGGCGATCGTCGGTGCCACGGGCGCCGGCAAGACGACGCTCATCAACCTGCTCATGCGCTTCTACGAGGTGGACGGCGGGCGCATCACGCTCGACGGCGTGGACACCCGCGAGCTCACCCGCGCAGAGCTCCGCCGCCAGTTTGGCATGGTGCTCCAGGACGCCTGGCTCTTCGAGGGCACGATCGCCGAGAACATCGCCTACGGCAAGCCCGGCGCCACGCGCGAGGAGGTGGAGGCGGCCGCGCGCGCCGCGCACGTGGACTTCTTCGTGCGCACGCTGCCGCACGGCTACGACACCATGCTCTCCAACGATGCCGAGAACATCTCC
The DNA here is from genome assembly GCF_002159535.1 of Olsenella sp. An290. Taxonomy (GTDB): domain Bacteria; phylum Actinomycetota; class Coriobacteriia; order Coriobacteriales; family Atopobiaceae; genus Thermophilibacter. Next base: position 166,959 of record NZ_NFIU01000002.1, on the reverse strand, counting down.
CAGGGCCAGCGGCAGCTCCTCACCATTGCGCGCGCCATGCTCACCGACCCGGCGATCCTCATCCTCGACGAGGCGACCTCGAGCGTGGACACCCGCACCGAGCAGGCCATCGTTCGCGCGATGGAGGCCATCATGGAGAACCGCACGAGCTTCGTGATCGCGCACCGCCTCTCCACGATCGTCGACGCCGACCTCATCCTCGTGATGGAGAAGGGCACGATCATCGAGCAGGGCAACCACGCGGAGCTTCTCGCGGCGGGCGGCGCGTACGCGGAGCTCTACCGGTCGCAGTTCGCGTAGCGGGCTTGCGGGGGCCCGCGCGGCCGGGGCGCGCGGCGCGCCAGAGAACGCGTCGGGTGCGCGGCGACAGGCGCGCACTCGACGTTCTTCTCGTCCGGTCGGATGCAAATCAAGCCGAATGTGCGCTGCGGGCAGAAAAGAGGCGCGCACCGGACGCGATTACGTGAGATCTCGTCCGATGCGCGCCTTGGGTCGTCCGGTGCGCGCCTTGAGAGCGCTTGGCCCCGCGTCCCGTGTGCCCAGGGCGCGGCTCGCGCGGCTCGCGGCGGCTACTCGCTGTGCGGGCAGCCCGCGCACTTCTCGGGCTTGGGGGCGCCCTTGCCGCGCTGGTCGGTGTTGTAGAAGCCGGAACCCTTGAAGACGATGCCCGAGGGGTCAAAGACGCGCTCGGCCTCGTGCCCACAGGTGGGGCAGCTCACCTTGGGATGCGCGCTCATCGGGTGCTCGACCTCGAAGGTGGCGCCGCAGTCGGGGCAGTGGTAGTCGTAACGAGCCATGGTTTCCTCCGTGAGGACTCAGACGTTCAAACGCTCTTACTTTACCCAACGCGCGCCTCGACGAGCGCGAGGTTTTGCGGTCGCGCGTATATCATCATATCTGTGCCGCGTGGGCCGCCCGCGAGAAGGGCGGCCGGGAAGAGGGGGAAGCGATGGAGCTGGCGGGGGCGATCTTTGACTGTGACGGGACGCTTGTGGACTCGATGGGGATGTGGAGCCACGCGGCCGCGTGGCTGTGCGCCCGCCACGGCGCGACGCCGCCGCCCTTTGACCGCATCGAGGCGCTCTCCCTGCGCGACACCTGCGCGCTCCTCCATGACGATCTTGGGATAGGGACCTCCCCCGAGGCGCTCTACGAGGAGCTCTGCGCCCACGTCCGCGACGCCTACGAGCACGAGGTCGCCCTCATGCCCGGCGCCCGCGCCTTTCTGGAGGAGCTCGCGGCGACGGGGGTCCCCATGGTCATCGCGTCGTCAACGCCGGTGCGCGAGCTGCGCTGCGCGCTCGCGGCCCACGGGATCGAGCACTTCTTCGCGGACGTGGTGAGCACCGAGGACGTCGGCGGGCGCGACAAGGAGTTCCCCGACGTCTACCTGGAGGCGGCGCGCCGCCTGGGCACGCCGCGCGAGGCGACCTGGGTCTTCGAGGACGCGCCGTTCGGCGTGCGCACGGCACGCCGGGCGGGCTTTCCCGTGGTCGGGCTCCTGAACGAGCACGACGGCCGGCGCGAGGAGGACGTTCGCCCCTACTGCGACGTCTTCGCCCACGGATTCGCCGAGCTCTCGCCGGCCCTCCTGCGCGACTACGAGCGCCCCGCCGCGGCCCACGGCCGGCCCCTCGCCGCGCTCGTGGTGGCGGGCTCCCCGGAGCCAAGCTCGCCCGAGCTCGTGGCGAGGCTCGCCGACGAGGCGGACTATGTGGTCGTCGCCGACGGCGGCGCCGACGTCTGCCACGCCGCCGGGGTGGCCCCCGACGTCTTCTGCGGCGACGCGGACTCCGCCTCGGACGAGGCGGCGCGCTGGGCCCGCGCGGCGGCGCGGACCTGCGTGGGCTTTCCTGCCGAGAAGTACGCCACCGACCTCGCGCTCGCCCTCGACTGCGCGCGCCACGAGGCGACCCGCCGCGAGGCACCGCTCGCGGTGACCCTCACCTGCGCCGCGGGCGGGCGTCCCGACCACGCCTTGGCCGTCGTGGGGCAGCTCGCCTCCGCGGGTGCCGCCCGCGCGCGCCTTGTGGAGGACGGCTTCGAGATGAGGATCGTCTCGGCGGCGGGGGAGCGCGCCTGGCGTCTGGGCCCCGAGGCCGTGGGCCGGACGTTCTCCGCGATCGCGGTGGCGCCGGGCACCCGCATCGACGAGCGCGGGATGCGCTGGGAGCTTGACGACCACCCCATGGAGCTCCTGGGGGACCTCGGCGTCTCCAACGTCGTCACGAGCCCCGCCGCCGAGGTGGCGTGCCGCTCGGGCGCCGTCGCCGCCTTCCTGCTCCCCGAGGAGCGGGAGACGGGCGGCCGGCTCCCAAGCATTTGTGGCGCGTGACAAAAACGCCACAAATGCTTGGGGTTTTAGGTTGCAGGGACAGGCGCATGTGCTATAGTTGGCGAGCTGTGTAAAAGCGGGCGCGAGAAGAGCGCCGCGCCCCCGAGGAGGTAAGCATGTCCAAGGTCTGTGAGTTCTGCGGCAAGCACGCCGTTGCCGGTCATTCCATCAGCCACTCCCACCGTGTGGTGAACCGCACGTTCAAGCCCAACATCCAGCGCGTCACCGTGGTCGTCGACGGTCACCGCCGCAAGGCCAACGTGTGCTCCCGCTGCCTCAAGTCCGGCAAGATTGCCCGCAGCTAGGCTCGTCGCATCGCGCAACGCTGATCTGCACGGGAGGTCGCCTCGGCGGCCTCCCGTTTTCTGTGACGCACCGCCACGGGACACAGCGGCGACGCTCCGTCATTCCCGTAGGGCGCCTGTTCGACCGCCCTCTGCCGCTGACGTGCGTGTCTTCTGGTACCATGGCTGCATCTGAATGCCTGCGGGAGGGGGTAGATTTCCCTCCCTTGGAGCGCGCGTGCGCGGGGAGCTGATTCCATTGGTGCAGAAGAAGACTTGGGCGGCGGGCATCACCACGGCGGCCATCGTGACCACGACACTGGCGGCCCCTGGCATCGCCCAGGCCCAGCCCGGCACGACGACGCTCTCGGCGGTGGGCAGCCCGCTCCTGTCGACGCGCTCCTGGGCGCCCTTTGACAACGACGCCCTCTTCTCCGAGTTCGTCAACCGCCTCTTCTACGGCGGCCCGTTCGTCTCGTTCTACAGCACGAGCGGCCACGACCAGCTGAGCGGCCTCGCCCTCGAGGTCTACGACGCGCTCCACGACGAGATTACCCCGATTGCCCTGGGCGAGCACACGTCGACGAAAGACATCATGCTCCCCGAGCATACTTGGACCCTTGAGGAGCTTGGGATCGAGTACAACGGACATGACACGGACTTCGGTCCCGCCACCACGCTCTACTCTGACGCAATCAGCCGCGCCCTCGACGCCCTGCTCGACGACTGCCCCTACGAGCTCTACTGGTACGACAAGACGGGGGATAACGGCGGCGGCACGCGGATGCTCTTCAGTATCAGCTGCGACAGTATCGAGGTCACCCTCACCCCCTCCGTGAGCATGGGCGTCGCGCTCGACTATCGCGCTGACCCGGCGGACGCCTACACCGTGGACGGCACCGACGCCCAGCGTGCCCTCAAGGCCCGCGTCAAGGCGCAGGAGATCGTCACTAAGAACGAGAACAAGAGCGACTACGAGAAGCTCAACGCCTACCGCGATGCTATCTGCGAGCTCGTGTCCTACGACGATGAGGCTGCTGACCCCAGCACACAGACCCCCTACGGCGACCCCTGGCAGATCGTCTCGGTCTTTGACGGGGAAGGGGAGACCAAGGTCGTCTGCGAGGGCTACGCCAAGGCCTTCCAGTACCTCTGCGACCTCTCCCACTTCAACTCGAACATCCGCTGCACCACCGTGCACGGCGTCATGGACGGCGGCACCGGCGCGGGCAACCACATGTGGAACGTCATCCGCATGGGCGACGGCCGCACCTACCTCGTCGACGTCACCAACAGCGACACGGGAACCATCGGCCAGGACGGCGGCCTCTTCATCGAGAACTATGACCATATGATTGGCAACGATTACTGTTCCGGCTACGTCTTCAAAATCGGCGACGCCGAGATTTCCTACATCTACGACAAGGCCACGCTCGACCTCTACCCGGCCGACTACCTCACCATCTCCCATGAGCCCTACGACGACTCCGCGGTCGTCGTGGACGTTGACCTCTCCGACGCGACGGTGAGCGTCTCGGGCACCTACACCTACACCGGTGCGGCCCAAACGCCCCCTGCCGACGCCCTCACCGTGACCGTCAACGGCGAGACGGTCCCCACGGACGCCTACACCGTCCAGGCGAGCGACAACGTGAACGCCGGCACCGCCACGGTCACGGTCACCGCCAAGGAGGGCAGCGGCTACACCGGCTCCGCCACGGGAACCTTTGTCATCGGCAGGGCCACGCCCCAGGTGAGCGTCTCGCACTCGGGCGGCCAGGTCTTCCCGAGCACCCCGCTCGAGGACATCGAGAAGAACCTCCAGGTGACCTCCAACGTCAAGGGCGCCCTTGCGCTCGGCGACGCTGAGCTCACCGTTGGCGAGAACGCCCTCGCCTGGACCTTCACTCCGGAGGACTCCGCCAACTACGAGACGGTCACGGGCACGCTGACCCTCACCGTCTCCGAGGACGTCGTCACCTCCATCGCCATCACGACGCCGCCCACCAAGACCTCCTACGCCTACGGCGAGGCCTTCGACCCCGCCGGCATGGTCGTCACGGCCACCTACGCGAGTGGCCGGACCGAGCCGGTCTCGGGCTACGCGGTCGAGCCGGCGGGCCCGCTCACCACGGTGGGCGAGAACACGATCACCGTCTCCTATAAGGGCAGCACCGCGACGCTCTCCGTCACCGTGGCCCCGCAGGCGATTACCCCGACCGTGACCCTCTCGGGCGCCGAGGGCCTCGTCTACGACGGCTCCGAGCAGCGTCCCGCCGTCTCCGTCACGGCGGACGGCTCGGCGCTCGACCCCGCCGAGTACGTGGTCACCTACGCCGACAACGTCAGCGCCGGCACGGCCACGGTGATGGTGAGCGACGCCGCGGGCGGCCGCTACCAGTTCGAGCCCGTGACCGCGAGCTTTGAGATCGCGCGCGCCCGCCTTGTCCCGAGCGTCGAGGGCACGACGTCCAAGACCTACGACGGCACCACCGCCGTCACGGGCGGCGACCTTGCCATCGCGCTCGCCGGCGTCGTAGCAGGAGACGACGTCACCGCCACGGCCACGTACTCCTACGCGGACGCCAACGCCGGTGAGGGCAAGGACGTCCTCGTGTCCGGCCTTGCCCTCGCGGGCGCCGACGCGGCCAACTACGAGCTCACGGCGAGCGAGCTCACCGCCGCGGGCGTGGGCTCCATCGCCAAGGCGACGCTCTCCGGCGCCGTCACCTACGAGGGCCCCGAGCTGTGGACCGGCAGCGACCTCTCCGAGGTCGCGCAGGGCCTCACCTGGGCGGGCACGCCCGCGGACGCCGCGGTCTCCCTGGCCCCGGGTACCGCGCTCGTCGAGGGAACGCGCACGTACGCCTGCACGGTGACGCCCGCCGACACCCAGAACTACGAGACCCTCGAGACCACAGTCGAGCTCACCGTGGCCCGGGACGTCGTCACCTCCATCGCCGTGACGACGCCGCCCACCAAGACCTCCTACACCTACGGCGAGGCCTTCGACCCCGCCGGCATGGTCGTCACGGCCACCTACGCGAGCGGCGCCACGAGCGAGGTCGCGCCGGAGAGGCTGTCCTTCTCGCCCGAGGAGCTCACCGTCGCCACGACCCAGGTGAGCGTGGCCTACGAGGGCATGAGCGCCACGGTCGGCGTCACGGTGGCCCCGCGCGCCGTCACGCCCACGCTCGAGCTCACCGGCGCGGACGGCCTCGTCTACAGCGGCCGGCCGCAGGAGCCGGGCGTTGTGGCCCGTGACGGCGACGCCGCGATTCCGGCTTCGGAGTACGTGGTCACCTACCAGGGCAACGTCGACGCCGGCACCGCCACGGTGAGCGTCTCGGACGCCCCGGGCGGCAACTACGAGGTGGACACGGCCTCCGCGACCTTCGAGATCGCGCCGGCGCGCCCCGCGCTCTCCGTGAGCGCGCCCGCCGGCGGCGCGACGTACGGCAGCCCGGTCGCGCTTGCGCTCACCCTCGAGGGCGTGGCCGGCGAGGCCCCGTCCGCTACCGCCACGGTGACGGTCGACGGGGTCGAGCATCAGGTTGTCATCACCAACGGCTCCGGCGCGCTCGAGCTGGACGGCCTCGAGGCGGGGAAGCACGCCGTGAGCGCCTCGGTCCCCGCCGCGGGCAACTACGAGGCCGCCACGGCCTCCGCGTCCTTCTCGCTTGCCAAGGCCACGCCCCAGGTGACGGTCACCGAGGTCAACCCTGACCTTGTCGTCTACCCCACGACCGACCGCACGCTCGTCGCGTCCAACTACGCCGCCCAGGCAGACCCCGCCGTCGAGGGAACCCTGTCCGTTGAGCTTCCCGCGTCGCTCACGCCGGGCGACCACGAGTGCGCGTGGACCTTCACGCCGGCGGACACGGGAAACTACGAGGTCGTGCGCGGTACCGTCACCCTCACGGTCGTCGAGGACTCCCTCGCCTCCATCGCCGTGACCACGCCGCCCACCAAGACCTCCTACACCTACGGCGAGGCCTTCGACCCCGCCGGCATGGTCGTCACGGCCACGTGGGCCTCCGGCCGGACCGCGGACGTGAGCGGCGCCGTGTCCTATGAGGCGGCCCTTGCGGTGGGGCAGACCGAGGTCGAGCTCGCATACGCCTCGGGCGGCAGGACCGTGACGTGCGCGGTTCCCGTCACGGTCTCCGCCCGCGCCGTCACGCCCACGCTCGCGCTCACCGGCGCCGAGGGCCTCGTCTACACGGGCTCCGCCCTGGAGCCGGGGGTCGTGGCAATGGACGGCGACGCCGTGGTCCCCGCCTCCGAGTACGTGGTCTCCTACGCCAACAACGTCGACGCCGGCACCGCCACCGTGACCGTGACGGACGCCCCCGGCGGCAACTACGAGGTGGGCACGGCCAGCACGACCTTTGAGATCGCCCGCGCGCAGGCCGCCCTCTCCGTGAGCGCCCGGACGGAGGGCGCCGCCGTCGGCGACCCCGTTACGCTCTCCGTGAGCCTCACGGGCGTCTCGGGCCGGGGGCTGGACGGCACCGTCACCGTGCGCGTCGACGGCGCCGACCACGAGGTCGCGGTCGCGGGCGGCGCGGGCTCCCTCACGCTCGAGGGGCTCGACGAGGCCCGCACCTACGAGGTCTCCGCCTCCTTCGCCGGCGCCGCCAACTACGAGCCGGCCACGGCCGCCACGTCCTTCTCGATCGCCAGGGATACACCCGAGGTGAGCGTGACCTACGCGGGCGGCCAGATCTTCCCCACCACGCCGCTCTCCGAGGTCGAGAAGAACCTCCAGGTGGCGTCCGACGTCCCGGGCACGCTCTCGCTCGACGCGACCGAGCTCCAGGTGGGCACGCACGACTACGCGTGGACCTTCACCCCGGCCGACCCGGCCGCCTACAACGAGGTCACGGGCAGCGTGACCCTCACGGTCTCCCGCGACGCCCTCACGGGCATCGAGCTCACCTCCGCGCCCTCCAAGACCTCCTATGTCTTTGGCGAGGCCTTCGACCCCGCCGGCATGGTCGTCACGGCCACCTATGCGAGCGGCCGCACGGCCGACGTCACCGCGCTCGTGAGCTTTGAGCGCGCGCTCGAGGTGGGGCAGACCTCGGTTGCCCTCACCTTTGCCGACGGGGCGGACGTGGCCACGGCCACGGTCGGCGTCACGGTTGCCCCGTGCGCCGTCACGCCCACGCTCGAGCTCACCGGCGCCGACGGCCTCGTCTACAACGGCCGGCCGCAGGAGCCCGTCGTGTCCGTCCTCGTGGACGGGGAGCCCCTCTCCGCCTCGGAGTACGTGGTCACCTACCAGGACAACGTCGACGCCGGCACCGCCACGGTGACCGTGACGGACGCCCCCGGCGGCAACTACGAGGTGGCCACGGCCACCGCGACCTTCGAGATCGCGCGGGCGCGCTACGGCATCGAGGTGCCCGCGCTCGACGCCACCTTTGACGGCACGCCCGTCGACCTCACGACGGACGACGTCACGGTCATCGGCTACGGCCAGGAGGTCCTCGTGACCCTCTCCTGGCAGGAGCGCACGGAGGACGGCTGGCGCCAGCTCGACGCCGCCCCGTCCGAGGTCGGCTCCTACCGTCTCGTGGTGACCGTCACGAGCGAGGACCCCAACTACGAGCCCACGACCGAGCGCGCCTTCGAGTTCTCCATCCTCGCGTCGGCCGAGGAGACGCCCGAGCCCGGCGACGGCGGCCAGGGCGGCACCCAGGGCGGCGCGCGTCCCGGCGGCACCCAGACGCCCGCCGGCCAGACGCCCGGCACCCAGGCGCCCGGCGCCACCGCCCCCGGCACCTCGGGCCACGGCCCCGGCGAGCTGCCCGGGACCGGTGACGCGACCACCCTCGCCGGCACCCTGGGAGCGCTGCTCGCGGGCGGCCTCGCGTCCGTCGCGGCGGCCGTGCGCTCGCTGCGCCACAGGCCGTAGGCACGCCCCACGAACGAGCCGGCGGGCCGGGACCCCACGTGGGCCCCGGCCCGCCTTTCATGCCGCGCCCGTTCCCGAGCGCGGCTAGTCCATGAGGACGAGGCGACGGTAGCAGTCGAGCCCGCAAAGCAGCGCGCGCTCGTCGAAGTCAAAGCGGTCGGAGTGCAGGGGAATCCCCGTCCCCGTGCCCAGAAGGAGGAACACCCCCGGGAGCTCCCGCTGGTAGAAGGAGAAGTCCTCGGCAATGAGCAGGGGCTCCTCGATCCGCCCGAGCTCGGGCAGGGCCGCCGCCACGCGGCCGAAGAGCGCCTCGTCGTTGGTCACGGGCGGGTAGCCCTCGGAGAAGGAGAGCTCGACCGCGCAGCCCTCGGCGCGGGCCGTCGCCTCGGCGACGCGGCGCACGCCCTCGCGGGCGCGGTCGAACATGGCGTCCGAGAAGACGCGCAGGCTGCCCTCCGCCCGGGCCTCGCCCGCGATGGCGTTGCGCACGGTCCCCGCCTCGAGCCGCCCGAAGCGCAGCAGGCACGGCTCGCCCGCCTCCCGTGCGAGGCGGGCGCACAGGGCCTCGGCCGAGGGGACGAGCCTGGCCGACGCCGCAAGGGCGTCGCGGCCCTCCCGCCAGCGTGCGATGTGGCTCGAGCGGCCCCGGAAGCACGCCGTGACCTCGCTCGAGCGGGCGAGGAGCGCCCCGGCCCTCGACGCCACCGCCCCGAGGGGGAGGTCCGGCCAGAGATGGAAGCCAAAGACGCGCTCCGCGCGCACGCTCCCAAAGACGCCGCTCGCGCAGACGCGCGCCGCGCCGCCCGTGGTCTCCTCGGCGGGCTGGAAGACGATGAGGACGTTGCGGGGGAGGTCAGCGGCGCGCGCCTGCGGATCCTCGCCCGCCAGGACGCGCCCGAGCCAGGTCGCCGCGGCAAGGGCCATGGCCATGTGCCCGTCGTGGCCGCAGGCGTGCATGCGCCCGGGGCACCCGCTCGCGTAGGGGGCTCCCGTGCGCTCGGCCACGGGCAGCGCGTCCATGTCCGCCCGCAGGGCCACCGTTCGCTCGCGGCCGAGGTCAAAGTAGGCGCAGAGCGCGCCCTCGCAGGGGGCGAGGACCTCGCAGGGCAGCCCCTCGAGGACCCCTGCCACGTAGGCGAGGGTCTGGGGCAGCTCGTCGTCGAGCTCGGGGATGCGGTGAAGGTCGCGCCGGTAGCGCGTGAGCTCCCCGAGCGCGCGGTCCTGCTCGCCGTCGTGTCCCCTTGCCATGCCCATGTGACCTCCCGTCCTTGCGACCTGCGCAAAGTATAGCGAATGCGCGCGCGGGCCCCGCCTCGTGTGGCCTGCGCTATAATCCTTGGAATTGAGAGCAACGCCCAAGGAGCACGCTCGTCCTTCCAGCGAGAGGAGACCACATGTCCGGTGCCGTTCCAGGAACGCTGAGGGTGTCCAACGACTGCATCGCCGACCTCGCGGGCTACGCCGCCCTCGAGTGCTACGGCGTCGTCGGCATGGCCGAGATCGACGAGCAGGCCGGCGTCGCGCGCCTGCTCCCCTCCTTCCGCCTGAGGAAGGGCATCGACGTCGCCGCCTCGGGCGGCCGCGTGGGCGTGGACCTGCACGTGATCGTGGAGCAGGGCGTCAACATGTCCTCCGTCGTCAGCAACCTCACGAGCTCCGTCAAGTTCCTGCTGAAGCAGATCGCCGAGCTCGACAACGTCGACGTGAAGGTCCACATCGAGGGCCTGCGCAACGCCCGCTAGTCCCGAGCACAGAACCGAGGTCCCCAAGATGATTTCAAGCGTCATTCGCGCGTGCTTCCCCGTCGCCGCCAAGGTCGTGGCCGACCGTGCCGAGGAGATCAACAAGCTCAACGTCTTCCCCGTGCCCGACGGCGACACCGGAACCAACATGTCGCTCACGCTGAACACCGTGGTCCGCGAGATCGAGGCGCTGCCCGCCTCCGCCACGATCGACGACATCGCCAAGGCCATCACGCACGGCTCGCTCATGGGCGCGCGCGGCAACTCCGGCGTCATCACGAGCCAGATCCTGCGCGGCATCGCCGAGGGCCTCTGCGACGCCAAGAACCAGGAGCACCCCACGCCCGCCGACGTCGCGCACGCCTGGCGCCGCGGCGTGAAGGTGGCCTTCAAGGCCGTCCGCAAGCCGGTGGAGGGCACCATCCTCACCGTCCTGCGCGACGTCTCGGCCAAGGCCGACCAGCTCGAGAAGAACCGCGACCTCGCCACCCGCGACATGCTCGACGCGCTCGTCGTGGAGGCCTACGAGTCCGTGGCCCGCACGCCCGAGCTCCTGCCCGTCCTCAAGGAGAACGGCGTCGTGGACTCGGGCGCCTTCGGCTTTGCCACCTTCCTCGAGGCCTTCGTCAACGCCGCCACCGGCAAGTCCGGCGAGCTCACCGACTTCAAGACCACGGTCGACGCCAAGGCCGACGTCTCGGCCAAGGTCCAGATCGAGCTCAACGACGACTGGGAGGGCTCGGAGTACCGCTACTGCAACGAGTTCCTCTTCAAGGCCGAGAAGCCCTTCGACGTGGACGCCTCGCTCGCCCACCTCGCCACGCTCGGCGACTGCGAGCTGATCGTGGGCGCCTACCCCGACTTCAAGGTCCACGTGCACTCCAACGAGCCCAACCGCGTGCTCGAGTACATGCTCCAGTTTGGCCAGGTCTACGAGGTCTTCATCCACAACATGGACATGGAGTCCCACGACCGCACCGCCAAGATCGCCGCGGACCAGGCGGCGGGGGACGAGAAGGACGGGCCGAGGAAGGCGCTCGGCTTCGTGGCCGTGGCGGCCGGCTCGGGCGAGGAGGAGATCTTGCGCTCGCTGGGCGTGGACGTGGTCGTCTCCGGCGGCCAGACCATGAACCCCTCCACGGCCGACATCCTCTCGGCCGTCGAGGAGGCCAACGCCGACGCCGTGATCGTGCTCCCGGGCAACGGCAACATCCGCATGGCCGCCGAGGCCGCGGCCTCCGCCTGCGAGGACGCGCAGGTGGCCGTGGTCCCCACCAAGACCGTGCTCCAGGGCTTCTCCGCGATGTTCGTCGCGGACCCCGAGGGGACCCTCGAGGACAACGTCGAGGCCATGACCGAGGCCATCTCCTGCGTCCGCGGCGGCGAGGTCACCACTGCCGTGCGCGACTCGGCCGCCGCCGACGGCACGCCCATCCACGCCGGTGACGTCATGGGCATCCAGGACGACTCGATCGAGGTGGTGGGCTCCGACGTCACCCAGGTGACGCTCGACCTCATCGCCAGGATGCAGGACGAGGAGGAGGGCGACTCGCTCACCATCCTCGCCGGCCAGGACCTGGACGACGATGCCTTCGAGGCGCTCGTGGCGGCCATCGAGGAGGCCCAGCCCGACCTCGAGGTCGACCCGCACCGCGGCGAGCAGCCCCTCTACCCCGTGATCTTCTCGATCGAGTAGGGCGCGTGGGCACGCGTCCGGCCATAGCGTCCGCTGCGGAGAGGGTGCAGAGAACCTGCGCCCTCTCCGACTCTGTGTCGAGGCTGCGCTACGCGACGGGCGCGCGCGGCGAGGCCCTCGCCCGGCTCGGGCTCCGCCGCGTGCGGGACCTCCTGCTCCACGTCCCCCACCGCTACCTCGACTTCACGCGCGTGGTGCCCATCGGCTGCGCGGACGTGGGCCAGGACGCCACGGTGGTGGCGACCGTGGACCGCGTGCAGCTCAAGCGGCCCCGCCCGCGCATGCAGATCGTGGAGCTCTCCGTGGCCGACGAGACGGGCGTGCTCGTGGCCACCTTCTTCCGCCAGCCCTGGGTGGCCGAGCAGGTGCGCCCGGGCGACCGCGTGGCCCTGTCGGGCAAGGTGACCTTCGGCTACGGGTTCAAGCAGATGAAGGCCCCCTTCTACGAGGTGCTCGGCTCCGAGGGGAGCGCCGCGGGCTACGCGCGCGTGCTCCCGGTGCACCCCGTGGGGGAGGGCGTGAGCGTGCCGTGGATGCGCCGCATCATGGCGGCGGCCCTCTCGGACGTGGGGGACGTCTGCGACTGGCTCCCGGCCGGGCTCTGCGCCCGCCACGGCCTCATGACGCTCGCGCGCGCCCTGCGCGAGGTCCACTTTCCCTCCACGCCCGCGGCCGCCGAGCTCGCCCGGCGCCGGCTCGCCTACGACGAGCTCCTCTGCCTCCAGCTCGCCCTGCTCTGCCGTCGGGACGTCGAGCTCGCGGGCGTCGAGCCGACCTGCCACGTGACCTCGGGCCCGCACCTCGAGGCCCTGCTCGCCGCGCTGCCGTTCACGCTCACCGAGGAGCAGCGCCTGGCCGCCGACCAGACCCTCGCGGACATGGCCGCCCCGCGCGTGATGAACCGCCTGCTGCTCGGCGACGTGGGCACGGGAAAGACCGCCGTCGCCTCCGTCGCGCTCGCCGCGTGCGCCGACACCGGGACGCAGGCCGCCGTGATGGCGCCGACCTCGGTCCTCGCGCGCCAGTACGCCGAGAAGCTCGGTCCCGTCCTCGACGCCGCGCGCGTGAGCTGGGCGCTCGTCACGGGCTCGACCCCCTCCGACGAGCGCGCCCTCATCGAGTCCTCCGTGGCGCGCGGGGGGACCACGGTGGTCTTTGGCACGACCGCGCTGCTCTCCGAGGGGCTCGAGTTCTCCCAGCTCTCGCTCGTCGTGATCGACGAGCAGCACCGCTTTGGCGTGGACCAGCGCGCCGCCCTGCGCCGCAAGGGCGCCGGGGCCGACCTGCTCGCCATGACGGCGACCCCCATCCCGCGCACGCTCGCGCTCTCGCTCTACGGCGACGTCTCGCTCTCCGAGATCAGGCGCCGGCCGCGCGCGGGCGCGGGCGTGACGACCAAGGTGATCGCCCCCGACAGCCTCGACCTCGCCTGGGGCGCCGTGCGCGACGCCGTCTCGCGCGGCCGGCAGGCCTACGTGATATGCCCGCTCGTCGACGACGCCGACGACGGCTCGGAGCTCGACGACGTCCCCGAGGGGCTGCGCTCGGCCGCGCCGCGCCCGCGCTCGGCCGTCTCCACGGTCGAGGAGCTGCGCACGCAGGTCCTGCCCGGCCTTGCCTGCGACCTCCTGCACGGCCGCATGCCCGCCGCCGAGAAGGACCTTGCCATGGAGCGCTTCCGCTCCGGCAGGACCCAGGTCCTCGTCTCCACGACGGTCGTCGAGGTGGGCGTCGACGTCCCCAACGCGACGGTGATGGTGGTGCTCGACGCCGACCGCTTCGGCCTGGCCACGCTCCACCAGCTGCGCGGGCGCGTGGGCCGAGGCGACGAGGCGGGGACGGTCTTTCTGAGCTGCGCCGCCAAGCGCGGCAGCGCCGCCCGCACGCGCCTGGCCGCCCTCGAGGCCACCTCCGACGGCTTCGAGCTCGCCGAGCTCGACCTCAGGCTCCGGCACGAGGGCGAGGTGCTGGGGTACCGCCAGCACGGCGGCGTCACCCTCAAGATCTCGGACCTCGAGGCCGACCGCGACCTCGTCGAGGCCGCGCACGCGGACGCCCGCGCCCTGGCAGACGACGACCCGCGCCTGTCCGCGCCCGCGCACCGCGCCCTTGCGATCGAGGTGCGCGACCGCTTTGGCGCCTACTTCGAGGAACTGGAGCGAGCATGAGGATCGTTGGAGGAAAGTGGCGCGGACGCGCCATCGAGGCGCCCGAGGGGCGCGGGACCACGCGGCCCACGACCGACCGGACGCGCGAGGCCATCGCCTCGATGATCCTCTCGGCCGCGGGGCTCGACCTGTCCGGGAGCGCGGTGCTCGACGCCTTCGCGGGGTCGGGCGCCATGGGGCTCGAGCTCCTCTCGCGCGGCGCGGCGCGGGCCACCTTCGTGGACCGCGACCGCCGTGCCGCCGCGCGCGTGAGGCGCAGCGCGCGGGCGCTCGGGGCGGGGGAGGGGGAGTTCTTCTCGCTCGCGGGAGACGTCTTCCAGCTCGCGGGGCGCGGCCTTGCGGGGGCGCCTTTCGACGTCGTCTTCCTGGACCCTCCCTATGCCGTGGAGGCGGAGCGGGTCTCCGGGCTTGTCCGCGAGCTCTCCCGGACGGGGCAGCTCGCGGACGGGGCCGTCGTGGTCTACGAGCACGCGGCGTCGGCGCCCGGGCTTTCCTGCCCGGGCCTGCTCGAGCCCAGGAAGAGCAGGACCAAGGGAATCTCGACCGTCGACCTCATGGTCGCGGTGAAGGGGGAGTGAGCGCATGGCCGCCGAGCCCATCATCTCGCACGTCGTCGTCCCGGGCACCTTCGACCCGGTCACCCTGGGCCACATCGACGTCATCCGCCGTGCCCGGAGGCTCTTTCCCCGGGTGACCGTCGCCGTGGCCGCCTCGGCCAACAAGAACGGCCGGGGCACGGCCTTCACCCTCGAGGAGCGCGTCGAGATGATCCGCGAGGCGCTCCGCGTGGAGGGGCTGCCCGACGACATCGAGGTTGCGCCCTTCCGGGGGCTGCTCGTGAGCTTCTGCCACGAGCTCGGCGCGGGCGGCGTGGTCAAGGGCCTGCGCGCGATGACGGACTTCGAGTACGAGCTCCAGCAGGCCGACCTCAACAGCCACATGGCGCCCGACCTCGAGTCGATCTTCGTCATGTCGAGCCCGGAGTACGGCTACGTCTCGTCCTCGATCGTGCGCGAGATCGCCGCGATGGGCTCCGACGTGAGCATCCTCGTCCCCGCCAACGTGGACGAGCGCCTGCGCGAGCACTACGGCGCCGAGGCCGCCCAGGCCTAAGTGAGGCGTTGAGGCCCCGCGCCCCGCGCGCACGTTTCGTGCAGAGGTCCCCAATCTGCTACTATGCTAGGGAGATAGGCTCTGACTCGGGCCCGCGCGCCCGCTTGATCAGGTGAAAGGAACCATAGATGCAGCCAGGTGAGGAAATCGAGAGCTTGGTCGACGAGCTCGAGCAGATCGTGAGCGAGGCCAAGTCCCCGCTCATGGACAACGGCCAGAAGAAGATCGTCGACGCCCAGGACATCTATGAGATTCTGGACGAGATTCGTCGCGTCTTCCCGCAGGAGTTCACCGACGCGCGCCGCATCCTCAAGGAGGAGCAGGAGCGCATCGACAGCGCCCAGCAGCAGGCCAACTCCATCATCGCGGACGCCCAGCAGCAGGCCATGATCCTCGCGGGCGACCAGGAGATCGTGCGCCTGGCCCAGCAGCAGGCCGACGGCATCCGCGACCAGGCCGCTCAGTACGAGCGCGACACCCGCTACAACGCCGAGGAGTACGCCGACACCGTGCTCGCGCACCTCGAGGAGAACCTCAAGAGCCTCACGAGCTCCGTGACGCGCGTGCGCCAGACGCTCGACGAGAACTCGGGTGCCCGCAACACCACCAACAACGTGCCCTGGTAGCCATGGAGCCGCTGATCGTCTCCCTTGACGAGCGCCTGGCCAACCCCGGGGACACCTGGACGCTGGCGGGCCACCTCGACGAGCCCTCCTACGAGCTCGGCGACCACGAGTTCCGCCTTCCCTCCGGGATCGACTACGACCTCGTCCTCACCAACGCGGGCGAGGGCATCCTCGCGACGGGCCTCGTGCGCGCCCATGTGGTGGGCACCTGCGACCGCTGCCTCGAGGACGCGGCCTTTGACGTTGACGCCGAGGTCGACGGCTACTACCTCTTCGAGGAGCCCGAGCAGATGGGCGAGGACGAGGACGAGGCCGACTTCGAGCTCGTCGCGCCGGACAACACGATCGACCTCTCGGGGGCCCTTGCGTGCGCCCTCGTGATGGAGACCCCCTTCGTGGTGCTCTGCCGCGAGGACTGCGCGGGGCTCTGCCCGGTCTGCGGCGCCAACCTCAACGAGGGGGACTGCGGGCACGCCTCCAAGCTCGCCGCCGAGCGCGAGCGGGAGCGCCTGGCCGCCTCGCCCTTCTCCGCCCTTGCCGGGCTCGACCTGGGGGAGGCGGGGGAGCAGCCGAGCGGCTCCCCGGAGCCCAAGCGTGGATAATTGCTGATTTCGTGCTCTTTGGGAAGAGACGTGCTATAGTACTTCCTCGCATGACTTTGGCGATAGCCTGCCTCCGTGCGCGAGCGGAGGGGCATACGTTTGCGAACAGGAGAGTTTGACATGGCAGTACCCAAGCAAAAGAAGGGCCGCAGCGCCACCCACACCCGTCGTTCCGCCAACAGCAGGATCGACGCCCCGGCCCGTTCCGTGTGCCCGCAGTGCGGCGCCCCCAAGCTTCCGCACCACGTGTGCCCCAACTGCGGCCACTACAAGGACCGTGAGGTCATCGTCACCGAGTAGTGACGCACAAGAGCGCGCCCGTGGGGCCGGCCCGTTGGGGCCGGCCCCCTTTTGTATCGGGGGGGCGGCCTCGCCCCGGCATTCGGCGCGCCGTTGCGGCATAATGGTGAGGTTGGAGAGCGTTACGGCCAGAAGGAGGGGTCATGACCACGATATGCGTTGATGTCATGGGTGCCGACAAGGAGCCCGAGGAGCTTCTGCGCGGCGTCGAGCAGGCGCTTTCCGCCGACCCCGACCTCGAGGTCCTCGTCGCGGGCGACGCAGGCGTCGTCGAGCCCTTCTGCGCGTCGCACGCCCGCGCCCGTGCCCTTGTCACCACCGAGGTCATCTCCATGTCCGAGCATCCCGCCCAGGCCGTGCGCCAGAAGAAGGACGCGAGCATCGTCCGGGCGGCCGCGGCCGTGCGCGCGGGGGAGGCCGACGGGCTCTTCTCGGCCGGCTCCACCGGCGCCGTGCTCACGGCGGCCACCTTTGGCGTGGGGCGCCTCAAGGGCGTGAAGCGCCCGGCGCTCTCGCTGCCGTTCCCCGGCGTCTCCGGGAAGAGCACGGTCTTTCTTGACATGGGCGCCAACGCCGACGTCAAGCCCGACGTCCTCGTGCAGTTCGCGCACATGGGCCGCGCCTACGCGCGTGCCGTCATGGGCGTCGCCGAGCCGCGCGTGGGCCTTCTCTGCAACGGCTCGGAGGACACCAAGGGCTCCGAGATGGCGCTCGCCTATCACGCGGCGCTCGAGGCGGGCGACTGCGGATTTGCGGGCAACGCCGAGGGGACCGACATCCTCGCCGGCACCTTTGACGTCATCGTGGCCGACGGCTTCACCGGCAACGTGGCGCTCAAGTCCATCGAGGGGACGGGCAAGTTCGTCCTGTCGCGCCTCAAGGCCGCGATGGGCGCCTCCCTCACCAACAAGCTCGGCATGGCGCTGCTCAGGGACGCGCTCAGGTCCATGGCCACGGAGCTCTCGGGGGACGAGTACGGCGGCGCGGTCCTTCTGGGCCTGCGCGCCCCCGTCGTGAAGGGGCATGGCGCCACGAGCGCCCGCGCCGTCTGCCAGGGCACGCTCGCGGCCGCCGCCGCGGTGCGCGCCGGCCTCACGGAGAAGGTCGCCGCGGCCTGCGACCTCTCGCGCTAGCAAGGCCGCCCACAGAAGAAGCGGGGCGCAGGCGCCCCCGTCGCAAGGAGGAGAACATGGATCGTGACGCCATCTTCGAGAAGGTCGTCGAGGTCGTCGAGGACACCCTCTCCCTCGGCGAGGGCACGCAGCTCACGGAGGCCACCGAGTTCAAGAGCCTCGGCGCCGACTCGTTTGACCTGCTCGAGCTCGTGACCGCCATCGAGGACGAGTTCGGCCTCACGATGGACGACGAGGCCGTCTCGCGCGTCGCCACCATCGGGCAGGTCGTCGACGCCATCGAGGCGGCCCAGTAGGGGGCACGTTCGTTGAAGATGCATCGCCGGGTGGCCGAGGCGGAGCGCGTCTGCGGCCACCACTTCGAAAACCAGGACCTCATCGTCGCCGCGCTCACGCACCCGTCGGCGGCCGAGGGCAAGTCCCATGCGGCCTCCTACGAGCGCCTCGAGTTCCTCGGCGACTCCGTCCTGGGGGCCATCGTGGCCATGGACCTCTTCACCCGCTTCCCCGAGATGGACGAGGGCGAGCTCACCCAGGCCAAGATCTCGCTCGTGTCCGGCCGCATGCTCTCGAGCGTGGCCGAGCGCCTCGGCGTGGGCCCGCTCATCCTCATGGGCGAGTCCGAGCGTGGCACGGGCGCCCGCGGCATGCACTCGGCCCTCGAGAACGTCTACGAGGCCATCGTGGGCGCGCTCTACCTGGACGCCGGCTACACGGCCGCGCACGAGTTCGTCATGCGCACTCTCGGCCCCGAGGTCTCGCCCGCGCTCTCGAAGAAGCCCATCAGCCCCAAGTCGCGCCTCCAGGAGGTCACCCAGCGTGACCTGCGCTGCGGCCCGGAGTACAAGCTCGTCTCCGAGGAGGGCCCCGCCCACGACCCCACCTTCACCTCCGTGGTCATGGTGGAGGGGCGCCGCATCGGGCGCGGCTCGGGCCCCTCGAAGAAGTCCTCCGAGAGCGCCGCCGCCCTCGACGCGCTCGTCCGCATGGGGTACGCCGGCGAGGGCGACTTCGCCGGTGCCGGCATCACCAACTAGCACGAAAGGCAGAGGGATCCGGTGTACCTGAAGTCGCTCACACTCAAGGGGTTCAAGTCCTTTGCCGACAAGACCCAGATGACCTTTGACCCGGGCCTCACCGTGGTGGTGGGCCCCAACGGGTCGGGCAAGTCGAACGTCTCCGACTCGATCCTCTGGGTCCTCGGCGAGCAGAGCGCCAAGATGCTGCGCGGCCAGGCGATGGAGGACGTGATCTTCTCCGGCTCGTCGGCGCGCGGCGCCGTGGGCGTGGCCGAGGTCACGCTCGTGCTCGACAACTCCGACCACACGCTGCCCATCGACTTCTCCGAGGTCGGGATCACGCGCCGGATGTACCGCTCCGGCGAGTCCGAGTACCTCATCAACGGCTCCCCGGCGCGCCTCATGGACGTCCAGGACATCCTGCACGACTCGGGCCTCGGCAAGGAGACGCACTCGATCATCTCCCAGGGCAAGCTCGACTCCATCCTCTCGAGCCGCCCGGAGGAGCGCCGCGCGCTCATCGAGGAGGCGGCCGACATCTCCAAGCACCGCCGCCGCAAGGAGCGCAGCCAGAGGAAGCTCGTCTCGATGGACGAGAACCTCGCCCGCGCCAAGGTCCTCTCGCGCGAGATCGCCCGGCAGCTCCGCCCGCTCGAGCGCCAGGTCGACAAGGCCCGGCGCGCCCACGAGCTCACCGACGAGCTCAAGGGCCTCGAGGTGCAGCTCGCCGTCGACGACCTGCGCCGCCTCCAGGAGAGCTACCTGCGCCTCACCGCCCGCGGCAACGAGGCCGACGCCGCGGTGGAGCTCGCCCAGTACCGCCTCGACGAGAAGAGCGCCGAGCTCGAGAAGCTCCAGCTGCTCCTCGAGGAGAAGGGCCTCTTCGTGGGCGACCTCGGAGAGCAGCGCCGCCGCATGCAGGACGTCCTGGGCAGGATGGACTCCGACATGCGCCTGCTCGAGGAGAAGGGGCGTAACATGGTCGCGCGCCTCTCCGACATGCGGATGCAGCTCTCCTCCATGGAGAAGCAGCGCGGGGACGCCCGCGTCGAGCACGAGCGCGTGGCCAGCGAGCTCTCCGACCTCACCGTCCGCGAGGCCGACCTCAGGGAGGGCCTCGACGAGCTCTCCCGCGCCTCGCACGAGGCGGTGGCACGCCGCAAGGAGCTCGACGCCCGGATCTCGCGCCTCACCGCAGACGAGCGCGCCGCCCGCGCCGAGGCGGACCGCGAGACGCTCGCCTATGCCAAGCTCGAGGACCAGATCGGCAACGCCGAGGTCGAGGACCAGATGTTCGTCTCGCGCCTCGAGCAGCTCGAGGAGAGCGTCCGGACGGCCGAGGAGGCGCTGAGGGAGCGCTCCGAGGCGGCCGAGCGCCTCGCCGGCGAGCTCGAGGAGGCCCGCGGCGAGTCCGACCGCCTCGCGGGGGCCATCAGCGCCCACGCCGGCGAGCTCGAGGCCGCCCGGCGCGAGGAGGCCGAGGCGCGCTCGCAGCTGTCCTCCTCGCGCGCCACCCTCGAGGCGCTGCGCTCCGTGGACGCCGACGTGGAGAAGGCGAGCCCGCTCGTCGCGGCGCTCGCCGAGCGGGGCGACCTCGGCGTCGAGTGCCGGCTCGCCGACCTCATCGAGACCGACCCTGCCGTCGAGGCCCTGCTCGAGCAGCTGCTCGGCGACGACCTCGCCGCCCTCGTCGTCCCCGGCCCCGACGAGGCGGCCACCCTCGCCGAGTCCGCGCTCGGCCTCGCCGACGCGGGCGGGCGGGCGACCATCGTCTCGCGCGCGGCCCGCGCCGCCACGGCCGACGCCGCGGACGCGCCGGGCGAGCCCGTCGTCTCTCGCCTGCGCGTCCCCGAGGGCGCCCGCGACCTCCTTCACGCGCTGCTCGGCGACGTGAGGCTCGTGGGGAGCGCCGCCGAGGCCATGGCCGGCCACGAGCGCGCGCCCCAGCTCACCTACGTGACGGCTGACGGCGTGGCCGTGCTGCCCGACGGTCGCCTCCACGTGGGCACCGCCCCCACGAACGAGGCCGGCGCCCTCGAGCGCAAGCGCCGCATCCGCGCCCTCGAGGCGGGCCTGCCCGAGCTCGAGGACGCGCTCGGGGCCGCCTGCGAGCGCGTCGAGGGCGCCGAGCGCGCCCTCTCCGAGGCCCGCGAGGCGAGCGCCCGGGCCAAGGGGGAGGTCGCGCGCCTCTCCGCCGAGCTCTCCTCGGCCACCTCCGAGCGCGGCCGCCTCGAGGCCCTGCTCTCGGGCGCGGCCTCCGAGCGCGCCCAGGTGACCCGCCGCCGCGAGGCCGCCTCCGAGAAGGCCGCCGAGGCCCGTCGGCAGATCGACGGCCACCGCGCCGCGGCCCGCGCCGCGCGCGAGCGGGCCGAGGCGCTCGAGGGAGAGCTCTCCGCGCTCGCCGACGAGCACGAGGAGGCCATCCGCGCGCAGGGCCAGGCGAGCCGGGCCCTCTCGGACGCCCGCCTCGAGGCCGCCATGGCCAAGGAGCGCAAGAGCAACCTCGCGTCCCGCGAGCGGGACCTCGCGCGCCGCGCGAGCGACCTCGACGCGCGCATCGCCGGCACCGAGCAGGCCGCGCGCGCCCTCGAGGTGGTGCGCCTGCGCGTGGACCCGCTCCACGACCGCTACGAGGAGATCCGCGCCCGCGCCCTCGAGTGGGCGGCGCGCCTCGAGGACCGCGCCTCGCTCGCCGAGGCGGACTCCGACTCCCTCAAGCGCACGATCGGGGAGGCGAAGGACGCCGTCTCCTCGGCCCGCGAGGGGCTCGAGCGGGCCCGCGCGTCCGCCTCCGAGGTCAAGGTCGACCTCGGTCGCCTCGAGGTGCAGGTGGAGACCGCGATCAACGCGATCACGGCAACGGGCGCGATCCTTGACGACGCGCTCGCGCTGCCCTCGCCGGAGGACCGCGGCGCCGCCGAGCGCCGCGTGGCGGAGCTGCGCCGCCAGATCGAGTCCATCGGCCCGGTCAACGAGGTGGCCATGGACGAGTACCTGCGGCTCAAGCAGCGCGCGGACTACATCGGAGAGCAGGTCGAGGACCTCGAGAGCGCCCGCTCCTCGCTCAAGAAGATCACCGCGGCGATCGACCGCAAGATGCGCAGCCGGTTCCTCGCCGTCTTCGACAAGGTGAACGAGAACTTCTCGGAGATCTTCTCGCTGCTCTTCCCGGGCGGCCAGGCGCACATCGAGATGACGGACCCGGACAACCCCTCCGACACCGGCATCGAGATCGTGGCCCAGCCGCGCGGCAAGCGCCTTGCCAAGATGATGCTCATGAGCGGCGGCGAGAAGTCCCTCACGGCGCTTGCCCTGCTCTTCGCGGTCTACAAGGTGCGCACCGTGCCGTTCTACGTCTTCGACGAGGTCGAGGCCGCGCTCGACGACTCCAACCTCTCCAAGCTGCTCGACGCCATCGAGCGGCTCAAGGAGACCACGCAGCTCATCGTGATCTCGCACCAGCGCCGCACGATGGAGCAGGCCGACGTCCTCTATGGCGTCTCCATGCAGGCCGACGGCGTGAGCCGCGTGGTCTCGCAGCGACTCGACCGTACGACCGGAAAGGTGGTTGATGCGTAAATGGGCTTCTTCGACAGCCTGAAGCAGGGACTCAAGCGCTCGCGCGAGGCCCTGAACGAGATCTTCTACATGGGCGGCGAGGTCGACGAGGACTTCTGGGAGGACCTCGAGGACACGCTCGTCATGGGCGACATGGGCGCCGAGGTGGCCATGCGCGTGACCGACGACCTGCGCGAGCGCGCCGCGCGCGAGAACCTCACGCGCGCCGAGCAGCTCCGCGACGCGCTCGCGCGCCGGCTCGCCGCGGAGTTTCCCGCCGCCGAGCGCGACCCCTTCACCGACCTCCCGAGCACCGTCGTCTTTGTGGGCATCAACGGCGCCGGCAAGACCACGACGGTGGGCAAGCTCGCCGGGCGCGCCCGCGAGGCGGGGGTGCCCTGCGTGATCGGCGGGGCCGACACGTTTCGCGCGGCCGCCATCGAGCAGCTCGAGGTCTGGGGCCAGCGGGCGGGCGTGGACGTCGTCACGCGCGAGCGCGGCGCCGACCCGGCGAGCGTCTGCTACGACGTGGTGGACGAGGCCGAGCGCCGCGGCGCCCGCCTCACGCTCATCGACACCGCCGGGCGCCTCCACACCTCCTCCGACCTCATGCGCGAGCTTGCCAAGGTGGTCAACGTCACCCGCAAGCGCTCGTCCGTGCCCGTGACGGTGGTGCTCGTGATCGACGCCACCACGGGCCAGAACGGCCTCAGCCAGGCGCGCGAGTTCAACGACGCCCTCGAGCTCGACGGCCTCATCGTCACCAAGCTCGACGGCACGGCCAAGGGCGGCATCGCCCTTGCCATCTCCAGCCAGCTGGGCCTGCCCATCTACCGCATCGGGGTGGGCGAGGCCCTCGACGACCTCCAGACCTTCGACGCGCTCGACTTCTGCCGCGCGCTCGTGGGCGAAGGGATGTAGCCATGTTCAACTCTCTCTCCGACCGCCTCCAGGACACCTTCGAGCGCCTTCGCGGCAAGGGCCGCCTCACGGAGGACGACATCAACGTCGCCATGCGCGAGATCCGCATGGCGCTCCTCGAGGCCGACGTCAACTACCGCGTGGTCAAGGGCTTTGTCGGCCGCTGCAAGGAGAAGTGCCTCGACGCCGAGGTCCTCGACTCGCTCACGCCGGCGCAAAACGTCGTGCGCATCGTCCTCGACGAGCTGACCTCCCTTCTCGGCTCCACGGACTCCAAGCTCACGCTCGCCCAGAACCGCACGCCCAACGTGATCATGCTCGTGGGCCTGCAGGGCTCGGGCAAGACCACGGCCGCGGCCAAGCTCGCCTACCTGCTCAAGAGCCAGGGCCACAGCCCGCTTCTGGCCGCGTGCGACACGCACCGACCGGCCGCCGCCGACCAGCTCGCCACGCTGGGCGGCGAGATCGGGGTCTCGGTCTTCCGCGGCGACGGGAGGGACGCCGTGGCCGTGGCGTCGGCCTCCATTCGCGAGGCCGTCGACCACCTGAACGACATCGTGATCGTGGACACCGCGGGACGCCTCCAGATCGACGAGGAGATGATGCAGGAGGCCGTGGCCATCAAGCACGCGGTCAAGCCCGACCAGATCCTCATGGTCGTGGACGCCATGACCGGCCAGGACATCGTGAACGTGGTCACGGAGTTCGCCAACCGCGTTGACTTTGACGGCGTGATCATGTCCAAGCTCGACGGCGACGCCCGCGGCGGCGGCGCGCTCTCCGTGCGCGAGGTCACGGGCAAGCCGATCAAGTTCGTCTCGATGGGGGAGAAGCCGGACTCCCTCGAGGTCTTCCACCCCGACCGCATGGCCAAGCGCATCCTGGGCATGGGCGACGTGGTGGGCATCATCGAGCAGGCCCAGAAGGTCGCCGACGAGCAGCAGATCGAGGACGCGGAGCGGATGCTGCGCGAGGGGTTCACGATGGACGACCTGCTCGCCCAGATGCAGCAGATCCGCAAGATGGGCGGCCTCGCCAAGATCATGGGCATGATCCCGGGCATGGAGCGCGCCATGGCGCAGATGCCCCAGGCTGCCGACGACTCCCAGCTCACGCGCATCGAGGCCATCATTCACTCCATGACGCGCGAGGAGCGCGCCCGCCCCAAGATCATAAACGGCCAGCGCCGCCGGCGCATCGCGAGCGGCTCCGGCCGCAGCGTCCAGGAGGTGAACCAGCTCATCAAGCAGTGGGACGAGATGAACAAGATGATGGGCAAGATGCGCGGCCTCGCCGCCCAGGGCGGCGGCAAGAAGGGCCGGCGCGCCATGCAGCAGATGATGCGCAACATGGGCGGCGGAAAGCTGCCGTTCTAGGGCGCCGCCCGGGTGCCGCCCGGGCCCTTCTTTCCCGCTCCATGTGACGAGGGGGCGGCACGAGACCCGACGAGCGTCGGGCCCGTGCCGCCCCCTCCCTTTTTCTGGCGAGAAGGACGCGCGGCTAGTAGTGGACCACCACGACGTCGCCGACCTGGCAGAGCCCGTAGAGCTCGGCCGCCTTGCCGGTGGGGAGGTTCACGCAGCCGTGGCTGCCGTTCCACTGGTAGATGGTGCCGCCGAAGCTCCCGCGCCAGCTTGCGTCGTGCAGGGCGTAGGAGTTGCCGATGAAGGGCATCCAGTACTCGACGTAGCTGATGTACTCGGGCTCGTTGGTCTCAGGGTCGATCTTGCCGCGCAGCTCCACGTTTCCGGAGGCGCGGTTCTGGTTCATGGTGTAGACGCCCGTCGGGGTGTCGTAGCCCTTGCTCGCGTCGCCGGTGACGCAGTCGGACTCCCAGACGAGCGCCCCCGCGTCATCGTACATGCGGACGTGCTGCTCGGAGAGGTCGATGTCCACGTAGCGGTTGCCCCAGTCGCGGCCGCCCGCGTCGGGGGCGGTCTGGGGGGACTGCTTGAGGGGGATCTCCAGGGTGCTCGGCGCGCCCGCGGCGAGGGCGCCGGCAAGGGCCGTCACGGTCTCGTCCTCGTTGGTGACAAGGCCGTAGGAGCCGCCCGAGACGCTTACCTGCTTGCCGTCGGCGCGCGTGTAGGTGCGCTCGCGGCCCGCGGTGTCGAGGGCGCCGACGTTGTCCGCGACCCACTGGGAGAGGGCCTCCTGGTTGAGCGAGACGCTCAGGTCGTCGCCGATGCTGACCCACGAGGCGATGGTGTCGCGCCCGAGCTCGAGCACGGCCTGGCCGTTCACGGTGAGCTGGGTGGGCGCCGCGCCGAGATAGGCGTTCGCGGCAGCCGTGGCCGCGTCGAGCGCGTCGCCGCCGGAGACGAGCTGGTCGGGCCCGAGCAAGATTTCCGGCTCGAGGGCCTCGAGGCCGGCCCCGATGGCGTCTGCCGCGGCCTCGGGGTCGAGGAACTGGGCGATGATGCTCGCCTCGTAGGTGAAGGTCCCGGAGACGGGGTCGTAGGCGATGCCCGAGCCGGCGGCCTCGGCCTCCTTCTGGGAGGCGGCGTCGACGAAGGGCTGGACGAGCGCGACGATGGCGTCGCGGTCGTAGACGACGGGGGCCTCCGCGCTGATGGAGCGGGTGCGCGCGAGCTCGTAGGGCCAGGCCCAGGCGGGGGCCTGGCGCAGGGCGTCGCGGGCGTAGGCGTCGCCGTCGTAGGCAAGGCCGATCTCGGCGCCGGTGAGGCTGAGGTCAACGCCGTCGCCGGAGACGTGCGTCTGGAAGCCGGCGAGGTCGTCGGCCTTCTGCGCCGCGACGGCGTCGAGCGTCATCAGGGAGACGTCCTGGCCGTCGAGGGTGGTGCCGGGAAGAAAGCGGGTCGAGAAGACGGCCGCGCCTATGGCGTAGGCGGCGACGAGCACGCCGAGGATGGCCAGAGGGACGATCCAGACGAGCCTGCTCCTCGGGCGCTCGGGCTGGGCTTCGACGTTCATGTGGCTGGGCATGGTTCACCTCGTGAGTGCGCGTGCATCGGCGGTACAGCCTTGTTATCGTACCCTAGACGGTGGGCGCGCACGACCTCCGCGCGCAGACGTCACAACTTGAGGGGGACACATGGCGGAAATCGTGAGGCTCGACTCGATCGAGGACGCTCGGCTGGACGTCTTCGCGCGGTTGACGGACCATCAGCTGAGGGGCGCGCTCGAGGCCGGGCGTGGCGTCCTCGTGGCCGAGTCGCGCATCGCGGTTGAGGTGGCACTGGGCGCGGGCGTCGAGCCGCTGGCGTTTCTCGCTGACGAGCGGCAGCTCGTCTCGTGCTCCGCGCTCCTCGAGGCCGCGGGCCCGGACGTCCCCGCCTACGTCCTGCCGCGCGAGCAGCTGGAGCGGCTCTGCGGGTATCGGGTCACGCGCGGGTTTCTCTGCGCCATGCGCCGCCCTCCGGAGCGCACGGTCGCCGAGGTCGTGGAGGGGGCCCGGAGTGTCGCCGTCCTCGAGGACCTCGTCGACGTCACCAACGTGGGCGCGCTCTTCCGCTCCGCCGCCGCGCTCGGCGCCGACGCCGTGATCCTCTCGCCCCGCTGCGCCGACCCGCTCTGCCGCCGGAGCGTCCGCGTGTCCATGGGCACGGTGTTCCAGGTGCCCTGGGCGCGCTGCGCCGCGGACGCCTGGCCGCGCGGCACCCTGGGGGAGCTCCGCGAGCGCGGCTTCTCGTGCCTGGCCATGGCGCTCGAGCCCGACGCCGTCCCCATAGACGACCCGTCGCTCGCGGAGCCCGGGCGCCGGGCGCTGCTCTTTGGCAGCGAGGGCTACGGGCTCTCCCGCGCCGCGCTCGACGCCTGCGACCGCTCCGTCGTCATCCCCATGGCCCACGGCGTGGACTCCCTGAACGTCGCCGCCAGCTCGGCCGTCGCCTTCTGGCAGCTCTTCCGCTGAGGCCGCGGCTCCGCCGCAAAAAACGGAGAGACCGGCCCTCGCGCGACTTCTGCGAAGCAGTGAGCGGTGAGGGCCAGTCTCTCCGTTTTTTGCGGCTTTGCGGTGCCGCTACTCGGCCGGCTTGGGCATCTTGGGGGCGAAGCCGTCGTCGCGGGTGAGGATGTTCATGAACTCCTCGCCCGTGATGGTCTCCTTCTTCTGGAGGTAGTGGGCGATCTCGTGCAGCTTGAAGCGGTTCTCGCGCAGGGTCCTGAGCGCCGCCTGGTGCCCCTCCTCGACGAGCGCCTGGACCTCGGCGTCGATCTCCTGCGCCGTGCCCTCGGAGCACGTGAGCTGCGCGCCGCCGCCAAGGTAGCGGCTCGCGGGCTGGCCGAGCTGCACCATGCCGAACTTGTCGGACATGCCGTACTGGGTGACCATGGCGCGCGCGATCTGGGTGGCCTTCTCGATGTCGTTGGAGGCGCCGGTGGTCATCTCGTTGAAGATGAGCTCCTCGGCGGCGCGGCCGCCGCAGAGCACGGCGATCTTGTCCTTGGCCTCCTGGCGGGTGGTGAGGAAGTGCTCGTCCTCCTCGACCTGCATGGTGAAGCCGAGCGCGCCCGAGGTGCGCGGCACGATGGTGATCTTGGAGACGGGGGCCGAGCCCTTCTGCATGGCCGCCACGATGGCGTGCCCCGTCTCGTGGTAGGAGACGACCTCCTTCTCGTGCTGGGAGAGCACCGTGGACTTCTTCTTCTCGCCGGCGATGACCACGTCGACCGACTCGAGGAGGTCCTCCTGCGTCACGCGGCGCCGGCCGAGGCGCACGGCGCGCAGGGCCGCCTCGTTGATGATGTTGGCGAGGTCCGCGCCCGAGGCGCCCGGCGTGGAGCGCGCGACGACCCCAAGGTCGATGCCCGCCTCCATCTTGACGTCGTCGGCGTGGATTTTGAGGATGGCCTCGCGGCCGGCGAGGTCGGGGAGCTCCACCGGGATGCGGCGGTCGAAGCGGCCCGGGCGCAGGAGCGCCTGGTCGAGCGTCTCGGGCCGGTTGGTGGCGGCCAGGACGACGATGCCCTTGTGGTTGTCGAAGCCGTCCATCTCGGAGAGGAGCTGGTTCAGGGTCTGCTCGCGCTCGTCGTTGGAGGAGAGGGAGGAGTCGCGCCGCTTGCCCACGGCGTCGATCTCGTCGATGAAGATGATGCAGGGCGCCTTCTCGTTGGCCTGCTTGAAGAGGTCGCGCACCTTGGCGGCGCCGCGTCCCACGAACATCTCAACGAAGGCCGAGCCCGCGATCTGGAAGAAGGTCACGCCCGCCTCGCCGGCGACGGCCTTGGCCAAGAGCGTCTTGCCCGTGCCCGGAGGGCCCACGAGCAGCGCGCCGCGCGGGCAGCGCGCGCCGATCTCGTTGTACTTCTCGGGGTTCTTGAGGAAGCTCACGATCTCCTGGAGCGACTCCTTGGCCTCGTCCTGGCCTGCCACGTCCTTGAAGGTGACGCCGGTGTCCTCGCCCTTGATCTCCTTGGCGTTCGACTTGCCGAGGCCGCCGCCCATGCCAAAGCCGCCCCCGCCGAAGTTCATGGAGGGACCGTCGTCGCCCATGGCCTTCTTCATGCGGCGGTTGAACCACCAGCCGATGCCCACGAAGACGAGGATCGGCAGGCCGTAGGAGACGAGCAGCATGAGCCAGAGGTCGCCCGAGGTGTCCTGGATCTCGGCCACCATCTTGACGTCGTGGTCCTCGAGCAGCTGGGAGGACTGCTCCTCCGCGCCGGGCCACTGGACGGTCTCGTAGACCCTCTGGGAGTCGCCCTCACCGGTGGTGAAGGTGATCTCCGAGCTGCCCACGGTGGTCTTGGCGGACGTCACCTCGCCCTTCTCGACCATCGAGACGAACTCGCTGTACTCGACCGTCTCCACGCGGCGCGCGGTGAGGTTGGAGCCGAGCATCTGGCTGATCGCGAGGTAGCCGACGATCGCGATCAGGATGTAGAGCAGCATCGAGCGCCGACGCTTGTTCTCGTTCATGTCCATCGTGTGGATTGCCCTTCGTCTCGCTGCGACGGCCGACCGCGGACGGGCCGGCCCATGCGTCACTGATACCCAGATTATCCCAGACGTTGCGCCGGCAACAAAAACCTCAGCATCCGGCGTCGGGCCAGCATCCGGCGCCGGCGGCGCCCCGCCGGGCGCTACGGGCGCGCCGCGCGCTCGGGGAGCTCTCCTGTGCGGTAGGCCTCGAGCAGCGCCCGCAGGTCAGAGATCTGCTCGCGGATGTCGGCGCCGGTGTCGGTGTCGCCGATCGTGAGCGGGCGCGGCTCGAGCTCGAAGCGGTCGTCGTCGCTCATGATGTCGGCGTTGAGGTCGAGCACGTCGGCGATCGAGCCGAACGGCCGGTGCGCCTTGATGCGCATGCCGCGCGGGTCCGAGATGAGCGTGTAGCCGGCGATGCCCGTCGTCTTGTGGTAGGCCTGGCAGAAGCCCCCGTCTATGACGACGAGGCGCCCGCCGGCCCGCACGGCCTTCTCGCCCTCGGCGGCGTGGACGGGCGTGTGGCCGTTGATGATGTGGCCGCGCTCGGGGTCGGCGCCGAACTCCTCGAGGATGCGCCGGCACACCGCCGGGTCGTCGGTGAGCGCGTAGTAGGGGTCGCGCGGCTCCGCCCAGGTCGAGCGGTCGCGGAGGTAGGTCCGCTCGAAGGTCTTCATCACGCGGCCCGAGAGCGGCGAGTAGCGCCCGCACCACAGGTACCACATCCAGTCGAGCGAGACCTCGTCGTGCTCGTGCCAGGCGCGCCGGGCGAGGCGGTCGGCGTAGTCGTAGTAGGCCTTGCCGGCGAGCGGCCGCCCCTGGTGGATCACGGGGTGGAAGGTCCCGTCCTCGTTCATGGGGACGCAGGCGTGGAAGAGCACGTCGTCGTTGTGGACGAGGTAGGCGCTGCCGCGCTCGTAGAGGAAGCTCACGTGCGCCTGCAGCTTGTAGGAGGTGCGCACGGCCTCCAGCAGGTTGTCCATGACGAGGGTCTCGTCCTCGGAGAGCGCGTGGGGGTCGCGCGGGTCAAGGGTGGGGAAGTCCCGCGTGACGAGCTCGCGGTCCCTCTCGCCCACGCGCGCCACGCCGCGGGCCGGGTCAACGTGCCGGAGGAGCAGGCGGTCCTCCATGTGCCAGTTGGGGTGGCGCTCGATGGTCTGGCCCTCGAGCTTGAAGAGGATGGCCGAGATGGCCTTCTCCATCGGCGTCATGGCGTCGTCCGCCGAGTACGTCGCCTCGGCGAAGAGCGCCAGCTCGCGCAGGGAGACGCCGTAGGTGCTCTCGAGGATCTTGAGCGAGTCGTAGCGGATGTTGTTGCGGATCACGGCGGCCAGGCACGTGGCCGAGCCGGCCGCCGCGCCCATCCAGACGATGTCGTGGTTGCCCCACTGGAGGTCGACGGAGTGGTACCCCATGAGGCTGTCCAAGATCTTGTCGGCGTGGGCGCCCCGGTCGAAGACGTCCCCCACGAGGTGGAGGTGGTCCACGGCGAGGCGCTTGATCAGCGAGGCGAGGCTCACGATGAAGTCGTCCGCCGAGCCCGTGTCCACGATCGTGTCGATGATGCGCTGGTGGTAGCGCTGGCGCTCGTCGCGCTCGCCGGGCGCGGCGTGGAGGAGCTCGTCGATGATGTAGGCGTACTCGGGCGGCATGGCCTTGCGGACCTTGGAGCGCGTGTAGGAGTCGGAGAGGTAGCGCGCCAGGCGGACGAGCCGCATGAGCGTGATCGCGTACCACTCCGGCGTCGTGGTGCCGGCGGAGCGCAGGCGTCGCAGCTTGCGGTGCGGGTAGTAGATGAGCGTGCAGAGGTCCGCCTGCTCGTCGTGGGTGAGCTCAAAGCGGAAGGTGGCGGCCACGCGCTCGCGGATGACGCCCGAGCAGTTGTTGAGGATGTGCTTGAAGGCGTCGTACTCGCCGTGGACGTCGGACACGAAGTGCTCGGTGCCCTTGGGCAGGTTGAGGATGGCCTCGAGGTTGATGATCTCGGCGTATGCGGAGCGCACCGTGGGGAACTTCTCGGAGAGCAGCTCGAGGTACTTGCGGTCTGGCATGCGGCGTCCCTTCTCTCGACGCGTGGTCACCCCATGGTGCGCGCCCGGGAACGATTCCGGCAACCGGTTTTCGGCGAGAAGGGCGAGAAGGGCGAGAAGGGCGAGAAGGACGCGGCGGGCGGCTCTCGGGGCGCCGGTCCCCCGGGCACAAAGACGTAACAAACTTGTTTACGTTTTTCTCTTGACGTGGTAGCTCGGGGGAGGGATAGTCTGGCCTAGATGCCGTTGAGAGGAGATTTGATGGACGCCAAGACGATTGCGATCATCATCGCGCTCGTGATTGCGGCGATCGGCTTCTACCAGAAGGTCCAGCACCGCAAGGAGGGGAGCACCGTCAGCCGCTCCCGTGACTTTGCCGCGTACTCCGAGACGTTCACGCTGCGTCACGTCTCCGATGACGAGTTCACCGCCGCGGTGAAGGCCTCTGCTCCGCATGCCAGGGCTGGCGAGTCCATGCACGGCAACGCCGCGAAGCTCGTCTTCGAGGGCTCGTTCGGAGCAGAGCTCGTGCGCACCGAGCAGACGGACGAGAAGAGCGTCTACACGTTTCGCTTTACGAACTGGAAGTCCAGGTATGGCGTCCCGAACGACGAGGAGGAGATGAACCTCCTCCTCACGGCCGTTGAGCGCATGTTCGTATCGCTTGACCCTAACACGAAGGTCGTCAGCCAGAAGGAGGATATCACCACCAAGCGCAGCATCCTTTGAGGCAGTCTTGCGTGGTGACTTAGGGAAGCTAAGGGAGTGGTTCAAAGTGGAGAGCGTTCCGCCCATCGTCATTATCGTACTGTTCGTGGTTGGAGTCGCCGTGCTGAGGGGTCTGATTCGCAAGGGCGTGGGTGCCGGCATGGACGCCGCCCGCAAGGAGATCGACAAGCGCGCCGGCAAGTACGAGCCGTCTCAGGAGGAGAACCTGAGCGACCGCCTCAAGTGATGGGGCCGGAGCTATGGGAGAGCTGATTCTGGCGATCGTGGCGGTCGTCGCAATCTATCTGCTGCGTGATGTTCTCGCCAGCATCGTGAACGGAATTGTCGACCGTGCCGGGGACGCCGCTGTGGATGCAGCGAGCAAGGCCGACTCTCCCGACACGGTCGAGAGAGATGAGGCCAAGGTTATAGACGATGGACGGGGGAGCCATGGTGAGGGACACGACGCCTGACGGACTCGCGCGTGGAGGCGTCTCCAGACGCACGGTGGTTGCGCTGGGGCTCCTCGGCCTGACCTCGGGGCTCGTTGGTTGTGGGGAAGCCACTGTTGACATGCCTGCGGAGGTTCCGGATTCCGGTCTGGACGAGGCGCGCGAGGACTTCGAGTCCGCCTATGACGACGCTCGGGAGTCCTGGTTCTCACTGCAGGACTCAATCGAGTCGGCGCAGGCCGCAGACGCGGAGTTCCAGGCGGGTGTCGTCAAGAACCCCGACACCCTGGAGGCGTTCGAGGACGCGCTTGCGGACGCTCAGGCAGTGCAGAACGAGCACGACGACTATGGGGACGAGCCCGAGACGTCCGAGGAGCTCGTCGAGGCGACCGAGCGGCTCGAGGCGGCGTCGGACGACTACGAGGCGGCAGCTCGAAAGCTTGCCGATGCCCAGCGCGCAGTCGAGCTGCGCCAGCCGGGGGAGGGGTCGTTCACCTATACCGACTGGGACGGCTACACCTATCGCATCGACTACGACCTCAACCCTGCGATAACGGTCGACTCGACGGAGGGCAAGCCGGGGCAGGTGGGCCTCTATTTCGACTTCACCGACTGCTCCGTGACGCTCACCAACACGACTCCGGGCAAGAAGGCCCCGGGTATGGCGTTCTCGCTCATCCCGCTCTACAACGTCAGCGACTTCTCCGACTTCATCATCCTAGATGACGGGGGCAGCCTGAAGTATGAGGTCGCGACGTTCGGACCGTTGTCACAACCGGTGACGTTAGAGGATGAGTCAGCGCTTGGGGATATGAGAGAGTATGCCTACGAGACTCGTTACCTCAATCCCTTTGACTACGAGTCGGAATGCAATCCGGATTACGGTGAGGTCTTCTGCCAGAGCTTCTCTGCCCTTACGGCGAGCAAGGTCTCCGGCGGTACTATGTATAACGCGGGTGACGACCTTGAGGTCGGAGAGGCTCGTGAAATGATATGCCAATTTGGCTCCAGCCATAACACCATTAGCGTGCAGAAGCAGGTAGTCGGTAACATCTCCGAGGGCTACGTTGACAAGTTCAAGAACATCGCTGGATGGGCAATTTATCCCATGGGCAACACTCGTGCTCCCAAGGGCACTGTCGTCTTTGCTGGGACAACCATTATGAACTACTGGGACGGCATGCGACTTTATAGTTATGACCCGGTGAGCGGCTAGGTCTGCTCCACAAGTTCTTCTCGTCTTATTTCGCCTCTCCGTCCGCATCCGTGCTACCATGCTGAGCCAAGGCGTTGACGGGGAGAGTACCCGGGGGCGCGCGGCCCAGAGAGAGCGGGGACGGTGGGAGCCCGCGGCTGCGTCCCGGCGAAGATCGCCCCCGAGCCGCGGCCCCAAAGCGCCGAGAGGACCGTTCTTCTCGCCGCGCGAGTAGGCGTCGCCGGAGTGGCCGCCGAGACAGGCCAGCCGAGTACGGCGGATATCCGCTCGCTGGGTGGTTCACAAGCGAAGTCGCAAGCGCGCTTCGTCCCAGCAGGAGGGACGGGCGCGTTTTTTGTGCCCGAGGGAGGCGTGCAAAAGGGACTGTCCCCTTTGCACGGAAGGAGGAAGCGTGGCCAAGAACGAGTACAAGAAGACGACGAACCTGCCGAGCACGGGCTTTCCCATGCGTGCCAGCCTGGCTCAGAACGAGCCCAAGCGGCTTGCCCTGTGGGAGGAGAACCACGTCTACGAGCAGATGATCGCCAAGAACGAGGGGCACGAGAAGTTTGTCCTGCACGACGGCCCTCCGTACGCCAACGGCCCCATCCACCTGGGCCACGCGCAGAACAAGATCTCCAAGGACGTCATCAATCGCTACTGGTCCATGCGCGGCTACCAGACGCCCTACGTCCCCGGCTGGGACTGCCACGGCCAGCCCATCGAGCACAAGGTCGAGACCATGCTCGGCACGGAGAAGTTCAACCAGCTCCCCACCGAGAAGATCCGCGAGCTCTGCCGCAAGATGGCGGTCGAGCAGGTGGACACCCAGCGCCAGGGCTTCAAGCGCCTGGGCGTCCTCGGCGAGTGGGACAACCCCTACCTCACCTACGTGAACGACTACGACGCCACCGACGTGGAGATCTTCAAGGCGATCTTCGACGCCGGCGCCATCACGCAGGGCTCCAAGCCCGTGCACTGGTGCAGCCACTGCCACACGGCCCTCGCCGAGGCCGAGATCGAGTACGGCGACGAGGTCAGCCCCGCCATCTTCGTGCGCTTTGAGATGACCACGGTGCCCGAGGGCCTGGAGGAGTGGGCCGGCAAGCTCTTCGTGGACATCTGGACCACCACGCCGTGGACCCTTCCCGCCGACGATGCGGTCATCTGCCACCCCGAGGCCACCTACGTTGCGCTCCTCCACGAGGGCCGCGCCGAGATCGTGGCCGAGGCGCTGGCCGAGCGCTGCGCGGCCAAGTTTGGCTACGGCGAGGTTGAGCTCGTGCGCGGCGCCGACGGCGAGCCCTGGCGCGCCACCGGCGAGCAGCTCGCGCACAACCGCTACAAGCAGCCGATCTTTGGCGACCAGGGCGAGACGGGCGAGTTCATCTACGCCGACTACGTCACGCTTGACGACGGCACGGGCATCGTCCACTGCGCGCCCGGCCACGGCGTGGACGACTACCTCGCCGGCCAGAAGTTCGGCATCCCCACGGTCATGCCCGTGGACGACGACGGCCGCTTCTTCGTGGGCGACGGCATGGGCACGGGCGGCCCGTGGTCCGGCATGGAGGTCACCGAGGCCAACCCCAAGATCATCGAGTGGCTGCGCGAGCGCGGCACGCTGATCCTCCACGAGGACATCAACCACAGCTACCCGCACTGCTGGCGCTGCAAGGAGCCCGTCATCTTCCGCGCCACGAGCCAGTGGTTCGTCTCGATGGACAAGCCCCTGCGCGGCGGCAAGAGCCTCCGCGAGCAGGCGCTCGAGGAGCTCGCGAAGGTCCAGTTCTACCCGGGGCACGCCATCAAGCGCATCGGATCGATGGTCGAGGGGCGCCCGGACTGGTGCATCTCCCGCCAGCGCAACTGGGGCGTGCCCATCCCGGCCTTCACCTGCCAGGACTGCGGCGAGACCGTCATGAACGACGACACGCTCGACGCCGTGATCAAGCTCTTCCGCGAGAAGGGCTCCGACGCCTGGTTCACCGACGACCCGGCGAGCTACCTCGGTGACGCCTGCGTCTGCCCCAAGTGCGGCGGGCACCACCTCAAGGCCAACAAGGACATCCTGGACGTGTGGTGGGACTCCGGCGTCTCCCACACCGCCGTCTGCCGCCACCGCAAGAACCTCACGTTCCCGGCCGACATGTACCTCGAGGGCTCCGACCAGCACCGCGGCTGGTTCATGAGCTCGCTCATGACCTCCGTGGGCGCCTACGGCGTGGCCCCCTACAAGTCCGTGGTCTCCCAGGGCTTCACGCTCGACGGCCAGGGGCGCAAGATGTCCAAGTCGCTCGGCAACGTGATCGACCCCAACGCCGAGTGCGACACCCGCGGCGCCGACATCCTGCGCCTGTGGGTCACCTCCGTGGACACCTCCAACGACATCCCCTGCGACGGCACGATCCTCGACCACGTGGGCGAGGCCTACCGCCGCTTCCGCAACACCCTGCGCTTCCTCCTGGGCGAGATCGAGGGCCAGTTCGACCCGGCCACGGACGCCGTGCCCGTGGACGAGCTCATGCCCTACGACAAGCTCACCCTGGCGCGCCTCTGCCAGGTCCACGACCAGGTGAGCGCGGCCTACGAGTCCTACCGCTTCAACGTGGTCTACCGCACGCTGTACGACTACGTGATCACGGAGCTCTCCAACGGCTACCTCAACGCCACCAAGGACCGCGTCTACTGCGGCGAGAAGAACTCCTTCGAGCGCCGCAGCGCCCTCACCGTCTGGGCGCAGATCCTCTCCATGCTGGTGCACGACCTCCAGCCCATCCTCGTCTACACCACCGACGAGGCCATGAGCTACCTGCCGGCCTCCCTGCGCGACGGCCAGGAGTACGCCGCCCTTCTGGACTGGTACCAGGCCCCCTGGACCGCCGAGACCTACGAGTCCTATCTGGCCGCCTACGACGCCGTGGTGGAGGCCCGTGCCGCCTTCACCAAGGCCTACGAGACCGCCGTCGCCGACGGCACGCTCGCCGAGAAGACCACGCAGGCCGCCCGCGCCACGCTCACGGCGCCCGCCGAGACCTACGAGCTGCTTGCCGGCGAGCTGGGCTGCGACCTCGCGGAGCCCTTCGTCTGCTCCGAGGTCGAGCTCGCCCAGGGCGAGGAGCTCGCCTGCTCCGTGGAGCCCGCGGCGGGCGAGAAGTGCCCGCGCTGCTGGAACTTCCGCGAGCTCGGCGAGGACGGCCTCTGCTGCCGCTGCCACGACGCCGTGGCAGCGCTCGGGGAGTAGGGCTTGTCCGCGGCCGACTCCGCAACCTCCGCCCGCGTGCGGCGGCTGGCGCTCTTTGCGCTGGTCGCCGCCGCGGTCGTCCTCATTGACCAGCTGAGCAAGGCTGCCGTGCGCGCCGAGCTCGTCCCCGGCAGGCCCGTCACGCTGATCCCGGGCGTGATGGACCTCTCCCTCGTCTACAACACCGGGGCCGCCTTCTCGCTCGGCGAGGGGGCGGGGCCCGTCTTTGTGCTCATCGCCGCGGCCATCACCTGCGCGGGCCTCTGGGTTGCCTGGCGCCGGACGGACGCGCCGCTTTCCCTCGTGCTCACCGTTGCGGGCGTGGCGGGCGGCGGCATCGGCAATGCGATCGATCGCGTGGCGCTCGGCGCGGTCACGGACTTCTTCGCCACGACCTTCGTCGACTTTGCGGTCTTCAACGTGGCGGACGTCTTTGTCACCTGCGGGGTTCTTCTCGCCCTCGTGCTCTTCTGGCGCTGGGACTCCCGGGTCGAGCGCGAGCGCGCCGGGGCGGGGGAGTAGCCATGCCGCAGCGCATCGTCAACCTGCTCGTGGGGCCCGACGGCGACGGCATGCGGCTCGACGCGTTTCTCGCCGCCGGCGAGGGGATGCCCAGCCGCTCCGCGTGCGCCCGCCTGGTGGAGGAGGGCTCCGTCACCATCAACGAGACGCCCGCCACGAGCAAGAGCGAGAGGGTCCTTCTGGGCGACCGCGTCCGCGCGACCGTGGACGAGCCCGACGCCCCGGCCGGCCCCCTCGCGCCCAACCCCTACATCCCGCTCGACGTGCGCTTTGAGGACGAGTACCTCATCGTGCTCTCCAAGCAGGCGGGGCTCGTCTGCCACCCGAGCCCGGGCCACGTGGACGACACGCTCGCCAACGCGCTCGTGGCGCACTGCGGCTACGCGCACCTCGGCATGCTCCAGGGCGAGGAGCGGCCGGGGATCGTGCACAGGCTCGACATGGACACCTCGGGCCTCATGGTGGCCGCCAAGGACGACGCCACGCAGAAGGCGCTCCAGGACCTCATTCGCCTGCGCGTCCTCGACCGCCGCTACGTGACCCTCACGCACGGCTACGTGGCCCATGACGAGGGGACCGTCGTCACCGGCATCGCGCGCTCCACGCGCGACCGCATCCGCATGGCGGTCTCGGACGCGCCCGGCGCGCGCGAGGCCATCACCACCTTCCGCGTCCTCGAGCGCTTCGAGGCGGGCCGGCGCGACGACGGCTACACGCTCATGGAGTGCCACCTCTACACCGGGCGCACGCACCAGATCCGCGTGCACATGCGCCACATCGGCCACGCCCTCGTGGGCGACCCGCTCTACGGCCGCGGCGACGCGCGGCAGAACCTCGGGCTCACCC
This sequence comes from Olsenella sp. An290, assembly GCF_002159535.1. GTDB lineage: Bacteria > Actinomycetota > Coriobacteriia > Coriobacteriales > Atopobiaceae > Thermophilibacter. The sequence goes on along the minus strand of NZ_NFIU01000002.1, from coordinate 128,658 downwards.
GGCAGTTCCTCCACTCGTGGCGCATCCGCTTCGACCATCCCGCGACGGGGGAGGTCGTCGAGCTCGCCGACCGCCTGCCCGAGGACCTTCTCGCTATACTGGACTCACTGAAGGAGCGCACCATGGGCCGCACGGAGGCGGGGGAGCTGATCTGCCCCGCGCTCGGCGCCCGTGCGGGGGAGTAACGCCGGAGGAAGGCACCGCGATGGAGTTCAACAGGCTCGGCCTCACGCCGATCGTCATCTTCAACCTGGTAATCTGGCTGTTCTTTACGCTCGCGTACTTCTACCAGATCGTCTACATCCTGCGCGTGATGATGCGGGGCACGGTGCGCCTGCCGGAGGCCAAGAAGCAGCACCGCTACGCCTTCTTCATCGCCGCGCACAACGAGGAGGTCGTCATCGGCAACCTCGTGCGCTCGATCCTCGCGCAGGACTACCCGCGCGAGCTCATGGACGTCTTCGTGGTCTGCGACGCGTGCACGGACGGCACGCACGAGGAGGCGGAGAAGGCCGGCGCCATCGTCTGGGACAGAAACGACCTCGCCCGCCGCGGCAAGAGCTGGGCGATGGACTACGGCTTCGACCGCATCCTCAACGAGTACGGGGACCGCTACGAGGCCTTCATCGTCATGGACGCCGACAACCTCGTCTCGCGCGACTACCTCAAGATCATGAACCAGGCCTTCGACGCGGGGTACCTCGTCTGCACGAGCTACCGCAACTCCAAGAACTTCGACTCGAGCTGGGTGAGCTCGGCCTACGCGCTCTGGTTCATGCGCGAGGCCAAGTTCCTCAACAACGCCCGCATGATGATGGGGACGAGCTGCGCGATCTCCGGCTCCGGTTGGATGGTCTCCGAGCGTATCGTGCGCGGCATGCACGGATGGGGCTTCCACACGCTCACCGAGGACATCCAGTTCTCCACGTTCTGCTGCGCCAACAACGTGCAGATCGGCTTTGCGCCCGCCGAGTTCTTCGACGAGCAGCCGCTCACCCTCAAGGCCTCCTGGGTCCAGCGCATGCGCTGGACCAAAGGCTTCTATCAGGTGTTCTTCTCGTATGGGCGAGACCTTCTCAAGGGCATCTCCCGCGGCCGCTTTGCGAGCTACGACATGCTCATGACCGTGGCCCCGGGCATGATCTTGACGCTGCTCTCGTTCTTCGTGAACGCCACCTACCTCATTGTGGGCTCGCTCAGCCACGGCTTCATCGCCACCGACGCTGAGCTCTCCATGTGCGTGGGCTCGCTCGTGATGACCTTTGCCTCCATGTACATCGTCTTCTTCATCCTGGCCGTGATCACGACGATCTCCGAGCGTAGCCACATCCACGCCAAGAAGAAGTGGCGGATCTTCACGAACCTCTTCACGTTCCCCCTCTTCATGATGACCTACATCCCCATCACGGTGGCCGCCCTCTTCAAGAAGGTCGAGTGGGTCCCCACCAAGCACGACATCGCCGTCAACGTTGACGAGGTCGTGGGCGACGCGTAGGCAAAAGGGGACGTGTTTTCTCGCTCAGAGTTTTTGGGACAGGCCTGCTCCGCGCTTACGCGGGCAGGCCTGTCCCAAAAACTCTGAGCGAGAAAACACGTCCCCTTTTGCCCGACAACGGGAGTGCGCCGGATCTTCGGGTTGCGGGTGATGCTCCTTCGGCGGTGTCGCGTTTCTGGCCTTCGGCGTCCTTCTCGTTCCTACGATGGTTCCAGCCTCGTGGAAGGAGAAGGGCATGGCGAGAAGAGCATCGAAAGAGAGGGCCTACCCCCTCTTCAGGCCGAGCGCGCGCAACCTCGCGCTGGCGCTCGGCGTGGCGTCCGGGACCGTGCTGTCGGCTGGTGCGGCGTACCTGCTGGGCGCGATCGTGGACGGGCTGGCGTCGGGCGCGCCTGCGCCCCGGGAGACGGCGGGGCGGCTGGGGGCGTTTCTCGTGGTGTCGCTTGCGGCCGCGCTCGCGAAGTTCGCCCTTGACGACTGGCTGCCGCTCAAGGCCAACCTCCGCGCGGAGGTGGACGCCTCGGACGAGGCAATCGACCAGCTGCTGGCCATGCCGCAGCGCGCCTTCGAGCGCCACGACGCCGGGCACTTCCTCAACGTGGTCAACGCCGCGGCGTTTGGCTACGGCTCGATGTCCGTCTACCTGAGCGTGAACGTGGTGGGCTGCGCGATCGCGGTCGTGGCGCTGCTGGGCTGCGCCGCGGCGATCGACGTCCTGCTCGTGCCGGTCTTTCTCTGTGGCTTGGCCGTGTACTTTGCGGTCAACTGGGGCCCCATGCACTCCGCCGGGCGCCTGCTCATGGAGATGATGCCCGCGAGCGAGGCCTGGCAGGAGGAGGTCCGCCGGCTCGTGGAGGAGAAGCGCGTCGCCAACGCGGCGGGTGCCGAGGGGTTCTACGAGCGGCGCTTTGCAAAGAGCACGGACGCGTACCGCGCGTTTCTCCGCCGGTACCGCCTCTCCGACACCGCGCAGACGACGCTTCCCGCCGCCGTGTCGCCGGCGCTCCAGGTCGCGGCGCTCGCCGTGTGCGTGGCGCTTTGGGCCGCGGGACAGATCACGCTCGGGGCGGTCGTCGCGGCATGGCAGCTCTTCTCGCTGCTGCAGTCGCCCATGGCGGACCTCTGCTCGTTCGTGAGCTTCTACGTTGCCAGCCGACCGAACCTCGTCCTGCTGCGCGAGCACGCGGGGGAGGCCGAGGAGCCCTCCGGCTTCGGGACGCTCGCGGCGCGCGCCGACGCGGGTCCCGTGGCGCGCGTCGACGGGACCCTCTGGGCCACGCCCGAGCGCGGCGAGGAGGGCAAGCGCCTCTTCGCGGGGGAGCTCGAGGTGCGTCCCGGCGAGCTCGTCGTGATCAAGGGCGCCAACGGCACGGGCAAGTCGCGCCTGCTGGACTTCCTGCGCGGCCTCTCCGACCCGGCCGACCTCGACGGCGGGGCCGCCCTTGCACCCGGGGCGCTCGACGCGGCCTATCTCACCTACCCGGTGCCGGTCGTGTCCGGCACGCTCGAGGACAACCTCCTCGGCGCCGCGGCGGACCCGGAGGTCGCTGAGATGCTCGACCTGGGCGACCTGCCCGGGCGCGCCATCACGGACCAGCCGCTCAACCTCTCGCTCGGCGAGCGGCAGAAGCTGGGGCTCCTGCGCGCCCTCTCGCGCCCGGAGCCGGTCGTGCTCCTGGACGAGCCGCTCACGAACCTGGACGCGGCCACGTCCGCGCGGCTCTGCGACTACCTCGCGGGGCTCAGGCGGCGCAGGACCGTTGTGGCCATCATGCACTCGGGCGAGCTCGACGCCGCGGCGGACCGCATCTACGAGATCCGCGACGGGCGCCTGGCGCGCGTCAAGTAGGCGCGTCACGCCCATCCTTCTCGAATCGGCCCGCACTCCCCGCCGGCACTCATGAGTGCCGGCTTGGGGGCCGCTTGGGGGCCAGGAACCCTCGCGCGTCCCCCGCCCGCCGCTCGGCCGAGCGCCCCAAATTAATCCGCCCTGTGGCTCCGATTTTTTGGAAAAGCCCAGTTGATCATGAGCCGACGGGCCGCCAGGGCGGATTAATTTCGCGCCGCCTCCCGCCACTCGGCCGGCCCGCACCCAAACTGCGCCCGAAACGCCCGGTAGAAGTTGCTCGTCCCGGCGTAGCCCACCTGCCGCGCCACCTCGCGCACCGGGAGGCTCGTCGCGCGCAGTAGCATGGCCGCGCGCTCCATGCGCTGCTTGGTCACGAGCTCCGTGAACGTCATGCCGCAGCGCTCGTGGATGAGCTCGGAGAGGTAGGTGGTGCTGTAGGAGTAGCGCCGCGCCAGGTCCTTGAGGCTCGCGCTCTCCGGACGCGCGGCGATGTCCTGCAAGATCACGGCGAGCACCTCGTCGGCCCCCTTGGGCCCCTCCTCGGGGACGACGGGGGAGACCAGGGCCGTGATGGCGACGCCGAGCGCCTCGACCACCTGCTCCCAGCCGTCGCGCCGCTCCACGTACGTCACCGCCGCGGCGGCAAAGAGGTCGGCCATGAGCTCGCTGTCGGGGTCGGGCGTGCTGACGCGGCGCACGGGGTGGCGCTTCGTGGCGGAGGTGGTGAGCATGCGAAAGAGCGGCGATCCCTCGTCCGCGATGGGCATGAGGCTCTGCACGAACTGCTTGGTCCTGAAGTAGAGGGCGAGAAACACCTTCCCGCAGGCATCCCCCTCCTCGCGCTCTCCGGTGAGCCTGCCGAGCGGCACGGCCGCCGAGATGATGTCGAAGTCGCCGGGGTTGGGCGGCAGCCCGTCCAGCTCGCCCTCGAGCCACGCGAGCATGAGGACGTTGCGCCCCGCCCGCGGCTCGCGCCTGCCCGTCTCGTCCACGATCTGCCGCACCGCCGCGGCAACGCGCGCGCCTTCCATGAGCCCCCTCTCCACACGTCAAGTATACGGGTCGCACCCCTCCCGTGTGTCCTTGTCGCACGCTGGCACTTCTCGGCAAACGGCCCCTGAAAAACCCGTGAGCGGATGTTACAATGGCGTGAACTCAGACGACACCGCTCAGGCGGGGAGAGGAGCCATCGCATGGCAACGTTCTTCGAGGGGGAGTCCCACACCTTTTCCGAGTATCTGCTCGTCCCCGGCTACTCCTCGGCGGAGAACATCCCCGACAACGTGTCGCTCAGGACGCCGCTCGTGAAGTTCCGCCGCGGCGAGGAGCCTGCCATCAGCCTCAACATCCCCATGGTCTCGGCCATCATGCAGTCGGTCTCCGGCGCGCGCATGGGCGTCGCCCTGGCCACCGAGGGCGGCCTGGCCTTCATCTACGGCAACCAGACGCCCGAGCAGGAGGCGGCCATGGTCAAGGCCGTCAAGGACCACAAGGCCGGCTTCGTGGAGTCCGACTCCACCCTCACGCCCGACATGACGATGGAGCAGGTCATGGCTCTCAAGGAGCACACCGGCCACTCCACCATGCCCGTCACCGACGACGGCTCCTCCCGCGGCAGGCTCCTTGGCATCGTGACCTCCCGCGACTATCGCCCCTCCCGCGACGACCACCAGAAGAAGGTCCGCGACTTCATGACGCCGCGCGAGAAGCTCATCGTGGGCGACAAGGACATCACGCTCAAGCGCGCCAACGACGTCATCTGGGACAACAAGCTCAACGCCCTTCCCGTGGTGGACGAGAACGACCACCTGGTGGGCATCGTCTTCCGCAAGGACTACGACCAGCACAAGTCCAACCCCAACGAGCTCTTGGACGCCAACAAGCGCTACATGGTGGGCGCGGGCATCAACACGCGCGACTACGCCGAGCGCGTGCCGCTGCTCGTGGAGGCCGGCGCCGACGTGCTCTGCATCGACTCCTCCGAGGGCTTCTCCGAGTGGCAGAAGCGCACGCTCGAGTGGGTGCGCGCCAACTACGGCGACTCCGTCAAGGTGGGCGCCGGCAACGTCGTGGACGAGGACGGCTTCCGGTTCCTCGCCGACGCGGGCGCCGACTTCGTGAAGGTGGGCATCGGCGGCGGCTCGATCTGCATCACGCGCGAGACCAAGGGCATCGGCCGCGGCCAGGCCTCGGCGGTCATCGACGTCTGCCGCGCGCGCGACAAGTACTTCGAGGAGACCGGCGTCTACGTGCCCGTCTGCTCAGACGGCGGCATCGTCTACGACTACCACATGACGCTCGCCCTTGCCATGGGCGCCGACTTCATGATGCTCGGCCGCTACTTCGCCCGCTTCGACGAGAGCCCCACCGAGCGCGTCAACGTCAACGGCCAGTACATGAAGGAGTACTGGGGCGAGGGCTCCGCGCGCGCCCGCAACTGGCAGCGCTACGACCAGGGCGGCGCCTCCAAGCTGGGCTTTGTCGAGGGCGTTGACTCCTACGTGCCCTACGCGGGCTCCCTCAAGGAGGGCGTGGGCCAGACGATCTACAAGATCAAGTCCACGATGTGCAACTGCGGCGCGCTCACGATCAAGGAGCTGCAGGAGAAGGCGCGCCTCACGCTCGTGAGCTCGACCTCGATCGTCGAGGGCGGCGCGCACGACGTCGTGGTCAAGGACTCGCAGCACTCCGTGAGCTATCGCTAGCCGCATTCGTCAGCTTCTGGCGAGAATAACTCGAGGCGGTCTCAGCCTCCCGGCCTCCCGGGCGTCTCTTCGGAGCGCCCGGGAGGCCTTTCTTGCGCAGGTTCTTCTCGCCCGGGGCGTGACTTTGTGCGGGCCGGGGGAGACGACTCACTCAAACTCACGCTTTCGCTGCTCAAAGCGTGAGCTTTCGTGAGCTGTGCGAGAAAGCTCACTCAAAGTCACACTCTGACTGGCAAAGCGTGACTTTGAGTGAGTCTTAACGAGTCGAGAAAGAAAACTCACCATAACTCACGCTTTCCGAGCGCAAAGCGTGAGTTCGAGTGAGTTACGCAAGAAAGCACGTCCGAAGTCACGTTCTGATCGTCTGAAGCGTGAGTTCGAGTGAGCCGCGCGCGCAAGCTCGCTAAAAGTCACGTCCGGCCGTCGAAGCGTGAGCTTTCGTGAGCTGCGCGTGAAAGCTCACTCAAAGTAACGCCTTGCCCGCGCAAAGTGTGACTTTGAGTGAGCAAAGAAAGAAAACTCAGCAGAACTCACGCATTCCGGGCACAAAGCGTGACTTCGAGTGAGCCAAGCAAGAAAGCTCGCTCAAAGTAACGCCTTGGCCGCCGAAGCGTGACTTCGAGCGAGCCGGACCCGCCGTCGCCACGAGGTTCTTCTCGCCCGGCGCGCCTGTCCTGCTACAATCAAGCGGTTGGCCATCGCAGGAGAAGGAGTCACGCAGATGAGCGACGCCGAGAAGAACTTCGAGGTCCCGGCCTACGACGCCGAGGCCATCGAGACCAAGTGGCAGGCGACCTGGGACGCCGAGGACCTCTACAAGACCGAGGAGGACCCCGCCAAGCCCAAGAAGTACGTGCTCGAGATGTTCCCGTACCCCTCGGGCGACCTGCACATGGGCCACGCACGCAACTACACGATCGGTGACGCCATGGCCCGCCAGGCGCGCATGCGCGGCTTCGACGTGCTGCACCCGATGGGCTACGACGCCTTTGGCCTGCCCGCGGAGAACGCCGCCATCAAGCACAACACGCAGGCGAGCGTCTGGACGCACCAGAACATCGCGCAGGCCACCAAGACCATGCGCCGCATGGGCTTCTCCTACGACTACGACCGCATGTTCAACACCTGCGACCCCGAGTACTACAAGTGGGGCCAGTGGATCTTCCTCAAGATGTGGGAGAAGGGCCTCGTCTACCGAGACAGCTCGCCGGTGAACTGGTGCCCCGGCTGCCAGACCGTCCTTGCCAACGAGCAGGTCGTGGACGGTAAGTGCTGGCGCTGCGGCTCCGTGCCCGAGAAGCGCCCGCTCTCCCAGTGGTACTTCAAGATCACCGACTACGCTCAGGAGCTCCTGGACGACCTGGGGAAGCTCGAGGGCAAGTGGCCCGAGCGCGTCCGCGCGATGCAGGCCAACTGGATCGGCCGCTCCGAGGGCGCCGAGATCGACTTCGCGCTGGCCGACAAGGACGGCGTGACCCCCACCGACACCAAGATCACCGTCTTCACCACGCGCCCGGACACGCTCTTCGGCGTCTCCTTCTTCCTGCTGCCGCCCGAGAGCCCCCTTGCCGCGGAGCTCGTGGCCGGCACGGAGCACGAGGGGGCCTTCCTCGAGCTCAAGGCGGCCGCGGAGAAGGTCTCCTCGGTCGACCGCCAGGGCTCCGAGCGCGAGAAGCACGGCGTCTTCACGGGCCGCTACGTCATCAACCCGGTGAACGGCCGCCCCGCGCCCATCTGGGTCGCCGACTACGTCCTCATGGACTACGGCACCGGCGCCGTCATGGGCGTGCCCTGCGGCGACCAGCGCGACTTCGACTTCGCCAAGAAGTACGGCCTTGAGATCGCCCCGATCATCTGCGAGAAGGACGACCCGCTCTACGACGAGCTCAAGGACGAGCGCGAGCTCCGCGTGACCTCGGTGGACTGGGACCACGCCATGGAGGCCGAGGGCTACCTCGTGCAGTCCGGCCCGTTCACCGGCATGAAGGGCGGCAAGCACTCCGAGGCCGTGGACGCCATCATCGACTGGCTCGGCGAGCAGGGCCTCGGCCGCAAGACGGTGCAGTTCCGCCTGCGCGACTGGCTGATCAGCCGCCAGCGCTACTGGGGCAACCCCATCCCGATGATCCACTGCGACTGCTGCGGCGACGTGCCGGTGCCCTACGAGGACCTGCCGGTGCGCCTGCCGGACAACCTGGACCTCGGTGCCGGCGAGACGCTCGCCGAGTACGCGCCGTTCTACGAGACCACCTGCCCCAAGTGCGGCCGCCCCGCCAAGCGCATCACCGACACCATGGACACCTTCACGTGCTCCAGCTGGTACTACCTGCGCTACTGCGACCCGCACAACGATCAGCTGCCCTTCTCGCGCGAGGCGGTGGACCGCTGGATGCCGGTGGACAACTACATCGGCGGCATCGAGCACGCCATCCTGCACCTGCTCTACAGCCGCTTCTTCACCAAGGTCCTGCGCGACCTCGGCATGATCGGCATCGACGAGCCCTTTGAGAACCTGCTCTGCCAGGGCATGGTCAAGGACGCCAACGGCGACACCATGTCCAAGTCCAAGGGCAACGTCGTGCCGCCGTCCTCGGTGATTGAGCCCTACGGCGCGGACACCATGCGCCTGGCCATCCTCTTCATCGCCCCGCCCGAGAAGGACTTCAACTGGGACGAGGAGGCCGTCGCCGGCGCCAACCGCTTCATCAAGCGCGCGTGGCGCGTCGTCTGGCTGCTCTCCCAGGGCGCGGCCGCCGGCGCCGTGAGCGCGGGCACCCTCGACGCGGCGGGCAAGGAGCTCTGGCGCACGCTCAACGGCATGGGCATCAAGTGCACCACCGACTTCGACCGCGGCCAGTTCAACACCGCCATCTCCGCCGTCATGGAGATCACCAACGCGGCGTCCAAGTACGTGAACGACGTGGCGCCCGAGCGCCGCGACCCGGCGCTCTGCTTTGCCGTGGCGCACGCGATCGTGACCATGCTCGCGCCGATCTGCCCGCACTGGGCCGAGGAGCTCTGGCACGGCGCCCTGGGCCAGGAGGGCTCGGTCTACAACGCGGCCTGGCCCGAGTTTGACGAGGCCGCGGCCAAGGCCGACGAGGTCGAGCTTGCCGTCCAGATCAAGGGCAAGGTGCGCGGCCACGTCACGGTTGCCGCCGACGCCACCGACGACGAGGTCGCCGAGGCCGCCAAGGCCGCCGTGGCCGAGCAGCTCGCCGGCAAGGAGATCAAGAAGGTCATCGTCATCAAGGGCCGGCTGGTCAACATCGTGGCGGTGTAGGTCCTCACGCAATGGGGGAGGCCCGCCGATGTTCCTTCGAGAAGTGCACTTCGTGGAACTTCTCTCCGGAACATCGGCGGGCCTCCTGCGTCTCGGCCCTCGCGCGCGGGCGAGAAGAACGCTGGCTTGTGGGCATATCGTGGAGCTGCGGTTGACGCGGGACGAGAAACACCGTAGACTAGCTGCGTATTCGAAGCTGTAATCGTAGGAAGTGGGGTGGATCTTCTCGCCCCGCTTCCTTTCTGTATGCAGGTGAGGAGGGTCCATGAAGAAGCTTGGCCTCGAGCAGGAGATCATCGACGCCCTCGAGCCCACCGCCGCCGAGCGCGGCATCGACGTCGTCGACGTCGAGGTGGTCGGCGCGAGCAAGGCGCCGTGCGTGCGCGTGAGGATCGACCACGCGGACGAGTCCGCGCCGACGATCTCCCTCGACGAGGTGACCGCGGAGACGGAGTGGATCTCGGCCGCGCTCGACGAGCTCGACCCCATTCCCTCGAGCTTCACGCTCGAGGTTTCTTCCCCGGGCATGGCGCGCCCGCTGCGCCGCCCCCGCGACTTCGAGCGCTTCGCCGGGTCCACGGTCGCCGTGAGCCTTGCCCCGGGCGAGGGGAGGCGCCGCTACACCGGCGTCCTTCTGGGCATCGAGGGCCCCACCGTCGCGCTCGAGTGCGACGGCGAGCGCGTGGAGCTCTCCTTCGACGACATCAGGAAGTGCACGATCAAGCCCGACTTTTCCGCCTCGGGCTCGAAGAAGTAAGGAGTCACCATGGCCTCTCAGATGATGGAAGCCCTCGAGCTGCTCTGCCAGGAGAAGCACATCGACCAGCTCTACCTGATCGACCGCCTCGAGCAGTCGCTCGCCAAGAGCTACACCGACGTGCTGCACCTGCCCTTCGGCGCGCGCGTCACCATCGACCGCCAGACCGGTCACGTCTACGTCTACGAGCTCGTCCCGAAGGGCGAGGAGGACCCGGAGACCGGCGAGTACACCGAGTTCGACGAGGTCGACGTGACCCCGGCCGACACGAGCCGCATCGCCGCCCAGCACGCCAAGGCCGAGATCAAGGCCATCGTGCGCAACGCCGCGCGCGTCCAGATCTACGAGGAGTTCTCGCAGCGCGTCGGCGACATCATCACCGGCACGGTCCTGCAGACCACGCCCGACTTCACGATCATCAAGATCCGCGAGGGCGTCGAGGCGGAGCTTCCGCACTTTGACCAGCGCCGCTTCCCCGACGAGCGCAACGAGCGCCCGGCCGGCGAGCGCTACGCGCACAACCAGCGCCTCCGCGCCATCATCATCGACGTGCGCGATCCCAACTCCACGCAGCCCGTGGTTCGCGGCGAGCGCCAGCGCCCGCCCATCGTGGTGTCCCGCACCCACCCCGACCTGCTCCGCCGCCTCTTCGAGCTCGAGGTCCCCGAGGTCTACGACGGGGTCGTCGAGGTCCGCAGCGTGGCCCGCGAGCCGGGCGTGCGCTCCAAGGTGGCCGTCTCCTCCAACGACGACCGCCTCGACCCGGTGGGCGCCTGCGTCGGCCCCAAGGGCAGCCGCGTGCGCACCGTGGTCTCCGAGCTCCGCGGCGAGCGCGTCGACGTGGTCCTGTGGAGCGACGACCCCGCCCGCCGCGTGGCCGCCGCCCTCTCCCCGGCCCGCGTCTCCCGCGTGATCGTCGACGAGGAGAGCAACTACGCCACCGTCATCGTGCCGGACGACCAGCTCTCCCTGGCCATCGGCAAGGAGGGGCAGAACGCCCGCCTCGCCGCCCGCCTCACGGGCCTGCACATCGACATCAAGAACGAGTCGCTCGCGGCCGGTGTCCTGCGCGACCTGCCGCGCGCCGTCGAGGACGACCTCGTCGACGACGGCGAGGCGCACCGCTGCGAGTACGTGGGGGCCAACGGCATCCAGTGCCGCAACATGGCGCGCCCCGGCTCGCGCTACTGCGGCGTCCACGAGGCCGTCGCGAGCGCGGAGGTGTCCTCCGACCCCGACTCGCTCATCTAGGGGAACGTCAAGAAGCTGATCCGGGCTCGCCGCCCGCGCACGAACGTTTGGGAAGGTAGGTCACATGGCAAAGACGCGCGTACATGACCTCGCTAAGGAATACGGGATGTCGAGCAAGGAGATGCTCGGCCACCTTCAGGACATGAAGATCCCGGCCAAGTCCGCGTCCTCGACGCTCGAGGACGCCTACGTCTCCATGGTCCGCAAGAAGCTCAAGCCGATCCTCGAGGCCCGCGCCGCCGAGATCGAGGCCGCCAAGCGCGCCGAGGAGGAGGCCCGCGCCGAGGAGGCCCGCATCGCCGCCGAGAAGGCCGAGGCCGAGCGCATCGCCGCCGAGGAGCGCCGCGAGCGCGAGCGCGCCGAGGAGGAGCGCCGCCGCGCCGCCGCCGAGGCCGAGCGCAAGGCGCGCGAGGAGGCCAAGGCCGAGGCCGAGCGCAAGGCCCGCGAGGAGGCCGAGAAGAACCGCGTGCGCGACAACGCGCCCAAGAGCGTGCCCTCCTTCACCTCGCTCCTCGACCAGATCGCCCAGCAGGAGCAGATCCTGAAGCAGCAGGCCGAGGAGGCCGCCCAGAAGAAGGCCGCCGGCCAGGGCCGTGGCGCCAAGCGCGCCGAGGGCCCGCGCGGCGGCGCCAAGCGCCCCGAGGCGGCCCCCGCTCCCGCCAGCGCCCCGTCCGGCGACGCCAACGGCCGCCGTCGCGGCAAGAAGGGCCGTCGCGGCGAGGACGGCGGCGAGGACCGCTACAGCCGCATGGCCCGCGAGGCCGAGGCCTACAACAGGAGCCGCGTGCTCGAGGAGGCGCGCGTCGCCGTCGAGGAGGCCTCGCGCGAGTCCACCGGCCGCCGCAAGCGCCGCAAGGAGCGTCGCCAGAAGCAGGCCGCAGAGGCGGCGATGGAGCACCGCATCGAGGAGGCGCTCGCCAACGACCAGGACCTCTCGCAGCTCGACACCGTGAAGGTGCCGCAGGGCTCCACGGTCTCCGAGCTCGCCGACCTTCTCGGCGTGCCCGCCAACGACATCATCAAGCGCCTCTTCCTGCTGGGCACCCCGCTCACGCTCACCGAGTCCATGTCCGACGAGCTCATCGAGCTCGTGGCCGACGACCTCGGTCGCGACGTCAAGGTCATGACCAAGGAGGAGGAGAACTCCTTCACGTTCTACGACGACCCCAAGGACCTCAAGCCCCGCCCGCCGGTGGTCACCGTCATGGGTCACGTCGACCACGGCAAGACCTCGCTTCTGGACGCCATCCGCCACACGGGCGTGGCCGAGGGCGAGGCCGGCGGCATCACGCAGGCCATCGGCGCCTCCCAGGTCAAGGTCGGCGACCGCACCATCACCTTCATCGACACCCCGGGCCACGAGACCTTCACGGCCATGCGCGCCCGCGGCGCCAAGGTGACCGACATCGTCATCCTGATCGTCGCGGCCGACGACGGCGTCATGCCCCAGACCGTGGAGTCGATCAACCACGCCAAGGCCGCCGGCGTCCCGATCATCGTCGCGGTCAACAAGATCGACAAGCCCGGCGCGAACCCCGACAAGGTGCGCCAGGAGCTCACCGAGTACGGCGTCATCCCCGAGGAGTGGGGCGGGCAGAACATGTTCGTCAACATCTCCGCCAAGCAGAAGATCGGCATCGACGAGCTGCTGGAGACCGTCCTGCTCCAGGCCGACGTCCTCGAGCTCAAGGCCAACCCCGACACCTTCGCCTCCGGCAACGTCCTCGAGGCCAAGCTCGACCGCGGCCGCGGCTCGGTCGCCACGGTGCTCGTCACCCGCGGCACCCTGCGCATCGGCGACGCCCTCGTGGCGGGCCTCTCCTACGGCCGCGTCCGCGCGATGCTCGACCCCAAGGGCAACTCCGTCACCGAGGCCGGCCCCTCGGACGCCGTGGAGATCTTGGGCCTGCAGAGCGTGCCCATGGCCGGCGACGAGTTCCGCGTCTTCCAGGACGACCGCGACGCCCGCGACCTCGCCGACCAGCGCGCCCTCAAGGCCCGCATCGAGGAGCAGAACCGCGTGAAGCACGTCACGCTGGAGAACCTCTTCGACACCATGGCCGACGCCGAGGTCAAGGAGCTCAACCTCATCATCAAGGCCGACGTCCAGGGCTCGATCGAGGCGCTCCAGGACTCCCTCGACAAGATGGACCAGTCCGAGGTCCGCATCAACACGATCCACTCCGCCGTCGGCGCCATCACCGAGACCGACGTCGTCCTCGCGGACGCCTCCAACGCCATCATCATCGGCTTTGGCGTGCGCCCGGAGGCCAAGGCCCGTGCCGCGGCCGAGCGCGACGGCGTGGAGATCCGCACCTACAGCGTCATCTACAAGGCGATCGAGGAGATCGACGCCGCGCGCATCGGCATGCTCAAGCCCACCGAGGTCGAGGTCCAGACCGGCACGGCCGAGGTCCGCGACACCTTCAAGGTGCCCAAGGTCGGCATCGCCGCGGGCTGCATGGTCTCCGAGGGCGAGCTCTCCCGCGACGACCGCGTCCGCCTCGTGCGCGACGGCATCGTCGTCTACGAGGGCAAGATCGCCTCGCTGCGCCGCTACAAGGACGACGTCAAGAGCGTCAAGGCGGGCTTCGAGTGCGGCATCGGCCTCGAGAACTTCCAGGACGTCAAGCCCGGCGACCAGATCGAGGGCTACCGCATCGACCAGGTCGCGCGCACGGAGTAGCGGGGGCGCAGATGAAGCAGAACCAGTACTCGAGAAGGACCAACGCGATCGCGCGCGAGAAGCTCGCGAACATCCTGCTCTTCGAGGTGTCCGACCCCGACCTCGCGCTCGTGACCGTCACGGGCGTGGAGGTCTCGGTGGACAAGTCGCTGCTGCGCGCCTTCGTGACCTGCGACGCGGACCGCTACGACGAGGTCACGGCCGCCCTCGGCCGCGCCCGCGGGCGCATCCGCTCGCTTCTGGGGCGGGCGCTCGGCTGGCGCGTGACGCCCGAGCTCGACTTCCGCATCGACACCACGACCGACGAGGCCGAGCGCATCGCCCGCGCCCTCGAGGTCGTGCCGCCCACGATCGCGGTCGAGAAGGACGAGTTCGGCTATCCCGTCAACGCCGACGGGCGGGCGGGCGCCCCGGGCGCGCCCGACGACGCGGAGTAGGGAGGCGCTCGCGTGGACCGATCTTGCGAAAGGAAGGCGCAGGACGAGCAGTTCGACGCCATCCGTCGCCTCATCGAGGGGGCGCAGACCATCGCGGTCTGCGCCCACACCTCGCCGGACGGCGACGCGCTCGGCTCCCAGCTCGCGCTCGTCGAGCTGATCGAGCGCACCTGGCCCGGCAAGGAGGTGGCGGCGCTGCTGGCCGACGACGACGTCGTCCCGCGCACCTACGCCTTCCTCCCGGGCTCCGAGCGGCTCGTCCGCGCCTGCGCCTACGGCGCCTCGCCAGACCTCTTCATCTGCGTCGACCTCTCGCAGCCCGGGCGGCTCGCCGACGCGCGCGCCGTGCTCGAGCGCGCCCGCCGCAGCGCCGTGATCGACCACCACCCCGGCGCGGAGCCCTTCTGGGACGCCGGCGTGGTGCGCACGGACGCGGCCGCCGCGGGCGTGATCGTGGCGGAGTTCGCCCAGCGCGTCGCGGGCGCGCTCACGCCCACGATGGCCCAGTGCCTCCTCTGCGCCCTCGTCACCGACACGGGGCGCTTCCAGTACCAGAACGCCAACGGCGAGGCCTTCCGCGTGGCGAGCATGCTCGTCGACTCCGGCGCGTCGCCCGCCGACGTGGCGCTCAACGTCTACCAGAGCGACCGGCTCTCCTACGTGCACCTCTGCGCGACGGTCATGAGCCGCATCACCACGTTCGAGCAGGGAAAGATCGCCTACAGCTACGCCACGGCCGCCGACCTTGCCGCCGCGGGCGTGCCCGTGGCGGAGTGCGACGGGCTCGTCGACCTCGTCCGCGTGGTCGAGGGCACCGAGGTCGCCCTCTTCCTCAAGGAGGTCCCCGGCGGCCGGGTGCGCGGCAACCTCCGCGCCAAGACGGACCGCGACATCTCGGGGATCGCCCGCGAGATGGGCGGCGGCGGGCACCCCGCCGCGGCCGGCTTCACCGTCGAGGGGGACATCGACGAGGCCCTCTCGGTCGTCCTGCCCAAGCTCCGCGCCCTCTACGCATGTGCAAAGGGGACAGGCACCTTTGCACGCTCCGCGGAGGGCTGACGTTGGCCCGCCGTCCGAGCGCCTTCTCCGCGCTCATCGCCATCGACAAGCCCGCCGGCATGACGAGCCACGACGTCGTCTCCCGCGTCCGCCGCGCGGTCGGCGAGAAGCGCGTGGGCCATGCCGGCACGCTCGACCCGGCCGCCACCGGCGTGCTCGTGGTGGGCATCGGCCAGGCCACCAAGCTCCTGGGCCTGCTCACGCTCGACCGCAAGGGCTACGACGCGACCTTCCAGCTCGGGTCCGAGACCACCACGGACGACACCGAGGGCGACATCACGCGCACGGCCGAGGTGCCGGGCGAGCTGCTCGACCCCATGGTCGCCAAGCTCGAGGTCTCGAGCCTCGCGGGCGAGCAGGACCAGGTGCCCCCGGCCTTCTCCGCCGTCTCGGTGGGCGGCCGGCGCGCCTACGACGCCGCCCGGGCGGGGGAGGAGCTCGAGCTCGCCGCCCGGCGCATCCGCGTGTATGACGCGCGCCTCCTCGGCGTTGACGCCACGGCCAGGAGCTGGGAGCTCTCGCTCGACGTCTCCAAGGGCACCTACGTGCGCAGCCTCGCGCGCGACCTCGGGCGCCGCCTGGGCTGCTGCGCGCACGTCTCGGCCCTCAGGCGCACCTTCTCCGGCCCCGTGGCGCTCGCCGACTGCGTGACCCTCGAGGAGCTCGAGGCCCGCGGTGCCGAGCTTGTCCACGAGCGCTGCCTCGACCCGGTCAGCGTTCTGGGCCTTCCCGAGCGCGCCCTCTCGCTCGATGAGGTCGTTGACGTCATGAACGGGCGCAGGATCTCGCTTGGCGAGGTTCGTGACGACTGCGTGGTGCGCGCCCCCGCCCCCGGCGAGCGCGTGGCGCTCACCCTGGGCGGCGGCCTGGCCGGCATCTGGCGCCGCGACGGGCGCCACCTCGTCTGCGAGACCAACTTCCCGCAGGCCGTCGAGGGCGTGCGCGTGCCCATCGACGCCCGCTCGCTCTCTCCCGAGTCGCCGCTCGACGAGCGCGGCGCCCGCGCGCTCGTGCGCGCCTGCGTCCCCGCGGGCCGCGCGTATCGCGGCGGCTTTGGCATGCGCCTGCTCGACGGGGCCGTCGAGTGCCTGCTCGACGTGCCCTACCGCGCGCCGTTCTCCACCGTGGCCGTGGGGGAGGCCCCCGAGCCCGTCCGCGACCCGCTCCTCTCGGAGAAGCGCGCGCTCGGCGAGGACCGGCGCTTCGTCTGCGCCATCGGCGCCTTCGACGGGCTGCACCGCGGGCACCGGGCCCTTCTCGCCCGAGCCCGCGCCGAGGCCGGGCGCCGGGGCTGCCGCCTTGCCGTCGTGACCTTCTCGCCCGACCCCGCGCGCGTCCTCTCGCCGGACGCCGCTCCCGACGAGCTGCTCTCCGCCGACGACCGCGAGTACGCCCTCATCGACTCCGGGGCGGACGCCCTTCTCGTCTTCTCGTTCACCCCCGAGCTCGCGGCCGCGCCGTACGAGCGCTTCGTGCGCGAGGGCCTGGGCTCCCTGCTCGACGTCCGTGCCATCGTGGTGGGCGAGGACTTTCGCCTGGGCGCCCGGGGGGCGGGCACCGTCCCCGCCCTGCGCGAGCTCGGCCGGGCGGACGGCTTCGACGTCATCGGCGTGCCGCTTGCGAGCGAGGGCGGGGCCCCCATCACCGCCACGCGCATCCGCGGCCTCATCGGGCGGGGGAGCGTCGAGGAGGCGTCTGCGCTCATGGGCCGCTGCCACTTTGTCGCGGGCACGGTCGAGCACGGGCGCGGCGAGGGAACGGGCTTTGGCTTCCCCACGGCGAACGTGCGCGTGGACGTGGGCGCGTGCCTTCCCGCCGAGGGCGTCTACGCGGGGTTCGTCGTCGTGGGCAGCGCCCTCGGCACCGACCACGTGGGCGAGGTCGCCTACCCGGCGGCCATCAACGTGGGCAAGCCGAGGTCCTTCTCGCCGGGCGAGGAGGGCGAGCCCTTCCTCGAGGCGACGCTGCTCGGCTTCGAGGGCGACCTCTACGGTGCGGTCGTGCGCGTGGCCTTTGTCCGGTGGCTCCGCGAGCCGCGGACGTTCCCCTCGCTCGACGAGCTCGAGCGCGTGGTGCTCGGCAACGTGTCCTGGGTGCGTGCTACCCTCGGGGAGCGGGGGGTCGAGCTTTCCGGGAGGCGCGCGTGATAACCGACGAGGACAAGGAGAGGGTCCGCCAGGCCACCGACTTCGTGCAGCTCGTCGCGGAGACCGTGGAGCTGCGCCAGCGGGGCCAGGAGTTCTGGGGCTGCTGCCCCTTCCACGGCGAGAAGAGCCCCTCGTTCAAGGTGAACCCCGCCACGGGCCTCTGGCACTGCTTTGGCTGCGGGGACGGCGGCGACGTCTTCTCCTATGTGCAGCGGCGCGAGAACCTCGAGTTCCCGGACGCGATCCGCTATCTTGCGGACCGCGCTGGGATCGAGCTCTCCGAGGAGCGCTCCGGGCGGCGCGGCCCCAGGAAGAGCCGTCTCATGGAGGCGCTCGAGGAGGCCGAGGCGTACTACCACACGATGCTCATGCGCGGCCGCGGCGCGGGCCCGGACGAGGCGCGCCGCTACTTCGCGGGGCGCGGCTTTGGCTCTGACGTCTGCCGGCGGTGGGGGCTCGGCTTTGCCCCCGGGCACGGCCAGCTCGTGGCGCACCTGCGCTCAAAGGGCTTCACGCCCGCGGAGATGGTCGCCGCCGACCTTGCGCAGGAGCGCTCCGGGCGCCCCGTCGACCGCTTCTTCGACCGCGTGATGTTTCCCATCCACGACGAGCGCGGCCGCACCATCGCCTTTGGCGGCCGCGTCATCGGCGCCAAGCGCGAGGGCGTGGCCAAGTACGTCAACACGCGCGACACCGCCGCCTTCAACAAGGGCAAGCACCTCTTCGCCTACGACCGCGCCAAGGAGACGATGGCGGCGACGGGGGAGGCGATCGTCTGCGAGGGCTACACCGACGTCATCGCCATGCACGAGGCGGGCCTCACCAACGCGGTCGCCGCCCTGGGGACGGCGTTTCGCCTCGACCACGTGCGGCTCATGGAGCGCCAGCGCGTGAGCCGCATCGTCTGCCTCTTCGACGGCGACGCCGCCGGGCAGCGCGCCGCCGAGCGCGCGGTCCGCTACATCGACAAGACCTCGGCGGCCCTCATGTGCGTGGTGCTGCCGGACGGCCAGGACCCGATGGAGTTTCTGGCCGAGCACGGGCCCGCGGCGCTGCGCCCCATCCTCGACGCCGCGCGCCCGCTCATGGACTTCGTCTTCGAGAAGCGGCTCGCGGGGCTCGACCTCTCGGCCCCGGGGCGGCGCGTGCGGGCGCTCGAGGACATGGCCGGGGTGCTCGCGCCGCTCAAGCACTCGGTCCTTCTCGACGAGTACGCCACGCGCCTTGCCGACACCCTGGGCATGGACGTGGGCGACACCAAGCGCGCCATCCGCGAGGCGCGGGTCCCCGACGCCGAGGGCGAGCGCCCGCCCGCGCGCCGCGCGCCGAGCGGGACCCCGAAGGGCACGGGAGCGCCCGCGCCCGCGCCGTCGTGGGAGGATGGGGCCGTCCCGGACGACTACGTGCCGGCTGAGGCCTACGAGGCGCCCGCCGCGCCCGTGACCGCTGCCGCCCCGGCCCCCCGGGCGCTTTCCGCCGACGAGCGGATGCAGGTCGCGGCCGAGCGCGAGCTGCTCTCGGCCATCGCGCAGCGCCCCGACGACCTGCGCGCCTACGGCGAGCGCATCGCCGGGCTCTCCTGGTCCGACGGGCGCCACGAGGCGATGGCGTGGGCGATGCTCTCAACGCCGGCGGGCACGAGCCCGTCCGAGGTCGTCGCCGCCGCGACGGCGGTCGTGCCCGAGGCCCCGCGGATCCTCTCGGGCGGCCGCGTGATGGGGGAGCGCGAGCTCACCGACGACGAGAAGCTCGACTTCATCGTGGACAACGCGGAGCTCTGCTCGTGCCGCCGGCGCGTCCGCCAGATCAGGGCGGCGCTCTCCGGGGCCCCGGCCTCAGACGACGCCTCCGAGCGCCTCTTCGAGGAGGCGACCGCGCTCCAGCGCCGCGTCAACGAGCTCGTGCGCAAGGTTTCCTCTGTATCTGAGGAGTAGTTTTCGGGTATACTTTCGTGCGTTCATGCGTCGAAGGGGAGATACGTGGCAGGCAGCAAGAAGACGAAGAGCGGCATCAAGCTTTCCGACGACCTCACCAAGGTCGTCGATGACATCGTTCGCGGCGCAAAGGGCGCCGGCAGCGTCACCGAGGACGACATCCAGGTGGCCATCCGCGAGATTGACGTTGACTCCGACGAGCTCTCCGACCTCTACGAGGCCATTCGTTCCAAGGGTGTCGAGGTGACGGGCGGGTCCGAGGCCCCGGAGGGGGGCTTCTCCGCCGACGACGAGGCCTCCGACGACGACTTCGACGACGATGACGTTGCGGGCGAGGGGTTTGGCGACGACGACGAGGAGGACTCCGAGAGCGTGGCCGAGGCCAAGGCCGTGAAGGAGGCCCTGCGCTCGGTGCCCAAGGCCCGCGCGGCCAAGCCCAAGCGCTCCTCGCGCGCCCGTGCGCGCCGGCAGGACACCTCCACGGTCATGCTCACGGGCGACCCGGTTCGCATGTACCTCAAGGAGATCGGCAAGGTCGACCTTCTCACCGCCTCCGAGGAGGTCCACCTTGCCATGAAGATCGAGGCGGGCACCGAGGCCGCCTCGAAGCTCGAGGCCGCTGAGGCCGGCGAGCTCACCCTCACGCGCGCCGAGCAGCGCCGCCTCATGCGCATCGAGCAGGTGGGCCTTGACGCCAAGCAGCAGCTCATCAGCGCGAACCTGCGCCTCGTGGTCTCCATTGCCAAGCGCTACGTGGGACGCGGCATGCTCTTCCTCGACCTCATCCAGGAGGGCAACCTCGGCCTCATCCGCGCGGTCGAGAAGTTCGACTACACCAAGGGCTTCAAGTTCTCCACCTACGCCACCTGGTGGATTCGCCAGGCCATCACGCGCGCCATCGCCGACCAGGCCCGCACCATCCGCATCCCGGTCCACATGGTGGAGACCATCAACAAGCTCATCCGCGTGCAGCGCCAGCTGCTCCAGGATCTCGGCCGCGACCCCACCCCCGAGGAGATCGGCGCCGAGATGGGCATGAGCCCGGACCGCGTGCGCGAGATCCAGAAGATCAGCCAGGAACCCGTCTCGCTGGAGACGCCCATCGGCGAGGAGGAGGACTCCCAGCTCGGCGACTTCATCGAGGACTCCTCCGCCGTCGCGCCGCCCGAGGCCGCGTCCGACTCCATGCTGCGCGAGCAGCTCGACCAGGTCCTCGACGGCCTTGCCGACCGCGAGCGCAAGGTCATCAAGTTCCGCTTTGGTCTGGAGGACGGCCACCCGCGCACCCTCGAGGAGGTCGGGCGCGAGTTTGGCGTCACGCGCGAGCGCATCCGCCAGATCGAGAGCAAGACCCTCGCCAAGCTGCGCCACCCGAGCCGCTCGGGCCGCCTCAAGGACTACATGGAGGACTAGGGGCTGTTAGGGTCTCAGGCATCGGCAACTGACGGCCGCGGCACACCTGCCGCGGCCGTTTTTGCGTGGGGGGCGGACGGGTTCTTCTCGCCCGGCGCGCCCATGGGGCGTCCCGCCCCGCAGTTTTTGGCCTACCGCGTCCGATAGTATGCAAATCTTGCTTCCACTTCATATACCCGCAGGAAAAAACTGACCCTTAGGCGATTTGTGTATGCTAATCGGCCCTGATCGACGGCGGAACGACCGCCTCGTGGGATGATTGCGCCCACCCGAGAAGCGCCTCAGCTCGCGCCCGCCGATGGATGCAAGCGCTCGCTCCGCCAGCTCGTCCAAGAAATCTGAGATTCTCGCTTGCGTCTTTCTCTGGCATCTGTATACTCTTCTCTTGTGCAACGCGCACACCACCTTCCCCGGTGGCGCAGTGGTAGCGCAGCTGACTGTTAATCAGCGTGTCGTAGGTTCGAATCCTACCCGGGGAGCCAGAAATTGACGAGGCCGGAGGGATAAACCCTCCGGCCTCTTTTTCGTTGGGTCATCCCCACAATTCCCCACGATTGGCACGAGCGTCGGCCCTGGCCCGCAGAGCCGCGCGAGGGCGTCCGCGTCGGCTGCCGGGGCTGACTGCGCTCGCCCGGCCCCGGTCGGTGGGCACCCTGGCTTTACGGGGGCGGTTCCGTGGGCAGGGGCTCTTGACAGAGATTCGCCGCTAGGGCGGCCCCAGCGGGAGCGGCCGAGGGCCGATTAGCATACACGAATCGCTCGGCGGACAGATTTTTCCTGCGAGTATATGAAGTGAAAGCAAGAAATGTATGCTGTCGGACGCGGCGGGCCCAAAATCCGCGGAACCCGCGCCCCCATGGGCGCGCCAGGCGAGAAGAACCTCTCGCGCCCCAGGGCCGGCCCGTCGGGCGCTCTCTGCGGTTTCTATGACCCTCGGGGCCCTGTGATAGGATTCCATGGGAAAGAACGGATATGGGCAGGGGGAACCTTTGAGCCAGGGGACAACGAGGGGCCGCGGCGTGGTGCACGTCTCCGCAGGCCTGGAAAAGGACCGCTTCATCCTTCAGCAGCTCGTGACCAAGGACTTCAAGCTGCGCTATCGCCGCTCGGTTCTTGGCGTCGTGTGGAGCGTGCTCAACCCGCTGCTCATGATGATCGTCATGAGCTTCGTCTTCTCGTACTTCCTGCGGGGCTCGAACGTTGAGAACTACCCGCTCTACCTCATCGTGGGCAACGTCACCTTTGGCCTCATGAACGAGGCCACGAGCACGGGCCTGCGCTCGATCATCGACGCGGCGCCGCTGCTCAAGAAGGTCAAGGTCGACCGCTGGGTGTTCCCGGTCCAGAAGGTCCTCTCGGCCGTGGTGAACTTCGCCCTGTCGCTCATCGCCGTCGTGATCGTCATGCTCTTCTTCCAGATCGCGCCCACCTGGCACCTGGTCTGGATGGTGCCCGCGCTCCTGCTGCTCATGGTCTTCTGCGTGGGCCTCTCGCTGCTCATCGGGTCGCTCGCGGTCTTCTTCCGCGACATGATCCACCTCTGGAGCGTGCTGCTCACCGCGTGGACCTACCTCACGCCCATCTTCTGGGACCTCTCCCTGCTCACCAACTCCAACGCGCCCTGGATCGTGGTGGCCGTGGTCAAGGCCAACCCCATGTACAACTACATCGACATGATGCGCTGCGCCATCGTGTACCAGGCCACCCCGGGCTCCACGGTGCTCATCCTCGCCGTCGCGTGGGCGCTTCTCGCCCTTGTCGCGGGCATCCTCGTCTTCCGCAAGACCCAGCACAAGTTCATCCTCTACATCTAGGCAGGCACCCATGGCCGAAACGCCCACCCCGTACGCCATCGAGGTCGACGACGTCTCGATGATCTTCAACATCGCGAGCGAGCAGCTCAACAACCTCAAGGAGTACTTCATCAAGATCATGAGGCACGAGCTCTTCTTCAAGGAGTTCCGTGCCCTCGACCACGTGAGCTTCAAGGTGCGCCGCGGGGAGGTCGTGGGCCTTGTCGGCACCAACGGCTCGGGCAAGTCCACGATGCTCAAGTGCATCGCGGGCGTGCTGGAGCCCTCGGAGGGCTCGATCACGGTCCGCGGCAACATCGCGCCGCTCATCGAGCTCGGTGCGGGCTTTGACCCCGAGCTCACCGCCCGCGAGAACATCTACCTCAACGGCGCGCTCCTCGGCTACTCGAACGAGTTCATCGACGAGCACCTCCAGGAGATCATCGACTTTGCCGAGCTCGCCGACTTCATGGACATGCCGCTCAAGAACTACTCCTCGGGCATGGTCGCGCGCATCGCCTTTGCCATCGCCACGGTGACCGAGCCCGACGTCCTCATCGTCGACGAGACCCTCTCGGTGGGCGACGTCTTCTTCCAGGAGAAGTGCGAGGAGCGCATCAAGCGCTTCATCGACTCGGGCAAGGTCACGGTCCTCTTTGTCTCGCACTCCATGAAGCAGGTCGCGCGCATCTGCGAGCGCGCCGTCTGGATCGAGAAGGGCCACCTGCGCATGGACGGCCCCGTCGACGAGGTCATCGAGGCCTACGAGAAGCAGTTCGGCTAGCGCTCGCGCCGCCCGTCCTTCTCGCGCCTCGCGCCCCGGCTTCGTGCTACAGTAGGGGAGATTCTTTAAGCCGGTGCGAGACGCCAGCAAGGTCAGGTCCCCTGGGACGCTTTATATGCCTTTCTCACGCTCGTGCCGGCATGCCGGCAGGGCGTTTTTTGTGAGAAGGGAGTCCCATGGAACAGGCCCAGCTCAAGGCACAGATCATGGACGCGCAGGCCATGAGCCGTGCGCTCACCCGCATCGCTCACGAGATCATCGAGCGAAACGAGGGCGCCGAGAACGTGGCCCTCGTGGGCATCGTCCGCCGCGGCGCCGCGCTGGCGCCCCTGCTCGCCGACGAGATCGCCAAGATCGAGGGCACGCGCCCGCCCGTGGGCACGCTCGACGTGAGCTTCTACCGCGACGACGTCCGCCGCAAGATCGCCCCCGTGGAGTTTGGCACGGACATCCCCTTTGGCGTCGACGACCGCGACATCGTCCTCGTCGACGACGTCCTCTACACCGGGCGCACCATCCGCGCCGCGCTCGACGCCCTCATCGACCTCGGTCGCCCCAAGACGGTGCAGCTCGCCGTCATGATCGACCGCGGCCACCGCGAGCTTCCCATCCGTGCCGACTACGTGGGCAAGAACGTGCCCTCCTCCCACGAGGAGGACGTCCGCGTGACCCTTGCCCCGTACGACGAGACCAACTCGGTCGAGATCTGGACCAGGCCGACCGAGTAGAGCAGTGCACAGGAGGTGCCAACCAAGATGCTGTCCGTCAAACACCTGATCGACACGACGAGCCTCACCGCCGACGACATCACCCAGATCCTCGACACGGCGCGCTCGTTCTCCGAGGTCAACAAGCGCGCGATCAAGAAGGTCCCTGCGCTTCGCGGCCGCACGATCGTGAACCTCTTCCTCGAGCCGTCCACGCGCACCAAGAGCTCCTTCGAGCTCGCCGAGAAGCGCCTCTCGGCCGACTCCCTCTCCATGGGCGGCGCCACGTCCTCCGTGGTCAAGGGCGAGAGCCTCGCCGACACCATCGAGACCATCGACGCCATGAACGTCGACATGTTCATCTGCCGCGCCAAGCTCGCCGGCACGCCGCAGAAGATTACCGAGCACACCGACGCCATCGTCATCAACGCCGGCGACGGCAAGCACCAGCACCCCACCCAGGCGATGCTCGACCTCTACACCATCCGCGAGAACTTCGGCCACCTCGACGGCCTCAAGGTCGCCATCGTGGGCGACCTCTCCCACAGCCGCGTCTGCGGCAGCCTCGTGCCCGCGCTCAAGACCATGGGCGCCGACGTCACGCTCGTGGGCCCGCCCACCTTCCAGGTGGACGACCCCGACTACTACGGCGTGCCCCAGACGGCCGACCTCGACGACGTCATCCCCGAGATGGACGTCGTCTACATGCTGCGCGTCCAGCTCGAGCGCATGGAGGGCGCGGCCATCCCGTCCCGCCGCGAGTACAACCGCCTCTGGGGCCTCGACATGGCGCGCGTCAACAAGATGAAGCCCGAGGCCATCATCTGCCACCCCGGCCCCATGAACCGGGGCATGGAGATCAACGCCGACGTGGCCGACTGCGCCCGCTCGCGCATTCTTGACCAGGTCAACGCCGGCGTCCTCACGCGCATGGCCGAGATGTACCTGCTTCTGGGAGGAGAGAACAATGGCGTATCTGCTTAAGGGGGCCCACGTCGTCGACCCGCAGGTGGGCCTTGACGACGTCCGCGACGTGCTGATCGACGGCGAGAAGATCGCGGCCGTGGGCGAGGCCCTCGAGGCGCCCGAGGGGGCGTGCGTCATCGACGCCTCCGGCAAGTACCTCGTGCCCGGCCTCGTCGACATGCACGTCCACTTCCGCGACCCCGGCTTTGAGTACAAGGAGACCATCGAGACGGGCGCCCGCGCGGCCACCCACGGCGGCTTCACCGACGTCGCCACGATGCCCAACACCGACCCCGTGACCGACACCGGCGCCGAGGTCCGCTACCAGATCGACCGCGCGCGCGAGGCGGGGCTCTGCCACGTGCGCCCCATCGGCGCGCTCACGGTGGGCGAGAAGGGCGAGCAGCTCGCCGAGATCGGCGACATGGTCATGGAGGGCGCGGTCGCCTTCTCCGACGACGGCCACGGCGTCCAGAGCGCCGGCATGATGCGCACCTGCATGGAGTACGTCTCGCAGTTCGACCGCGTCGTCTCCGCGCACTGCGAGATCGAGTCGCTCACCACGCACGGCGTCATCAACGAGGGCCGCGCGAGCACACGCCTCGGCATGTTCGGCTGGCCGGCGCTCGGCGAGGAGCTGGAGATCTACCGTGACATCGAGCTCTGCCGCATGACCGGCTGCGCCCTGCACATCGCCCACATCTCCACCGGGAAGGGCCTCGACCTGGTGCGCGCCGCCAAGGCCGAGGGCCTGCCCGTCACCTGCGAGGTCGCCCCGCACCACCTCTTCCTCTCCGAGGACGACGTGACGGACGCCTACGATACCAACCTCAAGATGAACCCGCCCCTGCGCACCGCCGCGGACGCGGCCGCCCTGCGCGCGGGCGTCCTCGACGGCTCGATCGACTGCATCGTCACCGACCACGCGCCGCACGCCCCGCACGAGAAGGACTGCGAGTGGGAGATCGCGTTCTTCGGCATCGTGGGCCTCGAGACGTCGCTGCCGCTCATGCTCACCAACCTCGTGCTGCCCGGCACGATGAGCTGGTCGCGCCTCGTCGAGGTCATGGCCGTGAATCCCCGCGCCTGCCTCCGCCTTCCGGAGGTGCGCGTCGAGGCGGGGTCTGCCGCCGACCTCACGCTCATCGACCCTGCCGCCGAGGTCACCGTCACCCCCGAGTGGCTCCAGAGCCGCTCGAAGAACTCCGCCTGGCTCGGCGCCACGCTCACCGGCGCCGCCTCCGACGTCTTCGTGGACGGCCACCGCACCCTCACCGAGGGCGTCGTGACCCCCCGGACCGCGTAGCGAGGCCGCCATGGACGACACCAAGACTCCGACCGGCCTTCACGAGGTGACCGTCGTCACCAACGAGCCCGTCGCCGACGGCCTCATGCGCGTCGTGCTCTCCGCGCCCGACCTGGCCTTCCGCCTCGCCCCCGGGCAGTTCCTGAACGTCTACGTGCCGGGCGACGCGAGCCAGATCCTGCGCATCCCGCTGTCCTTCTCGCGCGCGGACGCCTCGACCGGAAAGATAGAGATCGTCTACGCCGTGGTGGGGGACGGCACGCGCCGCCTCTCCGAGATGCCCCGGGGATCGGTCACCACCGTGGTCGCGCCCTGCGGCAACCCCTGGCGCACGTCGGCGGGCCAGGGCCGCTCCGTCGTCGTGGCGGGCGGCGTGGGCATCACCCCGATCGTCGCCTGCGCGGGCCTGCTCGCCGAGCGCGAGATCGCCTTCGACGCCGTCGTGGGCGCGCAGACCGCGGGGCGGCTCTGGGGCGTCGACGCCCTCTCCGGCCTCGGCGCCGGCACCGTGGCCGTCACGACCGACGACGGCTCGGCCGGGCGCGCGGGCTTCACCACCGACGCCCTCGCGGAGCTCCTCGCCGCCGGGGGGTACGCGCAGGTCTACGCCTGCGGCCCCGAGGTCATGATGGCCGGCGTCGCCCGGATCTGCCGCGAGGCGGGCGTGGCCTGCCAGGTCTCCATGGAGCGGATGATGTGCTGTGGCTTCGGGGCGTGCGGCACCTGCAACGTCGCCATGGCCGACGGCACGTACCAGTCCTGCTGCAAGGACGGCCCCGTCTTCGACGCCGAGGAGGTGGCGTGGTAATGGGCGAGAAGAACCCGAGCGCCGAGGGCGTTTCCCTGGCCGTCGACCTCGGCGGCGTCCGCATGAAGAACCCCGTGAACACGGCCTCGGGCACCTTTGCCTTCGGCTCGGTCTTCGAGGGCTTCTTTGACGTCTCGCGCCTGGGCGCGATCACCTGCAAGGGATGCTCCGCCGAGCCCTGGCCCGGCAACCCCGCCCCGCGCATGTGCGAGGTGCCGAGCGGCATGATGAACACCGTGGGCCTCGCCAACCCGGGGGTCGCCGCCGTCGTGGAGCAGAACGGCGCCTACCTCGCCGGGCTCGAGGAGCGGGGCTGTCGCGTCATCCTGCAGGCCGCGGGCCACTCCGTCGAGGAGTACGTGGCCGCCGTCGAGCTCATCGAGGAGCTCGCCCCGTGGGCGAGCGGCGTCGAGCTCAACATCTCCTGCCCCAACATCGCGCGCGGGGGCGCCCTCGTGGGCGGCACGCCCGAGAGCGCCGCGGAGGTCGTGCGCGCGGTGCGCCCGCGCGTGCGCCGGCCGCTCCTCGTCAAGATGGCGCCCGTGCGCGTGCCCGAGGTGGCGCGCGCCTGCGAGGCGGAGGGCGCCGACGCCCTCTCGCTCATCAACACGATCAACGGCATGTCCCTTGACGTGCGCACGCGCAGGAGTCGCCTCTCCAGGCCCACCGGCGGCGTCTCGGGCCCGGCCATCCACGCCATCGCGGTGCGGATGGTCTGGGAGGCCGCGGGCGCCGTCAAGATCCCGATCAACGGCATGGGCGGCATCGCCACCTGGGAGGACGCGGCCGAGATGATCCTTGCCGGCGCGACCTCCGTCACCGTGGGCACCGCCAACTTCTACGACCCCACCTGCGCGGAGCGCATCGTCGGCGAGCTCGCCGCATGGGCCGCCGAGCAGGGGGTCACGGACATCAACGAGCTGATTGGAGCCGTCGAATGCTGACGTACGAACAGGCAAGCGACAAGGTCATCATCGCCCTTGACTGCAGCCGCGAGCGGGCCTTCGAGCTCGCCGACATGCTCGCGGGCAAGGCCACGTGGGTCAAGGTGGGCATGACGCTCTTCTACGCCGAGGGCCCCGCCATCGTCGAGGCGATGCGCGAGCGCGGCCTGCGCGTGTTCCTCGACCTCAAGGTCCACGACATTCCCTTCCAGGTGCAGGGCGCGGTCCGCGCGGCCTCGCTCACCGGCGCCGACATCCTCTCCATCCACGGCCTCGGCTCCTCGGCGATGGTCGCCGCGGCGCGCACGGGCGCCGAGGAGGCGGCGGAGCTGCGCGGCGGGGACCGCACGCGCCTCGTGGCCATCTCCGTGCTCACGAGCATGGACCAGGCGGCGCTCGCCGAGATCGGCGTGGACGCCCCCGTGGCCGAGGAGGTCGCCCGCCTCGCCCGCCTCGCCTACGCCGCCGGCTCCGACGGCATCGTGTGCTCGCCGCAGGAGGCCGCCGACATGCGCGCCCTGCTCGGCCCTGACGCCTTGATCGTCACGCCGGGCGTGCGCCCCGCGGGCGCCGAGGTGGGGGACCAGAAGCGCATTGCCACCCCCGCCGCCGCGATCGAGGCCGGGGCCTCCAAGCTGGTCATCGGCCGTCCCATCACGGGGGCCGACGACCCCGTGGCGGCCTTCGACGCCATCTGCGAGGAGCTCATGGCCTCGTAGTCGTCCTGAGCTGGCGTTTTTTCCGGGCGCCTTGGGGCGCCGTGCGTGGCGCCCGGTCGACGCGTTGTGAAGGATTGGCCCTTGACCTGCACCTTTGGTGGAGATGTCTTGCAAAAGCAGAGATAAATGGGCACACTGTTTCATTGCGAGCCCGCCTGGAGGCAGGCGGACTCATCGGATTGAACGATGTTTGGAGGAACAATGGCTCTACCCCAGCTTACCGACGAGCAGCGCAAGGCCGCCCTCGAGAAGGCCGCCCAGGCCCGTCACGAGCGCGCCGAGCTGCGCGAGAAGATCAAGAGCGGCAAGGTCACCCTTGAGGACGTCCTCGAGTCCGACGACCCCATCGCCAGCCGCATGAAGGTCTCCACGCTCATCGAGTCCCTCCCCGGCTACGGCAAGGCCAAGGCCGCCAAGATCATGGACGAGCTGGGCATCTCCGCCACCCGCCGCGTCAAGGGCCTGGGCGCCCGCCAGCGCGAGCAGCTCGTCGAGGCCCTCTCCAAGTAGTGACGAGGGAAGCCAGGCTCTTCGTCGTCTCGGGGCCGTCAGGCGTGGGCAAGGGGACGCTCGTCGCGCTGCTGCGCGAGCGTCTCACGCGCCTGGGCCTGACGGTCTCTGCGACTACGAGGGAGCCGCGACCGGGCGAGGTCGACGGGGTCTCCTACCACTTCCTCGACGACGCCGAGTTCGAGCGTCGGGTCGGGGAGGGGGAGTTCCTCGAGTGGGCATGGGTGCACGGGCACCGCTACGGCACGCTGCGCTCCGAGGTGGAGCGCGTGCTGGCCGAGGGGCGCTCCGTCGTGCTTGAGATTGACGTCCAGGGCGCCCTCAGCGTCCGTGCCTCCCACCCCGAGGCCGTCCTCGTGTTCATTGAGCCCCCCAGCCCGGAGGAGCTCGAGCGGCGCCTGCGCGGCCGCGGCACCGAGGACGAGGCGTCAATCGAGCGCCGCCTGGCCAACGCCCGGCGCGAGATGTCCTACGCCGACCGCTACGACGTGCGCATCGTAAACGACGACCTCGACCGGGCCGTCGACGACCTCGCGCACGTAATCGATTCCTATGAGACAAGGAGCTCGCTCTAAGATGTCTGTTATCAAGCCTGAGATCGACGCGCTGCTCGAGAAGACCGAGCACAACCCCTTCCTGCTCTGCTCCATCGCGTCCAAGCGCGCCTGTGACATCAACAACATGGTGCGCGGCCAGCACCTGCGCGTCGCCGCCATCCAGGAATTCGACGACATCACCACCGTCGCCTCCGGCAAGGACCCCGTGTCCATCGCCATGACCGAGATCGAGGACGGCACCCTGGGCTTCGTCAAGGAGGACTTCGACGAGGGCGTGCGCGGCGCCAACACGATCGCCCTCTAGGCGGCGGCATGACCGAGAGACTCTGCCTCGTCCACTACCACGAGATCGGGCTCAAGGGCAAGAACCGCTCGACCTTCGAGAACCAGCTCGTCACCAACCTGCACCGGGCGCTCAGGTCCTTCTCGCCCGCGAACATCGCGCGCGTGTCGGGGCACCTGGTCGTCGAGGCCTCCGACCGGCTGGCCACGGAGGAGATGGCCGCCGCGATCAGGCGCGTCCCGGGCGTGGCGCGCGTCTCGCTGGCCTATCGCTGCGGGCTCGACGAGGCCGAGTACTGCGCCGCCGCGGTCCGCGCCCTCGGGGAGGCGGGCGACTTCGCCACCTTCAAGGTGCACGCCCGTCGCTCCTCGACGACCTACGAGCTCCACTCGCTCGAGATGAACCGTCTCGTGGGGTCGGTCCTCTGCGAGGCGTTCCCCGACAAGAAGGTCGACGTGCACACCCCCGACGTCACGGTGGTCGTGCACGTGGTCCAGGGGTCGACCTACGTCTACGCCGCCTCGGCGCCGGGCGTGGGGGGGCTTCCCGTGGGCACCGCCGGCAAGGTCGTCACGCTCCTCTCGAGCGGCTTTGACTCGCCCGTCGCCACCTGGATGGTGGGCCGGCGCGGCGCGACCTGCGTCCCGGTGCACTTCTCGGGCCGCCCCATGACCTCCGACACCTCCGAGTGGCTCTGCCAGGACATCGTCGAGGCCCTCGCGCCCTCCGGCGCGATCGGGCGCCTCTACGTGGTGCCCTTCGGCGAGCGCCAGCGCGAGATCTCGCTCGCCGTGCCCCAGGGCCTGCGCATCATCATGTACCGTCGCGTCATGCTGCAGGTCGCCGAGCGCATCGCCCGGCTCGAGGGCGCCAAGGCGCTCGTCACCGGCGAGTCCCTCGGCCAGGTTGCCTCGCAGACGCTCGACAACATCGCCGCCGTGAACGAGGCCGTGACCATGCCCGTCCTGCGGCCGCTCATCGGCTCGGACAAGCAGGAGATCATCGCTCGCGCGCACGAGATCGGGACCTACGACATCTCCTGCGAGACCGCGCCGGACTGCTGCACGCTCTTCATGCCGCGCCGCCCGGAGACCCACGCGCGCCTCCCCGAGGTGCTCGAGGCCTGGGAGAGCTTCGACCACGAGGCCATGGTGGCCGACCTCGTCGAGCACGTCGAGTGGCGCGACTTCTCGCAGTGCCCGTCCTACCACGCGCCCAGGGGAGGCCTTAGGGAGCACCACGCGGAGCTCTCGGCCTGGAGAGGCGGCGAGCGGTAGGGGATCTGCCCGCGAGCGGTGCGCACATAGTTCGAAGTCAGATGGCGGGCGACCCACGCATCGTGGGCGCCCGCCCTTTTCTGTCGGCATCCCGAGAGAGTCCTGGCAGGTTCGTGCCGGGCGTTTTTCCCGCGCGGCCGCGCGGCGCGCGCCCTAGGGGGAAGCTTTTCCCAGGGGGGGTGGTCGCGTGGCACAGGAGCGGAGGGCAGGGAGGCTTTCCGGCAGGCTTGGGCTCAGGGTCGGCGTCGCCGCGGCGGGCGCGCTCGCCGCGCTCGCGGTGGCCGCCACGGCGCTCGGGCTCCTCGGCGGGCCCGGGGGCGTGACGATAGAGCGCTCGGCGGGGATGGTCGAGGAGGCGGCCGAGGGGCCGCAGGACGCCGCGGGCGAGAAGGACGTCGGGGGCGAGAAGGACGGCTCGGGCGAGGGCGGTGTCGCGGCAGCCGAACCCGAGGCGCCGCTCGTCGTCCACGTGGACGGGGCGGTGGCCGCCCCCGGCGTCTACGAGCTCCCCGCGGGCTCGCGCGCGAACGACGCCGTCCTCGCCGCGGGAGGGGTCGTGGAGGGGGCGGACACGAGCTCGATCAACCTTGCCGCCCCGCTCGCGGACGGCGAGAAGGTCCACGTCCCCCTCGCGGGCGAGGCGTCCCCCGCCCCGTCCGCAGGGGCGGGCGCCGCCCCCGAGCAGGCCTCGGGTCCCGTGAACCTCAACACCGCGGGCGTCGAGGAGCTCGACGCCCTGCCCGGCGTCGGCGAGGCGACGGCGCGCGCCATCATCGAGGACCGCGAGCGCAACGGGCCCTTCTCGTCTCCCGAGGACCTCATGCGGGTCTCGGGCATCGGGGAGAAGAAGTTCGAGAAGCTCGAGGCGATGGTCTGTGTCTGAGGGGACGCCGCCCGAGCGCCCCGAGCGCCCGCTCCTTCCCGCCGCCTTCTGGGCGCTCCTTCTCGCCCTTGGGTGCGTGCGGGCCTCGCTCGCCCTCGCGCCGGACCCCCGCGCGCTCCTTGGGGCGGCGCTCGCCGCGCTCCTCCTCGGCGCCCTCTGCTGCGCCCCGCCCGCGCGCCGGCTCCTGCGCGGCTCGTCCGGGCTCGCCCTCGCGCTCCTCGCGGC
Organism: Olsenella sp. An290; assembly: GCF_002159535.1. Lineage (GTDB taxonomy): Bacteria > Actinomycetota > Coriobacteriia > Coriobacteriales > Atopobiaceae > Thermophilibacter. The sequence continues at coordinate 95,880 of NZ_NFIU01000002.1, read as the reverse complement.
GCTCGGGTGCGCGCTCGCGGCCTCGGCCGGAGAGCTCGCGCGCCAGGGGAGGGTCGCGGCGCTCCTGGGGTCGAGCCCCGTCTCGGCCTTCGAGCTGAGGCTCGAGGGCGACATGTCGGAGGGCCCCCAGGGCTGGCGCGGACGGGCGCGCGTGGTCTCGGCCGGGCGCGACGCGGGCGGCGTGTGGCTCACGGCCGACGCGCCCGTCCCCCTGGGGACGACGATCCGCTGCGTGGGGCGCTTCTCGCCCAATGAGGAGGGGGAGTGGGGCGCGAGCTCCCGTGCGCAGGGGCTCTCCGGCACGGTGCGCGCGGTGCGGGTCCTCTCGAGGGAGCCCGCGGGCGGCGTGCGCGGGGTCGTCCTGCGGCTGCGCGAGGCCGTGCTCGAGAGCCTCGACGCGGAGTCGTCGGACGCCCGGGCGCTTCTCGCCGGGACGATCTGCGCCTCGACCCAGGCGATGTCCCGCCGCGGCCTGAGCGACGTCTTCGCGTCCTGCGGGGTCTCGCACCTCGTGGCGGTCTCGGGCGGGCATCTCGTGCTCGTGAGCGCCCTCGCCGGCCGCGCGCTCTCCCGCGCGCGCCTCCGGCCGGCCCTGCGCTCTGCGCTCCTGCTCGCGCTCACGGGGGCCTTCGTCGTCTTCTGCGGCGCGCCCGCCTCGGCCGTGCGGGCCTGGGCCATGTCGCTCGTGGCGGAGCTCTCGCGGCTCGCGGGCCGCCGCGCGCACCCGCTCTCCTCCGCCTCCCTCGTGGCGCTCGGCATGGCGCTCGCGGACCCCGGGGTGACGGGGCAGCTGGGCTACCTCCTCTCCGTGGCGTGCGTCTGCGGCATCTGCGCGCTCGGCGCCTACGCGCGCTACGCGGTGCGCACGCTCGCCCCGCCCCCGGCTGCGCTCCTGCGCCCGCCCGCCCGTCGGCTCGCCCGCGCCTGGGACGCCGCCGAGGAGGCGCTCTCGCTCACGCTCGTCTCCCAGGCGGTCACGGCACCGCTCGTCTGCGCGACGTTCTCGCAGCTCTCCCTCGTGGCGCCGCTCGCCAACGTCGTGCTCGCCCCGCTCTTCTCGGCGCTGCTCGCCCTTGGGCTCGCCGCCGCGGCGCTCGTTGCGCTCCCGTCCGTGCAGGGCGTCGCGCTCGCCGCCTGCGACGTCGTCGGGAGCGCCCTCATGGCCGCCCTGCGCTCGCTCGCGGCGCTCCCGCTCTCCTGCGTCGCCGTGAGCGCGGACGAGACGGCGGCCCTCGTCGCCCTCGCGCTCGCCCTGGCGGCCCTCGTCGCCTGGTGGCCGCGCCTTACGCGCCGGGGCCTCTCTGCCGGGGTCGGGGTCGTGGCGGCCGTCGCGCTTGCGTGGTACGTGAGGTGGCGCCTCTTCGCACCCGCCTGCGTGCGCGTCCTCGACGTCGGTCAGGGGGACGCGATCCTCGTCACGGACGGCGCGAGCGCGACGCTCGTGGACGCGGGCCCGGGCGACGCCGTCACGGAGGCCCTCGCGCGCAACAACGTCTTCCACCTCGACGCGGTCATCGTCACGCACCTGCACGACGACCACACGGGCGGCCTTGCGGCCGCGGCCGCCGTCACGGGCGCTCGGGTCGTGATGGCGGGCGAGGGGGTGGAGCCCCCGCTTCCGGAGGGCGCGCGGCTCAAGACGCTGCGCCACGGGGACGTGGTCAGGGTGGGGCGCTTCTCGCTCGCCTGCGTCTCGCCGACGGGCCCTGTCGACGGGACGGAGAACGCCCACTCGCTCGAGCTCGCCCTGAGCTTCGACGACGGCTCCCGCACGCTGACGGGGCTGCTCACGGGCGACGCCGAGCGTGACGAGACCGCGGCGGTCCTTGCGCGTGGCGAGGTGGGCGACGTCGACTTCCTGAAGGTGGGGCACCACGGCTCGGCCGTCTCGGTCTACCCCGAGGACGCCCGCACGCTCGCCGCCGAGGTCGCCGTGGCGAGCGCGGGGGAGGGTAACCCCTACGGGCACCCCGACCCGGCGTGCGTGGAGGCCCTCGAGGCGGCGGGCTCCGTCTTCCTCTGCACGAGCGACGCGGGCGACGTGTGCGTGGAGCCGGGAGGGCGCGGGCCCGTCGTCTCCTGCCAGCGCGGGGACGGGCCATGAGCGCCCGGCGGCCGCTCGGGCGCATGCTACACTGGGCCCACGGATGCCACCCACGACGCAGAAGGGACCCCTCGCATGGCGGACAAGCCCGCGCTCCTGCCGGCCTACCTCATCGTCGGCCCGGACGAGCTCAAGCGCAAGCAGGCGGTCGCGCGCCTCAGGGCGCGCGTCGACGGGCCGTTTGCGGCCTTCAACCTGGAGGAGCTCGTGGCGTCGGGGGAGCTCGAGCCGGTGGGGGTGCTCGCCTCGCTCAACACCCTGCCCATGGGCGGGACCCGCCGCGTCGTGATCATCGAGGGTGCCGAGAAGCTCCCCAAGGCGGTCTCGGAGGCCATCGTGGGCTACCTCGGCAATCCCAACGAGAGCTGCACGCTGGCGCTCGTGGCCACGACCCTCGCCAAGTCGACGCGCCTCTACAAGGCCGTTGCCAAGGTCGGCCCCAGGACCGTGATCGAGTGCGCGGCGAAGAAGGGGCGCGACCTGCCTCCCTACGTGCAGAAGCTCGCCGAGGCGCACGGCGTGAGGATCGCTCCCGACGCCGCCGGGGAGCTCGTCGCACGCGTGGGGGAGTCCACGACGATGCTCGACACCCAGATCTCGACCCTGGCGGCGCTCCTCGGCGGCGCGGGCACGATCACGCGCGCCTTCGTCGAGGAGAACGTTGCCCGCGTGGCCGAGGTCAAGCCCTGGGAGTTCCTCGACCGGCTCTCCGGGCGCGACGCGCATCGCTCGCTCGCCCTCTACCGGCTTCTCGACGGCTCGCCGCTCGGGCTGCTCTCGCTCGTCTCCGGGCGCCTGCGCGAGCTCGTGTGCGCCCGCTCGCTCGCCGCGCGAGGCCAGGCCCACGGCGTCGCCGACGAGCTCAAGAAGCAGTCCTGGCAGGTGAGAAACCACGTCAGGTGGGCGGGGGCGTTCAGGGACGGAGAGCTCGAGGCGCTGCTCGGACGCTGCGCGGAGGTCGAGCGCGCCCTCAAGAGCGGCGCCGACGCCGAGGCGGAGATGGTCCGGCTCATCGCGGACGTCTGCGGGGCCGGCTGAGCCCCGGGGCCCGGCCGGGGGAGCGCTCCTGTTAGGTACCCGGCGGGAGGTCCTTCTCGCCCGGGCGCGGCGTGCGCGGTGGCGGCCCTGTGGAACGGGGCGTTTGACCCGCGACCCTGTCACAAAAAAGCGGACCCGGGCAGCACCCCGGGTCCGCTTGCGATGCGCTCTGAGAGAGAAGCTACTTGATGGTGTTCACGAGCTTCTGGACGCCGCTCTTGCGCTGGGCGGCCTGGTTCTTGTGGATGATGCCCTTGGACGCGGCCTTGTCGAGCAGGCGGCCGGCCTTGTTGGCGGCGAGCTGGGCGGCCTCGGCGTCCTTGGCCTCCACGGCGGCGCGGACGGCCTTGACGGCGGTCTTGAGCTCGGAGCGGACGGCCCTGTTGCGCTGACGCGCCTTCTCAGCGGTGATGATGCGCTTCTTCTGAGACTTGATGTTAGCCACGTGCAGTTCCTTTCGGTTCCCATTAAATCTGAGGCCTCTGTGCTGAGACACGGCGAGGTCAACTCGACGAATATAGCATAACGACCGCGAGTTCGCTATCATTCACCTCATGTCTACGAACGATACCTCACATATTCGCAACTTCTCGATCGTTGCGCACATCGACCACGGCAAGTCGACCATCTCGGACCGCATCCTCGAGCTCACCCACACGGTGGAGGAGCGCGACATGGAGGCGCAGCTGCTGGACACGATGGACATCGAGCGCGAGCGCGGCATCACCATCAAGTCCAACGCCGTGCGCGTGTCCTACGACGCCGACGACGGCGAGACCTACCAGTTCAACCTCATCGACACGCCGGGCCACGTGGACTTCACCTACGAGGTCTCCCGCTCGCTCGCCGCGTGCGAGGGCGCGGTCCTCGTGGTGGACGCCACCCAGGGCGTGGAGGCGCAGACCGTCTCCAACGCCAACCTGGCGATGAACGCGAACCTCGACATCGTGCCCGCGATCAACAAGATCGACCTGCCGAGCGCTCATCCCGACGAGGTCAGGGAGGAGATCGAGGAGGACCTTGCGATTCCGGCCGACGACGCCGTGTGCGTCTCCGGCAAGACCGGCGAGGGCATCCACGACCTGCTCGAGGCGATCGTCCTTCTCGTCTCGCCGCCGAAGGGCGACTACGACGCCCCGCTCAAGGCGCTCATCCTTGATTCCTACTTCGACGAGTACCGAGGCGTCGTGGCCACGGTGCGCGTCTTTGACGGGCGCATCAGGAAGGGCGACCGCCTCTCCATGATGCAGGCGGGCTCGGGCTTTCTCGTGGACGGCGTGGGCGTCAAGCGCCCGGCCGAGCAGCTCGTCGACGAGCTCGGCGTGGGCGAGGTGGGCTTTGTGGTCACGGGCCTCAAGGACCCCGAGGCCGTGCGCGTGGGCGACACCCTCACCTACGAGGCGCATCCCTGCGCGGAGGCGTGCCCGGGCTACCGCGAGGCCAAGCCCATGGTCTACACGGGCATCTTCCCCATCGACAACAAGGACTACGAGAACCTGCGCGACGCCCTGGAGAAGCTCCACGTGAACGACCCCTCGCTCACGTGGAGCCCGGAGACGTCGGTGGCCCTGGGCTTTGGCTTCCGGGTGGGCTTCCTCGGCCTCCTCCACATGGAGGTCGTGAAGGAGCGCCTGGAGCGCGAGTTCGGGCTCGGCCTCATCGCCACCTCGCCGTCCGTGGACTACCACGTCTACAAGACCGACGGCACCATGCTCGAGGTGAGGAGCCCCCAGGACCTGCCGGACGTCACCCGCATCGAGCGCATCGAGGAACCCTTCCTCAAGGCCAAGGTCATCGTGCCGCCCGAGTACACGGGCGCGGTCATGCAGCTCGCGATCGAGCACCGCGGCATCACGCAGAACATGGTCTACCTCACGGAGAAGTCCGTGGAGATGCACTTTGACATCCCGCTCGCCGAGCTCATCCTCGACTTCTTCGACCAGCTCAAGAGCCGCACCAAGGGCTACGCGAGCCTGGACTACGAGTTCAGCGACTATCGCGCGAGCGACCTCGTGAAGCTCGACATCCTGCTCTCCGGAGACGAGGTGGACGCGCTCAGCTTCATCGTGCACAAGGACAAGGCCTACGCCCTCGCGCGCGGCCTCTGCGACAAGCTCAAGGAGATCATCCCGCGTCAGCAGTTCGAGGTGCCCATCCAGGGAGCTATCGGCAACAAGATCATTGCGAGAAGCACCGTTAAGGCCGTGCGCAAGGACGTCCTGGCCAAGTGCTACGGCGGAGACATCTCGCGCAAGCGCAAGCTCCTCGAGAAGCAGAAGGAGGGCAAGAAGCGCATGAAGCAGATCGGCTCCGTGGAGGTGCCGCAGGAGGCGTTCCTTGCCGTCCTCAAGGTGGACGACCAGTGACGCCGGCCGAGGTGCTGGCCGAGTTTGCGCCGGCGGCCAGGCTCTCGCCCGCGCTTCCCGCCTGGGACGGCAGGCTTGCCGGCAAGCTGCTCATGGCGCCGATGGCCGGCGTCTCCGACGCGGCGTACCGCCTCATGGCGCGCGCGGGCGGCGCGGCGCTCGCCTACTCCGAGATGGTCTCGTGCGCGGGGCTCCACTACGGCGAGAAGAGCTGGGAGCTCGTTGACCCCGACCCGGCCGAGCCGGAGATCGCGGTCCAGCTCTTTGGCTCCAAGCCGGAGCTCTTCCGCGAGTCCGCGGAGCGCGTGGCGGCGCGCCTGGGGGAGCGCCTGGCGCTCATCGACGTCAACATGGCCTGCCCCGTGCCCAAGGTGACCAAGAAGGGCGAGGGCTCGGCGCTTCTGGAGAACCCCGAGCTCGCGGCCAAGATCGTGCGCGCCTGCCGCGAGGGCGCCCCGGGCGTCGACGTGACGGTGAAGATTCGTCGCGGGCGCTACATGGGCCAGGAGGTCGCGCCCGAGTTCGCGCGGGCGATGGAGGACGCGGGCGCCGCCGCGGTGGCCGTGCACGGCCGCTTTGCCACGCAGATGTACCACGGCGAGGCCGACTGGGGCGCCGTGAGCCGCGTCGTGGATGCCGTGGGCATTCCCGTCATAGCCTCGGGTGACATGCTCTCGCACGGCGCGGCGCGGCGCGCGCTCGCGGAGACCGGGGCGACGGCCGTGATGGTGGCGCGCGGCACCTACGGCAACCCGTGGGTCTTCTCGGGGCACGAGCCCACGCCCGCCGAGCGCATCGCCGCCTTCGCGTGCCACGTGCGCCTGCTCGACGCCACGGGCGCCCACCTCAAGCGGGCGCGGAGCCTTGCCGGCTGGTACTTCAAGGGCATGCCCGACGCCGCCCGCTGGCGCAATGCCGCGATGAGCTGCGTGACGGCGGAGGAGTTCCTTGCCGTCGCCGCCGAGGTCCGCGCGCACGTGCTCTAGGCGCCGGGCGCGCCGCCCCCGGCCGGTCTCTCCCGGTTTTAGGTAATTGGTTTGATGTTCTGGCGTCCCTCCTGTCGCTCGATCTGACAAAAGCGCAGGTGGCGAGAAGAACGTGCCGCCCAAACGGCCCGCAAAAGTGCCCCCAATGTGCCCGCGCATCAAACTTGCTACCCAAAACCGGCGTATCTTCGCTGATTTTGGCCCTTGCGGGAAACGGGGGCGCCACTCCAGCGCAGGCCCCGCCATTCCTGCCCGCCCGAGGATCCGCCCCCAGCACGGGGGCCGCCGCGCCGGGGCGGCGCGGCGCGCGGGCGAGCGCCGTATACTGCGAGTGAGCACGAACCGTTGGGGAGGAAACGATGGCGTCGGCGCTTTACCTGCACATACCGTTCTGCGCGCGCAAGTGCGCGTACTGCGACTTCGCCTCGTGGGCCACGCCGGCGGAAGACCCGCTCGTGGACGCCTACGCGCGCGCCCTCGGAGCGCAGCTGGGCGAGGCGGCCTCGCTGGGGTTTCTCGAGGGCTGCGAGACGGCCTACCTGGGCGGCGGCACGCCGACCCTGCTGGGCGCGCAAGGGCTGGGCACCCTGCTCAAGAGGGTCGCGGACCTTGCGGCCCCCTCGGAGCTCACCTGCGAGGCCAACCCGGACTCGCTTTGCGACGAGGTCCTTCTCTCCGCGCGCGACGCGGGTGCGACGCGCCTCTCGATCGGCGTGCAGAGCCTGGACGACGCCGAGCTCGCCGAGCTGGGGCGCCTCCATGACGCGGCGTGCGCGCGGGAGCGGGTGGCTGCGGCCGTGGCGAGCGGGCTCGACGTGTCGGTTGACCTCATGTGCGCGACGCCCGGCCAGACGCACGAGAGCTGGGCGCGGACGCTCGAGGGGGCGGTCGCGCTCGGCGTGGGCCACCTGAGCGTCTACCCGCTCCAGATCGAGGAGGGCACGGCGCTCGACCGCCGCTATGCGGACGACCCCTGCATGTGGAACGCCCCCGAGGTTCAGGCCGAGAGAATGACGAAGGCTCAAGCTCTACTTGAGAGTCATGGATATGCTCGCTACGAGGTGGCGAGCTACGCCCGGGCAGGTAAGGCGTGCCGGCACAACAAGGCCTACTGGACGGGCCGGTCCTATCTCGGCCTGGGCACCGGAGCCTCAAGTATGCTCAACCTAGAGGAGTACCTGAGACTTTCCACCGCCTGCCCAAAGCTTCCCGCACCGCCGGGGGGCGCCGTGCGCGTGCGCCTCACGGGGGAGACGGGGCGCCGCGAGCTCGCCGGTGACGCCCGGCTCTGCGCGCAGTCCTTCTCGCTCGAGTTTCTGACGGAGCCCCAGGCGGTGGCGGAGGACCTCATGCTCGGGGCGCGCCTCACGGAGGGGCTGGACCCGGCGCTCGTCTCACGCGCGAGGGTGCTCTTCGGCGCCCGGCTTGACGACGCCGTCGACGATCTTCTCGCCCGCGGCCTCCTGGCCGAGAAGGGCGGTCGGCTGGCACCCACCGAGCAGGGCTGGCTCCTCGGCAACGAGCTCTACGGCGCCCTCTGGGACCTCGCGCCCGGCGAGGTCGCGTCCGCCAGCTGCTAGCCGGGAGCCTCATCCATCGACGCGTCGGAATCGCGTGGAAGATGCCTTCCCGCCACCCGATTCCGCGCAGCTCCTCCGCCCTGGCGATCGGTCGTGACGGCATCGGCATGCCGGGGGGGTTAGCTAGAGGGTGTTGTAGCCGTGGGGGCACGGGTCGTCAAGGTGGCGCACTGAACTGAGCGTCTGCATCCACCAGTGCTCGCGCTCGACGATGGTGCGTGCGTCCGCCTTCATGTCGAACACTTCTAGAATCGAGTACTGGAAGTAGCGCTCGATGTGGCTCGCGGCGTCGGGAATCTGCTTGAGCCGCAGATTGCCGCCCGTGTGGTCGCCGAAGGCGTACTCGGTCAGCCGCGAGAGCAGCCCCGTTCGCTCCCCATTCCTGCTGTATGCGGCGCCGACATAGTGCCACCCATTGGAGAGGTCGGTCTGGAGGTATACGCCCTGCACATTGCCCAGGGCGACCTTCCACTCTTCGTCCTGTACGGCGGCGACCAGCTCGGGATGCGAGAGGCGCATCTGGTCATAGCCCGGAAACGGCCTCACGCGGAACGGGGTCGGCCTGACGCTGTGGACGACGGCCCGCTCGAGGAAGCTCTTCGCGTTCTTGGGGTTGGTCAGGTCAAAGTCCATGCCCGTGTACCCCTGGTCACGCTTGCAGCTGATTACGAGACGTCCGACGAAGGGCGCGAGGCTCTCATCCTCATGTCCCCGCCAGTCGTAGACGAGATCAAGGGGGCCGTCGTAGCTTTTCTTCACGCTCATCCCCGCCATGGAGAAGCAGCCCATGAACAGGTACTGTGAGGAGCCCTGCTCCAGCTGCAGAAATTGGAGCACGCTCTTGCCGTGGATGTGGTAGCGACGGTTCTTTTCCTTGTCGGACCACCGGTGGCCAAAGAGGTGGTCGTACAGTGCCTCTCGTGGCAGCGAGAAGGGGTTGAGCTGGGGGAGAATCTTGTTGAGCCTGACCGAGTAGCTTCCGACGTTCTTCTCGGTAATGCCCAGGAGCGGCAGGGCGGGAATGGGCGCACCCAACGCATCGTGGCTCGGCTTCATGGCACCTCCCAAGGGGTCGTGGGTCCATTGTGGCACGAATCGATCGGGAGGTGAGCCGCTTTGACGTTCCGCGTTCTTCCTGTCAGAGCTTCTTCCAAGAACCTCGAGTTGCGCGACCGCCTCAAATGCGCCATGCTGGCAGCGACAACGTAACGAGAGGGGAGCGCCATGCCGGGCAAGCGCACCGACGTCATCAGCTGGGACGAGTTCTTCATGAAGGCGGCCATCGCGGCGAGCCTGCGCAGCAAGGACCCCAACACGCAGGTGGGGGCCTGCATCGCCGACACCAACCACCGGATCCTCTCGGTGGGCTACAACGGCACGCCCACCGGCCTCAACGACGACGAGTTCCCCTGGGGCACGGACGACGACCCGCTCCACGACAAGCACAACTACGTCATCCACGCCGAGGCCAACGCGATCCTCAACTACCGGGGCTCGCTCAAGGACATGACGGGCGCCACGGCCTACGTGACGCTCTTCCCGTGCCACGAGTGCGCCAAGACCCTCGTGCAGGCGGGGATCGGGGAGGTCGTCTACCTTGACGACAAGTACTGCGGCACCGAGGACAACCTCATCTCCAAGAACATCCTCGAGCGCTGCGGGGTCTCCTACCGTCAGGTCCGCCTCTCCGAGTAGGCACTGGGCGGAAGGGGCCGGCCGCCCCGCCGAGAAGGGCTCGCGTCCCGCGGGAGGGGAGCCTCCCTGGCGGGGCCGTCACGTGTGGACCGCGCGGATACGCCGTGCCGGCGCGATTCCGCCCGCCCTCTCCGGATATAATTCCCTCACCTGCGTCACGAACAGCAACGGGAGACCCGCCACATGGCATCGATGAACGACAAGGACTACTACGCCGTCCTGGGCGTCGAGAAGGACGCCTCCCCCGAGGAGATCCGCAGGGCCTTCCAGCAGAAGGCCCGCAAGCTCCACCCCGACGTCAACAAGGCGCCCGACGCCGAGGAGCGCTTCAAGGAGGTCTCCGAGGCCTACGCGGTCCTCTCCGACGCCGACAAGCGCAAGCGCTACGACGCCATGCGCTCGGGCTCGCCCTTCGCGGGCTATGACGGCCCCACGGACGGGCAGGGCGGCTCCTACGACCCCTTCGCCGGCTTCGGCGGGAGCCCCTTTGGCTGGGGGCCCTTCGGCTCGGGCTTCGGCGGCGCCTCCTCGCGCCGCCGCTCGCGCGCCTACAACCCCAAGGCGGGCGCCGACGTGGTCTTCGAGCTCACCGTGGACGCCGCCACGGCGGCGTCCGGCACGCGCCGCGGCGTCACCTACCAGCGCTACGCCTCCTGCGACGTCTGCCACGGCTCGGGCTCGGTGCAGTCCGAGCACTCCGAGACCTGCCCCACCTGCGGCGGCTCCGGCCACATCACCGTGGACACGGGCCTGTTCGGCGTCATGATGATGACCTGCCCGGAGTGCGAGGGCACCGGCCGCGTGGTCGCCGACCCCTGCTCCGCCTGCGGCGGCACGGGCCGGACGCTCACCGCGAGCGAGGTCGTCGTCAACGTCCCGGCCGGCAGCCACGACGGCGACGAGGTCCGCGTCCCCGGCATGGGCAACGCGGGCACCAACGGCTCCTCGGCGGGCGACTTCGTCTGCCGCGTCTGCGTGCCGGAGGAGCGCCTCACGCGCTCGCAGGCGAGCGGCTTCAACCTCATCGGCTTTGCGGTGCCGTTTATCGCGCTCGGCCTCGTCACGCAGACCCTCTCGTCGATGGCCCTCATCGTGGGCGTCTGCCTTGTGGCCGGATGCGTGCTCGTGGCGCGCGACGGCGTGCGCCCCCGCGCCCGCTGGTGGCGAAACGGCGGCGTGGCGCTTCTGAACGGCGCCTCAAACGGCCTCATGATCGCCCTGTTCCTGGCGATGATGCTCTCCTGCACCTCCGGCCTCGGCCGCGTGGGCTACATGGGGCCCGGCTACTACGGCTAGTTTTCAGGAATAGTGATAGCTTGTTGACGGGCGGGGGCGCGTCCCCCGCCCGTTTGCGGGTATAAACCCCTCGCACGGTACGCACGAACTCGGGAGTATGCACGTGGAACCGAAGAAGGACTACTACGAGGTGCTCGAGGTGCCTCGCGACGCAGATGCCAAGACGATCAAGCGGGCGTTCCTCAAGAAGGCCCGCAAGCTCCACCCGGACGTCTCGGACGCCCCGGACGCCGAGGAGCGCTTCAAGGAGGTCAACGAGGCCTACTCAGTCCTCTCCGACGACCAGAAGCGCGCCAACTACGACCGCTACGGGGACCCCAACGGCCCGGCGGGCTTTGGCTCGGACTACGTGGACGTCTCCGACATCTTCGGCGGGGGCGGCTTCGGGTTCGGCGACATCTTCGACTCCTTCTTCGGCGGGGGCGCGGGCCGCGCGGCCGGCCAGGCGCGCACCCGCGGCCGCGACATGGGCATCCGCCTCACGGTGACCCTCGAGGAGGCCGCGGCGGGCTGCCACAAGACCGTCGCCTACACGCGCCTCGCTCCGTGCGAGGACTGCGGCGGCACGGGCGCGGCCGAGGGCGGCAAGATGCACACCTGCGAGCGCTGCCACGGCACCGGCCGCGTCGTCGAGGTCCAGCGCACGATCTTCGGCCAGATGCAGACCCAGACAACCTGCCCGGCCTGCGGCGGCCAGGGCCAGGTCATCGACCACCCCTGCGAGACCTGCGAGGGCCAGGGCCGCACCCCCTCCCGCGAGAAGGTCGAGGTCCAGGTCCCGGCCGGCGTCCACAGCGGCCAGACGCTCACCGTCGAGGGGAAGGGCGAGGCGGGCCTGCGCGGCGACACCTGCGGCAACCTCGTCGTGAGCATCGAGGTCGAGGAGTCCGACCGCTTCGAGCGCCGCGGCGACGACCTCTACTGCACTGTTCGCGTGGACTCCCTCCAGGCCATCGTGGGCGCCACCGTCACCATCGACGGCATCATGGAGGGGGAGCGCGTCACCGTGGAGGTGCCCGCCGGGTGCCAGTTCGGCCAGCAGGTCGTCGTGGAGCGCAAGGGCATGCCGCGCATGGGCATGATCGCGCGCGGCAACCTCGTGGCCGTGGTCCAGGTGGAGACCCCGCGCGACCTCACCCAGAAGCAGCTCCTCGACGTGGCCGCCCTCGTCGCCCAGAGGGCGCTCGGCGAGGACGCGGCGGCAGAGAGGGACCTCGAGGAGGCCGCGGAGCGCGAGGGCTTCTCGCCGTCGGCGGAAAACGCCGCCGAGCACTTTGCCAAGGAGCGCTGGCACGCGCCGAAGAACCCGTTCAGGAGCCGCAGGTGAGAGGCGCGCGCGACGCCCGGTCGGGCGTCGCCCTCGTGAACCTGGGGTGTCGCGTCAACCGCGTCGAGCTCGACCTCATGGCCTCGGCCCTCGAGCGCGCGGGGGTGCCGCTCGTCGACGAGGCCGAGGCGGCCGCGGTGGTGGTGAACACCTGCGCCGTCACCGCCGAGGCGGAGGCCAAGACGAGAAAGGCCGTCCGTCGCGCGGCGCTGCTGCCCCAGGCCCCGCTCGTGGTGGCCACGGGCTGCGTGGCGAGCCTCTTTGCCGACGAGCTCGCCGGCCTCGGCCCCAACGTGGTCGTGGAGCGCGACAAGTCCCGCGTGGCGGGCGTGGTCCTGGCCGAGCTCGACGTGCCCGAGGACGGGTCGTCGTGCGAGGGCGCCGCGTCGGCGCTCGCCCCCACGCCCACCGGCCGCACGCGCCCGGGCATCAAGATCCAGGACGGCTGCGACAACCGCTGCACCTACTGCATCGTCTGGCGCGCCCGCGGCCGCGCGCGCAGCCTCGCTCCCGAGGCCGTCCTCGACGAGGTGCGCGCGGCGTGCGCCCGCGGCGCCCGCGAGGTCGTGCTCACGGGCATCAACCTGGGGAGCTACCGCGCCGAGGGGGAGGGGCTCGCCCTTCCGGGGCTTCTTTGCCGCATCCTCGACGAGACTGATGTCGAGCGCGTGCGCCTCTCCTCGATCGAGCCGCCCGACGTGACCGAGGAGCTCTGCCGCCAGATCGCCGCCTCGGACGGGCGCGTCGCGCCCTTCCTGCACGTGTGCCTTCAGTCCGGCTGCGACGAGACCCTGCGCCGCATGGCGCGCGTCTACCGCACGGACCTCTTCCGGCGCGTGGTGGAGACCGCCCGCCGCCACGTCCCGGGCGTCTCCCTGGGGACCGACCTCATCGTGGGCTTTCCCGGCGAGACGGACGAGGAGTTCGAGCGGAGCCTCGACTTCTGCCGCGAGATGCGCTTCTCGCGGATGCACGTCTTCCGCTACTCGCGCCGCCCGGGCACCCCGGCCGCGACCATGCCGGGCCAGGTGGACCCGCACGTGAGCGCCGAGCGCTCGCGCCGCGCCCGCGAGCTCGCTGAGGGGATGCGCCTCGAGGAGGCCCGCCGCCTCGTGGGCTCCGAGGACCTCGTCGTCGTCCAGTACCCGGGCCGCGGCGTCTCCGGCGGGCTCTTTGACGTGACCGTGGACCCGGGCCTGCCCGTGGACTCCCTCGTCCGCGTGCGCCTTGCGGCCGTGGGCGCAGACGCCACGCTCGTGGGGGAGACGCTCTCTATCCCCGAGCCGCCCGCCCGCATCGGCTATCATCGGGGGTAGCGACCCCAAGGAGGAGCATGGAGCCAACCCAGGTACGTCTCACCATCCCCGACTCGGTGGACCCGACGGAGCTCATGGGCCCCGCCGACGTCCTGCTGCGCCGCGTCGAGGCCGCCTTCGACGCCATGGTCTCGGTGCGGGGCTGCTACGTCACGGTCTCGGGCGCCGCCGACGTCGTCGACCAGGTGACCTCGGTCTTCTCGCGCCTCATCCGGCTCGTCGAGATGGGGGAGCACCTCACCGGCCCCGACGTCGACCTCGTGATCGACCAGGTACGCCACGGCGCCGAGCGCGCCAGGATCGGCTCTGACGACATCCTGCTCACCTACCGGGGCCGCGCGCTTCGCCCCAAGACCGCCGGCCAGAAGCGCTACGTCGACGCCATCCGGGCGAACACGGTCACCTTTGGCCTGGGGCCCGCCGGCACCGGAAAGACCTACCTCGCCATGGCGATGGCCGTGGCGGCCCTCAAGCGCCGCGAGGTCGGGCGCATCGTGCTGGCCCGCCCCGTGGTGGAGGCCGGCGAGTCGCTCGGGTTTCTCCCCGGCACGCTCCAGGAGAAGCTCGACCCCTACGTCCGTCCGCTCTACGACGCGCTCTTCGACATGACCGACATCGAGAAGGGCAACGCCCTCATCGAGCAGGGCGTCATCGAGATCGCGCCCCTCGCCTACATGCGCGGGCGGACCTTCAACAACGCCTTCGTCATCCTTGACGAGGCGCAGAACACCACGCCCGAGCAGATGAAGATGTTCCTCACGCGCCTGGGCTTCTCGTCCACCTTCGTCGTGACCGGCGACGCCTCCCAGCGCGACCTGCCCGGCGAGGGCGGCCTGGAGTCGGCCCGGCGCGTGCTCGAGGGGATCGACGGCGTCGCCTTCGTCGACCTCGACCGCAACGACATCGTGCGCCACGCGCTCGTGGCGCGCATCGTGGACGCCTACGAGGCGTTCGACCGCCGGAAGGGGGACGGGGATGGGAAATGAGTACGACCTCTCGTGCGAGGAGGGGGTCCTTCTCGCGCTTGACGAGGGCGAGGTCCGCGCCGCCTGCGACCTCGTGCTCGCCGAGCAGTGCGTCGAGCGCCCGTGCATGGTCTCGGTCTCCGCGGTGGGGGAGCGCCGCATCCGCGAGCTCAACGCCGAGTGGCGCGGGGTCGACCGGGCGACGGACGTGATCTCGCTCGAGTGCGAGCGTCCCGACGACCCCTCGCTCGCCCCCGGCGAGCCCTGCGAGCTCGGTGACATCGTCCTCGCCCCGGACTACATCGCGCGCCAGGCCGCCTCCTTCGGGACGACCGCCGCCGACGAGACGAGGCTCCTGCTCGTCCACGGACTCCTCCACCTGCTCGGCCACGACCACCTCGACGACGCCTCCGCCACGCGGATGGAGGACCTCGAGGAGGCCCTGCTCGCGCTCCTCCCCGGCGACGGGACCGTCGACCGCGTGGTCCTCACGCGGCATCGCGGGGAGGACGACGCATGATCCCCGGCTCCAAGAGCGACCACCCCGGCTTTCGCAAGAGCTTCCTCTTTGCCATCCAGGGATTTCGCACCGCCGTCACCACCGAGCGCAACATCAAGGTCATGCTCGCGGTGGGGGCGTGCGCGGTCGTGGCCGGTCTCGTCGTGGGCCTTGACCTCCTGAGCTGGGCCATCGTCATCCTCTGCTGCGGCGTCGTCATCATGGCGGAGCTCCTCAACACCGCCATCGAGACCGTGGTCGACCTCGTGTCGCCGGAGTTCCACCCGCTCGCGGGCCGCGCCAAGGACATCGCCGCGGCGGCCGTGTGGGTGCTCTCCGTCCTCGTGGCCGTGGTGGGCCTGCTCGTCTTTGCCAACGCCATCCTCTTCTAGTCCCCGTCCAGTCCACAGGGCCCCTGGGGCCCGTCCGGGAGGTGCCTCATGTCAACCAAGCGCGCGGGCGAGAAGAACGCCCCCTTCAGAAGCGGCTTCGTGGCCCTGGTGGGCCGCCCCAACGCCGGCAAGTCGACCCTGCTCAACGCCTGCATGGGCGAGAAGGTCGCCATCACGAGCCCCGTGGCGCAGACCACGCGCCGGCGCATGCGGGCCGTCATCAACACGCCGACCTCGCAGCTCGTGATCATTGACACGCCGGGGCTGCACAAGCCCAAGGACGCCCTTGGCTCCGAGCTCAACAAGAGCGCGCTCGGCGAGCTCGCCGACGCCGACGTCGTGGCCTTCCTCGTGGACGCGACCAAGCCCGTGGGGCGCGGGGACGAGTGGGTGGCCCAGCACGTCGATCGGGCCGACGCGGCCTACAAGCTGCTCGTGCTCACCAAGGCCGACATCGCCGGGCCCGAGCAGGTGGCCGCGCAGCTCGAGGCGGCGCGCGCGCTGTGCCGCTTCGACGACGAACTCGTGGTGTCCGCGCGGGAGGACTTCAACGTGGACTCCTTCGTGGAGCTCGTCTCCGCGCACCTGCCCGAGGGCCCGCGGTGGTTCCCCGAGGGCATGGACGTCGACGCCACGCCCGAGGACCTCGTCGCCGAGTTCGTCCGCGAGAAGCTCTTCCTGCACCTGCGCCAGGAGCTCCCGCACTCGGTGGGCGTCCTCTGCGAGAGCCTCGAGTACGCCGACGACGGCCACGCCTCCATCGAGGCCACGATCCTCGTGGAGCGCGACGGCCAGAAGGGCATCGTCCTCGGGCGCGGCGGCCAGATGATCAAGCGCGTGGGCATAGAGGCGCGCCGCGACATCGAGCGCCTGCTCGGCTGCAAGGTCTACCTCGACCTCACCGTTCGCGTGGCGCCCCAGTGGCGCCGTGACGAGCGGGAGATCCGCCGTCTGGGCTACGGCTCCGAGGACTAGCGTGGCCGGCAGGCGCACCTTCCGCACGCGGGCCGTCGTGCTGGACCGCACCAAGCTCGGCGAGACCGACCTCATCCTCACGCTCCTCGCCGAGGACGGCCGCGAGCTGCGCGCCGTGGCCAAGGGGGCGCGCAAGCCCGGGGGCCGGCTCGCCGCGCGCGTGGAGCTCTTCTCGGAGACGGACTTCCTGCTCGCCGCCGGGCGCTCCCTCGACGTGGTGTCCGAGGCCTCGCTCAGAGACGCCCACGACCGGCTGCGCGGTGACTACGAGCGCGTCGCCGCCGCGAGCGCGGTCGCGGAGGTCGCGCGCCTCACCTGCTTCGAGGACGCGCCGGACGCGTTCCTGTACCCCATCTGCTCGCGGGCGCTCGCCGCGTGCGAGGAGGCGGCCGACCAGCCGCATCTCGACCTCGTGGCGGCCGCCTACGCGTGGAAGGTCCTCGCCCACGGCGGCTGGCGGCCGGAGCTCTCCGCGTGCTGCGCGTGCGGGGACCGCGCCGTGTCGTGGCTCTCGGCCGCGGCGGGCGGCGCCCTCTGCTCCTCCTGCGCCCGCGAGGTCGCCGGCGCGCAGGAGGTCTCGGCGAGCCAGCTCGCGTGGGTGCGGGCGCTTCTGGGCTGCACCTTCGACGAGCTCCTCGCCCAGCCGGTCGACGCCGAGACCGCGGTCTTCCTGCTCGGCACCGCGCACGCCTGGGCCGCCACCCATCTCGACGCCCGCCTGCGCGCGATGGAGTTCTGCCTCTCCGCGTGAGGACTGGTTCAAAAGGGACAGGCACTTTTGACTCATGGCCCCATGTCCGCCACTTTGCCCCGTCGCCTCCGTTGGGTCGTGGCATAATGGGCGGCCTGTAGAGGCGTGCAAAGGGGACGGGCACTTTTGCACGGCCGCTTCGCCGTGCAAAAGTGCCCGTCCCCTTTGCACGCCTGTCCCATTGCACGATGCTCTCTCGAGAGGGGAGTCCCATGTCCAAGAAGCCGCTCATCGGCGTCGTGCCGCTCGTCGACTACGGTCGCGAGAGCCTGTGGATGCTGCCGGGGTACTTCGACGCCGTCCTCGAGGCGGGCGGCGTGCCCGTGATGCTGCCGCTCACGGCCGACGCAGCTTCGCTCGAGCGGGCCCTCGACGCCGTGGACGGCCTCGTCGTGACCGGCGGCCAGGACGTCGACCCCGCCCGCTACGGCTGCGAGGGCGCGGAGGCCGCGGCCCTCTGCGGCGAGCTCTGCCGTGAGCGCGACGCCATGGAGGCGGCCCTCGTCCCGGCCGCGCTCGTGCGCGACCTGCCCCTGCTCGGCATCTGCCGCGGCATCCAGGCGCTCAACGTGGCCCTGGGCGGCACGCTCTGGCAGGACCTCCCCAAGCAGCGCCCCTCCGAGGTGGAGCACCACGGCCAGCCGCCCTACGACCAGCCCACCCACACGGTCGAGGTGCTGGCGGAAACGCCCCTCGCCGCGTGTGTCGGCGCGGGCGAGCTCGCGGTCAACAGCTATCACCACCAGGCCCTGCGCGACGTGGCGCCCGGGCTTGAGGTCATGGCTGCGGCCCCTGACGGCGTGGTCGAGGCCGTGTGGCGGCCCGCGTCTCGCTTCTGCTGGGCGGTGCAGTGGCACCCCGAGTTCATGCACGCCGTCGACGAGCCGAGCCGCAGGGTCTTCTCGGCCCTCGTGGCGGCGGCGCGCGCGTAGGCCCGGTCCTTCTCGCCCGGCGGCTCGTGGAGAACCCGTGCCGCCGAGAAGGGCCTCGCGCCCCCGCACCTCCTGTGCTACACTACCGCAGGTTAGTACCCCGTACCTGGAGGCCCGCCTTCTGCCTGACGGCCATCCCAGTTCGGGGCGAATCTATGTGAAAGGGGTTTGACATGGCAGTTACCAAGGAGCGCAAGGCCGAGCTCGTGGCCCAGTACGGCAAGGACGCCAAGGACTCCGGCTCCGCCGACGTCCAGGTGGCCCTCCTCACCGAGCGCATCAAGGGCCTCACCGAGCACATGAAGGCCCACCCGAAGGACTTCCACACCCGTCGTGGCCTGCTGATGCTCGTCGGCAAGCGTCGTCGCCTGCTCTCCTACATCAAGGGCAACGACATCGAGCAGTACCGTGCGCTCATCAAGAGCCTCGGCATCCGCGACAACATCCAGTAAGCGGTTCTTCGGAGGGGCGCCTGCGGGCGCCCCTCTTGGTTCGAGCCCGCGAGAGGCGCGGGCGGCGGCTGGTCCGCCACGACGGCCCGCCTGCAACGGGGCAGGCGGAGATAAGGGAAAAGAAATGGCAAAGGTTACCCACGAGTTCGACCTCTACGGCAAGCACTACGTCCTCGAGACCGGCGAGCTGGCCAAGCAGGCCACCGGCTCCTGCCTCGTCAAGTGCGGCGACTCCACGGTCCTTCTCACCGCGGTGGTCTCCAAGGAGCGCAAGGACTACGACTTCTTCCCGCTGACGGTCGACTTCATCGAGAAGATGTACGCCGTCGGCCGCATCCCCGGCGGCTACCTCAAGCGCGAGGCGCGCCCGTCCGAGAAGGCCACCCTCACCGCCCGCATGATCGACCGGCCGCTGCGCCCGTCCTTCCCGGCCGGGTTCAGGAACGAGGTCCAGGTCGTCGCCACCACGCTCGTGGCCGACCAGGTGAACCCCGTCGACACCATCTGCATCATGGCGGCCTCGGCGGCCCTCACCGTGGGCGGCGTGCCCTTCGAGGGCCCGCTCGCGTGCGTGCGCATCGGCCGCGACCGCGACACCCACGAGTTCGTCGTGAACCCCACCTACGAGGAGCGCGACAACTCCGACCTCGACCTCGAGCTCGGTGGCGCCGAGGGCTTCATCTCCATGCTCGAGGCCGGCGCCGAGGAGATCTCCGAGGAGGACATGCTCGCCGCCATGGCCTTTGGCCAGGAGGCCATCGCCGCCTTCTGCGCCGAGCAGCAGAAGTTCTTCGAGAAGGTCCGCGAGGTCAACGGCGAGTTCCCGGTGCGCGAGTACATCCTCGACGAGCCGATTCCCGAGGTCCACGACCGCGTCTTCGCCCACTACGACGAGATGGAGGCCGCCCTCAAGGACGCCGACAAGCTCTCCCGCATCGGCAAGGTCGAGGCCCTCAAGGCCGCCATCAAGGCCGAGTTCACCGAGGAGGAGCAGGCCCAGTGGAGCCGTGCCATCCCCGTGGAGCTCAAGGCCCTCGAGAAGCACGCCATGCGCCTCATGGTCGTGGAGACCGGCGAGCGCGTGGACGGCCGCACGCCCACCGAGGTGCGCCCGCTCATGGTCAAGGGCGACTACCTGCCCCGCGTCCACGGCTCCGGCCTCTTCCAGCGCGGCCAGACGCAGGTCCTCTCCGTCTGCACCCTCGGCATGCTCAACGAGTGGCAGCGCCTTGACACCATCGAGCCCGTCGACGGCAAGCGCTACATCCACCACTACAACTTCCCGCCCTACTGCACCGGCGAGACCGGCCGCATGGGCAGCCCCAAGCGCCGCGAGATCGGCCACGGCAACCTCGCCGAGCGCGCGCTGCTCCCGGTGATCCCCTCCGAGGACGAGTTCCCCTACACCATCCGCGTGGTCTCCGAGGTCATGGAGTCCAACGGCTCCTCCTCGATGGGCTCCACCTGCGGCTCCACGCTCGCGCTCATGGACGCCGGCGTGCCCATCAAGCGCCCGGTCTC
The DNA here is from genome assembly GCF_002159535.1 of Olsenella sp. An290. Lineage (GTDB taxonomy): Bacteria > Actinomycetota > Coriobacteriia > Coriobacteriales > Atopobiaceae > Thermophilibacter. Next base: position 75,685 of record NZ_NFIU01000002.1, on the reverse strand, counting down.
CGGCGTTGCCATGGGTCTCATCCAGGAGGAGGGCAAGACCGTCGTCCTCACGGACATCCAGGGCCTCGAGGACTTCCTCGGCGACATGGACTTCAAGGTGACCGGCACCACCAAGGGCATCACCGCCATGCAGATGGACAACAAGGCCACCGGCCTCACGCCGGAGATCCTGCGCTCCGCGCTCATGCAGGCGCACGAGGGCCGCATGTTCATCCTCGACGCCATGCTCGACGCCGTGCCCGGCGTGCGCGAGCAGACCAAGGAGTCCGCGCCCCAGATCATCTCCCTCCAGATCCCCACGGACAAGATCCGCGAGGTCATCGGCTCCGGCGGCAAGGTCATCCGCGGCATCCAGGAGGACACCGGCGCCACGATCGACATCCAGGAGGACGGCACCGTCTTCATCGCGGGCGTCGGCGGCGCGGGCGATGCGGCCGCCGAGCGCATCAAGGCCATCGTCAAGGTCCCCGAGGTGGGGGAGGAGTACACCGGCCGCGTCGTGGGCATCCAGCCCTTCGGCGCCTTCGTCGAGCTCGTCCCCGGCAAGGACGGCCTGCTCCACATCTCCCGTGTGGCCCAGGGCCGCGTGGACAAGGTCGAGGACGTCCTCAACATCGGTGACGAGGTCAAGGTCCGCGTCCTCGAGGTCGACGAGAAGGGCAAGATCAGCCTCGACCGCATCGACAAGCCCGAGGCTCCCGCCGGCTCCGGCAACGCCCGCTCCCACGAGGGTGGCGAGAAGGACCGTCCGCGCCGCGAGCACCGCGGCCCGCGTCGCCGTCCCGGCGACAAGGGCGAGGGCGGCGAGAAGCGCCAGCCGCGCCGCCACCACGGGGCCTAGGTCCATCCTCTGACGTCTGGGGCGGCCCGGGCGTTCCTCCAGGAAGCGCGCTTTGCGGAGCTTCCCTGCAGGACGCCCGGGCCGCCTTGCCGTCTCGATGGCGAAAGGCGCCCGTGCAAAGGTGCCTGTCACTTTTGCACGGTGGTGCAAAGGTCTGTCACTTTTGACCCATTCGCTCCGTGTAACCATCGTGGAACATCCCGGCGGGTCGTTCTTCTCGACTACAATTGACGGGTATGCGAATTGGCACGGCCCGAGGGGCCGTCTCATATGCCCTGACCGTCTACCCCGAAAGGAACCCCCAAGGAATGCCCAAGAAAGACACCGCCCTCAAGATCATCCCGCTGGGTGGCCTTGACGGCATCGGCAAGAACATGACCGCCTTCGAGTACGGCGGCGACATGGTCCTTGTCGACGCCGGACTCATGTTCCCCGACGAGGCCCAGCCCGGCATCGACCTCATCCTGCCCGACTACACCTACGTCCTCGAGCACGAGGACAAGCTTCGCGGCATCATCATCACCCACGGCCACGAGGACCACACCGGCGCGCTTCCCTTCCTCCTGCAGGACCTCACGCGCAAGGTGCCCATCTACTCCTCCAAGCTCACCCTTGGCATCATCGAGGGCAAGCTCGCCGAGCACAACATCCGCTCGCCCAAGTTCCGTGAGGTGAACGACGGCTCCACGATCACGCTCGGCGCCTTCACCATCACGTTCTTCTCGATGACCCACTCCATCCCCGCTGCCTTCGGCGTCTTCATGTCCACGCCCGCCGGCACCGTCATGCACACCGGCGACTTCAAGTTCGACCAGACGCCCATCGACGGGCGCCGGCCCAACTTCCAGGCCATCAACAAGTTCGGCGCCTCGGGGGTGGACCTTCTGCTCTCCGACTCCACCAACGCCTGCCGCCCGGGCTTCACGCCGTCCGAGGCCGCCGTGGGCCGCGACCTGCGCCACGTCATCAAGAACGCCCCGGGCCGCGTCTTCGTGGCCGCGTTCTCGAGCCACATCCATCGACTCCAGCAGATCTGCGACGCCTCGGTGGCCGTGGGCCGCAAGGTCGTGGTGACGGGACGCTCCATGGTCACCAACACCAAGGTGGCCCGCGAGCTCGGCTACCTCAAGATCGACGAGGAGAACATCATCGACGCCTACGACGTCGACCGCATCCCCGACGAGAAGATCGTGGTGCTCTGCACCGGCAGCCAGGGCGAGCCGCTCTCCGCGCTCGCGCGCATGGCCACCGGCGAGCACAAGTCGCTCTCCATCCACGAGTCCGACACGGTGATCATCTCCGCCACGCCGATCCCGGGCAACGAGAAGAGCGTGCAGTCGATCGTCAACTCGCTCTCCAAGATCGGCTGCGAGATCTTCGACAAGTCCAAGGGGCTCGTGCACGTCTCCGGCCACGCGAGCCAGGAGGAGCTCAAGCTCATGCTCGCCATGGCCAAGCCCCGCTACTTCATGCCGGTCCACGGCGAGGCGCAGCACCTGCGCGCCCACGCCGAGCTCGGCGTCCAGATGGGGGTCCCTGCCGAGCGCGTCTTCGTGCTCGACAACGGCGACTCGCTCGAGATGGTCCGTCACAAGGTGCGCCGCGGGCGCGCCGTGGAGTCGGGCGTGGTCTTTGTGGACGGCGGCACCGTGACCGAGGCCAACCCGATGGTCCTGCGCGACCGTCAGAAGCTCGGCGCGGACGGCGTGGTCACCTGCACGGTGGTCATCGGCAAGCGCCGTCGCTCCGTCTCGGCCGTCGAGGTCTTTGGCCGCGGCGTCTCCTCCTCGACGGACGCGCTGCTCATGGGCGAGGCCCAGGCGGCCGTTCGCGCCCAGGTGGAGAAGCTCGCCGCCGCCGACGGCACCACCCTCGACGCGCTGCGCCGGGGCGCGCGCAACGCGCTCTCCAACCTGCTCTGGAACAAGACGCACACGCGGCCGATGATCATCCCGGTCGTGATGGAGGTCTAGACGCATGCCCGCCAAACGCACTTCAAACGCAGCCAGGAAGCGGGCTTCGGGCGCGTCCGCGGGGAAGGGGCAGGCCAAGCGCGCCGCCACCCCCCGTGCCGCCGCGCCGGCGCTCGGCTCCACCCAGTCTGACATCGTCGGCGTGGCCCTCGCGGTCATCGCCGTGGCCATGCTCGTGTCCGTCATCGCGCCGTCCTCGGCCGTGGTGACGAGCGCGGTGCACGACTTTCTCGCGCTCTCCTTTGGCGCGGCGGCGGCCCTTGTGCCCATCGCGCTCTTCCTCTTTGCCATGACGTTCTTCGTGCGCGACGACGGCCCGGTCTCCGGGCGCGTCGCGCTGGGGCTCGCGCTCATCGTGCTCGCCGTCATGTCCATGCTCTCGCTCAACCACGACGGCGCCCAGGCCGACCCGATGCTCGTCTTCGAGCCGGTGGTGGCGCAGGTCGCGGGCGGCTGCGTGGGCGGCGCCGTGGCCTACGGCCTGCTCGCCCTCGTGGGCCCCGTGGTCGGCAACGTGCTTCTGGTGGGCGTGGTCGTGGCCGGCGTGGTAGTGTGCGGCTTCTCCATCACCGACGCCGTGGCCCATGCCCGCGAGCGCCTCGGCGGCCTTGCCGAGGAGCATCGCGCCCGCGCCGAGGAGCGCCGCTCCCAGGCCATCATCGACGCCGCCGCCGACGAGGACCTTGCCGCCGGCGCTCCCGGCCGCCGCGACGGCGCCCAGGCCTCCCTCTTCGACGAGGGGGCCGAGCAGGCCACGACCTTCATCGGCGACCGCAAGACCACCGTGCTCAAGCGCGGGCGCGCGGCGCGCCCGTCCGCGGACGAGCCCGCCGAGCCCGAGACCACGCTCCTCGACCGCGCCCGCGAGCGGGGCCGCGCGCTCTTCCAGGACGATGAGCCGGCGGCGGAGCCCGCCCGCGAGCCGCGCCCGGCCGAGGCGAGCGAGGGTGGCCCCTCGGGCGAGAAGGGCGGCGACGTGCCCTCGTTCCTGCGACCGGAGCGGCGCGCCCGGAAGTCCCGGGGGACGGCCAAGGAGGCGGGCACGGGCGCCGCGCCGACGGCGATCACCCGCCCCGGCGACGCCGACGAGTCCTATGAGCTCCCGCCGCTCTCGATCCTGCGCGAGAACCCCGACGCCTCCGGCTCCTACGGCAACGACGCCGAGCTCTCCGCGACGGCGGCCAAGCTCCAGGGCACCCTCGAGGAGTTCGGCCTCTCCTCGCGCGTCGAGGGCTGGATCGCAGGCCCCTCGGTCACCACGTTCAAGATCTCCATGGGCGAGGGCGAGCGCGTGAACAAGATCGTGAACCTCGAGGACGACATCGCCCTGTCGCTCGCGGCCAAGTCGGTGCGCATCTTCGCCCCCATCCCGGGCACCTCGCTCGTGGGCATCGAGATCCCCAACGAGAAGCCCCAGCCGGTCTTCCTCTCGGACGTCCTGCCCTACGCCACGGGCGGCCCCCTCGACTGCGCCTTCGGCCGCGACTCCGAGGGGAACCCGATCGTGGTCGACCTTGCGGGCCTGCCGCACCTGCTCGTGGCCGGCACCACGGGCTCGGGCAAGTCGGTCCTGCTCAACGCCATCATCATGTCCATGCTCATGCGCTCGACGCCCGAGCAGGTGCGCCTCATCATGGTGGACCCCAAGCGCGTCGAGTTCACGGGCTACGCGGGCCTGCCGCACCTCTACGTGCCCGTCGTGACCGAGCCCCGCCAGGCCGCGAGCGCCCTCCAGTGGGGCGTGACCGAGATGGAGCGGCGCCTCAAGGTCTTCGAGCACTACAAGGTGCGCGACATCAAGACCTTCAACGGCAACGTGGACGGCGGCAAGTACGCCGAGATGGAGAACCCGCCCAAGCACATGCCGTACTTCGTGATCGTGATCGACGAGCTCGCCGACCTCATGATGGTGGCCGGCAAGGACGTCGAGTCCTCGATCGTGCGCATCGCCCAGCTGGGCCGCGCAGCCGGCATCCACCTCATCGTGGCGACCCAGCGCCCCTCGGCCGACGTCGTCACGGGCCTCATCCGCGCCAACATCGACAACCGCGTGGCGCTCTCGGTGGACAACTCCATCAACTCGCGCATCATCCTCGACCAGAAGGGCGCCGAGCAGCTCCTCGGAAGGGGCGACATGCTCGTGAAGCTCCGCGGCAAGAAGCCGCGGCGCGCCCAGGGCTGCTGGGTCTCCGACGAGGAGATCGAGCAGACCGTCGCCTTCATCCGCGGCCAGGTCACGGCGGACTACCACGAGGACATCCTCACCGCCGTGGTGCCCAACGCGCCGGGCGCGGCCGAGCCCGGCGCGGCCAAGGACGACGACCCCCTCGTCTGGGAGGCCGCGCGCATTGTCGTGGAATCTCAGCTGGGGTCGACGTCGAGCCTGCAGCGCGCCCTCTCCGTGGGGTACGCTAGGGCGGGCCGCATCATGGACATGCTCGAGGCCAAGGGCGTCGTCGGGCCCGCGAACGGCTCCAAGCCGCGCGAGGTCCTGCTCGACAAGGACGGCCTCGAGGACCTGAAGCTGGCGGACGCCGCGTATCGGGAGGTGGAGTAGCATGTCGAGACCGCGATTCAGCGAGGCGCTCGTCTCGCGCCGCCACGAGCTCGGACTCTCCATCAGCCAGGCCTCGCGCATCCTCAAGCTGCGCGAGGACGTTCTCGTGGCCTTTGAGGAGGGCGACTACGACCACATGCCCCAGAGCGGCTATGCCCAGGGCATGCTCTCGAGCTACGCCCGCTACCTGGGCCTCAACGCGCGCGAGATCGTGGACATCTTCCAGGAGGAGATATACGAGTACCGCCACGGCACCTCCTCGCACGAGCTGCGCCGCCGCACGCGCGACACCCAGGCGGGCCGCGGCATCTCGGGCTACGACGTCGTGAACGAGGCGGGCTCGCGCCCGAAGGCCTACGTCGAGTACCGGCCCCTCCTGCCCTCCTCGGGCGGGCCCGCCGGCGACATGGGCGACTTTGCCACGACGGCCCCGGCGCGGCCGCGCTCCTCGGTGCCCCTGGCGGGCGTCGCCTACCCGTCCGCCGGCACGTCCCCGCAGGCCTCCTACGAGAGCCGCGGCTACGCCCCCGGCTATGAGGACCGCTACCAGCGCCGGCCCTACAACAGCGCGCCCGCGCGCGAGCGCGGGGGCTCGTCCACCGCGCGCCGTCGCGCCGCCGGCACCCGCCGTCGCGCCGACGACCAGGCGGGGCGCCTCCTTCGCGAGGGCCAAAACGCCCCCGGGCGCGCCGTCGACGAGCGCGAGGAGGCCCGGACCGGGCGCCTCTACCGCCGCGACGACGTGAGCACGCGCCGCGTCCGGCCGAGCGAGTACACCGACGACCTCAGGCTTGACGACCGCGCCCGCCCCTACGCGCCGGCCTCGACCATCTCGGGCCGCCGCTCCTCGCGCAACATCGCCAACGTCGAGCGCCCCAACGTGCGCCGGCGCCCCGCGCGCTCGCCGCGCGGGCCCGCGGGCGGAAGGGGAGGGCGCCGTCCCGGCGCGCGCGGGGCGGTCCAGGGGTTCTTCTCGGACCCGCGCCGGGCGCTGCTCGTCATCTTCCTGGCCCTTACGGTCGCCCTGACCGCCATCATCGTCTTCTCGGTGAGCTCGTGCGTGAGCGGTCCCGAGCGGCGCTCGGGGGGCCAGCCCGTCGAGGTGAACGGCGTGGCCAAGGACACCACGGACGACGACTCGGCAGACGATGCGGACGAGGGCCAGGACGCGGACGCGACCCCGCAGCCCGACCCCGACCCTGACCCCGCCGCGGACGACGCCGATGCCGACGGCCCCGCCGACCCGGCCGACCCGGACGCCGCCGCGGACGAGCCCCAGGAGACGGTCGTCGACGTGCGCGTCGCCGACGGGAGCTACTCCTGGGTGGAGATCGTCTGCGACGGCGAGAGCAAGGTCGCCGAGGGCCTCACCGGCCCCTGGGCGCAGTCCTACACCGTCCACGACCAGATCTCGGTCACCGTGGGCTCGCCCGACGTGGTGAGCGTCACGGAGAACGGGGAGGCCGTGGACTTCAACTCCCGCGTCGGCGGACTCGGGACCGTCACGATCAAGGGGACGCCCCCGCAGGACGACGCCGCGGGGGCCTCCGGCGCGTCGACCGACGACGCGCAGGCACAGGGCGACGGCGCCCAGTAGCGCCGCGCCGAAAGGAGCAGACATGGCTAAGGAATCCAGCTTCGACGTCGTCTCGACCGTCGACATGCAGGAGGTGGACAACGCCTGCCAGCAGGCCGCGCGCGAGCTCTCGCAGCGCTACGACCTCAAGGGCACGGGCGCCACCCTCGAGCTCTCCAAGAAGGAGGGCGTCTTCAAGATCTCCGCCCCGTCCGAGTTCGTGGCGTCCCAGGTGCGCGACATCCTGGGCTCCAAGCTCGTGAAGCGCGGCGTGGACCTCACCGCCGTGCGCTGGGCGGACCCCGAGGCCGCCTCGGGGATGACCGTGCGCCAGACGGGCACCGTGATCCAGGGCATCGACACCGACACCGCCAAGAAGATCGCCAAGGACATCCGCGACCTCAAGCTCAAGGCCAAGGCCACGGTCGAGGGCGACAAGCTCCGCGTGAGCTCGGCCTCCCGGGACGTCCTGCAGTCCGTGATCGGCGAGCTCCGCCAGCGCGACTACGGTCAGCCGCTGCAGTTCACCAACTACCGCTAGCGAGGGGGTCACGTGCGCTTTCTCATCATCACGCTCGGCTGCGCCAAGAACGAGGTCGACTCCGACCGCATGCGTGCCCTGCTGCTCGCCGACGGCCTCGAGGAGACCTCCGACGTCGCCGAGGCCGACGTGGCCATCGTCAACACGTGCTCGTTCCTTGCCTCGGCGACCGAGGAGTCGGTCGAGGCCACGCTCTCGCTCGCCGAGGAGCGGGCCGAGGGCGTGCGCGCCCTGCCGATCGTGATGTGCGGCTGCGTGCCCTCGCGCTACGGTGACGCGCTCGCCGCGGAGCTCCCCGAGGTCGCCGCCTTCGTGCGCGCCGAGGACGAGGACGGCATCGCGGGCGTGGTGCGCGAGGTGCTCGGCCTCTCCGCGGGCGAGAAGGACGCGCTCCCCGAGACCCTGCGCACGGTCGAGGGGACGAGCGCCTTCGTGAAGATCTCCGAGGGCTGCGACCGCTTCTGCACCTTCTGCGCGATCCCCTACATCCGCGGGCGCTACCACTCCCGCCCGGCGGACGAGATCGTCTCCGAGGTCCGCTCGCTCATGGCCGGCGGCGTGCGCGAGGTCGTGCTCATCGGCCAGGACACGGGCGTGTGGGGGTCGGACCTCGGCGAGGGGGACACCCTCGCCGCGCTCCTGCGCGAGGTGGCCGCGGCCGTGCGGCCCTTCGGCGGCTGGGTCCGCGTGCTCTACCTGCAGCCGGAGGGCATGACCGACGAGCTCATCGCCACCATTCGCGACGTGCCCGAGGTGCTGCCCTACATCGACATCCCCATCCAGCACTGCTCGGCGCGCGTCCTGCGCGCGATGGGCCGCTCGGGCTCGCCCGAGGAGCTGCGGGCGCTCTTCTCGCGCCTGCGCTCGGAGATCCCCGGCATGGTGCTGCGCACCACGGGCATGGCGGGCTTTCCCGGCGAGACGGACGAGGAGGCCGACGAGCTCTACGACTTCATCGCCGAGGAGGAGTTCGACTACTGCTCCGTCTTCTCCTACTCCCAGGAGGAGGGGACCGCGGCCGCCCGCATGGAGGGCCAGGTGGACGAGGCCGTGAAGCTCGAGCGCACGCAGCGCCTGGTGGACCTCACCGAGCAGCTCGGCTTTGCGGCCACGGCCTCCCACGTGGGCGAGCGCGTCCGCGTCATCGTCGACGGCGTCGAGGAGGCCGAGGACGGCCCCGAGCTCATCGGCCACGCCTGGTTCCAGGCCCCCGACTCCGACGGCGCGGTCCACATCCCCTTCGGCGAGGCGGCCGTCGGCGACATCGTGACCGTCGACCTCGTGGACTCGTTCTGCTACGAGCTCGTGGGCGAGCTCGTGGGCGAGGGTGAGTGAGGTGGGCGGCGAGAAGGGCGTCTGGACGCCCGCCAACATCGTCACCTGCGTCCGAATCGCGCTCATCCCGGTCTTCATGGCCGTGGCGGCGTCCGCCGCGGGCCTTGGGCCCGCGGGCTCCGTGGCCGCCTTCGCCATCTACACGCTCCTCTCGCTCACCGACAAGCTCGACGGGCACCTCGCGCGCTCCCGTGGCGAGATCACCGACTTCGGCAAGTTCCTCGACCCCATCGCCGACAAGCTCCTCGTCTTCTCGGCGCTGCTCCTCCTCCTGCAGGACGGCTGGGTGAGCGTGTGGGCCGTCTTTATCATCCTGCTGCGCGAGTTTCTCGTGAGCGCGCTGCGCATGGTCGCGAGCGCGAGCGGCGAGGTCATCGCCGCCGACTCCCTCGGCAAGGCCAAGACCGCCGTGACGATGGTCTCCCTCTGCGCCTTCTACCTCGGCTTCGCGCTCTCCGCGCTCGGCCTGTGGTCGCTCGCGGCGATGGTGCTCGTCGTGGCCCGCGCCCTCTTCGTGGCCGCCGTGGTCCTCACCGTGGTCTCGGGAGCCCAGTACTTCTGGGCCGCGCGCCACGTCGTGCTTGGCCCGAGGAGGTAGCGCGGCATGGCCGTGGGCTGGGAGGACTGCGTCGGGCGCGCGTCGGCCGCGCTCGAGGCCGCGCGGGCGGCCGGGCTCACCCTGGGGTGCGCCGAGAGCTGCACGGGCGGCCTCGTCTCGGGGTGCCTCACGGCCGTCCCCGGCTCCTCCGACGTGGTTCGCGGCGGCGTCGTGAGCTACGCCGTCCCCGTGAAGCGCGACGTGCTCGGCGTGTCCCCCGACGTCATCGACGGCCCGGGCGTGGTCTCTGCCGCCTGCGCCGAGCAGATGGCCGAGGGCGCGCGACGCGTCCTCTCCTGCGACGTCGCCGTCTCGGTGACCGGCATCGCGGGCCCCGGCGGCGCCGAGCCCGGAAAGCCGGTGGGGACCGTCTGGCTGGGCCTCGCGGGCCCCGCGGGCACCCGCGCCGAGTGCCATCGCTTCGAGGGCGACCGCGCCGCGGTGCGCCTCTCTGCCGTCGCACGCGCCGTCGAGCTCCTTCGTGAAGGTTGCGTGGAGGCGGCCTGCGAGGCGCTCGGGTAGCCGCGCCTGGCGCGCGAGCGCCCGCCGCGCCCCGGGCTGCCGGGACCGCGCCCTGCGCGCGCCGGCCGATCGTCCCGCGTCAGCCTTGCGCGCGCGGTGCGCGAGCCTCCCGCAGGGGCCATGCCCTATGATTTCCCCGTTCCCGTTGACTTAGAACGGTTGTTCGGATAGGATGCTGTCGGAACACGGAACCCAGAGGGAGTCAGCCATGGCCAAGAGCAAGAGCATCAGCAAGGAAGTCCGCCCGCGCACCACGGGCGAGGAGCGCGAGAAGGTCCTCGAGGCAACCACGGAGGAGATAGAGAAGCGCTTTGGCAAGGGCGCCATCATGCGCTTCGGCGACGACGGCCCGAGCCTTGAGGTCGAGGCCATCCCCACGGGTGCCATCTCGCTTGACGCCGCGCTCGGCATCGGCGGCGTGCCCCGCGGCCGCATCGTGGAGATCTACGGCCCGGAGTCCTCGGGCAAGACCACCCTCTCCCTCGAGATTCTCGCCGAGGCCCAGGCCATGGGCGGCGTCGTCGCCTTCATCGACGCCGAGCACGCGCTCGACCCGGGCTACGCCGCCCGCATCGGCGTGGACATCGACGAGGTGCTCATCTCCCAGCCGGACACCGGCGAGCAGGCGCTTGAGATCTGCGACATGCTCGTGCGCTCCGGTGCCATCGACGTCGTGGTCGTGGACTCGGTCGCGGCGCTCACGCCCCGCGCCGAGATCGAGGGCGAGATCGGTGACTCCACCGTGGGCCTGCAGGCCCGCCTCATGAGCCAGGCCCTGCGCAAGCTCGCGGGCTCGCTCTCCAAGTCCAACACCACCTGCATCTTCATCAACCAGCTGCGCGAGAAGATCGGCGTCATGTTCGGCAACCCCGAGACCACGCCGGGCGGCCGCGCCCTCAAGTTCTTCTCGTCCGTGCGCATGGACATCCGCCGCATCGACACCATCAAGGTCAACGGCGAGGCCGTCGGCAGCCGCGTGCGCGTGAAGGTGGTCAAGAACAAGGTCGCCCCGCCCTTCAAGCAGGCCGAGTTCGACATCATGTACGGGCTGGGCATCTCCAAGGAGGGCTCGATCCTGGACGAGGCCGTGGATAACGGCATCGTCACCAAGTCGGGCTCCTGGTTCACCTATGAGAAGGAACGTCTCGGCCAGGGCCGCGAGGCCGCCAAGGACTTCCTCGCCTCGAACCCCGCCCTTCTCGAGGAGATCGACCACAAGGTTCGCGTGGCCTGCGGGCTCGAGCTTGGGGACGAGCGCGTCGGCGAGGTCGTCGAGCCCGCCGAGGGCACGGTCGAGTGAGCGACCCCAGGCCCTGGGAGGTCCTCCTCCCCGAGGGCGCCGCGCGCACGCGGGGCCGCGCCCACGTGCTGCTGAGGTTTCCCGAGGGGGGAGAGGAGGACCTCGCCGTCCCCGTCACGGTGGGGCGCCGGCTCGCGGCGGGCCGCGTGCCGGGATGCCGGGCGGAGGCCCTCGCCCTGGTCCGCTCCGCCGAAGAGACCTGTGCGCGCGAGCGCGTGGAGGAGCTCCTCGGACGGCGCGACTACGCCTCCCGCGAGCTTGCCGAGCGGCTTGAGCGTGACGGCTTCTCCGCCGACGTCGTGCGTGAGCGCGTGGGGCGCGCCGTGGCGTCCGGCCTTGTCGACGACGCCCGCTACGCCGGCGCGTTCGCCCGCGCGAAGACGCTCGCCGGGTGGGGGAGGCTTCGCATCGAGCGCGAGCTCGAGCGCAGGGGCGTGTCGCCGCGCGACCTCGCGGGGTGGCCCGAGGAGTTCCTCGGGGAGGGCGACGAGCGCGAGCGCGCCCTCGCGGCGGCCTCGCGCCGGCGCCTCACGGGCAGAAACGACGTCGCCCGCATCGCCCGGTTCCTGGCGGGTCGCGGATTTGCCCCGTCGCTTGCGCTCGACGTGGCCCGCGAGGTCGCGCGAACGGGCCCCGAGGACGATGCCTAGGCCCTCTACCACGGGCGCATTTGACAGAACGCAACGCTGAACGTACGATTGATAATGCTATTGGAGCGCACTCTCACGCTGGGTCGCCAGCTGTCACCTTTGTTCTCGTTCGTCCGTCGAAGCCTGAACCTCCTGGCCACATGCGTCACGACTGCACCTCCGATGGCGGGTTCCGCGGCGCTGCCGCGGTCTCCAGAACCCAATGAAGACGCTATCTGAGGAGCCAGCATGGAAATCGTATTCGCACTCATCGGCCTCGCCATAGGCGCGGGGATCGTCTACTTCGTCCTCTCCGGGCAGTCCAACTCCAAGGTCAAGGCGGCCGAGGCCCAGCTCGAGAGCGCCCGCACGGACGCCGAGCGCGTTCGCGCCGAGGCCGAGCGCCAGGCGGAGAGCGCAAAGAAGGAGGCCATCCTCGAGGCCAAGGAGCAGATCCTCGCCCTCAAGCAGACCTCTGAGGCCGAGGAGAAGAAGCGCAAGGGCGAGCTCCAGACCCTCGAGAACCGCATCATGCAGCGCGAGGAGTCCCTCGACCATCGAAACGACGCCCTCGATCGCCGCGAGCACCAGCTCCAGAGCCTCCAGGGCCAGCTCGACCGCCGCAAGGCCGACCTCGACGAGATGGTCGCCCGTCAGTCCACCGAGCTCGAGCGCATCGCCGGCCTCTCGTCCGAGGAGGCCCACGACGAGCTCATCGCGCGCGTCCGTGCCGAGTCCGTCCGCGACGAGGCCCAGATCCTGCGCGAGTCCGAGCAGCGCGTCCGCGCCCAGGCCGACAAGACGGCCCGCGAGATCGTCTCCACCGCCATCCAGCGCTGCGCCGCCGACCAGGCCGGCGAGATCACGGTGACCTCCGTCCACATCCCCTCCGACGACCTCAAGGGCCGCATCATCGGCCGCGAGGGCCGCAACATCCGTACCTTCGAGCAGGTCTCCGGCGTCTCCCTCGTCATCGACGACACCCCCGAGACCGTGGTCCTCTCGAGCTTCGACCCGGTCCGTCGCGAGACGGCGCGCGTGGCCCTCGAGAACCTCATCGCCGACGGGCGCATCCACCCGGCTCGCATCGAGGAGCTCTACAAGAAGGCCGAGGCCCTCGTCGCCGAGCGCGTGCGCGAGGCGGGCGAGCAGGCCGCCTTCGACGCGGGCATCCACGACCTGCACCCCGAGCTCGTCAAGACCCTCGGCGCCCTGCGCTACCGCACCTCGTTCGGCCAGAACGTGCTCTCGCACTCCGCCCAGGTCTCCGCGCTCTGCGGCATCATGGCCTCCGAGCTCGGCCTCGACCCGACGCCGGCCAAGCGCGCGGGCCTGCTCCACGACCTCGGCAAGGCCATCGACCACGAGGTCGAGGGGCCGCACGCCGTGATCGGCGCCGACCTCGCCCGTCGCCACGGCGAGCGCCCCGAGATCGTCCACGCCATCGAGGCGCACCACGCCGACGTCGAGCCCGACACCGTCCTCGACGTCCTCGTGATGGCCGCCGACGCCATCTCCGCCGCGCGCCCGGGCGCCCGCCGCGAGTCCGCCGAGACCTACATCAAGCGCCTCGAGAAGCTCGAGGAGATCTCCAACGCCCACGAGGGCGTCGAGCGGACCTACGCCATGCAGGCCGGCCGTGAGCTCCACGTCATGGTCGAGCCCGAGAAGATCTCCGACGCCCAGGCCACGGTCCTCGCCCATGACATCGCCAAGCAGATCGAGGACGAGATGGAGTACCCCGGTCAGGTCCGCGTGGTCGTGATCCGCGAGTCGCGCGCCGTCGACGTGGCAAAGTAGGCGCATGACGGCCGGCACGGCTCACGACCTCGCGAGCTTCGTCTCCTCGATGGGGGGCGAGCGAGCCCTGCGCGTCGAGGAGAACCTCGGCGAGGGCTACGTGCGCCTCAGGGTCGCCGAGGCCGAGCGCCGGCAGGCCAGGCACGACGTCCGCTGCGTCGAGGACGCCCTGATCGAGCTTCTCCGCAACGCCCGCGACGCCGGCGCCCGCCGCATCTTCGTGGCGACCTCGCGCGAGGGCTCGCTCAGGACCACCTGCGTCCTCGACGACGGCTCCGGCATTCCCGCGGACATGCACGAGCGCGTCTTCGAGGCGCGCGTCACCTCCAAGCTCGAGAGCGTCCACATGGACCGCTGGGGCGTCCACGGCCGCGGCATGGCGCTCTACTCCATCCGCGAGAACGCGGTCCGGGCCGAGGTCATGTCCTCCGGGACGGGGCTCGGGACGGCGATTCGCGTCGTCACGGACGCCACGGCCCTTCCCGAGCGTGCCGACCAGTCGAGCTGGCCCGTGCTCGGGGTGGACGAGGACGGTTCGCCCGCCTGCGTGCGCGGCCCGCACAACATCGTGCGGACCTGCTGCGAGTTCGCGCTGGAGACGCGCGACTGCGAGGTGTACGTGGGCTCGCCCGCCGAGATGGTCGCCACCTCCCGCGCCCGCGTCCCGCTCTCCGTGGGGCCCTCCGAGCTCCTGGGCCCCGACGCGCTCGCGGCGCTGCCCGTGACCGAGCGCCCCCGCGCCGCCGCCGACGCGCGCGACCTCTGCGAGGTGGCCCGCTCGCTCGGCCTTGAGATGTCCGAGCGCACCGCGCACCGGATCGTCTCCGGCGAGATCGCCCCCGTCCCCAGCGTGCTCTCCCGGCTCGCGCCGGCCCGCCCGAGCGCCCCCGCGCGCGAGGTGGACCTCATGAGGGACCGGCGCGGCCTCAAGATCGCGCGGGACGACCTCGAGGCCTTCTCCCGCGCCCTCGCGCGCGACTTCTCGCTGCTCGGCGAGCGCTACTACGTCTCGCTCTCCGCTGAGCCGCGCGTCAGGGTGAGCGGGCGTCGCATCACCGTCACCTTTGACCTGGAGGAGGGGGACTAGGGGCGCCGCACCCTTCTCAACGCGGCCCATTGCCAGTAGAATCCCAACGGAAACGAACCACATTCGCTGCAGCCTCCCGCTGCGCGACAGGAGACGAGACATGGACTTTCTGAAGGTGTCGAGCAAGTCGTCACCGGCGTCGGTCGCCGGGGCCATCGCGGGACTCGTGAAGGACGAGGTGCCCGTCAACATGCAGTGCGTCGGGGCCGGCGCGGTCAACCAGGCCATCAAGGCCATCGCCATCGCCCGCGGCTTCCTCATCCCCACGGGCGTCGACATCTCCTGCGCCCCCACGTTCTCCGACGTGGAGATCTCCGGCGAGACCCGCACCGCCATCCGCATCGCGGTCTACGTCCACGCCCTCCATGCGCCCGCCCCGGTCTCGGCCGAGCCCGCCCCGCTCGAGGGGGCGGCGTCATGACGGCCCTCCCCGAGCTCGTCGGCAAGACCTACTGGGTGAGGACCTTCGGCTGCCAGATGAACCTTCATGACGCCGAGCGCGTGAGCGGCCTGCTCGACGAGTGCGGCTGCATCTGCGTGAGCGACCCCAACGAGGCCGACATCGTCGTCTTCATGACCTGCTGCGTGCGCGAGAACGCCGACCAGCGCCTCTACGGGCAGGCCTCCGCCATGGTCTCGGCGCCTGCGCCCCCCTCGGGCCGGCGCGTCGTGGCCATCGGCGGCTGCATCGCCCAGCGAGACGGCGAGAAGATCCGCGAGCACATCGCCTGCGCCGACGTCGTCTTCGGGACGAGCGCGCTCGCGAGCCTGCCGGGGCTGCTCGCCGAGGCCTTCTCCGACGACGGGCACGCCGTCGAGGTCGACACCGTCGAGGAGGGCAGGCCCTTCTCGACGGAGCTCCCGAGCCATCGCGAGAGCCCCTTCCACGCCTGGGTCCCCATCATGACCGGCTGTGACAACTTCTGCTCCTACTGCATCGTCCCGCACGTGCGCGGCCGCGAGCGCAGCCGCACCATGGAGAGCGTCGTCGCCGAGGTCGAGCAGCTCGTCGCCGACGGCGTCCGCGAGGTCACCCTGCTCGGGCAGAACGTGAACTCCTACGGCCGCAACATCTACGGGGAGCCCCGCTTCGCCGAGCTCCTGCGCCGCGTCTCCGCGACGGGGGTCGAGCGCATCCGCTTCACCTCCTCCAACCCCAAGGACCTCACCGACGACGTCATCGCCGCGATGGCCGAGCTCCCCAACGTGATGCCGCACCTGCACCTTGCGGTCCAGAGCGGCTCGACGCGCGTCCTCAAGGCGATGAACCGCCGCTACACGCGCGAGGCCTACCTCGAGCTCGTGGGCCGGCTGCGCGCCGCGATGCCCGGCCTTGCGCTCTCCACCGACATCATCGTCGGCTTCCCGGGCGAGACCGAGGAGGACTTCCTCGACACGCTCTCCCTCGTCCGCGAGGCGGGCTTCTCGTCGGCCTACACCTTCATCTACTCGCGGCGCCCGGGCACCCCCGCGGCGAAGATTCCCGACGACACCCCGCGCGAGGTCATCCAGGACCGCTTCGACCGCCTCGCGGCGCTCGTGGCCAAGCAGGCCCACGAGGCCAACCAGGCCGACCTCGGCTCTGTCGCGCGCGTGCTCGTGGAGGGCCCCTCGAAGCACGACCCCGCCGTCATGGTGGGGCACAGCGAGAAGAACCAGACGGTCCACTTCCCGCTCCCCGAGGGCCGGGCGGTCGAGGACCTCGTGGGCGCCATCGTCGACGTGCGCGTCGAGGAGGCGCGCACCTGGTACCTCCGCGGCTCCGTGGAGGGCGATCCGCGATGAGCGCCCCGGGCCCCGTCGTCTGCGTCGTCGGGCCCACGGCCTCGGGCAAGAGCGCGCTTGCCGAGCTCGTCGCCGAGCGGCTCGGCGGGCCCGTCGTCTCCGTCGACGCCATGCAGGTCTATCGCGGCATGGACGTGGGGACCGCCAAGACGCCGCCTCGGGAGCGGCGCGTGCCGCTGCTCATGGTGGACGTCGCCGACCCCGCGGAGGACTACTCGGTCCGCCTCTTCCAGCGCGACGCGCGCGCCTGCGTGGACGGGCTGCTCGCCGAGGGGATCGTGCCCGTCCTCGCGGGCGGCACCGGCCTCTACCTCAACGCCGTCATCGACGAGATGAGCTTTCCGGCGGGGGAGCGCGGCGGCTCCTCCCGCGGCGCCTACGAGGCGCTCGCCCGGGAGCGCGGGCCGCACGCGCTCCACGCGCTCCTGAGCGAGCGCGACCCGGCGAGCGCCGGGCTCATTCACCCCAACAACGTCCGTCGCGTCGTCCGCGCGCTCGAGCTCCTCGACGAGGGGGTCTCCTACGCGGCCCACCACGAGGGGCTCCACGAGCGCGCCGCGCACTACGACGCCCGGATCTGGGGCCTCACGATGGCGCGCGAGCGGCTCTACGCCCGCATCGACGCGCGCGTCGACGAGATGCTCGCGCGCGGCCTCACCGACGAGGTGCGCGCCCTCGCCGCGCGCGGGCTCGCCTTGGACACCACGGCGGGACAGGCCATCGGCTACAAGGAGCTTCTCGACGCCCTCGAGGGCAAAACCTCGCTCGATGAGGCCATCGAGCTCGTGAAGCGTCGCAGCCGGCGCTACGCCAAGAGGCAGCTCTCGTGGTTTCGCCACGACGGGCGCGTCCGCTGGCTCGACCTCGACGAGCTGTCGCTCGAGGAGGCGGCCGACCGCGTCCTCTCCGACCTTAAGGAGGCGCGGCATGGGTCGCTTTAGGCCGCGCTCGACCGCCCCCGTCCGGGAGCGCGCCATCCTCGTGGGCGTGGACCTCGGGCGCTCGGAGTGGTCCTGCGAGGAGTCGCTCGCCGAGCTCGCGCGCCTGGCCGAGACCGACGGCGCCGAGGTGGTCCTCACGCTCTCCCAGCGCCTCGACGCCCCCGTGCCCAAGACGTTCATCGGCAAGGGCAAGGTCGAGGAGCTCTGCTCGTACGTGCGAAGCCTCGATGCCGACGTCGTGATCTTCGACGACGAGCTCTCGCCCTCCCAGCAGGCCAACCTCGAGAAGATCGTCGGCGAGCCCGTCAAGATCATCGACCGGACCGCCCTCATCCTCGACATCTTCGGCGTTCACGCCAGAACGCACGAGGGGCGCCTCCAGGTGCAGCTCGCCCAGCTCCAGTACGTGCTCCCGCGGCTGCGCGGCATGTGGAGCCACCTCGTCGGCGAGCAGACGCGCGGCGGGATCGGCAGCCGCTTCGGCCAGGGCGAGAGCCAGCTCGAGGTGGACCGCCGCCTCGTCCGCTCGCGCATCTCGACGCTGCGCCGCGAGCTCGAGCGCCTCGAGCGGCGCCGCGGCGTCCAGAGCAAGGCGCGCTGGGACTCGGGCGTCTATCGCGTGGCCCTCGTGGGCTACACCAACGCCGGAAAGTCGACGCTGCTCAACTGCCTCACCGGGGCCTGCGTCTACGCCAAAGACGAGCTCTTCGCGACCCTCGACCCCACCACGCGCGCCCTCGACCTCGACGAGGGCCGCAAGATCACCGTCACCGACACCGTCGGCTTCATCCAGAAGCTGCCCACCATGCTCGTCGAGTCCTTCAAGTCGACCCTTGCCGAGGTCCGCGCCGCCGACCTCGTGCTCCTCGTCGTCGACGCGTCCGACCCGCACCGCGAGCTCGAGATTCGCGCGGTCCGCTCCGTCCTCGCCGACATCGGGGCCGAGGGCATCCGCTGCGTCACCGTCCTCAACAAGTGGGACCTTGTCGGCGCCGAGGAGCGCCACGAGCTCATGTCCTCCCACCCCGACGCGGTGCCGGTGTCGGCCCTCGAGGGAACGGGGACGCGCGGGCTCCTCTATCGCGTGGCTCGCGAGGCGGCCGAGGGGAGCGTGGCCATGAGCGTGCTCGTCCCGTACGAGAAGGGGCTGCTCATGAAGATGGTGCACGAGCGCTGCCAGGTGATGCGCGAGACCTACGTGCAGGGCGGCCTGCTCGCCACCGTGCGGGCCGACGAGCGCATGGCGCGCACCCTCGCCCCCTACGTGGTCGAGGACGAGGCGGAGGCTGAGCCCGAGGGAGCGGGAGGCCCGCTCGCCTAGGCTCCCGCGACGAGCGAGGAGAGGGCCAGGAGCACCGGCTGGTGGACCACGTAGACGAGCAGCGCGTGGCGTCCGACAAGCTCGAGCGGCGCGCAGCGCGCCTCCCGTGCCCAGGCGGGGTAGCCGCGCTCCCGCCACAGCGCGGCGAGCGCACCCCCGGCCAGGTAGAGCATGAGGTAGGGGAGAAGCGGGTAGTAGTCCCCCGAGACAAAGCCCGCGCCCGGCAGGCCGAGCCACGCGAGCCAGCCCGTGCGGTAGAGCGCCGCGGGGACCTCGAGCGTGAGCGGGCCCAGGCCCACCACGCCCTGCGGCAGCCCCAGGAGGGCCAGGAAGAGGACGATGAGGACCGCGGCGGCGAGGCGGCCGCGCGGTGCGACGCCCGCCCGAGCGAGCGCCCATGCGACGAGCGTCGAGGTGGCCATGCAGTAGATGATCCCAAACGAGATGGGCGCGTCGACGGCCGCCACCGTGGTGGCGAGAAAGACGAGCACGGCCACGGCGCCATAGCGCCCCGCCCGGGAGAGATTGTCCCGCGAGTGGGCCGACATGCACCCCGCGACGAAGAGGAAGCTCCATGAGATGGAGGCACGCCAGATGTCCTGGAGCGGAGGCGCGAACCACGCAAGATCGACGCCCGAGATGAACCTCAGGTCGTAGCAGAGGTGGAAGGCGACCATCGAGACGACCGAGAACCCCCGAACGATGTCGAAGGCGCGGACGCGGCCCCCGCGGGGCTTTCCTGGTCCCGTCGAGCCCACGGGCCCGGGCCCTACGAGAGCGAGCGCACGAGCGCGGTCACGCGGCCGAGGATGACCGGGTTGTCCGCGTAGATGGGCTCCATGGTGTCGTTCTCGGGCTGGAGGCGCACGCGCCCGTGCTCGCGGTAGAAGGTCTTGACCGTGGCGGAGTCGTCAATGAGGGCCACGACGATCTCGCCGTCGTGCGCGTCGTGCTGCTCCTTCACGACGATGTAGTCGCCGTCGAAGATGCCGGCGTTGACCATGGACTCGCCGCGCACGCGCAGGATGAAGGAGCTCGCGTCGCCGACGATGGAGGTGGGCAGGCTCAGCGTCTCCTCGATGTTCTGCTCGGCGAGGATGGGGGTGCCCGCGGCGACGCGGCCCACGAGCGGCAGGGTGATGAGGTTGCGGTCGACGTCTTGCGTGACGGCGGCGACGCCCCCGCGCTCCTCCGCCTCCTGCTTCTCGACGACCTCGATCGTGCGGGGCTTCTTGGAGTCCCTGCGGATGAGCCCCTGCTCCTCGAGGACCTTGAGGTGCATGTGCACGGTGGAGGGGGAGGCCAGGCCCACGGCGGCCCCGATCTCGCGGACCGACGGGGGGTAGCCGTGCTCGTTCGAGTAGGAACGGATGAAGTCGTAGATGGCGAGCTGACGCTTGCCGAGCTTGCCCCTTGCCATGTGGGCTCCCTTCTCTCTGTCCCCATGATAGCCGTTCGGGCGCGGGAGTGCAAACATTTGTTCGTTGTCCCCTTGACACGAACAATTGTACCACCATAATGAGGACAGGTGTTCGACTTTAATTTCTGTCCGGTCCCTCCGATATAACCGTGACCAGACACCAGGCGAGAGGAGACCCATACATGATGACCAGCGCCCGCGCCACGCTTCCCCTGACCGACGGAACCGCTGCCCTGAGCCTTGCGGCCCCGAGGCCCGCGCTCACCCTCGTCCGCGGCGGTCTCTCGGAGAGGCCCCGGCGCGCCCGGGCTGCCGTCTCCCCGGGCCTCTCGCGCCGCCAGGCGCTCGCGCTCGCCGCCACGGGCGCCGCGCTCGTGCTCGCCCTCTGCGCGGCGTGCCTCGCCTCAGAGGCCCTTGCCTCCCAGGCCTCCTCGGCGGCCCTTGCGGCCGTCCCAACCGAGACGGTCTGCGTGCTCGAGGGCGACACCCTCTGGGGCCTCGCTGAGCGACACGGCGTCGACGGCGTCGCCACGCAGGACGTCATGGCGTGGATCGAGCGCGAGAACGGGCTCGACGGCGCTTCGCTCGAGGTTGGCGGCCGCCTGGTCGTCCCCGCCGGGGGGAGCTCGCTTTCGAGATGATTTCCGTCGGCATGCCCCGCGCCGAATCTGTACGTCTTGTGCTAACTTCATTTGGTGCAGACTACCGAGGAGGTCAGATGCGCTGCCCCAAATGCGGTTGCGAGGAGTCGAAGGTCGTCGACTCCCGCCCCTCAGAGAGCAACGACGCGATTCGCCGCCGGCGCGAGTGCACCGGATGCGGCTTCCGCTTCACCACCTACGAGCGCTGCGAGGAGGTTCCCCTTCTCGTCATCAAGCGCGACGGGCACAAGGAGCCCTTCGACCGGCAGAAGCTCATGCGCGGTCTCGTCACCGCCACCGTCAAGCGCGACGTCTCGATGTCGTCCCTGTCGGGCCTCATTGACGACATCGAGTCCTCTCTTCGCGACGGCGGCACGACCGAGGTCTCCTCGGTCGACCTGGGCAGCATGGTGCTAAAGCGGCTCATCTCGCTGGACAAGGTCGCCTACGTGCGATTTGCCTCGGTATACCGCGACTTCAAGGACGTCGACGAGTTCAGCGAGGAGCTGAGGAGCCTGAATGACTGACCACACCGTCTCCCTTCCCGTGAAGCGGCTCGACCCGACGGTCGAGCTGCCCGCCTATGCCTATGCCGGTGACGCCGGGCTCGACCTCAGGTCGAACGAGGACGTGACCCTGCCCCCCCTCGAGCGGCGCCTCGTTTCCACCGGCCTTGCCGTCGCCATCCCGGAGGGGTACGCCGGCTTCGTGCAGCCCAGGAGCGGGCTTGCCCTGCGCGAGGGCCTCTCCATGGCCAACACCCCCGGCCTCATCGACTCCCACTACCGCGGCGAGCTCAAGGTCTGCGCCATCAACCTGGACCCCGAGCGCAGCATCCGCATCGAGCGCGGCGAGCGCATCGCCCAGCTCGTCATCCAGCGCGTGCCCGTCGTCTCCCTCGTCGAGGTCGACGAGCTCGACGAGACCGACCGCGGCGCCGGCGGCTTTGGCTCGAGCGGCGTCTAGCCTTTGACGTTCTCGCCCCGCGGGGCGTGTTCGCGCAGTGTACGTACCGTGTCAATAGAAAGGGAAGGCCTTCGCATGGAAACGTTCTTCAAGACTCAGGAGAGGGGCTCGAGCATCGGCCGTGAGATTCGCGCCGGTCTCACCACGTTCCTCGCGATGGCGTACATCATCGCGGTGAACCCCTCGCTGCTCGTCGCCGCCGGCATCCCGGCCAGCGCCGCCGTCACCTCCACCTGCATCGGCGCGGGTATCATGACGATCTGCATGGGCCTGTTCTCCAACCGCCCGCTTGCGTGCGCCTCGGGCATGGGCATCAACGCCATCTTCGCCTTCAGCCTCACCGCCATGGCGGGCGGGGACTGGCGCGCGGCGAGCGGCGTGATCTTCATCGAGGGCATCGCCATCCTCGTGCTCGTGCTCTGCGGCCTGCGCGAGGCCATCATGGACGCCATCCCGGTGTCGCTGCGCCACGCGATCTCGGTCGGCCTCGGCCTCTTCATCGCCATGATCGGCCTCAAGGACGGCGGCATCATCGTTGCCGACGAGTCCACGATGGTCGCCCTGGGCGACGTCATGAGCCCCACCTTCCTCGTGGGCCTCGTCTCCATCGTGGCCACCATCGTCTTCTACGCGCTCAACATCAAGGGCGCCCTCCTGCTGGGCATCGTGGTGGCCGTCCTTGCGGGCGTCCCCCTCGGCGTGACCCAGGCCCCGACGGGCATCGTCTCCGGCCTCGACTTCTCCACCTTCGGGGCGCCCTTCCTCGCGGACGAGTCCGGCATCATGGGCATCGCCAAGGTCGTCACCAACCCGACGATGCTCATCTTCGCCTTCTCCCTCATGATGTCAGACTTCTTCGACACCATGGGCACCGCGATGGCTGTCGCCAAGCAGGGCGAGTTCCTCGAGCCTGACGGCCGCGTCAAGGACATCAAGCAGATCCTCGTGGTCGACTCCGCCGCCGCGGCCGTGGGCGGCCTGCTCGGCTCCTCCTCGCTCACGACCTTCGTCGAGTCCGCCTCCGGCGCCGCCGACGGCGGCCGCACGGGCCTTACCTCCGTCACGGCGGGCCTCCTGTTCATCCTGATGGCGTTCTTCTCGCCCCTCATCTCCATCGTGAGCTCGGCCGCCACCTGCGGCGCCCTCGTCTTCGTGGGCTTTCTCATGATGACCGAGGTGTCCGACATCGACTGGTCCGACCTCCTCGAGGGCCTGCCCGCCTTCTTCATCGTCGCGGGCGTGCCGTTCACCTACTCGATCTCCAACGGCATCGGCTTCGGCTTCCTTGCCTACGTAATCGTCGCCGCGGCCACGGGCCAGCTCAAGAAGGTGAAGCCCCTCATGTGGGTGGCCGCCGCAGCCTTCCTCGTGTACTTCCTCGTCGCCTAGCGTCCCTCGGGCCCGGAGCGCCTCGCTCCGGGCCCGTTCCATGCCCCTGCAGGCCTCGACAGAAGGGAGCGTCGCATGAGCTCGCACGAGCGCGAGGTGATCGGCGTTGACGACCGCGTCTCCGTGGCGCGCGCCATCCCCCTCGGCATCCAGCACATGATGAGCATGTTCGGCTCGACGGTCCTCGTGCCCGTCCTCACGGGCCTCGACCCCAACGTGGCCATCATGTGCTCCGGCATCGGCACCATCTGCTACCTGCTTGTCACCGGCAACAAGATTCCCAGCTACCTGGGTAGCTCCTTCGCCTTCATCAGCCCGATCCTGGCGGTGGGCGCGACCAAGGGCCTCGACGCCGCCATGTCGGGCGTCATCGTGGCCGGCGTCGTGTTCCTCGTCGTGGCGGGCATCATCCGCCTCGTGGGCACCGGCTGGCTCGACCGGCTCCTGCCGCCCGTCCTCGTGGCGTCGGTCATGGTCGTCATCGGCGTGGGCCTCTCGGCCACGGCCGCGGACATGGCCTTCATGACCGACCTGTCCGACGGCACCACCGCCTTCTTCGGCGTGGGCGCCCTCATGGCCGCGGTGACGCTCGTGGCCGCCGTGGTCTTCTCGAGCATGGGCGGGATCTTCGGGACCATTCCGGTCCTTCTCGCCATCATCGTGGGCTACGTCGTGTCGATCCCCTTTGGCCTCGTCGACTTCTCGGCCGTCGAGCAGGCGGCCTGGATAGGCCTGCCCAACATCTCCGCCCCGCGCTTTGACGTGGGTGCCATCGCCCTCGTGGCGCCGGTCGCCATCGTGGTGGTCATCGAGCACATCGGCCACCTGCTCGCCGTGGGCGAGATCGTGGGCAAGGACTATCGCGCGATGCTGCCGCGCTCGCTTGCCGGCGACGGCCTCTCCACGATGATCTCGGGATTCCTGGGCGGGCCCCCAACCACCACCTATGCGGAGAACATCGGCGTCATGAGCGTGACGCGCGTCTACTCCACGCAGATCTTCTGGTACGCGGGCGGCTTCGCGCTCGTCATCGGAGGCTTCTGCCCCAAGCTGGCCGCGCTCATCCAGTCCATTCCGGGCCCGGTCATGGGTGGCGTCTGCCTGCTCCTGTTTGGCCTCATCGCCTCCAACGGCCTGCGCATGCTCGTCTCCAACCGCGTGGACTTTGACGTCAACCGCAACCTCATGATCGCGTCGGTCGTGATCATCCTGGGCGTTGGCATGGAGACCTCCGGCATCGCGATCCCCATCGGCGACTACACGCTGCCGGGCATGGCCACCTCCGCGCTCGCGGGCATCCTGCTCAACCTCATCCTGCCGGGCGGCCCTCGCCCCGGTGGCACGGAGGAGACCGGGCGCGCCTAGCCCCCTGCCCGCACGGACCCGAGATGGCGGCCAGATATGCTGGCCGCCATCTCTCATTTACGCGTTGCGGCGGGGGAGTGCGGGGTATCCTGTTCCTGAACGCAGACGCGAAGAGGGGAGACCCACATGAACGCAGAGAAGAAGGACCTCGTCATCATCGGCGGCGGGCCGGCCGGGCTCAGCGCCGCCATCTACGCCCGCCGCTCGCTCCTTGACGCCGTCACGCTCGAGCGCGAGGCGCTCGGAGGTCAGATGATCCTCACGAGCGAGATCGACAACTATCCCGGCGTGCCCAACGCCGACGGCTTCGGGCTCGTCGAGGCCATGCAGGCCCAGGCCGAGGGCCTCGGGGCCCGCATCGAGCTCGACCCGGTCGAGTCCCTCGAGCTGGCGGGGGAGTCCGGGCGGTTCCTCGTCAGGGCTGCGGGCGGGACCTACGACGCGGCCTCCGTCATCGTGGCCGCCGGCGCGCAGCCGCGCCACGCCGGCTTCGACGGCGAGGAGCGCTTCCAGGGGCATGGCGTCTCGTACTGCGCGACCTGCGACGGCATGTTCTATAGAAACAAACACGTGTTCGTAATTGGGGGCGGGAACTCGGCCGCCGAGGAGGCGCTGTTCCTGGCCCGGCTCGCGAGCAAGGTGACCGTGGTCGTGCGCAAGGACCACCTGCGCGCCCAGGCCGCCATCGTCGAGGAGCTCGAGCGCAACGAGCGCGTGGAGCTGCGCCTCATGACGAGCGTGGTGGCCCTTGACGGCGGCGAGCTCCCGAGCTCGATCGCGCTACGCGACAACCGCACCGGTAAGACTACGGTCGAGACCTACGACGAGGGCTCCTTCGGCGTCTTCGTCCTGGTGGGCCGCGTGCCCGAGACGAGCCTCCTGGAGGGCCTCGTGGACCTCGACGAGGCGGGCTACGCGCTCACGGACGACCGCATGGCCACCCGCACGCCCGGGCTCTTCGTGGCGGGCGACGCGCGCGCCAAGCCGCTCCGTCAGATCGTGACCGCGGCCGCGGACGGCGCCGTGGCGGCCACGAGCGCCGCGGCGTACCTCGGCCTGCCGGTCGAGGGCTGACCCTGGCGCCCGTGGGCCGCTGTCGCGCCTGTGGTGCCAGAGGCCCGGCTTGCCGGGAGCGGGAGTACTGGGACGGGGCCCGACCAAGCGCGGGCCCCGTTCTTCCCGCCCACTCAAATCCGTGATAATGCATCTTATGTAAAGTAGAGAGTACTGGGAAATACAAGCGCCCAGGACGCGCGCGCCGGCGCCTCCCCTCGCTGCCGTGACTAGATCTTCTGGGAGGCCATGAGGCGGAGCTTGAGCATGACGTCGTCGGCCGCGTCGGCCTCGGTGATGACGAGGAGCTCGTCGAGGGCCCGGATGCGGGTCTCGCCGCGCGGGATGACGTCGGTGCCCGCACGCTCGATCGTGACGACGCGCGCCCCGTCGGGCCACGGCACCTCGCGCACGAGCATCCCCTCCAGGCGGCTTCCCGTGCCCACGCGCACGGTCTGGAGGCTCTTCTCGAGCCCGGCGCCGCTCACCGTGGGGTCGTCCGTCGTGGTCTTGAGGAAGGCCGCGAGCAGGTGCTCGTAGAAGGCGTCGGTCTTGGTGAGGCCCGAGGCCACGTACGCGACGATCGACACGATCGAGGCCGAGAGGAACGCGTCGAGCGAGCCCGTCAGCTCGAAGGCCAGGACGACGGCGGTCACGGGCGCGCGGACGACCCCGGCGAAGAGGCCGACGACGCCGAGCACGACGAAGTTCGAGGCGTACTCCCCCGGCAGCCCCACGAGCTCGTGCGCGCCGCCCGCGTAGAGCGCGCCGAGCAGCCCGCCCATCACGACGAGCGGAAAGAGCGTGCCGCCGGGCGCGCCGGAGCCAAAGCAGGCCGTCGTGAAGAGGTACTTGCCCACGAGAAGCGCCGCCGCGGTGGCGAGCGGCAGGGACTCGGGCCGAAGGAGGAGCTCGACGATGGCGTCTCCCCCGCAGGAGAGCTCGGGCCACAGGAAGGCCGCCGCGCCCGCAAGGGCAAACGGCACGACGAGCCGCGCGTACGGCAGGCCGCGCGTCACGCGCGCGTAGAGCCGCTCCTGGCAGGCGAACATGCCGCGGTTGTGCAGCGCCCCGACGAGCCCGCAGACAAGGCCGAGAAGGACCACGAGCGCGTAGGACGGGTGCGGGAGGTCCTGCACGAAGACGAGGCTCAGAACGGGGCGGGCGCCGAGGACCTGGGAGACGAGGAAGTCGGCGACCACCGAGGAGCACATGACGGAGATGATGAGCGGCGCCGTGAACTCGCGGTGGATCTCCTCGAGGGCAAAGAGGACGCCGGTGAGCGGGGCGTGGAAGGCCGCGGACATGCCCGCAGCGGCACCGCAGGTCACAAGGAGGCGCTCCTCCCCTCTCCTGCGCCCCAGCGCGCGCGAGACGGCCTTACCCGACATGCCGCCGAGCTGGACCGAGGGGCCCTCGCGACCGAGCGAGAGGCCCGCGAGGGCCAAAAGCGTCCCCTCGGCGAACTTGGCGGCGATGACGCGGTGCCAGGGCGCGTCGGCGCGGCCGGCGACCTCGGCGTCGACCTGCGGGATGCCGGAGCCCGAGGTGAGGGGCTCCCAGGAGATGAGGCGGGAGACGATGACGAGCATCACGCCGAGCGCGGCGAACCAGCCGAGGACCCCAAGGGCGCTTCCCGCCGCGGCGCCGGTGACGGCGCGCAGCGCGTGCTCTGCGAGGGAGAGCGCAAGGCGGTAGAGCGCGACGACGGCGCCTCCCGCAAGCCCCACGAGCGCCCCCTCGAAGACGAGGGACGCCTGGAAGCGCCGCGAGAGACGCCGCTCTACCTGATGCTCGTCACGGGATGCCATGCCCGGTCAGCGAGTCCTCCCTAGTAGTAGGAGCCGCCGCCATAGAAGGCGTAGACCGGGCCCACGACGACGCCGACGCCCGGCCTCGAGGCGTGCACCATCTTGCCGTCGCCAAGGTAGATGCCCACGTGCCCGCTGTGCGGGAACACCAGGTCACCGTACTGGAGCTGGTCCATGCTGGTCACCCAGTCGCCGCTGGCCTTGAGGGACTCGATCATGGCGTAGGTGGTACGGCCGCGGGCGTAGCCGAAGCTGTAGCACACGAGGCCGGAGCAGTCGAAGGAGCTGGGGCCCGTGGCGCCCCAGACGTAGGGCTTGCCCACCTGGGCGAGCGCTGTCGCGACGCCCCCGCCCGCGACGGACGTGCCGCCGCCGGTGGTGCCGCCCCCGTTCCCCGTGCCGCCGCCGGGGTTGCTCGCGGGGGGCTCGGGGTCCGGCTCCGGCTCAGGGTCGGGCGCGGGCGCGGTGTTCTGCCCGCTCGAGGGCTCCTCGGCGTTGCCGCCCTGGGGCTCCTCGGACGCGGCCGGGGGCTCGGGGTCGGACGCCTGAGTCAGCTGCTCCTGCTGCTCCTGCGCCTCGGCCGCCGCGATGGCGGCCTCGATCTCGGCGTTGCGCTGCGCCTCGAGCTGCGCCTGGACCTCGGCGTCAAGGGAGTTGTAGAGCTCGGTCGCCTCGGCGACGCGGCTCTCGTAGTCGCTCACCTGCGCGTTGAGCTCCTCGACGTTGGCCTGCTGCTCGGCCTGCGTGCTCTGGAGGTCCTCCATGTCGGTCTGGAGCTGCTCGGCGAGCGAGCGCACCTCGTCGATGGCGGCCGCCTCGTGCTCGGAGACCTTGTCGAGGTAGTAGATGCGGTTGACGAGGTCCTCGGGGCTCGTGGAGCCGAGGACGAAGCTCAGGAGCGACTCCGCTCCCGACTTGTAGGTGCTCTTCATGCTCTCGCCGAGGGACGCCTGCTTGTCGGAGAGGTCCTGGCGGGCCGAGTCGATCTGGGCCTGCTTCTCGGCGATGCTGTAGTCGGTGGTCTCGAGCTGGGTGACGAGCTCGGCAAGCTGGTCCTGCGCGGCCGAGAGCTCGGACCCGAGGGACTCGAGTCGCGCGGAGACCTCCGCGAGCTCGGAGGCGGGGTCGGCGAGCGCCGAGGCGGGCAGCGTCGTGAGGGCGAGCGGGCACGCAAGCGCTGCGACGAGCCCCGCCGTGACGATTCTGTGCCTGAGGGTCATGAACGAGTTCCTTCCGTTGGTTGGACGCCCACCATTGTAGGTCGAGCCGTGACGGGGCGAGAAAACGTCCATATGAAGGTCACGAATTCGGCCGGGCCGCCGCGCGGGCGCGCCCCGGCCTCATCCGCTAGTTGACCTTGACGAGGGTGTAGACCTCCTGCGGGCAGTCGCGCGCGATGACCTCGCGAGGCTTGAGGAAGGCGAGCTCGAGGATGAAGGCGAAGGCCTCGACCGCGGCGCCGGACTGCTCGACGAGGCGCGCGGTGGCGACGGCGGTGCCGCCCGTGGCGACGAGGTCGTCGACGATGAGGACGCGGTCGTCGGGCGTGAGCGCGTCGCGGTGGATCTGCAGCTCGTCGGTGCCGTACTCGAGGGAGTAGCTCTGCGAGTAGACCGCGCGGGGGAGCTTGCCGGGCTTGCGCGCGGGGACGAAGCCGCATCCGAGGCGGTAGGCCACGGGGACGCCCACGAGAAAGCCGCGGGCCTCCGCGCCCACGACCTTGGTGACGCCCCTGTCGGCAAAGTGCCCGGCGATCTGGTCGACCACGGCGGCGAGCGCCTCGGCGTCGTCGAAGAGCGGGGTGATGTCCTTGAAGACGACGCCCGGCTCGGGGTAGTCGGGGATGTCGATGATGCGGCTCTCGAAGTCGAAGTCAGGCACGGCGGGTCCTCTTTTCTGTGGCGGCGGGGCGCGGTGCCTCCGCTCCCCCGCCCTTGAACGGCTCCTTGACGCGACGTGCGATGAGCTCGTCGCGGACGGCGTTGGTGAGGCCGAGCATGCGCGAGAAGGCCTGGCGGAAGCGCTGGCGGGTCTCCTCGGTGTCCTCGAGCTCCACACCCCCGCCGCGCCGCGCGTAGCCCACGAGCGCCTGCTCGAACATGGAGGACTCGCGGTTGGCGGCGATGACGTACTGGCGCAGGTTCCGAGGGCCGATGCCAAAGTGGCGAAGCTCGTCGCAGAGGCGGATGAGCGGGAAGTCGCGGCCGTCCACGAGGTCGCGGCCGTGCGGGGAGCGCGTGAGCGCGATGACGCCGGCCTCGGAGAGCTGGCGCACGAAGCTGGCCGAGGCCCCCACGAGCTCCGGCATGCGGTCGAGGGGGTGGAGCTTGCCGGCGACCTCCTCGTCGTCGGCGGGGAGCGTCACCTGCTCGGCGGCGAGCGGCCCCTCGGGGGCGGGCGGCTGCCCCGCGTCGGCGCGGTCGAGCTCCTCGCGGATGACCGACAGGGGCAGGAAGCGGTTCTTCTGCAGATAGAGGATGGTCTCGAGGCGGCGCACGTCCTTCTGGGAGTAGAGCCGGTACCCGCTTGGCGTGCGCGAGGGGTTGAGGAGCCCCTCGTCCTGCAGGTAGCGGACCTTTGACACGGAGAGGTCGGGGTACTGCTGCTGCAGCCGCTTCACGACCTTCCCGATGGTCAGATAGCCGGCGTCCGCCATAGGCCTAGGCCTCGGTGTCGATCCTGCGCGGGCGGCCGCTCGTGTGGAAGACCATGCGGAAGGTCCCGATCTGGATCGTGGAGCCGTCCTTGAGGCTCGCCTTGCTCACGATCGCGCCGTCGACCCAGGTGCCGTTGAGCGAGCTCAGGTCCTCGATGGTGGCGACGCCGAGGGCCAGGTTGGAGAGGTCCATCCGCGCGTGGTGGCGCGAGACGGTCATGTCGTTCAGGAAGACGCTGTTGCGCGGGTCACGCCCGAGGGTGATCTCCGGGGCGTCGAGCTCGAAGGTCTCGCCGATCTGCGGGCCCTTCACGATGGTGAGCGTCGGGTGCTGCGGCTTGGCGGAGCCCATGAGGTCGGGCACGGTGGAGTCGGCCGCGGGCATGCGGAAGATCTCGGTCGCTCCGGAGCCGGTGCTGGTGTTGGGCATGTCTCTCCCCTCGTCTGGCCTAATCGCTTACATGATAGCGCGCTTCACCGGCACGCGACACAGTCCATCTCGACGAGCGCGCCGAGGGGGAGCTCGGCCACGCCGATGACGGCGCGCGCGGGGGCGGGGCTCGAGAAGCGTCGCGCGTAGACCTCGTTCACGGCGTCGAGGTCCGAGAGGCGCGCGAGGTAGAGGGTCGTCTGGGCGACGTCGGACAGCGTGCAGCCCACCTCGGCGAGGATGGCCTCGATGAGGTCGATGACCCGCTCGGCCTGCTCCGAGGCGCCCCCGGGCACGAGCGCGCGGGGGTCGTCGGGGCTTACGGGGAGCTGGCCCGAGGCAAAGACGAGCCTCCCGGCCGTGGTGCCCTGCGAGTAGGGGCCGATGGCGTCGGGGACGCCCTGCGCGTTGATCGCGTACTTCATGTCGCTACCTCCCCAGGTCGCGGCGTTTGCTGGCAGGTCGGGTCGCCCTAGGGCTCGAGGGCGCGGGCGCCGACGAAGTCGTCCTCCCCGCGCACGAGCCCCCACGACGCGAGGCGCGCGCGCCCCACCCGGGCGGGCCCCTCCGGGACGAGGACGGATGACCACGGCGCGTGCCCCTCGAAGAGCGTCCCCACGGCCCGCGAGCCCACGGGCTCGACCTCGGTGAAGGACAGGAGGCTCCGCCAGAGCACGCGCGCCGAGGCGGGCGGGACGAGCACCACGTAGCAGGGCGTGCCGAGCTCGTCGGTGCGCGCGACGAGCGCGGGGATGGCGTCGAGGCGCAGCGACCCCACGCGCCCGGGGCCGGGAAGGGGCTCCTCGGCGCGCACGTAGTCGGCGAGCACGGGCTCGGCCGCGGCGCCGGCAAGGAGGAGCGGGACGAGCATCCCGCTCGCCTCCTCGAGCTCGACCTCGGGGAAGGCCGCCCGGCCCCCCTGCTCGATGCCGGAGAGGAAGCCCATCCAGGCCGCCGCGACGGCCCCGCGCGGGGTCGGGTCGAGAAGGACGAGCTCGTGGTCGCCGCAGCGCAGGCAGAGCGGCACGGCGGCGAGCGCCCCGTCCCCCGTCACGACGGCCTCGAAGGCGGCCTCGCCCACGGAGAGTCGCCGGCCCGCGAGCGCGGCCGCGGCGAGCGCCGGCGCGTCGGCGCCGGCGAGGAGGCGATAGGTCGATCCCGTGAGGTCGGCGAGGGCGGCCCCGGACGAGAGCGTCTCGTCGAGGTCCTTCTCGCGAGGGTACGAGAGGGCGGAGAGGAGCCCGGTGTCGTCGGAGGGCCTGAGGTCGGCCCCGAGGAGCAGGTGCTCCTGGGCGAGGGCGCCCGCGCGCCCGGCGCTCATCGGGCGGCCTCCCGTCCCGCGAGGGCCTCGCGGCGGATGGTGAGGCCCGTCTTCGTGTAGACCACGGCGGTGGCGACCGAGCACAGGACGCCCGCGTAGACGAAGAGGATGCCGAGGGCGCTCGGCTGCGCGTTGAGGCCGGGCAGCCAGGCCACGTCGACAAGGCCGAGCCCGTCGATTCTCGGGAGGCCGAGGAGCAGGTCGCAGAAGCCGAACATGAGCAGCGCCGTGGCGGCCTTGCCGACGTAGGCGACGTCGACGGGGCGCTCGCGGAAGCGGCGCAGGTAGAGGGCACCCGCGGCGAGGTAGACGTCGCGGCCGATCACGAAGGCGGGGACCCAGGCGGGCAGCTCCCCCATCACGAGAAGGCCGAGCACGCCGGTGAAGAGCAGCACGCGGTCCATGATGGGGTCCATGATCTTGCCGAGCCAGCTCACCGTCTGCGTGCGGCGGGCGACCTGCCCGTCCAGGAAGTCGGTCACGGCGGCCACGGCGTAGCACCCCAGCGCGACGGCGCGGTTGCCGCCGCCCGTGAAGAGGACGAGGAACGCGACGGTGAGGGCGAGGCGACAGAAGGTGATGACGTTGGCGACGGTGAGGACCTGGCTGGAGGGGTTCTCCGAGGTGCCCACGGGGGCGACGACGCTGCCCTCGAGCTGGCCCTGTGCCGCGTCGGCGTCAGTGACGGTCTTGATCTTGGTCTTGATGCGATCGGCTCTCTCTGACACGGTCAACCTCTCGGTCGAAAAACGGCACTCCCCCACCAAGGTACCCATCTTAGCGCACTTCGAAACGACCCCTGCGACCCCGCGCAAGAACTCCCCACGCGCGCTCGCCCGGCGCGGGCCCCCGAGGGTGCCGCTTCGGGGTACACTGGGCCCAGAGCGCGACGACCGTCGCGCACGGGACAAGGAGGAACCATGGCCGACGAGCACACCACCCCCGCCGACGAGAGCCTCGAGGACGCCGAGTCCGCCGAGTTCGTCACCCTGGAGTACGAGGACGGCACGTCCGAGCGCTGCGAGGTCCTCGGCGTCTTCGCCTGCGACGAGAAGGACTACATCGCGCTCGTTCCCGAGTCCGACGACGACTCCGTCTACCTCTACGAGTACCAGGAGCACGACGACGGGACCTTCTCGCTCGCCGACATCGCCGACGACGAGGAGTTCGCCCGCGTGGAGGCCGTCTTCGACGAGCTCACGGACGAGGACCCCGAGTAGCCACTGGCAAGGGGGCGGGAGAGCCGTCACGACTCGGCGGCGCGGGGCACGTCCACCCCGCGCCGCCGTTTCTTTCTGTGGCCCGGCCGCGCCGTCGGGCGACGGTCGGCCGTCCTTCTCGCCCGGCGCTAGATCATGCGGACGCGGCGCATCCCGGCGATGCCGGCGAGCTGCGCGCTGACCTCCGGCCCGACCTCGCCCGAGACCTCGACGAGCGTGTAGGCGTTGCCGCCGCGGCTCTTGTTGGTCATGTTCTCGATGTTGAGCCCCGAGGAGGCCATCGCGGCCGTGATGAGGCCGATGATGCCGGGGACGTTCTCGTGGAAGAGGGCCACGCGCCGCGCGCCCTCGCCCACGGGCCCCAGGTCGACCTCTCCGTAGTTGACCGAGTTCCTGATGTTGCCGTTCTCGAGGTAGTTCTTGAGCTCGTTGGCCGCCATGACGGCGCAGTTGTCCTCGGCCTCGCCCGTCGAGGCGCCCAGGTGCGGCAGCACGATCGCGTTTCTCATGTTGGCGCTCGCGGGGTTGGCGAAGTCGGAGACGTAGCGCCCCACGCGCCCGTCGTCGAGCGCCTCGGCGAGGGCCTGCTCGTCGACGAGGGCGTCGCGCGCAAAGTTGAGCAGCACCGCGCCGCGGGGCATGCGGGCGATCATGTCGGCGGAGATCATCTTGCGGGTGGCGTCGGTCGCCGGGACGTGAAGGGTCACGAAGTCGCAGCGCGCGAGCATGTCGCCGAGGTCGGAGGCGTGCTCGATTCGGCGGTCGAGCTCCCAGGCGGCGTTGATGGACAGGAACGGGTCGTAGCCCATGACCTCGCAGCCAAGGTCGATGAGGGCGTTGGCAACCGCGGCGCCGATGGCGCCGAGCCCGACCACGCCCACGCGCTTGCCCGCGAGCTCGCAGCCGCCGAACTGCTTCTTGGCCTTCTCGGCCTTCTTGCCGACCTCGGGGTCGTCGCTGTTCTCGCTGACCCACGCCGCCCCGCCGATGATGTCGCGGCAGGCGAGCAGCATGCCGCAGATGACGAGCTCCTTCACGGCGTTGGCGTTGGCCCCCGGCGTGTTGAAGACGACGACGCCCTGCTCGGCGCAGCGCTCGACGGGGATGTTGTTGACGCCCGCGCCGGCGCGCGCGATGGCGAGAAGCCCCTTGGGGAGCTCCATCTCGTGAAGGTTCGCGGAGCGCACCATGAGGGCGTCGGCGCCCTCGGGCTCGGCCACGAACTCGTATCCCTCCCCAAGGTGGTCGGTCCCGACCTTGGCGATGTTGTTGAGGCAGCAGATCTTGTACATGGTTCCCTCCGCAAAATGGGGACGTGTTTTTTCGCGCAGAAGATTTGGGACAGGCCTGCACCTGGCTGACAAGGGGCGCGCTCACCCAGAAGACCTGTCCCAAATCTTCTGCGCGAAAAAACACGTCCCCATTTTGCAGGTCAGTGCGCGAGCTCGAAGTCCTTCATGAAGCTGACGAGCGCCTCGACGCCGGCGCGCGGCATGGCGTTGTAGATCGAGGCGCGCATGCCGCCCACGGAGCGGTGCCCCTTGAGGTTGACGAGGCCCACCTTGGCGGCCTCGGCCACGAACTCCGTGTCGAGGTCCGCGCTGCCCGTGACGAAGGGCACGTTCATGAGCGAGCGGTCGCGCGGCTCGACCGGGGACGAGAAGAGCTCGGACTCGTCGAGGAAGTCGTAGAGGAGCTTTGCCTTCTCGGCGTTGCGCTCCCCCATCGCGGAGAGCCCGCCGCCCCTCTCGATCCACTCGAAGACCTTGCCGCAGACGTAGATGCCCCAGCAGTTGGGCGTGTTGTAGAGCGAGCCGGCGTCGGCCTGCGTCCTGAGGCGCAGCATCGTGGGCACGCCGGGCAGGTCCTCGGGGATGAGGTCCTCGCGCACGATTACAATCTGCACGCCCGCGGGGCCCACGTTCTTCTGGACGCCGGCGTGGATGAGGCCGTAGCGCGTGACGTCGACGGGCCCCGAGAGGAACATCGAGCTCTGGTCCGCCACGAGGACGTGGCCCTTGGTGTTGGGGAGCTCGGCGAAGCGCGTGCCGTAGATGGTGTTGTTCTCGCAGATGTAGAGGTAGCTCGCGTCCTCGCGGATGGGCAGGTCGGAGCAGTCGGGGATGTAGGAGAAGTTCTTGTCGGCCGAGGACGCGACGGCCTGCGCGTCGCCCAGGATCTGCGCCTCCTGGAAGGCCTTCTTGGCCCAGTTGCCGGTGATCACGTAGTCGGCCTTGCCGTTGGTGGCGAGGTTCATGAAGACCGTCGAGAAGAGCAGCGAGTCTCCGCCCTGCGTGAAGATGACCCTGTAGCTATCGGGGATGCCCATGAGGGAGCGCAGGCGCGCCTCGGCGCCCTCGATGATGCCCTTGAACACGGAAGATCGGTGACTCATCTCCATGACGCTCATGCCGCAGCCGCGGTAGTCGAGCATCTCGTCCGCGCACTCCTCGAGGACCTCCTCGGGAAGCACGGCGGGGCCGGCGGAGAAGTTGTACACCCGTGCCATGTCGTCCTCCAATGCCTGGGTCGGAAACGTCTCTCCATCATAGGCACGCGAGTGTGTCGGGCGAGTTACCGCTGCGCAAACGCCGTGTGGCGCGTGGCCAGCAAGGTTCCAACCACCTTGGGGCATAGCGTGCGCCCTGCGGGCCGGGCTTGCATGACGCTGCATAATCGGCACATCAAAACATAAAGAAAGAGGTCACGGGACATAGCCTGTGACCTCGAAATCTCTGGTCGGGTGGACTGGATTCGAACCAGCGACCCCTTGACCCCCAGTCAAGTGCGCTACCAAACTGCGCCACCACCCGTGCTGTCGTGCGAGGAAGAACTATAGCACCCCGTCCGTCTCCGTGCAAGTGGGATTTGGCAAAAAGAGTGCCCCGCTCTGCCGCGGGCCCCTACGCCCGCACGAGCTCGACGACGCCCGTGGCCCCCTCGATGTCGCGGATGACCTCGCCGACGGCGGGCGCCGTGACGCGGCTGCCCGCGAGTGGGTTCTTGACGCTCTCGATGGGCGTCGTGACCTCGGCCGTCACCTGGCTGCGCTCGAAGGCGAGGTCGCAGCCGACCATCTCGCAGCCGACCAGGGTGAGGCCCTTGCAGTAGCAGAGCGGCTGCGTGCCCTCGATGCGGCAGTTCACAAAGGTGACGTCCTCGCTGTACCAGCCGAGGTACTCGCCGCGGACGACGGAGTCTCGGACGATGACGTGGCGGGCGTGCCAGAGCGCGTCTTTGGTGTCGAGCTCGCATCGCTCGATCGTGAGGTTCTCGACGTACTGGAAGGAGTACTTGCCGCGCAGGCTCACCTCGGTGAGGAGGACGTCGCTCGCGCGCATGAGGAAGTACTCGCTCTCCGCACGGCAGCCCTCCATCACGAGGCGCCGCGTCGACCAGCCGAACTCCGGGGAGACGACGTCGCAGCCGCGCATGCGCACGTCCGAGCACTCGCGCAGGGCCTTGATGCCGTGGAGGCGGCTGTCCTCGATCGTGACGCCCTCGGAGTACCAGAGCGCGGCGCGGCAGAGCTCGGTCATCTCCACGTCGCGCAGCTCGAGGCCGTGGTCGTGCCAGAACGGGTAGCGCAGGTTCATGAAGGCGCCCTCCACGCGCACGCGCTCGCACTCCTTGAAGGCGCTCTCGCCGTCGGCCGGCCCGTCGAAGCGGCAGTTGCGCACGAGGAGGTCGCGCTCGCCGTAGAGGGCGCGCTCTTCGTCGAAAGTCCGGTTCTCGATGGTCTTCTCGCTCATGACGTCCTTTCGCCGCATGCTAGTGCAGGTGCTTCTCGAAGAACCCCTGGACCTTGTCCCAGGGGATGGCGTCCTTGCCGCCGCCGTCGTAGAGGTCGGTGTGGGTGGCGCCCGGCACGATCACGAGCTCCTTGTTGTCCCCGGTGAGCCGCGCGAAGGCGTCCTCGCCCATGTAGCGGGAGTGCGCGCGCTCGCCGTGGAGCACCATGACGGCGCCCTCGATCTCCCCCGCGTAGGCGAGGATGGGCTGGTTGAGGAAGCTCATGGTTCCCGTGACGTTCCAGCCCTCGTTGGAGTTGAGCGAGCGCGGGTGGTAGCCGCGCGGCGTCTTGTAGTAGTCGTGGTAGTCGCGCACGAACTGCGGGGCGTCCGCGGGCAGCGGGTCCACGACGCCGCCGGCGCGCTCGTAGGTGCCGGTCGCGTAGTCGCGGGTGCGCTGCTCGGCGAGGGCGCGGCGCTGTGCCTGGCGGGCCTCGGCGCTGTCGGCCTCGTCGAAGTAGCCCTTGGCGGCGACGCGGCTCATGTCGTACATCGTGGAGGCCACGGTCGCGCGGATGCGCGGGTCGAGCGCGGCGGCGTTTATCGCCAGGCCGCCCCAGCCGCAGATGCCGACGATGCCCACGGCCTCGGCGTCCACGTCGTCGCGGTACGAGAGGTAGTCGACGGCCGCGAGGAAGTCCTCGGTGTTGATGTCCGGGCTCGCCACGAAGCGGGGCTCGCCGCCGGACTCGCCCGTGTAGGACGGGTCGAAGGCGATCGTGAGGAAGCCGCGCTCGGCGAGCGTCTGCGCGTAGAGCCCCGCGCACTGCTCCTTCACGGCGCCGAAGGGCCCGCAGACGGCAATGGCGGCAAGTCGGGCGTCCGCCGCCGCGGCACGCGGGCGGTAGAGGTCGGCCGCCAGCGTGATACCGTAGCGGTTGTGGAACGTCACCTTCTCGTGGTGGACGGCGTCGGACTTGGGGAACGTCTTGTCCCACTCGGCGGTGAGGTCGAGGTCCTTCTCGGTCATGGCTGCTCCTCTCGGCGTGCGCTCATCTCTGAGGAGACGCGGCTCAGCAGGTGGTCGATGGCGTCGATGCCGCGCTGGCTCGCGCGCATCTCGCCGACCAGGCGGGAGCGCTCCTCCAGCAGGACGCGCTTGGTCTCGCGCACGCGGCCTGCCTCGCAGCAGCACCGGGCGCGCTCGGCGGCCTCGCCGTCGCAGGCGCAGTCGCTAAGGCAGCGCTCGATGTCCGTCGTCAGGTCCCCCACGGCCGTCCCCCTCTCGTCATGATCGAGTTTAGCGACGTCGCGTCAACATGTATAATTCCTATATCGAATGCAAGGGCATGCAAATTCCGAATAGAGCGAGGCGAGGAGGCGAGAAGGACGTGGAGCTCAGACACCTTCGATACTTCCTCATGGTCGCGCGGGAGGGGACGATCTCCGGGGCGGCGGCCGCGCTGCACGTCTCGCAGCCCTCCCTCTCCCGCCAGATGCAGGAGCTCGAGCGCGACCTGGGGGTGCGCCTCTTCGACCGCGGCAGCCGGCGGATCACGCTCACGGAGCCGGGCATGCGGCTGCGCCGCCGCGCCGAGGAGATCGTGGACCTCGTCGGGCGGACCGAGGACGAGTTCCGCCTCACGGCGGACACGCTCGCCGGGGAGGTGCGCGTGGGCGGCGGCGAGACGCCCGCGATGGGGCTTCTCGCCGACGTCATGGCCGGGTTCGTCGACGTCTACCCGCTCGTCCGGTTCTCGCTCTTCAGCGGCAACGCGGAGAGCGTGGGCGAGCGCCTGGACGCGGGCCGGCTCGACTTCGGCGTGTTCGTCGGGCACGCGGACCTCTCGCGCTACGAGTTCCTGCAGCTCCCCGCGCACGACCGCTGGGGCGCCTTCATGCGCGAGGACGACCCGCTCGCCGCCCGCGACGTCGTGACCCCGGCCGACCTGGCGCGCCGCTCGCTCATCCTCTCCGAGCAGGCGAGCCGCGAGATGGGCGCCTGGTTCCGCTGCGACCTCGAGGACCTTGACGTCGTGGCCACCTACAACCTGCTCTACAACGCGGCGCTGCTCGCGCGGTGCGGGATCGGGGTGGTGGTGAGCCTCGAGGGCATCGTGGACACGGGCGAGGGGTCGGGGCTCGCGTTTCGCCCGCTCGAGCCGGCCGTCTCGGCGGACGTGTTCGTCGCGTGGAAGCGCTACCAGGCCTTCTCCCCGGCGGCCGAGGCGTTTCTCGCCGCGGTCCGCGCGCGCTGGGGCGCAAATGCAAAACGGGACGGGTTCAAATGAGCTGCTCATTTGAACCCGTCCCGTTTTAGCCATCCGAGCTGCTCATTTGAACCCGTCCCGTTTTAGCGTGTCACGACGCGAGGGCGGACTCGAGCTCGGAGACGGTGGCGAGCGCGGAGCCGTAGCACTTCACGCAGTGCTCGAGCGCGCCCTCCTGGGTGCCGCAGAGGAAGGTCATGGTGGCGTCGGTCACCACGACGGAGGCGTAGCCCAGGAAGTAGGCGTCGGCGAGGGTGTGGAGCACGCAGATGTTGGTGTCCGCGCCCACCGCGACCACGGTGGAGACACCGAGCTCGCGCAGGGTGAGATCGAGGTCGGTCTGGAAGAAGCCCGAGTAGCGGCGCTTGGGGACCACGAGGTCGCCCTCCCCCACCTCGATCTCCGGGAAGATGCGGCTCTCGCCCGCGATGCCGTGCTCGCCCCAGAGGGCGAGCTCGCGGTCGATCCCGCGGACGTGGGCGTCGTTGCAGAAGATCACCGGCACGCCCGCGGCGTGGCAGGCGGCGACGGCGCGGGCGAGGGCGCCGCGGTAGGCCGCCGTCGCCGCGTCGGGGTCGTAGACGGCGTCGGCGCCCGCGGCCTCGATGGCGTCGATGACGAGCAGGGCGGATGCGTTCTTGTCGATGTTCATGGCGCTCCCCTCCGGCTGATGGTAGCCTGAGCATAGCGGATGGGAGGGCAGATGGAGCGGTCGTTCTTCGAGCGGGCCCACGACGTGGTGCGTCAGGTCCCCAGGGGCCGCGTGGCCACCTACGGCCAGGTGGCCCGGCTCATGGGCGCGCCGCGCTGCGCGCGCCAGGTGGGCTTTGCCATGCACGCGAGCCCGGGCGTGGCGGGCGGCATGCCCTGCCACCGGGTAGTCTTTGCCGACGGCTCGCTCGCGCCCGGCTTCGCCTTCGGCGGCCCGGGGGAGCAGCGCCGGATGCTCGAGTCCGAGGGCGTTGCGTTTCTCCCGGACGGGCGCGTTGACCTGGCGCGCTGTGCGTGGGAGGCCGGCCGCTAGGGAGCCTGCGGGCCTGCGCCCCGCCCCGCCGCGCCCCGCCCGGCCGCACAAAATGAGGCAGGATTGGCTACATTTCCCCTCCGACGGGTATAAGTGACCCATCTGACTCGAGAGGGGATTCCCATGACTTACGCCATCGTCTTCAGCTCCAGGACCGGCAACACGAGAAAGCTCGCCGAGCGCGCCCGCGCGCGGCTGGGCGAGAGGGACTGTGCGTGGTTCGGCGGGCCCTCGGACCTGCGAGAGGGCGCGCTCGACGGCGTCGACGTGGTCCTGCTCGGCTCGTGGACGGACAAGGGCGGGCTCGGCCCCGAGCTCTCGGGCGTCGCCGCCGCGCTCTCCGGGCGCCGCGTCTTCCTCTTTGGGACCTGCGGCTACGGCGGTGACCCCGCCTACTACGCCCGCATCCTCGAGAACTTCCGCTCGGCGCTCGCGCCGGGCGCGGAGGTCGTGGGGACCTACCTCTGCCAGGGGCAGATGCCGCCCGCCGTGCGCGAGCGCTACCTCCTCATGGCCGAGCGCGACCCCGAGCGGTTCTCGCCGCTCATCGAGAACTTCGACCGTGCCCAGGGCCACCCCAGCGAGGACGACCTCGTCGCCCTTGACGCCGCCCTCGTGCGTGCCGGGCTTGCCTCATAGGCCCGGAGAAAGGGGACGTGGCCCCATGGGCCTTCTCATCATCCTGTTCGGAACCCTCTCGACGCTGCTGGCGGGCTTTGGCGCGCTGCACGTCTCGGGCGAGCGGACGCTCGGCAGCGTCGCCGCGGGCTACTTCTTCGCGGCCCTCTGCCTGCTCTGCATCCTTCGCTCGAGCATGGCGGCCGCGACCCAGGCGCTCGCCGACGCCGCGCGCGGCTGGTACGCCGGCGGCGCCGTCATGATGGTCCTCACGACCGCCCTGAGCGTCGTGGCGCTCCTGCGGCTGCGCGCGGGCGAGCGCTCGGGGGACGGCAGGCGGTAGGCCCCCTCCCCGCCACCCGCGCAAGGGACCGTCTCCGAGGGGTGCCGCCCGGCGAGGAGGGTCGCCTCAGAACGGGGCCGGCCCCACCCGCATGGGGTGGGGCCGGCCTTGTCTTGTGCGGGGCCATCTCCGCGCTGCGTCGCTGCCGTGGCTAGGCGCGCGTCCTGCGTGACTCCCGGAGCAGGGCGCCCGCCGCGACCGCCGCGAGCGTGCCCAGGGCAAGGGCCGTCCCCGCCGGGGCGGAGGCGTCGCCGGTCTGCGGGATGCTCCCGCCGCCGGGCCTCTCGGCGTCGCCGGAGGTCGCGGGGGGCACGTCAGCCTGGTCCGTGAGGCCGTCAAGGGCCGCCTGGAGCTCGGCGAGCGCCTCGGTCAGCTCGGACGCCGTGGCGGCGTCGTTCTCGAGGACCGCGCGGGCGTGCGGGAGCGCGTCCTGACGTAGCCGAAGGCGGACGGGTAGTACTCGAGCCGCTCGAAGCGGTAGGCCAGGCCGTAGTCGATGTTGAGGGCGCGGCCGGTGCCGTTGGCGGTGCCGTCGACGGTGCCGGAGAGCAGGCAGCCGGCGCTCGACTCGGGCTTGTGGTCGAAGGCGTACTTCTCCTCGTAGCCGCCCCACGGGCCGCCGTCGAGCGTCGCGCTCACGGGCGTGGGGACGTTGCGCCACGGGTCCTGGGCGGTCCGCACCTCGACGACCTCGCTCCAGGCGGAGACGCCCTCGGCGTTGCGGGCGCGCACCTCGTAGGTGTGGGTGCTGTCGTAGGCGAGGCCGGTGTGGGTGAAGCTGGTCAGGCCGGAGGCGAGGCCCGCGCGGCCGTCGACCCTGAGGTAGTAGCTCGTGGCGCCCTCGACTTCGTCCCAGGTAATGGAGATGCTCGTGGGGGTGATCTGGTCCTCGAGCACCGTGATCACGGGCGCCGCGAGGGCGTCGTTGGGCTCGTCGGTGGGAAGCTCGGCCGCGTTCTCGAAGCCCTCGACCGTGAGGGTCTGGGCGTTCTGGGCGACGTTCGTCTCGGCGAACTTCACGTAGAGCTTGGGGGTCGTGGTGATCTTGGTGTCGGCGAAGCCCTCGCCCTCGAGGCAGAACTGGTTGAGGTTGGGGGCGGCGTCGTGTGCGCCGGGCCACGTGCGCGCCGCTCCCCTACTCGATCCCCAGGCGCTCCGAGAGCTCGAGCCACTCGTCCTCGAGGGCCTCGCGCTCCGCAAGGCACGCGTCGAGCGCGGCCTGGGCCTCCATGAGGGCGGCGTAGTCGCTCGCGTCCACGGAGGCCATCTCCGCGCGCAGGCGGTCGGGCTCGGCGGCGGTCTTCTCGAGCCTGCGGCTCACGGCGTCAAAGCGCTTCTTGAGCTCCCGGCGCTCCTGGTTGGAGAGCCCGGAGGCGGCCGGGCGAGAAGAACCTTCCTCCCGCGGCCCGTCCGCGGGCGTGCCCGCCGCGGCGGGCGCCGCCGTCCCGGCGTCCTTCTCGCCCAGCAGGCGCAGGTACTCGTCCACGCCCCCGGGAACGTGGCGCACGTGGCCGTCTATGAGCGCGAACTGGTCGTCGGTCACGCGCTCCATGAGGTAGCGGTCGTGGGAGACCACGAGCAGCGTCCCCGGCCAGCTGTCGAGCAGGTCCTCCATCACGGCGAGCATGTCCGTGTCGAGGTCGTTGCCCGGCTCGTCGAGCACGAGCACGTTGGGCTCCTCCAGGATGACGCACAGAAGCGCCAGGCGCCGGCGCTGCCCGCCGGAGAGGTCCTTGATGAAGTTCTGGAGCTCGCGCTGCTCAAAGCCCAGGCGCTCGATGAGCTGCGTGGGGCTCTGCATCTTGCCGCCCACGAGGTAGCTCCGCTTGTAGCGGCCGAGCAGCTCGAGCACGCGCCAGCCGTCCTTCTCGCCGAGCGCGTCCAGGTGCTGGCTCATGAAACCAAAGCGCACCGAGGCCCCGATCTTCACGGTGCCGGACGTGGGCGCGAGCGCGCCCGTCATGAGCGCGAGCAGCGTGGACTTGCCCGCCCCGTTGGCGCCGAGGATGCCGTAGCGGTCGCCGGGGCCGATGAGCCAGCTCACGTCGTCGATCACGCGCGGGCCGCCCGGGTAGGCAAAGCTCACCTCGGACATCTCGATGACCTGCTTGCCCAGGCGGGAGACGGCAAGGCGCCTGAGCTCGAGCGGGTTTCTGAGCGGTGGGTCGTTGGCAATGAGGGCGCGGGCCGCCTCCACGCGGAAGCGCGGCTTGCTCGTGCGCGCCTTGGCCCCGTGCGCGAGCCAGTTGAGCTCCTTGCGCAGCGTGTTCTGGCGGCGCTCCTCAATGACGGCGGCCTGGCGCTCGCGCTCGACGCGCTGCTGGACGTAGGCGGAGTAGCCGCCCTCGAAGGGCTCGATCCGGCGGTCGTGGACCTCCCACATGTGCTCGCAGACCTCGTCCAGGAACCAGCGGTCGTGCGTGACCACGAGGAGCGCCCCCTCCCCCGCCGGCCAGCGACGACGGAGGTGGTCGGCCAGCCACTCGATGGCGGCGAGGTCCAGGTGGTTGGTGGGCTCGTCCATGCAGATGACGTCCCAGGTGTGGCAGAGCACGCGGGCCAGGTCCACGCGGCGGCGCTGCCCGCCGGAGAGCTCGCCCACAAGGCCGTCGAGGTCGAGGTCGCCCACGAGCTCGTCCAGGATGGCGCGGATGCGG
The DNA here is from genome assembly GCF_002159535.1 of Olsenella sp. An290. GTDB lineage: Bacteria > Actinomycetota > Coriobacteriia > Coriobacteriales > Atopobiaceae > Thermophilibacter. The sequence goes on along the minus strand of NZ_NFIU01000002.1, from coordinate 31,964 downwards.
GCGTCCGAGGCCCAGGTGTAGTCCGGCACGTCGCCAAAGATCGCCCGACGCACGGGGTCGGCGTCCGCGAGCGCGTCCGCCTGGCCGAGGTAGCCCACGGCGATGTTGCGGCGCCACGTGACCGTGCCCGCGTCCGGCGTGAGCACGTGGCCCACGATCTCCAGCAGCGTGGACTTGCCGTCGCCGTTGCGACCGACGATGCCGATGCGCTCGCCCTCGTTGATGCCGATGGTCTGGTCCTCGAGCACGCGCTTGCCGGGCCACTCGTGCCCCACGTGCTCAAGTCCGATGAGGATTCCCATGCGAAGTGCCCTTCCGTCCGTGTGCCTCGCCCATTATAGGCGCCCCTTGTCGCGGCCGAGGCCGGGCGGCACAGGTCGGGCCTTCCGCAACTCGCTGAAACTCACGCTTTCTCGTCCCAAAGCGTGAGTTTCAGTGAGTCAGAAGTGTTGTCACGTCCAAAGTCACGCCTTGGCCCCGCAGACCGTGACTTTTGACGAACTGAGCGCCAGCTCGCTCAAAGTCACGCAACGGACGAGAAGAACGTGACTTTTGACGAGTCTACTGAGCTTAGCTCGCTCAAAGTCACGCAACAGGGCGCGAAACCGTGACTTTCGGCGAGGCGAGAAAGAAAGCTCGCTCATAGTCACGCGGCGGACGAGAAGAACGTGACTTAGTGTGAGCTCGCCTCTTCGGCCATGCCGCGCAGGAGGGCGATCTCCGCCGCCCAGCCGGAAAGCCCCGTCTGCGGGGTCTCGAGCACCATGGGCAGGCCGGCGAGGCGCGGGTTCGTGACCACGGCACGGAAGGTCTCGAGGCCGAGCGTGCCCGCGCCGATCCGCTCGTGACGGTCCTTGTGGGAACCGAGCGGGTTCTTGGAGTCGTTGAGGTGGAGGGCCCGCAGGCGCGAGAGGCCGACCACGCGGTCGAACTCGTCGAGCACGCCGTCGAGGTCGTGGACGATGTCGTAGCCGGCGTCCGCCACGTGGCAGGTGTCCAGGCACACGCCGATCAGCTCGTCGTGCTCCACGCCGTCGATGATGCGGGCGAGCTCCTCGAAGGAGCGCCCCACCTCGGTGCCCTTGCCGGCCATGGTCTCCAGCAGGACCGTCGTCTTCTGCCCGGGCTCGAGCACCTCGTTCAGGCCCTCGCAGATGAGGCGGATTCCCTCGTCCGCGCCCTGCTTGACGTGGGCGCCGGGGTGGAAGTTGTAGAGGTGGCCCGGGAGGCGCTCCATGCGCGCCAGGTCCTCGCGCATCGCCCGGCGCGCGAACTCCACGGTCTCGGGCTTGGCGGAGCAGAGGTTGTAGGTGTAGGGCGCGTGGGCCACGAGCGGTCCAATGCCGCGCTCCCCCAGCGTGGCGAGAAACGCGGCGAGGTCGGCGTCGTCCAGCTCGCGCGCGTTGCCGCCGCGCGGGTTGCGCGTGAAGAACGCGAAGGTGGTGGCGCCGATGGAGATGGCGTCCGCCGCCATGGCCGCGTAGCCGGAGGCCGTGGAGAGGTGGCAGCCCAGAAGCAGCCCGCTCATCGCGCGGCCCTCCGCCCGACCGCGTCCAGGATCGCGTCGGCCACGTCGGCGAGCGGCATGGTCTCGAGCTGCTTCGTGCCACCGGCGCTCACCAGGGCCACGCGGTTGGTGTCCGCGCCGAAGGTGGACTCGGGGCGGCTCACGTCGTTGGCCACGATGAGGTCGGCGCCCTTGCGGCGGAGCTTCTCCTCGGCGTGGGCGATGAGGTCGTCCGTCTCGGCGGCAAAGCCCACCACCATGCGTCCGCCCTTCGCGGCGCAGAGCTCTGCCAGGATGTCCGCGGTCTCCGTGAGCTCGATCGCGTCCAGGTGCTCGCGCGACTTCTTGAGCTTGTGGTCGGCCGGCGCGGCGGGCGTGTAGTCGGCGACGGCGGCGCTGCAGATGGCCACGTCCGCGCGCTCGAACTCCGCGAGCGTCGCGTCGCGCATCTCGGAGGCGCTCTCCACGTCCACGCGCCGCACGCCGGCGGGCGTGGCGAGCGTCACGGGCCCGGCCACGAGCGTGACCGCCGCCCCGCGGCGCGCGGCGGCGGCCGCGATGGCAAAGCCCATCTTGCCGGTGGAACGGTTGGCGATGTAGCGCACGGGGTCGATGGCCTCGTGCGTGGGCCCGGCGTTCACGAGGACGCGCAGGCCCGCGAGGTCCCTCTCGCCCGCGCCCCCGAGGAGCGCAAGCGCGGCGGCCACGATGTCGCCCACGTCCGCGAGCTTGCCCTCGCCCACGTCGCCGCAGGCGAGCCGTCCGCTGTCCGGCCCCACGAAGGCGACGCCGCGCCCGCGCAGGGTGGCGACGTTGGCCTGCGTGGCCGCGTTCTGCCACATGTGGACGTTCATGCCGGGCGCCACGAGCACGGGGCACGCGCACGCGAGGAGCGTCGTCGTGAGGCAGTCGTCCGCGATGCCGCAGGCCATCTTGGCCATGACGTTCGCCGTTGCGGGCACCACGACGGCCGCGTCCGCCCACTCGGCGAGCTCGATGTGCGGGATCGCCGAGCCGGGGTAGTCGTAGAGCGAGGTCGCCGCGGGCGCGCCCGAGAGCGCCTCGAAGGTGGCGGCGCCCACGAAGCGCAGGACGTCCTCGGTCATGGTCACGCGGACCTCGCAGCCCGCCTTCTGGAGGCCGCGGAGCACCTCGCAGGCCTTGTAGGCGGCGATGCCGCCGCACACGCCGAGAAGGACGCGCGGCGCGCGGCCGTCCCGCCCGGCGCTCACTCCTGCCCCTCCTCTGAGGTGATGAGGATGCGGTGGCAGTAGGGGCACTCGGTGACCTCGTCGCCGTGGGCGAGGTCGTGGAACTGGCTCGGCTGGAGCTTCACGCGGCAGACCGAGGGGACGTTGCCGCGCAGGCGCTCCACGGCGAGGCCGCCGAAGCGCTTGCGGGCGCGCTCGTAGGAGGCGAGGTGCTCGGCGGAGATGCCGGCCGCGAGGCGCCCGCGCTCGCGCGAGAGCTCCACGATCTCCGAGCGCAGGCTCCGGGAGTCGGCGTCGAGGGAGGACTGGGTCGCCTCGCGCTCGGCCTCGAGGCGCTCGGAGGTGAGGCGGGCGTTGCGCTCGGCGCGCTCGAGGCGGCCCAGGCGGTCGCGCGCGGGACCGAGGGCGAACTCGCTCTTCTCGATGTGCTTGGCGAGGGAGGTGAGCTGGCGCTCGAAGTCCATGATCTCGCGGTGGGTGTGCGCGCTCGCGTCGGCCTCGGCCTGGACCTCGGCCGCCTTGTCGCGGTAGTGGTCCAGCGCGGCGCGCAGGTCGGCGATCTCCATCTCGGCGTCCTTGCGCTTCCCGACGATGCCGGAGAGCTCGGAGGCGACCTTCTTGCGGGCGAGGTCGATCGTCTTGAGGCGCTTCTGCTGGGGCAGCGAGGCCAGCGAGGAGGCGAGGCGCAGGAGTCTCAGGTCGACGTCCTGCAGGTCGAGAAGGGCGGTTGCTTCGGTCATCGTTCTCCTTCGTGCGTTTCCGTGCGGGGTGGCTGGGGGTGGGGGCGGTGCTATCGGGCCGTGCGGCGCGGGCCGCCGTGGGCGTGGGCCGCGACGACGTCGAGCAGGGCGTCGGCGAGCCGCTCGAGGTCGGCCTCGCCGACGCGCTCGTCGAACGAGATGCGCAGGGAGCCGAGGGCGCTCGTGCGGTCGATGCCCATGGCGCTGAGGACGTGGCTGGGGTCGAGCGAGCCGGAGGTGCAGGCGGAGCCGGCGGAGACCTCGAACCCGCGCTGGTCGAGCTCGAGGATGAGGGTCTCCGAGTCGAGCGAGGGCACCATCACGCTCACGATCCCCGGCAGGCGGCTCCCGTCGTAGGGGACGTCGGTCGTGGGGACGACGCCGGTCCCGGGCGCGCAGAGGCGCTCCTGGAGCGCGCGGGAGCGCGCCGAGACGAGCGCGGCGGTCTCGGCGAGGCCCTCCGCGGCGGCGCGCGCGACGGCGGCAAACTGCGCCGCGCCGCTCACGTCCTGGGTCCCCGCCCGAAGGCCGCGCTCCTGGCCGCCGCCGAAGCTCTGCGGCCTGAGCGGCGTGCGCCCGCGGACCGCGAGCGCGCCCACGCCGACCGGCCCGCCGAGCTTGTGGGCGGCGACGCTCACGGCGTCGGCCTCGGAGAGGTCGAGCGGCAGGTGGCCGAAGGCCTGGACGGCGTCGGTGTGGAAGAGGGCGCCGGCCGCGTGGGCGGCGCGCGCGAGCCCGGCGACCGGCTGGGCGACGCCGGTCTCGTTGTTGGCGGCCATGACCGAGACGAGCGCGCAGGACTCGTCGAGCGCGTCCTCGAGCGCGGGGACGCCCACGACGCCGTCGCGCCCGGGGCGCACCAGGTCGACCTCAAAGCCGCGCTCGTGGAGCGGCGCCACGAGGTCGAGGACGGAGTCGTGCTCGATGGCGGAGAGGACCACGCGCCTCCGGCGGGCGTCGCGGGCGCGGGCGCCCTCGGCGAGGCCCATCACGGCGAGGTTGTTGGACTCGGTGCCGCCCGAGGTGAGCAGGACGTCCGCCGGGCGCACCCGTCCGCCCAGGGCCCGCGCGAGCTCCGCGCGGGCCCGGTCGAGCTCGCGCGCGGCGGCGCGCCCGAGGCTGTGGAGCGAGTTGGGGTTCGCTCCCGCCCAGGGCGCGGCCTCGTGGGCGTCCCGCGCGCGGCGGGCCTCGGGGCGCAGGGGCGCCGAGGCGGCGTAGTCGAGGTAGAGGGGGGTATCGGGCATGCTAGCCCCTCCGGGAGCGGCCGGACTCGCCGGCGGCGCGGACGGCCGCGAGCGCGGAGGCCCGGTCGGCGGCGCCGAAGACGGCGCTTCCTGCCACGAGCACGCTGGCGCCCGCGGAGACGACCTCGGCGGCGTTTCTCGCCGAGATGCCGCCGTCGACCTCGATGAGCGGGCTCACGCCGTGCTCGTCGCACATGCGGCGCAGGCGGCGGAGCTTCTTGAGGGAGGACTCGATGAAGCTCTGCCCGCCGAAGCCGGGGTTGACGGTCATGACGAGCACCATGTCGAGGTCGTCGAGGATGGGCTCGAGGACGCTCACGGGCGTCGCGGGGTTGAGCGCGACCGAGGCGCGCGCCCCGCGGTCGCGGATGAGCGAGACGAGCCGGTGCGCGTGGGCGGTCGCCTCGCTGTGGAACGAGACGAGGTCGGCCCCGGCGTCGAGGTACTTCTCGACCATCTCGTCGGGGTTGGAGATCATGAGGTGGACGTCCACGGGCAGCTCCGTCGAGGCCTTGACGGCGCGAAGCACGTCGAGGCCGAAGGTGAGGTTGGGGACGAAGTGGCCGTCCATGACGTCGTAGTGGATGAGGTCGGCACCGGCGACGGTGGCGAGCTCCTCGCCGAGCCGCGAGAAGTCCGCGGAGAGGATCGAGGGGGCGACCATGATGTCATCGAGCGTCATGCGTTCTCCTTGCCTTGTGTGGGGACGATCCCGTAGAACTCCTCGCCGGGGCGACGCCCGAGGAGGGCGTCGATGGCGCGCTCGACGGGCAGCCCCTCGTGCAGGACCCTGTCGACGGCCAGCGTGAGCGGGGCCTCCACGCCGTGGCGGCGCGCGAGCTCGGCGACGCTGCGGGCGGCGCGGGCGCCCTCGACGACCATCCTCGTGCGGGCCTCGTAGGCCTCGAGGGTCTCGCCGTGGGCGAACGCCTCGCCGAAGGCGCGGTTGCGCGAGTGGCGCGAGGTGCAGGTGGCAACGAGGTCGCCCATGCCAGCAAGGCCCATCGGGGTGAGCGGGTCGGCGCCGAGGGCCGCCGCGATGCGGGCGATCTCGGCGAGGCCGCGGGTCATGATGACGGCGAGCGCGTTGTCGCCCGCCCCCCGACCCGCGAGCACCCCGCAGGCGATGGCGACGACGTTTTTCACCGCGCCGCAGATCTCCACGCCCGTCACGTCCTGCGAGACGTAGACCCTGAAGGAGGGGCTCACCACGAGCTCGCGCAGGCGCTCGGCGACCCCCGGCTCGCGCGCGGCGAGCACGGCGGCGGAGAGCTTGCCCTGGCAGATCTCCTCGGCGTGGTTGGGGCCGGAGAGGACGGCGAGGCGCCCCTCCCCGCCGAGCTCGCGCGCGGCGACGTCGAGCATGAGCGCCCCCGTGCCGGGCTCGACGCCCTTGGTGAGCACGAGGACGGGGGCGTCCGCGGGGACGTGGGGCGCGATGCGGCGGCAGACGGGCGCGAGGTGGGCGGAGGGGAGCGCCAGCACGACGACGTCCGTCCCCTCGAGCGCCCGCGCGTCGTCGCCGGTGGCGACGACGGGGTCCGGGAGCCGGTAGCCGCTCAGGTGGCGGGGGTTTGCGCGGTCACGGTTGACGGCGACGGCGAGCTCGGGGTCGCGGCACCACAGCCGGACCTCGCCGACGTGCGCCGCGAGCAGGCCGCACATGGCGGTGCCCCAGGAGCCGGAGCCCACGACCGTGGCGACGCCGCTCACCGGGCGCCCCCGTCGGCGGGGTCCTCGCCCTCGCCCTTCTTGCGGAAGGAGAAGCGCCGCTCCTCGCCCCGGACGAGCCGGCCGATGTTCTCGCGGTGGGACCACACCACGATGGCCGCGGCGAGCGCGATGACGGCGACCGCGGCGGTCGAGAAGCCGAAGAGCGCGGCGAGGACGGGCAGCGACGCGGCCGCGGCGACCGACCCGAGCGAGACGTAGCGGGTGGGGACGGCGAGCACGATGAAGACGGCGAGCGCGCCCAGGCCGAGCGGCCAGAAGAGGCCGAGCGCCGAGCCAAAGCCCACCGCGATCCCCTTGCCGCCATGGAAGCGCAGGTAGGGGCTAAAGATGTGGCCCATGATGCAGAAGAGGAAGACGACGGCGAGCGAGGCGCCGAAGAGCGTGCGGTGGTCAAGGGAGGCCACGTCGCCGCCAAGCGCGAGGGCGGCCAGGCCCTGGCGCGCGACGAGCATCCACACGAGGCCCTTGCAGACGTCGCAGGCCAGCGTCGCCGCGGCGGCGGACTTGCCCACCGAGCGGGCGACGTTGGTGGTGCCGATGTTGCCGGACCCCACCTGGCGGACGTCCACGTGCCCCATCGCGATGGCGATGATGAGGCCGAAGGGGATGCCGCAGACGAGGTAGGCGCCCAGGGAGAAGACGAGGGTCCAGAGCGCGAGGTCGCCCATCAGCGCTCGCCCCCCTCGGCCTGGCGGCGGAACTTGAGGCGCACGGGGGTTCCGGTGAGGTCGAAGCGCGCGCGCAGGCGGTTCTCGACGAAGCGCTCGAAGTTGTCGTCCACGAGGTCGGGGGCGTTCACCCAGATGGAGATGACGGGCGGCTTGGAGCCGGTCTGGGTGGCGTAGCGCATCTTGAGGCGCCGCCCGCGCTCGGAGCGGGTGTGGCCGCCCTCGCGGATCTCCGCGAGAAGGTCGTTGAGCTCGGAGGTCCTGAGCTGGGAGGAGTGCGCCTCGGCGGCGCGCAGGGCGAGCGCGAGGACCTTGTCGGTGGCGCGCCCGGTGAGCGCGGAGACGTTCACGGAGGGGATCCACGGCGCGAAGGAGAGGCGCTTGCTGATCGAGGCCACGATCTCGTCGCGCTGCTGGTCGGTCTCGACGAGGTCCCACTTGTTGAGGACGAGCACGAGGCCGCAGCCGCGGTCGATGGCCATGCCGGCGACCTTCTGGTCCTGCTCGGTCACGCCGACGGTGGCGTCCACGACGAGCAGGCACACGTCGGCGCGGTCGATGGCCTGCAGGCCCCTCACGAGGCTGTAGTACTCGACGTCCTCGTGCACCTGCGTCTTCTTGCGCATGCCCGCGGTGTCGACGAGGCGGATGGGCTGGCCCTTCCACTCGATCATGGTGTCGATGGCGTCGCGCGTGGTGCCGGCGACGTCGGAGACGATGGAGCGCTTCTTGTTGGCGAGGCGGTTGGCGAGGCTCGACTTGCCCACGTTGGGGCGGCCGACGATGGCAAGGGAGAGGATGTCGTCCTCGGGGCCCTCGTCGACGGGCTCGGGCAGCGCGGCCACGATGTCGTCGAGCAGGTCGCCCGTGCCGTGGCCGTGGCCCGCGGAGAGCGGGCGCGGCTCGCCCACGCCGAGGGCGTAGAAGTCCCAGAGGCCGTCCTGCTCGGTGGCGGGGTTGTCCTTCTTGTTCACGACGAGGAAGACCGGCTTCTCGACGCGGCGGACGATGCGCGCGACCTCCTCGTCCTCGTCCGTGACGCCGGTCGTGCCGTCGACCACGAAGACGATGACGTCCGCCTCGTCGCAGGCGATGAGCGCCTGCTCGCGGATGCGCGGGGCGAAGACGTCCTTGGACTTGACGGACTCGATGCCGCCGGTGTCGATGAGGGTGAACTCGCGTCCGTTCCAGTCCGCGTCGTGATACGAGCGATCTCGCGTCACGCCGCGCGACTCGTGGACGATGGCGTCGCGGGAGACCGCGATGCGGTTGACGAGCGTGGACTTGCCGACGTTGGGGCGGCCGACCACAGCGACTACGGGCTTGGGCATCTGTTCTCCTCGCTATTCGTTTGACCTGCTCAGCTTACCACGAGCGGCAACAAATCGCCGGTGAGCGCGAGAAATTCACGGGGTGTCCGCGCGCTAGGAGATGTCGGCCTCGTTGTGGTAGAGGCCAAACTCGAGGCCCTGCCGGACGCGCTCGTCGAGTCGGTCTCGGAGCGCCTGCTGGTCGTTTGCGGCGAGGTCAACAGCAACGCGCACGATGGTCCCGTCCCCGGCGGCGCCTATGACGCTCGTGCGGTCCGATGAGATGACGATGCCGCGCAGCTCGCTGCCCAGCTCGTGCCGGGCGCTCACGCCAAAGCCGTCCTCGGGGAAGAACGTCACGAGCGTGCCGTCCGAGAGCCCGCAGACAAAGAGCGACCCGTCGGAGGACGCGGCAATCGTCCGCGCGTAGGGCGAGGCGGAGTCGGTCATGCTGGACGTAATGCCGTCCCGCTCGACCCAAGTCCCCCATTCGCGGGTGAGCGCCCGCGAGCCGTTCCCGCACACGGTCCCCTTCCCCACCGACACGGCCCTACCCGAGCCCACGGCGATGGCGAGCGGTGTCGTGCCTCCACGCGTGACGGCAGACTCCGGGCACGTGACCTCTGATGCGCCAGGCTCCAGGACGACAAGGTCCCCGCTCTGGGTCCCGGCGAACACGCGGCCGTCGGCATCCATGGCGACGGCGGAGACATTCAGACCGTCGACCCTGTTCCGCACGCCTCCCGTGGCGTCGAGCATAAGGAGCGCACCCTCGCACCCGACCGCCAGCTCGGAGCCACCCGCCACGGCGGAGACGCACGTTGGGACCAGCCCGTCAGGAAGCGACAGCTCCGCGACGGTCCCTGCGGCGCAGTCCACGTGAATGAGCCGGGTCGCATCCGGGTCGTCGGCGGGGCGGGCGACCACGTAGAAGTCCATCTCGCCCGGTCCCGGGGCCAGGTGGAGGGCCTCTGCGGCCTCGAGCGAGTCATCTACGTCCTCGATTGACCCGGACGAGACGTCGACGAAGGTAATCGAGCCGTCGCTGGCGAGAAATGCGGCCAGCTCGCCGCCTTTGACGCTCGCGCCGTCGACGAACGTGCTGCCGGTCGTCGCAAGGATCGTCGTGTCCTGTCTGACCGGCCAGGAGAAAACGTAGTCCTGCGGCGTGCGCACCGCCACAAGGGAGCCGTCCGGGCTCCATGCCAGCGTGCTGCCCTCAGGGTTCTGCGTTCCGTTGAGGAAGAGCAGCTGGGAGCCCTGATGTCCGTCCAGGATGGCGATGCCGCCCTCACCAAGGACCGCAAGGTAGCGTCCGTCGGGCGAGAAGGACAGGTCAAAGCTCGGCATCTCGAGGCGGGCGGTCACAAGGGCGCCGGAGTCGCCATCCGTAGAGAGGGTCACGACCGCCCCGTTCTCGCTCAGCTCGGCTGTGATGCTAGATGCATCCGCGGTGGCCCTCGTTCGGGTGGCGTCCGGGAAGGAGAAGCCGCGAGATGCCGCCTCTTCCGCGTCCATTCGCTCGGTGGGCGTGATGGCGTCGAGTGCCGACCTCATCATCAGCTGTCTTGAATAGCCGTCGTTGATTATCGACGACAAGGTCCACGCCCTATTGTCGAGCGTATTTGTAGTGACGTCAGCGACAAGGTAGGGGTCTACACGATTTCCTATCTCGCTGGAATAGGTGAGCAAGGAGCTTCCGTAGCCATAGCTTCCAATGAGGGTGGCCCCGAAATTACCAATTTTAACCACGAGAAATGAAATCAAAGCCCAGAGCGAGACGAGTGCCGAAAGGACGGCGAAGGCACAGACGATTCTCGCAAACCGCTTCGACGCGAGGATAAAACTCTTTGCATTGTCCGTCAGTATAGAATCAGCGTGGTCCCACTTGAGCAAGCGAACCACCTCGCGAAGACTTCGTCCTTGGAGCAAATCCCTTCGTTTGCGACCGCCTCTCAGCCAGCTCTCCGCACGCGTCTCTACCGTAGCCGTAAGACTAGAGATTGGAGAGACGCGCCGATACTCGTTGGCAATTTGGATGGCCGTTCTTTCGACGTCCCGCTCAAGCGAAACTTCCAGAATCGGACGCTTGTAGTAGCGGGCCTGACTCGCCTCGTTCTGGCAGGGCTCCGAGTCACACCACTCGCGCGAGACGACGAGCACCACGAGGCTCGCCCCACGGATCGCATCGTTGACGCGCGCGTCCCAGACCTCGCCAAAGCGGAGCTGCTCCGTATCCTGCCACACGGGGACGCCACGCGCCTCCAGCTCGTCGGCGAGGCGGTCGACGTAGTCCTTGCAAACTCTGGCATAGGAGACAAAGACGTGCGACATGCTCTCCTCCTAGCGGGGCTCGGGCAAGGGGGTCGCCACGCGCATCCCCATGCTCTCGACGAAGTCCTCGGGGAACGACTCAATCTCCGCCTTGGTCCACACGGCCGGCTCGCGCTCCTTGATGGTGGAGGCGATTCCCTGCAGACCGATGGCATCGGAGTTGGCATAGGGGGTCCACCAGCGTCCTCCGGCCCTCACGACGAGGCGCTCGCCGTCCTCGGTCCATCCCACGGCCTCGACGGAAGAGCCGTCTGGCGTGTCCCACTCCCGCGTGGAGACCATGGTGATGCCGTCCTCGCCCTGTAGCATCGTGTAGGTGGTGACCCCTCCCGACCGTGTGCCAATGACGTAGCGAGCCGGCAGATACGCGCATGCAACTGCCGTGATGTCGTCGCGCTCCCCATGGGTTCCCTGGAAGGTGTAGTCGTGGTCCTTCCCGCCATAGGTCAGGACGAACTTCTCGGCACCGTCCGAACGGATGGCGAAGGTTCCATCCGACGTGCTGCATTCCAGTGACTCGCTGACCAGCGCCCCACTCGGGGCCTCGTCTCCGGGTGCGATGCCCTCGAGGGAGTAGATGCTCGTCGTGACGCCGTTCCCGCAGCTCATAAGGCCCGCTTCCGTTGCGTCTGCAAAGACGACGCCGGCCATGCTCGTGCCTAGCCTGGCCAGGGTCGCCCCGGTGGGAACGTCGACGACCTGCGAGCCACCCTCCTCTGTGACAACGATGACGCTCTCCCCCGAGATGGCGAGGTCGAGAGGCCGGCTCTTCGTTGAGAAGGCAATCGGGGAAAGCTCGTCAGCGCTCGGGGCGAGCAAGCCGAGTCGTCCGTCAGACCAGATGACGGCGCCGATTTCGCCAATCGCGCCGACACAGTCAGCGCTCTCGGGAATCGTGGCACGGGCGAGCGGATTCAAGCTCTCCCCGTCAACAAACTGCACGTCGGAGTCGGTACGAACGAGCGCGCGGAGACCGTCTGGCGTTCGCTCGACGGCCAGCGTGGAATCTGCGGCGAGCTTGGCCGCGACCGTCCCGTCGTCAAGGTCGACGAGCACGATTCCGTCCTCGGTCGCCCCGAGCGCTCGCATTCCGTCCGCCGAGACCGCGACGCTCTCGATAGCGGGGCCGTCATACCCCAGGTCGACCCTCTCCCATGTGCTGGTGTCAAAGCGCCTCAGACCGTCCTCGTCCGCGACGACGAGAAGCGCGCCATCCGGCGTGGCGTCGAAGGTGAACCGGTCGCGTGCGGAAACGTAGCGGTTGTCCGCGGCTTCCGCGGTTCTCGGGACCCAGGACTGAACGGTCCCCTCCGCCCCGGCAACAAAGACCCTCTCACCGTCGCCGGTGAAGACCGCCTCCCCTTGGGTACCGGTCCCGGCCTCCGCCTCCGCGAGGCCAAGCTCGGAGATCTTCCAGATGGAGGAGAGGGCGTCGATGGTCTGGTAGAAGCCGGTGTCCGAGTTGATGCCCTCATCGGCACCTATCTGGAGCAGGCGTAAGGCTGCATATTCGGGATCGTACTCAGTTTCAAGATCTGCCATGGACTCCTTGAGCAGACTGCCACGAGCTAGGAATGACCGCATAAACGCACTAAAGAGGAGAAGCGCGATCACTACGAATATCGTGGAGCCAATCGTCTGCACGCGATTACGTATGGACCGCTTGCGCTCGCGGTGGGCGTGCTGCGTCGACGCTTCGACGTAGTCCCGCATCACCTTGGTTGGTCGCTGATAGGGATCGTCCGCGAGGGCGTCGAGCACCTCATGGGCCCGCGCGGCGGCCTTGACGTCCTGCAGCAGGTAGCTCGCGTCGTGGTCGCATAGCTCCCAGCGCCGCGTACGCTCGTCAAGATCGTAGAAGTCGTCATAGAGCTCCACGTTAGAGCGCACGAGGAGCTCCCAGGGCTCCTGGTCTCGTCCCGACCTCTGGGAGAAGTCGGCCCAGTTACGCTCCCTTATGGGCGACCCAGGTTCGCCCGCCTGCTCGGGACGCACCTCGTCGAGGCGCACGGGAATGGTGACGGATGCGTTCGAGCACACCGCGTTTGCGATGCGGAGGAACTCGTGGTCCCGGACGGCCGAGAGAGACATCAAGACGATGCAGAGGTCCGCAGGTGCGTCACCCGTGCTGGCCGCGACCACCCTGAGCCCCTCGGAGCGGGCGACGTCCCTGACGACGGAGGCGACCCTCTCGTCCGCCTCACAGGCGAAGACGCATACAGACCTCTGTCCTGACGTCATGCTCATGCGGGGCCTCCGTCTCAGTTGCTAGGGCAATTCTAGCGCGACGGCGTCGAGGTCCGTCACGCGTTCTTCGGCAAGCTGAGAATGGCGTCGAGGTAGTCTCCGGGGTTGGGGACGCTCACGGTCACGAGCGCGCCGCGGCTTCGGAGTTCATCGACAATGTGGTCCTGCGTGTCGCCGTCGAGGGTGAGCCGGTCAAAGTTGAACATCACCTCGGGGAGGACGACGATCGTGCCGGTGAGGTCGGCGGGCAGCTGTGCGAGCAGGTCCTCGGAGACGATGAGGCCCGTGACGTTGACGTCGCCGCCAAAGTAGTCGTTTCTGATCGCGCGGGTGCGCACGCGACCTGCGGGCGAGAGCTCGCGGCAGAACACGTCGATCGTCTCGGCCGCCGCCTCACCGCAGACGAGCTCCAGGCGGAGGTCCTTCTCGGCAAGTACTCCGTCAACGCGGCACAGGTCGTCGGCGCGATCCTGCGCGACGAGGGCCGTCTCGTCGAGGAAGCTCCGCAGCATGCCGATGCCGTCGTAGAACTGCGGGTAGCCGTCGTAGGTCTCGGCTGGCGGCACGGGCAGGCCGGCGTCGACATAGAACTCGTCGGACAGCTGGAAGCGCGTGATGCCGAGCGTCCTTCTCGCCCGCTCCTGGTAGGGCTCGAGCAGACGGACCACCGCCCGCGAGGCCTCGACGTCGTCGGAGTAGGAGCTCTTGAAGCGCCGGCTGTGCTTGGTGTAGCCGAGCGGCACGATGGCGAGCGAGGTGATGCCGGGGCGTGCCTCGACCCAGTCGAGCGTGGCGGCAAGCTCGTCCCCGTCGTTGATGCCCGGGCAGAGCACAATCTGCGCGTGGACCTCGATGCCGCCTGCGAGCAGCTGCTCGAGCACCTCGATGCCTCGGTCGGCGCGCCTGCCGATGAGCGAGCGGCGCACCTCGGGCGTGATCGCGTGGATCGAGACGTTCATGGGGCTGAGGCCGCAGGTCACGATGCGCTCGGCCTCGTCGTCGGAGACGTTGGTGAGCGTCACGAAGTTGCCCTGGAGAAAGGACAAGCGGTAGTCGTCGTCGCGCAGGGTGAGCGTGGCGCGGGCCTCCGGCGGAAGCATCGCCATGAAGCAGAACTGGCACGCGTTCACGCAGGTACGGATGCCGTCAAAGAGGACGTCGGTGAAGTCGACGCCCCAGTCCTGTCCGGGCTCGCGCCAGAGCTCGCAGGGGGTGGTGGTGCCGTCGGCGGGGTCATAGACCTCCAGCTCGCAGGAGGCGCCGTCGGCCTCCCAGCGCCAGTCGATGAGGTCGCGCGGCACGACGCCGTTCACGCGCTCGATGCGCATGCCCGGCTCGATGCCGGCCTCCCAGGCGGGGCTCCCCTCCTCAACGAAGGCGACCCAGGCGCCGTCCGCCTGCGGCCTCGTGGAGGCGTAGTCCGCGCGCTTCTGCTCGGCCATGGGTCCCTCCCGGTTCTTCTTGGCGTGTCGCCAGCCATTGTGCCACACCCGCGCCGCGGGGCGTGGGTCGCGCGCCCGAGGGTTCAGGCGGGCCGCGGGCACAAATCCCGGGCCGCGCATGCTTCGCGGGCGAAAAACTCCAAGTTACGCATGCTTTCCGGACGGAAATCGCAAGTTACGCATGTGCTGTAGACAGAAATCCCGAGTTACGCATGCGCCTCTGACGGAAACTCCAAGTTACGCATGGCGAGAAGAACGCGTAGCTTGGGATTACCGTGCAAATTGACGGCTTATCTCAAGTTACGTATTCGATGGTTTCAACTTTTGCATACGTAGCTTGGAATGTGCGCAAAACGCGCGTTACGCGTGGGGCGTGGGGCGCGGGGCGGCGTCCGTCGCGCGCGGGGCATGCGGGGCGCGCAGCCACGGCCCCGCGCCCCGCACGCCCCTACCGCCCTCCGACCAGGCGCTCGATCGCGGAGCGGACGGCCTCGATCTGGCTTGCGGGCGTTGACGCGCCCGCGGTGATGCCGATCACGCCCGCGCCCTCGAACCACGAGGCGTCGAGCTCGTCGTCGCCCTCGACGTGGTGGGTGCGCGGGCAGCGCGCCGCGGAGATCTCGGCGAGGCGCGTGGTGTTGGCGGAGTTGCGCCCGCCGATGACCACCATCACGTCCGCCTCGCTCGCGAGCTCGTCGGCGGCGGCCTGGTGCCCGGAGGTCGCCTCGCAGATCGTGTTGATCACGCGGACCTCCTCGGCGCGCCCGAGCAGGGCCCCCACGACCTCGGCGAGCAGCGCCCGCCGCGCCGTGGTCTGCACCACGACGCCCACCTTGCGCGCGTGCGGCACCCGTGCGGCCTCCTCGGCCGAGCCCACCACGATCGCGCCCGGCGCGTGCGGCAGGGTGGCCTCGACCTCGGGGTGGCCGGCCTCCCCCACCACCACGACCTGGTACCCCTCGCGGGAGAGGCGCTCGGCGGCCTGGTGGACCTTCTTCACGAAGGGGCAGGTCGCGTCGAGGACGCGCGCGCAGAGCTCGCGCGCCCGCGCCTCCTCGTCGGGCACCGTGCCGTGCGTGCGGAGCAGGAGCGTGTCGCCCGCGGCCTCCTCGGGCGACGAGACGGCGTCGACCCCGCGCGCGGCGAGCCCGGCCACGACGCGCGGGTTGTGGATGAGGGGCCCGAGCGTGTGGACCGCGCCGGCGCGCTCGTCGGCCGCGGCCTCGACCAGCCCGAGCGCCCGCTCGACGCCGTAGCAGGCGCCGGCCTCGGAGGCGATGCGAATCTCGGGCATGCTAGTCCCTCACCTCCGGGTGCGCGCGGCGCAGCTCGTCGCGCAGGGCGTAGACGCGCTCCATGCCCACGCGCTCCATCTCGGCCGCCTGCTCCCGGCGCCCCGAGGCGGCGAGCTCGGACCACTCGACGGGGGCGCCCGCCCTCAGGTAGACGCGGCAGCGCGGGCGCAGGTGCCGCGCGCCGATGATGGCGACGGGCTGCACGGGCGCCTTGGCGAGCTGGGCCATGATCGCGTAGCCGCCGTGGACCTGGGCGTCGGCGTCCTTGCGCACGCGGGTGCCCTCGGGGTAGATGAGCACGCACTCCCCGCGCTGGAGCATCGCGCGGGCCCGGCGGACCGTCTTCATGTCGGCGCTGCCGCGCGCGACGGGGAAGCCGCCCGCCCTCGAGAAGAGCCACGCCGCCGGGCCGACCCGGTCGAGCTCGCTCTTGTAGACGATGCGCGTGGGGACGCGGGCGAGCCACAGCGTGACCACGGCGAGGACGGGGTCGAGCATGGACTCGTGGTTCATGATGATCACGCGGCCGCGGGGCTCGGCGAGAAGAACCTGCGCCTGCTCGAGGCGCCAGGGCCACAGCAGCTTGGTCACGAGCCACAGGACGCGCACCACAAGGCCGATGAGCAGGCGCCCCGGCAGCGGGTGGTCGCGGATGTCGTGATCGTAGTAGTCGTCGAGGGTGTTGCCCGCGAAGGCGCGCATGCGCTCGCGGCCCGTCCCGTCCTTCTCGCGCGCGCTCATGACGCGGCCCCCTCGGACGCACGGGCGGAGAGCTCGGGGGAGAGGCTGACGACGGCGCGCACGACCTCCTCGAAGGTGAGGTCCGAGGAGTCGATGTGCCGCGCGTCGTCGGCGGGGCGCAGCGGCGAGGCCTCGCGGGACGAGTCGTAGGCGTCGCGGCGCATGAGGTCGGCGAGGATCTTGCGCTCGGCCTCGGCGTCGACGGCCACGTCGCGGCCGCAGGCGAGGTTGCCCCCCTGGCGCTGCACGGCGCGACGGCGCGCGCGGGCCTCGGGCGAGGCGCTCAGGAACACCTTGACGTCGGCCGCGGGGAAGACCACGGTCCCGATGTCGCGGCCCTCGGCGACCACGTCGCCCCGCTCGCCCGCCGCGCGCTGGAGCGCGACCATGACCTCGCGGACGCGGGGGTTCGCGGAGACCGGCGAGACGGCGAGCTCGACCTCGGGCGTGCGGATGGCCGCCGTCGCGTCCGTGCCGTCCACGAGCACGCGCTGGCCGTCCTCCCCCGGCGCGAACTCGATGCGCACGCCCTCGGCCACGCGCGCCACGGCGGGCGCGTCCTCCGGGTCGACGCCGCGCTCGAGGCAGGCCCAGGCGACGGAGCGGTACATCGCGCCCGTGTCGAGGTAGGTGAGGCCGCATCTGCGCGCGACCTCGCGCGCCACGGACGACTTTCCCGAGCCCGAGGGCCCGTCGATGGCAACGATCATGTGAGCTCCCTTCCCCGCGTCCCCCAGATGTCGCGGGTGTCGTATTCGCAGGGTCGCGTGGCGTGCTCGATGACCTCCTCGGGGGTGAGGTTGAGCCCGCCGAGCGCAAAGGCGTCCCCGTCGCAGGTGAAGTAGAGCGAGGAGACGTTGAGGACGTGCAGGTTCCAGAAGCGCCGGAGCGGCACGTCGTAGGCCGCGGCCACGAGCATGCGCAGGTAGCCGCCGTGCGTGACGCAGGCCGTCCTGCCCTCGAGCGGCCGCAGCAGCCCGAGGACGCGCCGCGCCCGCTCGCGCAGGCTCTCGAAGGACTCCGCGCCCTCGGGCGGGTGCGAGACGCCCCGCTCGTCGATCGGCCAGGGAAACGCGAGCCCCCGCTCGCGGGCGTGGGCAAAGTCCATCCCCTCGAGGGGCCCGAAGTCGATCTCTATGAGGTCCTCGAGCGGCTCGCACGGCACGCCCAGGCGCGCGGCGGCCCCCTGCGCGACGCAGGCCGCGCGGGAGAGGGGCGAGTGGAAGAGGCGGTCGGGCGCAAAGGCCACGAGGGCCTCGATGGCCCGGTCGCGCTGCTCCTCGCCGTGCGGGGTCAGCGGGACGTCCGTGCGCCCGGAGAAGAAGAACTGCGTGTTCGAGACCGTCTCGGGGTGGCGCATGAAGAGCAGGCGCTGCGTCACGTGGTCCCCGGGCATCCCGCGCTCGGCCACGGCTACCCCTCCCCCCGTGCGACCGCCTCGACGGCGGCGGTCTCGGCCTCGGTCAGCTCGCGCCAGGAGCCCTCGGCCACGCCCGTGAGCACGAGCGGCCCGAAGGCGTCGCGGTGAAGGCGCAAGACGCGGTGCCCCACGGCCTGCATCATCTTCTTGACCTGGTGCTTCCTGCCCTCGTGGATGGTGAGGCCCACGACGGCGTTGGGCTCGCCGCCCCCCGTCCGGCCCGCCCCCCGAGGGGCGACGAGCGAGAAGAGCGGGTCGGACGGCGAGAGGAGCTCGGCCTCGGCGGGCGCGGCCGGCCCGTCCTCGAGCCGGACGCCCGCGCGCAGGCGCCCGAGGTCGCCCTCGTCGGGCGTCCCCGAGACGAGGGCGACGTAGTGCTTGGTCACGTGGTGCGAGGGGTGCAGGAGCGCCTGTCCGAGCTCGCCGGCCGTCGTGAACAGGAGTAGGCCCGTCGTGTCGAGGTCGAGCCGGCCCACCGGGTAGAGCCCGGGGCGCTCCGCCACGGGGACGAGGTCGGCCACCGTGGGGCGCCCGTGCGGGTCGCTCATGGTGGTGAGGTAGCCCGCTGGCTTGTAGAGCATGAGGTGGCAGGGGCGCTCGGCGATGCGGCACACGGCCCCGTCGACGGTGACGACGTCGGAGGCGGGGTCGACCTTGCTGCCGAGCTCCGTGACGACGGCGCCGTTCACCCTGACGCGCCCGGCGGTCATGAGCCGCTCCGACCCGCGGCGGCTCGCCACGCCCGCGCGGGCGAGGAAGCGCTGGAGCCGCATGGGGTAGAGGCCGTCCTCGCGGATGGGGTCACTCATCCGCCTCCGCCTCCCCCGCGACCTCGTCGCCCAGGAGGTCGGCCTCCTCCTCGATGTCGGCCGCCGTCTCCTCGATCGTGGAGCCGATGGAGCGGCCGGAGAGGCGCTCGCGAATGAAGCGGCGCGACTCCTCGTCGGGCGCGAAGTCCTCGAGGGGCGGCAGGTCGCGGACCGACCGCAGCCCAAAGCGCTCGAGGAAGAGCCGCGTGGTGCCCCAGAGCTGCGCCTGGCCGTGCTCGGGGTCGCGCCCCACCTCGCGCACGAGGCCCTTCTCCTTGAGCGAGCCGATGACGCCGTCGGAGTTGACCCCGCGGATGGCGCGCACGCCCTCGCGGGTGACGGGCTGGTGGTAGGCGATGACGGCGAGCGTCTCGAGCGCGGCCTGGGAGAGCCGGCGCGTGTCCCAGGAGAGCACGTAGTCGGCCACCTGGTCGTGGTGGGCGGGGTGTGTGAAGAGCCGCCAGCCGCCCGCGACCTCCCGCAGCTGAAAGCCGCGGTTGGCGTCTGCGTACTCGGCGGAGAGCTCCGCGAGCGCGGAGGCCACCTCGCCGGGCTCGGCGCCCGCGGCGCGGGCGAGCGTCGTGGCCGGCACGGAGTCGTCCGAGACGAGCAGCAGTGCCTCGAGCAGCCCCTTGAGGGAGCCCGGTTCGATGCGTTCGAGGTCGTTCACAGGAGGTCCCCTTCCAGGAGGTCGTCGTCAAGGCCGAAGTCCTCGCCGAGCTCGGCCAGGACCGACTCGTCGAGCTCGTAGGGGTCGGCCCCCTCGACGTGGTCGATCTCTATCTCGCCGAAGGCCTCGTCCTGCCGGACGCGCACGAGGCCGCGCTTGAAGAGCTCGAGGACCGCGAGGAAGTTCGCGACCACGGCCTCGGGCGTCTCCTGGCCGTCGAGGAGCTCGGAGAAGGTCACGTGCCCGCGGCCGCGCACGAGGCGGTCCACGGTCGCGACGGTGAGGGCGACGGGCAGCCGCCGCGGCGCGATGTGCTCGGCCTCGAGAAGAAACGTCTCGCGGCGCGAGTCGATGTCGGCGCAGATGACGGCGAGGCTGCGCAGGCTGATCCCCTCGAGGTAGTCGGGCATGAGGCCCAGAAACTCGGGGTCGGGGCCCACGGTGCGCGGGAACATGCGGCCCTCGGCCTCGGCGCGCGCGCCGAGCGCCGCGCCGGCGCCCCGGAACTGCTTGTAGGCGATGAGGCGGGCGATGAGCACCTCGCGGGCCTCGTCGGGCGTGAGTCCCTCGAGGTCGTCCTCGTCGTCGGGCTCGAGCGCCTCGCGCCGGCGCGCGACGGGCTCGTCGGGGACGAGCGAGGCGGCCTTGATGTCGAGCAGGGTCGACGCCACGAGCACGAAGTCGCTCGCGACGTCGAGGTCGAGGTCGGCCATGCGCTCGACCTCGGCGAGGTACTGGTTGGCGACCTCGGAGATGGAGATCGAGCCGATGGTCACCTTCTGCCTCGTGACGAGCTGGAGCAGGAGGTCGAAGGGCCCCGAGTAGGCCTGGGTCCGCACGCGGTACGACATGCCTACACCGCCGACATGAGCGCCGAGAAGAGCGAGCCGGCGGTGGCGTCGAGGTAGGCGCTCAGCGGGTCCACGCGCAGGAGCGACGGCAGGAGGTAGAGCACGCCGATGAGGATCGCCATGGAGTAGCGCTGGAGCTCGTAGTAGCGCTGCCTCGCCTCCCCCGTGAGGAAGAACAGGACGACCTTGGAGCCGTCGAGCGGCGGCAGCGGGATGAGGTTGAAGAAGCAGAGCACGAGGTTGACCTGCACGTAGATCATGAGGACCTCGGCCCCCCAGAGAAGCGCGTCCACGGGCAGGCCCTGGCCCCAGTCCAGGAGGAGCCTGAGGAGCGCGGTGCCCGCGAGCGCCTGCAGCACGTTGGAGGCGGGCCCCGCGAGCGCCACGAGCAGCTCGTCGCGGCGCGGGTGGCGCAGGCGCGCCGGGTTGTAGGGCACCGGCCGCGCGAAGGCAAAGACCGGCCCGCCCAGGAGCGCCATGAGAAGCGGCAGGAGGAACGAGCCGAACCCGTCCAGGTGGGCGCGCGGGTCGAGCGTGAGCCGGCCCGCGTCCCGGGCGGTGGGGTCGCCGCAGCGCAGGGCCACCCAGCCGTGGGCGACCTCGTGCACCACGGCCGAGAACATCACGAGCGCCACCGTGAGGGCCACCCGGACGAGCTGTTGGTCGGTATACAAGCGGACTCCCCTCTCGCGGCGTCAGCGCGGCGAGGCAGAAACGCGGCACAAGATCCAGTCGGACACGAGCAACACTATAGCAACGATGGCGAGGTCTCCACGAAACGACCCCCCGAGGGGCGTCTGGAACACGAGGAGCCCCGCCAGGGCCTCGGGCACGAGGCGCGAGAAGAACCCCGTCGGGGCCAAGAGCCAGGTCCGGGCGCCCGCGGGCAGCACCGCGCCCGCCACGACGAGGGCGACGAGGACCCACGCGCACGCCCGGCACGCGAGCGCGAGGACGCGCGCCGCGCGCGCGGCGCCCTTACGCACGCCCGGCCTCCTCGATCTTCTCGGTGAGCTCGAGCCACTCCTGCTCGAGGGCCGGAATCTTTTTGGAGAGCGCGGTGTACTCCGTCATGCACTCGTCGAAGCGCCGGGCGTCGCTGTAGAGCTCCTGGTCGGCCATGAGGGTCTCGAGCTCGGCGAGGCGCGCCTGGGCGGGCTCGAGCGCCGCCTCGACCTGCCTGAGGCGGTCGCGCTCCTTCTTGAGGGCGCGGTTCCTGCGGTTGCGCTCCTCGGCCTCGGCGCGGCGCTGCTCGCGCGTCTTGACGTTGCGGCCCGCGCCGGGCTGTGGCGCGGGCTCGGCCGCGGGCGCGGCCTCCCCCCTCTGGCGCTCGGGCGCGGCCGCGCCCTGCGCCGCGGCCTCGAGCTCGGCGCGCTTGAAGAGGTAGTAGTCGTAGTCGCCGTCGTAGACGGTCACCTTGTGGTCGCGCACGTCCACGACCTTGTTGGCAACCGCCCGCACGAGGTGCTCGTCGTGGGAGATGAGCACGATCGTGCCCTTGAAGTCCACGAGCGCGCGCTCGAGCACGTCCACGGAGTCGATGTCGAGGTGGTTGGTCGGCTCGTCGAGCAGAAGCAGCGGGTCGGGGGCCACGAGCATCTTGGCGAGCGCCAGGCGCGCCCGCTCGCCGCCGGAGAGCACGCCCACGCGCTTCTCGACGTCGTCGCCGTGGAAGAGGAACGCGCCCAAAAGGCGCCGCTCCTCGGAGGTGGTCCAGCCGGCCGCCACCGAGTCCATCTCGGCGAGCACGGTGTTGGCCTCGTTCAGCTGCTCGAGCTGGTGCTGGGCGTAGTAGGCCTGCGTGACGCTCTTGCCCAGCGAGACCGTGCCCGCGTCCGGCGCGAGCCGGCCGTTCATGAGCTTCATGAGCGTGGACTTTCCCGCGCCGTTGGGCCCCACGAGCACCACGTGGTCGCCGCGGTAGAGCGTGAGGTCCACGTCCGAGTAGACGTGGTTCTCGCCAAAGGACTTGGAGACGCCCTCGAGCTTGATGACCTCGTCGCCCGTGCGCGGGGGCTCCGGGAACGAGAAGTGCACCCTCTTGGTGCCCTCGGGCAAGATCACGAGCTCGCTTCTGATCTGCTCGATCCTCCTCATGCGCTCCTGCGCCTGCGCGGCCTTGGTGGGCTTGTAGCGGAACTTGTCGACGAACACCTGCATGTGCGCGATCTCGCGCTCCTGGGCGGCGCGCTTGGCGCGCATCTGCTCGAGGTTGTCCTCGCGCTGCTTGAGGTAGCTCGAGTAGTTGCCCGTGTAGGTGGCCAGGCGCCGGTTCTCCACGGCCGCCACGTGGGAGACGCAGGCGTCCATGAACGCGCGGTCGTGGGAGACGAGAAGAACCGCGCCGTCGTAGCCCGCGAGGAACTGCTCGAGCCACTTGACGCTCTCGAGGTCGAGGTGGTTGGTGGGCTCGTCGAGCAGCAGCACGTCGGGGTGGCGCAGCAGCAGCTTGGAGAGGGCGATGCGCATCTGCCAGCCGCCCGAGAAGTCGCAGGCGGGCTTGTCGAAGTCCTCGACGGGAAAGCCGAGGCCCGCAAGGATCTGGCGCGCGCGGCTCTCGAGCTCGTAGCCGCCCAGCCGCTCGAAGCGGTCCTGCGCGTGGCCGTAGCGCTCGAGGAGCTGGTCGAGCTCGGGGCCGGGCGCCGTCTCGGAGATCTTGGCCTCGAGCTCGGTGACCTGGCGCTCGACCTCCTTCACCTCGTGGGCGGAGTCGACGACCTCGGCCAGGGCGCTCTTCTCGCCTGCGAGCTTGGTCTCCTGCTCGAGGTAGCCCACGGTGGCGTCGCGGGCAAAGCTCACGGTGCCCTCGTCGGGGGACTCCTCCCCCATGATGATGCGCAGGAGCGTGGTCTTGCCCGAGCCGTTGGGCCCGACGAGCGCCCAGCGCTCCTGGGCGTTGAGCTGGAGGGTCGCGCCGGTGTAGAGGACGCGGCCGCCAAATGACTTGGAGATCTTGTCTGCGAGTGCTATCACGTGCGGTTCCTTTGCACGGGCCCGGGCGGGCCGCTAGTCGTCGGTGGTGAGGTGGAGGGCAAAGCCGGCGAGCTCCTCGGCAAAGTAGACGAGGCGCGTCCTCCCGTCGGGCCCGAGCGTGCGGGACGCCTCGTCGACGGTGAGGCCCCGCGCGGCGAACCAGCGCTCGGCCGCGGGGAGGTCGTCCACGTGGAAGCCGATGTGGCCCCGCGTGCCGCGGCCCCCGTTGTTCATGACCTCGACGAGCGTGCCGGCGAAGGTGGAGACGGGCGCCGTGTGACGCCGCGCGAGCCCCATGAGGGCCTCGAACTGCCCCGCCGTGCGCTCGGCCTCCTCGGGCGAGCTCTCGTTGATGCCGATGTGCGCGATCCTCAGGCCGAAGAGCTCGACCGGGTCGTCGCTGACCTGCCGTTCCATGGGCGCCCCTCTCGCGTCGGGTGCAAAACCCATCTAGTATAGCCCGCCCGCCGGCCTTGGCGCGGTGCGCGACGACCCCCGGTCACCCCTGGAGGGAGAGCTTCGTGCGCACGATTCGCTCGACCGACTCGTCGATGCGCTCCTCGGAGAGGCGGCCGGACGCGACGGCGTCGAGGACGCCCTGGTAGGTGCGCTCGAAGTCGCGCGGCATGAGGATCATGTCGACGCCCGCCTCAAGCGCCGTGACGCCGATCTCCTCCGGTGAGTACGCGTCGACGACGGCGCCCATGGCAAGCGAGTCCGTGATGACGATCCCGTCGAAGCCGAGCTGCTCGCGCAGGATGCCGGTCACGATCTTGGGGTTGAGCGAGGCGGCCACGTAGTCCCCCGTCACGTTGGGGAGGGTGAGGTGGCCCACCATGATGAGGGGGACGCCCGCGTCCATGGCCGCGCGGAAGGGCACGAGCTCGCTCGCGGCGAGGTCTTCGGGGGTGGCGTTGGTCATGATCGAGCCGTCGTGGGAGTCGCCCACGGCCCCGCCGATGCCCGGGAAGTGCTTCGCGGCGCAGAGGATGCCCGTGGAGAGGAAACCCTCGACCTGCGCGGCGACGCGCGGGGCCACCACCTCGGCGGAGGCGCCGAAGGAGCGGCGCGCGAGCGAGGAGCCCTCGACGTCGGCGATGTCGGCGTCCGGGGCGAAGTCGAGGTTGAAGCCGAGGTCGGCGAGGTAGGTGCCGATGGTCACGGCCTTCTCGCGCGCCTCCTCGTCCGACTGGACCGCGACCATGTCGCCCACCCGCTCCACGCCGAAGGCGGGGTTGGCGCCCACGCGCGAGACGGTGCCGCCCTCCTCGTCGACGGCAAGGAAGCACGGGAGCCCCGTGAGCTCCTCGTAGAACGCCTGCGTGCTGGCGAGCATGTCCCTGGTCTGGGCGGGGTCGACGAGGTTCTGGGCGAAGTAGCAGATGCCGCCCACCGGGTGGGCCTCGAGCGCCGCGCGCGTGGCGTCGCCGGCCGCCGTCTGGACCCCGACGTGGGTCAGGTCCTCGGGGCGCACCACGAAGAGCTGGGCGACCTTCTCCTCGAGGGTCATGCCCGCGACCACGTCGGCGACGGGGTCGGAGGGCTCCTCCGGCTCGGGCTCGGGGTCGGTCACGGCATCCGGCTCGGGCGCGTCCTGCGTCTCCTCGCGCGCGGGCTCTCCCGCGGGCCCGGCCGCGCCGCCCTGCAGCGCGAGCGCCCAGGCGCCCCAGGCGACGACGGCTACCACCGCAACGACGGCGAGCGCCACGAGGGCCCCCGTTGCGCCTCGTCCCCCTGTGCCCCGCTCTCCCATGTCCTGCTCCCTTCGTCGGTCTTGGTCGCCCTACCCTACGGCAGCGCGCGGGTCGGCGCGCCGGTGCCGCCCGGCCTCAACCTGAGGTGGTGGCCGCGCCCCCTTGCGCACTCTTTGTCGGGAAGGGGGACGGGGCGGTTGCGCTGGGGATAGAATAACGAAGTCTCTGGTTCTTCTCGCCCCGTGCGGGCCCTTTTCTGAAAGCGAGCTCTATGTCCGGCTCCAAGAAGGTCGCTGCCCTCGACGGAATGCGCGTCCTCGCGATCGCCGCCATCATCGTCTACCACGCCAACGCCACCTGGCTTCCTGGTGGCTACCTGGGCGTGAGCGTGTTCTTCGTGCTCACGGGCTACCTCATCACCCTCTCCATCGAGCGGCGCGTCGCGCGGGAGGGCCGGTTCGACTACCCGCGCTTCCTCCTGGGGCGCGTGCGCCGGCTCCTGCCCTCGATGCTCGTGGTGGTGGGTGCGACGGCGGTGCTGTGCGCCGCGCTCTCGCCCGCGCTCCTCCCCAAGGTGAAGTCGGACGCGGTCCCGGCGCTCCTCTTCTTTGAGAACCTCTACTACCTCTTCCGCAACGTCTCCTACTTCGCCGCGGCGGGGCTTCCCTCCCCGCTCACGCACCTCTGGTTCGTGGGCGTGACCATGCAGTTCTACCTGGTCTGGCCGCTTGTGCTCCTAGGGCTCTCGCGCGTGGTGCGCCGGCGCTCTCACGCGTGCGCCGCCGTGGCCGTGCTCGCGGTGGCCTCGTCGGTGGCCATGGCCGCGCTCTATGACCCGACGGCCGACACCGCGCGCATCTACTACGGGCCCGACACGCGCGCGGCCGAGCTCCTCGTGGGCGCCCTCTGCGCCCTCATGACGCGCGGCCGCGGCTGGAGGGTCGCCCTGCCCGCGCAGGCCCCCTCCGGCGCCGCCGGCGCGCACGGCTCCGCCCCGGCGCGCCGCGAGCTCCCCTCGTGGGCCTACGACCTCGCCGGCGTGGCGGCGCTCGCCGGGATCGCGGCCATGATGGTCACGCTGGACGGCTACTCCGACTTTGCCTACCGGGGCGGCATCTTGCTCGTCTCGCTGCTCACGGCCGTCATCATCGGCGTGGTCTCGCGCCCGGGCGGCCTTCTCGGGCGCATCCTGGGGCTGCGGCCGCTCGCCGTTGCGGGCGCGCGCGGGTTTGCGCTCTACCTCTGGCACTACCCGCTCCTTCTGGTCATGAACCCCGCCACGCGCACGACGGAGCTCCCCTGGTGGGGCTGGCTTCTGGAGCTTCTTGCCATCGTCGTCGTGGCCGAGCTCTCCTATCGGCTCATTGAGCGCGGCGTGGGCGCGCCCCTCGCCCTCGGCCAGTCCCGCGTGGCGCTTGCGGCCGAGGCGGTGGCGCTTCTGGCCGTCGTGGTGGTGACGCTCGCCCCGATCAGCGCCGAGCAGACGGGCGTGCCCGTGGACCAGCAGGCCGGCGGGTCGGTGGAGGCGGCCTTCGACCCGGACGCGCAGGGCTACGACGTCTCGGGGACCTTCCTTGCCGGCACGGCCTTCGCGACGGCCGTGGACACGATCAACAGCAGGAACTACGACGTCGACGCCCAGACGGGCGCCACGGACGCCAGCGTCCTGCTCATCGGCGACTCGGTGGCCAAGGGCGCCGAGGCGCAGTTCAAGCGGGTCTTCCCCAACGGCTGGATCGACGCCGCGGTGGGCCGTCAGTTCACGGCCGGCATCGACGTCTACAACCAGTGCGTGGCGGACGGCCACGGGGCCGACGTCGTGGTCTTTGCCCTGGGCAGCAACGGCGTCGCGCGCGAGGAGCAGGTGAGGAGCCTCATCGACGCGTGCGGTGCCGACCGCAAGGTCTACTTCGTCACCACGCGCGTCCCCATGCCGCTCCAGGACATCAACAACGAGCTCTTCCGGAACGTGGCCGACCAGTACGACAACGTCGAGGTCATCGACTGGTACGCGGAGAGCGAGGGCCACGACGAGTACTTCTGGGACGACGGCACCCACCTCAGGCCCGAGGGCGCCGAGGCGTACGTGATGATGCTGCGCCGCGCCATCACGGGCCGGTAGCGGGGGCCGTGGGCGGCGCGGCGGGCGAATAGCATGCACGTTTGCGTCTGGATGGCCCGTTTTTTCAGGTTGGGGACCAACTATGTATGTTATTCCCGCCCCGTGCGGCCCGGTCCGAGAAGGGCGCCGGGCCGCATCGGTCAGGTCGCGCGGCCACGGCACACAGAAAAGGGCCGCCGGAGCTGTCCGGCGGCCCTGAGCCTTCGTGGTGGAGATAAGGGGGTTCGAACCCCTGACCTCGTGACTGCCAGTCACGCGCTCTCCCAACTGAGCTATATCCCCATCTGGTGGGCGATGCTGGATTCGAACCAGCGACCCCTTCCGTGTGAAGGAAGTGCTCTACCCCTGAGCCAATCGCCCGCGCTTGTGCGCTAGAGCATCTTATCAGAACTTTGGGCGCGTGGCACGAGAAAATTCTCCGTCCCGCGTTCTTCTCGTCCAGATGCAAAGAACGCGCAGCTCGCAAGCAGTCATGTAGGAATTGTGACGAGCGAGGGCCCGTCCTCGAGGTGCCCGGGCGCCGTTCGCGGCGCGGATGGGGCCGCCCGTCCCATTTCCCGGCAGCGGGCGGCGACGCGCCCGCAAGGCCAGCGTAACATTTGCCAAGTTATGTTCAATGGGCCGCAGTCTCCCCCGTGGCCCCAGGAGAAAGGGCGCCAATGAGAGATGACCGACCCTGGAGGGTTCCCGCACGGGTCGCGTTTGCGGCCGCAACGGTGATCGCGCTGTCGATGGGCGGCGCGCAGCTCGCGCTCGCCGAGGAGGGCTACTTCGCCGACTCCACGTTCACCGAGAACGCTGCTGACGCGCCGGAGCAGAACGAGACGCTCCCCAACGCCGGCCAGCTTGACTACCAGCGCAACTCGTTCGCGGCGTTCTGCCACTTCGGGCCCAACACGTTCTCGGGCGTCGAGTGGGGCGAGGACTACGGCACCAAGATGGAGCCGGCCTACTACTACATGAACCAGCTCCGTGACTTCGACGCGGACGGCTACGTCAAGATGATCAAGGAGGCCGGCTTCTCGCGCCTCGTCGTCACCGCCAAGCACCACGACGGCTTCTGCATCTGGCAGTCCGAGTACACCGACTACGACATGGGAGCCTGCCCGGACTACAAGGACGGCCAGGGCGACATCCTCGCCGAGCTCTCCGTGGCGTGCAGCAAGTACGACGTCGACATGGGCCTCTACCTCTCCCCCTGGGACATCCACGACGAGTCCTACGGCTACGATGCGGGCGAGACGCCGGGCACCATCGGCGACTCCGATGACCCGGACGTGAACTACAACGCCTACTACATCGCGCAGCTCAAGGAGATCCTCGGCAACCCCAAGTACGGCAACAAGGGCAAGTTCGTCGAGGTCTGGATGGACGGCGCGCAGGGCACGGGCGCCGACGCCCAGGTGTACGACTTCGACGGCTGGGCGAGCACCATCCACGACCTCCAGGGCGAGGACTGCATCATCTTCCAGTGCAAGGAGCACACGGGCGTGCGCTGGATCGGCAACGAGAACGGCAACGCCGTGAGCTCGGCTACCGACGAGCTCTGGTCTCCGGTCAAGCTCAACGAGGCTGGTGACGACTACGACCACAACCTCCAGGGCGGCGTCTCGGTGGGCTACGCCGACGGCGACCTCTGGACCGTCCCGGAGGCCGACGCCCGCATCACCTCCGGCTGGTTCTGGGGCAAGGACAAGAGCACGCCCAAGTCCCTCGCGGACCTGAGCACCATGTACTTCAACTCCATCGGCCACGGCGCCACGCTGCTCATCAACATCCCGCCCAACACGAGCGGCACCGTTGACCCGGCGATCAAGACGCGCGTCGAGGAGTTTGCCTCCAACATCCGGATGAGCTTCGACGAGAACCTCGCCACGGGCGCCGAGGCACAGGCCAAGAGCGCCTTTGAGAACGACGCGGACTACGGCCCCGGCAAGGTCCTCGACGGCGACAAGGACACCTACTGGTGCGCCGGCTCCGAGGACGAGCAGTCGCTCGTCATCGAGCTCGGCGAGAAGAAGACCTTTGACGTCGTGTCCATCGAGGAGGCCATCCAGAACGGTCAGCGCATCGACCGCTTCACCGTGAGCTACCGTGACGAGGACGGCTCCTGGAAGGAGTTCGGCTCGGGCGCGACCATCGGCGCCAAGCGCCTCGTGCGCTCCACCGAGGTCTCCTCGGACGCCATCAAGATCGACCTCCAGACCGACGACGTCTTCACCGGCGAGCGGGCGCTCGCGCAGATCAGCGAGGTCGGCCTCTACAAGGCCTCGCCCGCCTTCGAGATCCCCACGCCCATCCCCACGGGCCTCTCCGCGATCGACAACGACGAAATGACCCAGACCGGGTCCTGGACCGACGAGGCGATCACCTCCTGCTACGAGGGCACGAGCCAGTGGACGAGCAACACGAGCTCCACGCTGAGCTTCACCTTCACGGGCACGCAGTTCAGCATTATCGGCACGGCGGACCCCGGGCACGGCACGATGGGCGTCTCCGTGGACGGCGGCGAGGTCAAGCGCATCGCGACCAACAACGTCTCCTCCCGCAACACCTCTGCGGTGCTCTACTCCTCCGACGTGCTTGAGCCCGGCGAGCACACAGTCACGATCAGCGTGATCAGCGGCGCGGTGGGCATCGACGCCGCGGCGTACCTGCCCGAGGGCTCCACGATGCTCGAGTTTGACACCTCCGCCCTCACGATGGACGAGGGCTCCACCGCCGAGCTCACGCTCCGCCGCGTCGGCGACGCCTCCGAGCCCCTCACGGTCACCGTGGGCTTTGAGCCCGGCACCGCCACGCAGGACCACTTTGACACGACGCCCCAGACGGTCGAGTTTGCCGCGGGCGAGACCGAGAAGGCCGTCACCGTGACGACGAAGCGCGTCACGGGCGGCGGACAGAGCGGCGGCAGCGCGGACGGCGACCGCCAGTTCTACGTGTCGCTCTCCCTTGACGACGACAACGTCATCGCCGGCTTCAATGACCTCGTCACCGTGACGGTCTCCGACGTCGACCAGGACCTCTCCGAGGCCATCGCCGCGGCCGAGGCCATCGAGACCGACGGCTACTCCGCGAGCTCCGTCGCGACGCTCGAGGCCGCCCTCACGAAGGCGCACGACGCCTACAAGAACGAGGAGGTCTCCTCCGCCGACCTCCGTGCGATCATCGCCGAGCTCGAGGCCGCCGTCGAGGGCCTCGTGGCGGTGAACAACTACACCGAGGAGAGCCCGTTCCTCTTCCCCTACACCGACGAGGGCACCACGCTCGAGTTTGAGCTCGGTGCCATCTCCGACGTCTCCAACGCCGCCGACCAGAACGGCAAGTGGCCCGCCTCCATCCTCGAGGACGCGACCACGGGCACCACGCTCGTCAACTCCCTGAACGACGGGGACTCGCTGAGCGTGCCCTTCCGCGCCACGTACGCCGGCACCTACCACGTCAAGCTCCACTACTCGAGCGGCTCCCCCACCAACGCGCTCGCCTGGTCGGACGACGAGGGCATCGTCTCGTCCGGCAACGTCACGGCCGGCGCCGATGACAGCGCCGCGGCCATCCACACGGTCGAGTTTGACCTCACGGTCACCAAGCCCGGCAGCTCCACGCTCGTCTTTGCGCCGCCCGCCGGCAAGAACGCCCCGCGCCTCGACAAGCTCGAGGTCTCCTACACGGGCGAGATTCCCGTGACCGAGGCGGATCCGACCGAGAACGTCGCCAGCGCCAAGGACGCCACCTCCAGCTCCGACGAGACCGCCGACTTCACCGCCGACAAGGTGACCGACGGCGGCAAGGACGGTTCTTCTCGCTGGGCGTGCGTCGTGGACGAGAAGCCCGCCTGGGTCTACGTTGACCTGGGCTCCAACTACGACGTCCGGACGGTCAAGCTCTTCTGGGAGACCCGCAAGCCGACCGACTACGACATCCAGATTGCCCCCAACGGCGCCGACCCGGCGCGTGAGGACGCCTGGACCACGGTGAGCGAGCGCACGCAGCCCGCCGAGAAGAACGAGACCATCGTCCTCGACGAGACGCACGTGGCCCGCTACGTCCGCGTTCGCGTGAACGACTACGTCGCCCAGAACCCGGACGCCCCGGGTGGGCCCTGGAACAACATCTCGCTCTACGAGATCGAGGTCTACGGCGGCGAGCCCGAGGCGCCCTCGGTCAGCTACGACGCGCTGAACGAGGCCATCGCCTCCGCCAAGGCCCTCTCCGAGGATGCCTACACGGCCGATTCGTGGTCCGCCCTCCAGAGCGCGCTCTCCGCTGCCGAGGCGGCGCTCTCCTCCACGAGCCAGACCGAGGTCGACGCCGCCGCACAGGCGCTCACGGCCGCCATCGAGGCCCTGGTGCCCGTGACCCCCTCCGGTGACCACTACACCACCGAGAACCCGTTTGCCTTCCCCGGCACCGATGGGTCCGCCGTCCTCGAGTTCGAGCTCGGAGAGCTCCACAACGACGAGAGCAACGACGCCGGCTGGCCCATGACGGTCATGGTGGACAGCGCCAACGGCGCGACCCTGGTCGACGCCGTGAACCTTGGCGACGAGGTCCACGTGCCCTTCACGGCGACGGTCCCGGGCGTCTATCGCGTCACCCTCTCCTATGAGTCCGGCAGCACCGCCAACAAGCTCGCCTGGTCTGACGAGGCCGGCATCGTCGAGGCCGGAAGCGTCAGCGCCGGCGCCGACGACGAGGCCTCCGCGCTTCACACGGTCGACTTTGAGATGACGGTGACCGGGGCCGGCAGCTCCACGCTCGTCTTTGGTGCGGCTGACGAGGGCAAGGCGCCGCGCCTCGACAAGCTGACGATCACCTACGACCACGCGGTTGCGCCCGAGGTCGACACCACGGCCCTCGAGGCCTCGATCGCCGCGGCCGAGGCGGCCGACACCGAGGGCAAGACGGCGGAGTCCGTCGCCGCCCTCGAGGAGGCGCTCGACGCCGCCCGC
>NZ_NFIU01000019.1 GCF_002159535.1 Olsenella sp. An290 | reverse complement strand
CCCCGTTACCCCGCGATGACCTCCTCTGTGAGGCGGGCCTTTGCAAAGGCGGCCTTCTCGCGATCGAGCAGCTCGCGAGCCCAGAGCGGGGCCTCGGCCCACGGAAGCAGCGACCAGAGCAGTTCCTGGCGGCGACGGGATACCACGCGCGACGCCAGTGCGCCCCACGGCCGGTCAGACGCCGGGAACCCCAGGGCACCCAGCGCCGAGAGCGCCTCGAACACGAGCGCGTCGCACCTGCCCTCCCGAAACAGGTCCTCCGACGTCACGGGCAGCGTGACCACGCCCATAGCCGTGAGCTCCCGGTTGCGGCGCAGGTCGTCGAGGTACTTCTCGCGCACCTGCCGCACGGCGGTCTCGACGTGCGGCCCGTCGGCCTTGGCTATGGACGCAAGGTCGAGGTGCAGGCGGCCGTCGTAGTTGAAGCCCAGAGGTAGCCCAACCAGCTCGATATCGGGTACGCGCGACGCGGGGCAGCCGCGTTCCACCAGGTAGGAAGCAGTGTAGTGACGGGCGTTGATCGTAACCGGGCCCAGCCCATACCCCAGTTCGCCCACCGGGAGGCTCAGCATTGTTGCGAGCAGGTCCTCCATGGGTGACCAGGCGTTGTCCGCCACGTACGCGAGGGTTGCGAGCGCCTGACGCGTGTCTCCGCAGTACCGGCAGCTCCGAACAAACCGCTCTATCCGCTCGACCGAGGTGAGCGGGCTAAGGTCAAGCGTGACGTCTCCTGTCCGCGGCCGCAGCGGGTCACGGGAAAACGTGCCGCAGAGCTCGTAGCCCAGCAGCGCGTGGACGGGCACGGGAAGAACCTCCGCGAGCTCAAGGAACAGCAGCTCGGGAGCGGGGAGAAAGAGCCCGTCGCCGAGGTTGAGGAACGAGTCGTCGGGCAGCCCTGCCCCATGACCCGACAGGACGCAAAGGACGCCTGCACGCGAGAGCTTGGCGAGGGAACCGCCACGTGAAGGGGGCGTTCGGCGCTTGGCGGGTCGGCAAGCAGCAGCACGTCGAGAGGCAGCGATTCCCTGGTCCAGCGCCTGCGCGGCTCGGGGCTCGGAGCGGGGAGCGCGCAGCGGTCGTGGGGCAGACGTCTGCGCCTTCTCCGGTCACGAAGCACGCGCAGGGCGTCAAGTCCGTCGAGGGCGAGGCGCATGTCCCCTCCGTTCTTTTGAGGTGTGGGGTGGCGCTAGTATACAAGAATTGCTTAAAAAGAGATATTTTTTCAGTTTGATAGATAACTTTGTATATTAATCACGCAAGGGGAATGCGCAACCAGCGCGGTTTATGTGCCGGCGTCCGCACGGTCCTGCAACCCCGCCGCCCGCGCCCGCGAATGTTTCAAGACAGAATCGTTTCACGGCGCCCCCGGCGCTCGCCCGCGCGCAAGCCGTATAGTCAGCCTCGTCAGACAGCCGCGGGCCAATAGCTCGCGCCCGCTCAACTACTGAGGAGGCCAACGTTGATGAACGTTTCCCGCGCGCACGTGTGCGCCACCTCCCTCCTCGCCCGACGCCAGAACCGACGAATCACGCCCGCGACGTCGCGCGTGACGCTCTAGCCTGCCGGTTCCTCGGTTCAACCTGGCTTCTAGCGCCCCGCGACGTCGGGGCTTTTCTGTATGGCTGACACAGCACACACCCAAGGACACGGCTCCCACCCAAGGAAAGGGAACATCATGGCAGAGAAGGAAAAGGTCGTCCTCGCATACTCCGGCGGACTGGACACGTCCGTCATCGTCAAGTGGCTGCAGATCGAGAAGAACCTCGACGTCATCGCCATCTGCGGCAACGTGGGCCAGGACGAGAAGGACCTCTCCTGGATCAAGCAGAAGGCCCTCGACATGGGCGCCATCGCCTCCGAGGCGCTTGACATGCGCGCCGAGTACGCCGCGAAGATCCTCTCCAAGGCCATCTGGGCCAACGGCAAGTACGAGGGCGTCTACCCGCTGCTCTCCGCGCTCAGCCGTCCGCTGATCTCCAAGCACCTCGTGGACATCGCGCACCAGTACGGCGCCAAGTACATCGCCCACGGCTGCACCGGTAAGGGCAACGACCAGGTGCGCTTTGAGACCTGCATCCGCGCGCTCGACCCCGAGCTGGAGATCATCGCCCCCGTGCGCGAGTGGGACCTCACCACGCGCGACTCCGAGATGGAGTGGGCCGAGGCCAACGGCGTGCCCGTGCCCACCACCAAGAAGAAGCCCTACTCCATCGACGACAACCTCTGGGGCCGCGCGATCGAGTGCGGCGTGCTCGAGGACACCTGGAACAAGCCGCCCTCGGACATCTGGACGATGACGGCCAACCTCGAGGACTGCCCCGCGGAGCCCGAGGAGGTCGTGATCAGCTTTGAGGAGGGCATCCCCACCGCCATCAACGGCGAGAAGATGGACCTGCTCAGCCTCATCATCAAGGCCAACGAGATCGCCGGCCGCAACGGCTACGGCCGCATCGACATGATCGAGGACCGCGTCGTGGGCATCAAGAGCCGCGAGTGCTACGAGTGCCCGGCCGCCCTCCTGCTCATCCAGGCGCACCAGACGCTCGAGCAGCTCTGCCTCGATGCCGAGACCCTCAAGCAGAAGGCCAAGATGGACGTCGAGTGGGCCTCCACGGTCTACCGCGGCCTCTGGTTCTCCCAGAACCGCAACGCTATCGACGCCTACAACGCCTACACGCAGAAGTTCGTGACCGGCGACGTGCGCATCATCCTCTGCAAGGGCGGCCTCTTCGTGGACGGCGTGCGCAGCCCGTACAGCCTCTACGACTACAACCTCGCCACCTACGACGAGGGCGACACCTTCGACCACAGCGCCGCCAAGGGCTTCATCGAGCTCCACGGCCTCCAGTCCAAGACCTGGTCCAAGGTCCAGGGCCCCGGCTCCGGCCTTCAGCCCGTCCACTAGCCTGGCAGAGGCGGCGGGGTAGACCGTCACAGACGACGCCATGACAGGGCCGGCCGGGGTCATCTCGGCCGGCCCCGCGCTTTGCGGCGCGCGACGACTGAAACAAACCTGTCCCCCGTGCGGGCGGCCAAAACGTTCCGCGTGCGGTAAGCTGTGCGGAAGAGAGCTTGAAAAACGAGGAGGGCACATGGCGCTGTGGGGCGGCAGGTTCGAGAAGGGCGTGGACGCGTTCACGCAGGAGTTTGGCGCAAGCCTTGAGGTCGACAAGAACATGGCGGCCCAAGACATCGCCGGCAGCCGCGCGCACGCGCGGATGCTCGCCGAGCAGGGCATCATCTCGCCCGAGGACCAGGCGGCGATCGACGCCGGCCTTGCGGACATCGCGGCGCAGATTAAGAACGGCACCTTTGCCTGGGACGTCAACGACGAGGACGTCCACATGGCCGTCGAGGGCGCGCTCACCCGCGCGATCGGCGCGCCCGGCGGACGGCTCCACACGGGCCGCTCCCGCAACGACCAGGTGGCCACCGACATCCGCCTGCTCGCCAAGGACCTCTGCGACCAGCTGCTCGCCGGCAACGTGGCCCTGCGCCGCGTGCTCGCGGACGCGGCCGAGAAAAACCTCGACGTCGTGATGCCCGGCTACACGCACCTCCAGCACGCCCAGCCGGTGCTGCTCTCCCACCACCTGCTCGCGTACTTCTGGATGTTCTCGCGCGACTTCACGCGCCTCGTCGCCGCGCGCACGGCCGCGGACGCCAACCCCCTCGGTGCGGCGGCGCTCGCCGGCACCACCTACCCGCTGAACCGCGAGCGCACCACGGAGCTCCTCGGCTTCAGCCGCATGATCCCCAACTCGCTCGACGCCGTCTCCGACCGCGACTACCTGCTCGACCTCGAGTACGCCTGCGCCGTGAGCATGATGCACCTCTCGCGCCTCTGCGAGGAGATCGTGCTCTGGAGCTCCACCGAGTTTGGCTTCATCACGCTCTCGGATGCCTACTCCACCGGCAGCTCCATCATGCCGCAGAAGAAGAACCCCGACTTCGCCGAGCTCACGCGCGGCAAGTGCGGACGCGTCTACGGCGACCTGATGGCGCTGCTCACCACGATGAAGTCGCTGCCCTTGGCCTACAACAAGGACCTCCAGGAGTGCAAGGAGGGCCCGCTCGACGCCGCGCGCACGCTCTCCGACTGCATGGAGATCGCCTCGGGCATGATCGAGACCATGACCGTCAACGCTGACGCCATGCTCGCGCAGGCCGGCACGGGCTTCTCGGCGGCAACTGACGTGGCCGACTACCTGGCCAAGAAGGGCATGCCCTTCCGCGAGGCGCACCGCGTGGTGGGCGAGCTCGTGCTGTACTGCGAGAAGCACGGCAAGGGCCTCGAGGACCTCACGGCGGAGGAGTTTGCCGCCGCGAGCCCGCTCTTCGAGGAGGACATCGCGCGGGACCTCGACCCTGCCGGCATCGCCACCGCGCGCGTGACCTACGGCGGCACCGGCCACGACGCGGTGGTCGTGCAGCTCGAGGAGGCCCGCTCCGCCCTCGCCTCGGATGAAGCGAGGGTGAACTAACGTGACCGGCGAGCACGGGCGTGCTCGGTGGCCGATCGTCCTCGTGGTTCTTCTCGCCCTTGTGGCGGCTGGCGCCATCGCGCTTACCGGGATGGTGAACGCTCGGCTTGCGTCCCAGCGCGCCGGCGAGGGTGCGGTCTCGGCCCCCTCGATGCCCGTCCTGCTTGACGGCGAGCCCCGCACGGGCCGCTTTATTGCGCACCTCGAGTTCACGAGCATGGCAGCCCCTGCCGACGCCCAGGTCTCGACGGACGTGGCCTGGGACGACGACTGGTTCTTCCAGGACCCCACCGTCTACAACCACGAGCTCGCGACCACGTGCTCGGTGCTCTCGGCCATCGCCAACTCGGAGTCCGCCTACTACCAGGCCGGCTCCGGCGCGCCCGCCTACATGGAGGACGCCCTCGCCGAGCTGGGCTTTGAGGACGTCTCGACCGCCTCCTACCAGTACCGCAGCGAGGTCATCGACGAGGTCGTGAACCTGCTTACCAACTCCACGGACGTCACGGCGTACACGATCGCGTCCAAGCAGGTCACGAACTCGCAGACCGGGCAGGAGAAGACGCTCCTTCTGGTCTCCATCCGCGGCTCGTACGGCTCCGAGTGGCTGTCCGACGCCAACATGGGGGACCCGCGCGAGCTTGACCTGGCCGAGGCGGACCACCGCGGCTTCTCGGAGCCGGCAAACGAGGTGCTCTCCGCGCTCACCGACCGCATCGAGTCGATCGCCCTGAACGGCGGCTCGGTCGACGACGTCGCGCTGCTCTTCTGCGGCCACTCCCGCGGCGCCGCGGCGGCCAACCTCGCCGCGAGCTACGCGGACGACTACGCCGACTCCTTGCGGCCGCTCGCGCCGCTCGACTCCATCTACGCCTACACCTTTGCGTGTCCGCGCACCACGACCATGTCCAACGCGTCCGACGCCCTCTACGACAACATCTGGAACGTGCTCAACCCGGCCGACATGGTGCCGCGGATGCCGCTTGCCGCCTGGGGCTACACGCGCTTTGGACACGACCTCTGGCTGCCGGAGCCCGGGTGCGAGCCCTTTGACGAGACCTACGACGCCATGCGCTCGGCGTTCAGGGAGAACGTGGGGACGGAGAGCCCCTACGAGCCCTCGGACGCCTCCACGGTCGACTACTTTGAGGACCGCCTCGCGGAGGACATTAGGGCCCAGGACGAGTTTGAGTCCATCGGCGGCGTCGCGTCCGTCGTGCGCCACATGGCGCTGGACATGAACGTCATGCGCGTGCTCTACGGCCACTACCCCAACGTCTACATCGCCTGGATGCAGGCCACGTCGGCCGAGGACCTGCGCCTCGAGCGATAGGGCCGCGCCCGCCCCGCGCCAGCTTTGGGGAGGCGTTGCCGAACACCGACCAATTCCCGCCGTCAGCCGAACGGCAGGTTCCCCCATGCGGCATTTCTGCAAGCCCGGGCATCTTCTTGGTAGGTATCCCTCTGTTCCTACGCGAGAAGGGCGGGAATCATGAGACGGGATCGCAGATGGGCCAGATGGCCCCTCGCGGTGCTGCTCGGCACCGCGCTTGCCCTCGTGCCCCTGACGGGCGCGCTCGCCACTTCCATGGAGGGTGATGGAGCCGGGGACCAGCCGGGTGCCGTCGCGATAGACGACGGCGACGTGACGGACCCCGCCACCACGGGCGTCGAGGACCCGACGGAGGGCGCCGCGCCCGACACCACGGGTGGCCCCGCCACCACGGGCGACCCCACGGAATCCGCGACCGCGGTTTCCTCTGCGGAGGAGCTTGCCGCCGCCCTCGAGGCGGGCGGGAAAATCGTCTTGGCCGAGGACATCACCCTGGCCGCCGACCCGCTTGTGGTGGCCACGGACACGCAGCTTGACCTGAACGGTCACGTCCTGACCGGCACCCTCAGGGTCGGTGAGGCAACGCTCACCCTGCAGGACACTGCTGGAGGCGGCCTCATGGCAGGCCCGACGGAGGAGTTCCCCCTCATCAAGGGGGATGGTGCCACGGTCATTGCCGAGGGCGGCGCATTTTCCGTCAGCCCGCCGGAGTGGCTTGAGCTCGCCGCAGGGCTTGAGCTGGTCGAGAAGGACGGCGCCTGGGTGGTCTCCGCCATCCCCGCGCACGTGCACGAGCTGACCGCCTACGAGGCCGTTCCCGCCACCTGCACGGAGGAGGGCGGGTCCGCGTACTGGGCGTGCGCAGGCTGCGGCGAGCTCTTCGCCGACGAGGCGGCCACGACCCCGGTCACGCCGAACGAGCTCGTGGTTCCGGCCACGGGCCACGCGCTCGAGGCCGTGCCCGAGGTGGCGCCTACCTGCACGCAGGCCGGAACGATGGCGCACTGGCGCTGCGCGACGTGCGGCGCGCTCTTCGCCGACGAGGACGCGAGCGTGTCCGTGACGGCCGACGAGCTGGTGACGCCCGCCAGTCCGCACCAGCTCGAGGCGGTCCCGGGGATTGCGGCCACCTGTACGGAGCCCGGGCGCGCCGCCCACTGGCGCTGCACCGCCTGTGGCGCGCTCTTTGGCAATGCCCGCGCGACCGAGGCGCTGGACGAGGGGTCGCTCGAGGTCCCTGCAACCGGGCACGTGCTCGCCTACCACGAGGCCGTGGCCGCCACGACCGAGGCCCCCGGCAACCTGGCGTACTGGGAGTGCACGGAGTGCGGCACGCTCTTCGCCGACGAGGCCGCGACCACAGAGACCACGCTCGAGGCAGTCACCACCCCGCGCCTCCAGGTGTTCACGGTCACCTTTGACGACTGTCTCGTGAACACGGAGGACGTCAAGGTTTCCGTCACCGAGGGCGGGACCGTCGCCCGGCCCAAGGACCCCACGGCCAAGGGATACGTCTTCAAGGGCTGGTACCTCTTCGACGGCACCTGGCCTAAGGACCCCTACGACTTTGCCCAGCCCGTGACCGGCGACCTCACGCTCTACGCCAAGTGGGAGGAGGACCCTGACGCCAAGCCCGAGGCAAAGGACGAGAAGAACGACGAGTCCATTCCCGAGACCGGCGACACCGCCAACGCCGCCGCCTCGATCATGCTCGCCTCCCTCGGCGTCCTGGTCATCGTCGGGACCACCCTTCTGCGTCGCAGGTTCGTCCGCTGATGCCAAGGGGGCATTCCCCCAGCATCACGTGCCGACCAAACGCCATCATGACGATGGCGCCTTCGGGGCCCTGCCGAGCGCGGGGCCCCGCTCGTTGTGCAGGGGACCGCGCCCGCCCGCGCGCCACGTTCCCGAGCCGTCGCGTCCACTGCATCGCCTGCGCGGCCCGTGCGTACCTGACGCTGCGCTAAACTAGAGACGTATGCGCCGCGCGACGCCGAGGAGGCCTCAATGAT
Organism: Olsenella sp. An290; assembly: GCF_002159535.1. GTDB lineage: Bacteria > Actinomycetota > Coriobacteriia > Coriobacteriales > Atopobiaceae > Thermophilibacter. The sequence continues at coordinate 29,572 of NZ_NFIU01000019.1, read as the reverse complement.
TGATCGCTACACCCGTCCCGAGATGGGCCACATCTTCTCGCTGGAGAACAAGTACGCCATCTGGCAGGAGATCGAGGTTTTGGCCTGCGAGGCGCACGCCGAGATGGGCAAGATCGGCATCACCCGCGAGGAGGCCGCCTGGATCCGCGCTCACGCAAAGTTCAACAAGGAGGAGGTCGACGCCATCGAGGCCGTGACCAACCACGACGTCATCGCCTTCCTCACCAACATGGGCTCCTACATCGACGCGGAGGTCCCCGAGGGCGAGCCCAAGCCCTCTCGCTGGGTCCACTTTGGCATGACCTCCTCCGACCTGGGCGACACGGCGCTCTGCTACCAGCTCGTCCAGGCCACCGACCTCATCATCGAGGACGTGAGGAAGCTCGGCGAGATCTGCCGCCGCCGCGCCTTCGAGGAGCGCGACACGCTCTGCGTGGGCCGCACGCACGGCATCCACGCCGAGCCCATGACCTTTGGCATGAAGTTCGGCAGCTGGGCCTGGGAGCTCCGCCGCGACCTTGACCGCCTCATCGACGCCCGCAAGAACGTGGCCTTTGGCGCCATCTCCGGCGCGGTGGGCACCTACTCCTCCATCGACCCCTTCGTCGAGGAGTACGTCTGCGAGCACCTGGGCCTCGTGCACGACCCGCTCTCCACGCAGGTCATCTCCCGCGACCACCACGCCTACCTCGCCGGCGTCCTGGCCACCACCGCCGCCACCTGCGAGCGCATCGCCACGGAGATCCGCAACCTCCAGAAGACCGACACCCTCGAGGCCGAGGAGCCGTTCAAGAAGGGTCAGAAGGGCAGCTCGGCCATGCCGCACAAGCGCAACCCCATCACGATGGAGAAGGTCTGCGGCCTCTCGCGCGTGGTCAAGGCCAACGCGCAGGTCGCCTTTGACAACGTGGCCCTCTGGCACGAGCGCGACATCTCCCACAGCTCCGCCGAGCGCGTGGCGCAGGCCGACAGCTTCATCGCGCTCGACCACATGTTCCAGTGCCTCATTCGCGTGGTGGACGGCCTCATCCTCTACCCGGCGCAGATGCTCGCCAACCTCAACAAGACGCGCGGGCTCATCTACTCCTCCAAGGTCCTTCTCGCCCTCGTGGAGACGGGCATCACGCGCGAGGAGGCCTACGCGATCGTCCAGGACAACGCCATGGCCACGTGGCGCGAGGTCCAGCAGTGCGCCGGCGGCACCACGTTCCGCGAGAAGCTCGAGGCCGACCCGCGCTGCACCGTCTCCGCGGACGTCCTCGACGCCATCTTTGACCCGCGCGCCTTCCTCACGCGCGCCGGCGTGGTGTTTGACCGCCTGGAGCAGCTGAATTTCGACTAACCGCACGCCGTGCAAAAGGGACAGTCACTTTTGCACGCTGCCGACAGACACCAGAGAGCGTGCAAAAGTGACTGTCCCTTTTGCACGGGAGGAACGGACATGCGCTTTGACTACACCCCGCGCGGCGTGTGCTCGCGCGCCATTCACCTCGAGCTCTCCGACGACGGGAAGACCATCGAGTCCGTGAGCTTCGAGGGGGGCTGCAACGGCAACCTCAAGGCCATCGGCCGCCTGGTCGCCGGCAAGCCCGTCGACGAGATCGCCCAGGTCCTCGCCGGCAACACCTGCGGCCCGCGCCCGACGTCGTGTGCCGACCAGCTCTCCCGCGCGCTCGTCGAGGCCGCGCAGGCCGCGGGCGCCGCCCAGTAGCGGCGGGCGGACACCCATGCGCCCCCGGAAGATCACCAGGCGCTCGCTCTTCAAGACCGTCGCCGCCGGCGGTGCCGTCGCGGCCGCGGTGGGTGTTCTCTCCGGCTGCTCCCACACGCCGAGCGACCCCTCCCCCGAGCCCGTCGTCGTGGACGAGGACTCCGCGGTCAGCGTGACGGACTCCTTTGAGAGCGTGACCCTCGACATGGCGCCGGAGAGCTCCTGGACGCTCCCCCTGGGAAACGTCCTGCACCCGGCCGAGGGCTCGTGGATTCCCGTGACCTCGGCGGGATCCTCGGCGACGCCCATGGTCAAGGGCTCCGCGCTCTCCCTTGCCACCGGGCAGCTCTCCGTGGTGGTGCCCGAGCCCCTGGGGGCCGCGGCCACCACGGTCATCTATGACGTGCGGTGCTCCGACGAGCTCTACGCCTGGGTTGAGCTCGACCTGGTGTCGCGCGCGTGGCGCCTCTACGCGTCGTCCTTCTCGGAGGGGGCGCTCAGCGGCGAGACCAAGACCCTCTGGGAGGGCACGGCCGACTTTGACCCCGCGCCCTTCGCGGTGAGCGGGGACTGCGTCATCTGGCAGGTCCAGCCCTCGACGAGCGGCTCCAAGACGGCGGAGCACTCCTTCTGCTACCTCTGGCACGCGGGCGCCGCCGACGCCAAGGCCGTCGTGGAGTCCCCGGGCCGCTTTGCCACGGCGCCCACCGTCTCCGACGGCGTCGTGGTGCTGGCGCCGCGCGTCCGGGCCGAGGAGGGCACGTTCTACGGAGTGACGGCCTACGCGCTCTCCGACGACCTCTCCACCACGATCGACCAGCTCGTGATGCCCCAGGGCGTGCGGCCGTTTAGGGCCTGCCGCGTGGGCGAGCGGTTTCTCGTCTCGGTTGAGGCGAGCTACAGCTCGGGCGGGCTGCTCGGCCAGATGGGCACCTACATGGGCACCTCCTCGGCGGGGTTTGTGAAGCTCGCGCTGGAGCCCTCGGAGTGCGGCTGCGGCAAGGGCGACCGCTTCCTCATCAAGCGGAACTCCTCGTATCTGCTGGTGGACCTTGCCGCCAAGACCTACGGGCTTCTCGCCTCGATGGACCGCGCGGTGGACTATGGGGAGTTCCCCGCCCGCGTGGGGTCGTGCGAGCTCTTTGTGACCTTCTCGACCGTCAAGGACCCGAGCACCGGCTACCCCGCTTCCGTCTCCGTGCGGACCTTCCGCCTGTGAGTGGGATTCGAAGCGTGCCCAGTGGGGTACACTAGGGTCACCACGGGCCGGATTTCCGGCGACGCCGAAAGCGCAACGCAAGGAGGCCAGCATGGCTTCGGATGAGAAGAAGATTCTGCTCGTTGAGGACGAGAAGGCCATCCGTGACGCGGTGGCCGCCTACCTTGAGCGCGAGAACTACATCGTGCGCGGGGTGGGCGACGGACAGAGCGCGGTCGAGGAGTTCGAGAAGCACACCTTCGACCTCGTGATCTTGGACCTCATGCTCCCCAAGCTCTCCGGTGAGCGCGTGTGCCGCGCCATTCGCGAGACCTCCAACGTGCCCATCATCATGCTCACCGCCAAGGGCGAGGTCGAGGACCGCATCATCGGCCTGGAGCTCGGCGCGGACGACTACCTCATCAAGCCCTTCTCCCCGCGCGAGCTCGTGGCCCGCGTGCGCGCCCTGCTGCGCCGCGCCCACACCGAGGCCGAGCCCGCCCTCGAGGTGCTCGACTTTGGCGACCTCGTGATCGACATCTCGGGCCACAAGGTGCTCGTCGAGGGCAAGGAGGTCGACCTCACGGCCTCCGAGTTCAAGCTCCTCACCACGCTCGCGCGCTACCCGGGCCGCGTCTACACCCGCATGGAGCTTGTCGAGAAGGTCCTCGGCTACGACTTCGAGGGCTACGAGCGCACCATTGACTCCCACGTCAAGAACCTCCGCGCCAAGCTCGGCGACGACCCGCGCAACCCGCGCTGGCTCTATACCGTCCACGGCGTGGGCTACCGCTTCGAGGCCTCGGAGAAGGCGGCCGACGCCAGCTCCAAGTAGGGACGCGTCATGTCGGCGCGCTTTGTGACCGGAGGAGGCCCCCGACCTGAGGACGGGGGTTCTTCTCGCACGTCTACCCTCAGCCGATGGAACACCATAAAGCGCTCCCCCAAGAACGGCCGCCCCTTTGCGGCGAGCCTGACCCTTGCCTTTGCCCTCACGGCGCTCATGACCACGCTCGTGCTCGTGGCCGTGCTCGCCAACGTGTGGGGCGCGCAGTTCAGGGCCTACACGCGCCAGAACATGCAGAGCATCGCCGACTCGACGGCCGCCTCGATCTCAGAGGCCTATGCCGAGTCCGGCGACCTTGACGAGGCCGCCGTCTCGGCCGCGTCAGGCACCTCGGCCCTCTCCCCGGACATCGTGGTCCAGGTGCTCGACGCCACGGGTGACGTTCTCTACGACGACACCTGGGCGCACCCCCTCACGTCCTCGCGCGTGCCCGACTCGCAGCGTGTGCCCGCCGTGGCGCCCACGGCGCAGGAGGACCTCGTCACCTCGAAGATCGAGGACCCCTCCGGGCGCGTGGTGGGCACGGTCCGGATCTGGGCCTTTGGCTCCGAGGCGCTCCTCACCAAGGTGGACGCCGCCTTTCAGACCAACTCCTACGGCGCCATTGCGGGCGCCGCGGCGATCGCCCTCGTGCTTGCGTGCGTGATCGGGTACTTTGTGTCGCGCGGCATGGCGGCGCCGGTCCAGCGCATCACCTCGACGGCGCGCCAGATCAGAAACGGCGACCTCACCGCGCGCACGGGCGTCTCCGGCACCGACGAGCTCGGCCAGCTGGGAGAGACCTTCGACGACATGGCCACCACCATCGAGCGCGACCTCAAGCTCGAGCACCGCCTCACCGGCGACGTGGCCCACGAGCTCCGCACGCCGCTCATGGCCATGCAGGCCACGGTCGAGGCCATGCAGGACGGCGTGCTCCCCGCAGACGACGAGCACCTCGAGGTCGTGGCGTCTGAGGTGCGCCGGCTCTCCCGCCTCATTGACGCCATGCTCAAGCTCTCCCGCCTCGAGAACGGCACCACGGAGCTCAAGGTGGAGCGCACCGACCTGGTCTACCTGGTCAAGAGCCTCGTCTCCTCGCAGCATCAGCTCTTTCACGAGAAGGGCCTCCACCTGCGCTTTGTGGACGAGTCCGTGCACGGGGAGCTCTATGCGGACGTGGACCCCGACCTCATCCGCGAGGCCATCGTCAACCTCATGAGCAACGCCATGCGCTACACCAACGCGGACGGCTGGGTGAAGGTGTCCCTGCGCCCCGAGCGCTCCGACGTGCTCATCTCGGTCCAGGACACGGGCATCGGCATTGCCAAGGAGGACATCCCGCAGACGTTTGCCCGCTTCTGGCGCTCCGACGTGAGCCGCGAGCGCGTGTCTGGGGGCCTGGGCGTGGGCCTGGCCATCACCAAGGAGATCGTGGACCGGCACAATGGCACGATTCTCGTGGAGTCAGAGCTCGGTCGCGGCACCACCTTCACGCTGCGGATTCCCCAGCGTCGCGCCCGTCGCGAGCAGGACAAGTAGGGGCGCGGGCGCACGGCTTCTCCGGGCTGGGGTCGTCGCGCCGCGAGCGCCTGCGCGCGGGCGTTTCGCTGGCCGGGGTTCTTCTCGCCGCGCGATTCCGGGGCCCGCCTGGCACCGCGGCTCCTCTTGTCTGGGCCCCTGGCCGGCGGCCTTTCCGCCCCCGCCCTCGGCCGGGGGCGGTATACTGACTGGTTAGGGTAACCACAACGAAAGGATGGCGTATGTCCCAGATGGAGCTTCGCCCGGATTCGCACGGCAAGGTCCGTGACATCTACGACTGCGGCGACAGCCTGCTCATGGTGGCGTCCGATCGCATCAGCGCCTATGACTTCATCCTCCCCGACGAGATCCCCCACAAGGGCGAGATCCTGACGCGCATCTCCGCGTTCTGGTTCGAGCGCTTTGCCGACCTCATCCCCAACCACATGATCAGCTGCGACGTGGCGGACCTGCCCGAGGAGTTCAAGCCCTACGCGGACTACCTCGCCGGTCGCTCCATGCTCGTCAAGAAGGCCCAGACCGTGCCCATCGAGTGCATCGTCCGCGGCTACCTCACCGGCTCCGGCAAGAAGACCTACGACGAGGACGGCACCGTCTGCGGCATCAAGCTCCCCGACGGGCTCACCGAGGCCTCCAAGCTCCCCGAGCCGATCTTCACCCCGTCCACCAAGGCGGAGCTCGGCGACCACGACGAGAACATCTCCTTTGAGCGCTGCTGCCAGATCGTGGGCGAGGACGTTGCGGCCCAGCTGCGCGACGCGTCTCTGGCCATCTACAAGGCTGCGGCCGACTACGCCGCCGACCAGGGCATCATCATTGCCGACACCAAGTTCGAGTTTGGCTTCATCGACGGCAAGCTCACGCTCATCGACGAGTGCCTCACGCCCGACTCCAGCCGCTTCTGGCCGGCCGACTCCTACGAGGAGGGCAAGGTCCAGCCGAGCTACGACAAGCAGTACGTCCGCGACTGGCTGCGCGCCAACTGGGACATGACCGGTGAGCCGCCGCGCATTCCCGCCGAGGTCATCGAGGGCACGTCCGCTCGCTACGCCGAGGCGTTCCAGATCATCACCGGCACGGAGTTCGTGCCCGTTCGCTAGCCGTCCGTCAGCCTGGCGGCAGCGCGACGTGCGCCTGTCGCCAGGTGCGACGTGCGCCATTTACGTACGCTCATCCGCACGTTAAGGAGTTCCATGTCACTGCGAGACACCATCGAGGGCGCCCGTCGCGAGGCGGAGGGCAACGCCGTCGGCCGTCCCAAGAAGGAGGCCGCGTCCATGGGCGTGGGCGAGGAGGAGAAGCGCGGCTTCTCGCGCAGCTCCGCCTCCAAGGCCAGGCCCGTGCGCGAGGCGGGCGCGTCCGTCCGCGTCTCCTCAAAGCCCAAGGCCACGACCAACGCCTTCGGCGACAGCACGGAGACCAAGGAGGAGAAGCGCGACCGCAAGCGTCGCGAGCGCGAGGAGGAGGACCTGCGTCTGCGCGCGTATGACATCATCCTGCGCAGCCTTCCGGGCTACCGTAAGGCCGAGCGGACCTTCTGGATCACCCTGGGCGTGGGCATGGTCTTTGCCGTCATCTCCCTGGCGTGCAACTTCATCTTCAACAACACGACCGACGTCAGCACGCCCGGCGGGCTCCTGCTGGTTGGGTCGCTCGTGATCGGGTACGCCTGCATCATCGGCGGGTTCATCTACAACCTCGCCAAGTGCCGGCCCTATCGCAAGGAGGCCGAGAAGCGAGTGCGCGGCCTGACGGACAAGAGGCTCGCCGACCTCTTCGAGAAGGACCGCAGGGCCGAGGAGGAGCGTCTCGCGCAGAAGGCCGCAAAGCGCAAGTAGCTTTGTCGGGCGCCGCAAGGGGTGCTAGAATAGTCATCCATGCCTTCGTAGCTCAGGGGATAGAGCACCGCTCTCCTAAAGCGGGTGTCGGCCGTTCGAATCGGCCCGGGGGCACCAGAAAAGACGCAGGCCGTCGGGCATCCACCCGGCGGCCTGTCTTTGTGACGGGTGACTCTGCCGTCTATGCCTGAAGGCCGGGGGGCAGGGCGGAATAGCATACAAATTTGGGACCGAAACTGAAAAAACCGGCCTTTTGCGGGCAACTTTGTATGCTATCGCGCGCTCCCACCTGCGTCCTGCCCACGCGCGGCGGCCGCCCCGCCGCCCCCTGACATGAAAACGCCCGCGGCCGCGGGCGTTTTTGGGAAGTGCTGTTAGCGCGATGGGGTGGTCTCCGTACCGCCGCCGGAGCCGCTGCCGGTCTGGCCGCCCGTGCCCTCCCCGGTGCCGGAGCCGCCGCCCGAGCCAGAACCCGTGCCGGAGCCGCCGCCTGCCGTGCCGCTCGCCTCGGTGGTGAGAACGATCGTCGCCCCCTTGGGCGCCGAGCCCGTGAGCGACTGCTTGGTGACGATGCCGTCGGCGGGGCAGCCCGGAGCCAGCTGCACGTCGAAGCCCCAGACGTCCGCAAGGGTCTCGCGCGCCGCGGCGTAGGTCCAGGAGACGACGTTGGGGATCTGGACGTCAGAGGTGGTCTGCTCGGGCTCGGCGCCCTTGGAGATGACCACGTTGACGTTGCTGTCGGGCGCGACCTGCGTGCCCGGCTCGGGGTCGGCGCTGATGACGCAGCCCTCGGGGACGGTGCTGCTGTACTCCTGCGTGAAGTTGGGGTGCAGGCCAACGGCGTTCAGCCGCTCGTCGGCGCCGTCCCGGGTGTCGCCGAGGATGTCCGGCACGGCCACGGTGCCCGCGCCGGTGGAGACGTGGTAGGTCACGGTGTCGCCGACCTTGGCGGTGTCGCCGGGCTTGGTGTCCTGGCCGCAGACCTTGCCCGCCTCGACCTCGGAGCTCTGCTGGTCGTCGCCGCGGCGACCGATGAGGTTGTACTTCTTGAGCGTCTCCTCGGCCTTCTCGGGCGTGAGGTTCGTGAGGTCGGGGACCTCGGTGTCGGCCGCGGGCTCCTCGCCCTTGGAGATGCGGAGGTTGATCTTGGAGCCCTCGTCGGCCTTGGTGTTGGCCGTGGGGGTCTGCTCGTAGACAAGCCCCTCGTCGACGGAGCTGGAGAAGCCCTCCTTGACCTCGCCGACCTCAAAGCCGGCCTCCCTGATGGCCTCGCGGGCCTGCTGCTCGGTCATGTTGAGCAGGTAGGGGACGTCCTTCTTGGCAACGGCCGAGCCCATGGACATGATGACGGCGGCCGCGATGGCGCCCACCACCACGATGGCGGCGACAACGCCCAGGATGACGTTGCGACGGTGCTTGCGCTCGCGCTCAGCATCCTGCTCGGCGGCCTGCTCCGTGGCGGACTGCGGGCGGTAGCGGTTGGTGCGCTCGACGCGCGGCAGCGAGGCGGTGCCGTTCTTGGCCGGGACCATCCCCTCGCCGTGCTCGAGCTTGTTGGTCACCTGCGCGGGGAGCATCGCCGTGGCGGAGTTCACGGCCTGGACGCGACCGGAGAGGTAGTCGCGCAGGGTGCGGTAGAGCTCGTCGGCCGTCTGGAAGCGGTCGGCGGGGTTCTTCTGCATGCACTTGAGGATGATGGCCTCGAGTGCCGGGTCGACGTTCGGGTTGAGCTGGCTCGGCGGCTTGGGCTGCTCGTTCACCTGCTTGAGCGCCACCGAGATCGCGTCATCGCCCTGGAAGGGGACCTGGCCCGTGGCGGCCTCGTACATCACGATGCCGAGGGAGTAGATGTCGGTGGTGGGGCCGAGCGGCTTGCCCTGCGTCTGCTCAGGGGAGACGTAGTGGGCGGTGCCGAGGACGGAGTTGTCCTGGGTGAGGTGGCTGTTCTTGGCGCGGGCGATGCCAAAGTCCATCACCTTGATGTTGCCGTCGGGCTGCACCATGATGTTCTGCGGCTTGATGTCGCGGTGGATGATGTCGTGCTTGTGCGCGACGGAGAGGGCCTGCGCGATCTGCGACCCGATCTGCGCGACCTTCTTGCAGTCAAGTGCGCCGTGCTTGCGGATGCCGCTCTTGAGGTCGGTGCCGCGGAGGAACTCCATGACGATGTAGTAGGTGTCGGCGTCCTTGCCCCAGTCGTAGACGCTCACGATGTAGGGGCTCTGGAGCGCCGCGGCCGCCTGGGCCTCCTGCTTGAAGCGCGCGGCAAAGGACGGGTCGGCGGCGTACTGCGGCAGCATCGTCTTGATGGCGACGGTGCGCCCGAGCACCTCGTCGAGCCCGCGGAAGACCGTTGCCATGCCTCCCGTGCCGATCTTGTCCTGGACCTGGTACCGTCCTCCGAGAACCATCCCTGGCATGTTCTCTCCAATCCCAGACGCGGCCCGCCCGCGTCTTTCTCCTCAAGGGCACCTGGGGTGCCGGCTGTGTAGATGCTTCGTCTGTGCTTCGTTAGTCGTGTGCGTGGTCGTACCTGAAGTGTGTGCGCATCGCCTCCATCATGCCCCGGCGCCGAGCGACTGCACCTGGAGCGCGCGCGCAAGGACCTGGCCCGCCAGCGCGGCGGCACGTCCCTCCACGTCCGTTCCGTCCTGGCCCTCGATGCAGATGGAGATGGCCAGGGTGGGGCTGTCGTACGGCGCGAAGCCGATGAAGAGCGAGTTGATCTTGCCGTCCGCGACCTCGGCCGTGCCGGTCTTGCCGGCGACGGTGGTCCCGCGGACCTGGGCCGCGGTTCCGGTGCCGCTGGCCACGACCTCGCGCATGGCCTCCTTCACCTGAGACGCGGTCTCGGCGGAGATGGCCTGCCCAAGGGAGCGCGGCTCGGTCTTGGAGCTCGAGACGCCCTCCGGGGAGAGGACGTGGTCGACGACGTAGGGGTTCATGGCAATGCCGCCGTTGGCGATGGCCTGCACGAGCACGGCGTTCTGCATGACCGTGGTCTGCGGGCCCGCGGGGCTCTCGTGCTGGCCGACGGGCTGGCCGCAGGCCGCCCAGGCGGTCTCCCACTCCGTCATCTCGGAGGGGTCGGGCATGAGCGAGGCCACGGCGGTGAAGTCCTGGCCGAGCTCGCGCCCGTAGCCGAAGGCGTTGGCGTAGCTCACGAGCGTGGAGGGCCCGACCGCCACGCCAAGCTGCCCGAAGGCGGTGTTGGAGGAAACGGCGAGCGCCTCGGCGAGGCTGAGGTCGCCGTAGCTGTTGCCGTTGATGTTGGTGACCTCGCCCCCGCCGATCTCGATGGGGGAGTCGGCGTCGTAGACGCTCTCGAGCGTGGCCGTCCCCGAGTCGAGCGCGGCGGCAAGCGTGAGTGCCTTGAACGTGGAGCCCGGGGCGTAGAGCGTCTGGGTGGAGCGGTCCACGAGCTCGCCGGAGGAGCCGCTCGTCATGACCGTGTCGAGCTCCTCGACGCGGTAGGTGGGCGTGGAGGCCTTGGCAAGCACCGCACCCGTCTTGGGGTCAAGCACCACGATGGCGCCGGTGTAGCCCTCGAGCGCCCGCTCCGCGGCCGCCTGGATCTGCGAGTTGATGGTCAGCGCCACGGTGGACCCGGGCTGCTGGACGCCCGCCAGGGCGTAGAGGGTGCTGCGCCAGTTGGAGTAGTCGGCGTGCCCGGTGAGGGTCTCGTTCATGGAGGCCTCGATCCCCGAGCTGCCGTACTGCGTGGAGACGTAGCCCACGGTGTGGCGCGCGAGCGTGCCCTGCGGGTAGTTGCGGACAAAGGTGCCGTCGGCCTGCTGGACGCTCTCGGCCAGGGTCACGCCGTCGGAGGTGATGATGGCGCCGCGCTGCACGGAGGCGCTGCGGGCGATGGTGTGGTTGTTGGTGGGCAGGTTCTTGATGCGCTGGGCGTCGAACTGCTGGATGTAGGTCAGGTTGGCGATAAGAACCGCAAAGAGGAGCGAGAAGACCGTGACCAGGCTCGTGAGGCGCTTGCCCAGCGCCACGCGCCCGAGCACGCCGGACTCGGCGGTCGTGAGCGAGAAGCTGCCGCGCGCGTGGGACCCGTGGACCACCTCGGCCGCGTGGGAGCCGGCCGTGGCGCGGGAGCCCGCGCCGGCCCTGCCGGTGAGGGCGAGGATCGGGTCGACGCCGTTCTTCTCGCTCTCAAGGCCGCTCGTCATCTCGGCCTCGCGGCCGGTGCCCTCGTCGCCGGCGCGCAGGAGCAGGCCCACGATGACGAAGCTCGCGAGCAGCGAGGTGCCGCCCTGGCTCATGAAGGGCAGCGTCACGCCGGTGAGCGGCAGGAGCTTGGTCACGCCGCCAACGATGAGGAAGGCCTGGAAGCAGAGGGCCGTGGTGAGGCCCACGGCGGCAAAGGCCGAGGTGCCGGACTTGGCGCGCGCCGCGGTGGCAAAGCCGCGCACGCACAGGAGCAGGTAGAGGATCAGGATGCCGGAGGCGCCGAGCAGGCCGAGCTCCTCGCCGACGGCGGAGAAGATGAAGTCGCTCTCGACCACGGGGATCAGGGTCGAGAGGCCCTTGCCGATGCCGGTGCCCACGAGCCCGCCGTCGGCGAGCGAGTAGAGCGACTGCACGATCTGGTAGCCGCCGCCGGACGCGTCGGCCCAGGGGTCAAGCCAGGTGTTCACGCGCGTCTGGACGTGGCCGAAGAGCTGGTAGCAGGCAACGCCCGCCGCCGCGAGCAGAAGCAGGCTCACCACCACGTAGCTCACCCGCCCCGTGGCCACGTAGAGCATCACCACGAAGAAGGTGAAGAAGAGCAGGGCGCTTCCCAGGTCCGTCTCAAAGACCACCACGAGCAGGGACAGGCCCCACATGATGAAGAGCGGCAGGAGCATGCGGAAGCTCGGGAGCTTGAGCGGCCCCAGGCTCCTTGTGGAGGCGGAGAGCGCCTCGCGGTTGGCGGCCAGGTAGAAGGCCAGGAACAGAACAAGCGCGATCTTGGCGAACTCGCCCGGCTGGAAGCCGAAGCTGCCGATGTAGATCCAGAGCCTGGAGCCGTTGCGCTCGGTGCCCACGAGCATGGGCAGGATCAAAAGGACGATGCCCACCAGCCCGAGCGTGTACTTGTAGCTGGCCAGACGGTCGAGGTTGCGCACAATGGCAAGAACCGCCACCATGACGCCGACCGAGACAAAGAGCCAGAGGGTCTGGCTCTGCGCGAGCGTCGGGGAGAGGCGCGTGAGGAAGGTGATGCCGGTCCCCGAGAGCGCAAAGACGATGGGCAGGATGGCCGGGTCGGCCCCCGGCGCGAGGAAGCGGATGGCCACGTGCGCCACGGCGAAGGCGCCAAAGAGCCCCAGGGGCACGCCCAGCATGGACAGGCTCAGCGTGGAGCTCGTGGTCACGACGTACATCGCGTACAGCAAGATCACGGGGACGGCGGCCAGGAGCAGCAGGAAGAGCTCCGTGTTGCGACGCGAGAGGCCCTTGGGCGCCGGTGCGAGCGGGGCAAGGGCCATGGAGGTCATGGCCTCGACGTCCGCGCGCGACTGGGCACCGGCGAACTTGTTTCTCTTGCGTGCAAGGCGCACGTCACTCGCCTCCGTTCTGGGTGGTCGGGTCGGGGTCGGGCGCGACCGTGGTGGCCGCCCCGTCGCGCTGGTCGGGGTCGGTCCCGGCGCGGACCTCGTCTGCGGTCCGCGCGCCCTCGCTCCTGGCCTCGTCGATCTGGGTGTGGTAGGAGTCGATGGTCTCCTGGGCCGCCTGCTCGTTCTGGACGCGGATGCCCTGCTCGAGCTGGTCCTGGAGCGAGGTGGGGAGGTCTGAGACCTCGACGGCGCTCGTGCTCACGAGCTCGCTGAGCGGCACGCCGAGGAAGTCCCCCTTGATGCCGCGGTAGATGCCCACGACGTCGCCCGTCGTGCCGAGGTACCACTCGCTCCTGATAAAGGCGACGGCGATAAAGGCCACCACCGCGAGCACGATGGCGAGCGCCCCGCCGATGCGCGCGGCCAGGCCGGTGAGCTGCCTGCGCGCCTCGTCGGCGAGGCCGTCGTTCAGGACGTCCACGACGACCACGGTGACGTTGTCCGCGCCGCCCGCCGTGAGCGCCGCGGCCACGAGGCTTCCCGCGGCCTGGCGGGGCGTGGCGCTGGAGACCGCGAGGGCCTCGATCTCGCTGTCGGGGACCATGCTCGAGAGGCCGTCGGAGCACAAGATCACGCGGTCGCCGGAGTTGACCTCCAGGGAGAAGTGGTCCGCGTACATGTCGGGGTCGGAGCCCAGGGCGCGGGTGATGATGGAGCGCGAGGGGTGCGTGCGCGCCTCGTCCGCGGTGATCTGGCCGGCGTCGACGAGCTCCTCGACGTAGGAGTGGTCGTGCGTGATGCGCACGAGGGTGCCGTGGTGCAGCACGTAGACGCGCGAGTCGCCCACGTGGGCCACGGCCATGCGGTCCTTCTCGATAAGAACCGCGGAGGCGGTGCAGCCCATGCCGGGCTTGCCGACACCCGCCTCGGCCCCGGCGATGACCGCCTGGTTGGCGGCCTCGACGGCCGCGCCGAGAAGAACGTCGTCGGCAGACCCCGGCGCGCGCTGCCCGATGGTCTCGATGGCGATGGAGCTCGCCACCTCGCCGGCGGCGTGGCCGCCCATGCCGTCGGACACCACGAAGAGCGGCGCCTGGATGAGAAACGAGTCCTCGTTGTGGCCGCGGACCAGGCCCACGTCGCTATAGGCCCCCCACGAGACGAACTCGTTGGAGCCCGCAATGACATCGGCCCCCTCGCGCACCTCGACCGGGACCTCGGAGCGGCCCGGTGCGTTGGTGGGCTCGGGGGCAACGGTGGGCAGTGTCTCCTCTGGCGTCATCCGCGGCTCACCCTCATGATGGTGTCACCAATCTGGACTTCGTCATCCTCCCTCAGCGTGACGGGCTGGTCGATGGGGTGACCGTTGACGAGGGTTCCGTTGGTGGAGCCGAGGTCCTCGAGGACGAGGGCCGGGCCCTGAAGCGTGAAGCGCGCGTGGGAGGACGAGACGTAGGGCTCGTCCACGACGATGTCTGAGGAGGGGGAGCGGCCCACGACCACGGGGCCGAGGATGTCGACGTGCAGGCCGCGCAGGGCGCGGGCGCCCTTCTCGACGTCGATGGACCAGATGGCGGCGTCCCGGCGCTGGCCACGGACCAGCCCCACGCCCGTCCGCATCACGGCGAACAGGAAGATGTAGAGGACGACGACAAGCAGCACGCGCCCCACAAACAGGACGAGGTCGATCATGAGAGGTTCCCCCTGAACTCGAGGTTCACCAGGCCCAGGGTGATGAGGTCGCCGTCACGCAGGGCGCAGTCGGTGATCTCGACGTCGTTGACGAGGGTGCCGTTGGTCGAGCCAAGGTCGACGATGTGCCAGTCGCGCCCGTCAAAGGAGAGCTCGGCGTGGCGGCGGGAGACGTTGGGGTCGCGCAGGACGATGTCTGCCTGCGCGCGCTCGCGACCGATCACGGTGACGGGGGCGCGGCCCGTGAAGGTGCGGCCCGTCTGACGGTCGATGAGCAGGCAGGAGGCGGCACGCGGCTCCGCGGGCGCGGCGACGCCGGCCGGCTGGGGGGCTCCCATGCCGCCCACGGCCGCGGCCGCGTCGGCTGCTCCGGGGATGCCGGCCACGGCCTCCACGCCAATCCCGCGGCGCACGTCCACGAGGGGAACGCTGCGGCGCTGGGTCTGCGGGATGCCGGCGGCGCCGGGCTCCTCGGACGGAGCGACGAGGGGCGTGGCCGGTGCGGCGACGGGCATGGGCGTGGACTCGGAGGCCGAGGCCACAGGAGAGGGCTCGGCGTCAAAGCCGTCGGGCATCACGTCGAGCCCGGCGTCGAGCGAGTCGTCGAGCGAGGGGCGCGGGCGCGGGGTGGGGCGCGGCGTGGCCGAGCGACGGCTGATCTGCGCCGCGGCGCCGCCCGCGCTCGAGTTGCCCGCGAGGAACGCGCGCTCCTCCTCGCGCAGGCGCGTGAGGGTGCGGGCGTCCACGTTCTCCGCGAAGACGGCGAACTTGCCGGACTTGAGCGACGGGTCAACCATGAAGCGCACGAGGGGGCTGCCCACGAAGGCATACCCCTTCTTCTGGGCCTGGGCCGTCACAAAGGCCGAGGTCTCATAGGTGATCTGGCCATAGAGCGGCCGCATGAGGGAGTCGTCGGCGGCGGAGACGAGCACGGTGTAGAGCGCCGGCGCCGTGTCGACGCCGTCGATCTCGTACGTCTCGTTCTCCATCTCGCGCGCCGCGCGCTTGGCGAGCTTCTTGAAGGAGAACGGCTCGGTGTATCCCTGCGGGGCGGCGCCAAACACGGAGCCGATGCGCCCCTCGAAATCACTGAGGAAGCTCATGATATGTCCTCGCCTTCCTGGTCCTCGAAGAGCGGGCCTCTCAGGACTGTCGCAATGCACAAAAGCACAAACAAGAGTACCGCAAGCACGAGGTGCTCCCCAAGGGGGAGCGCCCATATACCGTCATTCTCCATGCTGCCGACGAGGACGCCGGACACGGCAAGGCAGACGAGCCCGAGTGCCTGGCCCGCGACGCCCGCGCGCACGCTGCCGCGCATGGCCACGGCCGACGAGACGAGCGCGCAGATCACGGCCCCGGCCCCGAGCACCCAGAAGGCCGGGATCGTGGCGGCCTCGATCAGGCCGGCGGCCGTCGTCGTGGCGGCAAAGCCCGAGCTCGCGGCCAGGTGGAAGACGGTGCCCAGAAGGTAGCCAAAGCCGCCCGTGACGGCGGCCTGGGCCGGGTCGAGCGCAAAGCCCGCCACGGCGGCGCCGGTCAGGGGCGAGGGCAGGCAGCAGGGGAGAAGAACCGCGGCGCTCGCGAGGTGCTCGCGGCGCCCCACGCGGACCCACCAGACGCCCACGGCCACCGCGACGGCGGCGGCAAGGGGGAAGGAGGCCGGCGTGGGAAGCGTGTGGGCGAGCGCGGCGGCCGCGATGAGCCCCGCGGCGGCGGAGCCGAGCGGCGGCCAGGCGGCCGCGGCGAGCGTCACGGCGAGCGACGCCACGGTGACGCCCGTGGCGTCAAAGAGCGCCGGCAGCGCGATCCGGACGGTCGCAAAGGTGGCGAGCGCCACCACCGCACGCTCGAAGGCGCCCTCGAGCCAGGGGTAGCGGACCGACACGGGCGGCCGCCGCGAGGCCCAGTAGGCCTCGTCCGAGCCGTCGTCCTTCTCGGCCTGGTCCAGGAGCTCGCGCAGGGAGGCGGCTCCGTTGGGCTCAGGTCCCAGGTAGGGAAGGATGCTGTCGGCGAGCTCGAGCACGTCGGAGGGACGGTCGGCGGGCGAGGGCGAGAGCGCGCGGAGCAGCGCGAGCTCGACGTCGCCGGGCAGGTCGGGGCAGTCCTTGGCGAGCGAGCGCGAGGGCCCGCGCTCGATGAGCTTTAGCGAGGCGGCCGGGGTGTTGGCGAGAAACGGGCTCTTGCCGGAGAGCGCCTGCCACACGACGGCCGCGAGCGCGAAGACGTCGGCGCGCTCGTCCACGAGCTCGCCGCGGATCTGCTCGGGCGGCATGTAGCCCACGGTGCCGCCCTTGGCGTCGCCGTAGCCCGCGACGGAGGCGAGGTCGGCCATGCCAAAGTCGGCGAGCTTCACCGTGCCCTGGCGGTCGATGATGATGTTGGTGGGCTTGATGTCCAGGTGGAGGGTCTTGTTCTCGTGCGCGTAGGAGATCGCCCGGGCGACGGAGGCCAGGACGTGCGCGCACTCCTCGTAGGTGAGGCGGCCGCCCTCCACGCGCGCGAGGAGCTCGCCCAGGTTGAGGCCGTCGACGTACTCCATGACGAGGTAGGCGTAGGCGCCGTTGGACTCGTAGTCATAGAGGGTGACGATGTTGGGGTGGTGGAGCAGGCAGATGGTGCGCGCCTCGGCGAGCGCCTCGTCGGGGGTGGTGAGCGCCCCGTCGGCAAGGGCGATCCGCTTGATGGCAACGCGCCGCTGGAGTCGCAGGTCCCAGCAGGTGCAGACCGAGCCAAAGCCTCCCGTGCCCCGGCGTGCGAGCACGCGGTAGCGGCCGAGGAGTACCTCCTCGGGGGGCATTTCGTGTCGTTGCGGCGCGCCGGGCCGCGGCGCGGTCTGTGCGGTCTGGCTCACGGCGTCTCCTCTGTTTGTGCTGCGTGCGGCCGTAAGGTGGGCCTATTCTACCTCAGGGCGGCGGGCCTCGGCTTTTGTCCACAACGTGGCGCGCCGGCGGCCGCCGTGCGGCGACGGCGCGTTGCTGCGCACCCGACGGTTCTTCTCGCAAATCGGGCTTGGCAGGAAGGGCGTCATGAGCTAGAATGGCCTTCGCACGCGGGCGTGGCGGAATTGGCAGACGCGTACGGTTCAGGTCCGTATGGGGGCAACTCCATGAAGGTTCAAGTCCTTTCGCCCGCACCATGATTGCTTGAGGCCCCGGTCCAGTACCGGGGCCTTTTGCGTGCGCGCCCTTCCGGGGCGTTCTGGCGCGCCCCGAGTATGGTGCCCCCCCGATTAACGCACAAAATCTGACTTTTCCTTGGTGCGGTCCTGCGGATATATGACTTGAAAGCAAATAATGTGCGTTAATCGCCGCGGCAAGGACGACGGCCGCCACGGCGGCGCGCTGGCCGCCCGACAGCGGCGCGTCAACCGTCGCAGCGGGCGCGCTAATCCTCGGGGTAGGGCAGCCACGGACGCCAGCGGGCGCGCTTTTGCGCGTACGGCCACCCCCGCGTCCCAGGGAAGCAGCGACCAGACGAGCTCTTGTCGCCGTCGCCGGACGCTGGCGGACCCCAGAGCCACCCAGACGTTGCTCAGGACCCTACCCCCGTCAAACGCGTTGATGGAAAGGGCGGCCTCGAGCATCACGGCGTCGAGTCCTCCGGGCGCAAACAGGTCGCTGGGCGTGACCGGAAGGACAATGCGCCCCATCGCGGCGAGCTCGCGATTCCTCTTGAGATCGTCAAGGTGCTTCTCTCGTACAAGGGCGATCGCCTCCGAGGGGTCCCCGTTATCTGCGGCGCGCGCGATCGACTCAAGGTCGAGGTGCTGGTGGCTGTCGTAGTTGAACCCAACGTGCGTCCCCAGGACCTCGATGTCGGGGACGCGCGACGTCTTGCCCCCAAGTGCAACGAGCTCTGCCGGCGCGTCGTGCCGCACGTTCAGCCTGACGCGCCCAAGCTCGTAGCCCAACTCGTGAACGGGCAGGCAGGCCATGAGGGCAACGATGGCCTCCATGGCCGACCAGGCGTTGTCGGCAACGCGTCTCAGCGACCTTCGGGCGAGGATGACCTGCGTTCCGCGGCCCACCTCGTCGAGCAGGCGCTCGATGTCCGCGACGCTCGTGACGGGCGGGATGCCATGGGTGACGGCCCCGCAGCGCGGGTCGCGCGCATCGCGGGAGTACGTCCCGCAGAGCTCATAGCCGAGCAGGGCGTGGGTCTCGGGGGACATCACCTCGGCAAGCTCGAGGAAGAGGGTCTCGGGGGACGGAATGAAGAGTCCCCCTCCCAGCGGGACAAACGCCCCGCGCCATCGCGCCCCGGAGCGGACCGAGCACGAGAAGAACTGCCCTCTGACCCGTAGGGCGGAATCGGGGACAACCACGTCAATCGGGCGCTCGGCGCTCGGCGGGGCGTCAAGGGCAAGCCGGTCGAGGGGGATGAGGCGCGCGGTCCAACGCCGCTGGGGGCTGGGGTCTGGCTTGGGGAGGTCAAGGCGGGCCTGGGGGAGACGCCTGCGCTCGCTTCGGTATGCGCGCAGCGCCCGGAGGGCGGTGAGTCCGCTGACGGCAAGGCGCACGGCAGCCTCCTTCCCCTGATTAACGCACATAATCTGTTTTCATTTCACATAATACAGAAGAATAACGAGATAAAACTCAGATTATGTGCGTTAATTTTTGAGAATATGTCACCGCTAGGCCGCCGTGCCGGCCGCGCGTCCGCGCGGTCGCCGGGGCTACTCCTCGTCGTCTCCGAAGAGGTCCCAGTCGTCCTCGGACTTCTCGTGGTTGAAGTAGCGCTGCTTGGTCTTGCGCTCCATGAGCAGGGCGATGAGCAGGCAGAGCACGATGCCGCCCACGATCAGGCAGATGACGCCCATCCTGTCGTTGAACAGCCATGCGATGAAGTCCGTGATAGCCTGCATGCGCCCCTCCCGAGCCCCGTCTCAATTCGTCCGCACAAGTATATACTTGGGGAGCCGCCGCGCGCGTGCCGGCGGGTGCAAGCCAACAACGCAAGGAGCCAGCATGCTCGACATCAAGTTCGTCCGTGAGAATCCCGACGTCGTCGACAAGGCCTGCGAGTCTCGCCAGAACGCGCACTGGGACCGCGAGAAGTTCTTCGAGCTTGACGAGGAGCGCCGCTCCGTCATCGCCGAGGTCGAGAAGCTCCAGGCCGAGCGCAACGCCGTCTCCAAGGAGATCGGCCAGCTCATGCGCGAGGGCAAGCGCGAGGAGGCCGAGGCCGCAAAGGCGCGCGTGGCCGCCAACAAGGACCGCATCGCCGCGCTCGACGACCGCCGCGGCGAGGTCGAGGACGCCCTCTTTGACCTGGTGTCGCGCATCCCCAACATCCCGCACGAGTCCGTCCCCTACGGGCGCGACGACTCCGACAACCCCGAGGTGCGCCGCTGGGGCACCCCGCGCGACTTTGCCGCGGACGGCTTTGAGCCCAAGGCGCACTGGGACCTGGGCCCGGCCACCGGCATGATCGACTTCGACCGCGGCGTCAAGGTTGCCGGCGCCCGCTTCTACGTGCTCGGCGGCATGGGCGCGCGCATGGAGCGCGCGCTCATCAGCTTCATGGTGGACATGCACGTCAAGGCCGGTTTCAAGGAGTGGTGGATGCCCGTCATCACCAACCGCGAGACCCTCTTCGGCACGGGCCAGCTGCCCAAGTTCGAGGACGACCTCTACCACGTGAACCCCGACCTCTACCTCATCCCCACGGCCGAGGTCATGCTCACCAACCTTCACCGCGGCGAGGTCCTCGATGCCTCCCAGCTGCCGCTGTGGTACACCGCCTTCACGCCGTGCTTCCGTGAGGAGGCGGGCTCGGCAGGGCGCGACACGCGCGGCATCATCCGCGTGCACCAGTTCGACAAGGTCGAGATGGTGAAGTTCGCCAAGCCCGAGGACTCGATGAACCAGCTCGAGAGCATGGTCGGCGAGGCCGAGGCCGTGCTCCAGGCGCTGGAGCTGCCCTACCACGTGGTCACGCTCTGCACCGGCGACATCGGCTTCTCCGCGTGCAAGTGCTACGACCTCGAGGTGTGGCTACCCAGCTACAACGCCTACAAGGAGATCTCCTCCTGCTCCAACTGCTGGGACTTCCAGGCCCGTCGCGCCAACATCCGCTACAAGGACCCGGCCGAGTTCAAGGGCACGCGCTACGTGCACACCCTCAACGGCTCCGGCCTCGCCGTGGGCCGCACGATGGCCGCCATCATGGAGAACTACCAGAACGCCGACGGCTCCATCACGGTGCCCGAGGCCCTGCGCCCCTACATGGGAGGCGTCGAGGTCATCAGGCCCGAGGCCTAGTCTCGCGCATCTGGCGAGAAGAACCTCAGGCGGGGCCGCCCGGGAGATGTCCGGGCGGCCCCGCCTTGTGCTATGTGGCGGCGAATCCGCAAACCTGAATAAGAACATCTGTTCCCAAGAACAGATGTTCTGCTATACTGCCCACAGGGAGACGAGAGAAGGGCGGACGGAATGGAGCTGCGGGAGATTGCCAGGTTTGCACATGCGGGGGACGTGCGGCGCATGCTTGTTGGGCTTGATGGAGGGAGCCTTGTCGTGAGGGAGGACGTTTCGGGCCCCTCGGCGCTCGTCGCCTACGGTGAGGAGGAGTATCGGCTGCGCATGGTGATCGGGCCGGACGCGCTGTCCGACCTGCTTGCACGGGTGGGGTTCTCGGGGGAGGAGGGGCTGTGGGCCTACCTCTCCGATGAGGGGCGTGGACTCGTGGACCTCATGGACCTTTGCGATGGGCTTGGAATCTCCTATGCGTTCTCGAGCATGGGGCCCAAGGGGAGCCTTCAGTTCAGGCCCGCCTAGGCGGCGGAGCTCGGACTGGTCGGAGCCCGCGCATGCAAAAAAGGGGCTCCCGAAGGAGCCCCTTAATTTGCGTGGTGCGGCGTATAGGATTCGAACCTATGACGCCCTGATTCGTAGTCAGGTCCTCTATCCAGCTGAGGTAACGCCGCGTGCAGTTGGATATATTGCCAGCCTTGGATGGGTTCGTCAAGCGGGAATCTCAAATTTGTTGAAGATGTGGGGAAGGGGGTCTATGAGAGAAACAGAAAGGCCCGCCTTGAGGTGCAAGGCGGGCCCGATCAGTCTGGCGGAGAGCTGGGGATTCGAACCCCAGATAGGATTTGCATCCTATACTCGCTTAGCAGGCGAGCACCTTCGGCCTCTCGGTCAGCTCTCCAAGATGGTGCAGGAGCATGATACCCCACAACGGCAGAACTCACAACGCCCGAGTTTTTGGTGCGCGTGTGCGGCTGCGCCTGTCGGCTTGGCGCGGGCGCTTCTTGCCGCCGCCCGCAGGCGCCTACTCGTAAAGTCGGGCGAGAAGCGCCTCGTCCACGATGATGTCCTCGCGATGCGTCGCGATCCGGTCCCACGAGAACGCCTCAAGGAGCTCGTCGGGCGCGAGGTCCTGCCCGGGACCTGCAAGGCCCGCGGCCCCGGCAAGCGCGCCCACGATGCGCCGCGGGGTGACCCCGCGCTCGCGCAGGGTGCCAAGGTCGAGGTCCTTCTCGCGCTTGGAGAGGCGGCGGCCATCGGGCGCTACCAGCAGGGGGACGTGCCCAAACTCGGGTGCTGGGTAGCCAAGGAGGCCGCCCAGGTAGAGCTGACGGGCGCAGGAGCCCAAAAGGTCGCGGCCGCGCACCACCTGGGTGACGCCCATGAGGGCGTCGTCGACCACCACGGCAAGCTGGTAGGCAACGACGCCGTCGCTGCGGCGCACGAGAAAGTCCCCGCACTCGCGGGCAAGGACCTCCTCGTGCGGACCGTAGGCAAGGTCGCGGAAGCTCACGGTGCCTGCGGGAGCGTCCGCATCGGGCACGCGCAGCCGCGTTGCGGGGGGTCGTGCCTGCGCGCGGCGCGCCACCTCATCGGGGGCAAGGTCCCGGCAGGTGCCCGCGTAGACGGGCGTGCCGTCGGAGGCGTGCGGCGCGCTTGCGGCGTGGAGCTCGGCGCGCGTGCAGAAGCACGGGTAGGTGAGGCCCCGTGCGGCGAGCCTCGCCAGCGCCTCGGCGTAGACCTCCGAGCGCTCGCTCTGGTAGAGGGGGCCCTCGTCCCAGGTGAGGCCCAGCCACTCAAGGTCGTGCATGAGGAGCTCGGCGCGCTCGCGGCTCTGGGCGCGCGGGTCCAGGTCCTCGATGCGCAGGACCATCGTCCCGCCCGCGGCCCGGGCGGACAGCCAGGCCACGAGGGCGGAGAAGACGTTCCCAAGATGCATCCTGCCGGAGGGCGTCGGCGCAAAGCGGCCGCGCACCGGCCGGCGGCTAGAGCTCCTGGTCGTACACATAGACGTAGAACTCGTCCGTGGCTGGGTCGACGCCGGGCCAGAAGGCCTCGGAGCGCCGCCGCATCGCGCGCGAGAGGCCCTTGTGCTCGTAGAAGGTCACGTCACAGGCGTCGTCCGTGAGGAGGTGGTAGCCCGCGGCACCGGTTGCCCGCAGATGGTCCACCGCCGCCGAGAAGAGCCGCCCGCCGATGCCAAGCCCCTTGGCGTCCGGGGAGACAATGAGCAGCTTCACCGTTGCCGCCGTGCCCGCCGCGCCGGTCTCTGCGTAGGCGCGCTCGAGCCGGGCCTCCTCGGCGACCCCGTCCATCTCCACGCGGATGGCCTCGGCTGCCTCGGGGTTCTTCTCGCCCTCGGTGGCAAGGCGGGAGGCAAGCTCTTCCCACGCGGCGGCGTCCGGCGTCGCCGCGTCACGCTCGGAGAGCAGGACGGCGCCCAGAACCGCCCCCGCGCGCACCGCAACAAGGGACCAGGTGGTGAGGGAAAGGTAGTGGGCGAGCTCCACGCGCCCCGCAGCCAGCTGCGCCGCGGGCGGGAACTCGGCGAGCCATGTCCTGCCCACGAGCTCTGCCAGGGGCTCGAAGTCACTTTTCTCAAAGGGTCTCAGCACCAACTCGTCGCACATCTGAGTCACGTTAACCTCCGGCTGCGGTATCGTAAGAAAGACGGTACCTCATGTCGTCGACAATCCCAAGGAGGGGCAATGGCAGACACTCCCATCAAGAGAGCGCTCGTCTCCGTCACGGACAAGACGGGCGTGGTCGAGTTCGTCAAGACGCTCGAGGACGAGTTTGGCGTCGAGGTCATCTCGACGGGCGGTACGGCGCGCGTGCTGGCCGAGGCCGGCGTGAAGGTCGTCCCGATCGAGGAGTACACGGGCTTCCCGGAGATGATGGACGGTCGCGTGAAGACGCTGCACCCCAAGGTGCACGGCGGCCTGCTCGCCCGTCGCGACGACCCGCGCCACATGGCCGAGGCCGCAGAGCACGGCATCGGCATGATCGACCTGGTCTGCGTGAACCTCTATGAGTTCGAGAAGACCGTGGCCGCGCCGGACGTCACCTTCGCGGACGCCATCGAGCACATCGACATCGGCGGCCCCTCCATGCTTCGCTCCGCCGCCAAGAACGCCGACGCCGTGACCGTGGTCTCCGACCCGGCCGACTACGAGGAGATTCTCGAGACCATGCGCGCCAACGACGGCGCCACCACGCTCGAGCTGCGCCGCTTCCTCCAGCTTAAGGTCTACGAGACCACGGCCTGCTACGACGCCGCCATCGCCTCCTGGCTGGCCACGCAGTACGACGCCGAGTTCGGCGAGCCCGAGGAGCCCTCGGCCGCGCCCGACGAGCTTGGCATCTACCTGGAGAAGGTCGAGGACCTGCGCTACGGCGAGAACCCGCAGCAGACGGCTGCGGTCTACCGCTTTGCGGATGACTTTGCCGAGCTGGGCTCCTCCGAGTACCCGCTCGTGGGCGCCGAGCAGGTCCAGGGCAAGCCGCTCTCCTACAACAACTACCTGGACGCGGACGCCGCGTGGAACCTCGTGCGCGAGTTCGACGGCCCGGCCTGCGTGATTCTCAAGCACCAGAACCCCTGCGGCTCCGCCGTGGCCGATGACGTCACGACCGCCTACGACCGTGCCTTTGCGTGCGACCCCAAGAGCGCCTTTGGCGGCATCATCGCCTGCAACCGCGAGGTGCCCTTCGAGCTGGTGGAGCACGCCTTCGACGAGAACGGCCAGTTCGTCGAGGTAATCATTGCCCCGAGCTACACGCCCGAGGCCCTCGAGCGCATGGCCAAGCGTCCCAACCTGCGCGTGCTGGCCACCGGCGGCGTGGGCGCCCATGCCGAGTACGAGCTGCGCTCCATCGACGGCGGCGTGCTGCTGCAGAACGTGGACTCCGTCTCTGAGGACCCCGAGACCTTCACCTGCCCCACCGAGCGCAAGCCCACGGCCGACGAGATGGACGAGCTCATGTTTGCCTGGCGCGTCTGCAAGGGCGTCAAGTCCAACGCGATCCTCGTCTCCAAGGGCAAGGCCGGCATCGGCATGGGCCCGGGCCAGCCCAACCGCGTGGACTCCGCGCTGCTCGCCTGCGAGCGCGCGGACGAGGCCTGCGAGCGCATGGGCGTGGAGAAGGGCGGCTACGCCTGCGCGTCCGACGCATTCTTCCCGTTCCGCGACAACGTCGACGTGCTCGCCGCGCACGGAGTGACCTGCATCATTCAGCCCGGCGGCTCCAAGCGTGACGACGAGTCCGTCCAGGCCTGCAACGAGCACGGCATCGCGATGGTCTTCACCGGCGCCCGTCACTTCCGCCACTAGCCAACCGCAACCGTTCAAAAGGGGCCCGTCCCTTTTGAACCAGGCGCCCCGGCCGGCCCCGCGCCCGCCGGGGCGTCCCTACCCAGAGGGGGCCACATGGACAACGCCCGTGCCACACGACCGTTCACCGACGACTTCACGCTGGGGACCCCGTCGCTTGTCTGCAGGTGGCGCCTTGCGTCTCGTGAGCTCCCGCTCGAGAACCGGCACCTGCGCGCGCTGGGGCAGCGGCTCGTCTGCGGGCGCCCCGTCTCGCCGCAGCTCGTTGCCTGGGCAAAGCAGCACATCGAGTGGACGCTCGCGGACGGGGCCTTTGCCCATCCCGACGGCGTCCTCATGGTGGTGATGGACGAGGGCGGTCGCGCCGCCATGACGGTGGGTCCCTACGAGCCCCTCGTTCCGCGGACCACCTCGGTGCTCGCCGAGCGCGCCGCGGCCGCGGCGACGGAGGCGGAGCGCACGGGCGTCGCGCCGGAGTCGCTCTGGCTCGTGCGCGGCGACGCGCTCGTCTGGGGCCGCGGCGAGGGCGAGCGCCCCTCGGGGACCGCGAGCCTCATGCTGGACCTTGCGCGGACCCTTGGGTTTCCCGTGGAACGTCGCGCGTGCCTCGCCGCCGAGGTGCTCGCGGGATCGGCCGCCTATGACGAGGTTTTTCTCGCCTCGGACGAGCACGGCATCGTGCCCGCCTCGGACGCCGCGGGCCCCCGCGCCGAGCGCTTCCGTGCCGGCTACGAAAAGCTCCTCGGGAGCCGCCGCCAAAGGTGACGTTGCGTCGTTGCCCCCAGGACTAATCCCTAGACTTTTGAGGTATTTTACCAGCGCGTTTTTTCGCGACGCGTTTCTCGGAGAAAAACCGTCAGTTCACGGATTCTCGGGAGAACGTAGGAATAAAAGTGCCCTCGGCGGAGTACACTGTCAGCATGCATGGGCCTTGGGCCCAACTCAGTCATGCGCTTCATGAGTGAGGGCAGCCTGGGGCCATGGGGGTCCCCAGGAAGACCGGTACGAAGGAGAGGATATGGCGCGTAAGTTTAAGTCCATGGACGGCAACGAGGCGGCGGCGTACGTCTCGTATGCGTTCACCGAGGTGGCGGGCATCTACCCGATCACCCCGTCCAGCCCCATGGCCGACCACGTTGACCAGTGGGCCGCTCAGGGCATGAAGAACGTCTTCGGCACGCCGGTCAAGGTCGTCGAGATGGAGTCCGAGGCGGGCGCCGCGGGCACCGTCCACGGCTCGCTCGGCGCCGGCGCCCTCACGACGACCTACACGGCGTCGCAGGGCCTGCTCCTCATGATCCCCAACATGTACAAGATCGCGGGCGAGGGCCTGCCGGGCGTCTTCCACGTGTCCGCCCGTACCGTGGCCTCCCACGCGCTCAACATCTTCGGCGACCACTCCGACGTCATGGCCTGCCGCCAGACCGGCTTTGCCATGCTCGCCGAGGGCAACGTCCAGGAGGTCATGGACCTCGCGCCGGTGGCCCACCTCGCCGCCATCGAGGGCAAGGTGCCGTTCCTGAACTTCTTCGACGGCTTCCGCACCTCGCACGAGATCCAGAAGGTCGCGGTCTGGGACTTCGACGACCTCAAGGAGATGCTGGACATGGACGCCGTCCAGGCGTTCCGCGACCACGCTCTCAACCCGGAGCACCCGCACGCGCGCGGCTCCCACGAGAACGGCGACATCTTCTTCCAGCACCGCGAGGCCTGCAACGGTGCCTACAACGCGCTTCCCGCCGTGGTCCAGGCCTACATGGACAAGATCAACGAGAAGCTCGGCACGAGCTACCACCTCTTCGACTACTACGGCGCCGATGACGCCGAGCGCGTGGTCGTCTGCATGGGCTCCTTCTGCGACACCCTCGAGGAGGTCATCGACTACCTGACCGCCAAGGGCGAGAAGGTCGGCCTCGTGAAGGTCCGCCTGTACCGTCCGTGGTCCGTCGAGGACTTCGTGGCCGCGCTGCCCGCCACGGTCAAGAAGATCGCCGTGCTCGACCGCACCAAGGAGCCCGGCTCCATCGGCGAGCCCCTCTACCAGGACGTCATCACCGCCCTCTACGAGGCCGGCAAGGACGGCGTCACCGTGGTCGGCGGCCGCTACGGCCTCGGCTCCAAGGACGAGCCGCCCGCAGCCGCCTTCGCCGTCTACAAGGAGCTCGAGAAGGACGTGCCCGCCCGCGAGTTCACCATCGGCATCGTGGACGACGTCACCAACCTGTCCCTCCCCATGGACCCGGACGCCCCCAACACGGCCGACCCCTCCACGATCGAGTGCAAGTTCTGGGGCCTCGGCGGCGACGGTACCGTGGGCGCCAACAAGAACTCCATCAAGATCATCGGCGACCACACCGACAAGTACGTCCAGGCCTACTTCCAGTACGACTCCAAGAAGACCGGCGGCGTCACCATCTCGCACCTGCGCTTCGGTGACTCCCCGATCCGCTCGCCGTACTACATCAACAAGGCCAACTTCGTGGCCTGCCACAACCCGAGCTACATCGTCAAGGGCTTCCCGATGGTCCGCGACGTCAAGCCGGGCGGCACGTTCCTCGTGAACTGCCAGTGGTCCGACGAGGAGTTCGCCTCCCACATGCCGGCCGTGGCCAAGCGCTACATCGCCAAGAACAACATCAACGTCTACCTCATCGACGCCATCGACCTGGCGGAGAAGGTCGGCATGGGCAAGCGCACCAACACGGTGCTCCAGTCCGCGTTCTTCTCGCTCGCGCAGGTTCTTCCCGCGGCCGACGCCATCGAGTACATGAAGGCCGCCGCCGAGAAGTCCTACGCCAAGAAGGGCCAGTCCATCGTCGAGGCCAACTGGAAGGCCATCGACGCCGGCGCCACCGCCTACCGCAAGTTCGAGGTGCCCGCCGACTGGGCCGACGCCGCCGACGAGAAGGTCGAGCTCACCCTTGAGGGGCGCGAGGCCATCGTCAAGCAGGTCAAGGAGCTCATGGAGCCCATCAACCGCATGGACGGCGACTCCCTGCCCGTCTCCAAGTTCGTCGACGTTGCCGACGGCCAGTTTGAGCTCGGCGCCTCCGCGTACGAGAAGCGCGGCGTCGCCGTCATGGTGCCGCACTGGGACGAGTCCAAGTGCATCCAGTGCAACCAGTGCTCGTTCGTGTGCCCGCACGCCACGATTCGCCCGATCGTCATGAACGCCGAGGAGCAGGCCGCCGCACCCGAGAACATGCGTCGTCTTGACCTCACCGTTCCCAAGGGCACCGGCTACACCTTCACCATGGCCGTCTCCCCGCTCGACTGCATGGGCTGCACCAACTGCGCCAAGGTCTGCCCGAAGGACGCCCTCACCATGGTTCCGCAGGAGTCCGAGCTCGACCAGGCTCCCGTGTGGGACTATGCGGTGAACAAGGTCTCCGAGAAGAAGGAGCTCATCGCCGCCAACGTCAAGGGCAGCCAGTACGCCAAGCCCTATCTCGAGTTCTCCGGCTCCTGCGCCGGCTGCGCCGAGACCGCGTACGCGCGCCTCGTCACGCAGGTCTGTGGCGACCGCATGTTCATCTCCAACGCCACCGGCTGCTCCTCGATCTGGGGCAACCCGGCCGCGACCTCGCCCTTCACGGTCAACGCCTGCGGCCACGGCCCGGCGTGGAACAACTCCCTCTTTGAGGACAACGCCGAGCACGGCCTTGGCCTGGCGCTGGGCTACGACGCCGTCCAGGACAAGCTCGTCGCCGAGACCGAGGAGCTCCTCAAGTCCGACTGCGCCTCCGACGCGCTGAAGGAGGCCGCGACCGCCTGGCTCGAGGCCCGCACCGACACCGAGGCCAGCAAGACCACCGCTGCCGCCTACGTTGCCGAGCTCGAGAAGGCCGAGTGCTCCACCGCCAAGGCCATCCTCGCCGACAAGGCCTACCTCACCAAGAAGGCCTTCTGGATCTTCGGCGGCGACGGCTGGGCGTATGACATCGGCTTCGGCGGCCTCGACCACGTCCTCGCCTCCGGCCACAACGTGAACGTCTTCGTCTTTGACACCGAGGTCTACTCCAACACCGGCGGCCAGGCCTCCAAGGCTTCCAACATCGGCCAGGTGGCCCAGTTCGCCGCCTCCGGCAAGGTGACCAAGAAGAAGAGCCTCGCCGAGATCGCGATGTCCTACGGCTACGTCTACGTGGCGCAGGTTGCCATGGGCGCCAACCCCACGCAGACCCTCAAGGCCATCCAGGAGGCCGTGAACTACGACGGCCCGTCCCTCATCATCGGCTACAGCCCCTGCGAGATGCACTCCATCAAGAAGGGTGGCATGCAGAACTGCCAGGCCGAGATGAAGAAGGCCGTGGAGTGCGGCTACTGGAACCTCTTCCGCTTCAACCCGGCCGCCCCGACCGGCAAGAAGTTCACCCTCGACTCCAAGGAGCCGCAGGGCGGGTACCAGGACTTCCTCATGAACGAGGCCCGCTACGCCTCGCTCACCCGCTCCTTCCCCGAGCGCGCCAAGGAGCTCTTCGCGGAGAACGAGGAGGCCGCCATGGCTCGCTATGCGCACCTCCTCAAGCTCAAGGACCTCTACGCCGACGCGTAAGCGCTGACGCCATAGTCTGAGCTGCGGCCCCCGGCTATCCGCCGGGGGCCGCAGCTCAGACTATGGC
>NZ_NFIU01000018.1 GCF_002159535.1 Olsenella sp. An290 | reverse complement strand
GGGCGGCTTCGGCGGCGGAGGCGGCGGGGGCGCGTTCTAGCGGCGCGTGATCGGTGCCCTTCTCGACGGGAGGCCCGCCCGCCCCGGCTGACGAAAAAAGTTCTTTGACACGAGCGGAGAGTTTGGTATAGTAGTCCGCGCACCAAATGGCTGGGTAGCTCAGTTGGTAGAGCAGGGGACTGAAAATCCCCGTGTCAGGGGTTCGACTCCCTTCCCCGCCACCAGAACTTTCGCAGGTCAGGAAGCAGCTTAGCTTCTTGGCCTGCTTCTTTTTTATGTTAGCAACCGACAACGGCCGACAAGGCCTCGCCCGGCATGCGAGGGTTTTAGGGCGTGCCGTCAGCGCGCCCCGCTAGTAGCGCACCTGGAAGCGACGCTCGTCGGGGACAACCGGGATGTCCTCGCGGTCGGAGATGACGTAGCTGATCGGGCGGTGGCGGTACTCCTCGAGCATCTGCGAGAAGAATGCGCCCACGTGCTCGGGCGTGCCCTGGATCTCTGCCGTCACGGAGCCGTCGAGCTCGTTTCGCACCCAGCCCGTGAGCTCGAGCCGCTTGGCCACGAGCGCGCTCGTCCAGCGAAAGCCCACCCCCTGGACCTGCCCCACAAAGCGCAGCGCCAGGCGGACGGCGCCCTCGGGCGCCTGGTGGCCGGTGGTGTCTTTTCTGCCGAACATGGGACCTCCCGGGGGTAGGTGGGCGGTGGGCGTCAGTGTCGCGGGCCGAGGCGGTCCGCGCCGCGTGTGTGGTCCGCGTGCGTTCGCGCGGCGCGTCGGGGCCCGTTGGTACAATAGTACCCGCGAAACCGCGAGCGCACGCAAGGAGGAACGATGGGCTGCACACGAAGAGAGTTTCTCGCACTGGCCTCCGTGGGGACGGCCGTGGGGCTGAGCGCGTGCACGCCTGCCGAGCGGGCCCCCGAGCCCGCGCCGGAGACCCCGGGCGAGCAGGACCCCTCCGTCGACCTCGAGGAGTTCAAGGGCCTGGCCCTCGACGCCTCCAAGTGGCGCTACGACGAGGACAACGACGTCTACTACCAGCTCGGGCTCACCTACTGCACCAAGCCCGCGACCACGACCTACGAGTCCCTCGCGGTCTTTGTGCCCGGCGCCTACCTCACGGGCGAGAAGAACGGCGACACCTACACCTGCACCGTGAACGAGAAGGCCGTGGTGGGCAGCTTCACCCCCTCCACCGCCCCCGTCCTCATGCCCATCAACACGGGCACGCTCTCCGCCCAGATGAGCCCGACGGCCTACGGCTACACGGGCCTCGCGCCCTACCTCGAGGCCGGCTGCGTCTACGTGTACGCGGGCTTCCGCGGGCGCTCGGCGGGCTACGACACCGCCTCGGGCTCCGACGAGCTCTTCCCGGGCGGCTCCCCGTGGCCGGTCGTGGACCTCAAGGCCGCCATCCGCTACCTGCGCTACAACGCGGCCGTGCTGCCGTGTGACACCGAGCGCGTCTTCGTCTTTGGCTTTGGTGCGGGCGGCGGCGTGAGCGCCGTGCTCGGCTCCTCGGGTGGCGCGGCGGCCTTTGACCCCTACCTCGCCTCCATCGGCGCCGTCACGCACGATGCCGAGGGCAACGCCATCTCCGACGACGTCGCGGGCAGCGCGTCGTGGTGTCCGGTGACCTCCTTCGACACCGCCGACGCGGCATACGAGTGGGCGATGGGCCAGTACGCGTCCGACGCCACGCGCGCCGAGGGCACCTGGACGCGGGCGCTCTCCCAGGGGCTCGCCGCCTCCTTCGGCGCCTGGGTCAACCAGATGGACCTGCGCGACGCCGACGACACCCAGCTCACGCTCGACGAGACGGAGGCCGGCGCCTTTACGATGGGCTCCTACGCCCGCGAGCTCCTGAGCACCATCGACGAGGCCGCCACGAACTTCGTCCAGAACACGAGCTTCCCCTACACCTACACGCCCCAGCGGCTCGACGAGCCCTCCTTCCCCGGCGACCCCAACCTCGCCGCCACCCGCGCATCCGAGGCCGCCACGCAGGGCCTCGCCCCGGCCACGGGCGTCGGCAGCCAGGCCGACGACGGTTCGGGTACGGCCGACGACGGCTCGGGCGCGCCCGCGGGCGACCAGGCCGAGGGCGGCGCGGCCGCTGACGCGCCGGCCGCCGAGGCGGCCTCGGCGCTTGCCGGCGTGGCCCAGGTGCAGTCGACCATCTACGACTCCGCGCAGAACTACTTTGCCGCGCTCAACAGCCAGTCCTCCTCCTGGTGGATCAACTACAACCTCCGCTCCCAGAGCGTCTCCGTCTCGAGCCTGCGCGACTTTGCGCTCAACCTGCGCCCCGCCGAGCTCGCGGCGTCCCCCTTCGACCTCCCGGACCGCAGCTCTCGGACCAACCAGCTCTTTGGCATCGGCGAGGAGTCCACGCTGCACTTCGACGCGATGGTCCGCGACCTCGTCGAGCAGAACGTGGACGCCTACGCCGCCCTCGAGGGATGGGACCCCTCCTTCGAGACGTCCTGGGTCGACGACCTCGAGAAGGTCGACGCGCTCGAGACGGACATGGTCACGCGCGTCGCGCTGATGAACCCCCTCTTCTGGCTGAGCGGCCACTACGAGGGGTACGGGCAGGCCACGGTCGCCCCTCACTGGCGCATCAACGAGGGCCTCTTCGACACCGACACGGCCCCCTGCGGCGCCCTCAACCTCACGCTGGCCCTGCGCAAGTACGATGGGGTCGCAGACGTCGCCTACACGCCCGTCTGGGGCCAGGGCCACGTTCTCGCCGAGCGCTCCGGCACGGCCACCGCCAACCTGCTCGGCTGGGTGACCTCCTGCTGCGCGACGGTGCAGTGACGGCGGCCTCGGGGGCCGGGGCCGGCTCCGCGTCGCTTGCGCCCCGGCAGTCGATCTCCGTCGGCGTGACGCTCTTCTCGATGTTCTTCGGGGCGGGAAACCTCATCCTCCCGCCGCTTCTGGGCGTGCGCGCGGGCGCGGCGAGCGTGCCGGCGGTCCTGGGCTTCTTCGTCACCGGCGTGGGCCTGCCCGTCCTGGGAATCGTGGCCGTGGCGCTCTCGGGGACCCTGCGCGAGCTCGCCGCGCGCGTGCACCCGACGTTTGCCCGCGCCTTCGTTGCCCTGGTCTACCTGGCCATCGGCCCGTGTCTGGCCATCCCGCGCACGGCGTCCACGGCCTTTGAGATGCTGGCGCCGCTGCTTCCCGCCGAGCTCCCCCTCGCCACGGCGCGCCTCGCGTTCTCCGTGGCCTTCTTCGCCCTGGCGTTTGCCCTGGCCCTCCACCCGGGCAGGCTCACGCGCCTGCTCGGCCGCGTGACCGGGCCCGCGCTCATCCTCCTCATCGTGGCCGTGGTGTCGGCCGCGGTGGCGTCGCTTGCCGGCGGCGCGGCGGGGGCCCTCCCGGCACCCGTGGCCCCGTATGACGGCAACGCCGCCGTCCAGGGGTTCCTCACGGGCTACCAGACCATGGACCTGCTCGCCTCGCTTACCTTCGGCCTCGTGATCGCCACCAACGTCCGGGCGCTTGGCGTGAGCGAGCCGTCCGGCGTCATGCGCGAGGTCTGTCGCGCCGGGGTGGTCGCGGGCGCTCTCATGATGGCGGTCTACGGCGGGCTCTGCGCCGTCGGCGTGGAGCTCTCGGGCGAGCTTGCGGACGCCACCAACGGCGCCGTCGTCATCACCGCCTCCGCGACGGCCCACTTTGGGGTCGCGGGCACCGTGGTGGTGGCCGCGATCTTCCTCCTCGCCTGTCTCAACGTCTGCATCGGCCTCATCAGCTGCTGCGGGAGCTACTTCGCCGAGGAGCTTCCCCGCGTGAGCTACCGGGGCTGCGCCCTCGCCTTCGCGCTCTTCTCGTGCGTGGTCTCCAACCTGGGGCTCGACGCCATCATCGCCTTCTCCGCGGCGCTTCTCGGCGCCATGTACCCCGTTGCCATCGTGCTCGTGGCCATGGGGATGCTCCGGCGCGCCTGCGACGCCGTGCCCGCCGTCTGGCCCTGGACCGTCGGCGTGACCGGCACGATCGGCACGCTCGAGGCGCTCGTCTCGGCCGTGGCGCCGCACGCGTGGACGCCCCTCGACCTCCTGCCCCTCTCCGACGTGGGGCTGGGCTGGGTCGTGCCGGCGGTGGTGACCGCGCTCGTCTCGGCCGCGGCGTCGCGGGCCTTGCGCCCGTCTGCCGCCGCGCGATAAGCTCCCCAAGGAAACCGGAAAGAAAGGACTCCCATGAAGCGCTCCGTCAGGCCCGGGCTCACCGCCCTTCTCGGCATCCTCTCCGTCGCCCTCGTGGCGTGCGTCCTCGTCTTTGGGACGGGCTGCTCGCAGGCGGGCCCGGGCAAGACGTCGGGGGAGGAGGGGCAAAAGGACGCCCCTGCCGCCAGCGAGGACGTCGTGAGCTCCGTCGACGCGGACGACCCCTACGCCACGGGCGTCCACCACGCCACGATAGAGGTCGAGGGCTACGGCACCATCGAGGTTGCCCTTAACGCCAACGTGGCGCCCATCACGGTGTCCAACTTCTGCCACCTCGCCGAGGACGGCTTCTACGACGGCCTCACGTTCCACCGCATCATCGAGGGCTTCATGATCCAGGGCGGCGACCCCAACGGCGACGGCACGGGCGGGGCCGAGAGGAACATCCTGGGCGAGTTCTCCGACAACGGCGTCGAGAACAACATCCCCCACGTGCGCGGCACCATCTCCATGGCCCGCTCGAGCGACCCCGACTCCGCGAGCTCCCAGTTCTTCATCATGCAGGAGACCACCTCCTCGCTCGACGGGCAGTACGCCGCCTTCGGAAACGTGACCTCGGGCATGGAGGTCGTGGACGCCATCTGCGAGAACACGCCGGTCGAGGACTCCAACGGGACCGTCGCCCCCGAGAACCAGCCCAAGATCACCAAGGTCACCATCGTCGACTAGCGTCGGCCGGCGCCCGCGCGCTCCTGGGCCTCGGACCGTTCAGGTCCTTCTCGGTTTTGTAAGGAAAACGCAAAAAAATACCGAGAATAGGGGCTGTGCGCAAGTCTCTATCCGCAAACGGCATAAAATGCCCCTTTTTCGTGCTATACTGGCACGAAGTGAAAGGAGCATGC
Organism: Olsenella sp. An290; assembly: GCF_002159535.1. Lineage (GTDB taxonomy): Bacteria > Actinomycetota > Coriobacteriia > Coriobacteriales > Atopobiaceae > Thermophilibacter. The sequence goes on along the minus strand of NZ_NFIU01000018.1, from coordinate 32,697 downwards.
ACATGTATGCCATTGGTGACTACATCGTCCACCCGGGTCAGGGCGTTTGCCAGGTGAAGGATGTGACGGACAGTCCCGAGGCCCTCTACCAGCTGCTTCCGGTGGGCCAGCGCCATCCCGTCCACATCAGCTTTCCCGTTGCCAGCGAGGATCGCCTGCGCCCCGTGCTCTCGCGCGACGAGGCCGAGAAGATCATCGACGACTACCCGGCCATGGACGTCGACCCGTACCAGGCGCGCAACGTCTCCCTTGAGGAGGAGCACTTCAGGCAGGAGATCCGCACGGGCTCGTGCCGCGACTCGGTAAGGATCGTGAAGACCTTCCGCGCCCGCATCGCCGGGCTCTCGGAGCGCAACAAGAAGCCGCCCGTCGCCTACGAGCGCATCCTCAAGCAGGCCCGTGAGCGCTCCTGCCTGGAGCTCTCCGTGGCGCTGGGCGTCACGCCGGAGGACGTGGCGGTGCTCTTCCAGCAGCGCATGGGGGAGGATCCCTCGGAGAACTAGCCCTGTTCCCGGTTGCCCTCTGGACCGGGGCCCTTCTCGCCAGATTGCGCGGAAAGCTCGCTTCTAGTCACGGTTTTGCGCCATAAAACGTGACTTTGAGCGAGCTTTCCCGTTGGCGGAAGCGTTACGACTTTGACGCGAATGCATGTGGGTGCTGTGTAGCTCGTGCGGCGGCCCGTAAAATGGGATACCCCTTACACCCGCATCCACGAGGAGGAAGCGCACATGGCAGCAGACGTGCAGGAGACGACCGAGGCCGCCGAGAGCCGCGCCATCATCACTGTCCTGGGCAGCGACCGACCTGGCATCGTCGCCGCCGTCGCAGGTGCGCTCTCCGAGCGTGCGGCCAACATCCTGGACATCTCCCAGACCATCCTGCAGGGCACCTTCACCATGACGATGCTCGTGGACCTGGGCGGGGCCGAGTTCTCCGAGCTGAGGGGCGCCCTTGACGCCCTCGCCGAGAGCCTCGGCGTCCAGATCAACCTCCAGCGCGAGGAGGTCTTCAGGTTCATGTACCGCCTCTAGCGGAAGACGAGCCAGGGGCAGGCCCTCTGGGCAGGCCTGGCTCACGAGAAGAGAGAGGACCTGCCCATGATTAGGATTCCCAAGGGGGTCGGCAAGGCCATTCTCACCCCCCGTGAGACGCCCGCCTTCGAGCATGTCTCGGACGCCTATCCCATGCCCTCCGTGGGGCTGGGGACGCCACCCGTCTCCGACGGGCTCTACCACGGCTTCGAGAACGTCGACGCCGTCGACCCGGAGCTCTACCAGAAGTACGACGTCAAGCGCGGCCTGAGAAACGCCGACGGCTCGGGCGTGCTCGTGGGCCTCACCACGATCTCCAACGTCCACGGCTACAACAAGACCGACCACGGCATCGAGCCCGACGACGGGCGCCTCATCTACCGCGGCTACGGCGTCGACGAGCTCATCAGCGCCGCGCAGGCCGAGGATCGCTTTGGCTACGAGGAGGTCGCCTACCTGCTCATCTCCGGGCGCCTCCCCACCCTCGAGGAGCTCGATGACTTCCGCGCCCGCGTCGACGCGCGCAAGCAGCTGCCCGAGGGCTACCTGGGGCTGTTCCCGCGCGCCACCTACAGCCACAGCATCATGAACGTGCTCCAGCGCGCGACGCTTCTGCTCTACGCCTTCGACCCCACGCCGGACGACACCTCGCCCACCCACGAGGTCGACGTCGCGCTGTCGCTCCTCGGCCGCTGGCCGCGGACGGCCGCCGTGGCGCACGCCGCGCACGTGGCCGAGCAGAACGACGAGCGCCTGCTCGTGCCGCCCATGCGCGAGGGCTACTCCATGGCGGAGACCGTGCTCGACGTCCTGCGCAGCGAGGAGGGCTTCACGCACGAGGAGGCCATGCTGCTCGACGTCATGCTCATCCTGCACGCCGAGCACGGCGGCGGCAACAACTCCACGTTCACCACGCGCGTGCTCTCGTCCTCCGGGACCGACGCCTACTCCGCCTACGCCGCGGCCATCGGCTCCCTCAAGGGCCCCAAGCACGGCGGCGCCAACTTCAAGGCCGGCGACATGATCGAGGACGTCGCCGCGCACGTGCGCAACTGGGACAACGACGACGAGGTGGCGGACTACCTCGGCAAGATCTTGCGCAAGGAGGCCTTTGACCGCGCGGGCCTCCTCTACGGCCTGGGTCATGCCGTCTACACCAAGACCGACCCGCGCGCAGAGATCATCCGCGAGTACGCCCGAAGGCTCGCCGAGCAGAAGGGCCAGGTGGAGAAGCTCGACCTCATTGCGAGCATCGAGCGGCTGGGGCCCCAGGTCATGCGCGACGTCCGCGGCATCACCAAGCCCATCTCCACCAACATCGACATGTACACGGGCTTCGTGTACTCGATGCTCGGCATCCCGCAGGACCTCTTCACGCCGATCTTTGCCATGGCGCGCCTTGCCGGCTGGGCGGCCCACCGCATGGAGGAGCTCTACGGAGCCGGGCGCATCATCCGTCCGGCCTACAACTCCGTCATGCCCAACCCCGACGCCTATATTCCCATCGCCGAGCGCGTCTCGTGACAGATGGCCCCGTCGCCTCTGTCAGAGACAGGGGTGACGGGGCAGCGTGCCAGAAAAAAGGGCGCCGTGGCAGCTCGGTCTGCCACGGCGCCCTTGTCGGTACGGAGGGGGTGCTAGCGGTCCGTTCCCTCCTCCTCGGGCTCTTCCTCCTCGTCGTCCACGAGGAGCGGCTTGAAGCTCGCGGTGTCGCCGCCCACGACGCTCTGGTTGGCCTCTTGGACGGAGCGCTCGCGGTCCTCGCGCATGCGCACGGAGAAGATGTCCTCCTCGTCCTCCGAGTCCGGCGACCCCTCCGTCGCGGTCTCGCCGCTCGCGACGGCGCGGCGCTCGGCGTCGAGCGAGATGCGGGTGAGCTTGTGCTGGCGCTTGGTCTTGGAGAACAGGGGCACGTACTCGAAGAGCAGGCTCGAGTTCTCGAGGCCGTACCAGCGCGCGGGCGAGCCGCAGAGGCTGCGGATGAAGTACTTGAGCTCCATGCACCGGCGGTTGAGGCCGGAGATCTCGGTCTCGGGGGAGAGGGTCTTGCGGATGAGGCAGAAGCGGAAGTCGCCGACCACGCTCGGCTCGCGGTAGATCGAGTACTTGTGGTTCTGCGGCGCGATCTGCCCGCACTCCACCAGGTTGGCGACGATCTGGTAGAGGTAGGTGTTCACGCGCTGGTTGACCTTGAAGCCCAGGCGCAGCTGGATCTTGAAGAGGAAGTCCGTGCCAAAGTCGTCGACGAGGTACTCGTGCGTGAAGGGCTCGTCGGTGACCTGGACGTTGAGGAAGTAGTAGGCCTTGGCGCGCTTGGGCTGCTTGTCGAGGATCGAGTAGAGGATGTCACGGTCGAGCTTGTCGAAGGACGAGTCGTTGGTGAGGAAGACCAGGTTGTCGGCAAGCAGCGGGTAGGACTCGTCGTGGCTGAGGTCGAAGATCTGGTCGAGGTACTTGCTCACGGGCAGGAACATGGTCTGCGTGCGCTCGATGGCCGTGCCGCGGCGCCAGACATACATGACGAGGAAGATGGCCGCCGCAATGATCACGGTCACGTAGCCGCCGTGGAAGAACTTCGTGAGGCTCGAGAAGAAGAACATGAGCTCGATGGCGCCAAAGAAGACCGCAAACGGGATGGCGAGCGGCAGGCGCCTGCGGACGCGGGACAGATAGGTGAACAGCAGCACCGTGGTCATGAGCATGGTCACCGTGATGGCCAAGCCGTAGGCCGCCTCCATGTGCGCCGAGGTCTGGAAGAACAGCACCACGCAGCAGCAGGCGACCCACATGACGTTGTTGACCATGGGGATGTAGATCTGCCCCTTGGTCTCGGAGGGGTAGTTGATCTTCATGTGCGGCATGAGGTCAAGGCGCACGGCCTCGGAGACGATCGAGAAGGACCCCGTGATGAGCGCCTGGGAGGCGATGATGGCCGCAAAGGTGGAGAGCACGATGGCAAAGACGCGGAAGGCCTCGGGCAGCATCTGGAAGAACGGGTTGAGGTCAGGGATGGCCATGAGGTCGGCCGACCCGTTGCTCGCGAGGATCCACGCGCCCTGGCCCAGGTAGTTGAGGATGAGGCAGACCTTTACGAAGGGCCAGCTCACGTAGATGTTCGACTTGCCCACGTGGCCCATGTCCGAGTAGAGGGCCTCGGCGCCCGTGGTGCAGAGGAAGACGTTGCCGAGCACCATGACGCCGGCCGCGTTGAGGTTGCCGTCAAAGAGGAAGGTGATGCCGCGGACGGGGTTGAGGGCGCGCAGCACGCCGAAGTTCTCGAAGATGTGCGGAAGGCCCGCCACGGCGAGAAAGAGGAACCACAGCGTCATGATGGGGCCGAAGGCCTTGCCGATCTTGGAGGTTCCCACCTTCTGCAGGAAGAAGAGGACGCAGAGGATGCAGATGACCACGGCGACGACGATCTTCTGGTTGTCACCGATGATCTGATAGAAGAAGTCGACCGTTCGGAGGCCCTCGATGGCGGTGGTGACGGTCACGGCCGGGGTGAGGATGCCGTCGGCCAGAAGCGCCGCGCCGCCGATCATGGCCGGGATGATGAGCCAGCGGCCGCAGCGCTTGACGAGGCTGTAGAGCGCAAAGATGCCACCCTCGTTGTGGTTGTCCGCCTTCATGGCCACGAGCACGTACTTGACCGTGGTGATGAGCGTGAGCGTCCAGATGATGAGGGAGAGCGCGCCCAGGACGACGTCCTCGGACATGGTGGCAAGCCCGCCGTTGCCGGCGATGATCGCCTTCAGGGTGTACATCGGGCTCGTTCCGATGTCGCCGTAGACCACGCCCAGCGTGACCAAGAGCATGGCGGCGGAAAGGGGGATTCCGGCGCTCTTTGCCCGTTGGTGGGCGACTGCCGGGGCGGCGGGGTGGCTGCGTTCGTTCATGGAGGCTCCTGGGACAATGTTTGCGTTCGGACCACACGGCGAGACCGTGTCGCACAAGTGTAACGCTTGTGTCGGGCGCAGGGCCGACCGAAGCGGGGCTAGAATGGCCCTGACGGAGCGCTTACGAGGAAGGAGAGGCTTATGGCGGACGAGAAGAACGAGGGCGCGGTCACGGCCCCCGCGACCCAGGGCGCGGTCAGGGGCACCTATGCGAGCGTGCCGGCGGACCGGGCGACGGACGTCCCCGCGCCGGCGTCGGCGCGCCTTGCGTGGACGGACGGGGAGCGCACGATCGACTACGAGGCGACGGCCGCCCATCTTGAGGTGCGCGACGACGCGGGGGTCCTTCTGGGAAGGATGTTCTCGCTCTCCTACGTGGCGGTTGACGGGGAGGGCCGTGCGGACGCGTCCCGGCCCGTGACCTTTGCCTACAACGGCGGACCGGGGTCGTGCTCGGTGCCCGTCAACTTTGGCGGCATCGGCCCCAGGCGCGTGGCCACCGACGGCGTCTCCCACGTGCGCGCCGACGCGCCCGTCGAGGACAACCCCCACACGCTGCTCGTCGAGTCCGACGTGGTGTTCCTGGACGCGCTCGGCACCGGCTGGTCGGTCCTTGCCGAGGACGCCGACCCCAAGAAGATCTTCTGCACCGACGGCGACGCCGACGCCTTCGCGAGGGCCATCTGCGCGTGGCTCACGGAGAACGGCCGCTGGTCGAGCCCGCTCTACCTCTTCGGCGAGTCCTACGGCACCGTGCGCAACGCCGTCCTCATGCGCCTGCTCGCAGAGCGCGGCGTCCAGCTGACGGGCGTGGTCATGCTCTCGGCGGTCTTCAACATCGCCGGGCTCCTCAATCCGGGCGACGACCTCTACTACCTGGGCATGATGCCCACCTTTGCCGCCACGGCGCAGTTCTTCGGCAAGGCGGGCGCCGGCGTGGGCGAGGACGAGTGGTTCGAGCGCGCGCTCGCCTTCGCGGAGGACGAGCTGGCGCCGGCGCTCCTGCGCGGCGACCGGCTCGACGAGGCGCGCGAGCGCGCCGTGGCCGAGCGGATGGCCACCTTCGTCGGTCTTCCGGCCGAGCACATCCTGGCGCGCCACCTGCGGGTCGACCTGCTTGACTTCCGCACGCACCTGCTCGCGGCGGAGGGGCGCGTGTGCGGGCGCCTTGACACGCGCTTCTCGTCCGACGCCCCCTCGCCCATGCAGGGCTATGACACCTGGATCGCGGGCGAGGACGCGGCCGACGACGCCGTCGAGGGGCCGTGGGTGCGCGCCTTCCGGCGCTTCTGCGCCGACGAGCTGGGCTTCCATGGCCCGGCGCGCTATCTCTCCAACAACTACGAGAAGGTCAACGCGGGGTGGGACTGGAGCCACGAGGAGCCGGGGCTCGGCCGGGTGGCCACGCCCAACGTCTCTCTGGACGTGGCCGTGGCGCTCAGGCGCAACCCCACGCTCAAGCTCGCCATCCTCGGCGGCCGCTACGACGCTGCCACCACGTGGTGGAACGTCGTGCATGACATGAGCTGCCAGTTCCTCTCGCCGGCGCTCAAGAGCCGCGTGAGCTGGCACCTCTACGGCTGCGGTCACATGTCCTACGTGGACGAGCCCACGCTCGAGGCGATGGGCCGCGACCTCCACGCGTTCTACGAGAAGCGCTAGGCCGTAAGGTCTGCCGCGCCCGTCCGGCGGCTTCCGGCATGGGTCGCGACGATGCCGCTCGAGGTTCTTCTCGCCCGGCGCATCAAATCTGGCTGCGGATTTCTGGCACTTTCAAGCCCATTTTCGGACCGAAAAGTGCCAAAACTCCGCGGCCAGATTTGATATGGCGAGAAGCGCGGGGCGAGAAGGACGTCACTTCAGCCCATACGCCTCAACCGGCACGAGCTCGCTCTGCGGCCCCGCGGGAATGGCGATGAGCGGCTTGTGGTCGCGGGGCACGCCGAAGGTCTCCAAGAGCCGGTCGAGGTAGGCGATGTCGGCCGCCTCCTCGGGCGAGAACCGCACGATGCGTGGGCGGTCGATGGTGATGCGCGACTCCCGGCGCCGCTCCCGACGCATTGCGGTGGCGGGGGAGCCGCCGCTCATGAGCGGGTTTACGTACTTCTCCCCGCCGTCGAGCTCGCCGATGATGATCGTCCCGTCCGGAAGGGTCCAGCAGTAGTCGACGTAGTACGTCCTGCCTGGACTCATGGGGTCGGCAAAGGGAACCTGCAGGCTGGGCCTTGCGAACCCAAGCTCGAACATGGTCGCCCGCGCGATGGACTCCATCCCGTTCTCGGGCCGCGGGTCGGCGAATTGTGCCGTCCGGAGCGCTTGCTCGATGCCAAGGTAGCCCCCGCGCATGTCTCGCACGTAGGTGCAGAGGGCATCGCCTGTGGTTAGTCCGAGGTGCAGTGCCGAGTCGGCGACTGCTAGGCCCTCGCGAAACCCCAGGTGGCGCATGCAGTCGAACACGGTCCTCAGAAGCGGCGTGACCTGTACCTCGAACGAGGTGACGGGGGTCTCCCCGCGCACGTAGCGTCGCACTATGCCGCTCGCCCGCACCCTTCTCCCTTCCGAGGTGCCAACGACCTCGATCTTCCCCTGAGCTCCCCATGAGACTGAGAGGCCGTGCATGACGGCGGCCGTTGTCCCGCAGAACACCCAGTCGGGGTGCAGCTTCTGGAGGCCGTGCGCGATGAAGATGGTTCGCATCGTGGGGTTGAGGCTGTGCCACAGGTCGGCGCGGGCGTAGAGGCGTGGGAGGGGAGAGACGAGCTCCCCGTTCTGCACGCGCCGCTCAAGCAGCCTGTGCAGGTGCCCGGGATGCGACTCGAGGCACGCCCAGCGACGCTCCGCCTCCCGGAGGAAGATGTCGACCTCTCGGTCTCCCATTTTGCTCATATTACCTCCTAAGTATAGTTACGTAATCTTATATATTACTGACGACGTCCTGTGTATAAAATCTGGCTGCGGGTTTTTGGCACTTTTCGGTCCGAAAAGGGGCGGAAAAGTGCCAAAAACCCGCAGCCAGATTTGATGTGGTCCGCGCCGCCGCAGCGGGAGGGGCGAGTTCATGGGAGAATGGGCAGGAATGCTGGCAACGGGCGAAGGGTGACCCGATGGAGTTTGTTGCAACGTGTCCCAAGGGGTTCGAGCGGCTGCTGGCCGATGAGCTGATCGCGCTCGGGGAGCCGCAGGTGCGACCCCTCTCGGGCCAGGTCTCGTTTGGCGGGGAGCTGCGGGACGCGTACCGCGCGTGCCTGTGGTCGCGCCTCGCCTCGCGCGTTCTTCTCGTCCTCTCCCGCATCGACGCGCACGACTCCGATGCGCTCTACGAGGGCGTCTCTGCCATTGCCTGGGGAGACCACCTTGCGCCCGGCGCCAGCTTTGCGGTGGACGCCCACGGTACGAACGACCAGCTCAGAAACACGCAGTTCGTGGCCTTGCGGACCAAGGACGCGATCGTCGACCGGCTCCTGCGCGAGCGCGGGTCGCGGCCGATGGTCAACGCGGCGTGGCCGGACGTGACCGTGGGCGTGCGTCTCTCCGGGCGGCGCGCGACGGTCTCGCTTGACCTCTCGGGCGGGCCGCTCTTCCAGCGCGGCTACGACTCGCGCACGTCCGCGCACATCCCGCCGCTGCGTCCCGACTACGCGGCCGCGCTCCTCATGCTGGGAGGCTGGCAGCGTGCCGTGGATGGCGACGGCCCCCTGCTCGTCGCGCTCTGGGCAGGGCAGGGCAGCGTGCTTGCCGAGGCGGCGGGCATGGCCCTTGACCGTGCGCCCGGCCTCCTGCGCTCCCGCTGGGGCTTCGCCGGCTGGGCGGGGCATGACGCCGGGGCCTGGGACGAGCTCCTTGACGAGGCCGACGCTCGTGCCGAGGCCGCTTCCGGCCGTACCTGCCACCTTGTGGTCGCGGACGATAGGCGCGGGGCCGAGGCCGCGTGTCGCCAGGCCCTGCGCGCGGCCGGCCTGCCGTGCGTGCCCGAGTGCCTTGCTGCCACCGGCGCGCTCGAGCGCGCCGCCGCGGCGCCGAGCGCGCTCGTGACCTGCGACCTCTCCTGGGTTGGCGAGGACGCCCCCGCCACCGAGGCCGCCGCGCTCTCGGCCGTCGCGGAGGCCTCGGGCCTGCGGGTCGCGGCGCTCTGCCGCGGCTCCGCCCTCGACGCCGCCCTGCGCTCCGAGCCCGCCTCCTGCGTTGACGTCATCGTGGGCCGTGACCCCGCGCGCCTCTGTCGCTTCGAATCCGCCCCGGCCGCGCCGCCCGCCCCGACGGTGACGCTTCCCGGGGGCGTGCGCGTGCCGGTGCTCGTGTCCGCCTCCGACCAGTTTGCGGCCCGGCTCTCCAAGGTCGTCCGTCTCCGCGCCAAGTGGGCTCGCCGCGAGGATGTCTCCTGCTACCGCGTCTATGACGCCGACCTGCCCGACTACGCCGTCGCGATCGAGCTCTACGAGGGCTCGGAGACCCCGGGCCGCTGGCTCACGGTCTCCGAGTACGCCGCTCCGCGCGGGGTCGACGCCGACCTTGCGCGGCGCCGCCTGCTCGACGTGCTGGCAATCGCCCCGCGCGTGCTCGGCGTGGCGCCCGCCGACGTGAGCGTGCGCGTGAGGACCCGCTCGCGCGGCGGGTCGCAGTACGCCGACGAGGCACGCGCCCCGGAGCGCCCGCGGCCCGGGCGTTCTTCTCGCCGAGAGGGTCGCGTGGAGCTTCCGGCGGGCTCGCACCTGGTGGACGAGGGCGGCCTCACCTTTGAGGTCAACTTTGACGCTCGCCACGACTGCGGCATCTTCCTCGACCACCGGGACACCCGCGCGCGCATCCGCGAGATGATGAAGCAGACCAAGGGCTCCAAGAGGTTCCTCAACCTCTTTGCCTACACGGGGACGGCGACGGTCTACGCGGCGGACGGCGGCGCCAAGCACACGACGACCGTGGACCTCTCGCGCCCCTCCCTGGACTGGGCCCGGCGCAACATGGCGCGCAACGGCTTTGTGGGGCCGCAGCACGAGTTCGTGCCGGCCGACGTGCTCTCATGGGTGACGGAGCAGCGTCACACGCGCAATCGCTGGGACCTCATCTTCTGCGACGTGCCCACGTTCTCCAACTCCGCGCGGATGCGCAGGGCCTCCTTCGACGTGCAGCGCGACCACGCCGAGCTCATCATCGGCGTCTCGCGCCTGCTCACGAGGGAGGGAAGGGCCATCTTCTCCTGCAACCTGCGCGGCTTCAAGCCGGACGTGGAGAAGCTCGTGCGTGCCGGCGTGCGGCTCGTGGACATCACGGACGAGACCATCCCGGAGGACTTCGCGCGCAACCGGAAGATCCACCATGCCTACGTGGTGACGCGCGGGTAGGGTTGCCGACGCGGCCGAATGGGGGCCTCAGGTGGGGCCCGATCGGGCGGGAGGCTCCGGTCCCGCCTGCGCCGCCGGCCCGCTCGCGGGCGGGAAAAATAGGCGAACGGCGCGTGGCTAGAATGATGGGGTCAAAGCGTCCGAGAGGAGTTCCCATGAGCTGGTACGAGCCGTCCTTCGTCTATCAGGTGTATCCGCTGGGCCTTACCGGCGCGCCGTACGAGAACGACGGCGTGCTCGAGCACCGGCTCCGCCGGCTCACGGACGGCGGCTGGGTCGAGCACATGGAGCGGCTCGGTGTCACGTGCCTGCTCCTGAACCCCGTCTTCGAGTCCGACTCCCACGGCTACGACACGCGCGACTACACCAAGGTCGACTGCCGTCTCGGCACGAACGAGGACCTGCGCGCCCTGGTGGACGACTGTCACGAGGCCGGTATCAAGGTCCTTCTTGACGGGGTGCTCAACCATGTGGGGCGCGGCTTCTGGGCGTTCCAGGACGTGCTCGAGCGGCGCGGCGAGAGCCCGTACGCCGGCTGGTTCGAGATCGACTTCAACGGCAACAACTGCTTCAACGACGGCCTCTCCTACAGCTGCTGGGAGGGCGCGGCCTCCCTCGTGAAGCTCAACCACTGGAACGAGGGCCTGAACGACTACCTGGCCGACGTCATTCGCGGCTGGGTGCGCGACTTTGACATCGACGGCCTTCGCCTGGACGTGGCGTACTGCCTCGACCAGGGCTACCTGCGCTCTCTGCGCACCCTTGCCAACCAGATCGGCCAAGAGCGGGGCGAGAAGTTCGTGCTCGTGGGCGAGACCATGTTCGGCGACTACAACCAGTGGATGGGCGACGACCTCTGCGACTCCGTGACCAACTACGAGGCCTACAAGGGCCTGTGGTCCTCCATGAACTCCGCCAACATGCATGAGATCGCCTACGCGCTGGAGCGCCAGAGCGGAAGCCACCCGTGGGACCTCTACACGGGGCGCCACCTGCTCGACTTTGTGGACAACCACGACGTGCCGAGAATTGCGACCAAGCTGGATGACAAGCGTCAGCTGCGCCCGCTCTACGGCCTGCTCTTTGGCATGTGCGGCGTGCCGGCGGTCTACTACGGCAGCGAGTGGGGAATCGAGGGCGAGCAGCTCCCCGGCGACCACGAGCTGCGCCCGGCGCTCGAGGCCCCGGAGTGGAACGAGCTCACGGACTGGATCGCGGACCTCGCCCGGGCGCGCGAGGACTCGATGGCCCTGGTCTGGGGAGACTACACGCAGCTCCAGTGCCAGCCGCAGCAGCTCGTGTTCCAGCGCACCTACGCCGGGGGCGAGCACGGGACCTACGAGCGCGTGATCGTGGCGGTCAACGCCTCCGCCGAGGCGACCGTGCTGCACTTTGACGCGGGCTGCGGGCGCGCCGTGGACCTCATCACCGAGGAGCCCCATGACTTTGGCGGCGGCTCCGAGCTCGGGCCCTTCTCGGTCGCCTACTGGCGCTGCGAGGGGTAGGGGCTAAGGGCGGCCCCTTGCCACCGCGTCCCCCTGTGCGGCTGCTGGCCGCCGCTAGCGGCTGCTGGGCAATCGAGGAGGCCTCGGGCAGCACAGCGGGCGCGATGGCGTCGACGGTGCACTTGGGGTTTTGGGATCGGGCTGCTCGGCCGCGCCGTCCGCGAGTGAGGTGCGGATCTGGTCGGGGATGAGCGGCGGCCCGAAAGGCATTCCAGGGGCGTTGCGGGGCGTGCTGCCAGAACGGTTTTGTGTGGTTGGGCTCCTGTCGTTCGCCGGGAGAGCCGATTTTGCCGGATTCCGGTCGGTATTGGGTCACATGATTGATGTGGGGAACCCGCTGCGCGGCCTGTGACGGCGTTTTTATCGTCCCAAAGCCCTGGTCCTGCCGTTTTCGATGCGGGATTGGGTGGCATGTTTGATATTTGGGCGCGTTCATATCAAACATGCCACCCAATTCCGAAGCGGCTTTCCCGGCGCGTGGGTGAGGGCGGCCTGCGGCCCTGGGCGAGAAGGACCCCGGCCCGCGGCGCCGGGCGAGAAGAACCTCGGCTCGCGGCCCCGTGAGAACCGCGACAACCTACCCTGTCACGTTTGCCAAAAAAAAGGCCCCGGACGCACGTCCGGGGCCTTGGGGTCCGAAGGGGAGACGCTTACTGGACCTGAGCCACCATGGCCATGTTGGTGGAGGTGGTGTAGTCGCCCAGGCGCGGGGAGGTCTGCGGGTCGCCAGCGGTGATGACGACGATGTCGCCGGACTCGACGAGGTCGTTCTGGCGCGCGACGGTCAGCGCGTTGTAGAGCGTGCTGGAGAGCGAGCCCTGCTCGGTGGTGCGGTAGGCGTAGACGCCCCAGTAGAAGCAGGTGCGACGGATGGTCTCCTCGCTCGGGGACATCGCGAAGAGCGGCATCTTCGGGCGGAAGGTCGCGATGAGGCGGGCGGAGCGGCCGGAGTGCGTGGGGGCGAGGATGCACTTGGCGTTCACGCGGTCGGCCATCTCGAGCGCGGCAAAGCCGGTGGCGCCGTTGACGTTGCGGACGCCGCCGCGGTCGTGGTACTCCTTGCGCTCGGGCAGGTACTTCTCGGTCTCCTTGCAGATCTCGGACATCGTGCGGACGGCGTCGATGGGATACTTGCCGGCCGCGGTCTCGCCGGAGAGCATGACGCAGTCGGTGCCGTCATAGATGGCGTTGGCGACGTCGGTGACCTCGGCGCGCGTCGGGCGCGGGTTGCGCTGCATGGAGTCGAGCATCTGGGTGGCGGTGATGACCGGCTTGTAGTGCGCGTTGCACTTCTTGATGATGGTCTTCTGGATGTGCGGGACCTCGGCGGCCGGGACCTCGACGCCAAGGTCGCCACGGGCGACCATGCAGCCGTCGGCCTCGTGGAGGATCTCGTCGAAGTTCTTCACGCCCAGGACGCTCTCGATCTTGGGGAAGATCTGGACGTTGGGCGCGCCCATCTCAACGCAGATCTTGCGGATCTCCTGGACGGCCTTGCCGTCGCGGATGAAGGAGGCGGCGATGGCGTCGATGCCGAGCTCGCAGCCAAACATGATGTCGGCGCGGTCCTGGGCGGTGACGGAGGGCAGGCCGATGTTGACGTTGGGGACGTTCACGCCCTTGTGCTCGCCGAGCTCGCCGCCGTTGGTGATGGTGCAGTGCATGTCGTTGCCCTCGACGTGGTCGACCTCAAGGCCGATGAGACCGTCGTCGATCAGGATGACGGAGCCCTTCTCCACCTCGTTGGGGAGGTTCTTGTAGTCGAGCGAGAAGCGCTCGGCGGTGCCCACGACGTCGTCGTCGGTGGTCACGATGCAGGTCTTGCCGGTCTCGAGCATGACCTTCTTGCCGTCCTTGAGCAGGCCGGTGCGGACCTCGGGGCCCTTGGTGTCGAGCAGGATGGCAACGGGGATGGAGAGCTCGCGAGAGAGGCGGCGCACCTTCTCGATCATGGTGCGGTGGTACTCGTGGCTGCCGTGGGAGAAGTTGAAGCGCGCGACGTTCATGCCGTGAAGGATGAGCTGGCGCAGCACCTCCTCATCCTCGGTGGCGGGACCCATGGTGCAGACGATCTTGGTCTTCTTCTTGTTGAACAGCATCGAAACCTCTCTTTTGTCGATAGTACCCCGACGATGATACCCCGAATGCTAGCAGACCACGCTCCGGTCAATGAAGTCGGTTCCGTCAGCGAACGCCTGAGCGTTGTCAAGGGTGACACGCGCAATCTCCCCGAGCGCCTCGTGCGTGAAAAACGCCTGGTGGCTCGTCATGACGACGTTGGGGAACGAGCAGAGACGGGCGGTTACAGAATCTATCACCTGGCCGGCGTGGTTCTGATAGACGTTGGGGCCCTCCTCGTCGTAGACGTCAAGGCCCGCGGCGCCGATCTTGCCGGACAGGATGCCGCGGATGAGGGCCTGGGTGTCAACGAGGCCGCCGCGCCCGGTGTTCACGAAGATCACGCCGTCCTTCATCTTCTCGATGGACTCGTCGTTGATCATGTGGCGGCTCTCGTCGTTGAGGAACGCGTGGAGCGAGATGAGGTCGCTTCGGCGGTAGAGCTCGTCGTAGTCAACGTACTCGTCCACGATGCCCTCGTCCACGAGCCCCTGGTTGGGGTAGAGGTCGGAGCCGAGCACCTTCATGCCGAAGCCCTTGCAGATGCGGCAGAGCGCCGCGCCGATGCGGCCGGTGCCGATGATGCCGGCCGTCTTGCCGTGGAGCGTCTCGCCCACGAGGCCGTCGAGCGAGAAGTCGTTCTCGCGCACGCGGATGTAGCCCTTGCAGATGCGGCGGTTGGCGGCGAGGGCAAGGCCCATGGCGTGCTCGGCGATGGCCTCGGGGGAGTAGGCGGGGACGCGGGTGACGCGCAGGCCGAGGTCCTTGGCCACGGCCACGTTCACGGCGTCGAAGCCGGCGCAGCGCATGAGGACGAGCTTCACGCCAAAGCCGGCGAGGATCTCGAGCGTCATGGCGCCGCAGTCGGCATTGACGAAGGCGCAGACGGCGTCATAGCCGCGGGCGAGGGCCGCCGTCATGGGGGTGAGGTTCGACTCGGTGAAGTCGATCTTGATGTTGGGGTAGTCGACGAGCTCCTTCTGGAATGACGCCTTGTCGTAGCTGGCGGTCCCGTAGAAGAGGATGTTCATCCGGGTTCCTTTCTGAAATGCGCTCGCGCGCACGTTGACATTGTCCGGCTCTCTAGTTTAGCGCGCGCAAGAGGAGTGTAAGGAGTACGTTCACCGAAAAAGGCTTGCATAATCACGGGTATGAGATATGGGCAGGGCCGGCCGGCGGCAAGTGGCGGGGTCCCGGCGGCCTCGCCGCGGTGACGTACGTGAACGGAAGGGCGGTTTCGGGTATCATAAGGACGTTCTGTCAGCTGCCCGGCATGGCAGCCTTGACGAGCCCTTGCCCCTCCTGGGGAATTATGATCGGGCGTCAACCTGTCGGGCACAACGTCCCAACCCAGGAGGAGAAAAACGTTGAAAGAGTACCTAGCGTCCACCAAAGACGTGCTGGGTGAGCTTTCCTCAAACGAGGAGAGCGGCCTGACCTCGGCCGAGGCGTCGAGCCGCCTGGCCCAGTACGGGCCCAACGAGCTCGAGAAGGAGGAGAAGACCCCGCTCTGGAAGCGCTTCTTCGAGCAGATGGCGGACCCCATGGTCATCATGCTCATCGTGGCTGCCGTCATCTCGGCCGTGACCGGCATGATCCAGGGCGAGCCCGAGTGGGCGGACGTCATCATCATCATGGCGGTCGTCATCATCAACTCGGTCCTCGGCGTCGTGCAGGAGGCCAAGAGCGAGCAGGCGCTCGAGGCCCTGCAGCAGATGAGCGCCGCCCAGTCCAAGGTCATGCGCGACGGCAAGCTCGCCCACCTGCCGTCCGCCGAGCTCGTCCCCGGCGACATCGTCCTTCTCGAGGCCGGTGACTCCGTGCCCGCGGACTGCCGCATCCTGGAGAGCGCGTCCATGAAGATCGAGGAGGCCGCCCTCACCGGCGAGTCCGTCCCCGTGGAGAAGCACGTCGAGGCCATCGCGCTGGCCGCGGGCGCCGACGACGTGCCCCTGGGCGACCGCAAGAACATGTGCTACATGGGCTCCACCGTGGTCTACGGCCGCGGGCGCGCCGTGGTGGCCGGCACCGGCATGAAGACCGAGATGGGCAAGATCGCCGGCGCCCTCACCACCGCCAAGAAGGAGCTCACGCCGCTCCAGATGAAGCTCAACGAGCTCTCCGGCATCCTTACCAAGCTGGTGCTGGCCATCTGCGTGATCATCTTCGCGGTGGACATCGTGCGCCACTTCGGCGAGCTGGGCTCCCACCCCGAGATGATCCTCGACACCTTCATGGTGGCCGTGTCCCTTGCCGTCGCCGCCATTCCCGAGGGCCTCGTGGCCGTGGTCACGATCGTGCTCTCCATGGGCGTGACCAAGATGGCGCGCCGCCAGGCCATCATCCGCAAGATGACCGCGGTGGAGACGCTGGGCTGCACGCAGGTCATCTGCTCGGACAAGACCGGCACCCTCACCCAGAACAAGATGACCGTCGTGAAGCACGTGGCCGCCGCCCCCGAGGAGAAGCTGCTCGCGGGCATGGCGCTGTGCTCCGACGCCAAGTGGGATGCCGAGAAGGGCGAGTCCCAGGGCGAGCCCACCGAGGCCGCGCTGGTCAACGACGCCGCCCAGGCGGGCATGACCGGGCTCGACGTGGAGCACCCGCGCGTGGGCGAGGCCCCGTTCGACTCTGGCCGCAAGATGATGTCCGTGGTGGTCGAGGAGGCCGACGGCTCCTACGAGCAGTACACCAAGGGCGCGCCCGACGTGGTGGTGGGCCTGTGCACCCACGTCTACGAGGGCGGCAAGGTCGTCCCGATGACCGAGGAGCGCCGCGCGCAGATCCTCGCGAGCAACAAGTCCATGGCCGACGAGGCCCTGCGCGTGCTCGCGCTGGCGTCGCGCACCCACAAGGAGATTCCGGCCGACTGCTCCGCCGAGGCGCTCGAGCACGACCTCACGTTCTGCGGCCTCTCCGGCATGATCGACCCGGAGCGCCCCGAGGTGGCCGCCGCCATCAGCGAGGCGCAGGGCGCCGGCGTGCGCACCGTCATGATCACGGGCGACCACATCGACACCGCCTTCGCCATCGCCAAGAACCTCGGCATCGCGACCGACCGCAGCCAGGCCATCACCGGCGCGGAGCTCGACAAGATGTCCGAGGACGAGCTCGACCGCAACATCGAGCGCTACTGCGTCTACGCCCGCGTCCAGCCCGAGCACAAGACGCGCATCGTCGAGGCGTGGAAGTCCAAGGACAAGATCGTCGCCATGACCGGCGACGGCGTGAACGACGCCCCCTCCATCAAGCGCGCCGACATCGGCGTGGGCATGGGTATCACCGGCACCGACGTCACCAAGAACGTCGCCGACATGGTCCTCGCCGACGACAACTTCGCCACGATCATCAGCGCGGTGGAGGAGGGACGCCGGATCTACGACAACATCCGCAAGGTCATCCAGTTCCTGCTCTCCGCCAACATCGCCGAGGTCCTCTCGGTCTTCGTGGCCACGCTCGTGGGCTTCACGATCTTCCAGCCGGTGCAGCTGCTCTGGATCAACCTCATCACGGACTGCTTCCCGGCGCTGGCGCTGGGCATGGAGGACGCCGAGGGCAACGTCATGAAGCGCAAGCCGCGCAACGCCTCCGACGGCGTCTTCGCGGGCGGCATGGGCCTCGACATCGCGGTCCAGGGCGTCATCATCACGGTGCTCGTGCTGGCGAGCTTCTTCGTGGGCGTGTACTTTGACATGGGCTACATCGACATCGCGGACATGATCGCCGGCACCGCCGACGAGGAGGGCGTCACCATGGCGTTCATCACACTGTCCATGGTGGAGATCTTCCACTGCTTCAACATGCGCAGCCGCCGCGCGTCGCTGTTCAGCATGAAGAAGCAGAACAAGTGGCTCTGGGGCGCCGCGCTTCTGGCGCTGGTGCTCACCGTCGTGGTGGTCGAGGTGCCGTTCCTGGCCGAGATGTTCGGCTTCATGGAGCTGCCGATCGAGGCGCTCGCCTGGGCCATTGGCCTGGCGTTCCTGATCATCCCGATCATGGAGGTCTACAAGGCCGTCATGCGCGCGGTCGAGAAGAACCAGTAGCCGCGTCGCTCCCAGCGACCCTCAAGGCCCCGGCGTCCCGTCGGGGCCTTTTTTCTGACAAGGGCGGCGGGACGGCCCGCCAGGCCCCCGCGCGACGCAGCGCTATACTGGCTGTGCAGGAGACGAGAGAGGAGCCGCGTGGCGAAGCGTTCCCCCAGGAGACGGCGTGTCGGGTGCCCGGGCAGCGCGCCCGCGCTGCCGGCGCTCTCCCAGCTCACCGAGCTCCCGCGCTTTGACGAGCTCTCCTCGAGCGAGCGTCAGCGCAGCGCCTTCGGGTCCGCCTGCGAGCGCGCCGTCGAGGCGGGGGCCTCCCGCGCCGAGCTCGTCATGGGCTGCGTCGTCCGTCTGGACCGCGGGTTCCCGGCGGTGCTCTCCGCCGACGCCCTCTTCCGCGCCGAGTTCTCCGCGCGCCTCACCAAAGGCGGGCTCGCCGGCCGCGCCGACGCGCGCGTGGCGGTGGGCGACTGGGTGTGCGCCCGGCGACCTCACGGCCACGACATGGGCCTCATCGAGGAGATCTTGCCGCGCGAGAGCGACATCGCCCGCTGGCGGGGCAGGGCGCGCGGCGAGCGGCAGACGCTTGCCGCCAACGTCGACGTGGTGCTCGTGGTGCAGCAGCTCGGCGAGCGGCCCGTATCGCTCGACCGCGTGGCGCGCTCGGCGGTCATTGCCCGCGACTGCGGGGCCGAGGTGGCCGTGGTGCTCACCAAGGCCGACCGCGCCTCCGACGAGGTCCTGGGCCGCGACGTCGCGGCCGTGCGCGAGGTCCTGGGCGCGGGGTGCCCGCTCGCCCTTACCACCTCGGCGACCGATAGGGCAGAGGTCGCGCGCGTGACGGCGCGTGCGGGAGAGCTCGGGGTCCCCTGGGGCGTGGGGGCGGTGCGCGCCCTCGTGCCGGAGGGCGTTGTCGCCATCGTGCTCGGTGAGTCCGGCGCGGGGAAGTCCACCCTGCTCAACGCTCTGCTCGGGCGCGAGGTGCTCGAGACGGGCGCGGTGCGCGAGACGGACGACATGGGTCGTCACACCACCGTCGCGCGGCGGATGGTGTCGCTCCCGGGCGCGGGCGTCATCGTGGACGAGCCGGGCCTGCGAAGCCTTCCCATCGTGGGCCACGAGCGCGGCCTGGCGCAGGCGTTTCCCGACATAGCGGAGGCAGCCGGGACGTGTCGCTTCCGCGACTGCACGCACACGCACGAGCCCGGCTGCGGGGTCCGCGCCGCGTACGAGGCCGGGGCCTTTGGGCAGGTGCGCCTTTCCTGCTACCTTGCGCTTGCGGCCGAGATGCGCGCGAGCGCGGCCTCCCTCGACCCTGACGTGGTCATCTAGCCATCCGGAGATTCCCGGCGGGCCCGCTTCCCAGGCAGGGAGGCGGGCCCGTCTCTGTGACGGGCGCCCTCGCGCGCCCAGGGTCTCACGCGCGTTGGGCGGGTCAAAAAACTTATGTCAAGTGAGTCCATCTGGGCGGGGGCCTCGGGCGGGAAGCGGCGGGGCAGCCCCCGGGAAGGCCCGTGTCGGGGTTTCCTCGATTGAGCGCGGGCCCTGAGCCCGGCGGTCGGACAATCGCCTACACGTCCAACCACCGTCCCGCCCGGGAGAAAGGGGCCCGCCCATGACCCGTCGCCTCAGGTTCGTCATCTCAGGCTCGTGCGCGCTGCTCGCCGCGGCGCTCTGCCTGCTGTACGGACGTCAGGTCCGCGAGGAGGCGGACCGGGTGAGGACCGAGGCGCTCGAGCGCTATGGCGGCGAGGTGGTGAGCCTCGTCGTGGCGCCCGAGGGCATCGAGGCGGGCGAGGTGGTGAGCGGGAGGAACGCGACCGAGCGCGACTGGCTCTCCGACCTTGCTCCCGAGGGTGCGGTGACGTCGCTTGACGAGGTCATGGGGACCGAGGTGACGGTTCCGGCCGCCCCGGGAGCCCCGCTCACGGCCCTCAACTTCCGCGACAGCTCCGATGCCCTCGAGGTTCCGGACGGGCATGTCGCCCTCTCACTTCCCGTGACGGACGACCTGGGGCTTCCCGAGTCGGTTACGCCGGGGATGACGCTTGCGGCCTACGAGGTGGGGGATGACGGCGTCTCGCTCCTGGCGCCGGGGCTCGTGGTGCTGCGCGCGCCGTCGTCGGACGGCCGTGCGCTCGGAGGTCGGGGGAGCGTCTCTCTGGCCGCGCTCCCGGAGAGCGTGGCCGGCGTGCTCGCCGCGTCCTCCGAGGGGAGCCTGCGCCTGGCGCTGCCCGCGGACGACGCCCCCGACCTTGGCGCCAGCGATCCGGAGGCCCCCTCCGAGGTGCCCGCGGACGAGGCGGGGGAGGTGGGGCAGTGAGCGAGTGGATGGCCCTCTGTGGCGAGAAGGACCGTGTCGCCCTGGCCCGGGCGCTGAGGTCGTGCGACCCGGCCGCCAGCGTGGAGTTTGTCGGGACCGCGGACGCGTTGCGCCGCGCCCTTCTCGAGGCGGTCCCCAATGGCATGGCGGCTGCGGTGGGGCCCCTTGCAAGCGGGGTCTCCGACGTGAACCTCGCGGCCGCCATAGCGCAGGACGGCAACGCGCGCTCCGTCGCGCTGGTGAGGAGGGACGTCACGGGTTCGCTCCGGTCTCGCGCCGCGCGGGCCGGGATCGACTACGTGATCGAGCTCTCCGAGCACGAGGGGGCTCCGGAGCGCGGGGCGGAACCGTCGGGTGCGGGGCCTGCCGCCCAGGGGCGCCTTGCCCCCGCAGGTCCGCAGGCCCCCTTGCCCGCGCCCCTCGCGCTTGCCGGCGGCGCTCCCGACCCGGACGGCCGGGGCGCGGTGGTGACCCTTTGCTCGGGAAGGGGAGGGGTGGGCAAGACCCTCATCGCCGCGCTCGCGGCGGCGCACGCCGCGCGCTGGGGCATGCGGGTCCGCGCGCTCGACCTTGACCTCTCGTGCGGCAACCTCTACAGCTGCTTTGCCCTTCCCGGGGGCTCCGACCTCGCCCGTCTGGCGGACGAGGGGGAGGTTGCCGGCGCGCTTGCCCGCATCGGGGCCGACGCCGCCCCGGGGCTCAGCGTTTTCGGGCCCTGCGAGCGGCCCGAGGAGGCCGAGCTCGTGGCTCCGCTCGCGGGGAGGGTCATCTCCGAGCTCGCGCATGGGGCGGACCTCGTCATCGTGGACACGTCCCCGACCTTCACCGATGCCGTCGCGCAGGCCGCCCAGGCCTCCGACCGGCTCGTCATCGTCTCGGACGGTCGTCCCGGCTCTCTCGCCTCCCTTGCCCGGACGAGCGGGCTTGCCGTGCGGCTTGGGGTCGCTCGGACCCGCATCGCCCGGGTCGAGAACCGGGCGAACCCGCGCGAGCGTGCCGACCTCTCCCTCGGCAGGGCCGAGGTGGGCCTTGAGGCGGCGCGGGTCTTCCGGATCTTCGAGGGAGGGGCGGAGGCGGAGGAGCTGCTCGGGGCGGGCAGGGCCGTCGAGCTTGCCGAGGAGCCCTCGGCGCTCTCGGATTCCGTGGCGACCATGATTGCGCAGGTGCTCGCCGAGCTCGGCTCCCTGCCGGACTGCGAGGAGGCCCGTCGGGCCGCGGAGGGCCCTGCGCGCCGTCGCGGGACGGGCCTTCTCGGACTGCTGAGGGAGGCGAGGTAGCCATGTCCGTGCTCGAGCTCGTCCGCGAGGCTCGGTCCGACGCCTCCCGTCCGCCCGAGGGCGGGGCTCGTCTCAGGGAGGCCCGGGAGCGCCTCAAGGCGGCGCTCGTCGAGCGCCTTGGGCTCTCGGTCATTGCGGAGATGCTCTCCGCCGAGACGGCGGAGCGGGCACGCTCCGAGCTCGGCGTCTCGCTCGAGTCCATTCTCAACACGCAGGGCTTCGAGGGGCTCTTTCCCGACGAGCGCTCCCTGCTCGTGCGACAGGTCCTCGACGAGGTCTGCGGCCTCGGTCCCATTCAGCCGCTGCTCGAGGACGACGAGATCACCGAGGTGATGATCAACGGGTGCTCCGCGCTCTTCTACGAGCGCGCCGGCGAGCTCCACCCCGCCGACACCGTCTTTGACTCTCCCGAGCAGATCATGATCGTGATGGACCGCATCCTCGCGCCCCTTGGGCGCCGTCTTGACCGCGCGAGCCCCCTCGTGAGCGCGCGCCTGCCCAACGGCGACCGCGTGAACGCGGTGGCGGCCCCCATCGCCATCGACGGGCCGGCAATCACCATCAGGAAGTTTTCCGACCGCATCCGCACGCTGCGGACGCTCGAGGAGCTCGGGTCCCTTCCGGGCTGGTACGCACGGCTTCTGTCCTGGGCCGTGCGGGCAAGAAGGTCGCTTGCCGTGGCGGGCGGTACGGGGTCGGGCAAGACCACGCTCCTCAACGCCCTCTCCTGCGAGATTCCCGTGAGGGAGCGAATCGTGACCATCGAGGACGCCGCCGAGCTGCGCTTTGACGCCCACCCAAACGTGGTGAGGCTCGAGGCCCGCTCGGCCTCTATCGAGGGGTCGGGCGAGGTGACCATCAGGGACCTCGTCAAGAACGCCCTGCGCATGAGGCCTGACCGCATCGTGGTGGGCGAGGTGCGGGGCGGCGAGTGCGTCGACATGCTCAACGCGCTCAGCACCGGCCACGACGGCTCGCTCACGACCCTGCACGCCGGAAGTTCCGAGGAGGCCGTGATGCGGCTCGTGCTCATGGCGCGCTTTGGGATGGACCTCCCGACCACGCTGATCGAGGAGCAGGTCGCCACGGCCATAGACCTCATCGTGGTGATGAGACGGCTTTCTGACGGGTTGCGTGTGGTGACCTCGCTCACGGAGGTCTCGCGCGGGGCCTCGGGCGAGGTGGTCCTGGACGAGTGCGTCTCGTTTGACCAGGGGCGCCGCTCCTGGGTCCTCGTGCACGAGCCGGCCTTTGTCGCGAGGGCGGTCATGGACGGCGTGCTGGACGGAGGGGAGGTGGAGCGATGGAGGTCCTGCTCGTCATAGGCGTCGCCCTCGCCGCGGGCGTCGCCGCCCTGGCGCTCTCGGGCGCGAGGGTTCCGGTCGCGCCTCCCGCCCGCCTCCTCGGGTGCTCCGTGCGCCGTGCGCTCCGCCTGGCCGTACGTCTCTCGAGGACCCCCACCGTGGGGCGCCTTCTCGGCCACACCTCCCTAAGGCGTCTGGCCGAGGGGCTCTCCGTGGCCCCAGCCGCCCGTGCGCTCGGTCTTGACGCCGGCACATGCGTCGTCCTCCTTCTCTGGGCGCTTGCGCTGTCGTCGGTCGCGGTCGCGGCGCTCATGCGGTCGCCCGGCGCAGGCGTTGTCTGGGCGCTCGCGCTGGCCGGGGCCTGCCCTGCCCGGGAGGCCGCGCGCCGGCGTCGCGAGCGCAGGGAGGTTCTTGCCGAGATGCCGGGCATCTTCCGCACGCTCTCGGTGGCCATGGGGTCAGGGCAGACGCTCGCGCAGTCCGTCGAGTACGTGGGCGCGCACGAGCGCGGTCCTGCCGGCGCGGTCTTTGCGCGGATGTCGCTGCGGCTGAGGTGTGGCATTCCCACCGAGGAGGCGGTCGGGCTCCTTTCCCGCGAGCTCGACGTGCCCGGCGCCGCGCTTCTTGCCACGGCGCTCGTCATCGCGCACCGCACGGGAAGCCCGCTTCGCGACCTGCTCACACGCTCGGCGCGCCTGGCCGAGCGCCAGGGGGAGTTCGAGCGCATGCTGAGCGTCAAGACCGCACAGGTGAGGCTCTCGGTGCGGATCGTGTGCCTGCTCCCGGCCATCATGGTCGGAGTGCTCGCGCTCATCTCCCCCGACTTCCAGAGGGGGCTCGCCACGGTTTCCGGCGCGGGATGCGTCCTCGTGGCCGCCCTGCTCGACGGGCTGGCCCTCGCGCTCATCCGGCGCCTCATGGGCGGGGTGGCGTGATGGGCGCCGGGTCGGCTGCGATCGCCCTCCTCGCAGGGGCTCTTGCGGGGATGTCGTCCCTCCTCGCGCTCGGCGCTCCGCTCCCTCGCGCGGGCGGGGCCCGCGCGCCCGCGCGCCTTTGGGGCGCCGTCTGCGCCCTCCCCCCGGTCGCGTCGCTCCGAGCGGCCGAGTCGCGGGCGGGCGCGCGGAGGGACTGCCTTGCCGAGCTGCCCGTTCTTCTCGACGTGGTCACGCTTGGCCTTTCGGCGGGGCTCTCCTTTGACTCCGCCCTCGAGCTCTACTGCGAGCGCTCCGAGGGCGAGCTTGCGAGGGCGTTCTCGAGGGCGATGCTCAGCTGGCGCATCGGGACGGCATGCCGTGAGGAGGCGCTCGCCCGGCTTGCCGACGAGCTCGACGTCGCAGCGATACGGCGGTTTGCCTCGGTCGTGGCCGAGTCGCTCGCGTTTGGGACGCCGCTTGCCGAGGCGCTCGAGCGCCAGGCGCATGCCATTCGGGAGGAGCAGCGCGCCCAGGTGGAGGAGGAGATCGAGCGCGTGCCCGTGAAGATGCTCGTGCCGCTGGGGACCCTCATCGTCCCCGCCATGTTCCTGGCGATCCTGGGCCCGCTCCTGGGGTCCGTGCTGGTGGCCGGCTAGGGCCGGCCCAACGAGAGAGGAGAGTTCGATGACAGAGGAAAGCCTGGCGAGAAGGGCCCTGACGGGCGTCGCGCGCGTGGCGCGCGACCGTTCGGGGCAGGGCACGACGGAGTACGCGATCCTCGTGGGGGTCCTCGTGGTGATCGCGATCGTTGCGATCCTGGCGTTCAGGGACAAGGTGGCGGAGCTGTGGGACGCGATAGCAAGCGGCATCAACTCGCTCTGAGGCTCGTCGCGGGTCTTGCCGTCGCCGTCCTGCTCGCCCTGGCGGCGGGTCCCTGGGGCCCGGAGCCTGACGGGGGCGGTCCGGACGAGGAGCCGCCTGCGGGGCAGGAGGGGGACGGTGCGATCGGGGGAGGCCGTCTTGGCGAGCTCGTCGGCGCGGCCGAGGCGTTCTCCTACGAGAGCGAGCTGGGGGTCGTCGGGGAGGCTGCCCGGGTGCTCGAGGGCTACGAGTCGGCAGGGGACTGCGTCGTCGCCCAGGCGGGGTATCTCGACCTTTCGGGAAGGAC
Organism: Olsenella sp. An290; assembly: GCF_002159535.1. Classification (GTDB taxonomy): domain Bacteria; phylum Actinomycetota; class Coriobacteriia; order Coriobacteriales; family Atopobiaceae; genus Thermophilibacter. The sequence goes on along the minus strand of NZ_NFIU01000018.1, from coordinate 7,782 downwards.
GTGGGGATGCGTGCTGCAGGGAAGCGGTTGGGTGGAGATCTGCGTGGTCAGCGAGCGGGCAGACGGCTCGGGAAGCGTGGTCGGCGTCTGGCGCATGGACGCCGGCGACGTCGCTCGCGCGCTCGGGCCCTCGGCGCAGGGGGACAGTCCACCGTCGAGTACCTGATGGTGCTCTCGGCCTTCGTCGCGATGGTCCTTGCGCTCGCGCTCATCTGGGACGCCGCGCGAGGGGGCGGGATCGTCGCGCTCGCGACGGGCGCGGCCTCCCACGGGACGGGGGCGGGCGTCGTGGCCTTCCTCCAGGACGTCTCGGGATTCTGAGATGGGTGGGCGTGCTGCGGGGGCGGTCGGGCGGCGGCTCGGGCAGTCCACGGTGGAGGCGGCCCTGCTCGTCCCGACGGCGCTGGCGCTCGTTGCGCTTCTCGTGCAGCCCGCCTGCCTGCTCTACACGCGGGCGGTCATGGCGTCGGCTGCGCACGAGGCCGCGCGGCTCGTGGCCACGTCTCGCGATCCCGAGCGCGCGGCCCGCGCCTTTGCGCTACGCCGTCTCGCGGCCGTGCCTGACGTGGCGGCCTTTCACGAGGGCGGCCCGGAGGGCTGGGAGGTCCGGGCGGGGGCGCCCGACGAGGGCGGCCGGGTGACGGTGGAGATCGAGGGGAGGGTCCGCCCGCTTCCCCTCCTGGGGGCCATCGTCTCCGCTCTGGGGCCGCAGGAGGATGGGGCGGTGGTCGTGAGGGTCGAGGCCGCGCAGGACGCGCGCGCCCGTTGGATTGGGGGGAGCTATGAGGAGTGGATCGGGGTCTGGGGTTGAGCGCGGGGCGCCCGTGCTCTCGCTGTTCCGCGACGCGAGGGACGGCTTCACCACGGTCGCCGTGGCGGTTGCCCTGGTGCTGAGCCTTGCGCTCACGTTCTCCGTGGCCACCGCCACGTGGGTCGCGGGCCGCTCGTCCGAGGTTCAGCGCGTGGCTGACGCAGGGGCGATGGCGGGCCAGAACGCGGTGGCGGCCTTCTCCACGATCGCGCAGGTCGTCGATGCGTGCGTCCTGAGCATGGGCCTTGCCGGCGTCGTCGTGCTCGGGGCGGGGCTCGTGGTTTCCTGCGTCCCGGGGCTCTCCGCGGCCGGGGCGGGGGTGACGGAGGCCGGGAGGGGCATCCTTGACGCGCGACGCGGCTTCGCGCGGTCAGCGGCCGAGGGGATCGAGCGCCTTGAGGCGACGCTTCCCCTGCTCGTCGTGGCGAACTCGGCCTCGTGCGTCGCCGCCAACTCGGGGGATGGCCTCTCGTACGCGGGGTGTGCCCTGCCGTTTCCCACGGAGTCTCGCTCGGACTTCTCGGCGCTTCGGTCAGACGTTGACGACCGTCGTCTCGAGGAGCTCTCCGATCAGATGGGGGAGGCCTCCGACGAGGCCGAGGAGGCCCACGACGCCGCCCGCGCCGCGCTCGAGCGGGGGTGGCTGGCCGACTGCGGGAGCGTGCCGTACTGCCTTCGGGAGCGCGCGGGCTCGCTTGCCGGCCTTGCCGGGGCGCTCAACCCCGACTATCCCGACGCGTCATCATGGTCGTTCGGGGCTCCCCTCCTGCGCGCCCGCGCCTACTACGCCGCGCGCCTCGAGGCCGAGGTCGTGGCCGGGGACGATCCCGAGGAGCTGACCGACTCGGCCTGCCGGAGGGCCTACTACGCCTACGCGCTCCAGGAGGTCAGCCGGGGGTCGTACGCCGAGGCCCCCGACGGGTCCGTGAGCATCGAGCTCCCGTCGCTGCCGAGCAACACCGACCAGACGAGGGAGACCGAGCTCTACACCGACGCGACCTGGCCCTGTACCGAGGAGGCGGCCGGGCGGACCCTTCACTCGTCGCCGCTCTGCCCCGGCGCGACGGGAGCCCCCTCTGGCACGGCGTCCCTCTCGGCGCTCGACGCGGGCTCGGTCCGCCCCTGCGCGACGTGCAAGATGGACGTGGTCGACCTTGGGAGGGTGGCCACGGCCTCGACGGCGATCGAGAACGGCTTCGAGCACCACTGGCGCCTCATCGTGGAGGCCTCCGAGGAGTACGAGCGGGCGAGAAACGAGGAGGTTGCCGCCGAGGGCCGCGCGAGGGAGCTCGCCGAGGAGGCGGAGGGCGTCTTCGCGTGGGCCCTCGAGCAGCTCTCCGTCGCGCGGCCGAGGCTCTGCCCACCGGGCGCCTGGGGATGCGTCTCCGTCGTCACGCGAGACGCCCGGGACGTTCCCGCGGGCCTCACGAGCGCCTTTCTGTCCTCGGCCGAACTGCCCGCGGGCGCGGCCGTCTCGGCGGCCGCCCTGGCGCCTGACGACTCGACGGCGCGAAACAGCGTGCTCTCTCGGTTCCTCGATGCGCTGGGGGCGGGGGACTCTGCGCTCGGGGGCGCCCTCGATGGCGTCATGGAGCTCTGGGGGAGCCTGCTCGTCGGGTATGGCTCGGCCTATGGCGACGTGGCCAGGGCGGGCGGGGAGTTCCTCGACGGCCTTGACGGCGTTCTTGGCGGGACGGTCGGCTCCTGGCTCAGGGCGCGGCTCACGCAGGTTATGGAGGCCACGGGCTTCGAGCCGGTCGACCTGCGCCTCAGAAAGCCCGTGCTCGTGAACACGCGCGACGTGCTCGACCAGAGCGGCCTCGAGCAGCTCTCGACGGTCCGCTCCCTCGTCGACGCGCTTCCCGCGCATGGGTCGCCCGAGGAGTTCGCCAGGGCCATGGGGGTCTGGGTCGTCGACGAGGTGGGGTCGGGCTCGCTCACCGTGGCCGAGGTACCCGTCCCCGGGACGGGGCTCTCCATCCCGCTCACCATAGACCTCTCCGCCCTTGCGGGGGCGGCGTGAGGGCGCCGTGCGGAGCTGTCTCTCGGGGCGCGCGGGAGGGGCAGATGGCCGTGGAGCTTGCGATCGTGGCGCCCGTGGTCATCGTCGTGGCGCTCGTGCTCGTCAACCTCATGATGTTCGCCGAGGCGTGCGCGGCGTTTGACCAGGCGTCCCTTGACGCCGTCATCGCCCACGGCGTCTCGCCCGCGGGGGAGCAGACCGAGGTGGCGGCCGTCGAGGAGGTCCGCTCGGCGCTCGCGGGCGCGCTCGGGCGCGAGGGGTCGTGCGAGGTGGAGGTGCGCGCCGAGCGGGCGTCCTCGGGCGAGCAGGGGTCGATCATGGCAATATCCCCGCTGCTCACCCGCTACGTCTGCACGCTCACCTACCATCCATGGCCCCGACTTCTGCGCATGCCGGGAATCACCCTTGCCGCGCCCCTTGTGCTTCGGCACGAGCGGGAGCTCGTGGTCGATCGGTTCAGGCCCGGGGTGGTGGTCTGAGTGAACCTTGCGAGGCTCGCGTCGGACGCCTGGTCCCGAGACCCCATCGAGGTCCGGGTGCTCTCCTCTTGGCGGGAGCGCCTTCGGGGGCTTCTCGGCTCGGGGGAGGATGCTCGTGCGGTGCTCATCACGCGGTGTGGCTCCATCCACACCTTTGGGATGCGCTACCCCCTCGACGTGGCGTTTTTGAGCGAGGTCGGGGTGGTGCTCGCGGTGTTTCGGGGCGTGTCGCCCGGGGAGTTTCGCTCGCACCCCGAGGCGTGGTGCACGATCGAGCGTCCCGCCCGCAAGGGGGCGTGGCTCGAGGAGGGCGAGCAGCTGTGGGTCGTCTCCGTCAGCGTTGGCATGGCGGGGTAGGGAGATGGGAGCTTCCATGAGACAGGTGTCGGGCGTGCACAGGGGATACGCGACGAAGCTCTGCCCGCGGTGCGGGTCGGAGCTCTACGATGACATGGCGGTCTGCTACGGCTGCCTCTACGACTTCTCCCGGGACCCGTCGCACGGCGCGGGGGAGCTGGTGCCAGGAGCGCCCGCGGGCCTCTCGGGCGGGGGACAGGGGGACACTGTCGACCTCTCCCGTTCCGCAGCTCCCGTGCCGGCCCCGCCCGAGAGGACGGGCGTGTTCGTGCGGACGGCGTCCGTCGACGTCTGGGTTCCCGTGGGGGAGGAGGGTGCGACCCTGGGAAGAGACCCCGCGAACGACGTGGTGCTGCACTCGCCTGCGGTGTCGAGGCGTCACCTCAGGCTGACGCCCGTTCCGGAGGGCATGGAGGTCGCCGACCTCGGCTCCACGAATCCGGCCACCTACCGAGGGCGTGAGGTCGACCGCGTGGTGGTTCCCTACGGTGATGCGGTCGGGGTTTGCGGATGCCTTCTCGTCATGACGGGGCCCGTCGCGGGGAGGGGGTGTGTGGAGGAGCCCGCCGCCCTATAATGGCACTGCGTTCCCGGGAAGGGCGCGCAGCGCACCTCCGGGCGTCCGGAAGGCCGCCCGCGCCGTGCGCCGCTGCCGGCTCTTCCTGGGGTACCTCGCCCTGTCCTTCTCGCGCGCCTGCATGTGGTCAGGGTGCCTGGGGGTCGGGCGCGGTCAGGCCGATGGGGGAGAGAGCATGATTCAGGAGTTCGAGCGCGAGCACGCCTTTGACAACGCCTTTGCGCCGCACGAGGCGCGGCCCGGCGACTACCTGCTCCACTTTCGCGAGGGGGCGTGTCTCACGAGGGTCACGCACGTGGGCGGTGCGGATGCCGACGCGGGCGACTCTGGCGAGGTCATCGAGCTTCCGCGCGTGGAGGAGCTCGGGCGTCGGCCTCGGCAGGTGACCTACCTCTTCTCCCTGGGCCCCGAGCGCTTCTTCCTGGCACTTGACGACCGCGTGCCGGTGCCGTCGGGGTTTTCCTATGAGTCCGTGAGCTGGCTGCGCCGGGCCGAGCCACAGCACCTGCTCTTTGCCGCGGCGACGGCCTCGCAGCTCGACCGATGGTATCGGGACAACCGTTTCTGCGGGCGCTGCGGCGCGCCCACCGAGCTCGCCCCCACGAGCCGCGAGATCGTGTGCCCGGAGTGTGCCAGAATCGTCTACCCCAAGATCTGCCCTGGCGTCATCTGTGCCGTGACCAGCTGCGAGGGCGGGGAGGAGCGAATCGTCCTCACGCGCTACGCCGGGCGCACCACGGCGCTCTGGGCCCTTGTGGCCGGCTTCACCGAAATCGGCGAGCCGCTTGAGGACACGGTCCGCCGTGAGGTGGCGGAGGAGGTCGGTCTCTCCGTCAAGAACCTGCGCTTCTACAAGAGCCAGCCGTGGAGCTTCACGGATACCCTCATGGCGGGGTTCTGGTGCGAGGTCGACGGGGACGACGAGCTGAGCGTGGACCGCTCGGAGCTCAAGGAGGCGCGCTGGTTCCGCCGCGACGAGATTCCGCTCGAGCGGGTGGGGGACCGCGCGAGCCTGACGGGCGAGATGATCGAGCGCTTTCGCCTTATGGGGCGCAGGGCCTGGGAGTAACCGTTCCGGCACCGGGCGCCGAGCCGGCCCCGCTAGTCCCGCTTCTCGTAGTTGCGCTCGCGAATCTCGCCGAGCGTGCGCTCAGCGGCCTCTTCCTCTGGGGTCATGTAGTCGATGAGGTCCCCGGGCTTGCAGTTGAGAACCTGGCAGAGCGCCTCGAGCGTGGAGAAGCGCATGCCGCGGATGTGGCCGTTCTTGATGTTTGAGAGGTTGACCGTCGAGGTTCCGACGCGCTTTGCGAGCTCCGTCGACGTAATCTTTCTCTCTGCCATGACGCGGTCGAGCCGCATGATGATGGGCACCGGTGACCTCCTGATGAGCCGAACAGTTATCTCACGATATTAAACGTACAGTTCAGTCTATATCATTCGGACAGCATGGGGATGCGTCGACGTGGGGCGAGGGGGCCTCACTGCGGCCCCCTCGCCCCGGAGGTGCCCGAAGAGCCTAGAGGAACGAGTCCGAGTCCTCCTTGAGCACGTTGCCGTAGCGCACCACCATGGCGAGGCATGCGAGAAACACGACCATCACGACGACCTTGAGGTCGATCCCCTGAAGCCCTCCAGCCCCTTGAAGGACGTTCTGGTGAGAGGGCTGATTGATATAGCTGAAAACGGGGAGATGCGAATCCATCGCAGCACGTAGTGCGAGAAAGACGGAGGCAACGATGAGCCTTCTCGACTGGGCTCTGCCGAACGGGGTTGAGCCTGCGGCAAAGTGGCGCAGGAACTGGGCAAGATAAACCACCGATACCAAGATGGTGACTAATGAGGCCGCTTCCGACAAGAAGGTCCCGATTGGTTCGGAGGGTCCCATTATGCAGAATATGGCAAGTATCGCAAGGCAGAAGAGCGCCATCAAGTACATGCAGATTGACCCAACGAGTGAGGCGGTCTTGGCGTGACGGTACTCGTTCTTAAGTTCCTCAGGCATAGCACTGCTCCTAGACTCCAATGTAGAAATCGCCAATAACGATGCAGATCAGGCCTCTGCCCTCGATCTCAAACAGCATCTTGTCCACCTCCCTTCGGCATGAACCGCTGTTCCAGTAGGTCGCCGAGCCGCGCATAGTAAGAGCGCGAGAGCTCGCAGTAGGGGTCGCGGCCCTCGAGTCCGAGGCCGCTCAGGTACGCCCGCGCGCGACACCCGCCGCCGCAGAGGACGCGCTTGTCGCACGAGCCGCACCCATCGAACATCCGCGCGTCAAGGGACCGGAAGCGCCGTGCCACTGCCCCGCCCATGATCTTCTCGGCAGGGTCCGTGAAGGCGTTGCCGAGGGTGAGCGCGGGGTCGTGGAGCATGTGACAAGGGTAGACGGTCCCGTCTGCGGCCACGCTGAGGGTCCTGACGCCCGCACCGCACGTAGCCCGCGCGGCGAGCGCGACGCCCGGCCCGAGCAGGTCGTCCCCGCACCCGCCCTTTCCGTCGGCGACCGAGCGCCCGAGCTCTGCGAGGTCGTCCTCCCCGATCGCGTAGTCGCCGAGCTCCGCGATGGGCGCGGTGAGCAGGCTGAACCCGAGCGATGCCCCGAGCTCGCGCGCGAGCTCGCGGTAGGCGTCCTGGTCCTCGAGGTTTCTGCCGTGAAGGGTGGGCAGGACGCGAGCCTCTATCCCGGCGTCGCGAACGGCGCGGACGGCCTCGACGAGCCGTGCTGCGCGCCGCTCTCCGCGCAGGTGGGGGACCGAGCGCTCGTCTGGGCCGTCAAAGGCAACGGCGATGCAGCTCACGAGCCCTGCAAGTGCCGCCACTGCCTCGTCCGTGACGAGCAGCCCGTTGGTGAGGACGATGACCTCGCCGATTCCTGCCTCGCATGCCCGCTCGGCGAGGCGCGCAAGGTCGTCGCGCAGGAACGGCTCGCCGCCGGAGATGACGATGCGCTGCGCACCGAGCCCTCCCAGCAGGTCGAGGGCACGCGCCAGCTCCGGGAGGCTGGGGTCGGGAAGGGCGTTTCTGCCCGCGTCCTCGGAGTAGCAGAAGCGGCAGCTGAGGTTGCAGCGCTGGGTGACGTGGAGGTAGGCCGACATGACCTGCGGCACGCTTCCGTCGAGGTCCTTCTCGCCGTCCTCGAGATAGCCGCCACGCGCCAGGTGCTCGGCGAGCTCTCGGCAGGACTCGGGAACTTCGCTCGGGGCAACGTCGCGCGTGGAGAGCTCGTCGCAGAGGGCACGCCCCTCGGGCGTGAGGCCAATGAGCCCTCCCGTGACACGGTTCCCCACCATGGGCACGGACCCGAGGCAAAATGCCTCGGCATGCGGCGCGAGCCTCATCGGTCCCCCTTTCCGTTTTTAACCTTAACGTTGCCTTAAATGATAGTGGAGAATGACCCGCTCACAAGGCTTGACCGTTAACGGAATAATGAAGACCGTTTAGCAGTTACAGCAATAAATTAATTGTATCGTTGCTTATAGGGAGTTGAGGGGAGGGGCGGAGGGCGTGCGGAGCCCCCTTCGGTTTTTGGGAGGAGGG
>NZ_NFIU01000017.1 GCF_002159535.1 Olsenella sp. An290 | reverse complement strand
AAGTCAGGAAGCTAGGGGCGTGCCGGCGCCGGAAACCGAAAAACTTGCGTGCTGAAACCCGAAAGAAGGGCGCGCTCTTTTCCGCAAGTGAGACTTGACTAAACACAGCAGCACGAGCGCCCCCGCCCAGGCCGCGGCCGTCGCCGCCGCGGCGAGGAACAGTACGAACCACGCCGGGCGAGCCCCGTCCGCGCCGAGCTTCCGCAGGAAGGTGCGCGGGATGTACCCCCTCGAAGCGCCCATGTGCGACCTCCTTGACGAGACCGTGTCCCCGTACCCCTAGTCTATCTCATATTGTCACTTATATAGGGGTGACTCATATAGGTCGAAGCCAAAACATTGGTGCTCGAGAGCGAGGGGTGCCGATGACTGAGCTAAACGCCCCCATGAGGGTGGGCCTGCGCATAAAGGAGCTGAGGGGGGAGCTGGGCGTGAGCCAGGAGTCCTTCGCCTACTCCATCGAGATGTCGCGCACCTACCTCGCGGAGGTCGAGGTCGGCAGGCGGAACGTCTCCATCGAGAACGTCGACCGCATCGCGCGCGGCCTCGGGGTCTCGCTCAGGGAGTTCTTCGACTCGGAGCTGTTTGGCGGGAAGCCTCTGCAGCCATCCGAGGCTGACGGAGCGGCCCTCTAGTAGATTTGCCGTCGCGCTGTCATGGGAAGCAATCTGTTTGTCACTGATGGAGGGGGTGTTGTCATCAAGCTTTCGGGCAAAGACGTCGTTGCGAGGGCTTTCTGAGGGGGAGGGGTGCAGAGCCATCCTCTTTTGAAAAGCATGAGATGTTACCTATCGTTCCCCTGCCCTCATCCGGCTACAACGGTCCCGTCAACGGCGCTATAGGCTCCGCCTCGATTGGCTGGTCTCTGTCGCGCGCATCGGCCTCTACGAGATTGAAGGGAGCGTCGTGAGACCCGCTCCTCGCGATTCCTGCGGCAGCGGCACTCCTCTTGTTTAACGCGGTCGGCAATCGTTTCGGTTGCCGTCCTCCCTGGGGATTGCGGGCACCGTGTGGGACAAGGCCATGCCCTCGCTTTGAAGTGCGAGGCTGTTGAGGCGTTCCTCGGTCTGCTTGGTGTTCGGTATCTGGGCCGATGGCATTTCTTGCCGGGCTGGGTGACGACAATCATTTCTTCCCGTGGGGTGGGCCGCCGTTGAGCTCGCTCCTGTCACGCACATGCTGGACTCATTTCCCTTCGAAGATGCCCCTCCACGCAGCGTGGCCGAAAAGAAATGTCCGCACGCTGTCTGCGCAGACAGCGTGCGAGGATTATCGATAGAGGGACTCCTGTGATGCGAAGGCGCTCTAGGAGAGTCGCGGTACAACGGCGCAGTTATCGAGCAGCTTGTGAAGATAGGAGATCAGACCGAGAACCTCGACGGCGTCCGTTTCGTTGACGTTCCAATGGATTCTAAGCTGGTGTGCCGTCGGGTTGCGAACCAGATGTATCACGCCGTTGAGCAGCTCCCTGAGGCCATTCTGCTGGTTGCGTTCAGATTCGGTCTGCAAGGTGGTCAAAGCGATGTAGGGATCCTTGACGCTCAGTGCCGCGTCAAACAGCCTCGTTCCGTCGAGGCTTAGCCCGGACATTTCTCTCACTCGGTCGCAGAGTCCCTTAGCTGCCTCATGGACGGCATGGAAGTAGTCGTCAACGAGGAGCTCCTTTTGGCAGCACTTCATGACCTCGGGATGAGCGCCGGCCCCAATGAGTGCGTTCCTGAGACTTCTGGTTCGGCGCTCAATCTCATCTAGCGTCTCTGCCGCCTGAACCTTATGGAGCTTTCCGTCGTCACGCACCTCGATACCGGAGAGCATGAGGATCCGATTCACCTCGTCCATCATCCACCTGTATCGCGCGCCGTCGTTGATGCCCCGGGCGGGGTTGAAGCAATAAAATATAAGGTCGTACACGGCATTGGTATTTCTGGCGCCGTTCGTCCTGCTGGCGAGCGCATTGTACAGCCTCTTCCATTTCGTATTGGCCGGGTCCACGTCTGCAATCCCTAGCTCGGCGAGCATTCTGCCGATCTCGGATCCGGTGAGGCCGTTGTGCGTATCGCCGATAACCCTGCAGATCTGCTCCGCCTGGGCTACGGTCAGTGCGGGTGCCTTGGACACAGCGCTTTCCTCTCTCGTCAGGTGCTGGGGGGCTGCGCCTCCTCCTCCAGGAGATTATCCTAGCTGTCCGATGCCCTAATATCGTTTTCGCGGGTGATGGGGTGGTCTCTCGTGTTGTAACAGACGAAGGCGTTCTCCAGTGGGTAAGGGTGGCCGTGCTTGTCTGCCCTCGGGGGCATGTGCGTCAAGCATTCTGTTGTGCCAGGTTGACTGTGGCTACCGCTAGGACATAGTTGTCCCTAATGTAACTGAGGGAGATGGACGAAACCAGGGATTTCACTATGAGGAAGTTGCGGTAAGACAACCGCAAATGAGTGGACTATAGCTCCGCCACATAATGCGGGGAGTGCTGGTAACTTGGTGGCCCGGCTGGCTTCATACAAGAGGGCATCGTCCCTCGCAGCGTGATGGTAGATTTCAGAGGATATTTCGATTACGAAATATCGAGCCGATGTCCCTTACTTTCTGTTGCGTGCGTCCAGTGTTGTCCTCATCAGCGGTAAGGACAATCAACGCGTCGCCCATACCGTCTACAGCTGTGCTTACGCCAACGCTCATCCGCTCCAATGTGCTCTGCGGCTCCTGTGCCGTGTCCCCGCTGGTCAGTTTTACCTTGTCTTGCATATCGCTCATGGCCCGCCCTTTCCGTATGGTGGGAAAAGCCGGCACTTATCAGGTGGATAACGGACCACTAGCTCGTTACAAGATGTGTTGCGCGTCAGCGTTTGTTGCGGGCAATGTTCCCCAATGAGAGAATTAATGTGACAAAGCGTTGCGTTCTGCTACAGAAGGTCGTGGTTGAAACGACGAAGAGGCTGTCTGCAGGCACATTCAAAAAATGTGACATGCACATTCACTCGAGTTCCTGCTACAGCAGGGACTACGAAAAGTCCGAGTTCTTTGACGCCTTGACAGGCGGTGACCTCGATGTGGTTGCCGTAACGGACCACAACAGCGTGGATGTCAAGCTGCTGTCGGAGCTGCAGGGCGTGCTGGCGAAAGAGAACAAAACGTTGATTGGCGGGGTTGAGCTAAACGTCAAGCTCCATCCCGACACAATAAAGCAATATAACCTAACGCTAGGAAAGGGTTCGAAAGGCGAGTACTTCCATGCCATAGTCTGGTTCTCGATGGAGGATGCAGAGGCAATGGCGCAGGTGGTCACCCACCTATTCGAGAAACGCCTGCTCGCCGAGAAGGGTGCACCTAGCGACGGCAAACCGGCCATTCAGCCGCAATCGCCGAAGTCTTTCTCTAAGATGACCGAGGGCAAGGCAATCTTCCTCGAAGAGTTCCAGAAAGAGGCCGCCGCAATACCTCATTTCTTCATTCCCCACGAGAACAAGGACAGGAGCCTGTCCTCCTACCTCCCGAACAACTGCCAGGCGAATCTCGACTACAAAGATCGTCTTTTCTACTACAGTCACGCCATGGCGGTTGAAGGCGGCTCTAAAAGCAGAAAAAGCATTTCGACTGGGATGGCTGAAGAGCTTGAGACTACGGTCGCGGCGCTATTTTTCAGCGACGCCAAGACGACTGAGGAGATCGGCTCTCGCTTCACATGGATAGACTTTGACGGCGACCTTGAATCGCTGCTGCTCGCTATCAGCGACCCCGAAAGCCGTATCAAGACGTCGGACGAATATCCGGAGCTGCCGCAGACAAATACTGGGTCTTTTCTGGAGTCAGTGTCCTTCAATACCCGTGTTAACGGCACTACGGACGACGACCGTCCGGTCACGCTTTATTTCTCGCCGGGCTATAACGGCATCGTAGGGTCAAGGGGTAGCGGGAAATCGATGCTTGCATGCCTCCTCGCGAATAAGGGAGTCGATACTTACTCGAGGTTCGTAGATGCGGACAGCGTGAAGTTCAAGATGCAGGACGGCGTTTCAACAAGCAATCGCCCTAAGTGCCTTTACCTCGGCCAAGGGGAGCTTGAGGAGATCTACAGGAGTGGGAAGTACGAACAGATACCCTTTCTGGACGAGCATATTTCCCCATTGAAAGAGAGAGCGAAGAAAGGTTCAGGAGAAGCTGCGGACAGGCTGGAAACTTGGCTGAATCTTGGAGAACGGCTGCTCGAGGCATTTTGTGCGAAATATCCCAGCGGTCTACAGCGCATCAATCACCTCGACGCTGCGGTGCCTTCGGGCATCACGATAGAAGAGCCGCCGCTGCCCGCAGGGGATGCGTCGCAGGTAGCAAAAGCCAAGGATTCGCTTAACGTTATAGATGACAAGCTCAAAGCCGCATCGGAAGCCATCGGCTCTATCGAGTTCAATGCTTCCTACCCCGAGGACAACACGCTATTTGAAGCGCTTGAAGCGGAGACGCGTGCCATCCAAAATGACGTGGAAGCAGTCATCAAGCGAATCGAGAGATTCTCGGACGGGTTGGGGAAAGTTGACCCATCTTGGTTTTCGCGTCGCGAAGAGCTCGTATCCTTGTTCTCTGAAACATTGAATACAGCTAACAACGCGAGTGGCTCCACAATGCTTGCCCAATACCAGAAACAAACTAAAGCTACCGCTACATTCCTAGACGACCTGCTCTCGCTCCGCATTTCATTGAAGCACGTAGATGAGGAAGCGCAAACGGCATACGAGCGTATGCACAAGCCGATTGATCCGGTGCCGCTGCAGAACGGCGACGAGCCGATCGAGGTCTCCCTCTTTTACGAAGACGACTCGACGTACGATGACAAGCGCGCGAACCTGCTGGGGGCATCGTCCAGCAAGGACCTGCAGGCCTTGGCCGAAGCCTTCCTGCGCCAAGCGGACAGAAGACGCATGCACAGGCTATTCGATGGGAGGAAATTTAAATCGTGCTCCTCGAGGGATCTGGGGTCTCATTACAAGAAGTACTTCGAATTAGCCAAAACAACGATATGCGCTGCGGGGTGCCTAAAAACCCAGATAAAAATCGATGAGAAACCTATAGATGACATGTCGCCGGGAACGAAGGCGCAAGCGCTGTTGAAGCTCTTCCTGAACGACAGCGTCGCATCTGGGAGATGGGCGTACGTTATCATTGATCAGCCGGAGGACAACCTCGATGTGGCAACTATCAAAGATTTTCTCATCGACCGTCTGAAGCAGCTCAAACTTAATGTGCAGTTCTTCGTAGTCAGCCACTCCGCGCCGGTCATAGTGAACGGGGACGCTCGCACTGTTATCGTCTGCAACAATGACGACAACGGCATCAGCTACGTTTCCGGCCCGATGAACGAGAAGTCAATCAAGCAATCAATAGCCGATGTGCTAGACGGTGGAGAGCGGTATCTGAAGATGCGTTTGAACAAGTACAATTTCCAGGTGGGTGATCACTCATGATAACGTGCGGAACTGACGGAAAGGTCATAGTGCAACTGGAAGAGGGGGAATCCTTCGACCTATCCGCCTCCGATCAATACGCGGACCTTCTCCTTTGGCTGACATCGCCAGATGAGAGGGTCCAGATTGATGAGTCTGACTTTGAGGTCGACGAAACGCTAGATGGCAATAATAGGGCCAAGGCAGAAAGGTACTCTGATTTTATCTCTGCCTTCTTGAAGAGAAGAAAAGATAAACTCAGCGAGAGCCGAGCGCTTACGGCGGAGAAGCGAGAGGAATCGATTAAAGAGTTCATTGAATATCTGAGACAGGGAAGTGAGTAAACAGAGGCCCTACAGCCTCATATTGGTGGACGCTGGATGCTCTTCGTGGGGTAGCTCATGAGCCTATCGGGGACTTCACGCGGGCCGTCACCGTGCGAGGATGACAGTCCCCACGGATTGAGGTGGCGCGCTGCCGCCAATCGGGGCGATGGGCTTTCGACCCCTCCCGTTTCATCAGGGCTCCCTGCCGTACTCGGCGACCATGCGACGGACGGCGTCAAAAGCTTCCTCCCTGGTCGCGGTAGGAGGGCATACAACAAACTCTAGCCCGGCCTTGAAGGAGTATGCCCAGTGCGACTCCACCTTGCAAAGCCTGGATGGATCAAGGGTCCTGGGCGGGGCCTTGCACCAGCTGCGGACGAGGCTGACATCCTCAAGGAACTTGAGCGGAAACCGCATTTGCTCGCTCTTGGGAGTCCTCGTCACGTAGGCCGCGGCCCCGTCGTAGAGGGCCCTTGGCGAATAACCCATGCCCGTAAGCCTATTGAAGGCCTCTCTCGTGTCAGCCTCCCTCCTGCCGGGAGGGTACTGGAAGAGACGGGTTAGCCTGGAGAACCAGCCCTCGGGGTCTTCGGAGGAGTGAGCAATAAGGGAACTAGTGTTAAGCGTGGTCGCTACGGGACCGTCTGACTCGGAAGAATCGACTACGGTTCCTTCGGCATTTGGGCGATGGCGGGCCTCGAAGTCGCTGGTGGCAGCCTCGTTAGCCGCATTAAGGCCTGGGCTTCGACCGGCAACCGTAGTGGGGTCGATGTCTACGGGGTCGACTACGGTCGAGGCGCTTTTGGCTACGATTTCTTCGCCTGTAACAACGGTTGGGCGCGTTTGGGGCACGGTTGGATGGGGCTCTCGCGGCGCAACGGTACTCCGTTCCACGGGAGCGCAGGCCCTCGGACGAATGCCGCAGAGTTTCCAAGCCGAGGCGAGCTTCCGTGAATCGCTCCTGAAGCGGGAAGAGAGCAGGGGTCTTCCACCTCGCTCCTCGTACAGCAGCTTGTATGCCTTACGGTACGTTGCCGCGTCCGTGCTTTTGGTCTCGAGGCAAAGGACCCGCAGTACCTGTTGAACGGTACGTGTGGATTTGGGGCTGAGCCCGATGGCGGCGGCCATCTGGCGATATGAGAAGGTGGCACGCTGCCTGCCGTCCGACAGGACGATGTCACTGGGCGTGAAGAGCGCGACCGCGTTGACGATCTTCTGGATTGTCCGATACGTCTTCCTTTTGATGCGCCCTCCCCCGAAGGCGTTGCCGAGTGAGACTGAGGCATCGAACAGCCAGTCGCTCATCTCGGGCGTGAGTACGGGCATGAAGGAGCCGGGCTCCTCCTCAATCTCCACGTCGTCAAGTATGCCCTGATAGTCGGATGGCATTGGAATAACCCAAATCGCACTTGTGCGCTAGAGGGAGACGTCGAAGAAGGCGGCGAGCCTCTGGGGAGAAAAGTACCAAACCCCGCCGATCTTGCGCGCGGGAATGACTCCCTCGCGCGCGAACTCGAGGAGCCTGCGCTCGCTCATCCCGCACCACTTTGCCGCCTCGTGGGTCCTCCACGGCCGGATGCCCTTAGTGCCGCTTGGCGTGCCCATCGTCTTTGCGTCCATCCCCGTCTCCCTTCAAAAAGCATAGGGTTAATCCGCCTAAAGCCTGAACAAATCTGACTATATCAGCATCAGGGCAAACGAGTCAAGAAAATCAGGTATTCTATCTGAGAAAGCTGTACGTTTATTCTTCATGCAGACGGGGGGCAGAATGGGCGGTCCGCAAAAAGGCCTCTACATTGCAAAGGACCAGAGGTCTGGGATGCACTCGTTTGTTCGAGTGGCGCCGAGTGCGGGCATGCCCGACTCTCCGTGCAACCCGTCAATCAACTCGGTGAATGATCTGCTCATGGCGAAGAACGTCGAGTCCTTGGCTGACGCAGCGGAGCAGCTGGGGCCCATGTTTCTCAGGGGCAATAGTCTCCGCTTGCGCACCTTGGATAGGAACGACTTTCGCGCGCTCGTCAGCTCCCCTGACGATCTCTTGGCAGAGTGTTTCTTCGACCCCTACGCGAAGCGGTCGGATGATGACCCATGGGCGTTTGAGCGGTCTGGCAACACTGCCCGTCTTGCCGTTTCGCGAGCGGTGGAGAATCGAGACTTCTGCTCGAAGTACCCTAACGTCTCAAGCGGCGAGGGAAGGGCGCCCCTTATCGTTGAGCCTCTGCAGGACTGGGTACTTCTGAGGAACCTGCTTTCAGTCACTCTGAGAGTTGGCGCGCTTCTGAGAGAGGAGGCCAGGAGCTCCGGCACCCTTCTCGAGGACGCCGGCTTCTCTAGAGTGGGGAGAAGGACCTTTAGCTCGAAACTGGTAATCGACTCGCCCGGTTATGCCATTCCCGTGATGTTCAATCCGTTTTTCCGACCTGGCAGCGTGACGGGAAACGACCTCGCTTATAACGCCGACGCAACGTGCCCCCTTTATGGGCGCATTGCCGAAGTCAGGATGGGGCTTTTTGGTGCGTCAATAGGAGTCTTGCGAGGCTGTAACGTTATTAAGTTTGCAACGGGGTCACAGGCGGAGGCCGCCCGTGGCCCTTTCAAGCCACGTAAAAACAGGCCGAAAGAGGCAAAGTGGATGTACCTCGTCATCGAGAACAGGGAGGGCGTTGGGCAGGGGGAGCTCGCGGACGTGCTCTTGAACGCCCTCGACTCTCAGCTCTACAGACCCCACCTCTCGTACAGCGGCAAGATGATGGAGGAGGTCTCGGTTTGCTCCTATGACCTTCCTACCGCACTATGGGGGCTGGTTCGAGACCACCCCTCGCACTACCTGTCAACTTGCGAGAACTGCCAGAGGACCGTCTTCTCAACGAACCAAGGGCCTTCCCGAAGATTCTGTAGCGATGCCTGCCGAACCACATGGAAGAGACGACATGGGCTGTTGGGTAGCGGCACGGAGGAGGCGTGATGGAACGAACTGCTGAGGCAAAGGCGTTCGTCGAGCGTTGGAAGAGCATCATCGCCGCCGTCCCCGAGGGGAAGAGCAACGAGCAGCAGGACACCCAGAAGTTCTGGATTGACCTCTTGGAGAGCGTCCTCGGAATCCCGTCGGGCGAGATTGCGGGGTTCGTGGACTTCGAGCGCAAGGTGAGGGGACGTCGCATCGACGTATTCGTGAGCGACCACCATTTTCTCTGTGAGCAGAAGTCCGTGGGGGTGAACCTCGACGAACCAGAGCTCAGGAACAAGACCTTCGTGACGCCCTTCCAGCAGGCGATGTGGTACGCCCAGAACCTTCCGTACTCGGAGCGCCCCCGCTGGGTCATGACGTGCAACTTCGAGACGTTCCGCCTCTACGACCTAGATGACGAGCGCCCTGAGGAGGGGTTTCAGGAGTTCTCCCTCGACGAGCTTCCGAACCATGCGTACCTACTGTCGTTTCTCACCTCTCAGGAGACGAGCCGTCTCCACAAGGAGCAGCAGCTCTCCGTCGAGGCGGGCACCTACGTTTCCAAGCTGTACGACGCGCTGGCGAAGCAGTATCACCACATCGACACGGACGCCGAGGAGCAGAGGTCGCTCAACGTCCTTATTACCCGCGTCATATTCATGCTCTACGCCGAGGACGCGGGGCTCCTCCAGTCCCATCGGGCGTTCGGGCGATACTGCCAAGGGGACCCGAGGAAGCTGCGCGGCAAGCTCGTTGAGCTTTTCGAGGTCGTGGACACGCCATACGACCGGCGAGACGAATACCTCGACGAGGACCTTTCCGCCTTCCCCTACATCAACGGCGGGCTATTCTCCGACTCGTCGATTGTCGTTCCCCAGATGACCGAGGAGATCGCGGCGGTCATCGCTGACGCCTCCGAGGGCTTCGATTGGAAGGATATTTCGGGTGTTATCTTCGGTGCCGTCTTCGAGGGAACGCTCAACCCGGAGACCCGTCATGCGGGGGGAATGCACTACACGAGCGTCGAGAATATAGACAGGTGCCTTAAGCCCCTGTTTCTTGACGCCCTCTGGGACGAGCTCCACGCGGCGGAGGGGGAGAGGAGCGCAGCGAAGCGCAGACAGCTGCTCGACCGCCTCCATAACAAGATTGCGGGCATTACCATAGGCGACCCGGCTTGTGGCTCGGGGAACTTCCTCACCGAGGCGTACCGCCAGCTCAGGACCATAGAGAACCGCATCATTGAGGACGAGCTGGGAGACCAGACCGCGCTCTTCGCCGCGATGGACAACCCGGTCAGGGTGTCTCTCGACCAGTTCTATGGTATCGAGATAAACGACTTCGCAGTTTCGGTTGCCAAGACGGCGCTCTGGATTACCGAGGAGCAGATGCTCCGCAAGACTCAGGAGATACTGCCCCACTACGACTTCGACTTCCTCCCGCTGAAAAGCCTCTCGAACCTCGTGGAGGGGAATGCTCTCACAACGGACTGGGCCGAGGTGTTCCCAGAAGACCTCACCTATCTCGTGGGCAATCCGCCGTTCCTCGGGGCAAGAAATATGGACAAGGCACAGAAGGCGGAAATAAAGGTCCTTGCGAAAGATGTGCGGAATGCCCACGACCTCGATTATGTGACTGGTTGGTATATCAAGGCCCTCGACCTCATGGATGGCTCTCGACAGCTCAGAGCTGCGCTGGTGTCAACCAACTCGATTTGTCAGGGGGCGGAGGTCGGTGACCTCTGGCACTATCTCATTGAGGTGCGCGGCGCTCAGATTGACTTCGCATGGAGAACGTTCGTCTGGGACAATGAGGCGGCTGAGAAGGCTCACGTCCACTGTGTGATAGTCGGCTTCTCAAAGAAGGGGAATTCAACGGGCCAGAAGACCCTCTTTGAGGAGGGAATAGAGCCGCAGAAGGTTAGGCACATTAACCCCTACCTGATGCCCGCTCCCGACGTCTTCGTTATGGACCGAAAGAAGCCTATCTCCAGCGTCCCAGAAATGGCGAACGGAAACCAGCCGCGCGACGGAGGCAACCTCATCCTTTCAGCCGAAGAGAGGGACGAGGTTCTGAGCCTCGAGCCTTCTCTTGAACGCTGGATTCGCCCCTACGTCGGGTCGGATGAGTTTATCAAGGGGAAGAAGCGGTACTGTCTCTGGCTTGAGGGCGCGTCGACGGCTGATATAGCCGCGAGCAAGGTGCTTTCCGAGCGCGTCCGTAATGTATTTGAATTCCGTATGGCATCCAAGGCGAAGACGACCAACGGATATGCAAAGACCCCGGCACTCTTCGCTCAGAGACCCCAAAAACAGGGGTGTGACTTCCTTCTTATACCAATGACATCCTCGGAGCGAAGGAGCTATATCCCAATCGGCTATATGGACAAAACGGTCGTTGCGAGTAATGCAGCATTCGTAATACCGAACGCTGACCTATTCATGTTTGGCGTCCTCCAGTCCCAGTTCCACAATGCTTGGATGAGGGCGGTGGCGGGTCGTTTGGAGAGTCGCTATCGCTACTCCAAGGAAATCGTATACAACTGCTTCGTCTGGCCCGAGTGTGGTCAGCACGAGAGAGAGCTGGTTGTTCATGCTGCCCAAAGGGTACTCGACGAAAGGGCGAAACACTCCTATGCCACCCTTGCGCAAATGTATGACCCTAAGAACGAGTTCATGTTCCCAAGTCTAATTGGTGCACATATGCTGCTCGATGCCTCCGTTGAACGGGCGTATGGGGTCGATTTCTCGCGCGATGAAGAGAAAATCATTGAGCACCTCTTCAAGCTCTATGCCGATAAGACGGCTGGTGGTGATATAGCCTAATGGGCTTCCTATCCTATGTGGCATCGGCGGTTTTCTTGGGCGCGATGGCCAACTCTGTGCGGAAGACAAGGAGGGCCCGACGCGAGGAAAACGAAGAAGCAGAGAGGACTCGTAGGAGAATCGAAGAGGAGCTGCGAAGGGATAGGGAGGAGCATGAGGCCTGGCTCCGAGAGCTTGAGGAGCGTCGAAAGAGAAACGCGCTCAGGAAAAGAACCGCGTTCCGGTTCTATGACGACCTGAGCAGGGAGGAGTTCTCGCGAATAGTCGCCGAATCAAGGAAGGGCATCAAGAGACTGATCTCCATCTCGTGCACAGGCTCCACCGTAACAGGCGTGGTTAGGTCGCAGAGCAAGCTGACCGAGTGGACGTTCCGGCTCGACTTCAACGACTGGGGGCGTCTTACGGGCTCCTACTGGATTACAAGCGAGAACGACGACTCGGTTATTCCTAAGGTCGTAGGGGACAGGATTAGTTCCGCCATCATCTCTAAAGTTGGAAGGGTCGCGCGGCAAGAGCCTGCACCCGAAGAGCCTCCCATCGAATTCGTGCCCTGTCCAAGCTGCGGGGTCCTTGTCCAAGCGGACCTGCCTGTTTGTCCGGAGTGTGGACGTCCGCTAAAGGATGGCGAGAGGGATAACGCGAAGAGGAGCCGTAGGGACAACTCCGGACAATCCGTCATGAGTGACGAGAAGGCCCGCAACGCCTTTCTATTACTCTTGATGGGGTTCGTCATTGCTGTCCTCGCCCTTGTTGGCATGCTGGTGTAGCGAAGCTCTTATCTGTGGCAAGGAGAAGAAATGTCCAGAACGATTGACGAGCGCAAGGCGCTCAAGATGCTTGACATCCCGGACTTCAGGCATATGACCAAGGAGAAGGCGGTCCAGCTCGTTTCCATGCTCGACCGAGTTGACCCTTCGGTTGCGAAGGCGGTCCTCGAGCAGTATCCCCAGTTCGCCAACATCCTCCTAGACTCCGCGAGGAATTGGAAGGAGAACGTCGGAAAGGCGTTGGAGGAGGGTGGGAAGGTCTCTCGGGAGACTATAGCCTCGATAAACGCGGCGATTAACAGCCTGAGCAGCTTGCTGAATCGCGAGGACGTGAGTGAGGAGGAGCGAGAGAGGACTGCCGACCGAATGGTGGAGCTTGCCAAGCTCGTTGCGGAGGTCGACAAGAGGAACAAGGACTTCATTTTCAACGTGCTTAAAATCGGCGGAGGAGTTGTGCTTGGCATTGCTGCCATTGCCGCCACCGTGCTCGGGGTCAACGTGAAGCTGCCCAGCGCTCAGGATGTGCGCGGAATCGCCGATGCTGCTAAGGATATAGGGGGCAATATATAGGCGGTTATACTGGAACGAGAGTTCATTTGGGCCAGATAGCCGAAAGGTCCATGAGATGGTTCATTGAGATGATGGAGAGAGCGTCGTCACCCATACCACTTTACGCTCTACGCCGAGAAGGCAGAATTGTGGGGACAGCATGAATGAAGTCGAATCTGCTACCTATGAACGTCTCCTTGATAAGTCTCAGGAAGCCTTTCTTCTTGCCATTGAACTCTACAATCGACCGACCATTCGATATCACGCCGAAGGTTGCTGTTTCTTCCTCTGTAACGCATGGGAGCTCATGCTCAAGGCGCATATTATCCGTCAGATTGGCTACGAGTCTGTCTACTACCCAGGCAGCGACCGGACCCTTTCGCTCTCCGACTGTCTCAAGAAGGTATTCACCAACGAAAACGATCCGCTCCGCCTAAATATGGATGTGGTTTGTGAGCTCCGTAACACGAGCACGCATTTTGTGACTGATGAGTATGAGCTGTTCTACGGTCCAATCCTGCAAGAGTGTGTGAAGTTCTACGAGGAGAAGCTGCGCGAGTTGCATGGAATCGAAATTAGCGACCGGATACCTGAGAACTACCTTGCTCTGTCCGTGAGACGCGGAGACGTTGATTTCGACGTTATAAAGGCTCGCTATCCGCGTGAGGTGGTGGAGAAGATGCTGGAGCTTGGCTCCTCGATAGTCGCGAGCAGGCCTGAAGGTTTCGGAATCGGATACGCTACCGAGTTTCGTCTCACGAAGAAGAAGGGTGAGGGCATCCCTGTTCGGATTGCAAGCGACTCGGATACCGCCGTCTCAATACTGCATTCGCTCACCGACCCCATCAACAAGTACACCTATCGTGCAAAGCGCGGGGCCGACTTCATTCGACGCAAGCTCAACAAGGAGGGTGTTATCCTCAGAGTTAAGGGCGAGCCGAAGGAATTCAATGTCTTTCATTTCAACGTGTTTGTGGATTTCTACAATATGAAAGGGAACGACGCCTACTCGTACAATCTCTCGCTTGGTGGAGAACAGCCCAGCTGGGGATACTCGCAGCAAGCTATCGACCTTATGTTGCAGGAAATCCGACGTGATCCCGAACACGTTATCGACGGAATGCGCGGGGAACTCGCAAAGAGGAAGGTAAGGAAAAACTCTAGTCAGTAAGAAAGCCGACCCCAGGAGCAAGGGAATTCTAAGCAGTCCAGAGACGCCTACCCCCATTCGGGGACCCAGCTTTGTTCCACCCAAGTCGGCTTCTTAGATTGATTCTACCACGTTCGCCCGCTGCCAAACACTGACCTAAATGTCAACGAATCGCTGACCTCGATTGGAGGAGCTGCTCCCAAATTGAGGTACATAATCGGTAGTACCAACGTAGTACCAGCGTAGGACCCGAAACAAAAAACCCGGAGGCCACATGACCTCCGGGCTGCAAGTTTATGGTCGCGGGGGCAGGATTTGAACCTACGACCTTCGGGTTATGAGCCCGACGAGCTACCAGACTGCTCCACCCCGCAATGCGGTGCACCTTGTGTGCAGGAAATAACTATACGCACCCATGCCACGGAACGCAAGGTTTTTCTCGATTGTGAAGAGTTCTCCACAGAAGGGTGGCCGGGGACGCGGGGCCGACGGGCTCGGCCTCAGCGAATAGCATACATTTTTGGACGCGGTTCTTCTCGCCAACTGCGGATATGTGGATTGCAACCAAATTTGTGTATGCTAAGCGCGCAAAACAAAGCCGCGGGGCCGGCGGCCGGGCTGGAGCACGCCCTGGCCCCAGCCCGGCGCCGTGCCACGCGGCGCGCTCCTCCCTACTTCGCGCCGAGGGCGCACATAGTGATGTAGTTGTACGGCTGGTTGAAGTGCGGCAGGAAGAAGATGTCGAGCAGCTTGAGCCGGTCGATGCTCACGCCCTCCTCGATGGCGAGCGAGAACATGTGGATGGCCATGGACACGTCCATGGTGCTCGCGAGCTGGGCGCCCACCACGCGACGGCTGTCCTTCTCGTAGACGATGCGGATCTTCACCTCGGCGTTCTCGCGCATGAAGCCCGGGCGCTGGAGGTCGGCGAAGTCGGAGAAGGCAACGTCCATCCCGGCGCGCTCGGCCGCCGCCACGGAGAGGCCGGTGGAGCAGAGGTTGAGCCCAAAGACGGAGATGGCGTTGGAGCCCTGGACCCCGATCCCCTCGAGCGGGGTGCCGCCCACGTTGTGGCCGGCCACGATTCCCGTGCGCACGGCATTGGTGGCAAGGGCGATGTAGGTCTCCTCGCGCAGCGCGTTGGACCAGATCGTCGCGCAGTCGCCGATGGCATAGACGTCTGGGTCGCTCGTCCGCTGGTGGGAGTCCACGCGGTAGGCGCCCTTGGCGCCGAGCTCCAGGTGCTCGCGACCGAGCTCCACGTTGGGTACGAAGCCGATGGCGTTCACCACAAGATCGGCCGGGTAGCTGCCCGAGGAGGTGGTGACGGCGCGCACGTGGCCGGCCTCGTCGCCCTCGTAGGCAGTGACGGCCTCGCCGAAGTGGCACTCGACGCCGCCCTCGGCCAGGCGCTCGTCCATGAGGTGCGCGAACTCGGGGTCGTAGTAGCTCGCAAGCGAGGTGGGCGCGATGTCAAAGAGGCGCACCTCCTTGCCGCGACGCTTGGCGGCCTCGGCGATCTCCACGCCAATGTAGCCGGCGCCGATCACGGCGATGGAGCGCACGGACTCGTCGGAGACCTGGCGGTCCACCTCCTGGCCCTCCTGGAAGAGCTTGAGGAAGCTGATGCCCTCGAGATCGGCGCCCGGAAGCTTGGGAGAGATGGGCAGCGAGCCCGTGGCCAGGATCAGCTTGTCGTAGGAGACGTCGAAGACGGACCCGTCCGCCCCGGCGCAGTGGACCACGTGGCCGGCAAAGTCGATGCCGGTGACGCTCGTCTCCATGTGGATCGTGGCGCCCTTGGCCTCGAAGGCCTCCTTGTTGGTGTAGAAGAGCTTCTGGTAGGAGTCGATCTGGCGGCCCACCCACAGCGCCGTGCCGCATCCCAGGTAGCTCAGGTTGCTGTTGCGGTCGACCATGGTGACGTTGACCTCGGGGTAGTTGTCCAGCAGCGTGTTGGCGGCGGCGATGCCGGCGTGGTTGGCACCTACGATGACGACGTTCATGACGCTCCTCTCGAGACGTGACAGGCGCGGGACCGCTCTCCGGGCCACGCGCAGACGCTCGAATTGTAACTTTTCAGATGGCATTTAATTGCCAGTAACATAATGGCAATTGGGGAGCGGGACGTTTTTCTCGGTAAGCGCGACGGACGCGGCCGCGCCGGCAGGGGCGCCGCGCCCTGCCCTACACCGGCGGGAGCGCGTCGAAGCGGTCGATGCACATGATGATCTGCTCAACGTCCACGATGCCGTTGAGCCGCACCACGCGCCGGCCGCCAACCCAGACGGCCAGGTCGCGATAGCCCGACCCCTTGCGCAGCCCGCACCACTCCATCCGCTCGATGTCCTCGTAGCGAACCGTGATGGGGGCGCCCACGAACGGCGTCACCTCCATGCGGTCGTCGAAGGTCGAGACCTTGTAGCGGCACGTCACCCACCACAGAACGAACGAGGTCAGCACGAAGCCGCCAAAGAACCCGAGCACCGCCGGCGCGGACGCGCTGAGCACGCCCTGAAGGCTGAACCCCCCAAGGACGACCCCCATGAAGCCCATGAACGCGATCATGAGCACGAGCGCGCGGGTGTACGTGGCCGGCACGACATAGGTGTCGTGATGGCTGTGGTGGCGCTCGGAGATGCGCGCGCTGCCCACCCGCTCCAGGACGAAGGCCGCCACGGGCGCGAGCACGCACACCGCCATGAGGGGCTCGACGGGCATGGCGCTACGCCCCCTGGCTCTCGTCCTGCGGCACGGCAAAGCGGGCCACCAGACGCTCCAGCAGGTCAACGGTCACCTCGAGGCTCGAGACCGGGATGAACTCGCGCACGGAGTGGGCGTTGTAGCCGCCCGTGGCGATGTTGGGGCACGGCAGGCCGCGGAAGGTGAGCTGGGCGCCGTCGGTGCCGCCGCGGGCGGGCACCACCACGGGGTCGATCCCCACCTCGCGGTTGGCGGCGAGCGCGTGGTCCACGAGGAAGTCCATGCCGCGCAGGCGCTCGGCCATGTTGCGGTACTGCTCGCGAACGGTCACGGTGACGGTACCCTCGCCGTAGCGCGCGTTCAGGAAGGCGGCAACGTCGCGCAGGCACTTCTCGCGACGGGCGAAGGCGTCGGCGTCAAAGTCGCGCAGGATGTAGGTGAGGGTGACCTCGGAGGCCGTGCCCTCGATGTCGGTGGGGTGATAGAAGCCCTCGCGCCCCTCCGTGTGCTCCGGGCGCTCCGCGGCGGGAATCATCTGCTGGAACTCCGCGGCCACCGTTATGGCGTTGACCATGACGTTCTTGGCGCTGCCCGGGTGCACCATCACGCCGCGCACGCGGACCGTGGCCTCGCTGGCCGAGAAGCACTCGTAGTTGAACTCGCCGAGCGCCTCGCCGTCCACGGTATAGCCCCATCGGGCACCGAGCGCCTCGACGTCGAGCAGGCCCGCGCCGTGGCCGATCTCCTCGTCCGGGACAAAGGCGGCCTTGATTGTGGGGTGCGGGAGCTCGGGGTGGGCCGAGAGCCGGGCGAGAAGGGCCATGATCTCGGCGACCCCCGCCTTGTCGTCGGCCGAGAGGAGCGTGGTCCCGTCGGTGCAGACGATGTCCTGACCCACAAAGCGCTCGAGGTCGGGAACCTGCTCGGGCGTGGTCTGGACGGGCTCGCCGTCGACGACGCCCGCGACGAGCGGGCCGCCCTCGTAGCGAACGAGGTGCGGGCGCACGCCGTGGGCGGGCGCGTCCGGGGAGGCGTCGATGTGCGCGCAGAGCATGAGCGCGGGAAGCCCCTCGGCCCCGGGAGATGCGGGCAGGGTGCCCGTCACGTAGGCGTGCTCGTCCACCACGACGTCCTGGCAGCCAATGGCCCGCAGGTCCTCGCCAAGGACGCGTGCCATCTCATGCTGGCAGGGCGTGGACGGCGTCACGTCCATGTGGTCGGGGTCTGATGGGGAGTCAACCTGCACATAGCGCAGGAACCGCTCGAGGACGTCGGACATGGGGTGCCTCCTTTGCCTGTTCTTCTCGCCTGCTAGTCTAGCGCAGGGCGCGGCGACGAGTGTCAGCCGAAGGTCAGAGGGACGCGCGCCGCAGGGCTACAATGGTGCCGTGAAGGAGGGAGCCATGAAGCGCAGCAACGGCAGGCAGGAGGCGATTCGCGGCATCGTCCGCGCGCAGTCCATCCGCACGCAGAACGAGCTCGTCGCCGCCCTCGGGGAGCAGGGCTTCAGCTGCACGCAGGCCACGGTCTCGCGCGACGTCTCGGAGATGCACCTCCGCAAGCTCGCGGGCGGGTTCTACGTCCTCGAGGAGGACCTCAACCTGCAGCTCGTGCTCTCGGAGTTTGTGGTGGAGACGAGAAGCGCCCCGGGGCAGGCCCTCGTGGTGGTGCTCACCCAGCCCGAGACCGCCCAAAGCGTGGCACGCGTCATCGACGAGGCGCGGCTCCCCCACGTGCTCGGCACCGTCGCGGGCCACGACACGGTGTTCGTGGCCGCCGACTCCCCCGCCGGCGCGGACGAGGTCAGAAACGCCATCTCCGCGCTCGCCACGAGCGGATAGCGCTCCGCGGCCCTCAGCGCGCGGGCGCCATGGCCGAGAAGATCGGCGCCAGGTAGCGTCCCACACCCGACTCGTCGCAGGAGGCGGTCACGTGGTCGGCGGCCGCGAGCGTGGCGGCGCAGGCGTTGGCCATCGCCACGCCGTCGCCGGCGGCCTCGAGCATCGTGCGGTCGTTGTCCCCGTCACCGAAGGCGATGCAGTCCGCGGGCGAGACGCCCAGGTAGTCGCAGAGCCAGCGCAGGCCCGCGCCCTTGTGGGCGGAACTGTCGGTGACCTCGATGTTGCACGGCAGCGACGAGGTGTGCCGCAGCGTGGGGACGTCGTCGATCAGCGCGCAGACCGCGTCGCGGTCCTCGGGACGACGGTAGAAGACGTTCAGGCGGCACACGTTCCCGACGCGGGCGAGCTGGTCCTCGAAGCTCCCGTCGTAGACGGTGCGCACGCTGCGGACGAAGTCCTTGGTGGCGTCGCCGAGGTCGAGCCCGTCGATCAGCGAGAAGCGCTCGCGCTCGGTATAGACGGTGGAGTCCGCGAAGATGTCAAAGGTAATCGGGAGGTCGCGTACCCGGCGGTAGAGGTCGAGCACCAGGTCCTTCTCGATGCTGACCTCGCGCAGGGTGCGCCCGCCGGCGACCTCGGCCACGATGGCGCCGTTGGCGCAGACGGCATACCGCACGCACGGGTGCTCGAGGAGCTCCCGCGGCAGGCCGGCGACGTTGCGGCCGGTGCAGGGGACAAACTGGACCCCGAGGGCGGCCGCGGCGTCGAGCGCGGCGGCGTTCTCGGGCGTGACGGCCTTCGACGAGTCGAGGAAGGTACCGTCCATGTCAACAAAGACGAGCTTGACCACAGGGTCCCCCTATCGGAGCGCGGCGCGTGCTACGAGAAGCGGACGCGGTCCGCGTACGTCACTCGGTTGGGCGGCTCCTTGCCGTCCTTGAAGGCGATGATGTTGTCCGCCACGACGTCGCCCATGCGCCGGTTGGCCTCGAGCGTCGCCGAGCCGATGTGCGGGGTCGTGAGCACGTTGGGAAGCTCGTAGAACTTGGGCAGCGTGGGCGGCTCGCGCTCGTAGACGTCCACCGCGTAGCCGCCCAGGTGCCCCGAGAGCAGCGCCCGCCCGAGCGCCGACTCCCGCACGATGCCGGCGCGCGCCGTGTTGATCAGCAGCGTCCCCTCCTTCATGCGACGGAACTCGCGCGCGCCGAGGAGGTTGCGCGTGGCGGAGGTGAGCGGAGCGTGGATCGTCACCACGTCGGACTTCTCGAGCAGCTCGTCGAGGCCCGTGTAGAGCAGCCCGTAGTGGGAGGCCTCGGGGCGCTGGACGATGTCGTAGCCCAGGATGTCCATCCCGAAGCCCATGGCGCGCGCCGCGACGGACATGCCGATGGCGCCCACACCGATGATGCCGATGGTCTTGCCGTAGAGGCTCCTGCCCGGGATCTTGTTCCAGACGCCGGACTTGAGCTGCACCACGGTCTGGGTGATCATGCGAGCGAGGTCGAGGATCAGCGCGAAGGTGAGGTCGGCCGTCTCCTCGCGATTGGCGCCGGGCGTGTTGGTGATCGTGATGCCGCGGCGGACCGCCTCGGCGAAGTCGATGCCGTCGAAGCCCGCGCCGTGGCGCGCGATGAGACGCAGCGTGGGGAGCTTGTCCATGGTGGCGGCGTCCAGGTAGTCGTTGCCGAGCACGATGGCGTCGCAGCCGCGGGCGTGCTCGACGATCTCGCCCCCGGTAAGCGGGCGGCCGTAGGGGTTGACGCGCACCGTGCAGCCCGCGGCCTCGAGCCGCTCGACCGCGCTGGTGTCAAAGATGCCAAACGTCGCCGCACACGACGCGACCGCAAACGAATTCGACACGTCGTGCCCCTTCCCATAATGCGCGCTGTTCGGAGGGTATTTTACCCCCTGAGCGGCGCCATGCGGACGCGGGCGCGGCAGAAGTCCCGGCAGCCCACACAAAGGAGGGGGCCGCCCGGCGCCATCTCCCCTGGCACCGGGCGGCCCCGCATGGCAGACAGACGTGCCTATCCGATGACGGCGCCCGTCTTGGCGGAGCTCACCTGGCGAGCGTAGCGGGCCAGCAGGTGGCCGCCGTTCTCGTGGATGACGGGCTTCCAGCCCTGCTTGCGGCGAGCGAACTCCTCGTCGCTGACCTCGACCTCGATGAGGTTCTTGGTTAGGTCGATGTTGATCTTGTCGCCGTTCTCGACGAGCGCGATCGGCGCGCCGTCGAAGGCCTCGGGGCAGAGGTAGCCCACCGAGAGGCCGCCGGAGGCGCCGGAGAAGCGCCCGTCGGTGATGACGGCGGAGTCGGGGATGCCCTTCATGATCTCCGTGACGCGGTGGAGCTCCTTCATGCCGGGACCGCCCTTGGGGCCCTCGTAGCGGATGATGACGCCCGTGCCCGGCTTGATCGCGTGGGCGTTGTAGGCCTCGAAGGCCTCCTCCTCGGAGTTGAACACCATCGCGGTGCCGCTCCAGACGTGCTGGTCGGCGGGGACGGCGCTCGTCTTGACCAGGGCGCCCTCGGGCGCGAGGTTGCCGTAGAGCACCTGGATGCCGTTGGCGACGGAGGCGGGGTCGTCCTGGGTGCGGATGACCGAGCGGTCGCAGCGCAGCACCGAGGTCTCGAGGTTCTCGGCGAGCGTCTTGCCCGTGACCGTCATGACCGACGTGTCGAGGTCGCCCGCGATGGTCTCGAGGACGGCGGGGATGCCGCCGGCCTTGTAGAGGTTCACGCAGGAGATGTCGCCGTTGGGCACGACGTTGCAGATGACGGGCGTCTTGGAGGTGATCTCCGCCACCTGGGTCCACGTGCACTCCAGGCCGAGCTCGGCGGCGAGGGCGGGCAGGTGGATGAGGGCGTTGAGCGAGCCGCCGATGGAGGCGAGCAGCTTGACGGTGTTGTCGATCGCCTCCTGCGTCATGATGTCGGACGGCTTGATGCCGCGACGGACGAGGTCGACGACGGCCGCGCCGGTCTGGCGGGCCGAGAAGCGCCGCTGGCTCGTGGACGACGGCCACAGCGCGCCGTTGGGCAGCATCATGCCGAGGCCCTCGGTCAGGCAGCCCATGGTGTTGGCGGTGCCCAGGAAGGGGCAGACGCCGGGGCCGGTGTAGTAGCGCAGGGTGCCCTCGATGACGTCGCGCTCGGTGGCCTCGCCGGCCAGGAAGCGCGCGCGCAGGGCCTTGGACTCGGACGGCTTGATCTCGTCGTAGCACGGCCCGCAGGTCACGAGCGCCGAGGGCAGGTCGATGCGGGCGGCGGCCATGAGCATGGCGGGGATGATCTTGTCGCAGCTGCCGAGGTAGACCACGCCGTCGAAGCAGCCCTCACCCACGATCATGGCCTCGCAGGAGTCCGCGATGATCTCGCGGTGGGGCAGGCAGTAGCGCATGCCCGCGTGGCCCTGGGCGATACCGTCGCACATGCCGATGGTGTTGAACTCGATCGGCTCTCCGCCGGCCTCGAGCACGCCCTTCTTGACCTCCTCGGCCAGCTTCCTGAGCGGCTCGTGGCCCGGGCACACCTCGTTCCAGCTGTTCGCGATCGCGATGAGGGGCTTGTCGGGGTTCTCAAGCGAGTCCACGGCGACGCCGGCTGCGGCCAGGTGGGCCTTTGAGATAGCTCGCTGGAAGGGCTCCAGCTTGTCGATTGCACGTTCCATGGTTTCCCCCTCTGGGTACGTGGCGGGCGCCACCCAACCGGCGGCACCCGCCACCTCAAATGAGATGGGTGACTACTCCATCTCCTCATACTCGGCGGCGTAGGCCTCGATCTTGTCCATGCCGATCTTCTTCTCGACGAGGAACCAGACGGCGACGAAGACGACGATGGCGACCGGAACGAGGATGATCGCGTTCTCGGAGATGCAGGTCCAGAAGACGATGGCGGTCTGCGTGAGCGACGGGCCGGCCATGGACGCGATCTGGCCATCGAAGGACAGGCCGGTGGAGGTGGCCAGGTCCGTGAGGTACGGGGCGGCGAAGGTGCCGGCGTACAGGATGGCGGCCATCACCGGGATGGAGATGAGGATGGAGCGGAACACGTTGCCGCGGCAGAGCGCGACGACGAGGGCGACGCGGAACGTGACGACGGAGAGGTCGGCCAGCGGCATCATGCGGTTGCCCGGGAGGACGAAGGCCAGGAAGATCGTGACCGGGATCATGATGAGGGCCGTGGTGATGACCTCGGGGTTGCCCACGACGACCGCGGCGTCGAGGCCGATGGAGAGCGACTGGCCGCCGAAGTGCTTGGTCGTGAACTTCTGGGCGCCGTCGGAGATGGGCATGAGGCCCTCGACGAACATGGCGGTCATCTTGGGCATGAGGACCATGACGGCGGCGACGTTGACGCCCGTGAGGAAGATCTGGTCAATCGGCATCAGGGCCAGGGCGCCCATGGCGCAGCCCAGGATGAGGCCCAGCATCATCGGGTCGCCGAAGATGCCGAGGTACTTCTGGACGTTGCGGATGGAGACGTTGACCTTGTTGAGGCCGGGGATGCGGTCGATGACCCAGTTGAGCGGGGCAGCGACGATGATCGACGACGTGTAGGAGATCGTCGGGAGCGTGACGTCGGGAATCCCGAAGAAGTGCTCGATCAGCGGCGAGGTCCAGTCGGCGAACTTGAGCGTCATGACGGCGGTGAAGGCCGTGGCAATGAGGGCCCAGACGATGTTGTTCGTCACAAAGAAGACGAGGATGCCGGCGATCATCATGTGGTGGTAGTTCCAGATGTCGACGTCCATGGTCTTGGTGAGCTTGAGGACCAGCATGAGGATGTTGATGCCCAGGATCTCAAAGACCAGGAAGGCCACGATGGGAGAGGCCCAGGTGACCGAGGAGATGGCGCCCCAGCCGACGTCGGTGACGTCGAGGTTGAGGCCAAAGTTGGCGACCATCGCGCTCGCGGCCGGGGAGACCGCGGACTTGAGCAGGTTCACGAGCAGGTTGATGCCCACGAAGCCGCAGGTGATGGTGATGCCGCTCTTGAACGCCTTGCCGATGTTCATGCGGAAGACGAGGCCGATGATCGTGATGATGATCGGCAGCATGACGTAGGCGCCGGCGTCGATGAGCGCCTGGAAGACAGTTCTGACTGTCTCAAGGAATGCGTCCATGCCTTTCCTTTCTCACATTGAGGACGGTCGAGAAGAACGCGGGGCGACGGGACCCGCACGCCAGCGGACGTGTCCGCGGGGCGTCAGCTAGTCCTTGAGCGCCTCGACGATCTTGTCGAGCGTGGCCTGCTCGTTGATGCCGGTGAGCAGGGCGATGGCCATGATGATCGGGGTCTTGACGTCGGCGTCCTTGAACTTGCCGGAGGTGACCACGAGGTCGTAGTCGTTGGCCTTGTCGTGGAGCTCGAGCATCTTGCACTGGGTGACCTGGATCGCCACGCCGTGGTCGGCGCAGTAGTCCTTGATCTTGGCGGCGACGACGGTGGAGGTGGCGACGCCGTTTCCGCAGGCCACGAGAACACGCTTTGCCATTTTCGTTCCTTTCTCTCAAAGAGAGCCTTGAGCGCACCCCTGTGGTGCGCCTCTTACCTGATGGCGGGACGGGCCGCTAGACGAGCAGCGAGCCGGCGAGCGAGAAGACCTCGTCGGCGTCCTGTGCCGCGATGACCTTGCCGACGAGCTCCTGGTCCTGGACGAAGGCGATGACCTTCTGGAGCATCTCGAGGTGGGCGTGGGCCTCGGTGAGGGCCAGCATGCACACGACGGAGACCTTGCAGGTCTCGTCGGGCTCGTCCATCTTGTGCCAGTCGACGGGGTTGGCCAGGACGCCCATGCACATGGCCGCCTTGTTGACGTTCACGACGTCGCAGTGCGGGATGGCGACGTTGAGGCCGCCCATGTCGAGCGCGGTCGGGAAGTTCGCCTCGCGGTCGACGATCGCCTGGGCGTAGGTGTCCTTTACGTAGCCCTGCTCCTCGAGGACGCCCGCCAGGCGGCGCTCCACGTCCTCGCAGCTGAGGCCCTCCTCGTCGATGCGGACAACGAGGGAGCTGTCAAAGCTCAGATCTGCCATGCTCTTCTCCTTCTCTGTTTTGGGGGCCGCGTGCGCGACCCGTTACCAGACGACGCTCTCCTCGAGCTTCTTGATCGACGCGGCGAGCTTGGGGGCGTCGCACGCCTCGATGTCGGCGGGATCGAAGATGCCGGAGCCGATGCCCGCGTAGGTGGCTCCCTTGTCGAAGTAGGACTGGACGTTCGCGACGTTCACGCCGCCGACGACCATGAGCGGCAGCTTGCCGAGCGGCGCCTGGACGGCCTTGAGGTAGTCCGGACCGAGCTGGCCGGCCGGGAAGACCTTCACAATGTCGGCGCCCATGTCGATCATCTTCTGGATCTCGGTGGGGCTGAAGGCGGCGGGGACGGTGATGACGCCGGCCTCCTTGGCGAGGTCGAAGATCTCCTGGGTGAACATGATCGGCGAGAGCATGAACTCGGCCCCGGCGGCGATGGCCTGGCGGGCGAGCTCGGCGTTCTTCACCGTGCCGGCACCCACGTGGACCTCGGCGCCAAACTCCTTGCGCGCCGCCGCGATCGACTCCATCGCGTGCGGGGAGTTGCTGGCCACCTCGATGGAGTTGACCTTGGTGCCGACGAGCTGCTCCACGACGGTGAGGACCTGCTTGGTCTCATAGCCGCGGAGAATGACGGTCACCTTGGGAAGAACGAGCTCGCACATACCTGCCTCCTCTGTCCGATTCCGTTGGTGAGATTCTAGGTCTGCATATTATGTTTTCAAAATTTGGCCTTACTTCACAATTTTTGCATATCGAGACCGTCAGAGGAATTCAGGTCGGCACGAAGGCAGCTCTTGATGAGACGGCCCGTTTATCTGTGGTTTTCGTAAATCGCCCATATTGAGCAGCATCTCATTACTCAATTTGTAATCCTGTGATAAGCTCAACCTGAAACGATACGGCAGATTTGTTCCGAAGTATCACTACTTGAGTCTCATTTTTGTTTGCATATTCTTTTTCCTTTTCTGAATATTATCTGAATATCTGATTCTATTCTTCATTTTTTCTCCATACTTATGCGCAAGAATGTGCCCAACACAGGCCCCCTACGACAGGAGCTGGCATGGAGTTTGGGTCCACGGTCACCAAGCTGCGCGAGGGGCACGGCTGGTCGCAGGCCAAGCTGGCGGAGAAGGCAGGCGTGAGCCAGGAGACCGTCGCCGCGTGGGAGAGCGGCCAGGAGTTCCCCGGTCAGGAGCAGCTGCTCTCGCTCGCCATGGCCCTCAAGGTCAAGATTCCGCGCCTCATCGAGAAGGACGAGGAGCTCATGGTCAAGGTCATCGAGGGGACCGAGACCTACGAGACGGCCGTCATGGGCGTCGTCTCCGTCGTGACCGCCGCCTGCGCCCTCGTCCTCATTGCCCTCTCCCACACCGACCCGGACGCGCTGCAGATCGCCATCCGCGTCACCGAGGCCGTCCTGATCGTGGGGCTGCTCGCCCTCGTCTGGCAGCGCCGCGGCCCGCGCGCGCAGCGCGCCAAGGCGTTCCGCGACGCGCTCGAAGCGGCCGACGGCTCCCAGACCGCCTTCGTCATCAAGCGCAAGGCCGGACGCAACACCGGCAACGTCATCATGCAGTTCGTGCTCGGCGCGATCATCGCCGTCACGCTCATCGTCCTCTTGGGCATCATGGTGCCCGAGTCGCGCCTGCCCTGGGTGATGCTCTAGAGGCCAGAGAGGCTCACCCTCGCAGCATCGGCTCCAGGTAGCGCGCCACGTCGGCCTCGTCGCACGGCGGGGCGACGTGGTCGGCGGCTGCCTTGACCTCGAGTGACGAGTTGCCCATTGCCACGCCGTCGCCCGCAGCCACAATATGGACTGAAGGTCGATTTTGCAGAAAGAAGCGGGGAGGGCGGCTGTGCCGCCCTCCCCGCTTAGCTACTTGAGGCTGTTCAGCTGCGCAAGCTGCTCGTCGCTCAGGTGGATGGGGCCAAAGTCCTCGCCGGTGCGCGTGGGGTCCGTGGGGTTCTCCAGGCGGAAGCCCCCCTCGCGGTTCTCGCGGTAGTTCTCCTTGGCCACCGAGATCATGAGCTTGATGCGGTTGAGCTGGTTCACCTCGGAGGCGCCGGGGTCGTAGTCCACGGCCACGATGTTGCTCTCGGGGTGCATCTGGCGCAGGCGCTTGATCACGGACTTGCCGACCACGTGGTTGGGCAGGCACGCAAACGGCGAGCAGCACACGATGTTGGGCGTGCCGCACTCGATGAGGTCGACCATCTCGGCCGTGAGGAGCCACCCCTCGCCCATCGTGTTGCAGAGCGACAGCACCTGCTCGGCCTTGGCGGCCAGCTCGAAGATGTCGGGGTACGGCTGGAAGCGCGTGGACTTCTCGAGCATCTTGTTGATGGGCTCGCGGAAGCCCTCGATGAGCTTGATGCCCGCCATGTGCGTGAGGCGGCTCGTGGCCTTGGTCCCGAGCTCGTCCTTCATGTTGATCGCGTTGGTCATGCCAAAGAGGAAGAAGTCCACGAGCCCCGGCACGTTGGCCTCGCACCCCTCCTGCTCAATGACCTTGACCACCTGGTTGTTGGCCGTGGGGTGGAACTTGACGAGAATCTCGCCCACCACGCCCACGCGCGGCTTGGAGCGGTCGTTCACGAGCGGCAGCGCCTCGAAGGCGTCCACCGTGCGCTGGCAGAGCTCGTAGAAGCGCTTGCGCGAGGGCGACGCGGACGCGATGAGCGCCTTGGCGTCGGCCATCATGCGCTCGTAGAGCGCGTCGGCAGCTCCCGGCTCGGCCTCGTAGGGGCGGCAGCGGTAGAGCAGCTGCATGATGAGGTCGCCGTAGAGCAGCGCAAAGACCGCCTTGGAGAGGATCTCGGGCTTGAAGATGCTGAAGCCGGGGTTGTCCTCGTCAAGACCGGACGCCGCGGTGAGGGAGATCACCGGGATCTCCGGGTGGCCGGAGTCCTTGAGGGCCTTGCGGATGAGCGCGATGTAGTTGGTCGCGCGGCAGCCGCCGCCGGTCTGGGTGATGATGACCGCCAGGCGCGAGAGGTCGTACTTCCCGGAGAGCACCGCCTCCATGATCTGGCCCGTGACCAGGATCGAGGGGTAGCAGATGTCGTTGTTGACGTACTTGAGGCCGGCCTCGACGGCGCCCTGGTCCACCGACGGCAGCAGCACCACGTTGTAGCCCGCGCTCTTGAGAAGAACCTCGAGCAGGTCAAAGTGGATGGGCGCCATCTGCGGGACGAGGATGGTGTAGCCCTTCCTCTGCATGTCCTCGGTGTAGCGGACCTTCTCGAACGCCGCGCTCTCCGCCTTGCGGTAGACCGGCACGCGGCCCTCCGGCGTGGTGCGGGAGCGCTCGAGCGAGCCGTCGGCCTGGAGCACGTCGATGGGCTCGACCTCGCGGATCGCGCCCTGGCTCGCCGCGCGGCGCAGGCCCTCGCGCTGCTCGGCGAGCGCGGCCATGAGCGAGCGGATGCGGATGCGCGCCGCACCCAGGTTGGACACCTGGTCGATCTTGAGGACCGTGTAGATCTTGCCCGAGGCCTCGAGGATCTCCTGGACCTGGTCGGTGGTGAGGGCGTCAAGGCCGCAGCCAAACGAGAAGAGCTGGATGAGGTCGAGGTCGTTCCTGGAGGCGACGAAGCGCGCGGCGCGGTAGAGGCGGCTGTGGAACATCCACTGGTCGACCACGCGGATGGGGCGCTCGGGCCTCATCTTGTGCGCGACGGAGTCCTCCGTGAGCACGGCAAAGCCGAAGGAGTGCACGAGCTCGGGAATGGCATGGTTGATCTCGGGGTCGTTGTGGTAGGGGCGGCCGGCGAGCACGATGCCGTGGCCGTCGTGGGCCTCGATCCAGCGCAGCGCGTCGTCGCCTGCGCGGTGCATGGCGTCCTTGAAGTCGAGGTCGGCCTGCCAGGCGTAGTTCACCGCCGCGTCGATCTCGGAGCGGGTGATGCGCTCGCCCCGCACGCGGCCGCGGCCCTCGGCGGCGTCCTTCTCGCGCTGGACGCTGACGAGCTCGTAGAGGCGACGCTTGAGCTCGCGCTTCTTGTCGTAGGGGATGAAGGGCGAGAGGAACTCGACGTTGCCCGTGGCGAGCTCGTCGACGTTCAGGCCCAGCGCCTGCGGGTAGCTCATGACGATCGGGCAGTTGTAGTGGTTGGTCGCGCCGTCGTCCTCCTTGCGCTCCCAGCGGATGCAGGGCATCCAGATGAAGTCCGGGTCCTTCTTGAGGAGGTTCATGAGGTGACCGTGGGAGAGCTTGGCCGGGTAGCACACGGACTCGGAGGGCATGGACTCGATGCCAGCGTCATAGGTGGCCGCCGAGGTCTGGTCGGAGAGCACCACCGAGAAGCCGAGCTTGGTGAAGAACGCGTGCCAGAAGGGGTAGTTCTCGTACATGTTGAGGGCGCGCGGGATGCCCACGGTGCCGCGCGGCGCGCTCTCGGGGTCGAGCACGGGCCGGTCAAAGAGCAGCTTGTTCTTGAACTCAAAGAGGTTGGGCGCGTCGCTCTTCTTGGCGCGGGAGCCGCCGGCGCCCTTCTCGCAGCGGTTGCCCGTGATGAAGCGACGGCCGCCGCCAAAGTCGTTGATGGTGAGCAGGCAGTTGTTGGAGCAGCGGCCGCAGTGGACGTTGGTGTGCTTGACCTTGAGGCTGTCGATGTCCTCACGGGAGAGGATCTGCGAGGTGCCCGCGGCGCCGGCGCGGTCGCGGGCGAGAAGGGCCGCGCCATAGGCGCCCATGCAGCCGGCGATGTCCGGGCGGATGACGTTGCGGCCGGTGAGCTTCTCGAAGGCGCGCAGGGTGGCGTCGGACATGAAGGTGCCGCCCTGGACCACGCACCACTGGCCGATCTCGTCGAAGTCGCGCAGCTTGATGACCTTGAAGAGGGCGTTCTTGATGACGGAGTAGGAAAGGCCGGCCGCCACGTCGCCGATGGTCGCGCCCTCCTTCTGCGCCTGCTTGACGCGGGAGTTCATGAAGACGGTGCAGCGGGAGCCCAGGTCCACGGGGCTCTTGGCGGTGACGGCCGCCTGCGCGAAGTCCTGCACGGTCATGTTCATGGACACGGCGAAGCTCTCGATGAAGGAGCCGCAGCCCGACGAGCACGCCTCGTTGAGCATGATGTGCTCGATGACGCCGTCCTTGACCTGGAGGCACTTCATGTCCTGGCCGCCGATGTCCAGGATGAACTGCACGTCCGGGACAAAGGCCTTGGCGCCGCGCAGGTGCGCGACGGTCTCGATCTCCCCGGAGTCCGCGCGCAGGGCCTCGATGAGGATCTGCTCGCCGTAGCCGGTGGTGGTCACGTGGCCGATCGCGCAGCCCGCGGGCAGGCGGTCGTAGATGTCGTCCATGATGCGGCGCGCGGTGCCGAGGACGTCGCCGTTGTTGTTGCCGTACCAGGTGTAGAGGAGCTCGCCGGACTCGCCCACCACGGCGCACTTCATCGTGGTGGAGCCGGCGTCGATGCCGATGAACACACGCCCCTGGTAGCTGGCGAGGTCGCCCTTGGGGACCACCTGCTGGTCGTGGCGCTCCTTGAACTCCTCGTAGTCCTTCTCGCCCGCGAAGAGCGGCTCGAGGCGCGCGACCTCGGAGCCCTGGGTGTCCTTGAGCTCGGCGAGCAGGCCGATGATCTCGTCAAAGGTGACGCGCTTGTCGGACTCCCCGGCAAGGGCCGCGCCCGTGGCCACGAAGAGGTGGGCGTTCTCGGGCACGATCCGGTGCTCCTCGTCGAGGTCGAGCGTCTCGTAGAAGCGGTGGCGGAGCTCGGAGAGGTACTGGAGCGGGCCTCCGAGGAAGGCGACGTAGCCGCGGATGGGGTGGCCGCACGCGAGGCCGGAGACCGTCTGGTTGGCCACCGCCTGGAAGATGGAGGCGGCGATGTCCTCGGGGCGCGCGCCCTCGTTCAGGAGCGGCTGGACGTCGGACTTGGCAAAGACGCCGCAGCGCGAGGCGATCGGGTGGATCTGCGTGGCGCCCTTGGCGAGCTCGTTGAGGCCCGCGGCGTCGGTGTGCAGCAGCGAGGCCATCTGGTCGATGAAGGCGCCCGTGCCGCCGGCGCAGGTGCCGTTCATGCGCTGCTCGATGCCGTTGTCGAAGTAGATGATCTTGGCGTCCTCGCCGCCGAGCTCGATGGCGCAGTCGGTCTGGGGGATGAGCGCCTCGACGGCGCGCTTGGAGGCGATGACCTCCTGGACGAACTCGAGGCCAAGCCAGTTGGCGAGCAGCATGCCGCCGGAGCCGGTGATGGAGACGCGCATGGGGGCGTCGCCGACCACCTTGCGCGCGCCGGCGAAGAGCTCCTTGGCCGTGGCGCGAATGTCGGTGTGGTGGCGCTCGTAGTTGGCGTAGACGAGGTTGTCGTTGTCGTCGATGACGGCGAGCTTGACCGTGGTGGAGCCCACGTCGATGCCCAGGCGCAGGCGCGCGTGGGAGAAGTCGGCGGGGTGGGCCGGGGCGAGCTCGGCGCCGTTCTGCCTGAGCTCGAGCGGGCGGCGGGCGGCCTTCTCGGCCTGGATGGAATCGGCGGTCTTACTCATTAGTTGTCCTCCTTGGAGCACATGACGGCAAGCGCAAAGCTCGGGATGTCGAGGTCGATGGGGTTGTCATAGAGGTCGCCGGGGCGCACGAACATGAGCGCGGTCATGAGGCGGGCCATCGTGGGCACGCTCTCGCGACAGCCGGCGTCAAGCCAGCGCAGCAGCACGCCCACCTCGGCCGAGATGGCAAAGGTGAGGTAGTAGTCGAAGAGCGGGCCCAGGGCGCGCAGGTCGAGCCCGTCGAGCGCCCGCAGGCCGATCACCTCGTGCGCGAGCGCCTTGATGCGCTCGGCGAAGGCCGGGTCTCCCCCGTTGCCGAGGAGCGGCCGCAGGTAGTCGCCGCGCTCGCGCACGCAGGCGAGCAGCTCCTGCGCACCGGGCGCGGGCTCGCCGCGGTCGAGGGCGGCACGCAGGTCGTTGAGGTGACAGGCGGCCAGGCGCGCGAGCGGGGCGTGGAGCTCGGCGAGGGTCTCGTCCTCGATCTGGCGAACGAGGTCGGGGATGTCGCGGAAGTGGGAGTAGAAGGTGCGCCGCGTGACGCCGGCGCGCTCGGTCACCGCGGTGACGGTGACGCGGGAGAGGTCGCCCGTGGCGTCGATCTCACGGGCAAGGGCATGGCGCAGGGCGGTTCTTGTCCGAACGCTGCGCCGGTCCGTGCTGAGCACGCACTCCTGCATGGGGTCCCTTCGTCGTGTCCGGGGGGCGGGTGCCGGGTCGCCGGGCGGGTGCCGGGTCGCCGGATGCCCCCGTTATTTCACAGCCTGCGTAGTATTGCACAACCTGTGCAGAAAGCCCGCGTCGCCAGGCGTGGCACAAGTTCTCCACGGGGTCGTAACCAGGCGCGGCCGCACCGGGACAGACGCGGGCAGCAGCGCAAGGACGGGGCGGCACGGGCCTGCGGCGCGAGGTTCTTCTCGCCAAGGTTCTTCTCGCCCGGGCGCAGGCCGAGGGCCTCCCGCCTCGTCCCGCGCCCGGGTACGTACACTTTCGCCGGTTACGTACACTCTGGCCGGTTACGTACACGCCGGACAGCTCGCTTTTTGGTTTCTACTTATATTTTTGCTGGTAGAGAGCGCGCAGGTGAGTGTACGTACCCGGCCGGAGTGTACGTAACCGAAAAGCGTGTACGTAACCGTTCGGAATGTACGTACCCGGAGGCCCGTCGAGGCTCGGCAAGGCTCGGCGGGCAAATTGAGGCCAAACGCCAATCTGCGGGCCGGGCGAGAAGGACCTGCGGACAGAAATGTGGGGATATCGTGAAAGGCTTCGACCCGGCCGTTTGACCCGACGGGTCGACTACCTCGCAATTCTTTCTAATTTGATATATAACTGCCAGATAGACGGCAGATTCGTGTAAGTGCCTACCGCTACACTTGGCCATCATGATCACCGTCTGCGACATATCCGCCCTCTCCCGGTGGGCCGAGAAGGACCTCGCGCGCCGCCTGGGACCGCCCCTCGAGCAGCCCGAGGGCTGGTCGCTCCCGTGCGCCAGCTCCCTTGACGAGTCCGTCCTGCGCGCCGCTCGCCTCGAGGCGACTCCCGCCCGGCCGCTCCACATCCTCGTCTGCGCGGAAGACCGGCGCATCCGGACGCCCGTGCTGCGCAACCACATCTGGTCGACGCCGCTCCCTGCCGGTGCGCTCTACCAGCTCACGCCCGAGGTCCTTCTTGCCTCGCCGCGCTTTTGCCTGCAGCAGATGGCGCCGCGCTCAAGCCTTGCGCGCACTGCCTCCATCGCAACGGAAATCTGCGGCACCTATGCTCGCTCGCCCCGGTCCCCTGAGGGCTTTTTCCGGCGCGCGCCGCTCGATACCGCCCGTGACCTGCGCACATACTTTGACGCAGCGCGCGGCTACGGGGCCGGGCGGGTCCGCGAGGCGCTGCCCTACGTGGTCGACGGGTCGCGCTCGCCCATGGAGACCGTCCTTGTGCTCGCCCTCGTCCTGCCCGTCGAGCTGGGCGGGTGCGGCCTGCCCCTTCCCGCCCTCAACCAGCGCGTCGAGATTCCGCCCGAGCTGCAGCTGGCGCTGGGGAAGCCCTACGTCACCGTTGACATCTG
Source organism: Olsenella sp. An290 (assembly GCF_002159535.1). Classification (GTDB taxonomy): domain Bacteria; phylum Actinomycetota; class Coriobacteriia; order Coriobacteriales; family Atopobiaceae; genus Thermophilibacter. The sequence continues at coordinate 4,840 of NZ_NFIU01000017.1, read as the reverse complement.
CTGGCCAGGAACCCGAACCATCCTCGAGTACGACAGCTACCGCTGGCACACCGCGCCGCGTGCGCTGGACAGCGACGCGAGCCGCTCCGAGGGCCTGCGCGACCTGGGGTGGATGGTCCGCTCGGTGACCGACGGGCTGCTCGAGGACGACGCGGCGCTCAGGCTGCTCACCGACCGGGTCGCGGCGCGCTTTGGACGCTCCCTCCCCCATGACGACGACTTCATCCTGCTCCGTCGCAGCCTCGTCAACGAGCTCATGCGCGTGTAGCGCGAGGGCCCGGGCAAGGTGGCGCGCGGCGCGCCCGGGCCGCGTCCGACGTCGCACGGTCCAGGTACCCTCCGGACGCGGAAACGCTCCCCACGTGCCTTTCCGGTTACGTACGCCTTGGCGGGCTACGTACGTTTTCTCCGGTTACGTACACTCCGGTCGGTTACGTACACTCAGCCCTAAAGCTCTTACCAGCATTAATATGAAACGCAACCAATTTTAGGGCCGTTTTCCGTGTACGTAACCGGCCGGATTGTACGTAACCCGCCAAGGTGTACGTAACCGGAAAGAGGGGGCGCGCGACGGGCGAGAAGAACCTCGCGGCCCACACCGCGCCCGCGCCCGGGCGCGGCGCTACCGGGCGTTCGCGCGCCAGAGGTGCCAGAGGCCGCGCAGCGTGAGGGTATCGTCCACGCGGACGTCACGGCGCAGGAGGGCGGCCATGTCCTGGGCGCCGACGCCGGTCATCACCACGGGCGCCTCGGCACCGAGCTCGCCCATCACCGCGTCGAGCAGCCCGTCGATGCGCGCGACCTCCCCCAGGACCACGCCCGACTGCATCGCCGCGCGCGTGTTGCGCCCAACCACGGACGCCGGTGCGCGCAGCTCGATCATGGGCAGCCGCGCCGCCGCCTCGGAGAGCGAGCGAGCGCCCAGCGCCACGCCCGGGGCGATGATCCCGCCCGCAAACGCCCCGTCGGCATCCACGACCTCGAAGTTCGTCGTCGTGCCCAGGTCAACCACCACCACGGGCGCCCCATAGTCAGCCCGTGCGGCCACGACGTCGGCCACGCGGTCGGCGCCCACCTCGGAGGGGTCGTCGTAGCGCATCTTGAGGCCCGTCCTGAGGCCCGGGCCCACCACATAGGCGCGCCCGGAGCAGCTTGCGACAAGCGCGCGGCGCCAGACGTCGGCATGCGTGGGCACCACGCACGCAAGGATGGCGTCCTCGGGCGCAAGCTCCCCCATCATCGCAAGGGCCGAGCCCAGCTGCATGCGCGCCTCGTCAACAGAGAGCCGCTCGGGCGTCGTGAGCTCGCAGGTCCCAACGAGCTCCCCCGCCCGGAAGAGCCCGAGGCGCGTGTGAGTGTTGCCCACGTCCACCGTCAGCACGTTCTTCTCGCGCGCGTCCCTCGTGCCGTGTGCCATGCCCATGCGTCCTCCAACTTCGCCCGGCCGGGCCCCCGAACGGCCCAGAAGCCCCGAGCAAAAACCAATTGCTGCCCGTATACTGTAGCAGTCCGCAGAAACCCGACTCCCCGCACGGGGGAGCGGATATTCGAAGGAGACATATGAGCAAGAGCAGCTCGCGCGCCTCGTGGCGCGCCCAGCTGAGCCCCGTGGGCATTGCCATCGGGTGCCTTGGCTGCATCGTCATCACGGCGTCCTCGGTCTACACCGCCCTCAAGCTGGGCGCCCTGCCGTGGCCCACCATCTTCACCTCCATCGTCGCCCTCTTCCTGCTGCGCGCCTTCGGGCACCGCAGCCTCAACGAGGCCAACGTCACGCAGATCGTGATGTCGGCCGGCTCCATGGTGGCCGGAGGCCTCGCCTTCACCATCCCCGGCATCTGGATGCTCGGCCTTGCCGACGAGGTCAGCTGGGTCGAGATGCTCGTCGTGGCGCTGGCCGGCACGCTGCTGGGACTTGTGTGCACGGCGCTCATCCGACGCCGGTTCGTCGAGGAGTCCGGCCTCGAGTACCCCATCGGCACCGCCGCGGCCGAGACGCTCATCGCCACCAGGACCGGCGGCGCCATGGGCCGGAGGCTCTTCGGCTCGATGGGACTGGCGGGCCTGTGGTGCGTGGCGCGCGACGCGCTCGGCTGGATGCCTTCGCTCTTCCTGCAGCTTCCCATCCCAGGCGTGAGCTTTGCGATCTACAACTCCCCGCAGATGCTCTCCATGGGCTACCTCGCGGGCGGCATCGGCGTTCTCTTCTGGTTTGCCGGCGCGATTTTTGGCAACTTCGGGCTCGTCGTGGGCGGCTCGGCGGCCGGCCTCTGGGACGTGACCACGGCGCAGGGCATCGTCTCCAGCCTGGGCATGGGCCTCATGATGGGGTCGGGCCTCGGCGTGGTGCTCAAGGACATCCTCCCGCATGCGGCGGCGCTCCTTCGAGGGCGCGGCGCGTTCGCAGGTGAGGCGGAGGGCGAGAAGGACGACGCGGGGGACCTCCGGTCCAGGCGTGACTTTGGCGCGCTCGCGCTCATGGTCGCCGCCGCGGCGCTTCTCGTGTGCATCGGGCTTGGCCTCGGGCCGGCCGTGACCGTGGTGGTTGTGCTTCTCGCCTTTGTGACCACGGTCATGAGCGCGCAGTCCGTGGGACAGACCGGCATCGACCCGATGGAGATCTTCGGGCTCATCGTGCTTCTGGCCGTGGCGGCGTTCTCCGACGCCACGCAGGTGCAGCTCTTCTACGTGGCAGGCGTGGTGGCCGTGGCCTGCGGCCTCGCGGGCGACGTGATGAGCGACTTCAAGACCGGCAAGATCATCGGGTCGAGCCCGCGCGCCATGTGGGTCGGCCAGGCGGTGGGCGCGCTCCTGGGCACCGTCGTCGCCGTGGCCGTGCTGGTGACGCTTGCGAGCGCCTACGGCACCGACGCCTTCGGCGCCGGGAAGATGTTCGTGTCCACCCAGGCGAGCGTCGTGGCCACGATGGTCTCCGGCATCCCGAGCATCCCGGGCTTTGTGGTGGGGCTTCTCGCCGGCATCGCGCTCTACTGGACGGGACTGCCTGCCATGATGTTTGGCCTGGGCGTCTACCTGCCGATCTACATGTCGCTCACGGCGTCGCTCGGCGGGCTTGCCAAGTGGGCGTACGGGCGCGTGTGCGCCGCGCGCGGGCATGCCGAAAACGCCGAGGAGAACGGCACCGTCGTGGCGTCGGGCATCCTGGGCGGCGAGTCGATCGTGGGCGTGGTGATCGCGCTCGTGAGCGTTGCGACGGGAGGGGTCGCCGGGTAGCGGGGCCCCGGGGCCGGTAGGCGTGCCGGGGCCGTCGTTCTTCTTGCCCGGCGCGCGGGACCCCGTTCGTTGCCTGGGACGTATCGTTGCCCGGGACGTATAATGAAAGGTCGCACGCACCCAAACGACGAAAGGCGGCGCCGTGGACATCACCCCGCAGGAAGTGGCCGAGACCCTCTCGATGGTCTCCGAGCAGAACCTCGACCTTCGAACCATCACGATGGGCATCTCGCTCGCGGGCTGCGCGGACGAGGACATGGGCCGCATGTGCGACAAGGTCTACGACCGCATCACGCGCACGGCCGAGCACCTCGTCGAGACCGCCGACGACCTCGAGGCCGAGTACGGCATCCCCATCGCCAACAAGCGCGTCTCGGTGACGCCCATCGCGCAGATCGCGGCGGGCTGCGCCGACGAGGACCTCTCCCCGCTCGCGCACGCCATGGACCGCGCCGCCGAGGCCCTGGGCATCGACTTCATGGGCGGCTTCTCCGCGCTCGTCCAGAAGGGCATGGGCGCCACGGACCGCCGCCTCATCGCGAGCATCCCCGAGGCGCTGGCCACCACCGAGCGCGTGTGCTCCTCGCTCAACATCGCGTCCACGCGCGCGGGCATCAACATGGACGCCGTGCTGCTCTCGGCCGAGACCATCCTCGAGTGCGCGCGCCGCACCGTTGACATTGACTGCTATGGCGCCGCAAAGTTCGTGGTCTTTGCCAACATGGTTGAGGACTCGCCGTTCATGGCAGGCGCCGTACACGGCTCCGGCGAGGCCGACGCCGTCATCAACGTGGGCGTCTCCGGCCCGGGCGTCATGGCCGCGGCGCTGGCGGAGCTCCCGGAGTCCGCGAGCCTCATGGACGTGGCCGAGAAGATCAAGCAGACCGCCTTCAAGATCACGCGCGCGGGCGAGCTCATGAGCCGCGAGGCGTCGCGCCGGCTTGGGGTCGAGAAGGGCATCGTGGACCTGTCGCTGGCACCGACGCCGGCCGCGGGCGACTCCGTGGCCCAGATCCTCGAGATCATCGGCGTGGGCGAGTGCGGCGGCCCTGGCACCACCTGCGCGCTCGCGCTTTTGAACGACGCCGTGAAGAAGGGCGGCGTCATGGCCTCCTCCAGCGTGGGCGGCCTGTCCGGCGCGTTCATTCCGGTCTCCGAGGACGCGGGCATGATCCGGGCGGCCGTTGACGGCGCGCTCAGCCTGGAGAAGCTCGAGGCCATGACCTGCGTGTGCTCGGTGGGCCTGGACATGATCGCCGTCCCCGGGGACACGAGCGCGGAGACGATCGCCGGCATCATCGCCGACGAGATGGCCATCGGCGTGATCAACACCAAGACCACGGCGGTGCGCCTCATCCCGGCCATCGGTCGCGAGGAGGGCGACATGCTCGAGTTTGGCGGCCTCTTCGGCTCCGCGCCGGTCATGCCGGTGAACCGCTTTGCCGGCTCGGTGTTCGCGCACCGCGGCGGTCGCTTCCCGGCACCGCTCAACTCGCTCAAGAACTAGGGCCTCCGCCCAGGAAGCAGGACCCACGCCGGCCGGGCACTCCCCGGCCGGTTTTGTTTTGCGCCAGGACGGGGGGCGCGGGGCCGGGGAGTGCCCGGC
>NZ_NFIU01000016.1 GCF_002159535.1 Olsenella sp. An290 | reverse complement strand
CCATTCCGAACCCGGAAGTTAAGCCCCCGAGCGCCGATGGTACTGCGGAGTCAGTCCGTGGGAGAGCAGGACGTCGCTGACCAACAAGGGGCATTTTCCTGTGGCGGGGCCCCATTGTTTCGGGCTCGTTGCCCCAGCTTCCCCGCTGCTTTCCGCTTGCTATCACTAAGCTTCCAAAATTGAACGAAGAGATTTATTAAACTTCCTCTTGCATTGTCATTTCGGGTGATACTGTACCTAGCGACCGCCTGTAAGCAATGTGTCGCGGAGGTAGTTCCCATGCCCGATCGCCAGAACGATGCGTCTCTCGTCGACGAACGACCCGCCGAGGTATCCCAGGACGAGCGCTTGATCGACGCCGACTACTTGGACGAGCTTCTCGAGGACGGGCGCGCCCGCTCCGTTTTTGGGTCATGTGCGCGCTCTAGAATCCTTGCGCTCTGCGTTGAGCCTGGAATGGGCGTCGAGGAGATGGTCGTGTCCATCGTCGCGCTCCATGCCCAGCAGGGACATAAGGTCTATCGCCATGATCTTCTCGCGCTCTCGCCCTCGGACGCGTCTTCGCTTATGGTGCGGGTCTGTCGCGAAGCGACTCGCTCGAAGTCCCCCGCCTTCGTCGCGTTTGAGAACGTCCCGCCCTCTGATGAGGGAGGGGTTCGCCGGCAGGCTCGCGCCGTGCGGAGACTCATCGAATCGGGCATCTCCTGCGTCCTCACCCTTGCTCCCGAGGCGCGGCAGCTCCTCGAGCCTCTGCCCGAGTGCCTTGTCCTCGGATCGCGCGATCTTCTCGCCCGGCGCGTGATGGGAGCCGAGCGAGGGGAGGCCGCCTATCCGATCAGGCGCCTTACGCACGGGATTCCTACGCTCGTCCGCGGCCTTCTCTCGGCGCGTCTTGCGGAGGGGCGCGTCGTTGACCTCCCCGCCTCCTATACTGATGCGTTTCGCGCGCTCGTTGACGGCTGCCTGAGGCTCACGCTCTCAGATGAGGAGCTGCGCCTCAGGTATGCGCTCCTTCTTTTGGGCCAAGGGACCCTCCACGATCTTGAGGTCGCCCTCGGCTCCGTTCCCTCCGAGCTTGTCGGAATGGTGGCCGACAACGTTGCGCTGCTCGAGTTCTCGTCTGACCTCACGCGCTTCAGCGCGTTGCGCGGCCACAGCCTGCGCGTGCTCGCGTCGCTGAGGCCGGAGCTCTCCTCTATGGCGGGCCTTTTCCCAGATGTTTTGGTGGGTGTCGTCCGGGCGCTCACGGAGCGTGGCGACTATGCGCGCGCCGCGGCCATCTGCGACTTCTCGCGCTCCCTGGATTGGCGCGAGGTGGCGCTTGGGCATGGGGCGGGCTTTCTGGAGGCGGGGTGCACCAATCTGATGAGGGACGTTCTTGGGCCGGGGCCGTCCATCGCTCCGGACGGCTCCCGTGACTTTGCCCTCTGGGCGGCGACGCGCGCGCTCTCGCTCTCAAATCCGGGCCGCGAGGTCTTTTCCTGGGCGCCCGACGAGCAGGAGGCGATAGGCGGCGACCTGCGCGAGGCCCTGCTCTTTCTGGACGCACGCCGGGCCCTCCGGGCGCTGCCCCCGCTTGTCGCCTTTGCGGAGGGTGCGTGGAGCGAGCTCGAGACGCGTCTTCTGGCGCATCGCGAGGCGACGCAGCTCATGGCGCAGGGGCGCTTTGCGTCGGCCATGCGTCTGCTCGTGGCAAACCCCGGCACGGGAGACGGGCCGTCCGTCTCTCGGGCCCTTCTCAGGATTGATCTTGAGCTGGCGCGGCTCTTCCTCTGCGACCCGCCCGTGCAGGGCACCGCAGACCTGGAGCGAGCTCGAGGGATGCTCTCCTCCGAGCAGCTGCGCGGCCTCTCCGGCACCGTGGCATCCGTGAGCGTGCTGCGCGGGCTGCTGGGCGAGGGGGAGAGCGCCGGCGCGCTGGCAGACGACCTTGTCTCCCGGGCGGAACGAAGCGGCGATGTCGTCGTCCAGGTCTTCGCCCTTGTGGCCGGCTGCATCTTTGACCTGCGCAGGGGCGCGCTCGCGCGAGCTGGCGTCCGCTCCGTGCTCGCCCGCGCCGTCGCGGGCCGCGCGGGGCTCGAGTACCTTGCGCGCGTGGCGGTGATGGTGGGGGACGTGGCGAGGGGCCTCTCCGGCGACGAGGTGACGCCGCTTTCCGTGCAGCCCCACGATGACCTGGGGCGGGTCTGCGTTGTGCTCCACGAGACGCTCGTGCCGGAGGGCGAGCTCGCCCATGAGGAGGTGGACCTTCCCGACGACCCGCCTCGCGAGGCGCTCTGGCTGCTCGTTGCCCTGAGCATCGGGGTGGGTGACTTCTCCCGACGCCTGCTGAACGCAATCCCCCCGAGCTGGCGCCAGGCGCTGATGCGGCTGGGGACGGGATGGGCCGCCGCGTCGTCCGGAGCTGCGCCCGCGGCCTGGGCGGGCGATGCCTGGGCCGGTCGGCCGCCGCTCGACGCGGCGCCCATTCAGATCAGGCTCCTGGGCGACTTCGTGCTCAACGTGAGGGGCGTGCGCGTCCCGGACGCCCGCCTCGAGCAGCGCGGCGCCAAGTCCATGCTCGAGTTTCTCGCCCTGCGGCACGGGGCTGCCGCACGTCGTCACCAGCTCGTCGAGCAGGTCTGGCCCGACTGCGAGTATGGGGCGGGGTTCGGGCGGGTCTACCAGGCGACGAGCGTGGTGAGGTCGATCGTCTCGGAGATCGACGACGGGCTCGACCCGTTCATCGTGAGCAGGACCACGCGCGCGGTGTCCCTGGACCCGGCCCTGGTGAGCGTGGACGTGGACGAGTTCAGGACGTGCGCCCGCGAGGCCTCGGACGCGCGCGACGACATGCGGGCGCTCGAGATGGCGCGCCGTGCGGAGGAGCTCTACACGGGCGACCTCTACCTCCCTGCGGTGGACGCCACGGGCTTTGTGTCGGCACGTCGGGACGAGCTGCGAGAGCTCTACGCGGACGCCATGGTGGCGGGCTCAGACGCGGCGCTTCGCCTGGGCCGGCGCCGCACCGCGGTGCGGCTCGCCCAGAACGCGCTTGCCATCAACGAGCTGCGAGAGGATGCGGTCATCGCCCTCGTGCGGGGCCTCAGGGCAAGCGGGCGCAACGTGGAGGCAGAGCAGCAGTACCGGCGCTACGCGCGCCGCCTCATGCTCACGGTGAAGGAGCCGCCCTCGAGGCTTCTGAGACGGGCCGCGCTGGGGGAGCGGGAGGAGCGTCCCGGGGTCATCCGGCAGGAGGTGGTGCCGGCCTAGGGCTGCGGTGCGCTTTTGGTGAGTGACGACCTTGTCGGCCGTTGGCCGAAGGGGTATGGGTAAAGTGGTGGGCGTGGCTGTGCCGTAGGGAGCACGGTCCTGAGAACCAACAGGGGAGCCGCATGCCTAACTTTCTCTCCAAGCTGCTGTCGATAGGCGCCGACCGCGAACTCAAGGAGTTCGAGAAGATCGCGGCGCGCGTCAACGACCTCGAGCCCAAGTTCACGGCCATGTCCGAGGACGAGCTCAGGGGCTGCACGGCAGCGTTCCGCGAGCGCTACGCTCAGGGCGAGACCCTCGATGACCTTCTGCCGGAGGCCTTTGCCGCGGTGCGCGAGGCCTCTCGTCGAACGACGGGCCTGCGCCACTTTGACGTCCAGATCATCGGTGGCATCGCGCTTCACCGGGGCACCATCGCCGAGATGAAGACCGGCGAGGGCAAGACGCTCGTCTCCACCCTCGCGGGCTACCTCAACGCCATCCCCGGCAAGGGCGTCCACATTGTCACGGTGAACGACTACCTGGCCCGCCGAGACAGCGAGTGGATGGGCCAGATCTACCGCTACCTGGGCATGAGCGTGGGCCTCATCCAGAACGGCATGCGCCTCAACCTCAAGAAGCCTGCCTACGCGGCCGACGTCACGTACGGCACGAACTCCGAGTTCGGCTTTGACTACCTGCGCGACAACATGGTCACGCGCGCGAGCATGCGCGTCCAGCGCGGTCACCACTACGCCATCGTCGACGAGGCGGACTCCATCCTCATCGACGAGGCGCGCACCCCGCTCATCATCTCCGGTGCGGGCACCAAGTCCGCAAGCACCTACAAGGACTTCGCCCGCGCCGTGCGCGGCCTCACCCCCGAGGTCGACTACACGATGGACGAGGCCAAGCACACCATCGCCACGACCGATGACGGCCTGAAGCGCGTCGAGGCGGCCCTGGGCATCGAGGACATCTACGCCGACGTCTCCGGCCAGCTCGTCAACCACCTGCAGCAGGCGCTCAAGGCCGAGTACATGTTCCATCGCGACCAGCAGTACGTGGTCGTTGACGGCGAGGTCAAGATCGTCGACGAGTTCACGGGCCGCATCATGGAGGGCCGTCGCTACTCCGAGGGCCTGCACCAGGCGATCGAGGCCAAGGAGGGCGTGCACATCCGCGAGGAGAACCAGACGCTCGCAACCATTACCCTCCAGAACTACTTCCTCATGTACGACAAGCTCTCCGGCATGACGGGCACGGCCATGACCGAGGACGCGGAGTTCCGCGAGGTCTACCACATCCCGGTGCAGGTCATCCCGCCCAACAAGCCGGTGATCCGCGTGGACCACGACGACCTCGTCTACCGCACGCTCGACTGCAAGTTCAAGGCGGTGGCCGATGACGTCGTCGAGCGCCACGCCAAGGGACAACCGTGCCTCGTGGGCACCGTCTCCATCGAGAACTCCGAGAAGCTCTCCCGCATCCTCGACAAGCGCGGCATCAAGCACAGCGTGCTCAACGCCAAGTATCACGAGCGCGAGGCCCAGATCGTGGCGCAGGCCGGCCGTGAGGGCGCGGTCACCATTGCGACGAACATGGCCGGCCGTGGCACGGACATCCTGCTGGGCGGCAATGCCGAGGAGCTGGCCGAGGAGGCGGTGCTCTCCCTCGACTTCGGCGTCGAGCAGGCCACGGTGAAGAGCGTCCTCGCTGCGGGCGACCCGGCCAGGCTGACCTCCGAGGAGCTGGCCAGGCAGGGGATAGAGATCGAGCCCGAGGTTCTTCTCGCCATCGCCGAGGAGCGCACGCGCGCGCTCGCCGAGGCGAAGGAGCGCTGCGCGGTCGAGCGCGAGCACGTGATCGCCGCCGGTGGCCTCTACGTCATCGGCACCGAGCGCCACGAGAGCCGCCGCATCGACAACCAGCTCCGCGGCCGCTCCGGCCGTCAGGGCGACCCGGGCGAGACCCAGTTCTACCTCTCGCTCGAGGACGACCTCATGCGCCTCTTCGGCGGCGATCGCATGGAGAAGATCGCGGCCATGATGCAGAAGTACCAGATGCCCGACGACATGCCCATCCAGTCCAAGATGGTCACGCGGGCCGTCGAGAGCGCCCAGCGCAAGGTCGAGGAGGTCAACTTCTCGATGCGCAAGAACGTCCTCGACTACGACAACGTCATGAACACGCAGCGCCAGGTCATCTACGAGGAGCGCAACAACATCCTCGACGGCAAGGACCTCATGGCGCACATCGACGAGGTCACCCTTGACGTGGCCAAGCGCGTGGTGGGGGCGTACTGCCCCGAGAACGCCCCGCGCGGCGAGTGGGACGTGAAGGGCCTCAACGGCTGGCTCGAGGAGCTTACGGGTCGCAAGGGCGACCTGGAGGTTCCCGAGAAGGCCAAGCAGGCCGACGTCGTGGAGCTCGTCGACGCCTTTGTCGACCGCTGCTTCTCCGAGAAGAGCGAGCGGCTTGGCGCGGACATCATGCAGGCCCTTGCGGCCCAGGTCATGCTGCGCGTCATTGACACGCGCTGGATGTCCTACCTGCAGGAGATGGACTATCTCAAGACGGGCATCGGCCTGCGCGGCTTTGGCCAGCGCGACCCGCTCGTGGAGTACAAGAGCGAGGCCTACGCGGCCTTCACCGAGCTTGTGGCCACGATGTACGAGGACTTCCTGCGCATGATCCTCCACTTCGAGGTCATCGTGAAGCCCGCCGCCCCCGCCAAGGAGGAGCCCGTCGAGGACGAGCCCGCGGAGCTCCGTGGCGCGCAGTACTCCGGCCCGCGCGAGGTCGACGGCGACCAGGGCGCCCGCCCCGCCATGGCGCCCGCGCCCGCCGGCGCGGCCCCGAGCGCGCCGCAGCCCGGTGCCGGCAAGCCGCGCACCTACCGCAAGTCCGAGGACCCCGACCCGTACGTGGGCGTGGGCCGCAACGACCCCTGCCCGTGCGGGAGCGGCAAGAAGTTCAAGAACTGCCACGGCAGGAACCGATAGATGGCCGACGTCACCGCGGCGACCTTTGACGCGCTCGCCGGACGCCTTGCCGAGGTGGAGGGGTACCTCCACCTCGACGAGCGGCGCCTGGAGGTGCGCGAGCTCGAGGCGAAGAGCTCCGAGCCGGGCTTCTGGGACGACGCCGACTCCGCGCGCGAGCTCATGGCGCGCCTGGCCTCCGCCAGAGACGACGTCTCGGCCATCGAGGCGGCGCGCGCCAAGCTCGAGGACGCCCGGGCCGCCTTCGAGCTCGGCGAGGAGACGGGCGACGAGGACCTGCTCGCCGAGTCCGCCTCCCTCGCTTCCGGGCTCGAGCACGACCTCTCGGAGCTCGAGCTCTCGAGCTGGTTCACCGACGAGCTCGATCACGGCGACGCCATCGTGACCATCACGCCGGGCCAGGGCGGCCTCGAGGCGCAGGACTGGTGCGAGATGCTCTTCCGCATGTACCAGCGCTACTGCGACCGTCGCGGCTGGAAGGTCACCGTCAACGACGCGGTGCCCGGCGAGGCCATCGGGCTCGACCGCGCCACGTTTACCGTGAGCGGGAAGAACGCCTACGGGATGCTTCGCGCCGAGCAGGGCGTGCACCGCCTGGTGCGCATCTCACCCACCGACGCCAAGAAGCGTCGCCAGACCACCTTTGCCGGCGTCGAGGTGCTGCCCGTGCTGCCAGATGACGTCGAGGTCGAGATTGACCCCAACGACCTGCGCATCGATGTCTATCACGCGTCCGGCCACGGTGGCCAGGGCGTCAACACCACGGACTCTGCCGTGCGCATCACGCACCTCCCCACGGGCATTGTGGTCACCTGCCAGAACGAGCGCAGCCAGCTTCAGAACAAGGCGTTTGCCATGAGCGTGCTCAGGAGCCGCCTCTACGAGATGGAGCTCGCCCGCCGTGCCGAGGAGCTCGACGAGCTGCGCGGCCCCAAACGCGACATCGGCTTTGGCAACCAGATCAGGAGCTACGTCCTGTATCCCTATCAGCTCGTCAAGGACCTGCGGACCGGCGTGGAGACCGGCAACGTCGAGTCCGTCCTCGACGACGGCGACCTCGACCGCTTTGTCGTTGGCTACCACCGCTGGGCGGTCGGTGAGGAGCGCGCGTCGTGACCCTGTGGCGCACGGTCGTTCGCGACGCCTTCCTCATCATCGTGGGCTCGCTCATCTTTGCCGTCGGCGTCGACGTCTTTGAGATTCCCTACGGCCTGGCCGCGGGTGGCGTCACGGGTCTCGCCACGGTCTTCTCGGCCATCGCCGACGGCCTGGGCGTCTTTCTGCCCGTGGGCCTGCAGACCATTGCCATGAACGTGCTGCTCCTGGCGCTCGTGGTGCGCTCTGGGGACCGCGGCTACATCGCGCGCACCGTCGCGGGCATTCTGGCCTGCGGGTTTTTCACGGATGCCCTCGTGCCCTTCCTGCCGGCCGTCGGCGGGGAGAACGACCTTCTCCTCTGTGCGCTCTGGGGCGGCATCATCACGGGCGTAGGCCTGGGGCTCGTCTTTCGGACCGGCGGGAACACCGGTGGCACCGACATCGTCTCCCAGCTCCTTGCGAGAAGGACCGGCATGCCCGTGGGCACGGCCGTCATCATCGTGGACGGCGTGATCATCGCCTTCTCCGCCACGGTCTTCTCGATCGAGCAGGCGCTCTACGCGGCCGTGGCCATGTTCATCTGCGGCAAGGTCATCGACGCCGTGGTCGACGGGCCGCGCTCCGCGCGCGCCGCCTACATCATCTCGACGGAGCACGAGAAGATCGCCAACGAGATTCTCTACACGCTCAACCGAGGGTGCACGGAGCTTCAGGCGCGCGGCGTCTGGAGCGGCAACAGCCGTCCCGTGCTGCTGTGCGTGCTCGGGCGCTCGGAGAGCATGCGCCTCAAGCAGATCGTGGCGGGCATCGACCCCGACGCCATCGTCATCATCTCCGAGGTGCACGAGGTCTTTGGCGAGGGATTCCGCCAGATTGGCGGCTCGTGATTTCGGCTTGGTTCATTTTGTCCCGCGTGCGATGACAGCGCGGGCCCGCGCGTGTATCGTAGGGCGGGTAGGTGACGGCGAGGAAAGGGGCCGAGCATGAAGTTCTTCATCGATACTGCCGACCTGGACGAGATCAGGGAGGCTCTTTCGTGGGGGTGCCTTGCGGGCGTCACCACCAACCCCTCCCTCTATGCCAAGACGGGCGGGTCGCTCTCGGGCTTTGAGGAGCACATGACCAAGATCGCGCGGCTCTGCGAGGGGCTCCCGGTCTCCGTCGAGTCCTGCGCCAAGACCGTCGAGGACATGGTCGCCGACGGGCGGCGCCTCTCCGCGCTTGCCCCCAACGTGGTCGTCAAGCTGCCGGTCTGCGCCGAGGCGCTCGCCGCGACGCGCACGCTCGCCTCCGAGGGCGTCCGCGTCAACATGACGCTTGTCTTCTCCGCCCCGCAGGCGCTTCTCGCGGCAAACGCGGGCGCGCGCTACATCTCGCCGTTCATCGGGCGTTTTGACGACATCTCCGAGGACGGTCTCGACCAGCTCGGCACCGTCATCGCCTGCGTTCACAACTACGACTGGGCGGGGAGGAACCCTGACGACACGGTGGAGATCATCGCCGCGTCGGTGCGCACGCCGCACCACGTGACGCAGGCGGCGCTGCTTGGCGCCGACATTGCCACCGTGCCGCTCGCCGCCCTCAGGAAGTGCCTGCGCCACCCGCTGACCGACCAGGGGCTTACCGGCTTTGACGCCGCCTGGGAAAAGGTCAGGGCGCAGGGCTAGGACCGCACGAAGAGACGAGGAGACTCATGAGCACCACCATCGCGGCGCAGGACGCCGGCTCGGTCCTTGAGATCGAGCTCGTGGCCAACGCCATGCGCCATGACATCATCCGGATGCTGGAGGCCGCAAAGTCCGGTCACCCCGGCGGCTCGCTTTCCGCGACCGACATCATGGCGACGCTGTACTTCTCGGGTGAGATGGACTACGACCGCGAGAACCCCGACGACCACTCCCGCGATAGGTTCTTCCTCTCCAAGGGGCATGCGGCTCCCGCGCTCTACGCGGCGTTCCACCAGCTCGGCTGGGTTGCCGACGAGGATCTTCCCACCCTTCGCCACCTGGGCAGCAAGCTTCAGGGCCATCCCGACTGCCACGCGCTGCGCGGCCTTGAGGTGTGCTCCGGCTCCTTGGGGCAGGGCCTGTCCATCTCCGCGGGCGTTGCCCTGGGCCTCAAGCTCGACGACGCCCCCGAGGCGCGCCGCCGCGTCTTCTGCGTCCTTGGTGACGGCGAGATGCAGGAGGGCTCCAACTGGGAGGCGATGATGTTCGCCGCCCACCACGGCCTCGACAACCTCGTGGCCTTCCTCGACCTTAACAACCTGCAGATTGACGGTCACGTGACCGACGTCTGCTCGCTGGGCGACATCGACGCGAAGTTCGCCGCCTACGGGTGGGGCGTGCGGCGCGTCTGCGGCCATGACGTCGCGGCGCTGCTGGACGCGCTGCGCTGGGCCAAGGGCAACCTCGGGTCCGGGCGCCCCACCGCTATCATCTGCGAGACCGTCAAGGGCAAGGGCGTCTCCTTCATGGAGGACGCGTGCGGCTGGCACGGCGTCGCCCCCTCGGCCGACGAGGCCGCCGCCGCGATCGCTGAGCTCGACGCCGCCCGCGCCGAGCTGGAGAAGGAGGTCTGCCATGGCTAACCGTGCCACGCGCGAGGCGTTTGGCGAGACGCTCGTCGAGCTTGTTGACGAGGGCATGAACGTGGTCGCCGTCGACGCCGATCTCGCCGGCTCCACCACCACCGGCAAGCTCGCCGCGGCTTATCCCGAGCGCGCGTTTGACGCGGGCATCGCGGAGCAGAACATGGTGACCGTGGCCGCGGGGCTCTCGCTCACCGGCCGCATCGCCTTCACCGCCTCCTTTGCCGTCTTTGGCACGGGGCGTTGCTACGACCAGATCAGGAACACCGTCTGCGACGCCGACCTCAACGTGAAGATCTGCCCGACGCACGCCGGCGTCACGGTGGGCGAGGACGGCGCGACGCACCAGATGCTCGAGGACATCACGCTCATGCGCGTGCTCCCCGGGATGCGCGTGCTCGTCCCGGCGGACTATCGCGCGGCCAAGGCGGCCATCCGCATTGCGGCCCAGACGCCCGGCCCGCTCTACGTGCGCATGGGCCGGCACAAGGTGCCCGAGGTGTACGACGAGTCCGCCTCCTTCTCGCTCGGCGGGGCCAACGTGCTGCGCGAGGGCACCGACGTCACGATCTGCGCCTGCGGCGTCGAGGTGGCCCACGCGCTGCGCGCGGCCGAGGGCCTGGCCGAGCGCGGGATCTCCGCCGAGGTGATCGACGTCTACTCCGTGAAGCCGCTCGACGAGGCCACAATCCTTGCGAGCGCACGGAAGACCGGTCGCGTGGTGACCTGCGAGGAGCACATGGTCTATGGCGGCATGGGCTCGGCCGTGGCCGAGCTTCTGGCCGAGCGGCTGCCGACCCCGATGCGCTTCGTGGGCATGCGCGGCTTTGGCACCTCGGCGCCTGGCGACGAGCTGCTCGTGCACTTTGGGCTCGACCACACCGGCATCTCGCGCGCCGTCGAGGAGTTTCTTGCCTCGAGCGCGTCGTAGCGCCCCGGGGCTCGCCTCGTGTGTGCGGGCTGTGTGCGGTGCGAGAAGAAGGTGTGACGAGCTTCTGCTTTATGTGGACTCAAGACGGCCTCCGAATGGGGGAAAGCTGGGCTTTTGCTAGACTGTGGCCCGTATTTGCCCGTTTGTGAGCACAAGAAAAGGAGCTTCTGTGGCCAGTCACTTTCGCAGCGCTGAGCGACAGGGGTCGGAGGGCGACGAGCGTCTCGACGCCGCCATGCCCGACGCGGCTCCGCAGGTAGAGGCAGAGGCCGAGCAGGCCGAGGACACCGGCGACCTTCTTGCCGCCGCGACGCCCGCCCCCGAGGCCGCCCCTGCGCCGGCCGTCGAGGGGGACGTCCCGGCCTCCGCTCCGGCCGTCGAGCCCGTGAGCGCCCCCGAGGCCGCCCCGGCGTCCCAGGACGCCGACCTCGAGGCCGTGCATGTCGTCACCGCCTCCGAGCCCGCGGATCCCACCGATCAGCCGGGCTTCACGAGCGTCTTCGCGCCCCTGGCAAGCGATGACGCGCCTGAGGTCCAGCGGACCGGCACCCCGACCGTGTCGTTCAAAAACGTCTCACTCATCTACCCGGCCCAGCCCAACAAGCCCGCCCTCGACGACGTGAGCCTCGACATCTACCCCGGCGAGTTCGTCTTCATCGTCGGCCACTCGGGGTCGGGCAAGTCGTCGCTGCTGCGCCTCATCACGCGCGAGCTGCGCGCGACCTCCGGCCAGGTGATCGTGGCCGGGCAGGACCTCACCAAGATGCGCAACCGCAAGGTCCCGTACCTGCGTCGCCAGATTGGTACGGTCTACCAGGACTTCAAGCTCCTGCCGGACAAGACGGTGTACGAGAACGTCGCCTTTGCCCTTGAGTGCATCGGCAAGCCCAAGTCCGTCATCAGGGCCCAGGTTCCCGAGGTGCTTCGCCTCGTCGGCCTCGCGGAGCGCATGAAGAGCTTCCCGGACCAGCTCTCCGGCGGCGAGCAGCAGCGCGTCTCCGTGGCGCGCGCCATGGTCAACCGCCCGCCGCTGCTCGTCTGCGACGAGCCCACGGGCAACCTCGACCCGGCCATCTCGCTGGGCATCATGAAGCTGCTCGACCGCATCAACCGTGCCGGTACCACCGTCGTCATGGCCACGCACGACCGTGAGATGGTCGACTCCATGCGCAAGCGCGTCATCGCGCTCGAGGCCGGCCACGTGGTCCGCGACCAGGAGAGGGGAGGCTACGGCTACTATGGTGCCCTCTAACTTTGGCTACTCGCTCCGCGAGTGCGGCCACCACTTCCGCCGCAACTGGACCACGGTGCTCGGTGCCGTCGTCACCATCTTCCTGTCCCTGTTCATCATCGGCGTCTTTGCGCTGGGCTCGGTGCTGCTCAACAGCGCCCTCGGCAACGTCGAGGACCAGGTCACCATCCAGGCGTTCATCTCCGACGACGCCGACGAGCAGGCCGTCGAGGACTACCAGGAGGCCCTGCGCGGCTGGGACAACGTCGAGTCCGTCACCTTCAAGACCAAGGAGCAGGCGCTCGAGGACTTCCGCACCTCGATGTCCAACCGCAACGCGGCCGACGCCGTGACTGCCCTTGACGGCGAGAACCCGCTGCCCGCCTCCATCGTCATCAGGCTCGACGACCCGCAGAAGGTTGCCGAGACGGCCGAGCGCATCATGGAAGACCCCGACTTCGTGGAGATCTGCGACGACTCCAGCGACCCGTCCGGCGACGTCCAGTACGGGCAGGGTACCGTCGAGCGCCTCCTGAGCGTTGGCGTGTACTTCCGCATCGCGGCCGTGGCGCTCATCGCGCTGCTGACCTTTGTGGCCTTCGTGTTCATCAACAACACGATTCGTCTGGCCATCACGGCGCGGCGTCGCGAGATCGGCATCATGCGCCTCGTGGGCGCCTCCAACGGCTTCATCCGCGGGCCCTTCGTCATGGAGGGCACGATCGAGGCCATCCTCGGCGCGCTGCTTGCCATCGGCGCCCTGGCCGCGGGCATGAACACCCTCATGCCCGCCCTGGCGGAGAACCTCTCGTTCCTCGCCTTCGACCTGCCGGCCAACGTCGTCTACCTGACCTACGCCGCCCTCCTGGGCATCGGCGTGCTCATCGGCCTGTTTGGCTCTGCCATCGCGATGCGCCGCTACCTCAAGGTGTAGGACCAGCCGATCGGGCTGTCGGAGGGCCCCGGCCGCGTGCGGCCGGGGCCCTCTTGTTTGGCGTGGGATTGGCCTGGCGGCCGCCGACGGCGTCGCTTGTGATTGCCGGGGCCGGCTGCGCAAAGTTGGCCTTCTGGTAGCGAAAAGGCCGCCACCGTGTGCAGAAGGAGCCTTTTGGCAGTGGGGTTGCGCGCTCCGGTGGCCGTCCTTGCGGAAGAATGCGCAGGATGGCGTTTGCAGGCTGGGCCGAAATGGGTCTGGACGGCGGATTGGGGCACTGCCAGAATGCCGTATCTGCACATGCTCGGACGAGTTTCACTGCCAGATGGGACAAACTGCACAGTCGGGAGGGTTCGACGCGCGCTCGTGGGCCGGGGCCCGGTCGAGCGGCGCTGGCGTGCGATACCATCTTGATGAAGGAGGGCAACGAAAGGGGATGCCATGGGGCGCGGGAGGCCGCACCGGGGAAGCAGGAGGCGGGGGCGCACGGGCGGCCCGCGCGGACGCAGCCAGACGGTCACGGGAACCCTTGTGGTGACACGTCCCGGCGCGGCGCGCGTCGAGACGCCCGAGGGCTCGTTTGACCTGATGCGCCACGGGCAGCGCGAGGCCATGAACGGCGACGAGGTCGAGGTGGCCCTTGTGGAGCGCCACGGCCAGGCGCCGCGCGCCGTGGTGCGCTCGGTGCTCTCCCGTGCCGTCGAGACCTTTCTTGGCCGCTTCGAGGACGCTGGCCCCCTGGGGGCCGTGGTCCCGCTCGATGCCCGCCTAGGCCGCGACTTCTTCGTGGTCCCGGAGGACCCGACCCCGGAGCGGCTGGGCGTGCGCCCGGGGGACGTCGTGGTGGCGCGCATCACCGAGTACCCGACCCGGCGAAGCGCCGCCGTGGTGACGCTGGACCGCCGCGTGGGGTCATCGGACGAGCTCGACCTCAACGTCGAGTCCGTCATTGCGTCCTTTGGGCTTCCCGGGGACTTTCCTGCCTCGGCGCTCGAGGAGGCGGAGGGCCTCGCGGATGACGTCGCGGCGACGCTTGCCGCCGAGCCCGCCCGATGGGACCTGCGCGACGGGCTCTGCGTGACGGTGGACCCCGCCGACGCGCGCGACTTTGACGATGCGGTCGGGGCGAGGCGGCTCGAGGACGGGGGCTTCGAGGTCTCCGTCCACATTGCCGACGTCACGCACTACGTTGCCCAGGACGACCCCCTGGACAACGAGGCCAAGCGCCGCACCTGCTCGGCCTATCTCGTTGACCGCGTCATCCCAATGCTGCCCGAGCGGCTCTCAAACGACCTCTGCTCCCTGCGCCCCCGGGAGGACCGCCTTGCCGTGAGCGTGGTCGTGCGCCTTGACGGGAGGGGGAGGGTGACGGGCTTCCGGGCCCGCCCCTCGGCCATCCGCTCCGCGGCCCGCCTGAGCTACGACGAGGTTGACGCGCTGCTCGAGGGGCGCCTCTCCGCGGGGGAGCTCCCCTGCGAGGGCGGGCGCTCCACGGACGTTGCCGAGGCGCTTCGGGTGCTCGACGAGGTCCGCGCGCTGCGCGAGCGCGTGAGGCGCGACCGGGGCGCCATCGACTTCGAGACCGTCGAGGCCAAGGTCCGGCTTGATGAGAGGGGCCGCCCCACGGACGTCACCGTCCGACGTCGCACGCGCGCCACGGGCCTCATCGAGGAGGCCATGCTCCTGGCGAACGAATGCGTGGCGAGCCTGCTCTCCGAGGCCGAGGCGCCCGCCGCCTACCGCGCCCACGAGCGCCCCGCCCCCGAGGACCTGAGGGCGTGCGTCCAGCCCCTTCAGGAGCTTGGCCTGCTCGACCGCGAGCTCACGGCCGGCCTGCTGGCGGGCGACCCCTTTGCCATTCGTGACGTGCTCGACGGCGCGCGGGGGACCGATGGCGCCCTCCTTGCGAGCGCCCTGCTCCTGCGCGCCCAGCGCAGGGCCGTCTACCTGCCCTACAACGTCGGCCACTATGCCCTGGGCGCCCCGGCCTACTGCCACTTCACCTCGCCCATCAGGCGCTATCCCGACGTCCTCGTGCACCGGGCCCTCAAGGCTCGCCTTTCGGGCACGCTCGAGGGCCGGGCCATGCGCGCGCAGGCCCAGGCGCTCCCCCAGCTCTGCCGAACCTGCTCGGAGCGCGAGCGCGCCGCCGACGCCGCGGGGAGGGCGTCCCAGAAGATCAAGATGGCCGAGCTCTTCTCCGAGCGCATCGGCGAGCGCCTTTCCGGCGTGGTGACGGGGTGCGAGCGCTATGGCGTCTTCGTGATGCTTGACGACACCTGCGCCGAGGGCCTGCTGCCCGTGCGCGAGCTCGGAGACGAATGGTTTGCCTACGACGAGGCCCGCATGACGCTCACGGGGGAGGCCTCCGGAGAGGTCTGGGGCCTCGGCCGCCGCGTCACGGTGGTGGTCGATGACGTCAACGTGGCCCGCGGCCAGATCGACTTTGCCCTTCCCGCGTAGCGCTCGCGGGCGGGCGTGACAAAGGCGACGGGCCGCCGGCCCTGCCGCGCCTCCCGCCGCGGCCCCACAAGGGATTGCGCGTGGGGGATAATGGGAAGACTAGGAGTCAAGGGCACGAGACGCGGCCGCACGGCCGCGAGGAGGTTTGATGAGCCAGACGGAACTGACGGGAGAGCTTGAGCGCGCCGAGGGGATCATGCTCCAGGGCCAGGCGGACGCGGCGGCGGAGCTGCTCGCCCGTCTTGCCGAGGACGCCGAGGAGTACGTGGACAAGAACTGTCCCACCACCGACGAGGTGCAGTGGTTCAGCTTCCCCACGCTCTTTGAGCGCCTCGCGTACCGCCGGGTGGAGAAGGACCCGCGCGAGCTGCGCGACGTCGGCGAGCCGCTCGACCGGCTCTACAACGACCTCGCGCTCGCAAACGTCCAGGCCGGCGACTATGACGCCGCGATGGCCGCGCTCAAGCGCGCCGTGCGCTGGAACCCCATGGACTGCGGCTACCGCCTCAACCTCGCCGACCTCTTCCGCGTGGCCGGCGACATGCAGGAGTACCTTGCGCTCACCTACACCGTCTTCGAGCGCGCGAGCGACCCGCGCCACCTTGCGCGCGCCTTCGTGAACTTTGCCGGCTACTTCGAGGTCTCCGAGAAGCCCCGCACCGCCGCCGCGGCCCTGCGCGCCGCCCGCGCGCTCGACGTCACGGACGGCACGCTCGCGGCCGCGCTCAACCAGGCCGCCGGCACCGAGCGCGACCCCGACCTCGTGGACGATGCCGAGGCGGCCGAGCTCCTCGCCGCCGAGGGCCTGCCTGACGGCGCCAACGCCGAGATCGCCATCTGCCTGCTCATGTGCGCCTCCGACGCCGCGGCGGCGGGCGAGCGCGACGTGGCCGCCACGCTCGTGCTGCGGGCCCGCGACCTGGTGGGCGAGCCTGCCGCCAAGGCGCTCCTCGAGCTCATCCGCGAGACCGACGCGAGCGAGGGGGCGGGACATGGCCAAGAGTAAGGTCCTGCGTCAGGCCGCCGCGGCCGCCAGCCAGAAGGCCGGCGGAAAGAAGACCATTGCCAAGAACCGCTCCGCGCGCCACGAGTACTTCGTCGACGAGACGCTCGAGGCGGGCCTTGTCCTTACGGGCACCGAGGTGAAGAGCCTGCGCGAGCGCGCCTGCCAGCTCACGGACGCGTTCTGCCTCATCCGAGGCCACGAGGCGTGGCTTCACGGCGTCCACATCCACCCCTACTCCAACGGCGGCGTCTGGAACGTCGACCCGGACCGCAAGCGCAAGCTGCTGCTGCACCGCCGCCAGATCGACTACCTCGACGGCAAGCTCCGCCAGAAGGGCGCCGCGCTCGTGCCCCTGGAGCTCTACTTCGACGAGCACAACCGCGTGAAGCTCTCCATTGGCCTCGCGCGCGGCAAGAAGCTCTACGACAAGCGCGCCGACATGGCTCGCCGCGACTCTGACCGCGAGATCGCCCGCGCGCTCAAGGAGCTCAACCGGTGACCCAAGGGGTGGCCCCTTTGGATCGGAGAGGAGAGGGTATGGACGCCAGCGCACTGTTCAAGTTCTCGTCGGGCCTCTACGTGGTCTCGGCGGCGGGCGGGGAGCACGCGGCCGCCTGTCTCGTCAACACGGGCATGCAGGTGACCGCCGAGCCGCTTCAGGTCAGCGTGACCGTGAACAAGGAGAACGTCACCTGCGGTGCCATCGAGCGCGCGGGGCACTTCTCCCTTGCCGTCGTCGACGAGTCCGCGGACATGCTCTTTGTGGGCCGCTTTGGCTTCAGGTCCTCGGCCGACGTTGACAAGTACGACGGCATCGCGCACGGCCTCGCCTCCACGGGTGACCCCTATCCCGCCGAGCACACCTGCTCCTTCGTGGCCTGCAACGTGGTTCGGTCCCTCGACGTGGGCACGCACGTGACCTTCGTCGGCGAGGTCGTCGACGCGGCCAACCTTTCTGACGTGCCGCCGATGACCTACGCCTACTACCATGGTACCCTCAGGGGCAAGACGCCCGCCAAGGCCTCGTCTTATGTGGCCGGCCTGAGTTAGCACGGCGCGCGGCGAGAAACGCCACCGTTGTGATAGCATTTATTGAGCAGTGCGTACGTCAAACGAGAGGAGAGAAGCATGGCCGAGGAGAAGAAGTACACGTTCCGTTGCACCGTCTGCGGCTGGGAGGTCACCGTTGACACCCCCGAGCTGCCCGAGGACTTCGTCTGCGAGGTCTGCGGCGTCGGTCCCGATCTGTTCGAGCTGGTCGAGGAGTAGGCCCGCACCCACGGTGCGTCCGCAGGGCGTCCCCAGACGCCCGGCGCTGCCTCACGGCACAGGGCGGCCTCCCGCGGGAGGCCGCCCTCTTTCGTTCCCACAGACGAAGCCCGGTCCCGCGACTGGCGGGGCCGGGCTCGTTGGGCGGTCGTCGGGGAGTGGGAGGAGATGGGCGGCCGCCGCGGGGAGTGTCATCGGGTGGGTTGCCGGCGTCAGCCCTCCGGCGTTACCACCGGGTCGGCGTTCACGAGGTCGCTCCCGCGCCCATAGCTCGGGCGCGCCGCGGCGTACTGGATGTCGCGCGCGAGCTGGCGCACCTCGGACGCGTCGACGTCGTTGTAGCGGTGGCACGCGCAGAGGTGGTCGGGCAGCACCTCGCGCTGGTCGGGCGCCGAGACGTCGCAGGCGCCCACCTTGGCAAAGCAGCGGCTCGCAAAGCGGCAGCCCGCCGGCGGGTCAATGGGGCTCGGGACGTCGCCCTCGAGGATGATGCGCCGGCGCTGGAGCTTGGGGTCGGGGCTCGGGATGGCCGAGAGGAGCGCCTGGGTGTAGGGGCAGAGCGGCTCGTGGTAGAGGCTGTTCTTGGGCGCGACCTCCATGAGGCGGCCCAGGTACATGACGCCCACGCGGTCGGAGATGTGCTTGACCACGTTGAGCCCGTGCGCGATGAAGAGGTACGTGAGCCCGAACTGCTCCTTGAGGTCGTCAAGAAGGTTGAGCACCTGCGCCTGGACCGAGACGTCGAGCGCCGAGACGGGCTCGTCGCAGACGATGAGCTTGGGGTTCACCGCAAGCGCCCGCGCGATGCCCACGCGCTGGCGCTGGCCGCCCGAGAACTCGTGCGGGTAGCGGTTCTTCATGTAGCTCGCCAGCCCCACGCGCTCGAGCAGCTCGTCCACCCGGTCGTCCACCTGGTCTCTGGGCAGGATGTCGTTGGTGAGGATGGGCTCGGCCACGATCTGCCCCACGGTCATGCGCGGGTTCAGGCTCGCGTAGGGGTCCTGGAAGATGAGCTGGATGTCGCGGCAGAGCCCGCGGCGCTCCCGGGGGCCGAGCGCGGTGATGTCGCGCCCCTCAAAGAGCACGCGCCCACTCGTGGGCCGCAGCAGCCCCACGATCATCTTGCCGATCGTGGTCTTGCCGCAGCCGGACTCGCCCACCAGGCCAAAGGCCTCGCCCCGACGGATGGTGAAGCTCACGTCGTCGACGGCCTGCACGAAGGAGGTCGGCTTCCCAAAGAAGTTGGTGTCGGCGACAAAGCTCTTGGTGAGGTGCTGGACCTCGATGAGGTTGTCGTTGGTGTTGGCTGGCATCTCAGCGCGCCCCCTCTTCTGTCGTGGCGTCCTGCGCGCCGCGAGCGGTCCTGCGAGCACGCCCGGCGGAGCGCATCGCTCGCTCTATGCGCTCGCGCTCCTCGGCCTCGAGCCGCGCCTTGACCTCGTGCGCCGCCTCGGTGGCGGCCACGGCCCGCCGGACCTCGGCCTCGTCCTCGTAGAGGAAGCACCGCACGCGGCGCGTGGTGCCCGGGACCGTGGAGAGCTCGGGGCACTCGTGCCGGCAGCGCTCGAGGCAGCGCTCGCAGCGGTCCGAGAACGGGCAGCCGCTCGGCATGGAGAGCGGGTTGGGGACGGAACCCCGAATCATGTAGAGCCGCTCGGACTCCTCGTCCTCGAGGCGCGGGATCGACTCCAGAAGGCCGAGCGTGTACGGGTGCAGCGGGTGCTCGAAGAGCTCGAACTTCTCGCCCTCCTCGACCACCTGGCCGCAGTACATGACGACCACGCGGTCCGCGACCTCGGACACGACGCCCAGGTCGTGCGTGATGAGCAACACCGCCATGTTGAACTCGCTGCGGAGCTTGTAGATGAGGTCCAGGATCTGCGCCTGGATGGTCACGTCGAGGGCCGTGGTGGGCTCGTCGGCGATGAGGAGCTTGGGGTCGCAGGAGAGCGCCATGGCGATCATGACGCGCTGGCGCATGCCGCCCGACATCTGGTGCGGGTAGTCGCGGGCGCGCTCCTCGGGGGAGGGGATGCCCACCACGCGCAGCATCTCCACCGCGCGGGCCCAGGCGCTCTTCTTGTCCATGTCGGAGTGCGTGCGGATGGCCTCGACGATCTGGTCCCCCACGCGGTAGACGGGGTTGAGCGAGGTCATCGGCTCCTGGAAGATCATGGAGATCTGCCCGCCGCGCACCTGCTCCATCTCGGCCTCGGTGGCCGCGAGCAGGTCCTTGCCGTCAAAGGTGATGGACCCCCCGGTCACGTGCCCCGGCTTCTGGAGCAGCCCCATGATGGAGAGCGACGTCACGCTCTTGCCTGAGCCCGACTCTCCCACCACGGCCAGGATCTCCCCGCGCTCCAGGTCAAAGGTGACGCCGTTCACGGCGCGCACGACGCCCTTGCGCGTGGGGAACTCGGTGACCAGGTCATGTACCTCTAGCAGCGCCATGTCAATCACCTGTTCCTGCTCTTGGGGTCGAAGGCGTCGCGGATGCCGTCGCCGAGCAGGTTGAACGCCAGGACGGTGACGGTGATGGCGAGGCCGGGGAAGATCATCGCGTAGGGCGCCGCAAAGATGTAGTTGCGCCCGCGCCCGAGCATGTCGCCCCACTCCGCGGCGGGCGGTTGGACGCCGAGGCCCAGAAAGCCGAGTGCGGCGGCGTCGAGGATGGCGCTCGAGATGCCGAGCGTCGCGCGCACGATGATCGAGGGCATCACGTTGGGGAGCACGTGACGGAAGATGATGACCGCGTCGGAGTCCCCGATGACGCGCGCGGCGGCCACGTAGTCGGACTGCTTGACGGCGAGCACCTGGCTGCGCACGATGCGCGCGTACTCCGGGATGGAGACAAAGCCGATGGCGATGATCGCCTTGTCGATGCCGCGCCCGAGCGCCGCCATGAAGGCGATGGCCAGAAGGATCGACGGGATGGCGAGCATCATGTCCATGAAGCGCATGATGACGGTGTCCACCACGCCGCCCTTGTAGCCGGCGAGCGCGCCCAGGGTGACGCCGATCGTGAGCGAGATGGCCACCGAGAGCAGGCCCACGGTGAGCGAGATCTGGCTGCCGATGAGGATGCGGCAGAAGATGTCGCGGCCCTGCTGGTCGGTGCCAAACCAGTGCGCGGCGCTCGGCCCCTGGAAGGAGGCCGAGAGGTCCTGCTGGTAGGGGTCGTACGGGAGCACCTGCGGCGCAACAAAGGTGATGATGGCCACCAGGGCGAGAAGGACAATGATCGCGAGGCTCACCATGGCGGGCACGTTCTGGCGCAGCGAGTACCAGACGTCCTTCCACAGCGACTCGGTCTTCTCGGCCGGGCGCTCCTCGGGGGCACCGCCGGTCTGGGCAACTGCCTCTGCCATGCCGATCACCCCTCTTCCTTGGCGTAGGTGATGCGCGGGTCAAGGTAGGCGTAGATCACGTCGACCACCAGGTTGATGACGATGAAGATCGCGCCGATGAGCAGGACCGCGCCCTGCACCACCGGAAAGTCCGACTTGAGGATGGAGTCGACCACGTACTTGCCGATGCCCGGCCAGGCAAAGACGGTCTCGGTGAGCATGGCGCCGCCGAGCAGGCTCCCCAGCTGCAGGCCGATGACCGTGGTCACCGGCAGCATGGCGTTGCGCAGCGCATGATGGATGTCCACGCGACGCTTCTTCAGGCCCTTGGCGCGGGCTGTGCGGACGTAGTCCTCGTTGAGCGTCTCGAGCATGCTCGAGCGCGTCATGCGCGTGATGACGGCCATCGAGTACATGGAGAGAGCCACGGCCGGCAGCACGATGTGGGCCGCCGCGTCGGCAAAGGCCTCGAGGTCGCCCATGAGCAGGGTGTCCAGGAGGTAGAAGCCGGTGCCGCCCACCGGCTGCAGGAGCGGGTCGATGCGTCCGGAGCTCGGCAGCACGTGGAGGACGCCCGCAAACAGGATGATGAGCAGGACGCCCAGCCAGAAGATCGGCATGGAGACGCCCACGAGGGCCAAGATCGTGGAGAGGCCGTCGATGGGGGTGTTCTTGTGCGTTGCGGAGACGACGCCCAGCGCCACGCCAACGATGGCCGCGATCACAATGGCCACGAGCGCCAGCTCGACGGTCGCCGGAAAGCGCGAGAGCAGCTCCTCGGTCACGGGCGTGTGCGTGTAGTAGCTCTCGCCGAGGTTGCCCGTGAGCGCCCCCGTGAGGAAGGTGAAGTACTGGACGATGATGGGGTCGTTGAGGCCGTTCGCGTCACGCCAGGCCTCCATGGCCTCGGCCGTGGCGTGCTGGCCCAGCACGACGGGCGCCGGGTCGGCCGAGAAGACGCGCATGATCAGAAAGACGATGATCGAGACGCCCAGCAGCACGGGAATCGCCAGAAGAATGCGCTTGAGCACGTATTTCAGCACGTGGCCTCCTCCTCTCTCTTAGGGGTCGGGCGCGAGAAGGACCAGGTACTTCTCGCCAGACGGAGACGGGCCGGAGGGGCCGGCCCGTCTCGGGGAGTCGCTGGGGTCGGGCGGGGGGGGGCGCTAGGCGGACTTGGTGACGCCCTCCAGGTGCACGACGCCCGTGGGGTGGTAGTAGAAGCCCTGGACCTTGGGGCTGTAGCCCGCGAGGTTCTTGGCGTGGCTGATGACCATCCACGGCATCTGCTCGGCGACCATCTGCTCGCACTGCTTGTAGATCTCGTCGCGCTCGGCGCCCTCCTCGGTGGCGAGGCCCTGCTGGATGAGGGCGTTGTACTC
Source organism: Olsenella sp. An290 (assembly GCF_002159535.1). Taxonomy (GTDB): domain Bacteria; phylum Actinomycetota; class Coriobacteriia; order Coriobacteriales; family Atopobiaceae; genus Thermophilibacter. The sequence continues at coordinate 19,038 of NZ_NFIU01000016.1, read as the reverse complement.
GTCGTTGCGGAAGCGGCCCACGTTCATGGAGACGTTCTCGTCGGCAAGCAGGTTCATGAAGTTGTCCGGGTCGCCGTTGTCGCCCACCCAGCCGTAGAGGCAGACGTCGAACTTGTCGGTCTCGACCTTGGTCTGGTACGTGGTCCAGTCGTAGGAGACGATCTCCATGTCCACGCCGGCGTCGGCCAGGTAGCCCTGGATGGCCTCGGCGAGCGCCTGGCCGCCGATGGAGTTGTAGGGGCGCGGGTTGGTGTAGGCGAGCATGGTGCAGCTCGTGATGCCGAGCTCGGCAAAGGCGGCCTTGGCGGCCTCGGGGTCGTAGGCGGTCTGCTGGATGTCCTCGTCATAGGGGGCCATCCACAGCGGCATGACGGAGGTGGCCACGCCCGCGTAGTCGCCGTAGAGGCTCTTGACCATCTCCTCGACGTTCACGGCCTGGCAGAAGGCCTTGCGCGCGGCGACGTCGGTGAACTGGCCCTCGTCGTTGCGGAACGCCATGTAGTTGATGTTCATGCCGTCCTCTTCGAACAGCTCGTTGCCCGCGTCGGTGATGGTGGGCACCACGGAGGCGTCGATGCCGTCGATGATGTCGACCTCGCCGTTGTTGAGGGCGGTCACGCGGCTCGAGTTCTCGGCGATGAAGCGGAAGATGACGTTTTTGGTCTGGGGCATGCGCTCGGCGTCCCAGTAGTCCTCGTTGGCCTCGAGAACGACGTTCTCGCCCTTGGACCAGGAGACGAACTTGTAGGGGCCGGAGCCGACGGGGCTCTCGTTGGAGGTGCCGGCCTCGAAGGCGGAGGGGGCCACGACCGGGGCGGCCAGCGCCATCGCCATGTTCTTGATGAAGGGCGTGGAGGCCGCGCGCAGCGTGATGACGAGCGTGGTGTCGTCGGGGGCCTCGACGGAGGCGACGCCGGCGCCGGTGTCCTCGGCGCCAAAGACGAAGGACGCGTAGGGCATGTCCTCGGTGCGGCTGGGCTCGAGCTGGCGCTCGATGGAGGCCTTGACCGCCGCGGCGTTGCAGTCGGTGCCGTCGTGGAACTTGACGCCCTCGTGTAGCTTGAAGGTGTAGGTCAGGCCGTCCTCGGAGATGTCAGGCATGTCAGCGAGGCCGGGGACGACGTCGCAGGTCTGGGTGTCGTAGCGCAGCAGCGTGTCGTAGATGTTGCACATGATCTTGGCGGACTCGCCGTCGTCGACGTAGGCGGGATCGAGACCGCGCGGGTCGGCGCCCTGCGCAAACGTGATGGTGTCGGCGTTGCCGCCCTGACCCTCCTCGCCGGTGTCGCTCGCGCGCTTGGCGCCGGTGCAGCCGCTGAGGCCCACGACGCCGAGGACGCTCGCGGCGCCCATGGCCTCGACGAAGCGCCTCCTGGAGATTTCAAACGCCTTGGACATGTTTCCTCCCTTGTCCCGCTGGTGACAGCGCGCCGCCGGGCGGCGCGCCCTCAGATGGGGGCGATGGTACGCGCCCCGCGGCGTTGCCCCGTGCGGAATCGGCGCGGATTAACTTTACTGAGCTAAAGTGTTAATCGGCCCGAAATCGGGTAGAATGTCCCTGCGCCGCCCGCCGGCGCACGGCCGCCTCCGGCGGCGCGAACGTTGACATCCGCATGGTGGCGGTCTTCCCTTTTCCACCCGGGGGTGACTGGTTTCGACAGGGTGGGTCTGAGATGGGCAGCAGGCCGTGGTCTCCTCGCCACGTTAAACAGGGGTACCGTCAAATTGAATTGACGACAACAACTCTTTTGGGCCCCAGCTGGCTCTCGCCGCTTAATTAGATAGCGGCGCGCCAATCCGGTGATCGCTCCCGTTGCCGGTGCGGTGTCATCTGAGGGAGATGCTCGGGCGGACGTAGTCGGTATGCCGCCCGAAAAGACCGAACCGACTGGGGCGCCAAGCGCGGGCAACCGGGTGCGCGGCGTCTGAGACCCAACCGGTGGCTGAGCCTGGAGACACCTGTCAGGGACCTGCTTTGGACCGGAGTTCGATTCTCCGCACCTCCACCATGGCTGTATTGGGCGAACGCCTCGAAGCGTTCGCCCTGAGGAGGACGATCGTGATTGTCGTCCTTACGAGGCGAGGGGCCCTCCCGGGAGGGCCCCTCGCGCTTTTTGACGCCCGGCGCCCGCCCCGGCGCGCCGCCGCGGCTCTCTCGCACGCGCCCTTCTTGCCCATGTTCTTCTCGCCCGCGCGATGTGGTGTAAAGTCTGGTGCGCAAGCGGCAAGCGAGAGGGGACGGATGGAGACCAAGGGGGGCATGGCGCCCGCGCTCGTCCTTGAGGGCGGCGGGTTCAGGGGCATGTTCACGGCGGGCGTGCTCGACGTCTTGCAGGAGCGCGGCCTCACGGGGTTCTCGAGCGCGTGGGGCGTCTCTGCGGGCGCCGTCAACGCCTCGAACTTCCGCTCCCGCCAGATCGGCCGCACCATGCGCGACATGCTCGCCTTCCGGGACGACCGCCGCTTCATGTCCCTCTGGTCGTTTGCCACGACGGGCAACATGGCGGGCGCCGACTTCATGTACGACGAGGTCCAGAACCGCCTTGACCCCTGCGACGTCGAGACCTTCAACGAGAGCCCGCTGCCGCTTTGGGTCGTGGCCTCGGACGTGACCTTTGGCACGCCCGCCTACCTGCGCGTGCGGAGCTTCCCCGAGGACATTGACAAGGTGCGCGCCTCGGCCTCGCTGCCGGCCGTCTCCGAGCTTGTGGAGATCGAGGGCCACCGCTACCTTGACGGCGGCACCACGGACTCCATCCCCTTTGAGGTGGCCCTGGGCCTGCCCGGCGCTCGTGAGGTGGAGGGCCACGTCCCGGCGTCCCGCGCGCTCGTGGTCCTCACGCAGGACCGCACCTACCAGAAGCAGCCCGGCGGGGGAGAGGGCCTTGCGCTGAGGTCTCACCGCTACGACCGCTACCCCTACTACCGGCAGGCCCTCGCCACGCGCGCGGAGCGCTACAACGCCCAGCGCGAGCGGCTCTGGGAGCTCGAGCTGGAGGGCGCCTGCCTGGTGATCGCCCCGGAGGAGCCGGTTAGCGTGGGCTCCACCACGCGCGACGGCGAGGCGCTCCTCTCGCTCTACGTGGCCGCGCGCCGCCAGACCGAGGCCCGCCTCGCCGAGATTGACGCCTTCCTCTGTCCCGGTGGGGAGTAGCCCCTCTTGGGACAGGGCGGAAACGTCCCCCGAAGTGCCCAGCTGAAGCAGGAGAACACCGTGATATATGACGCTTGCCCCCATCCTGGCCGTCCCTACCAGGTCGACCTGACGCTCGCGCCGGGCGGCGTGCCCGTCCCCGCGCGCCTGGCCTTCCTCGAGGAGGGCATCATCCGCTACACCCTCGACCCCACGGGTGCGTTTGCCCCCTACGCCCGTCCCAACAGCCCCGCGCACGCGGCGCGCATCCCCGCCCAGCCGGACGAGTCCGCGCGCTACGCGCACCCCCGGCCCACCCTCGAGGCGCGCGAGGGCGCGCTTGCGATCCGGGTGGGCTTGACCGAGGTGCTGCTTGAGGGCCCCTCCGGCCTCCTCACGGTCCGTCGCCGCGGCCACGTGGCCCTGCGCGAGGCGGCGCCCGCCGAGCTGGGCCCGACCGCGTCCTCGCAGCGGCTTGCCATGGGCGCGCGCGAGCGCTTCTTCGGCGGCGGCACCCAGAACGGGCGCGCGAGCCACGAGGGTGCGGTCGTGCGCGTGGTGACCACGCCCACCAACAGCAACCAGTGGGGCGACGGCGGCGTTGCCTCGCCGAGCCCGTTCTTCTGGTCGAGCGCGGGCTACGGCATCATAAGAAACACCTTCGCCCCGGGGACCTACGACTTTGGCAGCGCGGCCGCGGCCGTGACGGCCACCCACGAGGACCCCTGCCTCGACGCGTACCTCCTGATCGCCGACGACCCGGCGGCGGGCCTTCCCCGGGTGGCGCAGAGCGTCCTTGCCGCGTACTTTGCGGTGACGGGCGCCCCCGTGCTGCTTCCCGAGTACGCCTTCTACCTGGGCCACCTCAACGCGTACAACCGCGACGCCTGGTCGGAGGAGCCCGAGCGGGGCGCCCAGGCCTGGACGGTCCTGGGGTCCGCGCCCGCGGGCGCGCCGGGCCGGGTGCGCTACGAGCTGGGGCGCCGCCGCGGCTACGTGGTGCCCGAGGGCCACGACGCCGAGTCCCTGAACGGTCCCGACGAGGTGCTGCGCGCCTCGGGCGAGAAGTACCGCGGACGGACCCCCTACGCCTACTCGGCGCGCGCCGTCATCGACGAGCACGCCGCCCACGACATGCCGCTCGGCTGGATGCTCCCCAATGACGGCTACGGCGCCGGCTACGGCCACAACGGCTACGAGATGACGGGCGGCGTGGGGCCGGACGGCGCGAGCTCGCCCGAGCGCCTCGAGGCGATTGCCACCAACGTGGAGAACCTCGCCGCCTTCACCGCCTACGCCAACGAGCGCGGCGTGGAGGCGGGCCTTTGGGCCCAGTCGCAGATCACGCCCGACCCCAGCCCCGACATCACCTGGCAGAACCTGCGCGACTTTGCCGCCGAGGTTTCTCGCGCGGGCATCACGGCCCTCAAGACCGACGAGGAGTGGGTGGGGGAGGGCTACTCCTTCGGCCTCGACGCCACCAAGCAGGGCTACGAGATCCTGGCGGCGCGGACCGGCCGGCGCCCCTTCGTGCTGACCCTGGACGGCTGGGCCGGCACCCAGCGCTTTGCCGCCGTCTGGTCCGGGGACCAGAACGGCGACGACTGGGAGTACATCCGCATGCACGTCCCCACCTACCTGGGGCAGGGGATGTCCGGCAACCCCAACGTGGCGTCGGACATGGACGGCATCTTTGGCGGCAGCGCGGTGGTGGCCACGCGCGACTTCCAGTGGAAGGCCCTCACGCCCCTCATGCTCGACATGGACGGGTGGGGGTCGCTGCCCAAGCTGCCCTACGCCAACGGCGACCCGCACACCGGCATCTGTCGGATGTACCTCAAGCTCAAGAGCCGCCTCATGCCGTATGCCTACACCTGCGCCGCCGCGGCGTCGGGCATCGAGTGGGGCAACGGCGACACGTGGCTGCCGCCCGTGCGCTCGCTTCTGCTCTCCGGCGCGCCCGACGTCCCCGCCGAGGCCGCGACCTACCAGTTCACCCTGGGCGACGCGCTGCTCGTGGCGCCCGTCTATCGCAGCGTGCGCGCGGACGGGCGCGGCAACGACGTCCGCGACGGCATCTTCTTCCCGGGAGGCGCGGACGACCTCTGGTTCGACTACCTCACGGGGGAGGCGCACCGGGGCGGCCAGACGCTCAACGGCTATGACGCGCCGCTCTGGAAGCTCCCGCTCTTCGTGCGCGCCGGCGCGATCATCCCCTGCTACGAGCCTCACAACAACCCGCTTCCCCCGGGCGAGAAGAACCCGGCCGGGCTCGACCGCACGCGCCGCGTGGTCGAGTTCTACCCGGCGCTCGGCCGTCCCGGGCGCACGGAGACCCGCTACACGCTCTTCGAGGACGACGGCCGCACGGGGGTGAGCCGCGCCCACGAGGAGCCGGGCTATGGCGTGGTGGACGAGATCGACTACGGCGGCCGGGTGCTCACGGACTTCCGGTGCGTGGTCGAGGGCGGCCGCGCGGTCCTTCTCGCCGAGCCGTCGCGCGGCTCCTACGAGGGCTACGACCCCTTCCGGCAGACGACGTTTACCGTGCGCGTGACGTCGCGCCCCGAGGGCGTGGCGGCGCGCTGCGGCGGGCGGGAGCTCCTGGTCCGCGAGGTCGCCGACCGTGCGGGGCTGCTCGCGGCCGAGCCCGCGCCGGGGGAGGTCGCCTATCTCTTCGAGGGGGCGCCCGCCGTGGAGACGTACGCGCCCGCGGAGGAGCGGGTGCTCGCCGAGATGGTGGCCGCCGCGCACGGGGCGCCGCGCGTGACCGTGCGCTTTGCTCGTGCGGACGTGAGCCGTCACGCGCAGGAGCTCACGCTCTGGGGGCTTGCCGAGGAGAACCTCGATCAGGTCTGATGCTGTTTGTGCATGATTTATGTACTGGTATGGAAGAGATACCAGTTAACGTGTTGCGATGACGTTGGGGCCCCGGGGCCGACAGGAGGCCTCCGGGGCCCAACTTGTATTTGATTGTAGATACCAATTACCAGCTCAAGGGCTATTTTTGTCCGTCTGCGGGGCCGTTTGCTACCGCTAGCGTGACTGTGGGCGACGGCGAGCGGAACTTTGCGCATAATGACTAAACCATGGGTGAATTGTCTCGGTTATAGGTATTGAACCTAATACCAGTTGTCAATTCGCTCTGAACGTATTGGGAAGGAAGGACACGAGAGAAAGGTGGGCGTATGAGTAAGCGCCATGTCCAACCCCGGAAGAACGAAAGAGGGGAGGTGTGGTCCAAGGCTCGTCGTATCGCCGGTGGCATCATGACGGCGACGCTCTTCGCGACGTCCCTGCCGGTCCAGGCGTTTGCGGCTCCCGCGAACTACCAGGGCTCCCTGAGCAGCGTCGAGAGCGTTGCGGAGGGCGACTCGGCCAACGAGGCCGTCATCAGCTTCAAGTCGGGCGATGAGACCATCGAGGGCCGCATCACGTTCCTCGAAGACGGCATCTTCCACTACGTCGTCGATCCTACGGGCGAGTTCGCGGAGTACGCGACGCCGCGCTCCAAAGATCACGTGGCCCGTATCCAGGCGCAGCCGGACGATTCCGACAAGTACTCGCACCCTGCCGTGACGGTTGAGGACGCCGGCGAGGCGTACACCATCACCTCGGGCGACACCACGATCTCCCTGGACAAGGACACGGCCCTCATGACCGTGACCGATGGCGATGACGTGGTCATGGAGGAGACCTCGCCGCTGAGCTTCAACGGCAACTCCACCGTGCAGTCGCTCGACAAGGGCGAGGCCGAGAACTTCTTCGGCGGCGGCACCCAGAACGGCCGCTTCATTCACACCGGTAGCACCATCGCCATCTCCAACACCAACAACTGGGTCGACGGTGGCGTTGCCTCCCCGAACCCGTTCTACTGGTCGAGCGATGGCTACGGCGTCCTGCGCAACACCTTTGCCGAGGGCTCCTATAACTTCGGCAGCGAGCAGGACTACGTGAGCGCTACGCACAGCGACAACAAGTACGACGCGTACATCTTCACGTCCGACGCCGAGGGCATCTCCTCCACGGCCCAGGACCTGCTTCAGGACTACTACAAGGTGACGGGCGACCCGGCACTGCTCCCGGATTACGCCTTCTACCTTGGCCACTACAACGCCTATAACCGCGACTCCTGGTCCGACGAGGCGCTGAGCGGCTATAACGACTGGCCCATCTACGGCCACTCCGCCTCGGGCGGCACGCCTGACTCCGTCACGTATGAGAAGGGCGGCACGGGCGCTGCGGCGAGCGCGGGCGAGACCGTCGAGACCCTGAACGGCTACGGCCCCACGGTCTCCACCGAGAAGGTCCCCGAGGGCGTCAAGTACGACGTCAAGTTCTCCGCTCGCGGCAAGCTTGACCAGTACCAGGACTATGACATGCCGCTGGGCTACTTCCTGCCCAACGACGGCTACGGTTGCGGCTATGGCCAGAACGGCTACAACATGACCGGCGGCGTCAACCCCGACGGCACGAGCTCCCAGGAGCGCCTCGATGCCATCGCGGCCAACGTCCAGAACCTCAGGGAGTTCGCTGACTACGCTGACGAGCGTGGTGTCGCCACGGGCCTCTGGACCCAGTCCAACCTCGAGCCCGACTCCAACGCCAACACGCTCTGGCAGACGCTCCGCGACTTTGACGCAGAGGTCTCCGAGGGTGGCGTCACCATGCTCAAGACGGACGTTGCGTGGGTCGGCCCGGGCTACTCCTTCGGCCTCAACGGCACGAAGACCGCCTATGACATCGTGACCACTGAGGCCGGCGAGCGTCCGCTCATCGTCTCCCTCGACGGTTGGGCGGGCTCCCAGCGCTTCGCGGGCATCTGGACCGGCGACCAGACGGGCGGTAACTGGGAGTACATCCGCTTCCAGATTCCGACCTTCATCGGCCAGGGCCTTGCGGGCAACCCCAACATGGGCTCCGACATGGACGGCATCTTCGGTGGTCACTCCGTCGTCGCCACGCGCGACTACCAGTGGAAGACCTTCGTTCCGCTGATGCTCGACATGGACGGCTGGGGCTCCTACGCCAAGATGCCCTACACCTACGGCGATCCCTACACGGGCATCAACCGCATGTACCTCAAGCTGAAGTCTCAGCTCATGCCGTACATCTACACCACCGCCGCGTCCGCGTCCAACATCGACACGGGCAACGGTGACACCGGCATGCCGTTCGTGCGCGCGATCATGCTCTCCGATGACTCCGCGTACGCCGCGAGCACGAGCACCCAGTACGAGTTCACCATGGGCGAGGACTTCCTCGTGGCGCCCATCTACCAGAACACCGACGGCGATTCCGCCAACGGCGGCCTGGGCGATGGCAACGACGTCCGCGACAACATCTATCTCCCGGGCGGCTCGGACACCATCTGGATCGACTACTGGACGGGCGAGCAGTACCGCGGTGGTCAGGTCCTCAACAACTTCGACGCTCCGGTCTGGAAGCTCCCGGTGTTCGTGAAGGCCAACGCCATCATCCCGATGTACGAGGCCAACAACAACCCCGAGCCGATTACCGACACCAACCCCGAGGGCACCGATCGCACCAAGCGTATCGTCGAGTTCTTCGCGGTTGACGGCGAGAACGAGTACACCCTCTTCGAGGACACGGGCTCCTACATCGAGAACAACATCGACAACTCCGATCCCGAGTACGGTGCCGAGGACAACATCAGCTACGGCAGCAACGTCTCCACGACGTTCACCTCCTCGGTCGAGGGCGACACGGCCACCTTTACGGCCAACGCATCCGAGGGCACCTACGACGGCTATGACTCCAACCGCACCACCACCTTTGTGGTGAACGTGTCCGCGGAGCCGAAGAGCGTCGTTGCCAAGAACGGCGACCAGGAGCTCGCGCAGACGAAGGTTGACTCCAAGGAGGCCTTCGACGCCGCGACGCCCGAGGCTGGCCGGGCCATCTACTTCTACGATGAGTCCCCCAACCTCAACTCCAACGCCTACTCTGACGACGAGGCCATCAAGGGCGAGGCTTTCAGCAGCACCGAGATCACCACGACCCCGAAGCTGTACGTGAAGTTCGCCAAGACCGACGTCAACAGCGCTGCCCAGACGCTGACCGTCAACGGCTTCGCCAACGAGGGCAACCTGCCGAGCGACGCTCCCAACCCGAACCTGTCCGCGCCGGCCAACCTCGCGGCTCCCGAGGACCAGATGACCCCGACGAGCATCACGCTCACCTGGGATGAGGTCGAGGGCGCCGAGAGCTACGAGCTCCTCGTGGACGGCACGCTCTTCAACGTGGGCGATGCGACCGAGTACACGCACACCGACCTCACGTACAACAGCACGCACACCTACAAGGTCCGTGCGCGCAACGCCGAGGGCTACTCTGACTGGAGCGACGAGCTCAGCGCTACGTCCCTCGAGGACCCGTGGCGCAACGTGCCCGCGCCCGTGAGCGTGTCCTATGACGGTGGCGAGGACTGGGGCGCGATCGACAACGCGTTCGACCACGACCTCAACACCATGTTCCACTCCTCCAACGGCGTGGAAGAGGGCATGCCGATGACCATTGACTATGGCCAGGCATACGCGCTCGACAAGTTTGTCTACACCCCGCGCCAGGACAACGGCGGCAACGGCAGCGTCATCTCCATGAAGGTCGAGACGAGCCTTGACGGCGTCAACTGGGTCACCCAGCAGGAGAGCTCCAAGTGGGCCACCGGCAACAACGCCGAGGGCCTTGCCTCCAAGACGGTCGAGCTGACCGGCTATGCTCGCTACCTGCGCCTCACCCCGATTGACACCAACAGCGGGCACTTCTCTGCCGGTGAGCTCGCGCTCTACAAGACCGACGGTTCGCTGGCCTTTGAGGTTGGCTCGCTCCCGAGCTCTCCCACCACGGTGGGCACCGAGGACGTCCAGCACCTTGAGGGCAACGCCCTTGGTCGTGAGAACCGCGCTCCCTACGCCGACGAGTTCCAGACGCACGTGGGCAGCAAGGCCTTCGACATCAACAACAACGGTGTCTACGACGTGTACGACATGTCCTTCACCCTTTCCAAGGTGAACGGCGGCACGACCAAGACCGGTGCGGTTGACGGCAGCCTTGCGGTCATCCCGAGCGCCTCTGCGGTCAAGACCGGCGATGTCATCACGGTTGACCTGTACGCGAGCGACGTTGCCAACGCAAACGCCCTCGGCGCGGTCATCCACTTTGACAGCAGCATGTTCGAGCTGGTCGGCGACAGCATCACCACGAGCCCCTACCTTGCGGGCATGAACGATGAGACCACTTCGACCACGACCTTTGACGATGGCATCCAGACGGTGAACATCGCCCTTGCCAACGAGGCCGACAAGGACCTCTACAACGGCACGGCGGTCGTTGCCTCCTTCCAGCTGAAGGCTGTTGCTGACGGTGCGGTGGAGCTTCCCTCCACGGGTTGGCTCGTTGGCCCTGCGTGCGACGCCAAGGTCTTCGAGTCCGACGGCACCGCTCCGGAGTTCCCCGAGCCGCCGGCCTCCCAGTCTGGCGAGTATGGCCAGGATGCGTTCTCCAGCATCACCATGACGAACGACATTCTTACGGCCGATGACGGCACCAACGTCGGGAAGATCGTCCAGCAGGGGAACTATGACGGTCTCTTCAACGGCGACGAGTCTAGCAACGACTTCGAGCTCAAGTGGGACGTCTCGTCCAACTGGACCGAGGACGGGTTCCTTCCCGACTACGTGAAGCTTCCCACCACCATGACGTTCACCTTCGCCGAGCCGTCCGTTCTTGACAACGTCGAGGTTGTCAACCGTAACGGCAGCAACGGCACCGTGACGAGCATGGATGCGGTCATCACCTTTGAGGGCGGCGAGACGCAGGAGTTCTCCTTCGCCGAGCAGCAGGACGTCTTCACGCTGACCGTCGACGAGGCTCACAAGGGCCAGAAGGTGACCTCGGTTGCCCTCACCCCGAAGACCTCGCTCGGCACCGCGAGCACGAACCCCAATGAGACCGACACGGCCAACCGCATGCTCACGCTGCGTGAGGTCAACTTCAACTACAAGACCGCCGACGTTACCGTTGACAGCATCGAGCTGGGTGAGAACGCCACGTCCATCTATGCTGGTGAGCTTACCCGCGTTGATGCCAAGGCGGTTACCGCTGACGACGCGTATCCGTACGTGACCGTTGAGAGCTCCGACTCCGCTGTCGCGAGCGTCGTGTCCAACACGGACGCCGACGGCAACGTGGTCTGGTACGTCCGTGGCAACAAGCCTGGCACCGTTACCATCACGGTGAAGTCCGCGCTCGATCCGAGCGTGACGGCTGAGTACCAGCTGACCGTCGAGGAGGGCGTTGACACCTCCGAGCTCGTTTCCGCGATCCAGGAGGCCGGTGCTTACGATAAGGCCGCCTATACGGCGGACAGCTATCAGGCCCTCGCTGATGCGGTTGCGGCCGGCCAGGCGCTCATCGCCTCCGATGACTACACGGCCAACGACGTGGCCACCGCCGCAGTGGCCATCCGCGACGCCATCGATGCTCTTGTGATGCGTCCGGTCGACGAGGCCACGCTCATCAACACCGAGGACAAGAAGGATGCCGTCACGGTTGTTGGCGCGTCCAGCGAGGTCACGGTCGAAGAGGGCGAGGACGGCGAGAAGGAGAACCTTCTCGACTACGACGAGTCCAGCTACTGGCACTCTGACTACATGCACGATGTCTACATGCCGCAGTGGGTCATCTTTGACCTTGGTGGCACCTACGACCTGACCGACGTCACGTTCCTGCCGCGTCAGAACGGCACCAACGGCGACATCTTCGAGGTCGAGATCGTCACCGCCATGAGCGCTGAGGACCTCCAGGCGTACGCTGACAACGGCTACGCTCCCACCGAGGGCTCCTCTGCCGTCAGCCTGGGTACGTTCACGTATGACAACAACGGTAAGACCCTGATTGACCGTACCGAGTGGCACCAGGCCGCCTTTGCGGGGCAGGCCGCGCAGTACGTGATGTTCAAGGTCAACCACGCTGGCGGCCCTGCTCAGGACCAGTACTGCAGCGCCTCCGAGGTGCGCTTCTACGGCACCAAGCACGAGGACCCGGTCACCGTTGACAAGGCCGCGCTCCAGCAGCTTGTTGACACGATCGAGGCCGCCGACCTCAAGGCCGAGGATTACACCGAGGCCACCTGGACTCCGTTCCAGAACGCCCTCGTCGACGCCAAGGCCGTCCTTGAGGACGACGCCGCCACGCAGGACGACGTCAACGCCAAGCTCGCCGCTCTCCAGACCGCCTACGACGGCCTGAAGAAGACGGAGATCCCGCCCGTGGAGAAGCCCGACAAGACCAAGCTCCAGGAGCTGGTCGACCAGGTGAAGGACACCGACCTCTCCGCCTACACGCAGGAGACGGCCGAGCGCTTCACGGCCGCCCTCTCCGGCGCGCAGCAGGTCCTCGCCAACGACGAGGCCACCGAGGCCCAGATCTCTGCCGCCTACGACGAGCTCAAGGCCGCCTACGACGGTCTTGCCGAGCCCGAGCCCTCCGAGCCGGACACCTCCGAGCTCGAGGCCGCCATCGACGCGGTCGAGATCCTCAACGGCGATGACTACACCGCCGAGTCCTGGGCCGCCCTCCAGGATGCCCTGGCCAAGGCCAAGGCTGCCCTGACCTCCGGCGACCAGGCCCAGATCGACGCCGCGCTCGCCGCGCTCGAGGCCGCGCAGGCCGCGCTCGACCCGGCCGACCCGGAGCAGCCCGTCGTCAACAAGTACGCCCTCGCCAAGGCTATCGCCGAGGCCGAGGCGGTCGACACGACCGGCAAGACCGAGGAGTCCGTGGCCGCGCTCGCAAGCGCGCTCGAGGCCGCCAAGACCGTTGCCGCCGATCCCGAGGCCACCCAGGCCGAGGTTGACGCCGCCGCCCAGGCGCTCGTCGAGGCCATCGAGGGCCTTGAGGACGTCACGGAGGAGCCCGGCGACGACCAGAAGCCTGGCGGTGACGACCAGAAGCCTGGCGACGACCAGAAGCCTGGCGACACCACCAAGCCCGGCGACGACACGCAGAAGCCGAGCGGCAGCAAGCCGTCCACCGGCGGAAGCACCGTCCCGGAGACGGGCGACGCCGCCCTCGCCGTCGCGCCGATCGCGCTCGCTGGTGCGGCACTTGCCGCCGCGGGCCTGGTCGCGCGCCGCAGGGAGCGTGAGTAGCCCAAGGGTCCCCTAGGGGATCAGGGGAGGGGCGGCACCTTCGGGTGCCGCCCCTTTTTTCGCGGGGCGCGGTTGCGGGCGCGCGGTTTTCTCGTCCCGCACTAGTTTTGGAGGCGGAATAACATACACAAATCGCCCGTTTGGGCCGGTTTTTTCAGGTTCGAGGCAAGATTTGTATGCTATCTGGGCGGCTGCTCTGCGGGCAGTTGCTCTCTGGCGGGATGCAGCGCATGCCGGGCACGCGGGCCCGCGTCCGGCTGCCAGAGATTGCGTCGGGTGCGCGTCGGCCACGCGTGCCCAGCGCGCACTCGCCGTCGTTTTTATCCGTTCGGACTGATAATTTGTCCACTGCGCGCTGCCCGGCGCGCACTCGGCGCAATTCCTGTCGGCTGAGCAAGGGTCGCCCGCCCGCACGGGGGTTACCCGCCCGCGCAAGGGCCGCCCGGCTGTGCAGGCCCCGGCGCCCAGCCTCAAGCCCCGCGCCCAGCTACGTGAACGCCTTGTGGACGCAAAATTCACCGGTCCCAAGCTGGCCCGATGCTGTATACTCTTACAGCTTTTCCACAGAGCCCCGTAATCTCTGACAAAAGCACGATGGTTCGTCCAGGGGCCATCATCGCATGTAGGTACGTAGGAGGAGTCAAGTGAAGAAGTCGACTCAGTTCGCCAAGGCCGGCGAAGTCGAGCGCAAGTGGGTGCTCATCGACGCTGAGGGCGCCACGCTCGGCCGTCTTGCCACTACGGCTGCCATGATTCTTCGTGGCAAGAACAAGCCGCAGTTCACCCCCAACGCCGACACCGGTGACTTCGTTGTCGTCATCAACGCCGACAAGGTCGTCCTGACGGGCGTCAAGGCCGATCACAAGCAGTACTGGCGCCACTCCGGCTACCTCGGAGGCATCAAGTTCGAGAGCTTCCGCGAGGCTATGGAGAAGCACCCCGAGCGCGTCGTCGAGCACGCCGTCAAGGGCATGCTCCCCAAGACCACCCTCGGCCGCAAGCAGGGCACCAAGCTCAAGGTCTACGCTGGCCCCGAGCACCCGCACACGGCCCAGAACCCCGTCAAGATTGATTGGAGGGCCTAACGATGGCTGAGAACACCGTTGTCTACACCGGCACCGGCCGCCGCAAGGAGGCCGTCGCCCGCGTCCGTCTGGTTCCCGGCACCGGCAAGGTCGTCGTGAACGGCCGCGAGGCCTCCCAGTACTTTGGCCGTCAGCAGCTCGTTGACAACGCCTGCGCCCCGCTGCGCGTGACCGAGACCGCCGAGCGCTTCGACGTCCTCGCCAAGTGCGACGGCGGCGGCATCACCGGCCAGGCCGGCGCGCTGCGCCTCGGCATCGCCCGCGCCCTCCTGGACGCCGGCGAGTACCGTGACGACCTCAAGAAGGCCGGCTACCTCACCCGCGACTCCCGCGCGGTCGAGCGCAAGAAGTACGGCCTCAAGAAGGCCCGCAAGCGCCCGCAGTTCTCCAAGCGCTAAGCGCACCTTCGCATATGCGCCTTCTGGCCCGTCGAGCCTGGCTCGGCGGGCCTTTTCCGTCGGCGCTCGCCCGCGCGGGCCTTGCGGCCCCGTCCGCTCGCGCGGGCCTCGCGCCCACCCGTCGCGCCCCGTCCCGTACGCAATCTGTCGAGTTTGCCCGTGGCCCGGGGAGGGGCCCATTCTGTGAGAGAATGGGGACGTCTTTTTCTCCAGACTGCGGGAGGGTTGCGCATGAAGTACTTTGGCACCGACGGCTTCCGCGGTGAGGCCAACAACGGCCTGACCGTCGAGCACGCCTTCAAGATTGGCCGCTACGTGGGCTGGTACTACGGCGCCCGCCAGGAGCGCAAGGCGCGCGTGGTGGTGGGCAAGGACACCCGCCGCTCGAGCTACATGTTCGAGAGCGCGCTCGTGGCAGGCCTCGTTGCCTCTGGCGCCGACGCCTACATGCTGCACGTCATTCCCACGCCGGGCGTGGCCTACGAGACCGTGGACGGGCGCTTTGACTGCGGCATCATGATCTCCGCCTCCCACAACCCCTACACCGACAACGGCATCAAGCTCGTGAACGGCGAGGGCTACAAGATGGACGAGGACGTCCTCGAGCTCATCGAGGCCTATATCGACGGCGAGTCCGAGGTGCCGCTCGCCACGGGTGACGCCATCGGCTGCACCGTTGACTACATGCAGGGGCGCAACCGTTACATCGCGCACCTCATCGCGAGCGCGAACTTCTCCCTCCAGGGCGTGAAGGTGGGCCTGGACTGCGCCAACGGCTCGGCGTCCTCCGTGGCCAAGCCGGTCTTTGACGCCCTGGGCGCCGACGTCCGCGTGATCAACAACAGCCCGGACGGCTTCAACATCAACGTGGACTGCGGCTCTACCCACATCGACCGGCTGCGTCGTCACGTGGTCGAGCAGGGGCTCGACGTGGGCTTTGCCTACGACGGTGACGCCGACCGCTGCCTTGCCGTGGACGAGCGCGGCAACGTGGTGGACGGCGACCTCATCCTCTACGTCTGCGGCGTCTACCTCAACAAGCACGGCCGCCTCTCCGCCGGCACCGTGGTGCCTACGGTCATGAGCAACTACGGCCTCTTCAAGGCCTTTGACGAGGCCTCGCTCTCCTACGAGACCACCGCGGTGGGCGACAAGAACGTCTACGCGTGCATGCGTGAGAACGGCTACAGCCTGGGCGGCGAGCAGTCCGGTCACATCATCTTCGGTGACATCGAGTGCACGGGCGACGGCATCATGACGTCCCTGCGCGTGATGGAGGTCCTGCGCGCCGAGCGCGAGACGCTCTCCCAGCTCTGCGCGCCCGTGAAGCTCTTCCCGCAGGAGCTCGTGAACGTGCGCGTGAAGGACAAGGATGCCGCCATGGGTGACGAGACCGTGCTCGCGGCCGTCAGGCGCGCCGAGGAGTTCCTCTCGGGCCAGGGCCGCGTGCTCGTGCGCGCCTCCGGCACCGAGCCGCTCGTGCGCGTGCTCGCCGAGGCCCCGACCGAGGAGCTCTGCCGCGAGGCCAACGAGATCGTCCTTGCCGCGCTGGAGCCGCACAAGGCCTAGGCCGGCAAAAAGGCTCTGCCATCAGCTGCGGGCGCCCTCTTGGGCGCCCGCTTGCGCATGGGCCCGCCCCCGCCCGACGGAGCGGGGCGGGCCTCGTGGTTTAACCGTCTGGTTTCCCCCGGGACGTACCGGCACTGCTACAATCGTGACGCAGCTCAAACACACCCACCCGAGGAGGCTCGCATGTGCGGGATTGTTGGCTATACCGGGAGAGAGCAGGCCGTCGGATACCTGCTGGACGGCCTTGCCACCCTCGAGTACCGCGGCTACGACTCGGCCGGCGTCGAGGTGGTGGGTGCCGACGGGGCCCTTCACGGCGTGAAGTGCGCCGGCCGCGTCTCCGTCCTGCGCGAGCGCTGCGAGACCGCCAACCTCGTGGGCACCACGGGGATCGCCCACACCCGCTGGGCCACGCACGGCGCCCCCACGGACAAGAACTCCCACCCGCACCGCGACTGCACGGGCCGCATCGCCATCGTGCACAACGGCATCATCGAGAACTTCCGCGAGCTGCGCAGCTACCTGCAGCGCATCGGGCACACCCTCGTCTCCGAGACCGACTCCGAGGTGATCGCCCACCTCATCGAGGACGCCTGGTCGGGCCCCTGCAAGGGCGACCTCGTGACCGCGGTGCGGCACGCGTGCCGTCGGCTGCGCGGCTCCTGGGCCATCGCCGTCGTGTGCGCCGACGCGCCCGGCCAGATCGTCTGCGCGCGCAACGGGTCCCCGCTCGTGGTGGCCCCCACGCCCGACGGCGCCTACGCCGCCTCCGACGTGACGCCGCTCGCGGGCGTGACCTCCGACGTCATCCAGCTCGAGAACGGCCAGGTCGCCCGCCTCGACGCGTCGGGCTCGGTCGCCGTCTTTGACGAGGAGGGGCTTCCCGTCGAGGCGCCCTCCATGGTGAGGATCGACTGGGACGCCTCCGCGGCGACGCTCGGCGGCTACGCCGACTTCATGGCCAAGGAGATCGCCGAGCAGCCCGAGGCCATCGAGCGCCTCCTTGACAAGCGCCTGGGCGAGAAGGGCGTTCTTCTCGACGAGCTCTCCCTGAGCGAGCGGGAGCTCGCCTCGATCGACCTGGTCTACCTCATCGCCTGCGGCACGTCCTATCACGTGGGGCTCATTGCCCGCACGCTCATCCAGACCTGGGCCAAGGTGCCCGTCGTCTGCGACTTTGCGTCCGAGTTCAACTACGAGCAGGACGTGCTCGTGACGCCGCACACCCTCTGCGTGATCATCACGCAGTCGGGCGAGACGGCGGACACCCTCACGGCCGCACGCCGCATGAGGGGGATGGGCTGCAAGGTCTTTGCCGTGACCAACGTGCTCGGCTCGACGGCCGCGCGCGAGGCCGACGGCGTGCTCTACGTCCAGGCGGGCCCAGAGGTCTGCGTGGCCTCCACCAAGGCCTACACCGCGCAGATGGTGGCGAGCGCCCTTCTGGCCCTGCGCCTGGCGCAGGCCAAGGGCAGGATGACCCGCCCCGAGGTGGAGCGCCACTACCGCGACCTCTGCACCCTCCCCGGCCTCATCCGCGAGGTCATCTCGCGCTCCTGGCAGGACAAGCGCGCCGCCGCGGTGTTCCGGCGCGCGCACTCGGCGCTCTTCCTGGGCCGTGGCGTCAACGCCACCACGGCCTCCGAGGGTGCCCTCAAGCTCAAGGAGATCAGCTACCTCCACGCCGAGGCCTACCCGGCCGGCGAGATGAAGCACGGACCCATCGCCCTTCTGGAGCCGGGGTTCCCGGTCGTGGCCATTGTCCCGGCCGACCGCGTGCACGACAAGACGGTCTCCAACATCCAGGAGGTCATTGCCCGCGGTGCCGTCTGCGTGGCGGTGGCGACGGACGGCGACGAGTCCGTGGCCTCGCTCGTCGAGCACGTGCTGTGGATTCCGCCGGTGCCCGACGAGCTGCTCGTGCCCATCGTGGCCGTGGTGCACCTCCAGATCCTTGCCCGCTACGTGGCGCGCACGCGCGGCTGCGACGTCGACAAGCCGCGCAACCTCGCCAAGTCGGTCACGGTGGAGTAGCCATGCCGGCAGCTGGCATTGGCGTCGACATGCTCGAGATCTCGCGCATGGAGCAGGTGATCGAGCGCAGGCCCTCCTTCCTGCGGCGCGTCTTCACCGAGGAGGAGCGCGCGTACTGCGACCGCAGCGCGCGCCCGGCCGAGCACTACGCGGCGCGCTTTGCGGCGCGCGAGGCGGTGCTCAAGGCGCTTGGGACCGGCTTTGCGCAGGGGATCGGGCTCAAGGACGTCTCGGTGACGCGCGACCCGTCCACGGGCCGGCCGCGCGCGCTGCTCGCGGGCCGTGCGGCCCAGATCGCGCAGGAGCAGGGCGTCCGAGAGATCGCGCTCTCCATCTCCCACACGCGCGACGTGGCCGTGGCCAACGCCCTGGCGGTGACCGACGACGTCCGTCCCGCCCCTCCCTCGCGCGACGAGGCGGCCCGCGCGCTCGCGACCTCCTTCAAGGAGGCCCGCGCGGTCCTCGACGAGCTCGAGCGCGTGCAGGAGGAGGCGCTGGGGCACCTGGGCGGCGGGTCCGACCGGACGCCCGCGGCCGACGTGGCCGTGGCCAACGCCCTGGCGGTGACCGACGACGTCCGTCCCGCCCCTCCCTCGCGCGACGAGGCGGCCCGCGCGCTCGCGACCTCCTTCAAGGAGGCCCGC
>NZ_NFIU01000015.1 GCF_002159535.1 Olsenella sp. An290 | reverse complement strand
CCCCGTGAAGGGGCTGCGCAGGGGCCCGTGAAAAAGGGGGAGGGGGAGCAAAAGTGAAGAGGGGGTGTGCGGTGGCCCCTGGCGCGCGTCGGCCCGCCCGCACGTTTGCCCCCAAGGGCCCGGCGCCGTGCGGTGGGGCGCCGGGCCCTTGGGGGCCGGCTACGGGAGGGCCGGCTACGCGAGAAGGCCGGCGTGCTCCGGGTGCTTCTCAAACCAGCTGACGGCGTAGGAGCACGTGGGGCGCGCGTAGTAGCCGCTCGCGGCGATGCTCGCCACGGCGCGGCCCAGAAGTTCGCCCGCGACGCCCTGCCCGCGCAGGGACTCGTCCACAAAGGTGTGGTCGATTTCCACGATGCCGGGCTCAACCTGGGGGAAGGTCACCTCGGCCAGTACGTTCCAGCTGTCGTCCAGCACCTGCACGCGGTCGCGCTCCATGACGATGTCCATGCTGCCTCCTTGGGTCGGTGGTCCAACGGGGCTATTGTCGCACACGACAACGGGTAGAACCCATACCGAACCCCTACGTCGGCTAAGGACGGAGGCGCGTCATGGCGCGGGCCTGGCACATGGCAAACGGGCATCTGGCAACGGGCGAGAAGGACGGGCGTGCCGTCGTGGTCCTCCGGCGCCTCGATGAGGCGCGCGCCCGTGGGCTCTCGCACACGCAGCGCGAGGTGCTCGGGCAGCTGGAGCACGCCGCGATGCCCTTCCTGGAGCGTACGTCCACGGGCGCCGCGGGCCTCGTGGTCTCCTCGAGCGGCCGGCGGCGCTTCGGCTTCATACTCACCGCCTCCGAGCTGGTGCTCATCGACGACGGGGACACCTGTGCCACGGCGCTCGGCCGCGCCGTTGAGGACCGGGCGCGCGTCGAGGGGCCCGCGGGCGCGCTCTGCGCGCTGCTCCGCGAGCTCCTGCGCGACCACCCGGCCCGGCTCTCCCGCATGCGGGAGGACTTCGAGCGCCTCGAGGAGCAGGTCCTCGAGGGACATGAGCGCCCGGACCGGCGCACGATGATGGCGGACTCGAGGCGCATGCTCGGGCTCGACACGTTCTATCAGGGCATGTCCGACCTCGCGGGCGAGCTTGCCGAGGATGATACCGGCCTCGTGGCGCCCGCGGACCAGGCGCGCCTGCGCTCGCTTGCGCGCCTGCTCGGGCGGCTTGCCGCGCGCCTGGAGTCGCTGCAGGACTACAGCCTTCAGGTGCACGGGCTCTACCAGGAGTCCATCGACCTGCGGCAGAACGGCGTCATGCAGTGGCTCACCGTGGTGACCACCATCGTCATGCCGCTCACGCTCATCACCGGCTGGTACGGCATGAACTTCCCGCACATGGCGCTCTTCGACGCCCCGTGGGGCTATGCGGCGGTAATCGTGGCGTGCGTGACGATAGCGGCCGTGGAGATCGCGTTCTTCTCGCGCCGTGGCTGGCTGAGCTTCGGCGAGCGGCGCCGTCGCGATGGCAGACGGAAAGATTGATGCCCCACCCCAAATCACTCACGCAGGTGGCCGTCGCGGATCTCCCAGGTGCGGGTGGTGCAGGCCGAGAGGAACCTCCGGTCGTGGCTCACCAGAACGAGCGCGCCGGGATAGGCGGCGAGCGCGCGCTCGAGCGCCTCGGTCGAGTGCAGGTCCAGATGGTTGGTGGGCTCGTCCATGACGATGAGCTGGGGGTGGCGCAGGATGCCCTCGGCCAGCATGAGCTTGCGGAGCTCCCCGGGGCTCGTGCGGCCGCCCTCGAGGATGCAGTCTGGGTCTGAGTTGAGCTGCGCAACCGTGGAGAGCACGCGCCCGCGCTCGGCGGGGGGCAGCGCGGCGACGCGCCCCACCACGGCCCCGCGCGCCTCCGCCGGGAGCTCCTGCGGGATGTCCAGCACCTCCACGCCCTGTCCCGCGCCTGCCGCCCGGGTGAGAAGAACCCGCAGGTGCGCGAGCAGCGTGGACTTGCCGGCACCGTTGGGCCCGACAATGCCCACGTGGTCTGTGCTCCCCACCCAGAGCTCGGGAATCTCGAGCGTGCCCTTCGGGCCGCAGGGGATGGTCGCGGCCGGCACGTGCAGCACCGTGCGGCGGCGCGCGGGCTCGGCGTCCATCCAGAGGTCGCCGTCGTAGCGCTTGGTCACGCGGGCCGCGGCAAGGCGCTCCTGCGCGGCGGCCACCCGCGCGTCCATCTGCGAGGAGAGCCGTCCTGCCTGCCCGTCCTTGCCGGTGAAGATCGCGAGGTCGATCTTGCCGCGTGCGTCGCGGTCGCGCGGGTCTAGGCCGCGCTTGCTGCGCCGCGCGTCGGCCCGGGCCGCCTCGTGGGCCCGCGCGTCCTTCTCGGCCGCCAGGCGCGCGAGCTCCTTCTTTGCGGCCGTGCGCTCCGCCGCGACCGTCGCGCGCTCGAGCTCCGCCTGGTCGTGCGCCGCGCTGTAGCCGCCCGGCCGCACGACGATGCCGCCGGGCTCGAAGGACGCGCAGCGGCTGGCGAGCGCGTCCACGAGCTCGCGGTCGTGGCTCACGAGGATCCCGATGCCGCGAAAGCGCGCGAGCGCCGCGCCCAGCTCGGCGCGGGCGTCTGCGTCCAGATGGTTGGTGGGCTCGTCGGCCACGAGCACGTCCGGCCGCCCCCAGAGGGCCACGGCTACCTGCAGCTTCTTGCGCTCGCCAAAGGAGAGCTCGCCAAAGCGCCAGGGCATGTCGTCCTCGATGCGGAAGGCCTCGCGGAGCTCCCGGGCCTCGCGGCCGTAGTCCAGGGCAAAGTCGGTGAGCGCCTCGGGCGGCTCGTCGGCGTCCTGGGCCACGTAGGCGCAGACGAGGCCGCGCGTGACGGAGCCCGCGTCCGGCGTCAGCAGTCCGCAGGCGATCTTGGCCAGCGTGGTCTTGCCGCAGCCGTTGTCGCCCAGAAGGGCGGTCCAGCCGGTGGGGAAGGTGATGGTGACGTTGTCGAGCACGGCCTCGCGGGCCGCGGGATAGGCGTAGCGCACGCCGGAGAGCATCAGTTGCATAGACATCTCTTCTCCGTGCAAAAGTGACAGGCACCTTTGCACGGCAGGCACCTTTGCACATCGGGGTTTCTGATTGAGGATGTCTAGCGAATGCGCACGGCTCTCCTGCTCTCCGTCGGTCCGATGGCGGCGCCACCCGCGCTGCGGGGCCCATTCCCCGCTCGTCCGACGTGGCCAGTATGCCCCGGCGTGCGGCGCGGGTCAAGTATCATGCTGGAGTGACTCACAGGTGGCGAGAAGGACGGTGAGACTGCGTGAGACAGGCGGTCGTGGGGCTTCTGGCGCACGTCGATGCGGGCAAGACCACGCTCGCGGAGGCGCTGCTCGCCGAGGCGGGCGCCATCCGCACGGCCGGACGCGTTGACGGCGGTACCTCCCATCTGGACACCGACGCCATGGAGCGCGAGCGCGGCATCACGATTTTCTCGGCCACCGCGGCGCTCGACTGGGCGGGCGCCCACCTCATGCTCGTGGACGCGCCCGGCCACGTGGACTTCTCCGCGGAGGCCGAGCGCACGATCGCCGCGCTCGACTGCGCGATTCTGGTGGTCGGGGCAAACGACGGCGTGCAGGGCCACACCGAGACGCTCTGGGACCTGCTCGCGCGGCACGAGGTCCCCACCTTCGTCTTTGTGAACAAGTGCGACCTGGAGAACCCGGGGCGAGAAGAACTTCTCGCCGAGCTTGTCACGCGGCTCTCGCCGGGCTGCGTGGACGCGGCGGCTCTGCTTGCCGGCGACGCCGCTGCGGTGGAGGACGCCGCCGCGACGGACGAGGCCGCGCTCGAGGAGTGCCTGGAGACGGGCGCGCTCTCGGCGGAGACGCTGCGGCGCCTGGTGGCGGGGCGTGCCCTCTTTCCGGTGTTCTTTGGCGCGGCGCTGCGGGGCGGGGGCGTTCGCGAGCTGCTCGACGGCATGGTCGCATTTCTCGCCGAGCGCTCCTGGCCCAAGGAGTTCGCGGCGCGCGTCTTTCGCGTGAGCCGCGGCGCGCGCGGCGAGCGGCTTGCCTGGCTCAAGGTCACGGGCGGCGCGCTGCGCGCGAAGACGCCGCTCTCGGGCGTGGGGCGCCGCGGCGAGCCCTGGGCCGAGAAGGTCAACGAGGTGCGGCTCTATCAGGGTGCGAGCTTCGAGACCGTGCCCGAGGTGCCGGCGGGCCGCATCTGCGCCGTCACCGGGCTTTCGCATGTCATCCCCGGCAGCGCCCTCGGCGCGGAGCCGGAGGGTGCCTGCCCCGTGCTCGCGCCGGTCCTCTCCTACCAGGTGATTCCCGAGCCCGGGGCAGACGTCACGGCCCTCGTGCGGGCGCTTCGCGAGCTCGCGGACGAGGACCCGATGCTCGGTGTGAGCTGGCAGGAGCAGCTCCAGGAGGCGCACGTCCAGCTCATGGGCGAGGTCCAGCAGGACGTGGTCGCGGCGCTCCTGCGCGGGCGCTACGGTTTCAACGTGACCTTCGGCCCCGGCGGCATCCTCTACAAGGAGACCGTGACCGCGCCCGCCGAGGGCGTGGGCCACTTTGAGCCGCTGCGCCACTACGCCGAGGTCCGCGTGCTCGTGGAGCCGACGGCCCCTGGTGCCGGCGTGGAGTTTGGCACGCGCTGCGCGACGGACGAGCTGGACCTCAACTGGCAGCGCCTCATCCTCACCAACGCGCAGGAGCGCGACCACCTTGGCGTGCTCACCGGCGCGCCGCTCACGGACGTGCGCGTCACGCTGCTTGCGGGCCGCGCGCACGCCAAGCACACCGAGGGCGGTGACTTCCGCCAGGCCACCTACCGCGCGGTCCGCCAGGCGCTCATGGGCGCGCGCGAGCGCGGCGAGTGCCGGCTCCTGGAGCCGTGGTACCGCTTTCGCCTGACCGTGCCGTCAGACCGCGTTGGCCGTGCGCTCACCGACCTCACGCGCATGGCGGCCGACTTTGCGGCGCCGGCGGCGACGGGCGACGTGGCGCGCATCACGGGCGAGGTCCCGGCCTCCGAGGTGGGGGAGTACGCGCTCGAGGTCGCGCGCTACACGGGCGGTCGTGGCCGCCTCTCGCTGGAGCTCTCCGGGTATCGCGCCTGCCACAACGCCGACGAGGTCATCGCCGCCGCGGCCTACGACCCAGAGGCCGACCTCCCCAACACGCCGGACTCCGTCTTCTGCAGCCACGGTGCCGGCCACACCGTCAAGTGGCGCGACGTGCCGGCACACGCGCATACGGTCGTGGACCCCGCTCGCCTGCGCCCGTACCGGGCCGCCGACGCCACGTTCTTCTCGCGAAACATCGCGTGACCGTCGCGTTTCGTCCCTTGACAGCGGCGCGAGGCACGCTAGGGTTGCCGATGTGGGTAATCAATGGGAGAAGGGGCACTCGCATGACGGCAGCAACATCGGCTCGGGTGGCGCATGGTCTGGGCAGGAGGTCGTTCCTGGGCCTCCTGATGGCGTCGGGCGCGCTCGCGCTCGTCGGCTGCTCCTCGGGGACATCGGCCGCAGACGTGCCCTCCGATGGCGTCGACGGCGTCGAGGGCTCCCGCCTCACCTTCATCGGGGACGACAACTTCAAGCCCTACCGCTACGTCGAGACCGCAGACGACGGCAGCAAGAAGACGGTGGGGCTCGACATCGCGGTGGCCGACGAGCTGGCCTCCCGTCTCGGCTTCACCTACGAGTTCAGGCCCATGTCCTTCACCGGCACGCTGCCCGCCATCCAGAACAAGCAGGCGGACTTCTCCATGGCGCTTGCCTCCAACCCGGAGCGCGAGGAGACCTTCGACTTCACGCAGGGCTACTACCAGCCGCGCGTGGGCGTGCTCACGAAGGAGGGCGCCGAGCTCAGGGACGTGGACGCGCTCGACGGGTGCCGCCTCTCCTGCATGACGGGCACGGTCCAGAACCAGATGCTCACCGAGCTGTGCCCCGCCGCCCAGATCTCCACCTACGACACCGCCGACCAGGCTATGCAGGAGGTCGTGGCCGGCCGCGTGGACGCCTACGTGTGCGACGGCGCCGAGGGCGACTCCATGGCAAAGGCCAACCCGGGCCTGGCCTGCACGCTCCTGCCCGACGACGAGACGAGCGACTACGTGGGCGTCTACCGCATCATGGGCTGGAAGGGCGCGCCCTTCATCCCCGCCTTCGACGGCGCGCTCGACGACATGAAGGCCGACGGCACCCTCGAGGAGCTCATACACGCCTGGGTGGGCCCCGACTTCTCCTGCGGCGCCTAGCGCGGCTGGCGAGAAGAACGTGCGCTTTGACCTGATCGCCCCCTACGCGGGGATGTTTCGCGACGGCCTGGTGGTGACCCTCCAGTTCACGGGTTTCTCGCTCGCGGTGGCGCTCGCGCTCGGCGCCGTGCTCGCGCCGCTCAAGCTCGTGCGCTGCCGACCGCTCGCCTGGGTGCTCCGGCTCTACACCTCGCTTGCGCGCGGCATCCCGCTCATGGTGCTGCTCTTCCTCGTCTACTTTGCCACGCCGCAGCTCACGGGCTGGGCCATCACGCCGCTCCAGGCGGGGGTGGCCACGTTCGGCCTGGCGGGCGCGGCGAACGTCTCCGAGGTCCTGCGCGGGTGCATCCAGGGCGTTGACCGGGGGCAGTACGACGCCGCGCGCTCGCTGGGCATGACATTTTCGCAGGCGATGCGCCACGTCATGGTGCCCGAGGCCCTGCGCTCGGCGGCGCCCGCCCTCGTCAACGAGGCGATCACGATGCTCAAGGGGTCGGCCCTCGTCTCCACGATCGGCGTCGCGGACACGCTCAAGGCGGCCACCACGGCACAGGCCATGACCTTCCGCTCCTTTGAGCCACTGATCGTGGCGGCGCTCATCTACTATGTGCTCGTGGTGGCGCTCACCGCGCTCGGTGGCGTGCTTGAGCGGCGTCTTGCGTGAGAGGGGAGTCGTAACATGGGGGATAGCCCACAGTTCAGGTCCGCCGAGCGCGCCGACGTGCCGCTCGTCCTCACGTTCATCCGCGAGCTCGCGGACTACGAGGGCATGCTCGACGAGGTCGTGGCCGACGAGGCCACCCTCGAGGAGCAGCTCTTCGACCGCCGCGCCGCCGAGGTGATCTTTGCGCTGGAGGACGGGCGCGAGGTGGGCTTTGCCCTCTTCTTCCACAACTTCTCGACCTTCCTCGGCCGGGCGGGCCTCTACCTGGAGGACCTCTACGTGCGGCCCGAGTGTCGCGGGCGGGGCTACGGCAGGGCGCTGCTCCGGCGGCTCGCGCAGATCGCCCTCGAGCGGGGGTGCGGCCGGCTGGAGTGGTGGTGCCTTGACTGGAACCGCCCGAGCATCGACTTCTACCTCGCGAT
Organism: Olsenella sp. An290; assembly: GCF_002159535.1. Lineage (GTDB taxonomy): Bacteria > Actinomycetota > Coriobacteriia > Coriobacteriales > Atopobiaceae > Thermophilibacter. Next base: position 36,476 of record NZ_NFIU01000015.1, on the reverse strand, counting down.
GGGCGCCGAGCCCATGAGCGACTGGACGGTCTACCGCGTGGCCGGAGACGCCCTCGCGGACCTCGCGGGCTGAGGCCGGGCGTCCGGCGAGAAGGACGACGGCTCGCGGGTCCTTCTCGCCCTGTGCCTTCGCCCAACATCAAATCTGGCTGCGGCGTTTTGGCACTTTGCGCCCCTTTTTATGGCCCGAAAGTGCCAAAAATCCGCGTCCAGATTTGATGTTGGGCCGATACGCACCAGGGCGGCATCGGACACCGCCCTAGACGAGGTCATATGGCATCTGCCTGGTCACCAGGTAGAAGAGCCCCAGCACGGGCCATGCGAGCGAGAAGAACAGGCAGCTCGCGCCCAGCACGGCGGCGCGCAGCACGTAGAACGCCGCGCGCCGCGCGCCCGTGCGCTCGCGGGTCTCGCAGCTCATCCGCACGAAGGCGCCGCCCGGCGTGGAGCCGCCGTGCCGCCAGGGCACCACGACCTCGACCCAGACGAACGCCGCGCACAGCGCCACGTCCATGAGCTGGGAGCGCACGCCCTCGGGGACGCCGGCGGGCCCCAGCCCAAGCGCCAGCGCCCCTCCCGCCGCGAGCGAGACGAGCCCGACGACGAGCAGGTCCAGCCAGAGCGCCACGCAGCGCCGCACGAAGCCGGGCTCGTGCGTGACCTCGCCCTCCTCGGCGAGCGCTCCGGGCGGTAGCACGCGCGCGAGCGCGGCCGCGCAGGCCCACCCCAGCGCCGTACCGCTCGTGTTGTAGATGAGGTCGTCCACGTCCGCCGTGCGGTAGGCGTACGGATAGACGCCGAAGAGCCCCGTGCCCTGCGCGACCTCGATGGCCAGCGACGCGAGCAGCCCCACGACCACGGAGCGCCAGAACCCCCAGCGCAGCAGGCGCCCCGCGATGAACCCCAGCGGCATGAACAGCACCACGTTGAAGGCTATCTGCGGCAGCGTGCTCGCGCCCTCGCGCGCGAAGTCCCCCACGAAGGCCAGCGGGTCCAGTTGCCAGGGGATGCCGTAGGTGATGCCGGGGCCGGAGCTGCCCTCCGGCAGCGGCCAGAGCGTGAAGCAGCCCAGTCCCAGCACGTAGAGGACCGCGAGGTAGGTGGAGACGACCGTGCCAAAGCGCGGGCGCCCGTCGCGGTGGTAGACCCAGGCCAGGATTGGCAGCGTGAGCACCACCGACGCGAACGGCCACAGCACGAGCGCCAGCACAAAGTTCTCCGTATAGCCCGCAAGGAAGCGCCTGATGAGGTTCATGTCGTCCGTTCTTCTCGCCCGGCTTGCCCGAGCCATTGTGAGGGAGGGCCGGACGCGCCGCCATCGGATCGCCTTGCGGTTGAGTGAGGGTTTCGTAAGGCGCGGGCTGTGGACGGTTCCTCGGCCCGGAGCGTCCGCAAGCCGCACGCTCGTGGGCGCGTGCGGCTTGCGGACGTTTTGGCGAGAGGAACCGTCCAAGCCCGCGCGTCTCCCTTGTCGCGTCCCCGGCGCGCCACTATCATGGTGTGGAAACGTTTCCACACCGCCTCGCCCGGGGAGGGCTGCCCATGTCCGTCGTTCTTCTCGTTGTTATCTACGTGGCCTTTGTGGGGCTGGGGATCCCGGACTCGCTCTTTGGCGCGGCATGGCCCGCCATGCACCCTGAGCTGGGCGTTCCCGTCTCGTGGGGCAGCATGGTCACGATGGTCACCTGCTGCGGGACCATCGTCTCGAGCCTCTCCTCGGCCGCGCTCATCGGCCGCTTTGGCACCGGGCGCGTGACGGCGGTCTCCACGGCGCTCACGGCGGCGGCGCTCCTGGGCTTTGCCGTGGCGCCGGGCTTTCCGTGGATCTGCCTGCTGGCCGTGCCGCTGGGCCTTGGCGCCGGCGCCATCGACACGGCGCTCAACAACTACGTGGCGCTGCACTACAAGGCGACGCACATGAACTTCTTGCACTGCGCCTACGGCGTGGGCATCACGGTGAGCCCGTTTTTGATGTCGCTCGCGCTCTCGGGTGGCACCTGGCGCGACGGCTACCTCGAGGCGGCCGTCGTCCAGGTGGCCATCATGGCGGCCACGATCGCGATCTTGCCGCTGTGGTCGCGCGTGGGCCACGAGGGCGCGCCGGGCGAGCAGGACGACGACCCCGCACCCATCGCGGCAAGCCCGCTCGCCCTCATCCGGCGCCGCGACATCCGCCTGGCCTGCCTCGTCTTCATGGCGTCCGTCGCCATCGAGGGCGTCTGCAACACCTGGTGCGCGAGCTACCTCGTGAGCGAGCGCGGCATGGCGGCCGGTGCCGCCGCCGGCATGGTGACGGTCTACTACGTGGGCGTGACGGCGGGGCGCTTCCTCTCCGGCGTGCTCGCCAACCGCCTCTCGAACAAGCAGCTCGTGGGCCTGGGGCAGGCGGTCACCTTTGTGGCCGTGCTCGTGCTTCTGGCCCCGCTGCCGCTCACGGCGGCGCCCGTGGGCCTCTTCCTCGTGGGCTTTGGCAACAGCCCGCTCTACCCCAACATGCTGCACCTCACGCCGCGCCTCTTTGGTCGCAACCTCTCCCAGTCCGTGATCGGCGTGCAGATGGCCGCCTCCTACGTGGGCTCGCTCACGCTGCCGCCGCTCTTTGGCGTGGTGGCGGAGCGCGTGGGCTTCTGGCTCTTCCCAGTGGCGCTCTTTGTGCTCTCCGTGGTGGTGCTCGCCGCGTTTCTTGGCCTCATGGCGCTCAAGGGCTGGAGGCCCCGACGCGGCTAGAATGTGCAAAAGTGCCTGTCCCCTTTCCACGTAAAGGATGCGTGCCATGAGAATCTACAAGGGAAACCCCGAGCTCGTCTTCCGCGGCAAGGTGGCGCCGTGGTATGGGCTGGTCTCCGGCCTCGTTGCCGTGGCGGGTGCGGTGCTGGCGCTCCAGCCGGGGATGCCGGCGGGCGTTCCGGCCGCGCTGCTCGTTATTGGGGCGCTGCTCCTCTGGCCCGTCGTGGTGCGCAACCGCGTGGAGCTCTACCGGGACCGCCTTGAGATCGTCTTTGGCTGGGGCCGCACGATCATCCCGTACGAGCACGTGCGCGGCGTGAGACCCTGCGAGGGCTTGCCCGAGCAGTTTACCTCCCATCGCTGCACCACCTCGTCCGACGGCGTCTTCATCGAGGCCCCGCAGGACGGCGACGCGGCGGTCTGCGTGATCGGCAACGAGGTGCTCATGGCCGAGCTCCGTCGCCGCGCGGGACTGGACGCGGGGCAGGCCCAGGCCGGGCGCCCTGCCGAGAGGGCCTGAGGCTACGCCGGGCGGCGCGCCACCACGGCAAAGGTGAGCGGGATGCGCGGTGCCCCCGCCGGCATGGTCCAGCCGTCGGGCGTCTCCACGAGGCAGGGGAGCGAGCGCCACTCGGCGTAGGGGCTCTCGCGGAAGTCCTCGATCGAGAGCCCGGCCGCCAGCAGGCTCCCCAGGACCTCCTGGAAGTCATGGTTCCAGTTGTGCGCACGGGTGTGCGCGATCGTGCCCGCGGTGCCCGGCACGTAGCTCCCGTCGTCCTCGTAGTCGTCCACGCTTCCGGAGAGGTAGTCGCCGTGCACCTCGAGCGACTCGTAGACGAGCGCGCCCAGCAGCGGATGGTCGTCACGGACGAGAAGAACGCCGCCGGGCCGAAGCAGCCGCGCCGCCGAGCGCGCCCAGCTCGCGAGCTCGGGCAGCCACTCAAGCGCGCCCGTCCCGGTGACCACGACGTCGAAGCGACGGTCGATCGCCTCTGAGGCCCGCCGCGCGTCCCCCTCCACGAAGCTGACGTCCTCCCCGGCGCGCGCGGCGATCTTACGCGCGTGCGCGAGCGAGGCGGGGGAGAAGTCGAGGCCCCACACCTCGGCCGCGCCGAGGCGCCTCCAGCAGAGGGTGTCCGTCCCGATGTGGCACTGCAGGTGCAGCAGCGAGCGCCCGGCAAGGCCGTCCGGCCCCAGGTGGGGGCGCAGCACGTCATAGTCGCGCCGTGCCACGGGCGAGACGTACGCGCGGTCCGCAACGAGCCGCTCCACCTCGTAGAACGGCGACGTCGCGTGCACCTGCGCGCGGTCGTCCCAGTTGAGGCGGTTCTCGGCCACCCTGTGCTCGGTCTCTGCGTCCACGTTCTTCTCCCTCTCCCTTGTGGGGCTTTGTCCTCGGATGACCTCTCCGTCCTAGGTGGCGGGTCGGCCGCCGGGGGCGACGAGGCGCCAGAGGCACCCGCCGGGCGCGGTCGCGCGCTCGGCCTCCTCTCGGGAGCGCAGCTCGACGAGCCGGCATTCCGGCGGGCGGGCGCTCAGCAGCTCGCGGATGCGCGGAAGCTGCTCGTCCGGGAAGCGCTCGACATAGCGGGCGAACTCGGGGTCGAGCTCCGTCTCCTGCCAGGGCAGGTCCTCGCGCGGCCGGCCGATGCGCGCGCGGATGCCGTCGAGGCACGTCTCGAGCGGCAGGTCAAGAAGGACGATAAGGTCGGCGCGCTCGACGCGCGAAGGGAGCGTCCCGAGGTAGGTCCCGTCGATGATCCAGCGCTCCTGCGACACGAGCCTGCCGTGCGCGGTGTCAAACTCGTCCTGCGTGACGTGCCCGCCGTCGGGAAGGTGCCAGAGCGTGTCGAGGTAGTGGAGCGGCAGGCCGGTGATCTCGCGCAGCCTCCGCGCGAGCGTCGACTTGCCCGAGCCCGGGCTTCCCACAATCGCCACGCGCCTCATGGTCGCCCTCCTCTGCCAATCGCGATGGGCCAGAGAGTATACATTGGCCTCGGGCACGCTACAATGCCGCCAGCGATGAAGGAGGGGCGCATGGCAATCGAGCGTGTGGCGATCATCGGCAGGGGAGCGGTGGGCCTGCTCTACGGCACCATTGCCGAGAAGAACCTCGGGCCCGGGTCCGTCGAGTACGTGATGGACGACGCGCGCCTTGCGCGTCACGCCGGCGAGACGCCGACCGTGAACGGCGAGCCGCTTCGCGTACCCACGGTGCCCGCGAGCGAGGCCGCTCCCGTCGACCTGGTCATCCTTGCGATCAAGGCGCCCGGCATGCCCGTGGCCCTGGACACGATGGAGCGCCTGGTGGGGCCGCATACGGCCATCGCGTCGCTCGTGAACGGCGTCACGAGCGAGGAGCGCATCGCCGAGCGCTTTGGCTGGGAGCGCACCGTGCTCTCCGTGGCGCAGGGCATGGACGCCGTCTTCATCGGCGACGACATGACCTACGCGCATCCCGGCGAGGTCCGCTTTGGCGCGGCGCCGGGCACGGCCGCGGGCGTGGTGGAGGACGTCGCGGACTTCTACGCGCGCGCCGGCATCCCGCACGTGGTGGAGGCCGACATCCGCCGCCGCATGTGGGTGAAGCTCATGCTCAACGTGGGCATCAACCAGACCTGCATGGTCTATGGCGGCACGTACGGCTCCGCGAGCGAGCCCGGCAGCGAGCAGAACCGCTGCTTCGTGGCCGCTATGCGCGAGGCGCTCGCGGTGGCGCGCGCCGAGGGCGTGGACGTGACCGAGGTTGACCTCGCGCAGATGGCGGCGCTCATTGCCTCGCTCGACCCGGACGGCATGCCGTCCATGGCGCAGGACCGCGTGAACGAGAAGCCCACCGAGGTCGAGGAGTTCTCCGGCACCGTGATTCGCCTCGCCGAGAAGCACGGCCTGCTCGTCCCCACCAACCGTTGGCTCTACGAGCGCATCCGCGCCATCGAGGCGGGGTTTAGGGCGCAGGCCCCGGCACCGGCCGACGACGGGGCGCGCTACCGCAGCACGGACGCGGCGATGTAGGCGGCGTAGAGCACCACGAAGGCGACGCCCCCGGCGCGGCTCATCTCGTGGCGCCGGCCAATGAAGGCAAATCCCACGAGTGCGAGCGAGAAGACGGCGAGCAGCGCCAGGTCGAGGTTGTAGGCCGCGTCGTACGGGATGTTCGCAAAGAGCGCCGGGCCGCCCATCACGAGCAGTAGGTTCGAGATGTTGGAGCCCACGACGTTACCGACGGCGATGTCGGAGTTGCCGCGGAAGGCGGCCACGACGCTCGTCACGAGCTCGGGCAGGCAGGTGCCGAGCGCCACCACGGTGATGCCGATGACGCGCTCGGAGACGCCGGCGGCCGCGGCGATGGCGGTCGCGTTGTCCACGACGAGGTCGGCGCCCACCTTGAGCACGACCGCGCCGACGACGACCAGCCACACCGCCATGCCGACGCTCGGGCGCGGTGCGGGCCGGGCCTGTGCGTCCTTCTCGCCCGCGCCCTCGGCGAGGCCCACGATGGCGGTGCGGGCTACAAAGGCGGCAAAGGCAACAAGAAGAACTGCGCCCTCGAGGGCCGTGACCTGGCCGTCCGTGTTGGCGAACAGGGCGAGCAGCCCGCAGGCGGCAACGCTCACGGGAATCTCGAAGCGCTGCGTGCCGCGGGAGAGCGTGACCGGGGCTATGACGGCCGAGAGGCCGAGGATGAGCAGCAGGTTGGCAAGACAGCTTCCCACCACGTTGCCGAAGGCCATGTCGGCATGGCCGCTCACGGCCGAGGTGACGCTCACCACGAGCTCGGGCAGGGAGGTGCCAATGGCAACGACGGTGAGCCCTGCCACGCGCTCGGGCATGCCAAAGCGCGCCGCGAGCCGGCACGCGCCGTCCACGAGCAGGTTGGCACCGCCTATGAGCAGGGCAAATCCAATGACGACGGCGAGGAGGCCAAGAATCACGTCGGTCCTTTCGGGGTCGGGGATACCGTTCCTGAGTATTCCATGCGCCCTCGGACCGTCCTGCGTCCCCGGGCCCGACTCCCATCCGATTACACAACTGCCTGCGAGGCCGTTACGGCGCCTGCGCCTGCGATGGCTCCTCGGCTCCGGGCTGCGCGCCGGTTACGTACACTCCTGTCGGTTACGTACACTTCCGCCGGTTACGTACACTCTTGCCGGTTACGTACACGCGGCCACAAGTCGTTTACCTGCGGAAACAAAAACCGCCCAGGCGAGAAGGACGACTTTTCGTGTACGTAACCGTTTGAAGTGTACGTACCCGACAGGATCGTACGTAACCGACAGGATCGTACGTACCCGGCGGGGCCGTGCGTACCCGGCAGGATGGCGGACCTGGGGCTCTTCTCGCCGTGCGGGATGCGTGGGCGCGGGGCTCATGTTACGTTGCGTCGTCACACAAGGCCGGCCCCTCGCGCCGTGCGACCTGCTACACTTGCTCCAACCGTATACCGAGGGCACGGTTCGAAGAGCTGCTACGCCTAGTAGAGAAAAAGGATTCCGGTTTGACTCCGGATCAGCACACGGCTGTGTCTTAGATGGCGACCGCGCGCGTCGCCGATTCCGCCCTGCCCTCCCGACGCCCGGATTCCGGGAGAGAGCGAGGCATCATGTCCCACAAGAACCTGTCGAGAAGGACCTTCCTCTCGTGGCTCGCCGGCGGAGCGGCCGCCTGCGCGCTCGCGCTGAGCGTCTCCGCGTGCGGCGGCGCGCCCGCCTCAGAGGCCCCGACCACGGCCGCCGAACCCACCATCGCCGTCTCCGTGACCATTGACCCCACGGCTGCCGAGGTCGACGCCACCACCGTTGACGTCGACGTCCCCGAGGGCGCCACGGTCTACGACGCGCTCGTCGAGACAGGGGCCGACGTCAACGCCAAGGACAGCTCCTACGGCACGTACGTGGCCGGCATCAACGGCGTTGCCGAGCAGGACTTTGGCCCCATGAGCGGCTGGCTCTTCGAGGTCAACGGCGAGTCGAGCGACAAGGCCTGCTCCGAGTACGTCCTTGAGGACGGCGACGAGGTCACCTGGACCTACGTGACCGACTTCACCGCGACCGAGTAGGCCCGTGGCAGCCCGCCCCACACCCCTTGAGACCTGGCACGCGACCGTCCCCGCCGCGCTCTTCGCGGGGGCGGTCGCGCTCACCATGCTGGCGGTTCACCCCGTCATCGCGGCGCTCTCGCTTGCCGGGGCGCTTGCGTTCTCCCTTGGGGCGAGGGGCGTGCGCGCCACGCTCCGGGGGCTGCGCTGGCAGCTCCCGATGCTCGCGCTCGTGTGCCTGGCAAACCCACTCTTCTCGGCCTCGGGCTCGACGCTGCTCCTCAAGCTGGGGCCGCGGAGCGTCTACGCCGAGAGCCTCGCCTACGGCGCCACGATGGGCGCGGTCATGGTGGCCGTGGTCGTGTGGCTCGAGGGCGCCTCGACGGCGCTCACGCAGGACCGGCTCCTCGCGCTCGCGGGGCGGCGCGCGCGGGCCCTGCCGCTCGTGGCCTCCCTTGCCGCGCAGCTCGTGCCCCAGATGCTCGGCCGCGCCCGCACCGTGCGCGCGGCCCTCGCGGCGTGCACGGTGGCGGGCGGCGCCCGACCGACGGCCCGGCACGAGCTCGTCCGCACCTCCACGATGCTCCTCTCCTGGTCTCTCGAGGACTCGCTCGAGCGCTCCGACGCCATGCGCGCCCGGGGCTGGGAGTCGGGCTGCACCCGGACGAGCTATCGGCCGGACCGCCTGCGCGCCCGCGACGCGGTGGCGCTCGCGGCCCTGGGCGCCCTTCTTGCCCTATGCGCCGCGTGCGCGTGGGCGGCCTGCTCCGGCTGGCGCTTCTACCCCCGGATGACGGGCCTTGGGCCCTGGTGGCGCTACCTGCCGCTGGCGGTGCTCTTTGCGCTGCCGTCGCTCGCCGCGGCGACGGACGGGGGCGGGGCGCCCTCCCGCGTCGCGACGCCCGGCGCCGCGGCTCCCGCCGGCTGCGGGAGGGGGGCGCGATGAGCGCGCTCGAGCTCTGCGACGTGACCTTCTCCTATGCCGCCGCGTCCGGCACGCGCACGGCGCCCGTGCTGCGCAATGTGTCCCTGGAGGTGCCCGAGGGCGCCTTCGCGCTGCTCGTGGGGGCCACGGGCTCGGGCAAGTCGACGCTTTTGCGCCTGGCCAAGCCCGAGATCGCGCCGGCCGGAGAGCTCGTGGGGGCCGTCCGCGTCCTCGGGCGCGACGCGCGCGGGATGGTCCCGCGGGACTCGGCGCGCGCGGTGGGGTACGTCTTCCAGAACCCGGACGCCCAGGTGGTGTGCGACACGGTCTGGCACGAGATGGCCTTTGGCCTGGAGAACCTCGGCGTGCCCGAGGGCGAGATGCGCCGCCGCGTGGCCGAGACCTGCGACTACCTGGGCATCGAGCCCTGGTTCCGGGCGCGCACGGCGGAGCTCTCCGGAGGGCAGCGCCAGGTGCTCTCGCTCGCGGCGGCGCTCGCCATGCGCCCGCGGGTGCTCCTGCTCGACGAGCCCACGAGCATGCTCGACCCCCTTGCCGAGAAGAACTTCCTCTCGCTGCTCTTCCGGGCCAACCGCGAGCTCGGCATCACCGTCGTCGTTGCCACGCACGCGCCGGAGGCGATGACGGACGTTGCGACCTGCGCGTTCGAGCTTCGTGACGGGGAGGTTCGCGCGGCCTCCCTCGAGGAGCTCTCCCGGCCGGTCCCGCTGGCCGTGCCCGGCGGAAGGAGTGGCGAGGCGCCTCGTGCGGGCGCGCCGCTCGTGTGGGTGGGCAACGTCTGGCACCGCTACGCGCGGGACGGGCGCTGGGTGCTCCGTGGGCTCGACCTTAAGGTGGGGGAGGGGGAGGTCCGCGCGCTTCTCGGGTCAAACGGCTGCGGCAAGTCGACGCTTCTCGACGTCGTCGCGGGCGTCAGCCGGCCCCAGCGCGGCCGCGTCAGAAACGCCGCGGCGGCGGGCCAGGCGCTCCTGCCCCAGGCCCCCAAGGCGCTGCTCGCCTGCGAGACCGTGCGCGAAGAGCTCTCGGAGTGGGCGCCCGCCGGGGGGTACGGGCCGACCGAGGTGGACGCTGCCCTGGAGGGGCTCGGGCTCGCGGGCGCCGCGGACCGGCACCCCTATGACCTCTCGGGGGGCCAGCAGCAGCTGCTGGCCCTGGAGAAGCTGCTGCTTGTGCGGCCGCGCCTCCTGCTGCTCGACGAGCCGACCAAGGGGCTTGACCGAGCGGCGCGCGAGCGGGTGGCGTGCCGGGTGGCGCGGGCGCGCTCCGACGGCGCGACGGTTCTTCTCGCCACGCATGACAGGGAGTTCGTCCGCGCGGTGGCCGACAGCGTCTCCCTCATGTTTGACGGCTCCCTTGCCGTGACCGAGCCTGCGGGGCCCTTCTTCGCCAGCTCGTGGCTCTCGTGACGGGGCCTGGCAGGGCCGCGGGGGCAAAGGGCTGCCAGCAGAGGCGGCAGGCCCGCCGGTATCCGGGGCGGCCGGTTTAGAACTGCAGGAACGGCTCCGTTGCGGCGAGGTCGTCCTCGTCGAGGTCCTCGAAGTCGAAGTCCTCGTCGTGGTCGTGCTCAATCTCGTCGTCCTCGTCGCCCCACGCGTAGGCGTTGGCAAAGTCGTCGCTCTCGTCGAGCGCGGGAAGCGCGCTCGTGATGCTGCAGAGGCCGTCCATGGCCGGGACGATCTTCTGCCACTGGCAGATGACGGGCTCCTCGGGCACCCCCTCGAGCTCGGCGAGCGAGTCGAGGAAGATCTCATGGGCGCCCTCGAGCAGGTCGGAGGTGCTGCGGACGTGCTGGAAGTGGGCCGCGAACTTCTCCATGGCCTCGTCGGTGGTCTCCGCCTCCACGACGCAGGGCATGAGACAGTAGTTGTCCTTGCTGTCCGTGTCGTCGTTGTAGCTGAAGTTTCCGATGTACAGCATGGTGGCCTCCCTGCGCTCGGGCTCCCACGTGCGGGCGCCTATGGCACACTGGTACCCATGATGGAGAGGCAGCATACAACCCCCTTCCGCGAGCGGGCGCTCGCGGCCCTCGAGGTGCCGGCGCTCGTGGCGGTGCCGGTGGCGCTCGTGGGGCTGGGTCTTGTGGGCGTCGACGCCACGGCCGGCCTCACGCTCGTCGTGGCGCTTCTCGCGCTGCTGCTCGTCTTTGCGAGCTTCGAGGCGTCGCGACCGGCCCTGCGCCAGCTCATGCCCACCGCGGTGCTCGCGGCCGCCGCGGCGGCGGGCCGCGTGCTCTTTGCGCCCCTGCCCGACGTGAAGCCGGTCTCGGCCATCGCGATCGTGGCGGGCGCGGCCCTGGGGCGCCGGAGCGGCTTTGTGGTGGGCGCGATGGCGGCGCTCATCTCCAACTTCTTCTTCGGGCAGGGCCCCTGGACCCCCTGGCAGATGTACGCGTGGGGGCTCGTCGGCTATGTCGGGGGCGCGCTTGGCGAGAAGGACCTGCTCTCGCACGCGCCCGTGCTGTACGGCTGGGCCTTTGCGTCCGGGCCGGTCTACGGCCTCATTCTGAACGGCTACCACGTCCTCGGCTACGTGCGACCGCTCACCTGGCCGGCCGTTGCCCTGGCGTGCGCGGCGTCCGTGCCGCTCGACGTGGTGCACGGGCTCGCCACCGTGGCGTTTCTCGCCGCGACCTGGCTCCCCTGGGGCCGTGCGATCCGGCGCGTCGTGGCCAAGTACGGCCTCTAGGCGCCCCGTCCCGCGGTCCACCTGCCGCCGGGAACCGACCGGATGGCCCGCTGGGCGAGGCGCGCCGCGCCTTGCGCCCCACAGGACGTAACGTATTTCAGTGAGTTTTAGGTCTTGCGGCCCCGGGCTCTGCCGGCTGCGGCCGAGCGTGGCCCGTGGGCTGGGCCCCCGTGGCGAGGAAGGGAGTGGCCATGAAAGTATCCCCGTTGTCCCGTCTGCCCAAGTGGCGCCGTCTTGCGCCCGTGGTCACGTTGCTCGTGGTCGCGCTTGCGCTCGTGGCGGGACCCGCGCGGCAGGCGCTCGCGCAAGAGGGCGCCGAGGCGTTTGCCGTCTACTGCGAGACGGACAAGACGCTCACGCTCTACAAGGACGAGGCGGCCAACGTGCCTTCCGAGGGCGGCTCCTATGGCGGCAAGGACGCCACCCGGGTCTTTGTCATCGACGAGACGGTCGCCCGCTATGGCGAAAGCCCGTTTGCCGCCGTGGCGGACGCGGTCGAGAACGTCGAGATAGCCGCGTCGGGCACCGCGGGCAAGATCGCCCCCCTGAGCACGGACCACTGGTTCGAGGGCTTCGAGAGGCTCCAGGAGGTCGACGGCTGGGAGAACGCGGACACCTCCAAGGTCACCAACACGAGCTACATGTACTACGGCGCCGACCTGAGCCACGGCCTCTCGGCTCCGGAGTTCAACACGTCCTCCGTCACGAACATGAGCCACATGTTCGAGTTCTGCTCCGGCCTCACCGCGCCGGACTTCTCGAGCTGGGACACCTCCAGGGTCACCGACATGACCGCCATGTTCAGAAACTGCCGGTCGCTTTCTGCTCCCAAGCTCTCCGGATGGGACGTCTCTGGCGTCACGAGCATGCGGGACATGTTCTATGGCTGCGGCGCGCTTGCGAGCGCCGACCTCTCGTCGTGGGAGCCTTCCAAGGTGACCTCGATGAGGCAGATGTTCTATCAGTGCACGGCGCTCACGTCGCTCGACCTCTCCGGGTGGGACACGCCCGAGCTCAAGAACCTCGCCTATGCGTTCTTCCAGTGCGCCAAGCTTGCCTCGCTTGACCTCGAGGGCTGGAGCGCCCCCAGGCTCGATGACCTTCAGCACACGTTCGACCAGTGCACCGCCCTCACGTCGCTCGACCTCTCGAGCTGGGGCACCACGGTTGTCGAGGACATGGCGTACGCCTTCAACGGCTGCACCGCCCTCGAGGAGCTCAACCTCGACGACGTCGCGGTGAAGAGCTCCTATGGCGAGGCGTTCGACCGCTGCGGGTCCCTGGTCAAGGTGACCTTGGGGGACGAGTGGGCCTTCCTCGACAACGGGAGGCTGAACCTCCCCGAGGCCACGGGCAGGCTCTGGTACCGGGCGGATACGGCCGGCGACCCCACGGGTGACGGCTACACCCCCGACGAGCTCGCCGCCGCATGGGACGGCGCCACGATGGCGGGCACGTGGGTCCTCTCCGACCCCATCGCCGAGCCCGCCCTCGAGGCCTTTGCGACCTACGACGCCTCCGACGCGTCCCTCACCATCTACAAGGCGAGCGACCGGCCCGAGGTGGGCGACACCTACAACGGCAAGGCCGTGAGCCAGGTCTTTGGCATCAACGAGGAGACGGCATGGTTCTCCACGAGCCCCTTCGTCAAGGTTCAGGGCTCGCTCAGGTCCGTCACCTTTGCCGAGCCGGAAGACCCCGAGAACAGGCTTGCCCCGACGAGCCTGAACTACTGGTTCAGGGACTTCAGGCAGATTAGGTCCATCGATGGCTGGGAGAACGTCGATGGCTCCCGCGTCAAGCGCATGGAGGGCGTGTTCGAGGGGTGCGAGGGGCTCCAGAGCATCGACCTCTCCGGCGTCGACTTCCCCAACGTGAGCAGCATGAGCAGGCTGTTCGAGAGCTGCACGAGCCTCAGGTCCGCCAACCTCTCCGGCATCGTCGGCCCCAGCGTCACCAACATCAGCAACCTGTTCCTGTACTGCTCGGCGCTTGCCGACCTTGACGTCTCTGGCTGGGACACGTCGGGGGTCACGAGCCTCTACAGCTTCTTCCAGGGCTGCAAGCGCCTCAAGGAGGTCGACCTCTCCAGCTGGAACCTGGGCAGGGCGACGAACGCCAACTGGATGTTCACCGACTCGGCGGTCGAGCGGGTCACGCTCGGAGAGGGCTTCCGCTTTGTGGAGGGCAGAGACTCCTTCCTCCCGGAGAAGGCGGGCAAGCTCTGGTACAGGCTTGACGCCGAGGGCAGCCCCGTCGGCACCGGCTACACCGGCGAGGGCCTCGCCGCGGCATGGGACGGCGCCGCGATGGCCGACACCTGGCAGCTCGCCGACGAGCCCGCGGCTCCCGAGCCCATCGAGCTGACCGGCCTCAGCGCCCCTGACTCCCTCACGTACGGCGAGACCCTCACGGTCACCTTCACGCCCCGGTCCGGCGACGAGCTCGTCGCCTCCGGCACGGCCACGCTCAGGCTTGGCGACGCGGTCCTCGCGGTCGCGGACGAGCCGCAGGCCGACGGGTCCTTCTCGCTGAGCTACGACACGGCCGAGAAGGACGTTGCCCTTGGGGAGCAGACGCTCACCGTGACCTTTGAGAGCGCGGGGTACGAGGCCGCCACAGCAACCGCCGAGGTCACGCTCTCCGCGAAGCCCCTCACGGCCGAGGTGACGAGCAGTCTGGACAAGACGTGGGACGGCTCCGACGAGGTCGACGGCCTTGAGGTGGAGCTTCTCGGCGCGCTCGAGGGCGACGACGTGACCGTCTCCGCGACGGGCACCTACTCGTCCTCCGACGCCGGCGTGCGCGGCGTGACGCTTGCGCTCACGCTCTCCGGCGACGACGCCGCGTGGTATGCGGTCTTTGCCCCGGCCGGCCTCTCGGGCACGATCGGCGCTGCGAGCATCGCCGGCGAGCTCGCCCTCTCCGGCACGCCGGTCTTTGGCGAGACCCTCACGGCAACCTACGAGCCCGTCTCCGGCGAGCAGGTCACCTATGCGTGGACGCGCGACGGCCAGGTCATCGACGGCGCCACCGGGCGCGCGTACGTGCTTGTTGGGGAGGACGTGGGCGCCCGGATAGCCGTCGTCGTCACCGCCTCCGACGCCAACCACGCCGGCAGCGTGGCCTCCGAAGCCGTGACCGTTGCCAAGGCCGCGCAGGACGCGCCCGCCGCGCCTGTGGCCAGCGCGACGTCCCCCACCACGATCGAGGTCGAGGCGCTGGCGGAGAGCCCGGCGGGCGCCAGGGTCGAGTACAGCATCGACGGTGGCAAGACCTGGCAGGAGGGGACCACGTTCGGGGGCCTCGACCCCGAGACCGCGTACACGGTGATTGCCCGCTACCAGGAGCTGGGCACGCACGCCGCCTCCGAGGCGAGCGAGGGGACCACGGTGTCCACGCCCGCGGAGCCGCTTCCCACCTTCGTCGTGTCGGTGAGCGCCGAGGGCCAGGGCGCGGTCGACGGTGGGGGAGCCTTTGAGCAGGGCGCTACCGTCACCGTGACGGCCACGCCCGCCGAGGGCCACCACTTCGTCGCGTGGCTCGTGGGCGGCGAGCAGGTGAGCACGGAGGCCTCCCACACCTTTGTCGTTGAGGCAGACGTCGAGCTCGTGGCCAGGTTCGAGCAGGACGAGCCGGACACGCCCGAGCCCGATGAGCCTGACGTTCCGGAGGCCCCGGGCCCGGACACGCCTGCGCCCGACGACTCGGAGGTCCCGGGCCCGGCCAAGCCCGCCGGCACCAGGCCTGGCGAGCGGAACGAGCCCGAGCTTCCCGCCACGGGCGACGCCGGCGCGGCGACCAGCCTCGCGGTCGCCCTTGCCGGTGCCTGCGCCCTTGGCGTGGGAGCATGCCGCCGTCGCGGCTGACGCAGGCGATAGGCGCGCGTTGCGGGCCGCCCGTCACGCCCCGTTGCGTGACGGGCGGCCGTTCTTGTCGCCAGAGCTTCTCCGCATCGCCGCCGCCATCCCTTTACATTTTCCTCGTCCTTCGCTATCGTAGGCACGTTTCATGCCGTGAATCACTGTCGAGGGTTCCGCGCGCGGGGGCAGCCGTCCGCGGGGCAAGAAGGAGATGTGCATGTCCGGACACTCTAAGTGGGCAACCACCAAGCACAAGAAGGCCGCCATCGACGCCAAGCGCTCGTCGCTCTTCTCCAAGCTCTCCCGCAACATCACCGTTGCGGCCAAGCTCGGCGGCGACCCCAACCCGGACAACAACGCGACGCTCGCCGCCGCCGTTGCCCGCGCCCGCATGGTTTCCATGCCCAACGCCAAGATCAAGGCCGCCATCGACAAGGCCTTCGGTTCCGGTGCCGATGCCGCCAACTACTCCGAGATCACCTACGAGGGCTACGGCCCCGCGGGCGTGGCCGTCTACGTTGACTGCCTGACCGACAACAAGAACCGCACGGCGGCCGACGTCCGCTCCGCGTTCTCGCACTCCGGCGGCTCGCTCGGCACCTCTGGCTCCGTTGCGTTCCAGTTCGAGCGCAAGGGCTCCATCGCCGTGGAGAAGGTCATCAAGTCCGAGGACAAGAAGGTCGCCGACCGCGAGAACGCCGTGGACGAGGACGAGTTCATGCTCGCCGTGGCCGAGGCCGGCGGCGAGGACTACGAGGACGCCGGCGAGGAGTGGATCGTCTGGACCGCCTACGACAAGATGCAGGAGGTCCAGAAGGGCCTCGAGGAGCAGGGCATCGAGGTCAAGGGCTCCGAGCTCACCATGGTCCCCACCACCCCGACCGACGTCTCCGTGGCCGACGCCAAGAAGGTCCAGCGCCTCGTCGACCGCCTCGACGAGCTGGAGGACGTCCAGAACGTCTACCACACCATGAACATGACCGACGAGATCGCCGAGGCCCTGGAGGCCGACGACTAGGTCGCGCGCTGGTTCTTCTCGCGCGACGCGTTTCGTCTGTGCTGTGAGGCTCGCTCGAAGTCACGCTTTCCGGCTTGGAAAGGTGACTTCGAGCGAGTTTTTTCTTGCGGCTCACGAAAAGTCACGCTTTGCAGGCTGGAAGCGTGACTTAGTGTGAGTCTTCTGGGATGGCTCGTTCAAAGTCACGCTTTCGGCCGCTCGTCCGTGAGATTTGATGAGCTGGCGGCGAAAACTCGTCAAAAGTCACACATTCACTTCGAAGCGTGACTACTGATGAGCTGGCGGAGAGAGCTCATCAAAAGTAACGTTTGCACGCCTTGAAGCGTGACTTAGTGTGAGCTTGCGAGAAGAACTCACACTAAGTCACGCTTTCGTGTTCCAAAGCGTGACTATCAGCGAGTCAGCGACGCGAGCTCGCTCAAAGTCACGTTTGCTCGCGCTAAAGCGTGACTGTTGATGAGCTGGCAGCGAAAACTCACAGAAAGTCACGCGTGCCCGGGATGCGCCCGCGCCGCCCGCGCGTCCGTGGCGCGCCGAGTGCGGCTGCTACTCCACCGTGCCGTACGCGGCCGCCCAGCCATGGCCGGTGAGAATCGAGTTGAGCTGGTCGCACAGGCGCGTGCGCGTGAAGTTGCCGGAGGGCAGGAGCTCCACCACCTCGGTGAGGTCGTCGTTGAGGTCGAAGGCGTCGGCGCGCACGAGGATGTCTATCTTGGAGACCGTGGCGCGCGCCGAGACGCCCGGCGCAAAGAGCGCGTCCACGAGCCGCTGCAGCTCGCCGTAGTCCTCCGACCGCACCTCGAACATCGCGTCCTCCCTGTAAGCGTTCCTTTTCGTCTGGAACATGGTAGCAGCCGCGCGGCGGTTTGCATCTATACTCGGGAGAGCCGACTAGAGGAGGACTCATGGCAAACGCCTACCAGAACATGACCGACGTCCAGCTCGACGCCGCCATTGCGGACCTTGAGGCTCAGGCTGCCGACCTGCGCGCCCTGAACCTCAAGCTCGACATGGCCCGCGGCAAGCCGAGCCCCGAGCAGACCGCGCTCTCCAAGCCCATGCTCGACCTGCTCACCAGCGAGAGCGACCTCTCCGACCAGGGCGTCGACGCCGACAACTACGGCGCGCCCGACGGCCTGCCCTCCGCGCGCGCCCTCGCGGCGGAGCTTCTCGGCGTGGACGCGGCCAACGTTTCCGTCATGGGCTCCTCGAGCCTCAACATCATGTACGACTGCGTGGAGCACGGCTACGTCCATGGCATCGGCGGCGAGAAGCCCTGGTGCCAGCAGGGCGAGGTCAAGTTCCTGTGCCCCGCGCCCGGCTACGACCGCCACTTCACCGTGACGGAGAGCTTTGGCATCAAGAACGTGCCCGTCCCCATGCGCGAGGACGGCCCGGACATGGATGTGGTCCGCGAGTACGTCGAGAAGGACGCCACGGTCAAGGGCATCTGGTGCGTGCCCAAGTACGCCAACCCCACGGGCGTCACCTACTCCGATGAGGTCGTCCGCGCTTTCGCGGCGCTCAAGCCCGCCGCGCCCGACTTCCGCATCTTCTGGGACAACGCCTACGCCGTCCACACCTTCGAGGGCGAGGGCGACGAGCTCATGAACATCTTTGACGCCCTTGCCGAGCAGGGCGGCGAGAAGAACCTCGTCTACGAGTTCGCCTCCACGGCCAAGGTGACCTTCCCCAGCTCCGGCATGGCGTGGGTCACCGCGAGCCCGGCCGACATGGCGGAGCTGCGCCGCGCCTTTGCGGCCATGCGCGTCTCGCCCGAGAAGATCTCGCAGCTCGCGCACGTCCGCTTCCTGAAGGACGCCGCCGGCGTGGCCGAGCACATGAAGAGGCACGCCGCGCTCGTGGCCCCGCGCTTCGCCCTCGTGGAGGAGAAGCTCACCTCGGGTCTCGGCGAGCTCGAGTGCGCCACGTGGACGCACCCCAAGGGCGGCTACTTCGTCTCCTTCGAGGGGCCGGAGGGCTCGGCAAAGGCCATCGTCTCGCTCGCCAAGGAGCTCGGCGTCACGCTCACGCCCGCCGGTGCGCCCTGGCCCTACGGCGAGGACCCGCGTGACACCAACATCCGCATCGCGCCCACCTACCCGAGCCTCGAGGAGCTCGGCCAGGCGCTCGACGTCTTCGTCGTGGCCGTGAAGCTTGTCTCCGCGCGCCTTGCGCGCGCCGAGCGCGCCTAGGCGCCTGCGCGTCGCCTGCCCGGCCGGGACGGCCCGCACCGCCCCGGCCGGGCGGCTTTGGCAAAGTTCT
This sequence comes from Olsenella sp. An290, assembly GCF_002159535.1. GTDB lineage: Bacteria > Actinomycetota > Coriobacteriia > Coriobacteriales > Atopobiaceae > Thermophilibacter. The sequence continues at coordinate 17,934 of NZ_NFIU01000015.1, read as the reverse complement.
GTTATTATCGCCGCTCGTGGGTGCCTCCCGTGCGATGGGGTCCCGCGTGGCATACTCTTAGAACTTGCGGGCGCCCGCGCCCCGCACACGTCAAGACGAAACGAGAGGTCCGGAGATGGCGAGCAGGTATAAGGTCAAGAAGGAAGCGACCGAGGAGCAGGGCGAGAAGGCCAAGAAGACCCGGGAGCGCAAGCCCGGCGAGCTCTCCCGCTTCCAGAAGACGGTCATCGTGCTCTTTATCGTCGTCTTTGCGCTCTCCACGCTTGCCGGAGCCCTGGCCTCCGTCTTCCAGTCCCAGAACCAGAGCCAGCCCCTCACCGTCGAGACGATCGACGAGAACTACGAGGGCGTCGTCGCCGACCTCGAGGCCAAGGTGGCCGAGAACCCCGAGGACACCGAGTCCCTCAAGTCCCTTGGCGACTACTGCTCCTCCTGGGCCATGAACGTGAGCATGCTCGCCGCCTCCGACGAGGACACCGCGCACTCCAACGACCTCCTCACCAAGGCCATTGGCTACTATGACCAGTACCTCGCCCTCGAGGACTCGAACGAGGTGGCCACGTCCCGCGCCATGTGCTTCTACTACCAGGGCGACACCGCCACTGCCGTGACCACCCTCCAGGAGCTCACGGCGGCCGGCGGCGCCGAGTACGCCCCCGCCTGGGCCGACCTTGGCCTGCTCTACGAGCAGCAGGGCTCCACGGACGAGGCCCGCGCCGCCTACGAGAAGGCCGCCGAGCTCGACCCCGAGGACGAGGCCGGCGTCAAGAGCTACGCCGAGGGCCGCATCTCCCAGATGGACGAGGCCGCGTCCGACGATGACGCCACCGCGGACGAGGCCGCGTCCGACGATGACGCCACCGCGGACGACGCCGCGGCCGACGACGCCGCCGACGCGGGCCAGACCGCGGAGGGCACCCCCGACGCCCAGGCCGATTCCGGCAACTAGCACCTCTCGGAAAGGAGCGCCCCCATGGGCCTTTCCCTCACCATCACCAACAACGCCGACGTCGCCGCGGGCACGCTCTCGTGCGTCGTCCTCGTGGACGGCGAGGTCGACGTCTCCAACGCCGACCAGCTCCGTGACGCCCTCGACGGGCGCCTCGCGGCCGGCGCGAGCGAGCTCGTCGCCGACCTCTCCCGCACCCCCTACATCGACTCGACCGGCATCGGCGTGCTCGTGGGCGTCGCCCACCGCGCCTCCGAGGCGGGGGTGCGCTTCTCCGTGGCTCGTCCCCAGAAGAACGTGGCCCGCGTGCTCGGGCTTCTCGGGGTCTCGGGCGAACTCAACATTCGCGAGGCCTAGCCGGCCGCAGAGGAAGGAACACCCTTGTTTGGCATTGGAGAGGGCGAGCTCGTCCTTATCGCTCTGTTTGCGTTCATGATCTTTGGCCCGGACAAGCTCCCGGGCATGGGGCGCACCCTCGGTCGCGCCCTCCGCCAGTTCAAGAGCGCCCAGGAGGGCTTCACCGAGGTCGTGCAGACCAACATCGTGGACCCCGCCGCCGAGGCCATGAGCGACAGCCCCAAGCGCCCGACCCGCAACCGCGCGGCCGAGCTCGAGGAGGACGCGGACCTCGACCTTCCCGAGGGGGAGGCACGTCCCAGGCGTGCCGAGACCTTCGCCGAGCGCAAGAAGCGCCTCGCCGCCGAGAAGGCCGCCCGCGAGGAGGCCGAGGCCGCGGCCGCATCCGGCGAGGCCGACGGGGACGCCGCCGAGAAGAACGAGGGCAGCGAGGCCGCGCCCGCTGCGCCCGCCACGGCCGTCGAGACCCCCGAGCCCGCCAAGCCCTCCCTGGCCGACCTGTATGCGATGACCCCCTCCTCGAAGCCCCGCGCCGGTGCGGACGCCGAGGACGGCCCGAGCGCGTCCCACGAGGCGAGCGAGGAGCGTAGCGACGAGCGGGGAGCGGCTGGGGACAGCCCCAGCGACCCCGCCGGCGCCCCCGACGAGAAGAAGGAGGCCTAAGCCATGCCGATCGGTCCCGCCCGCATGCCCATCATGGATCACCTCGGCGAGCTGCGCCGCCGCCTCACCATCGTGGTGGTCTCGGTCATCGTGTGCTCGCTCGTCGTCTACTTTGCCACCCCCACGCTCATCGAGCTCATGATTGGCCAGATCCAGGAGGCCATGCGCGGCGCCACGCTCGTCGTCACGACGGTCCTGGGCGGCTTCACGATCCGCTTCAAGGTCGCGCTGTTCTTCTCGGTCATCATCTGCAGCCCCATCATCATCTGGGAGGTGCTGGCGTTCTTCCTGCCGGCGCTTCGGCCCAAGGAGCGCAGGTGGGTCGTGCCGACGGTGGCCGCGATGGTGGCGCTCTTTGCGCTGGGCATGGTGTTCTGCTTCTTCGTCATCCAGCCGGCGGCCTTTGGGTGGCTGCTCGACCAGTCCTTCGAGATCGGCTCGATCATCCCCAACGCCGAGGACTACCTCGACATCTACATGCTGCTTGAGATCGGCTTCGGCATCGCCTTCCAGCTGCCGCTCCTGATCTTCTACCTCTCGATCCTCCACGTCGTGCCGTACCGCACGTTCCGCTCCCAGTGGCGCATCGTCTACGTTGCCTTCATGGTGCTCTCCGCCGTCGTGACGCCCGACGCCTCGCCTGTGACGATGATCCTCATGTTTGCGGTCCTTATCTTCCTCTACGAGGCGGCGCTCGCCGTGGCGCGCTTCATCATCGTCTCGCGCGACGGCGCCGAGGCCCTCAAGTGGAGCCGAGAGGACTACGAGCAGCACGAGTTCGACAAGCAGTAAGGAGCGCCCTTGAAGCTCATCGTCACCGAGAAGAACGACGCCGCCCAGCAGATCGCCCGGCTGCTCTCCGAGTCAGGCAAGCCCACGGCCGACAAGGTCTACAACACCCCGGTCTACCGCTTCCGCATGGGCGGGGAGGACTGCGTGACCATCGGCCTGCGCGGGCACATCCTCAAGGTGGACTTCCCGGTGCAGCTGACCTTCGACGACAAGAACGGCTGGCAGGGCCTCACGGCAGACGGCGAGCTCCTGCCCGCCGACGTGCCGGACGGCCTGGCGCGCCCGCCGTACAAGTCCCGTCGCAAGCCCTTCCTGGCGGACGGGGTGGACCTCAAGGGCTGGAAGATCCAGAGCCTGCCCTACCTGGTCTGGGCGCCCATCGAGAAGCTCCCTGCCGAGAAGGAGATCATCCGCGCCCTCAAGAACCTCGCCAAGAAGGCCGGCTCCGTGGTCATCGGCACGGACTTCGACCGTGAGGGCGAGCTCATCGGCTCCGACGCGCTCCGGCAGATCCGCGAGGTCGCGCCCGAGGTGCCGGTGGCGCGCGCCCGCTACTCCGCCTTCACCAAGACGGAGATCGACCACGCCTTTGCCAACCTCGTCGAGTTGGACCAGGACCTCGCCGACGCCGGCGAGTCCCGCCAGTACATCGACCTCATCTGGGGCGCGGTCCTCACGCGCTACCTCACGGCGGCGCGCTGGAGCGGTCTTGGCAACGTGCGCTCGGCCGGCCGCGTCCAGACGCCCACGCTCGCCCTCGTGGTGGAGCGCGAGCGCGAGCGGCTTGCCTTCAAGCCGGACGACTACTGGGTGATTCAGGGCAAGGGCGAGAAGGACGGCTCCGACTTCCGCATCACCCACGCCACCGCGCGCTTCTGGGAGAAGGACGCCGCCGACGCCGCGTACGGGCACGTGGCCGACGCCACCGAGGGCCGCGTTGCGGCCGTCGAGCGCAGGAGCCGCACGCAGCGGCCGCCCGCGCCCTTCAACACCACCTCGCTTCAGGCCGCCGCCGCGGCCGAGGGCATCAGCCCCGCCCGCACCATGCGCCTCGCCGAGAGCCTCTACATGGACGGCCTCATCTCGTACCCGCGCGTTGACAACACCGTCTACCCCTCCTCGCTCGACCTGCGCGACTGCGTGCGCACGCTCGCCAAGGTCCCGCAGTACGCCGGCACCTGCCAGGCGCTGCTCTCCCAGGGCAAGCTCACGGCCACGCGCGGCAAGCAGGAGACCACCGACCACCCGCCGATCTACCCGACGGCGGCGGCCTCGCCGGACGCGCTCCAGCCCGCCGCGTGGAAGCTCTACAACCTCATCGCACGGCGCTTCCTGGCCACGCTCATGGGCCCGGCCACGATCGAGGGGACCAAGGTCACGATCGACGTGGCGGGCGAGCCCTTCACGGTCTCCGGCAGCGTGCTCGTGACGCCGGGCTTCCGTGCCGTCTACCCCTACGGCCTCAAGAAGGACGACCAGCTCCCGGCCCTCGCTGAGGGCGACGTCGTGGGCGTCTCCGACATGGAGCTCCTGGCCAAGCAGACCGAGCCCCCGGCGCGCTACAGCCAGGGCAAGCTCATCCAGGAGATGGAGAAGCGCGGCCTGGGCACCAAGTCCACGCGCGCGAGCATCATCGACACGCTCTACGAGCGCAAGTACTTCAAGAACGACCCGGTGGAGCCGAGCCAGCTGGGCATGGCGATCATCGACGCCCTCGCCACCTACGCCCCGCGCATCACCTCGCCGGACATGACGGCCGAGCTCGAGGGGGACATGACGCGCGTGGCCGACGGCGCCGAGACGCAGGAGCAGGTGGTGAACCACTCCCGGGCGCTCCTCGCCGGCCTCATGGACGCGCTCGTGGAGCACACCGACGACCTCTCCGAGGCCATCGCCGACGCCGTGACCGCGGACGCCAAGGTGGGCGTCTGCCCCAAGTGCGGCCGCGACCTCGTGGTGAAGAGCTCGGCCAAGACGCGCGGCAGCTTCGTGGGCTGCATGGGCTGGCCGGATTGCGACGTCACCTACCCGCTGCCCCAGGGCAAGATCTCGGCGCTCGAGGGCGAGGCGGCCGTGTGCCCCTCGTGCGGGGCGCCGCGCGTGAAGGTGCAGCCGTTCCGCAGCCGCGCGTACGAGGTGTGCGTGAACCCCGCGTGTGAGACCAACCGCGAGCCGGACGTGGACGTGGGCGCGTGCCCCGCCTGCGCCGAGGCCGGGCGCTCCGGACGCCTGATCGCGCACAAGTCCGAGAGGAGCGGCAAGCGCTTCATCCGCTGCACCAACTACGAGGAGTGCGGGACCAGCTACCCGCTGCCCGCGCGCGGCGCGCTCGAGGCCACGGGCGAGACCTGCCCGGACTGCGGCGCCCCGCTCGTGGTGGTGACGACGGCGCGCGGCCCGTGGAAGCTCTGCCCCAACATGGAGTGCCCGGGCCGCGAGAAGAAGGAGGCCGCCCGCGCCGCCCGGGGCCGTGGCGCCGCCGGCCGCAAGGCGCCCGCGAAGAAGGCCGGAGGCCGGAAGAAGTCCTCGTAGCGAGGTTCTTCTCGCCGCGCCTCGCCTGCGTTCTTCTCGTCCCGCCGACCCAAGCCGCGCCTGCGTTCTTCTCGCCTGACGCCCGAGTTCGAAACTGGGTGGCATCCTTGATGTTGATATCAAAGGTGCCACCCAGTTTTGTGCAATATGCTGCAGAATCGGGCTTCTCGTGTACGCTTTTGGGTGTTTTGGGACCCCACGACATCAAAGACCCTACCCAATATCGCTCGGGGGACCGGGTCGCGTCACCGGGGGACCGGGCCGTATCGGCCGGGACGGCCTGCGAGCTGGCTCGGCCGCGCGCCGTCGTCCGTCGTGCGACAATGGCCAAAAAAGACGGGAGGCTCCATGCTCGACCTCAAGCGCGTGCTCGCGAGCAAGCCCAAGCCGCCGGCGGACGTGGAGCTCACGCCGCTCTGGACGCCGTGGGGCGAGAAGATCCGTGACGGCCTGGTAGGCGATGGCCTGGCTGGCGACAGGCCGGAAGGCGCCGCCTGCCAGGGCCACCCTCGCCCGCAGTTCTCGCGCGGCACATGGACCTCGCTCAACGGCTGGTGGGAGTGCGCCTTCGTGCCCGCTCCGGACGCCGCGCGGGCGTGGCGCGGCGCGATGCCGCCCGCGGATGCGGCCTGGCGGCCCATCCGGGTGCCCTTCTCGCCCGAGGCCCCGCTCTCCGGCGTGGGCCGTCGGCTCGCCCCCGACGAGCTCCTGTGGTACCGGCTTGACGCGACGCTGCCCGTGCCCACGGCGCGCGAGCGGCTGGTGCTTCACCTCGACGCGGTCGACTGGGCCTGCGTCCTGTACGTGAACGGCGCTCGTGCGGGCGAGCACACGGGCGGGTACCTGCCCTTCTCATGCGACGTCACCGACCTGCTCATCCCGGGCAAGAACCGACTCGAGCTCTGCGTCTTCGACCCGTCCGACACGGGCGTGCAGCCGCGCGGCAAGCAGCGCCTTGCGCGCGGGGGCATCTGGTACACGGCGCAGAGCGGCATCTGGCGGGACGCGTGGTGCGAGGTCGTCCCGAGGGAGCGCCTGCTGGACCTGGACGTGCGGACCGTGCCCGAGGAGGGTCGCGCCCTCCTGCGCGCCTCCGTGCTCGCCTCGGGCGAGCGACCCATGGAGCTCGTGGCGCGGCTGCTCGACGAGGGGGCCGAGGTCGCCCGCGCGGGCGCCATGGTCGTGACGGCGGGGGAGAGCGAGGTGGAGCTTGCGCTTGAGGTGGGCGAGGCGCACCTCTGGCATCCGGACGACCCACACCTCTATGACCTCGAGCTTGCGTTTGGCTCCGATCGCGTGACGAGCTATGTGGGGTTCCGCTCGGTCGAGGTGCGCCCGGACGCGCGCGGCGTCCAGCGCGTGCACCTCAACGGCAGCCCGATCTTCCTGCGCGGCGTCCTCGACCAGGGATACTGGCCGGACGGCCTCATGACCCCTCCCTCCGAGCGCGCTCTCGCCAGCGACATCTGCGCGGCGCGCGGGCTGGGGTTCAACCTTCTGCGCATGCACCTCAAGGTGGAGTCGGCGCGCTTCTATGCGCTCTGCGACCGCATGGGGATGCTCGTCTGGCAGGACATGGTCTCGGGCGGCGGCCCCCTGAGCCCCTGGCACTCGAGCTACAAGCCAACGCTGCTGCGCGCGAGCTGGGGCGGCCGCACGGACGAGGGGCCGCGCGCGTGGCGTCAGCTCTCCGCCGGCGACGAGGCATATCGCCGGGAGTGGCGCGACACCTGCGCGGGAACGGTGCGGCTCCTGCGCGCGCACCCCTGCATCGTGGGCTGGACGCTCTTCAACGAGGGCTGGGGCCAGTTTGACGCCCGGGCCGCCACGCGCGCCGTCTGCGAGCTCGACCCCACGCGTCCCATCGACGCCACGAGCGGCTGGTACGACCGCGGGTGCGGCGACTTTCTGAGCGTCCACAACTACTTCCGCCCCCTCGAGGTCTGGCCCGACCGCGCCCGACCGGCCCGCGCGTTCGTGATCTCGGAGTTTGGCGGCGTGAGCTGGGCCGTTCCGGGGCACGTGAGCCTCTCGACGTCGTACGGCTACGAGGAGGCCGCGGGTGGGGAGGAGTTCTCGCGCGAGGTCCGCGACCTTCTGGCGCATGCGGTCGAGCTGGAGGGGAAGGGGCTCGCGGGCTTTGTCTACACCCAGCTCACGGATGTGGAGGAGGAGACCAACGGGCTCGTCACCTACGACCGTCGTGTGAACAAGCTGGCCGCGTCGGGGTAGAAGGAGGGGTGCCGTTGGTAAGACATGAGAAAGGTGGCGCGATGAAAGTTCTTCTCGTCAACGGGAGCCCGCACAAGGCGGGGTCGACCAGCCGGGCGCTAGAGGAGGTCGCACGCTCGCTGCGAGAGTGCGGTGCGGAGACGGAGATCTTCTGGCTCGACGCGCGGCCGCTTGGTGGATGCGCGGCGTGCGGCGCCTGCTCGAAGCTCGGGCGCTGCGTCATTGACGACGCGGTGAACGCGTTTCGCGAGAAGGCCGCGGAGGCCGACGGCTTTGTCTTTGGCGGGCCCACGCACTACGCCCGCGCCGGGGCGTCGCTTCTCGGGTTCATGGACCGGCTCTTCTACAGCAACGGTCGCGCCGGCGAGCCCGACGTGCTCGCGCACAAGCCGGCCGCGGCCGTGAGCGTGGCACGCCGTGCCGGCACCACCTCGGCGCTCGCCGACATCGAGAAGTTCTTCACCATCTCGCAGATGCCCATCGTGAGCAGCCGCTACTGGAACTTGGTGTACGGCAGCAGCGCCGAGGACGTCGAGCAGGACGCCGAGGGCCTCTGGACCATGCGCCAGCTCGGGCGCAACATGGCGTGGCTGCTGCGCTGCATCGAGGCCGGGCGCGCGGCGGGCGTGGCGATGCCCGCGTCCGAGGAGGGCGTCTGGACGAACTTCGTCCGATAGCGCGTCTGGCCGCTCAGGCGAGAAGGACGTGCGGCCGCGGGGCGTGGCGGGGTCGGGGCGTGCGCCGCGGAGCGCGCGAGAAGAACGTGACTTCGCGCGAGCTTTCTCTCGCGACTCACGCAAAGTCACGCTTTCTTCTCGAAAACGTGACTAAGAATGAGCTGACAAATTCGACTCGCTCGAAGTCACGCTTGCGGCCCCGAAAGCGTGACCATGGGTGAGCTTTCTCTCGCGACTCGCTTAAAGTCACGCTAACCGCCCCGAAAGCGTGACTTTGAGCGAGCTCGGCCGCCTAACTCACTCGAAGTCACGCTCGGGCGAGAAGAACGCGAGAAGAACGCGAGAAGAACGTGACTTTGAGCGAGCTCGCGCTCCTCCTCGCCCGCGCGACCTCGGCGCATGGTTTTCTCGCGGCGCACCCCTGGGACGCGCTACCATAGAGCGACTGGTACCGGGCCCGGAGGGAGGCACATGCGCGGGGTGTTCATCACGCTCGAGGGGGCGGACGGCTGCGGAAAGACCACGCAGGCGACGCTCGTCGCCGCGGCGCTCGAGGCGCGCGGCCGCGAGGTCGTGCGCCTGCGCGAGCCCGGCGGCACCCCCATCTCGGAGAAGGTCCGCGCGCTGCTTCTGGACCCCGCCAACGCGGAGATGGTCCCGGAGTGCGAGCTCCTGCTCTACGAGGCGAGCCGCGCCCAGCTCGTGCGCCAGGTGATCGAGCCCGCGCTCGAGCGCGGCGCCTGCGTCCTGTGCGACCGCTACTACGACTCCACCTTCGCCTACCAGGCCGGCGGCCGCGGCCTCGACGAGACGCTCGTCCGCCAGTCCAACGTGCTCGGCAGCTGCGGGCGCGTGCCCGACCGCACGCTCGTGCTTGACCTCGACCCCGCGCTTGGCTTTGCGCGCGCCACGGCCGGCGGCGTCGACCGCATGGAGGCCGAGGGCCTCGCGTTCCAGGAGCGCGTGCGCAACGCCTACCTGCGCCTCGCCTCCGAGGAGCCCTCCCGCGTGCGCCTCGTGGACGCCTCGGGCAAGAAGGAAGAGGTCACGGCCCGTGTCCTCGCCGCGCTCGACGATCTTTGGGGTGAGTGAGGTGACCGCCGCCCCGACCTCTCCCGTCCCGTCGGCGCCGGTCCCCCCGGTCCTCGCCGCCCTTGCCGACCAGCCGCGCGTGCGCGACTTCCTCGCCACGGCCGTGGCCGAGGGCCGGCTCAGCCACGCCTACCTCTTCGTGGGCGCCCCCGGCTCGGGCAAGCACGAGGCCGCCGAGGCGCTCGCCCGGTGCGTGGTCTGCCCCCACGGTGGGGACGCCACCTGCGACGAGTGCCGTCGCGTGGCGCATCGCACCCACCCCGACGTCCGCTGGCTCGCCCCCGGCAGCGCGTCGGGCTACCTCGTGGCCCAGGTGCGCGAGCTCATCGAGGACGCGGGCCTGGCCCCCGTGCGCGCCCGCACCAAGGTCTACGTGCTCGAGCGCGCCGAGCTGCTGCGCGGCAACGCCGCGAACGCCCTGCTCAAGACCCTCGAGGAGCCGCCCGAGGCCGTGATGTTCATCCTCTGCGCCCGCACCACGGCCGCAATGCTCCCCACCATCGTCTCGCGCTGCCAGCAGGTGCCCTTCCGCTCGGTCTCGCCCGCGGCCGGGGCCGAGACCGTCATGCGCGCGTGCGCCTGCACGCCCGCCGAGGCGCGCATGGCGCTCGCGGTGGCCGGGACGCCCGCCCGTGCCGTGGACTTCCTCAAGTCCCCGTCGCGCCGCGAGGTCAGGCGCCTTGTGGTGGGCGCCCTGGACTCCCTTGCCCGCGACGACTCCTGGGACGTTCTTCTTGCCGCGCGCGACCTCGTGGCCGCGGTGGCCGTGCCCCTGGCCGACGTCCGCCAGGCGCAGGAGGACGCCCTGCGCGAGTCCCAGGACTTCCTCACCGCCGCCGCCCTCAAGCAGGTGGAGGACGCCAACAAGCGCGAGCTCACCGCCCGGGAGCGTTCGGGTATGATGGAGGCCCTGTCCGCGGCGGAGTCGCTGCTGCGCGACGTCCTCGCGCGCTGCGAGGGCATCCCGGGCGGCGCCGTCAACGACGACGCGGCCGCCGTCGTGGACCGCATCGCCGCCGGCTGCGACACCGCCGGCGCGCTCAGGGCCATCGAGGCCGTCGGCCGCGCGGCGGATGACCTCGCCCACAACGTATCGCCGCAGCTGACCCTCGAGGTCATGCTGCTTCGCATCAAGGAGGCACTCGCATGCCCACCGTCATTCCGGTGAAGTTCTCGTATGCCGCCCGCGACCTGTGGTTCGACCCGGCGGGCACCGGCGCCCAGGAGGGCGACCACGTCATCTGCGCAACCGAGCGCGGCCGTGAGATCGGCCTGGCCACGGCAGACGCCCGCGAGGTGAGCGCCGACGAGCTCTCCGCCACGATCGGCCACGCGCAGCTGCGCTCCGTGGTCCGCCTGGCCACGGACGCCGACCTCGAGCGCGCCGACGGGCTCGCCCGCCGCGGCGACGAGGCCATGCCGACGTTTCGTCGCCTCGTCAAGGAGTCCGGGCTGGACATGAAGCCCGTGGGGGTGGAGTACCTCTTCGACGGCGAGAAGGCCGTCTGCTACTTTGCCGCCGAGGAGCGCGTGGACTTCCGCCAGCTCGTGCGCGACCTCGCGCGCGAGTTCCACGTCCGCATCGACATGCGCCAGATCGGCGTGCGCGAGGAGGCCGCCATCGTGGGCGGCTACGGCCACTGCGGCCAGGAGCTCTGCTGCCGTCGGTTTGCCACGGGCTTTGACCCGGTGTCCATCCGCATGGCCAAGGAGCAGGACCTGCCCCTCAACTCCACCAAGATCTCCGGCGCGTGCGGCCGGCTCATGTGCTGCCTGCGCTACGAGTTCGAGGCCTACCGCGACTTCAAGAGCCGCGCGCCCAAGAAGAACGCCGTGATCGACACGCCGCTCGGCAAGGGCAAGATCGTCGAGTACGACACGCCCAAGGAGCAGATCTGCCTGCGCCTTGAGAACGGCAAGCAGGTCCGCGTGGCGCTCGCCGACATGACGGCCTCCGAGGCCGCGCACAAGAAGTCCGAGGAGCTGGGGTGCCCCTGCCGCCCGGACACCGTGACGCGCGAGGTGCTCGACCGCCTGGAGTCCCCGGACGTGCAGATGGCGCTCGCCGAGCTGGACCGCAAGATGGGCGTCGTCCCCGAGCCCGCGCCGGACGCCTCGGACATCTTCGTCGAGCCCAAGCGCAAGCGCCGCCGCCCCTCCAACGGGGGCCCGGCCGGCGAGAAGGGCCCGCAGCGCGAGAAGAACGCGCGTCGCGACGCCGCGGGCGCCCCCTCCGGCGACGAGGCGCCCGCGCGCCGTCGTCGCAAGCGCCGCCCGGGCGACGGGGGCGCGCCTGCCCCCCTTGACGTGACCGCCGGCTCTCCCGAGGGCCAGCCGACGCGTCGCCGTCGCCACCACCAGGCCGCCGAGGGCGCCCCCGCCCCCGACGGTCCCGCGCAGCAGCCCGCCCGCCGCACGCGGCGCCCGGGCGACAAGGGCGGCCAGGCCGAGAAGGGCGCGCAGCCGCGGGGCATGCAGCCCTCGCGCAAGAAACGCGCCCAGGCCGCCGGCGGCCAGGGCGCGGCCGGCGGGCAGAAGCCGGCGCCGAAGCACTTCCAGCAGGGCTCCGGCGCCCCGCAGGGGCCCGAGGGCGCGGACCGTCCGCGCCGCCGGCGCCGCCGGGGCGGCCGCGGGCGCTCGGGAGCCTCCGGCGAGGGAGGAGCGCCCTCCGGCGAGTAGGGCGCGCGGGCCGCGGCAGGCCGCCGCACCCTCCTGGCGCGGCCATGACCTGCACGGCAGGCGGGGCCCCGGGCAGACGTGCCCGGGGCCCCGCTCGTTCTTCTCGCCGTCCTCGTTGCGGCGCTGCGGTCGGGGACGGCCGCGCCCCTTCCGCGGCCGGTCGCCCGGCGCCGCCCTACGCCAGCGCGGCGAGGCGCAGGACCAGCTCCACGGTCCCCACGGCGTAGCCGCCGCGCGCGAAGAGGCCCACGGGCGCGCCCCCGTCCCCGGCCCGGGCGTCGAGGAGCAGGGCCAGGGGAAGCAGCTCGGGGTTGGCGAACATGCGGCGCGCGAGGCGCTCGGGCAGCTCGGAGAAGTCGTCGTGCGCGAGCGTCACGGCGGCCCCGGCCGCGCCCAGCGCCCCGAGCGCGCGCCCGAGCGTGGGGTCGTCCCCGGCGTCCCCGCGGGTCACGAGCGTCACCAGGACCTTCGAGGCGGCCACGGCGTCGGCGGCGTCCGCGAGCTCGTTCAGCAGGTGCTCCGTGGGCTCCTCGGCCGGCTCCAGGAACGCGAGGAGCGTAAGGCCCCCTCGCCCGTCGACGAGCGGGGCGGCGCCGGGGAGGGGGATGCGCTGGAGCAGGTCCTCCGGGCGCGGCTCGCGCCGGCGCACGGTGAGGGCGCAGGGGCCGCTCACCTCAAAGACGCGCTCCGTGGCCTGCTGGTTGCCGTTGGGCAGGCGCGTCGTGGAGGTGAGGCGGTAGGTCCCCGCCGGCACCTCGAGCCTTGCGGGGTCCGCGTCCCAGAGGTCGAGCTGGTGGAAGCCCCAGAGCTCCTGGCCGTCGGTCTGCATGGCGGCCCCCAGGCGCGCCAGGCCCCAGTCGGTCCCGTAGGAGAGCGGGGCACCCTCCTCGCCGGCGATGGCGAGGGGCCAGGTGCGCTCGCCCGCGGCCGCGCCCTCGACGCAGGTCCAGCGGCCCTCCCCGAGCACCTCGGCGCGGCCGTCCGCGGGCGCGAGCCGCGCGGGCACCCCAAGGCTGCGGCACGCCGCCACGAAGAGCGTGCGCAGCGTCACCTCCGAGGCCTCGCCGGACGCGAGCGCGCCTGCGGGCGTGCCGACGAGCTTGGCCAGGTGCTCGGCGGGCGAGAAGGACAGGCGGGAGGCGAGCCAGGCCCACGCGGCGGCCGGGTCGGTGGCCACGAGCGCGGCGAGCTCGGGCGGCAGCGCGTCGGGAAGGGCCGGTCGCCACGCGCTCAGGTGCTCGAGGCCGATGCGCGGCGAGAGGACGGCGTGCTCCCAGAGGTCGCGTTCGGGCTCGGGGGCAACGGCGGGCTCGGCCGCCGCCGGAGCCTCGGCGGCCCGATCGTGGCGGCCCGCCCGGTCACGTTTGCCAGCAAGGGCGGAGCGGAGGTGGTGCTCGAGGACGGCGGGGTCGGCGTCCAGGTAGTCCTTCTCGGCGAGGGTGGCAAGGAGCGCCAGGCGCTCGGGCTCCGTGCCGGCGGTGAGGAACGAGAAGATCTCCTCCGCGTGGCCGCGCGCGGCGTCGAGGACGCGCGCCACGAGCGCGGCGTCGTCAGCGGGGCGCAGCTCGGCCGCGCGGGAGGCGAGCTCGGCCGCGCGCTCGCGCATCCGCCCCACGCGCCCGCGCCGGGCCGCGTCGGCGGCCGCCTTGCGAGCCCGGCCGCGCGCGGCGCCCTCGGGGGAGAGCGCCTGCGTGGGGGCCGGATGGTCCTCGGGGGCGCGCACGTCGACGTCGTGCCAGGCGCCCGCGACGGCCCCGCCCGGCGCCGGGGCGAGCGCGAGGGCCACCTCGGAGGTCGTGGCGGTGTCCACGTCCTTCTCGGCCATGAGGCGGCCCGCCGAGGCGTGCACGCGGACGCTTCCGCGGCCGAGCTCGAGGGAGCAGCGGCCCTCCGCGTCCGCGCGGAGCACGGTGAGCGGGCGCCAGCCGGCCATGTTGAGCACCTCGAAGGCCACGGCGGCGCCCGCCGCGGGCGCGCCGTCCGGGAGCGTCGCGCGCACGGAGAGGCGCGTGGTGGCGGCGTAGCGCGCCGTCACGTTGACGAGCACGGTGCAGCCCGTGCTGCCCGCCACGTCCTCCGGGTCGCAGCCAAAGTCCGAGAAGAGCCGCGTGGCCACCATCGGGGCGCGTCCCGAGGCGGCGGTGAACCAGCCGCGGTCGAGCGCCTCCTCGGGCTCGCAGGCGCCGAGGTAGTGCCAGCGGCCGTCCGCCCAGGCCTCAACCCAGGCGTGGTTGTCGTCGCAGTGCGCCCACCAGGGCACGTAGAGCTGGCGGGCCGGGATGCCCACCGCGCGCAGGGCCGTCACGAGGAGCGTCGACTCCTCGCCGCAGCGCCCGGCCGCGCCGGCTATGACGCCGGGCGCCCCGAGGGTGCGGCCGTCCGTGGCCTGGTAGGTGGCCATCTCGGCGCACCAGTAGTTGACCTCGATGACGGTGCGCTCGCCGGAGAGCCCCGCGAGGCGCGGCACGAGCTCGTCGCGCAGGGCGGCGCGGCAGTCGGAGAGGGGCTCGTTGTTGACGCGCGGGCAGGCGACGTAGTGGACGAAGAGGTCCTCGGGGACGTCCGCGGCGGGGCCCTTGCGCAGCTCGAGCGCATGGCGCGCAAAGGAGCGCAGCAGGTCGACCGGGGCGTCGAAGACGTCCGTGAGCGGGAGCGTGGCGAGGAAGTACCGCGTGAGGGCGGCCTCGTCGGCGGGGGCGCCCGCGAGCGCGGCCTCGGCGTCCCGGGCACGCTCGCCCAGGTGCGGCAGGCGGGCCTCGTAGCGGGCGGCGGTGTAGGCGAGAAGCTCGGGGGAGAGCGGCATGGGGGCTCCTTCGGTCGCTCGGGCGCGCTCGGGCGCGCCGGAGGGGTGTGCCCGCCCATGGTACGCCAACGTCACCGGGCGGGGCTGGGGCGCGGCCGCGGGCAGCGTCGCACGGTCCTTCTCGCCCGAGGCGGCGGCCGTCGCGCGTGGGCTGACCTGTCCTGCGCGGCGCGCTACCATGGAGCTCCCACCACACTCCCGAGGAGGCCCCATGTACGGACTCATGACCGAGGCGAGCTTTGACTCCGCCCACTTCCTGACGGACTACTACGGAAAGTGCGAGAACCTGCACGGCCACCGCTGGCGCGTCGTAGCCTACCTCTCCGCCCCCGAGCTCGGCTCGGAGGGCACGCAGCGCGACATGGTCGTGGACTTTGGCGTCTTCAAGCGCGCCCTGCGCGCGCTCGCGGAGGAATTCGACCACACCTTCCTCGTGGAGGAGGGGTCGCTCGCGCCGGCGACGCTGGAGGCGCTCGAGTCGGAGGGCTTCTCGCTCACCGTGCTTCCCTTCCGCACGACGGCCGAGAACCTCGCGCGCCACTTCTGCGAGCGCATGTGCGAGCAGGGGATGCCCTGCTCGCGCGTGGACGTCTACGAGACTCCGCTCAACTGTGCGATATATGTCCGGGACGAGGGGTAGGATTCGACCTATACTTCAGGTTAGGAGCGGAGCGCGGCCGGCCGGTCGCGGGAGGCGGAGGTGCGCAATGGGCAACCATCCCCTGCATGGAGTTAACCTCACGGGCTGGCTGACGCTTGAGTCATGGGTCACGCCCGAGCTCTTTGCGCAGGCGGGCGCCCTGGACGAGGGGGCCCTGGCCGCGACGCTCGGCGCGCAGCGCTACGCCGAGCTCGTCCGCGCCCACCGCGCGGAGTTCGTCACGCGCGAGGACTTCGTCAAGATCGCCGCGCGCGGCTTCAACGCCGTGCGCCTTCCCGTTCCGTGGTACGTCTTTGGCGAGCAGGGCCCCGCGCCGGGCCCGTACGTCGGGTGCATCGAGTACGTTGACCAGGCGCTCGAGTGGGCGGAGGAGATCGGGCTCAAGGTCGTCTTTGCCCTTGCGATCAATCCCGGCGCCCCGCATCACGACAGCGGCACGGCTCCTGACCTCGCCGACTGCCACGTGCCGCGCCGCGAGGTGCTCAACGTCATCTACATGCTCGCCAAGCGCTACGCCTCGCGCGTGGGGTTCTTTGGCTTTGAGCCGGCCGACGACGCGGTCCCCCAGGTCCGCCGCGGCCTCATGGTCACCGACGGCGTGCCCCTGCACCGCCTGCGCAACTACTATCGCGAGGCCTACGAGCTCGTGCGCGCCGCGGCGGGGGAGGACCCCGTGTTCATCCTCCCGGACGGGGGCGTGCCCTCCGGGTGGGGGCGCTTCATGGCTCAGCGGCACTACGTGAACGTCTGGCTGGACTGCCACCTCGACCGCCCGTCCGTGCGGATGGACGTGTCCGGGCCCTCGGGCGTGCGGCGCCTTGTGAGCGCGCACGAGCGCCACGTGGCCGACGCCCGGCGCTCCCGCATGCCGGTCATGGTGGGCAAGTGGTCCGCCTCGCTGCCCATCGCCGACTCCCAGATGACGCCCGAGGGCCGGATCGCGCTCGAGCGCGTCTACACGTCCGAGCAGATCGGCTCGTTCGAGAAGTGCCCCGCCTGGTTCTTCAACACCTGGAAGACCTCCGGGATGCTCGCGGGGTGGGACGCGCGCGTGGCGCTCGCCACCTTCGAGCGCGGGATGATCGTCTGATGCCGGGAGTCCTGAGCGTCGTCGGGACGCCCATCGGAAACCTCGAGGACGCCTCGCCTCGCGTGCGGCGGGTGCTCGGGGAGGCCGACGTGGTGCTGTGCGAGGACACGCGTGTGACAGGGCGCCTCCTGAGCGCGCTTGGCCTGCGCGCGCGCCTGGAGCGCTGCGACGAGAACGTCATGGAGCGGCGCGTGGCCTCGGTGCTCGAGCGCCTGGCGGCGGGGGAGCGCGTGGCCTTTGTCTCCGACGCGGGGATGCCGGGCGTCTCCGACCCGGGCCAGCGGCTCGTCGACGCCGCGCTCGACGCCGGGACGCGCGTGGAGGTGGTGCCGGGGCCGAGCGCCGTGACCTGTGCGCTCGTGGCGTCGGGCCTGGCGAGCGAGCACTTCTTCTTCGAGGGGTTCCTGCCGCGCCGCCGCGGCGCGCAGCTGGCGCGCCTGGGCGAGCTCGCCGCGGTGCCGGGGACGCTCGTGGTCTACGAGAGCCCGCGGCGCGTGGCCGAGACGCTCGCCAACGTGGCCGAGGTGATGGGCGGGCGTCGCGTCGCGCTCGTGCGCGAGCTCACCAAGCTCCACGAGGAGGTCGTGCGCGGCGAGGCGTCGGAGCTCGCGGCGGAGGTCGCCGAGCGCGGCGAGGTGCGCGGCGAGTGCGTGATCGTGATCGCCGCGCCGGGCTCGGAGGAGCTCGCGGCGCGTCGGGCGGCCGCATCCGGCCCCGAGCGCTCGCTCGAGGAGGAGATCGCCGCAGGGCTTGCCGCCGGCGAGCCCAAGAGCGCGCTGGCCAAGCGGCTCGCGCGGACGTTTGGCCTGCCGCGCGCGGAGGTCTACGACGCCGTGGTGTCCGCTGCGGGCTAGGTGCGGCTGGGTCTTGGGCCGCGCGCCGGGCGCGGCCGCGCTTTACGAGCTGCGGGTTCTTCTCGTCCCTTTCCGGGGCCTCGGACGAGTTCGAAATTGGGTAGTCGACCCTTTTCGTGCGCATCAAGTTCCGGCTCTTGGCCCTTTTCTTACCGGGATTGGGTAGCGGGTTTGATATGCCGGGCCCTCGTGGGCTCGAAAAGCGTGAGTAACACCGTGATTTACTCGGTATTGGGTGGCGATTAGCTCGGTATTGGGTGGCAAGTTTGATGTGCGACGGCCTCGAGCATCAAGCATGCCACCCAATACCGTCCCAACAGCCTCCTGAGCATCAAGCATGCCACCCAATACCGTCCCAACAGCCTCCGGGCATCAAACATGCCACCCAATACCGTCCCAACGGCCCTCCGGGCATCAAGCATGCCACCCAATCGCGCCCCCCGCCTCTTGGCCCTTTTCTTACCGGGATTGGGTAGCGGGTTTGATATGCCGGGCCCTCGTGGGCTCGAAAAGCGTGAGTAACACCGTGATTTACTCGGTATTGGGTGGCGAT
>NZ_NFIU01000014.1 GCF_002159535.1 Olsenella sp. An290 | reverse complement strand
GAGGGGGGCGGGGGAGCGGCCCGCCGCGCGGCAGGTCCCGGCACCGCGCGGCGTGCGCCGCGAGCCTGCCTACGCGAGGTTGTAGAACGCCGCGCGGCCCGGGTACGTCGCCGCGTCGCCGAGGGCGTCCTCGATGCGCAGCAGCTGGTTGTACTTGGCGACGCGGTCGGTGCGCGCGGGCGCGCCGGTCTTGATCTGCCCCGCGTTCACGGCCACCGCGAGGTCGGCGATCGTGGTGTCCTCGGTCTCGCCGGAGCGGTGGGAGACCACGGCGGTGTAGCCCGCGCGCTTGGCGGTCTCGATGGCGTCGAGGGTCTCGGTGAGCGTGCCGATCTGGTTCACCTTGATGAGGATGGCGTTGCCGGCGCCCAGCTCGATGCCGCGACGCAGGCGCGCGGTGTTGGTGACGAAGAGGTCGTCGCCCACGAGCTGGACCTTCTTGCCCAGGCGCTCGGTGAGCTTGACCCAGCCGTCCCAGTCCTCCTCGGCCAGGCCGTCCTCGATGGAGATGATGGGGTACTTCTCAACAAGCTCCGCCCAGTAGTCCACCAGCTCGTCGGACGTGAGGCTGCGGCCCTCGCCCTTGAGCTCGTAGCGGCCGGTCTCGCGGTCGTAGCACTCGGAGGTGGCGGGGTCCATCGCGAACATGAAGTCGCGTCCCGGCTCAAAGCCGGCGGCCCGCACGGCCTCCATCAGGTAGACGAAGGGCTCGGCGTTGGTCTTGAGGTCGGGCGCAAAGCCACCCTCGTCGCCCACGCCGGTGGAGAGCCCGGCCTTCTTGAGGGTGTCCTTGAGCGTGTGGTAGACCTGCGCGCACCAGCGAAGGCCGGTGGCAAAGTCGGGCGCGCCCACGGGCATGATCATGAACTCCTGGAAGTCGACGTTGTTGTCCGCGTGGACGCCGCCGTTCAGGATGTTCATCATCGGGACGGGGAGGGTGTGCGCGTTGGGGCCGCCGAGGTAGGCGTAGAGCGGCAGGCCCGCGGAGGCCGCGGCGGCGCGCGCGATGGCAAGCGAGCACCCGAGGATGGCGTTGGCGCCCAGGCGACCCTTGTTGGGGGTGCCGTCGGCGGCGATCATGGCCTCGTCGGCGCCGCGCTGGTCGGTGGCCTCGCGGCCCACGAGCACGGCGGCGAGCTCGTCGTTCACGTGCGCCACGGCCTGCGTGACGCCCTTGCCCAGATAGCGGTCCTTCTCGCCGTCGCGCAGCTCGACGGCCTCGAACTCGCCGGTGGACGCCCCAGACGGGACGATGGCGCGGCCGAAGGAGCCGTCCTCGAGCGTGACCTCCACCTCGACGGTGGGGTTGCCGCGGGAGTCCAGGACCTCGCGACCGTACACCTTTGCGATCTTGCTCATGGTGAGTGCCTTTCTGTTTAGGTTGGCTAACTCTTCCTTCCTCAGAGTATACCCAATCTAACTTGAACTATGCGCCAGGCGAGAAGAACCCCGCCTCCCGCGCCGGTTTGTCACGTGGGCGTGACAAGTTCCCCGACACGGTCACGCTGCGTCGCGGCCACACGATATACTGCACTGTGGCAGATGGCGGGCGTTGCGCGATTCAACCCGCACGCCCCGGACATGGAGGTAGCATGGGAGCGTTCTTTGGCGCGGTCTCGCACCGTGACGTCGCACTTGACGTGTTCTTTGGCGTGGACTATCACTCGCACCTGGGCACGCGGCGCGCGGGCATGGTTTCGCTTCGCGAGAACGGCGGCTTCAACCGCCAGATCCACTCGATTGAGAACACCCCCTTCCGCACCAAGTTCGAGCACGACCTCCCCGAGCTCTCCGGCACGTGCGCCATGGGCTGCATCTCCGACTCCGACCCGCAGCCGCTGCTCGTGCGCTCGCACCTGGGGCTCTACGCCATCTCCACGGTGGGCGCCATCGTCAACGCCGACGAGCTCGTGGCGCGCTTCGAGGGCAACGGCCACCAGTTCATGGCCACGAGCTCGGGCGCGGTGAACGTGAACGAGCTCGTTGCGGCGCTCATCAACACGCAGGGCTCCCTCGTGGACGGCATCCGCTACGCGCAGGACCAGATCGAGGGCTCGCTCACGCTGCTCATCATGACGGAGTCCGGCGAGCTCATCGCCGCGCGCGACAAGATGGGCCGCCTGCCGGTGCTGGTGGGCAAGGACGACGACGGCTACTGCGTGTCCTTTGAGTCCTTCGCCTACGGCAAGCTCGGCTACGCCGACGAGTACGAGCTGGGCTCCGCGGAGATCGTCAAGATCACGCCCGACGGCTACGAGACGCTCTCCGAGCCGCGTGACGAGATGCGCATCTGCGCGTTCTTGTGGGTCTACTACGGCTACCCCAACTCCAACTACGAGGGCGTGAACGTCGAGGTCATGCGCTACCGCAACGGCGCCATCATGGCCCGCGACGAGCGCGCGGCGGGGCTTCTGCCCGAGGTCGACTACGTGGCCGGCATGCCCGACTCGGGCCTGCCGCACGGCATCGGCTACGCCAACGAGTCCGGCGTGCCGCTCGCGCGTCCCTTCGTCAAGTACACGCCCACCTGGCCGCGCTCCTTCATGCCCGCCAACCAGGAGGTCCGCAACCGCGTGGCCAAGATGAAGCAGATCCCGGTGCCCGAGCTCATCCGCGACAAGCGGCTGCTCCTCGTGGACGACTCCATCGTCCGCGGCACGCAGATGCGCGAGACGATCGACTTCCTGCGCGACACCGGCGTCTCCGAGGTCCACATGCGCTCGGCCTGCCCGCCGATCATGTACGGCTGCAAGTACCTCTCGTTCTCCCGCAGCCGCTCCGAGTACGAGCTCATCGCCCGGCGCAAGGTCCGCGAGCTCGAGGGGGACGAGGGCGAGAAGCACCTCGAGGAGTACGCCGACGGCCGCACCGAGCGCGGGCGCTGCCTGCTGCGCTCCATCTGCGAGGAGATGGGCTTCGACTCCCTGGAGTACCAGAGCCTGGACGGCATGCTCGAGGCCATTGGCATCGACCGCAAGAAGGTCTGCACCTACTGCTGGAACGGCAAGGAGTAGCGACGGGGCAGGCTCTCGCGAGCGCCCCCGCCATCGGCCCCGGCCGGCTGCCGTCACGGCTGCCCGCCGGGGCCGACTCCCGTTGGCGCCTGCCGGCCGCGCCGCTCCCGGGCGCCCGGCGGCAATATGTGACTAGACAGATAGCATATTGGGTAGAACACGGCTAACAAACGCCGTCGCAAAGGAGTCCCCATGAGCTACCTGGACGTCATCAACCGTCGTCGCAGCGTCTACGCGCTCTCTGACCAGCTTCCCATCCCCGATGAGGAGCTCGTCCGCACCGTCGAGGAGGCGGTCGTGGCCTCGCCCTCTCCCTTCAACGTGCAGAGCGGCCGCGCCGTGGTCCTTCTGGGCGGGCAGCACCGCGCGCTGTGGAACGAGGTCGTGCGCCCCGCCCTCGAGGCCGTCGTGCCGGCAGGGTCCTTCGCCCCGACGGCCGAGAAGCTCGCCGGCTTTGCCGCCGGCGCGGGCACGGTGCTCTTCTTCGAGAACCGCCCCGCCGTCGAGGACCTCAAGGCGCGGTTCCCCACCTATGCCGCGGCCTTTGACGGCTTTGCCGAGCACGCGCTGGGCATGGTCGAGGTCAACGTGTGGAACGCGCTTGCCGAGAGGGGCGTGGGCGCGAGCCTCCAGCACTACAACCCGCTCATCGACGATGCGGTCAAGGCCCGCTGGGGCGTTCCTGTGGAGTGGGCGCTCGCCTCGCAGATGGTCTTCGGCGGGATCTCCGCGCCGGCGGCGCCGATCGAGAAGCTCCCCGCGTCCGAGCGCGTTCGCGTGGTTCGCTAGCGACCGCCACAGGCGTCGCCCGCCTTGTCGGGGCGGCGCGCCAGATAGCCCTTGAGCCCATGGCGCGCTAGCAGTTGCCCACAAAGACGTGGGCAAGGTGGCGGCGGGCGACGTCGGCCAGATGCCGCACGGTCGAGACGGGCGTGGGCGGCCGGTCGGCCATGCGCCAGCACGGGAAGAAGCGCGTCACGTGATAGGGGACGTCCCCCAGCCCGGCGAGCCATCGGGCGATGGCCTCGCCCTCGCCCTCGGAGTCGTTCATGCCGGGGATGACGAGCGTGGTGACCTCCAGGTGACAGGTGGGGTCCGCCGCGAGCCGCTCGATCGTGGCGCGCACGCGCGAGAAGGAGCCCGGTGCGGCCCCGCAGGCGTCGTAGAAGGCGTCCGAGAAGCCCTTGAGGTCGATGTTCGCCGCGTCGACGAGCCCCGCGAGCCCGTCGAGGACGCCCGGCTCAACACACCCGTTTGACACGAGCACGTTGACGAGGCCGGCCTCGTGCGCCAGCCGCGCGCAGTCGCGGACGTACTCCCAGCAGACGAGCGGCTCGTTGTAGGTGTAGGCGATGCCCAAGACGCGCGGGTCGCGCCTCCGCGCCTCGGCGGCCAGCGAGACCAGCTCGTCCGGCATGACCTCGCGCCAGCGCACGTCCTTCTCGCCCGCCTGGGAGATCTCCCAGTTCTGGCAGAAGGGGCAGCGCAGGTTGCAGCCGTAGCCCCCGACGGAGACCACGTACGCGCCGGGCATGAAGCGGGCGAGCGGCTTCTTCTCCACGGGGTCGAGCGCGATGGAGGTCACGCGGCCGTAGCCCTCCGGCACGACTGCGCCGCCGAGGCTGCGCCGCGCGCGGCAGGCACCGAGCGCCCCCGGGCCAAGGTGGCAGTGACGGGGACAGACGTCGCAGATGGCGGTGCCGGCGCGGGCGACGCGGCACCCCTCGCCCGCGCTCACCGGTGACGCTCCACGACAAAGCGCTCGAGGGCGACGCCCTCCTCCGTGAGCGCGATGCCGCCCTTGCGCGCGGCGATGCGCAGCTGCTCCTCGACGGTGTCCACGCCGTCGAGGTCGGGGAGGAGCAGGCCGCGCCTGCCGTCCGGCGCGCTCACGATCACGCCGTAGCGGCGCGGGTCCAGCTCCTCGGGGTCGCGCACGGGCTCCGGCGCGCCGAGGACGTCGACGTCGTAGACGAGCTCGGGGAGCTCGTCGGCCGTGACGGGCGGGAAGCGGGGGTCGTGGAGGCCGGCCGAGACCGCATTGGCCACGATCTCCTCCGCGAGGCTCGCGCGCGTGGGCGCGATGGTGCCGATGCAGCCTCTCAGCTGGCCGTTCTTCTTCAGCGACACAAAGGCCCCGGCCTGGCGCGAGAGCAGCTCCGGGGGAAGGCCGTCCGGGACGGGCAGGCGCCGTCCCGTGCCCACGCGATGCTCGAGCGAGGCGCGCGCAAGCGCCACGTACGCGTCCTCCCCGGCGCGGCGCCGCTCCATGTCCGCGGCGTGCCAGGTCTCGTATGCCTCGCCGAAGGCGCGGGAGGGGTCGCTGCCGGCCGCACCGGAGGGCAAGAAGCACGCGACGCCGTAGCCCACGCCGAAGGGGCCCTCGTAGGAGAGGAGCTCGGCCGTGACGGGCGTGCGGTCGAGCGCGCCCGTCATGATCTGGAAGGAGCGCAGGCCGCACTCCGCGGCGCGCTCGCAGAGGCTGGGGTCTGCGGTGAGCAGCTCGAGGAAGGCACCGGAGCCGAGCGCCCTGCAGGCGAGCTCGTCAAAGACGGGCCCCTCCGGGGCGAACCCGTACGGTCCGTCCTTTGCCAGCTTGTGCGAGAGGTCTCCCGAGGCCACGTAGGCCACGCGGCGCCCCAGGCGCTCGGCCGCGCGCGCGACCAGCTGGCCCAGGCGGTAGTGCTGGAGCGGGGAGAGGCCGGAGATGCCCATGCGCACCACGCGGTAGGGGGTGGGCTCGCGGTGGTCGGCGCGCAGCTCCGCATAGGCGTCCTGTATGAAGTGGAGCGGCACGAGGACGCCCCAGTCGAGCTCGCGCTCCCGCTCGCCCGCGGTGCCGGCGGGCAGCCCCTCCTCCCGCGCGAGGCGGCAGAGCTCGGCGACGAGCTCCTCGTCGTAGGTGACGCCGGAGCCGTCCGCGGCGTCACCGAACTGCGCGAACGTCCCTCTCGCGCCCGGCCCGGGCGCGATGTGGAGGTAGTCGAGGTACATCGCCGTGTGCGGGCTCGAGATGACGACCGTGTCCGGCCCGAGCTCGGCGATCCGCCGCGCGACCTCGCGGTATGCGTCCACGGTGGACGGGATCTCTCGCTCGCGGCCGTGCCCCACGCCGGGGACGACGAGCGGCGGGTGCGGTACGGCGGCGGCTATGACGATGGGCATGCGGGCCTCCCCCCAGCGGCGGCGATCGCGTCGGATTTGTGTGTCGCGCGTTGCGCCTGGTACCATTGTGCCCAGGGAGGCCCGGTCGGCGGGCACGAATGGGCGAGTGGGGGAGAAGCGACATGGTTGTGGCACTGACGGTCCTGGGTGTTGCCTCCGCGGCCTACGGCGTGGCCATGGCGCTGCTCTACCCGGCCGGCGGGTTCTTTCTCGTGTGGCTTGCCCTCGCCGCGGCCCTCCTCGTGGCCGCGCGCGTGCGCTGGGCCCGCCGTGCGATCGTCGCCGCGCTCGCCGCGCTCGCCGTGGTGGCGGGCGGGCTCTGCGGGGTCATCGCCACGACGGCCGCGGCAGCCCCGCCTGCGGGCCTCGACTACCTGGTCGTGCTGGGCGCCGGCCTCCGACCGGACGGCACCCCGAGCGAGGCCCTCGCGTTCAGGCTCGACGCGGCCCTCGACTACCTGGGGGACAACCCCGAGACGACCTGCGTCGTCTCGGGCGGGCAGGGCTTTGGCGAGGTTCGCCCCGAGGCCGACGCCATGTACGACTACCTCATGGAGCACGGCCTCGAGGAGGCTCGCGTCATGCGCGAGGACCGCTCCACCACCACGGCCGAGAACGTCCGCAACTCCGCCGCGCTCCTGCCGGAGGGCGCCTCGGTGGGCGTGGTCACCAACGACTTCCACCTCTACCGTGCCCTGCGCATTGCCGAGAAGAACGGTCTGAGCGCGGCCCACGGCCTGGCCGCGCCCTCCAACCCGCTCTACCTGCCCCAGAGCGCGCTGCGCGAGTGCGCGGCCATCGTGAAGGACGCGCTCGTGGGGAACCTGTAGGGATGCGCGCCGGAAGCTGGGGGGAGGCCATGGGCAAGCGTGACGTGCGCTGGGAGCGTACGGACGGCTACGTGCTGCGCCTCGCGCGGCGCGAGGACGTGGGAGCCTACCTTGACGGGTTCGAGGCCCTTGACCCAGAGGCCGTGCGCCTCACCGGGAGCGCGCCGAGCTACCCGCGGGAGGCCGTCCGCGACTTCTTCCTGCGCTGCGTGGACGACCCCACCCGCTACGACCTGCTCGTCATCGCGCCCGACGGGCGCGTGGTGGGGGAGAGCGTCATCAACGAGATCGACTGGGAGGCGAGAAGCGCCAACTTCCGGATCTGCCTCTTCGGCCCCGCCGCGCGCGGCCGTGGCCTGGGGACCTGGGCCACGTGCCTGACGCGCGACCTCGCCCTCGACGAGCTGGGGCTCCATCGGCTCTCGCTCGACGTGTTCTCCATCAACCCGCGGGCGCGCCACGTCTACGAGCGGGCGGGGTTCGTCGTGGAGGGCGTGCTTCGCGATGCCATCTACCTGGGTGCCGACGAGGGCTACTGCGACGACGTCCTCATGGCCATCGTCCGGGGGTAGCGCGCCTCGCGCCGCCGCTAGAGCGCCTCGCGAACCGCGAGGATGAACTCGCGCGTGCCGAGCGTCTCGGGGTTCGGCAGCGAGGTGATGCGCGCGAGGTCGCCGGTCATGCGGCCGGACTCGATTGTCTTGACCGTGGCGGCTTCCAGGCGGTTGGCAAAGTCCACGAGCTCGGGAAGCTCGTCCAGCTCGCCGCGCTTGCGCAGCGCCCCCGTCCAGGCAAAGATCGTGGCCACGGAGTTGGTGGACGTGGGCTCGCCCTTGAGGTGCTTGTAGTAGTGGCGCTGGACGGTGCCGTGGGCGGCCTCGTACTCAAAGTAGCCGTGCGGGCTCACGAGCACCGAGGTCATCATCGCGAGGCTGCCAAAGGCCGAGGAGAGCATGTCGCTCATGACGTCGCCGTCGTAGTTCTTGCAGGCCCAGATGAAGCCGCCCTCGGACTTGACCACGCGCGCCACGGCGTCGTCAATCAGCGTGTAGAAGTACTCGATGCCGGCCGCCTCGAAGCGCTCGCGATACTCGGCCTCGTAGATGTCCGCGAAGACGTCCTTGAAGCGGTGGTCGTAGGTCTTGGAGATCGTGTCCTTGGTGGCGAACCACAGGTCCTGGCCCGTGGAGAGGGCGTACTCAAAGCAGCTGCGCGCGAAGCTCTCGATGGAGGCGTCGAGGTTGTGCTGGCCCTGGACCACGCCCGGGCCGTCGAAGACGTGGACGAGCTCGCGGCGCTCGGTGCCGTCCTCGGCGGTGTAGACGAGCTCCACCTTGCCGGGTGCGTCGATGCGCATCTCGGCGTTCTTGTAGACGTCGCCGTAGGCGTGACGGGCGATGGTGATGGGCTTCTTCCAGCAGCTCACCACGGGGTCGATGCCCTTGACCACGATGGGGGCGCGGAAGACCGTGCCGTCGAGCAGCGCGCGGATGGTGCCGTTGGGGCTCTTCCACATCTGCTTGAGGCCGTACTCCTCCACGCGCGCGGCGTTGGGGGTGATGGTGGCGCACTTGACGGCCACGCCCAGGCGGCGGGTCGCCTCGGCGGAGTCCACGGTCACCTGGTCGTCGGTCCTGTCGCGGTTCTCAAGGCCAAGGTCGTAGTACTCGGTCTTGAGGTCGACGTACGGGCAGATGAGCTCATCCTTGATGATCTGCCAGATGATGCGGGTCATCTCGTCGCCGTCCATCTCGACGAGCGGGGTCTTCATCTCGATCTTGGCCATGTTCGCCTCCAGGTCGTAGCGGTCGCATGGAGCGTACCACGGCCCGAGGCCCGCGCGGGCGCACACCGGCAAGTTGAGACGTGCTGGACACAGACGGGGCCAAGGGGACCGTCAGGCGTGCGGGGCCGCGTCCTCGTCCCGCCCGGCGCAGAGCCAGGCGGGCTGGTCTGCGCTCAGCACGCGCGCGCACGCATAGGCGTCCGCGAGGGTGAGCGTGGCCACGGCGACATAGCCCTCGGGCGTGAGGGCCAGGGCGAGCGCCTGCCCCTCGTCGGGGACGAGCAGGCGCGCCTCGTCGGCGAAGGGGTCGTAGGCGCTCGTCGCGGCGCGCGGGCTGCGCGCGACGAGCGCGGCCCCGGAGAAGTCGGGGGCGGGCAGGCTCGGGTCGAGGGCCTGGAGCGCGGGCGGGACGGGCGTGCCCGCGCGCTCGGCGCCCGGGTCCGCGACAAAGCCCTCGAGCTGCCAGGGGATGTCGCCGGGAATCGCGGCGAGCTCGGCGGCGACGGGCTCGCCGCCTGCCGTGAGCAGGCCCGTGTCCAGGCGCAGCCGCGACGCGCCGCCCCCTCGCGCAAGCGTCCCCGCCGCGGCGTCGCGGGCGAGGGTCATCGTGAGGTAGGCGCGCAGGACCCAGCGTCCCTGGCCCCAGTCCTCGGGGGCCGCGAGCGAGGAGAGCCGCTCGAGCACCTCGTCCCAGGGACCGAGCACCACCGTCTGCGTGAGCGTGCGGAGCGGGTCCTCCCTACGCTCGCCGCCCTCCGCCGCGGCCGCGGCAAAGCCCGACCACGGCCCGGTGGGGGAGGCGGCGAGCCCCTCAAGGCCCACCTCGGCGGGCTCGCCGGCGTCGACCTCGACGAGCGCCCAGCGCTTGCCGGCCACGGCGCGCGCCGAGCGCCTCAGCGTCACGCGGACGGGCGTGACGCCGTCTGCCTGAAGATACCTCAGCGAGAAGGACACGTTGCTGCGCGTGCCCTCCAGCGCCCCTGTCGCCCGCGCCGCGCGGAAGTCCTCCTCGAGGGTGGAGAGCGGGTCAACGTCGACGGGGAGGACCTGGTAGAGCAGGCTGAGCTGCTCGCTCGAGCATCGGACGTCGGCATGGAAGTCCCGGGGCAGGTCCGCCTGCACGCGGGGCACGACGTCGGGCTCCGGCTCCGGGGAGGGCGCCTCAGCGGCCGCGGCCTCGCCTGCGGGCGCGGGGTCCTCGGGTCCGAGCGGCGCCTCCTCGGGCTCGGGGACGTAGGTGATGGTGAGGGTGATGGGCGCGACCGCCGGCGCCGGGGTGGGCGCGGGGGGCTCGGCCGCGGCGCCGGGCGCAAGGTCTGCCCCCGTCTTATCCGGGGCCTCGGCCGCCGGTGCGGGCGCCTCCTCGGGCTCGGGCGCCGGGGCGGTCCCGTCGACGCTCGCATCGACGGGACCGCCCGCGTGCTCCGCCGTGCCCTCGGCCGCAGGGCCGCTCGGCTCGGCCGTCGCGTCCGTCGCCGCGCGGTCCCCCTCGCCCGCCGGCTCGTCCGCCGGGGCCTTGGCGGCCGGCTCCGCCGGGCGCTCGACGTGCCGCGGCCGCACGGGGCGGAGCGCCTTGGCGCCCTTCCTGCGCTTCCAGGGTTTTCCCTGGGCTGCGGCCCGGTCGCCGGCGTCCTTCTCGCCTGCCGCGAGCGCGCGGTCGTACTCTTCGTTGGGAAGGACCGTCGCGTAGACGTAGCCCTTCTTGAAGACGGTGAGCTTGATGAACTCGGGGAGCGCCTCGCAGAGCGCGCGCATGTCGGCGCAGCCCACGTCCTCGGGCGCGAGTCCGTCCGCGCGCAGCGCCTCCTCGGCTCGGGGCAGGAGCGTCTGCCGACCCGCGCCGAGCTCGCGCGAGAGCAGCTGGTAGAGGTACAGGCGGTTGCCGGGGGTCAGCTTGGGCATGGGGAGGTCTCTCCTCTGGGAAGGCGGGGGCAAAAAACGCGAACCTCTACCTTACTACCCGGACCGTGCCCGGGCGACCTTGATTCCCCGAGCGGTCGAGCCTCAGCGGCCGCCCCGCGCCGCCTCCTTCGCGGCGCGGTTGCGGAGGTTCGTCACCGTCGCCTGCATCCCGTGGGGCGCGTAGGCCAGCCCCTCGAGCTCGTCGAGGCTGCGGGGGAGATAGGCCGCAAGGGAGAGCTCGGCCGTCTGCTCGACGTGCGCGGGCTCCGGGCCCGGCGTCGCCGCCAGCGCGCAGACCCGCGCCCCCTGCGCACCCAGGCGCTCCTCGTACTCGCTCGTGGGCTCCCCGGGGAAGTCCGCGCGGGCGTCGCGGCTCGACCAGGCGAGCTCGTAGCCCGCAAGCGGCACCTGCGTGAGCATGAAGTCAAAGAGCGGCTGGCTGTCCGTGCGCAGGCGCACCTCGCCCGTCGGGGAGAGGACGTGCCGGAAGTCCATGAGGCGCTCCACCGAGGCCATGCGGCGGTGCGCGTCGCGCTTGCGCGGGAAGGGGGTGGGGAAGTTGAGGTAGATGAGGGAGAGCTCGCCGGGCGAGAAGTACCGCGTCACGTCGAAGCCGCTCCCGGGGACCACCACCACGTTGGAGACGCCGCTCTCGCAGACGCGCTGCGCGGCGTAGGCGACGCAGATGGGCTCGGAGTCCATGGCAACGAAGAGCACGTCAGGGTTCCTGCGGGCGGCCTCGACGGCAAAGGCGCCCTTGCCGCAGCCAAGGTCGAGCCGCACCTCCCGAAAGGCCTCCCCGCCCTCCCCGGCGCCCTCGGCCCCGATGCCCGGGAAGCACGCGCTGGCCCAGCGGCCGCGCAGACCTGCGGGCACGAGCTCGATGGCGTCGGCGTAGCGCTCGATGCGCTCCTCGAGCACGAAGTTCTTGGGAAGGCGGGCGTGCAGGCCGTGCGGCATGGCGTCTCCGTTTCAGAGGGCTTGGTCGTGGGTCACAAGGCGAGGGGGCGCCGGCCTACAGCAGCTCGTCGAGGGTCGCGCCGTAGGAGGGAAGGAACTCGGCCACGAAGTCGGCGACCTCGGGCAGCTCGCGCGCCATCTCGTCGACGGCGGCGCGGCAGGTGCGCTCGGCGCTCGCGAACTCGGTGTTGCCGGAGCGGGCCTCGTCGACGCACTTGATGAGGGCGGAGACCTTGTCGGCCGCCTTCACGAGGCGGCGCATGAGCGGCTCGTCCCCGGGGTTCTTCTCGCCCCAGAAGACGTCCTCAAGGGTGGGGCGCAGGTCATCGGGCAGGGTCTCGAGCAGCCGTCGCTCCGCCTCGTGCTCGACGGCCCGGTAGGCGTCGCGGATCGTGCCGTCGTGGTACTTCACGGGCGTGGGCATGTCCCCGGTGACGATCTCCGAGGCGTCGTGGTAGAGGGCCACGAGCGCGGCGCGGTCGGCGTCGAGGTGCCGGCCGTGGCGCACGTTGCCGATCACGCAGAGCATGTGGGCGATGAGCGCGACCTCGAGCGCGTGCTCGGAGAGGTTCTCGGGGCGGGAGCTGCGCATGAGCGCCCAGCGCTCGATGTACTTCATGCGGGAGAGCAGGGCCAGGAAGTGGGACCCGCGCGGCCCCTGGGGGTCGCGCGGGCCCGGCTGCGCTGCGGGGGAGGGCGTCACGAGTCCTGCTCCTCCTGGGTGCTCTGGAGCGTGGCCATGAGGGCGGGGATGACCTGCTTCTTGCGGCTCACGACGCCCGGGAGCATGGCGATGCCGTCCTCAGGCTCCACGTCAAAGGCGCGCGCGATCACGTCGGCGGCGCCCTCGCCGTACCAGAGGACCTCGCTCGAGGAGCTCTTGACGTCCGTGAACAGGTAGAAGATCAGCGGGAGCTCCTCCTGGGCGGCTGCCTCCTTGAGGTAGGGGCCCACGAGCGCCTCGGCGGCCTTGCGGCTGTTCTCGGTCATGTAGGTGCCCTGGCCCACGCCAAACTTGACGTTGCCGCGCGAGAAGACCTTGAAGTCGCCGTGGAAGACCTCCTCGGCGGTGCGACCGGTGAGGTCGGCGCCCGCCTCGAACATCTCGTCGGCGTAGGTGGCAATGTCGACGCCCGCGATCTTGGCGAGGGCCTCGGCGGTGTCACGGTCGACCTGGGTGCAGGTGGGGGAGCGGAACGCGAGCGTGTCCGAGAGGATGGCGGAGAGCATGAGGCCGGCGATGTCGCGGGGGATCTCCACGCCGTTCTCGCGGTACATCATGGAGACGATCGTGCAGGTGCAGCCCACGGGCATGTTGCGGAAGTAGGCGGGGCCGGCGGTCTCGATGGAGCCGATGCGGTGGTGGTCGATGATCTCCATGATCTCGGCCTGCTCGAGGCCCTCGACGGACTGGGAGCGCTCGTTGTGGTCCACGAGGATGACGTGCTTCTTCTTGGCGGACAGCAGGTTCGGGGTGCTGAGCAGGCCCACGTACTTGCCCTCCTCGTCGATGACGGGGAAGAAGCGGTGGCGGCTCTTGGCCATCATCTTGCGGGCGTCGTCGATGGAGGTGTTCACGCTCACCTTGAGGATGCCCTCGGAGAGCATCTTGGCGCGCACCGGGATGGACATGGAGATGAGGCGCGCGGCGGCGTAGGTGTCATAGGGCGTGGCGATGATCGCGCACCCGCGACGCTCGGCGGCGGCGACGACGCGGCTCGACACCTGGGCGCTGCAGCAGATCACAAGGCAGCTCGCCTCGCACTCAACGGCGAACTGCTGCGTCTCGTAGCGGTTGGTCACCAAGACGATGTCGCCCGGCTTGACCGTGTCCTCCATCATCTCGGGCGTGGTGCCCACGCAGACGTTGCCGCCCTCGACGCGCGCCGTGGGGTCGCCAAGGATCATCTCGCCGTTGAGCGTGTCGACGATGCTGGCGTAGCAGGTGCTCGAGTTGCCGATCACCGCGTTGTCGAAGACGTCCATGTTGGCGTTGGCGATGTCCTTGACCGCGATGAGGCCCTCGAGGGTGCGGTTCTCGTCGGTGATGCAGAGGGTGTCGACCTTGGTCTCGCGCATGAGGTTCCAGGCGGAGAAGAGGCTCATCTCCCCGTCGATGCCGCCCTGGCGCTGAATCTCGGTGTCCTTGACCTGCGGGGCGACGGAGGTGATGAGCTTGGGCTCCTCGAAGCCAAAGCGCTTGAGGACAAAGGCCGTCTCGCGGTTGACGGTGCCCGCGCGGCGCGCCTCGTAGATGGTGGTGTGCTCGATGGCGTTCTTGAGGTATGCGTAGCTGATGGCCGAGCAGATGCTGTCCGTGTCCGGATGCAGGTGGCCGATGACGTTGACCTTGCGGATTCCCTCAGGCATGGATGCTCCTTGCGTGCGCGGGTTGGTTGTGCTTGTGACGATTGTGCCACGCTCGGGCCCGTTGTGGTCCCCGTTTCCGGAAAAGACGCAATCGCGCACACCTCATGGCAAAAGCGGAGGGGCGGCGCGTTGTGGCCGTCGCCTGGCGGGAATAAGGGACTATAGGCCCTGGCGCCGCCGGCGCCGCGTTCCGGGAGGTGGTCGCATGAGGCTAAGTCGCCCCGCTTCCGTTGCGCTTGACGCGCTGCTGTCGACGGCGTGCTGTGCGGTCGGCTATGCCGCGCTTCGGCTGGGGGGCTCCCCGGTCGGGTTCTGGGTGGGGATGGCGCTTGCCGCGGCCCTCATCTACGTGGCGCGCCGGTGCCTGCTCGCCTCCGCGCCCACGCCCCATGGCTCGCTCGCGCAGGCGGCGCTCGTCTTTGTCTGCGCTCACGTGGCGGCCAACCTCGTCGCGCCCACGGGAGTCCTGGTCCAGCCGGACGGCACCGCGGCTTCGACCGGGGCCCTCGAGCACGACCTCGCCTGGCTCGCCGCGGCCCTCCTCATCTGCTGCGCCGCCGCGGTCGTGTCAGAAGTGACGAGGCGGCCCGTTTCGGCGTAACAGCGGCGGCGCGGCGCGTTGCGGCCGTCGCCTGGCGCTGTCCCGTCGCGCGCCGGTCCTTCTTGCCCCGCCGTCCGTCCCGCCGCACGCCCCGCCCGCGGACCCGATTGTTTCCGGTCCGAATCCTTCTGGAGACGTCGCGTCGCGCTGTGGCATAGTGCGGGATAGAGCGCCCATGGGGGGCGCGCCATCCCAAGGGGGTCCAGCATGACACGGCACGAGGCTGCTGACGTTCGAGTTTCCGGGCGCATGGGCGCGCCCGTCCTTCTCGGCGGCCGAGACCTGCTGCTGGCCGCCCAGGACCTACTCTCGCTAGCCGGCGCGCGCTAGGGCTCTTACCACACCCTTGCGCGCGCATCTGTGCCGCCGCCCCTTGGGGCGGGGCACTTTTTTTCAGCGGCGCTCGCGCTGTCGACCCCTCACGCGACACGAGAAAGGCAACGGCCATGACCAGGAAGATTCACATCTTTGACACCACGCTGCGCGACGGCGAGCAGAGCCCCGGAGCCTCCATGAACACCGAGGAGAAGCTCGTCATTGCCCAGCAGCTCATCCGCATGGGCGTGGACGTCATCGAGGCGGGCTTTCCCATCTCCTCGCCGGGCGACTTCCGCTCCGTGCAGGAGATTGGCCGGCTGGCCGGTGACGACTGCGTGGTCTGCGGCCTCACGCGCGCCGTGGAGAAGGACATCGACCGCGCGGCCGAGGCGCTGGCCTGCGCCAAGCGCCCGCGCATCCACACCGGCATCGGCGTGTCGCCCTCTCACCTGCGCGACAAGCTGCGCATCACCGAGGACGAGTGCGTCGAGCGCGCCATCCACTGCGTGGAGTACGCCAAGAGGTACGTCGAGGACGTCGAGTTCTACGCCGAGGACGCGGGCCGTGCCGACCAGGCCTTCCTCGAGCGCGTGATTCAGGCCGTGGTCAAGGCCGGCGCCACCGTCGTGAACATCCCCGACACCACGGGCTACCAGCTGCCCGAGGACTTTGGACGGCGCATCAAGGGCCTCAGCGATAACGTCATCGGCATCGAGAACGTCATCATCTCCGTGCACACCCACAACGACCTCGGCATGGCCACGGCGCTCGCCCTCCAGGGCGTCAGATGCGGTGCCCGCCAGATCGAGTGCACGATCAACGGCCTGGGCGAGCGCGCCGGCAACACCGCCCTCGAGGAGGTCGTCATGGCGATCAAGATGCACGGGCAGGAGCTCGACGCCCACACCGACATCGTGACCACCGAGCTCACGCGCGCGAGCCACCTCGTCAGCCGCATCACGGGCATGAGCGTCCAGGCCAACAAGGCCATCGTGGGCGCCAACGCCTTCGCGCACTCCTCCGGCATCCACCAGGACGGCGTCCTCAAGGCCCGCAACACCTACGAGATCATCGACCCCGCCGACGTGGGCGCCGCCGGCTCCGAGATCATCCTCTCGGCGCGCTCCGGCCACGCGGCGCTGCGCCACCGCCTGGCCGAGCTCGGCTACACCTTCGACGACGCCGAGTTCGACGAGGTCTACCAGCGCTTCCTGGAGATTGCGGACCAGAAGAAGGAGGTCTACGACGAGGACCTCGAGTCCATGGTCCAGGAGCGCCAGCGTGACGTCGCGGCCGTCTACACGCTCGAGGCGCTGCAGGTCTCCTGCGGCGACCCGCTGATCCCCACGGCCACCGCCACGATCACCGACGAGCTGGGCGTGAAGCACGTGGTCGCGGCCACCGGCACCGGCCCCGTTGACGCCGCCTACCAGGCCATCGACAAGGTCGTGGCGGTCCACGGCGACCTCGCGGAGTTCTCCGTCAAGGCCATCACCCGCGGCATCGACGCCATCGGCGAGGTCACGGTGCGCATCACGGCCGAGGACGGCAAGGTCTACACCGGTCGCGGCGCCGACAACGACATCATCGTGTCCAGCGCCAAGGCCTACGTGAACGCCATCAACCGCATGATCCAGACCACCCGCGCCAAGGAGGGCAAGTAGCAGCTAGTAGTTGTTCTCGCTGCCGTAGCCATCATCGAGCTGCCGCCGGCGCCGTCCTTCTCGCCCGGCGATTTCCGAGCGAAGCGAAGTGAGCCGGGGAGAAGGACGGCGCCGGCACCACGGAAGGAGAGACATGGCACGTCCCATGACCATGGCCGAGAAGATCCTCGCCGCCCACGCCGGGCTCGAGGAGGTCGTCCCCGGCCAGCTCGTCGAGTGCGACCTCGACCTCGTGCTCGCCAACGACATCACGGCCCCCATTGCCATCAAGACCGTGCGCGAGATCGGCGCCGGCGTCTTTGACCGCGACAAGATCTGCCTCGTGCCGGACCACTACGCGCCCAACAAGGACATCAAGAGCGCCGAGCAGACCAAGGTCACGCGCGACTTCGCCCACGAGCACCAGATCACCCACTACTACGAGCAGGGCTGCATGGGCATCGAGCACGCGCTTCTCCCGGAGCGCGGCATCGTGGTGCCCGGCGACCTCGTGATCGGCGCGGACTCCCACACCTGCACCTACGGCGGCATCGGCGCCTTCTCCACCGGCGTGGGCTCCACCGACGCCGGCGTGGGCATGGCCACCGGCCGCGCCTGGTTCAAGGTGCCCGAGACCATTCGCATCGAGGTCGAGGGCGAGCTGCCCGAGGGTGCCTCGGCCAAGGACATCATCCTCTACGTCATCGGCAAGATCGGCGTGGACGGCGCGCTCTACTGCGCGATGGAGTTTGCCGGCTCCACGATCGAGGCGCTCTCCGTGGAGGGGCGCCTCACCATCGCCAACATGGCCATCGAGGCGGGCGGCAAGGCGGGCCTCTTCGAGGTGGACGAGAAGTGCCGCGAGTACGTGACCCGTCGCACCCAGCGCCCCTTCGTCGAGTACCACCCCGACGCCAACGCCGCCTACAAGCAGGTCATCCACATCGACGCCGCCGACGTGGTCCCGACGGTGTCCTGGCCGCACCTGCCCTCCAACACCCATCCCGTGACCGAGAGCCGCCACATCAAGATCGACCAGGTGGTCATTGGCTCGTGCACCAACGGCCGCATCGAGGACATGCGCGCCGCGGCCGAGGTGCTCTGCGGCCGCACCGTCGCCGACGGCGTCCGCTGCATCGTCATCCCCGCCACGCAGGGCGTCTGGCTCGAGTGCGTGCACGAGGGCCTCATGGACATCTTCGTGAACGCCCACTGCGTGGTCTCCACGCCCACCTGCGGCCCCTGCCTGGGCGGCTACATGGGCATCCTGGCCGCCGGCGAGAAGTGCGTCTCCACCACCAACCGCAACTTCGTCGGCCGCATGGGCGACCCCACCTCCGAGGTCTACCTGGCGAGTCCCGCCGTCGCGGCCGCCTCGGCCGTCGCGGGGCACATCGCCCTGCCCTCGGACCTGTAGCGTCTCTGGGCCGTCCGGGGTTCTTCTCGCCAGCTCACTTCGCTTCGCTCAGAAGTCGCTGGACGAGAAGAACCCCGGACGGCAGCACTTCTATCCAGGCGGTGGAGGTCCCGCGATGGCGCGGTCCGCAAGGCAGCTCCTCTTACCGCCGGGTTTTATGCACGCTTCGCGGGGTCGTGGGACATGCCCCGCGCGCAGTTTTGCGCAGCAACTGTTTGAGCACGGGGCATGTCCCACGACCCGGGCACGTAACGAGGAGGAAGACCCATGCAGTTCAAGGGAACTGTCTTTAGGTACGGACGAGACATCGACACCGACGTCATCATTCCGGCGCGCTACCTCAACACCTCTGACCCGGCGGAGCTCGCCAAGCACTGCCTCGAGGACCTCGACCCCACGTTCGTGAGCCGCGTGCAGCCGGGCGACATCGTGGTCGCGGACGAGAACTTCGGCTGCGGCTCCAGTCGCGAGCACGCGCCCGTGGCCATCAAGGCGGCCGGCGTGTCCTGCGTCATCGCCAAGAGCTTCGCGCGCATCTTCTATCGCAACTCGATCAACATGGGCCTGCCCATCCTCGAGTGCCCCGAGGCCGTCGACGCCATCTCCAACGGCGACACCGTCTCCGTTGACGCGGACACCGGCACCATCACGGACGAGACCACGGGCGCCACCTTCCAGGCGCAGCCGTTCCCGCCGTTCATCCAGGAGATCATCAACGACGGCGGGCTCGTCGCGCGCACCAAGCGCGTGCTTGCCGAGAAGGGCGGTAACTAGTCATGGCGTCTGCGACCTATCACGTCTGCACCCTGCCGGGCGACGGCATCGGGCCCGAGATCATCGCCGAGGGCAAGAAGGTCCTCGCGGCGCTGGGCAAGAAGCACGACGTCGAGTTCGTCTGCGAGGACCAGCTCATCGGCGGCGCGGCGATCGACGCCACCGAGGCCGCCGGCGGCCCCGTCTCGGCGCTCCCGCCCGAGACGCTCGAGGCGGCGCGCGCGGCCGACGCGGTTCTTCTCGCCGCGGTGGGCGGGCCCAAGTGGACCGACACCCGCGTGGGGGCCGTGCGGCCGGAGCAGGGCCTGCTTGCCATCCGCAAGGAGCTCGGGCTCTACCTGAACCTCCGCCCGGTGCGCATGTTCGACGCGCTCATCGACGCCTCCACCCTCAAGCGCGAGGTGCTCACGGGCGTTGACCTCATCATCGTGCGCGAGCTCACGGGCGGCCTCTACTTTGGCGGCCACGAGCGCATGATGGGCGTCGAGGGGGCCGGCGTGGGCGGAGCGCGCGGCGAGTACGCGCGCGACATCCTGGAGTACTCCGAGTACGAGGTCGACCGCGTGGTTCGCTGGGCCTTCGACGCGGCGCGCCGCCGCCGCGGCAAGGTGCACTCCGTGGACAAGGCCAACGTGCTCGACACCTCCCGCATGTGGCGCGAGGTCGCGCACAACATCGCCGCCGAGTACCCCGACGTCGAGCTCGAGGACATGTACGTGGACAACGCCGCGATGCAGCTCATCGCCAACCCGGCTCAGTTCGACGTCCTCGTGACCGAGAACACCTTCGGCGACATCCTCTCCGACGAGGCCTCCATGCTCACGGGCTCGCTCGGCA
The DNA here is from genome assembly GCF_002159535.1 of Olsenella sp. An290. Classification (GTDB taxonomy): domain Bacteria; phylum Actinomycetota; class Coriobacteriia; order Coriobacteriales; family Atopobiaceae; genus Thermophilibacter. The sequence continues at coordinate 30,486 of NZ_NFIU01000014.1, read as the reverse complement.
TGCTCGCCTCCGCGAGCCTGGGCGACGGCACGGCGCTCTACGAGCCGAGCCACGGTTCGGCGCCCGACATCGCGGGGCAGGGGATCGCCAACCCGATCGCGCAGATCCTCTCGGTTGAGCTCATGCTGCGCTACAGCTTTGGCATGGACGCCGCCGCCGACGAGCTTGCCGCCGCGGTCACGCGCGTGCTCGACGAGGGCTGGCGCACCGTGGACATCGCCGACGAGGCCACGCCGGCTGACCGCGTGCTCGGCACCGTCGCGATGGGCGACAAGATCGTAGAGGCCCTGGGCTAAGGTCCGGGCTGCCGTTTGGCCGGAGGGGCGACGCGGTGCCAGGAGCCGCCGCGCCGCCCGCCGTCCGTCTACGCCGTGATCTCCACCTGATTGCCCTCGGGGCCGAGGACGCAGGACTCGTAGTAGCCGTCGCCCGTGGTGCGCGGCCCGCTCACGACCTCGTATCCCGCGGCGGCGAGCTCGGCGGTGAGGCGGTCGACCTCGGCCTCGGAGCCCACGGAGAACGCAAGGTGCGCCCAGCCGGTGCGCGCGAGGTCCTTCTCGGCGTCCGTCATGTCCGGACGGGTCATGAGCTCGAGGCGCGCCCCGTCGTCAAAGGTGAGAAAGTGGGAGCGGAAGCCCGTGCGCGGGTTGTGGTAGCCCTTGTCCGCGGCGGCGCCGAAGAAGCGGACGAAGAACTCGCGCGCGGCCTCGAGGTCGTTCACGTAGAGGGCGGCGTGCTCGATTCTCATGGCGAGCCTCCTGTTCTGGCCGGAAGGGGATGGGGGTATCCTAGCAGAGGATAGCTGCGACGAAGGGACTCCCATGACCTACGACTTCACCACCATCCTGGAGCGTGCGGGCCACGACGCCCTCGCGCTCGATGCCATCGGCGCGCCGGGCTCCGGCTACCCTGCGCCCGATGCTGGCTTTGACCCCATCCCCATGTGGGTGGCGGACATGAGCTTTCCCGTTGCGCCCCCGATCACCCGCGCCATCGAGGAGCGCCTGAGGCACCCCACCTTTGGCTACTTCCGTCCGAGCGAGGCCTACTACCAGGCCATCATTGACTGGCATCGCGATCGCAAGGGTGTGGGCGACCTCGAGCCGCGCCACATCGGCTACGAGAACGGGGTGCTCGGCGGCGTGGTCTCGGCGCTCACGTCCTTTGCGGCGCCGGGGGACCCGGTGCTCGTGCACAGCCCCACCTACGTGGGCTTCACGCACGCGCTCGAGGACAACGGCTTCAGGATCGTTCATTCGCCGCTCGTGCGCGACGAATCCGGCACCTGGCGCATGGACTTCGAGGACATGGAGCGGCGCCTCGCCGAGGAGCGCATCCACGTGGCCATCTTCTGCTCGCCGCACAACCCCTGCGGGCGCGTGTGGGAGCGCTGGGAGGTCGAGCGCGCGATGGAGCTCTTCCGCGCCCACGACTGCGTGGTCATCTCCGACGAGATCTGGTCCGACATCGTGCGCCCGGGGTACGAGCACGTCCCCACGCAGTCGGTCTCCGCAGACGCGCGCGAGCGGACGGTCGCGCTCTACGCGCCGAGCAAGACCTTCAACCTTGCTGGCCTCATAGGCAGCTACCACGTCATCTACAGCGACTATCTGCGCGATCGCGTGGAGTCCAAGGGCGCCAAGCCCCACTACAACAGCATGAACGTGCTCTCGCAGCACGCGCTCATCGGCGCCTACGGCCCCGAGGGTCGTGCCTGGGCGGACGAGCTCAACCAGGTCATCGCCGGCAACGTGGACTGGGCGTGCGACTTCATCGAGCGGCGCCTGCCGGGTGTGAGCGTCTTCCGCCCGCAGGGCACCTACATGCTCTTCCTTGACTGCTCGCAGTGGTGCGAGAAGAGCGGGCGCACGCTCGACGACCTCCTGCGCGCCGGTTGGCGCGTGGGGGTCTACTGGCAGGACGGGCGCGCCTTCAACGGGTCCTGCCACATCCGCGTGAACCTCGCGCTGCCGCTCTCGCGCGTGCAGGAGGCCTTCGAGCGGCTGGCCGAGCACGCCTTCGGGAAGCTGGCGACGGCGTAGGGGGACGAGGGGCTGGGCCGGTGCCCGTGTGCCTGAGCGGTTCTGCCGGCCGTCACGCCCCCCCGTTGCGTACGGGGTGCCCGGCAGCTCCCGCCTCGTCATCCCGCTTGCGCTAGGCCAGCGCACCGCTCGCAAAGCCCTCGTCCACCCGTTGCTGGAAGAGGGGCCCCACGCGGTTCTCCTCGTCGGGAATCATGCGCGCGTACGCCACGAGGTCATGTGCCGTGGCGATGACGGGGCGCGCCGCAAGCTCGCGCGCCTGCTCGACGATTGATGGCAGGGCGCCCGCGACGGGCCTGGGGGAGAGGTGGAGCGTCATGCCGCTTGGGACGATGCCGCCCTTGAAGGGGAGGAGCGTGAGGAGGTCGAGCGAGGGCGTGCCGTGCACGTGCTCGTCCGCGGGGTCCTGCATGGCGCCTACCACGAAGAGCCGGTCCTGGTTCATGGCCACAAGCCGGTCCGGGGTGGCGTCCAGAACGCAGAAGGCGTCGCGCAGGGCGTACCGCCAGGGGCGGGCCACGGCAAGCTGCTCCCTGGAGAGGCCCCGTGGGTTCTCGCGCACGAAGTCCGCCACGAGTGCGCGCCTCCGCCAGAGCTCCTCGGACACGCGGCCGCCGTTTGCATAGATCATGAGCGGGTTCTCGGGGCGCACGCGAAGCGTCTGCGGTCGGACGACGTGCAGCTGCTCGTTGGCGTAGACGAGCAGCGCGTTGAGCGTCGTGTAGAACAGCTCGGCGTCCTCCTCGCTCATGTGCGCGTAGGGCGGCTGGGTTCCGTGCAGGGCCGTGCTGACGATGCCAGACAGGACGGACATGGGCTCCTCCTTCTCGACGGGGTGCGAAGGAGCCTAGCAGGTAGGACGCGAGCGTTGTCTTTCGGCTGGCTGACGCGATTCTGCACAGGGAGGTCAGGGCCCCGTCCGATGACGGGGCGCCCCGAGCGTATCCGCGGGAGGTGGCCCCAGGTCGGCGGACGGTAGGGTAGGTTGCGTAGTTGATGTTTAACCCGAGGGGGCCTCACTTTTTGTCGCGCCGTGGCGCGTGGCGCCTACTCAATCGAGTGAGAGGAGAAGACGGGGTCGTCCTGCCACCAGACCACCTCGTCGCCCGGGGCCCTCAGCGTGGCCGGCACGTCGATGATGCGCTGGTTTGATGAGCCACGAAAGCGCAGCGTGATGTCGTGCCTGGCCTCGACGAAGGGGCCGTCCACGAGGACGTCGAGCGTGTCCAGGATGCGGTCCGTCACGTCGCCCAGGTTCCAGGGACCGCCGGGCGCAAGCTGCTCCCAGGTGTGGCCTGAAAAGAGCCAGATGCTCTTGGTGGCTCCAAAGCGCTCGCGCACCGCCTCGAGAAAGCCCACGAGCCCGGCCTGGTTCTCCGGCTCCATCGGCTCCCCGCCCAGGATGGTGAGCCCGCTCACGTAGGGCGTGTCGAGCGAGTCCATGATTCTCTGGGCAACGTCGTCCGTGAAGGGCTCGCCCGCCTCGAAGCTCCAGGCCTCCTCGTTGAAGCACCCCGGGCAGCCCAGGCGACACCCCGAGACAAAGAGCGTCGTGCGCACCCCCACGCCGTTGGCGATGTCGCAGTACTTGATGTTCGCGTAGTTCATGGGCGCTTCTTTCGGGGGTCGTTTCGGGTTTGCCCTGTGCCGAGGTGATCCCAGGGCACCGTCGGGTGCAATCTTAGCGTTCTGGTAGTGATATGGCCGCCATGACGTGCAGCTTCGACGTTTTGGTAGTGGGCTTTTCCGCCCGTAGGGCGGCCTCGTGCCAAGATTGGCGGGGAAAGGCCAGCTTATGATGAAATGCTTCGTGCCAATCCGCGCCCAAGGGCCCCTATGTCCACTACCAGAAGGGCCAAACTGCACTCACTTAATGGCAAGTCACTACCAGAAGGGACTTTCTGCGCCATGCGGCCCGCCTGAGACCCGCTGGAAGGCGGGCGCGGGCGGGCCGCATGGTCACGGGCGTCTACAGGTGCAGCACGCGGTCGCGAATCTCCTCGGTGCGACCCTGGTTCCAGAACTGGGTGCCAATGTAGCCGCAGGTGCGTCGGGCGACGTTCATCTTGGACTGGTCGCGGTTCCCGCAGTGCGGGCACTCCCAGACGAGCTTGCCGTCGTCCTCCACGATTTTGATCTCGCCGTCGTAGCCGCACACCTGGCAGTAGTCGCTCTTGGTGTTGAGCTCGGCGTACATGATGTGGTCGTAGATGTACTGCATGACGGAGATGACGGCCTCGAGGTTGTCCTGCATGTTGGGGACCTCGACGTAGGAGATGGCCCCGCCGGGGGAGAGGCGCTGGAACTCGGACTCAAAGCGGAGCTTCGTGAAGGCGTCGATCTCCTCGGTCACGTGGACGTGGTAGCTGTTGGTGATGTAGCCCTTGTCCGTGATGCCCGGGATGATGCCAAAGCGGCGCTGCAGGCACTTGGCGAACTTGTACGTGGTGGACTCGAGCGGCGTGCCGTAGAGCGAGTAGTCGATGTCCTCGGCGGCCTTCCACTCGGCGCAGCGGTCGTTCATGTGCTGCATCACGGCCAGCGCGAACGGTGTGGCCTCTCGGTCGGTGTGGCTGTGGCCGGTCATGGCGCGCACGCACTCATAGAGCCCCGCGTAGCCAAGGGAGATCGTGGAGTAGCCGCCGTAGAGCAGCTTGTCGATCTTCTCACCCTTCTTGAGGCGGGCGAGCGCGCCGTACTGCCAGAGGATCGGCGCCGCGTCCGAGGTGGTGCCGAGCAGGCGCTCGTGACGGCAGCGCAGGGCCCGGTGGCAGAGGTCGAGGCGCTCGTCGAAGATCTGCCAGAACTTGTCCATGTCACGGCCCGCGGAAAGCGCCACGTCCACGAGGTTGATGGTCACGACGCCCTGGTTGAAGCGGCCGTAGTACTTGGGCTTGCCCGGCTCGTAGTTGCCGGCGTTGGCCACGTTGCCAAAGCCGTTGCCCGAGCGGTCCGGCGTGAGGAAGGAGCGGCAGCCCATGCAGGTGTAGCAGTCTCCGTTGCCCTCGGTCTCGCCCGCCGACAGCTTGTACTCCTTCATCTTCTTCTCGGAGATGTAGTCGGGCACCATGCGCTTGGCGGTGCACTTGGCCGCGAGCTTGGTGAGGTAGAAGTACGGGGTGCCCTCGCGGACGTTGTCCTCCTCGAGCACGTAGATGAGCTTGGGGAAGGCCGGCGTGATCCAGACGCCCTCCTCGTTCTTGACGCCCTGGTAGCGCTGCTTGAGCATCTCCTCGATGCAGAGGGCGAGGTCGGCCTTCTCCTGCTCGTTCTTGGCCTCGTTGAGGTACATGAAGACCGTGATGAACGGCGCCTGGCCGTTGGTGGTCATGAGGGTGACGACCTGGTACTGGATGGTCTGGACGCCGCGGGCGACCTCCTCGCGCAGGCGCCGCTCGACGATCTGGGAGAGCTTCTCCTCGCCGGGGTGGGCGTCGATGGCCTCCATCTCGGCCTCGACCTGGCGGCGGATCTTCTTGCGCGAGACGTCGACGAAGGGTGCGAGGTGCGTGAGCGAGATGGACTGCCCGCCGTACTGGCAGGAGGCCACCTGCGCGATGATCTGAGTCGCGATGTTGCAGGCGGTGGAGAAGCTGTGCGGGCGCTCGATGAGGGTGCCCGAGATCACCGTGCCGTTCTGCAGCATGTCCTCGAGGTTGATGAGGTCGCAGTTGTGCATGTGCTGCGCGAAGTAGTCCGAGTCGTGGAAGTGGATGATGCCCTCGTTGTGGGCCTCGACGATGTCGGCGGGGAGCAGCTCGCGCATGGTGAGGTCCTTGGAGACCTCGCCGGCCATGTAGTCGCGCTGGACGGAGACCACCGTGGGGTTCTTGTTGGAGTTCTCCTGCTTGACCTCCTCGTTGTTGCACTCGATGAGGGAGAGGATCTTGTCGTCGGTGGTGTTCTTGTGGCGCTTCTGGTTCTGCACGTAGCGATAGATGATGTAGCGACGCGCCACGTCAAAGTGGTCGAGGGCCATGAGCTGGTCCTCGACGAGGTCCTGGACCTCCTCGACGGTGACGGTGTGGCCGGCCTCCATGCACTCGTCGGTGACGTTCAGGGAGGCGAACTTGATCTCGCGCTCGGTGAGGCGCTCGTCCTCGGGGGCCTCGAGGTTGGCGGCGCGGATGGCGTTCTCGATCTTGGAGATGTCAAAGGTGACCTCCGAGCCGTTGCGCTTGATGATCTTCATGCGGGCCCCTCTCGCTGAAAAGGCGCGCCCTGGGGGACGCGCCCAAAGTCGTAGATTGCGTGCTAGAAGCTACTATGACACAAGTTCTAGTGTCCTGGTGTCGACAACTACACTAGATATTGATGAGAAGAAGTTGAAGGCTGTTGATAAGTCATATCCGTGCAGGTAGGCATAATGCGCCCAAAAAACCTTTTTTCTAATTGCCCTACACGAGATTTTGACCCTTCCGTGGAGCTCCCTGTGAACGCTTTGAAACGCCCGGCGACCGGCGGGCCGCCAAGGGCTACAGTGTTTGGGAGGATGGCATGGTCGTCCGTTGGTGGGACATGACGGGTCGCGTCGCGTCCGGCCGACGGACAGAGGGGAAAGGTGCCCATGGAGTTCTCCAGGCGACTCGACCTGTTTGGCAGCGAGGTCTTCGCGTCGCTCAACGCGCGCCGCCGCGAGCTGGAGGCCGCGGGGCGGAGGGTTTTCGACCTCTCGGTGGGAACCCCCGACTTCGAGCCTCCCTCCCACGTGATAGAGGCCCTGCGCGCGAGCGCGGCCGACCCGGCCAACTGGCGCTACTCGCTTCACGACAAGGATGAGCTGCTCGACGCCGTGTCCTCCTACTACGAGAGCCGCTTCGGCGTCTCGGGCATCACGCGCGACATGGTCATGAGCTGCCGGGGCACGCAGGAGGGCCTGGGGCATGTGGTTGCCGCGCTGGCAGACCCGGGCGACACCGGCCTGGTCCCGGACCCGTGCTACCCCGTCTTCCAGAACGCCACGCTGCTCGCCGGCGCGCGTCCGGCCTACTACCCGCTCACGGCCGAGCACGGCTTCCTGCCGCACCTGGCCGACATTCCCGCCGAGGTCGCCGACGCCGCCAAGTACCTCATCCTCTCGCTTCCCGCCAACCCCGTGGGCTCGGTGGGCACGCCGGAGGTCTACGAGGAGGCCATCGCCTTCGCGCGCGAGCACGACCTCGTGGTCATCCACGACAACGCCTACTCCGACATCGTCTTTGACGGCGAGCCCGGCGGCTCCTTCCTGGCCTATCCCGGCGCCGCCGAGGTGGGCGTGGAGTTTCTCTCGCTCTCCAAGTCCTTCAACGTGACGGGCGCGCGCCTGTCCTTCCTCGTGGGCCGGCCCGACGTGGTGGCCGCCGCCCGCAAGCTCCGCTCCCAGGTGGACTTTGGCATGTTCTACCCCGAGCAGGACGCCGCCATCGCCGCGCTCACCGGGCCGCGCGACTCCGTCGAGCGCCAGCGTGCGCTCTACCAGGAGCGTCGCGACGCCCTCTGCGACGGCCTCGAGGCCATCGGCTGGGAGCGGCCCAACGCGCACGGCTCGATGTTCGTCTGGGCGCGCCTGCCGCAGGGGCGCACCGACTCGGTATCCTTCTCGCTCGAGCTCATGGAGCGCGCGGGCGTGATCGTGACGCCGGGCGCGAGCTTTGGCCCCTCGGGCGAGGGCTACGTCCGCATGGCGCTCGTGCTGCCGCCCGACGGCCTGCGCGAGGCCGTGGCCGCCATCGCCGCCGCCGGCATGTAGCGTGCTCGCGCCGAGCAGGGAGGAGCGCATGGGCAAGAGGAACCTGGCCCCCTGGGCCGCCCCGGCGCCGGTGCGCGCCGTGTTTCTGGACGTGGACGGCACGATGCTCAGCCACGCGCGCAACGTCGTGCCCGCCTCGACGCGCGCGGCCGTCCGCGCGCTCGCGGAGGCCGGCATCATGCCGATCCTGGCAACGGGTCGCACGAGCTACCTGCTCGACATGGTCGACCTCACGGACTTTGCCGGCGCGATCACCTTCAACGGCCAGCTCGTCGAGGTGGGAGGGCGCGTGCTGCACTCCAACCCGCTTGACGCGGACGACGTGGCGGCCGTGGTGGGGGAGGTGCGCCGCGGGACCTTTGCGTGCCTCTTCATGGAGCGCGACCGCATGTACCTGAGCTCCTCCAACGCGCGCGTGCGTGCCATGGAGGAGCTCACGCACAACCACTTTGAGCTCGGGGACGTCTCCTGGGCGCTCGAGCACGACGTCTACCAGCTCAACGTCTTCCTCGCCCCGGGCGAGGAGCGCCTGCTGCTCGACGTGACCCGCCACTGCAAGACCACGCGCTGGAGCGAGCTCTTTGTGGACGGCATGCCGGACGCGGGCGGCAAGGACGCGGGCGTGCGCATTGTCATGGACGAGCTCGGGCTCGACCCGCGCGAGTGCGTGGCCTTTGGCGACGGCGGCAACGACGTGGACATGTTCGGCGTGGTGGGCACGTCGGTGGCCATGGGGAACGGCGGCGCCGACGCCCGCGCGGCCGCGACGTACGTGACCGACGGCGTGGACGAGGACGGCATCTGGAACGCCTGCGTGCGCCTGGGCCTCATCGACGGCCCAGTTCTCTGACGGCGCAAAAGGGGGCAGGCCCCTTTTGCGCCGTTTTGGACAGATAGGAGGGAGCGTCACATGAGTGGCGGGGAGTTCCAGGACCTGGTGGCGGCGTCGCGAACCTACCGGCGCTTCAGCGACGAGCGCGTGGGGCCCGCGGTGCTTGCGGACCTCGTCGACGCGGCGCGCCTGGCGCCGTGCGGCAACAACATGCAGCTGCTGCGCTTTCGCGTGGTGGGCGAGAGGGACGCGTGCGACGCCGTCTTCCCGCACCTGCGCTGGGCCGCCCTCTACAAGGACTGGGACGGCCCCTCCGAGGACGAGCGCCCGCACGGCTACGTGGTGATCTGCGTGCCGGAGGGCCTTGCGGACAACCCCATCCGCCTCATTGACGTGGGCATCGCGGCGCAGACGATGGCGCTTTCCGCCTGCGCGCGGGGCCTCGGCTGCTGCATGCTACGCAGCTTCGACGCGGGCCTCGCCGAGGAGCTCGCGCTGCCGGAGGGCCTGGTCCCGGCGCTCGTGCTGGCCGTGGGCGGCCGGGGCGAGCGCGTGCTGCTCGAGGGGCCCGACACCGAGCACGGCCTTGCCTACTGGCGCGAGCCCGACGGCACCCACTGCGTGCCCAAGCTGCGGCTGGAGGACCTGCTCGTCTAGAGGGTCGTGCCGCTTCGTGCCGCCAGGGTCGCATAACCCGACACATTCGGCGAGATTTGGCCAAAACTGTCGGGTTATGCGGCCTGGGTCCCGCTACCTGGCTCCGTCCAGGCGCTCCTGGATGACGGGCCAGAGCGCGATGGGCCCCAGGACGAGCAGGGTGGCGAGCGTGGCAAGAAGGACGTAGAGCTGCTGGACCATCATGGACCCCTTTCTCCGGCTTGTCGGGACCATTGTCCGGCGCCGGCCGACGGGGTGCCATCGCACAAGGTTGCGCGTGCCTTATGCTTTCGCAAGGTTCGAGGGGGGCCGCACCCCTAGGCGAAGGCGCGATGGAGGCGCGAGCGTCCCTCGGCGTTGGTGAAGGCGATGATCTTGTCGCCCGCGGCGAAGCGGGTGCCCCCCTTGGGGACGATGATGTCGCCCCCGCGGTCGATGGCCACGAGGATGGTCTGGCCGGGCAGCTTGACGTCGCGCAGTGCCTCGCCCACGACGTGCGAGCCGGGCCGCACCTCCACGCGCACGACGGCATGGCCGTCCTTGCCAAGGCGCAAGATCGTGAAGACGTCTTTCAGGTCGAGCCCCTCCTGCACGGAGCGCGCGAGGATGTCCGCCTGGTTGATGCCCACGTCGACGCCCATGGACTCGTTGAACATCCAAGCGTTGGCCGGGTCGTTCACGCGCGCCACCACGCGGCTCACGTTGTACTCCATCTTGGCGAGGGTGGAGACCACGAGGTTGACCTCGTCGGAGCCCGTCGCCGCCACCACGACGTCGGCATGGAGGATGCCGGCGCGCTCGAGGGTGTGCGGGTCGGCGCCGTTGCCGAGGATGACGTCGCGCTCGCCGAACCGGTCGCGCAGGTGGGGCACGAGCCCCTTGCGGGACTCGATGATGCGGATGCGGTAGCCGTCCTCGGTGAGCAGCGCCGCGAGATGGATGCCGGTCTTTCCGCCGCCAACGATGATGATGTCCATGGCCCCTCCTTACGCGCTCGTGCCGAGCATGTAGCGGAACTTCGCCGAGGCGCTCGACGCCACGGCCGCGTAGATGACGTCCCCGTGCTCCAGGACGGTCCCCAGGGTGGGGATGAAGGTCTCGTTGTTGCGCGAGACCGCCACGACCTCGACCTCGCCGATGGCCGTGACCTCGCGCACGGGTCGCCCCTCGAGAAGGGCCGGGACGTCGCTGCGCACGAGCTGGACGTCCCCCGACCCGATCTCCAGCACCGTGTCCATCTCCTGGTAGGTGATGAGCTCGCAGGCGTGGCGGATGCCCCAGTCGGTGGTGGAGATGGTCTGGATGCCCAGGCGTCGATACGTCTCTGCCTTGCTGATGTCGTAGAGCCGGGCGATCACGCGCGGCACGCGGTAGGTTCCGCGCGCGATGCGCGCGATGACGATGTTGGCCTCGTCGGAGGAGGTGCAGGCGATGACGGCGCTCGCGCGCTCCACCCCCGCCTCGGCGAGGACCTCCCGGTCAAACCCCACGCCGACCACGCGCCTGCCGGCAAAGCCCTCGTCGAGCTCGTCGAGCTCCCCGGCGTCGCGGTCTATGACGGTGACGTCGTGCCCCTGGCGGCTCAGGCGCTCCGCGAGCCCGCGTCCCATGTGGCCCGCGCCCACTACGATGACGTTCATGGCACTACCTCCCCTCGGCGCCCGCGCGGCGCCGCTTGACGTGACGGAACAGGGCCTTCCGGGCCTCCTCGACCGCGAGCACGATCGGCGGCAGGCAGCAGAGGAACGCGTAGTCCCAGACCCCGAGCGGGCTCGTGTGGAACACCGCCTGGAAGGGCGGGAAGAGCGTTATGAACACGATAAGGCAGACCTCGAAGACGATGCCGACGTTGATGTGGCGGTTGGAGAAGAGCCCCCGCGAGAAGACCGAGGCGGTCTCGGTGCGGCAGTTCAGGACCTGGCCGATCTGGGCGAACACGATCGCCGCGAGGCACATGGTCGTGGCGCGCACGTAGACGGGGTCGAGGTCGGCGGCCACGCCGAACATCTCGAGCCCCGGGGCCCACCCGGCCTCCAGCTGCGCGAAGAGGTAGGCCGCCATGGAGACCACGCCGCCCATGAGCCCGTACCAGAGGAAGGCCTTGCGCATGAGCTTGCCCGTGAGCAGGGGCTCTTTGGGGTCGCGCGGCGGGCGGTCCATGACGTCTGCCTCCGGCGCCTCGCACCCCAGGCCCAGGGCCGGCAGCATGTCCGTGCCAAGGTCGATGGTGAGGATCTGCATCGTGGTGAGCGGCAGCGGCACGGCGCCCCCGGAGAGCAGGTAGACGGCCGAGGGCACGGCCTCGGGCATGTTGGAGTTCAGGATGTAGAGCATGAACTTGCGGATGTTGGCGTAGACCGCGCGGCCCTCCTCGATGGCGTGGACGATCGAGGCGAAGTTGTCGTCGGTGAGGACCATGTCGGCGGCCTCCTTGGCCACGTCGGTGCCCGTGATGCCCATGGCCACGCCGATGTCGGCCTTCTTGAGGGCGGGGGAGTCGTTCACGCCGTCCCCCGTGACGGCCACGATCTCTCCCATCTGCTGGAGGTTCTCGACCACGCGCAGCTTCTGCTCGGGCGCCATGCGGGCAAAGACCACCTCGCCGGAGAGGGCCTCCTTGAGCTCGTCGTCGCTGATGCGCTCGAGCTCCACGCCCGAGAGGACCCGCGGGCGCTCGCCGCGCACGATGCCGATCTTGCGCGCGATGGAGACGGCGGTGAGGCCGTAGTCGCCGGTGATCATGATGACGCGGATGCCGGCGCGCCGGCACTGCTCCACGGCGTCGGCGACCTCGGGGCGCGGCGGGTCCTGCATGACCGTAAGGCCCACGAAGACGAGGTCGCGCTCGACGTTGTCCGGCTCGTAGGCGCTCACGGAGCGCGGCAGCGTCTCGTCGTCGGCGCGCAGCGGGCGGTAGGCCACGGCAAGGACGCGCAGGCCGTCGGCGGCGTAGGAGTCGTTGGCCGCCGCGATCTTCTCGCGCAGCTCGTCGGTCATGGGGACCGTCTGCTCGTAGGCGCGGCAGCGGGTCGAGAGGCGCAAGATCTCGTTGGGGGCGCCCTTGACAAAGGCCACGCGACGCGCGCCGTCGAGCTCCTCCGGCAGCTGGTGCACCGTCGTCATGCGCTTGCGGCGGCTCTCAAAGGGGAGCTCGCGCACGCGCGGCCACGCCCGCTCCTGCTCGGCGGGGTCCACGCCCGCCTTCTGGGCGGCCACGAGCAGGCAGGCCTCGGTGGGGTCCCCGAGCACGGTGTAGCGCCCGCCCTCCTCCTCGGGCGGGAGCAGGCGCGCGTTGGAGCAGAGCGCCCCGCCGGCCACGAGCAGGCGCAGGTCGTCGTCATGGGCGGCCTGTATGCGGTGGCCCGCCACGCGCACCTCGCCCTCGGGCCCGTAGCCCACGCCCGTGACCTCGTACTCGGCCGTCACGGTCCAGAGGTGGTTCACCGTCATCTCGTTCTGCGTGAGCGTGCCCGTCTTGTCCGTGCAGATGACCGAGCACGACCCGAGCGTCTCCACGGAGTTGAGCTTCTTCACGAGGGCGTTTCTCTTGCTCATGCGCTGGACGGCCATGGCAAGCGAGAGCGTCACCGTGGGCAGGAGCCCCTCGGGGATGAAGGCCACGACCATGCCGAGGGAGAAGATGAAGGCCGCCGCGAGCTCGCTTCCCACGAAGAGCTGGTCAAGGGCGAAGAAGCCCACGCCCATGCAGGCCGCGAAGACCGTGATCTGCTTGGTCGTGCGGTTGAGCTGCAGCTGCAGCGGGCTCTCGGCCTCCTCCATGTTCTGCGTGAGGTGCGCGATCTTGCCGAACTCCGTGTCCATGCCGATGCGCGTGACCACGACGCGCCCGTTGCCCTCCGAGACCGAGGTCCCCGCGAACACGAGGTTGGGCGTCTCCGCCTGCGTGAGGTCCTCCTCGAGCACGGCGTCCGACGTCTTGCGCACGGGGTTGGACTCGCCGGTGAGCGTTGACTGGTTGACCTGCAGGTCGCTCGCGCGCACCACGCGGGCGTCGGCGGAGATCTTGTCGCCCTCCGCGAGCACCATCACGTCGCCGGGCACGAGGTCCTCGGCCAAGATCTTCTGCTCCTGGCCGTCGCGGATGACGGTGGCGTAGGAGGGGAGCATCTTCTTGAGGGCGTCCGTCGCCTTTCCGGCGCGGTACTCCTGCCAGAAGCTGAAGCACCCGTTGATGAGGTTCACCATCCACACCGCCACGCCCAGCTCCGGTAGCCCCGCCACGAAGGCGATGATTCCGGCCGCCCACAGCAGGCACGCCATGAGGTGGGTGAAGTTGGAGAGAAACGCCAGGACCGGGGACTTCTTCCTCTCGGTCTGGATGAGGTTCTTGCCCTGCTTTGCCTGACGGGCCTCGGCTTCTGCCTGCGTGAGCCCCGCCGCAGAGGTCCCCAGCGCCGAGAAGACCCTGTCCGCCGTGAGCCTCTGCACGGCGACGGGCTGCGTCTGACCGGTGGCCATCATCGCGCCCTTCCTACTCGCTGCTGTCGTACGCGGCTAGGGTAGGTCAGCGCGAGCCGGTCGTCCGCGACGGGCGGGCATGTGGTCAAAATGTCACGCCATGGGCATAAAGACCCTGTTAAGAAGGGGTGTGCCGGTATAAAGACCGCATTAACGCCGCAGGTGGGGCGCCCTGGCAAAGGTGCCCCACCGCCTTTGTCAGGCCTGCCGGAGCAGGCGGTAGCCCACGCCCACGTGGGTCTGGATGAGGCCGTCCGCCCCGGCGCGGGCGAGCTTCTTGCGCAGGGACGCCATGAGCACGCGAAGCGACGCGAGGTCCCCCACCTGCCCCTCGCCCCAGGCGTGCTCGAGCAGGTACTGGTGGGTGAGGACCTTGTCGGCGTTTTGGGAGAGAAGGACGAGCAGCCGGTACTCCATGGGCGTGAGGCGAAGCTCCTCCCCGCGCACGCGGGCGATTCCGGCCGCGTAGTCGATCACGAGCCCGCCGTCCTCGAAGGTGGACGACCCAGGGGCTCCGGGCTCGTGGCTCGCGCGGCGCAGCGCCACCCGCACGCGGGCGAGAAGCTCCCCCACCGAGAAGGGCTTCACGAGGTAGTCGTCCGCGCCGGCGTCGAGCGCGCCGATTTTGTCGGCGTCCTCCGCGCGCGCGGAGACCACGATAATCGGGAGGCTCTGGGACCAGGTGCGCACCCGCCGGACGACCTCGATGCCGTCCGCGTCCGGCAGGCCCAGGTCGAGCAGGATGACCCCGGGGGAGAGCTCGGCCGCGCGCGAGATGGCCTCCGCGGCCGTCCCGGCCACGGCCACTCGGGCCCCATGCGACTCGAGCGCGGTGCGGACGAGGTTTGCGATCGCGGGGTCGTCCTCCACGACGAGGACGAGCGCGGGTCCGTGCGAGGCGTCAGACATCGGGAACCTCCTCGGCGGGAAGGGAGAGGACAAAGACGGAGCCGTGGGGCGTGCGGTCGCGGACGCAGACGTCGCCCCCATGGGCCCGCGCGACGGCACGGCAGACGGAGAGGCCAAGGCCCACGCTGCGGGTGCCGTCGGGCAGCGTGCCCGACCCGCTGTGAAAGGCCTCGAAGATGAGGTCCTTCTTGGAATCCGGGATGCCCGGGCCGTCGTCCGCCACGCAGAGCTCGACGCGCGCGCCCGAGCGCGCGGCGAAGACCGTGACGGAGCACCCGGCCGGCGTGTGCGCCACGGCGTTGTTGACCAGGTTCACGAGCGCCTGCACCACGAGCGACGGGTCGGCGCGCACGAGCAGGGGGGCGGCCGTCGGCTCAAAGCGCACGGGGTGCGCGGGGTCGGCCACGGCGTGCCGCAGGGCCTCCTCGACGAGGTCGTCCACGAGCTCCACGTCCGCGAGCGGGCTCACCCCGCCCTCCTCGAGACGCGTGACCGTGAGGAGGTTCTCCACGGTGCCGCGCAGCCAGCGGGCGTCGTCCCGGATCGCGGCGAGCAGGCGCCCGCGCGCCGCGCCGTCGAGCGCGTCTCCCGCCTCCAAAAGAACGTCCGCGGTGCCCGCGATCGAGGTGAGCGGCGTGCGCAGGTCGTGCGAGATGGAGCGCAGCAGGTCGGCGCGGGTCTTCTGGTCGCGGGCGCGCACCGCCTCCTCCTCGCGCTGCTCGAGGGCGTCCACGCGGTCGAGCGCAAGGGCCACGAGCCCGCAGACGGAGTCCCAGAGGTCGCGCTCCTCGGCGGAGAGGCCGGCGGCGGGGATGACCCCCGCCACGCCGTGCGGGCGCCCCGCGGGGCCGACAGGCTGGTAGAGCCCTGCGGCCGCGCCAAAGGCCCGCGTCCCGGACCCGGCGGGCTCGCCGTTTGCGAGCGCGCGCAGCGCGACCGTGCCCTCCTCCACGACCGACGAGCCGTCTGCCGAGAAGAGCGCGGGCTCGCCGAGCGCCCGCCCGCCGGCGGCCGGGTACCAGGCGAGCGAGCGGCCGAGCGGCCCGGTGGCGGTGGCGGCCATGGCGGCGATGACGTCCGCCTGCGCGGTGCAGTCCTGGAGGCGCTGGGAGAGGTCCAGCAGCGCCTGGGTGCGCGTGCGGGCCGCCTCGGCCGCTCGCGCCTGGAGGCGCAGGCGCGCGGCGAGGTGCCCCGCCACGAGCGCCACGGCGAACATCACGACGAAGGTCCCCGGCATGGCGGGGTCGAGCGCCGCGAGGGAGAGCGTGGGCGCGGCGAAGAAGAAGTTGAAGGCGAGGACGGCCAGCGCCGAGGCGACGAGGCACCACGGCCCGCCCGGCGTGGCGAGCGCCACGCCGATGACGGCGAGCACGTAGACGACCACGACCGCGGCCTCCTGGAGGCCCGCCGCGCGCAGCGCCGCGCCCGCGAGCGTGGCGAGCGCGAGCAGGCCCGCGGTCGCGAGGAGCGAGGCGAGGGGGCCGTCCCTCCGCGGCATGGGGGTCACTCGCTCACGAGCTCGGTGATCTGGAGGTCGAGCCCGCTCGCCTCGAGGGCCTCGCGACCGCCGAAGACGCACACGCCGCGGGCGGCCCGCTCGCCGGCGAGCGCGGCGGCAAGCGAGCGGATGTCCTCGGCCGTGGCGGCAAGCTCCTGCGCGCGCACCTCGTCGCGCCAGCCGGCCGGCCTGCCGTCGAAGCGGGCCACGTCCTGGCGGCGCGCCATCTGGCGGGGCTTCACCGGGGCGTCGTGCGCGGCGACGGTGGCCACCACGTAGCCGTCGAGCTCCTCGCGCGCGGGCTCCCAGCCCGCGAGCCACGCCGCCGCCGCGTCATAGCGGGAGAGCGTGGCGTCGAGGGACGGGTCGCGGTAGGACCAGAAGAGCGTGAGCCCCTCCGTCGAGCGCTTGAAGCCGCAGCCGTAGGCGCCGCCCTTCACGCGCACCTCGTTCCAGAGGCAGTCGTAGGAGAGGGCGCGCGCGGCGACGGCCCAGAGGCCCGGGGTGCCGGCGTCGGCCGTCGATGGCGCGGCGGCGCGCACGACGTAGCTGACCGGCGACGGGATGACAAAGCCCTCGTTGCGCGGCTCGGGCGTCGGGACCTCGAGGACGTGCTCGACCGCGCCCGTCCTCGAGAGCCCGAGCGTGCCGCCGGCCTCCCAGAATCGGTCGCGGTCGCGCGCGGGGCCCGTGAAGCTCACGGTCACCTCGTCGGCCGTGAAGACGCGCGCCGCGAGCGCGGAGAGCCGCGCCGGGATCTCGCCGGCCCGCTCGTCCCAGGACGCGAGCAGCTCGCGCAGGAAGAGGTAGTAGTCAAGCCCGCCCATGTGGCTCGAGGCCACGGCGGCGGACGAGAAGTACGCGTTGGCCCGGCGGCTCGCCGCGGCGTGGCCCGAGCTCACAAAGTACTGCTCGAGGGCGACCTTGCGCTGCGTGAGGATGTCGCGGATGCGGTCGGTGTCGGCGTAGGAGGTCTCCCCCCAGACCTCGCGTGGGAGGTGGGCGAGCGCGTCGACCTTCTCGGAGAGGGCCGAGGCCCCCACCACGAGGCGCGGCGCCGCGAAGGAGAGGTCGTCATCGCGCGTGCCCGTCTCCACGAAGAAGTCGAGCCCGCCGAGGTTGGCCTCCACGAGGGTGTCGAGGTCGGAGGCGGAGTGGCGCGCCGTGTCCAGGCGCCCGATGACGTCGGTCAGAACGCCCACCCAGGGCAGCTCCGCAAAGGCGAGCCGGCGCAGGTCAAAGTAGTGGTAGACGTAGTCGATGCCGTGGGTGTCGAGCTCGTGGGCCACGCAGGGGAGCGGCGCCTCCACCTCGAGCGGCGCGGGCTCGGGCGCGGGCGGCTCGACGTCGGCCGGGGTGAGCTGGGGGAGCGTCGCGAGGGCCTCCGGGGAGTCGGGCGCCTCCTGCTCGGCGCGGAGCGCCGCCACCTCGGCGCGCACGGCCTCGAGGTCCTTCTCGTCCATCCCCGCCCGCAGGCGCTCGAGCTCGGCGGCCTCCTCGGCGTCGTCGCCCTCCTCCGTTGGCACGAGCTCGACCTCGGCCGCGTGCGCGCTCTCGCAGACGAGCTCGCGGAGCAGCCGCTCGAAGGAACCGTCGTCGAGCCCGCGCTTGAGCTCGTTGAGGGCGTCCTCGTAGCGCAGGTAGTCGAGGGGCCGCTCGTCGTCGTAGAGCCAGCTCGACATCACGGCCATGGAGAGCGCCACGCCGTCGGGGTAGCCGCCAAAGTCGCGCTCGCGGAGGTTGAACTCGGCCTGGGCAAGCGCCGCCTCGAGCTTGTCGCGCGGGATGCCGCCCTCCGCGAGCTCGGCGCAGGACTGCTCCACCAAGGCGCGGAACCGCTCGCCCGCGCCGGGCCTGAGGCCGTGCAGCAGGAAGAGCGCCTGGGGCTGGAGCACGCCGTCCACGAGCATCGCGGAGAAGTCGTCGGCGAGGCCCGCGTCCAGGACGCGGCGCTTGAGCGGGGCCTCGTTGGAGCCGCAGAGCGCGTCCAGAAGGACGTCGACGGCGAGCACGCGCGTGCGGTCCGCCGCCGTGCCGAGCACGTAGGAGAGGCCGATCGAGGCGTTGCTCGGCGCCGTGGCCATCCGGCGCTCCACGCGCTCGGGGCGCACGGGCGCCTGGAGCCGGAGCGGGTTGGGCTCCCCGGCCGCACGGCCGCCCTCGCCGGGACGCACGGCGCCGTGGAAGTGGGCGTCGATGAGGGCGAGCTCGCGGTCTATGTCCAGGTCGCCGTAGAGGATGGTGTAGCTGTTGGCGAGCGCGTAGTGGCGGGCGTGCGCGTCGAGGAAGGCCTCGTAGGTGAGGGTGGGGATGGCGCGCGGGTTGCCGCCGGACTCGTGTCCGTAGGCGGTGTCCGGGAAGAGCTGGCGGGTGAGCTCCTGGTAGAGGACGTCCTCGGGGTCGGAGAGGGCGCCCTTCATCTCGTTGAAGACCACGCCGTTGTAGGAGAGCGAGCCGTCGTCTGCGGCCTCGAGGTGCCAGCCCTCCTGCTCGAAGATGCGCGGGCGGCCGTAGATGGCCGGGTGCAGCACCGCGTCCAGGTAGACGCCCATGAGGTTCTCGAGGTCCGCCACGTTGGTCGAGGCCACGGGGTACATGGTCTTGTCGGGGAAGGTCATGGCGTTCAGGAACGTCTGCATGCTCGTCTTGAGCAGGTTGACGAAGGGCTCCTTCACCGGGTAGCGGTCCGACCCGCAGAGCACCGAGTGCTCGATGATGTGAAAGACGCCCGTGTCGTCGGCGGGCGGCGTCTTGAAGGAGATCGAGAAGGACCGGTTGGTGTCCGCGCAGGCAAGCCAGAGCGCGCGGGCGCCGGTGGCGTCGTGGCGCATGACGTAGGCCTGTCCGGAGATCTCCGGCAGGGGTTCTGTGCGGGTGACGGTGAAGCCGGCGTGCGCGGTGCCGACGGCGAGGTCTGGGTCGGCGGCCCGAAAGTCCTTCTCGCTCATGATACCTCCCTTGTCGTTTTCTCTCAGCTGAGCATAGCGCAGGCGGCCGTGCCATTGGCGCACATCAAATCTCTCCGCGGATTTCTGGCACTTTTGGGCCCTCGGAGGCCCTTGAAAGTGCCAGAAATCCGCGGAGAGATTTGATATTCCGACCGCGTGCGGAAGATGGTAGGCTATCGTGGGCCGTTTTGAGCAGGGAGGGCGCGTGGCCGAGAAGAACCAGCTGTCTGAGAGAGGCCTCGAGCGCCGGCGGCGCATTCGCCGCGGCATCGTGGCCACGCTCGTGGGGGGTACCTTCTGGGGCCTCAACGGCACGGTCTCAAAGTGGCTCATGGACACCTACGCCATCGACCCGCTCTGGCTCGTGTGCGCGCGCGAGCTTCTGGCCTGCTGGCTGTTCCTCATCGCGGCGGCCGTCACCGCGCGCGGCCGCGAGCAGCTCTCCGGCGTCTGGAGGAGCCCACGCGACCTTCTTGCCATCCTGGGCGTGAGCCTGGGCGCGATCCTCTTCTCGCAGGTGGCCTACCTCGAGGCGATCGACTGGACCAACTCGGCCACGGCCACGATCATGCAGAGCCTGGGCATGGTGCTCGTGCTCGGCTACGTGTGCGTGCGGATGGGGCGCCGCCCGCGCCGGCGCGAGCTGCTCGGCGTGGCGCTCGCGCTCGTGGGCACCTATCTCGTGGCGACGGGCGGCAACCCGGGCCAGCTGAGCCTTCCGCCCGAGGGTCTCTTCTGGGGGCTCGCCTGCGCCGCCGCGGCCGCGTGCCTCTCGATCCTGCCGGCCGAGCCCATGCGACGCTGGGGCAACTTCACGGTGAACGGCCTGGCGTTTCTGGCCTCGGGGCTGATCATGTCGGCGGTCTATCGCCCGTGGGAGCACATGCCCGCGCTCGACGGCGTGGCCGTGGCGGTGCTCGCCGCCTGCGTGGTGGTGGGCACCTTCGGAGCGTACGCGCTCTACCTGCAGGGAGTGAAGGACGCGGGCTCCATGCGCGCGAGCCTGCTCGGGACGATCGAGCCCGTCACGGCGACGGCCGCGACCGCGCTCTGGCTGGGCACGTCCTTCTCGCCTGCCGACCTCGTGGGCTTTGCGCTCATCATCGCGATGGTGTACCTGACGGCGTAGTCGTCCCTCCCGACGCGCCCCCGCCGGGGCCGAGCCGCACAAAAAAGGCGCCGAGGGAGACCTCGGCGCCCGGCGTCACGCTCTGCGAGCGAATCAGATCATCTCCATCTGAGCGAGGACGGAGAGGTACCAGCGGTCCGCGTTGGGCGGGCAGTACTTGTGCGCGCCCGCGAGGGTGAGCTGGCCGCCGTAGCCGATCGCCAGGCCCTCGACGTGGTCCCAGATGGCCTCCTCCCAGCTGTCCCAGCTGGAGCTGCCCCAGCCCCATGCGTTGTGGGGGAGGAAGCAGACGCGCCCCGTCGAGCTCTCGACGGTGGAGATGGCCGGGGACAGGCGCGGGTCGCAGCCAAACTCCCAGGCGGCCTCGGCGAAGGTCTTGCCCTGGCCGGCGAGGGGGGAGCCGGCGAGGTAGGCGTCGATGCGTGCGGTCCACTCGGAGACGAAGGCGTCCTTCTCGCTCGTCCAGTCGACGTCGTCGGGGTCGGGGCTCGGGCTCGACGGCACGTCGACCACGACGGTGGAGCCGGACTCGGTGGTGAAGGTGTCCTCCTCGCCGCGAGCGGCAGCGGCGGCGGCCGCCTCCTGCGCCGCGCGCAGGGCCTCCTGGCGGGCGGCCTCCTCGGCCGCGGCCTGGGCGGCGATCTCGTCCTCAAGGCGCTTGCGGGCCGCGTTGGCCTCCTCGAGGGCCTCCTCGGCACGCTGGCGCTCGGTCTCGGCCTCCTCCTTCTGGCTCTCGAGGGTGTCGCGCGTCCAGGTGAGCTCGGACTGCAGGGCCGCGAGGTCCTCGACGGCCTCGGAGTTGTGGGCCTGGACGGCGTCGAGGTACTGGATCGTGGTGATGAGGTCGTTGAAGTCGTCCGCGGAGAGGAGCAGGCTCAGCAGGCTCCCGGAGGCCTGCTGCATCTTGTAGAGGGTGCGCACGGAGAGCCCGACGCGCTCGCGCTGCTCGGGGAGCTCCTCCTCGATCTGGGCGATGCGGCTCTCGTACTCCTTGATCTGCCCCGCGAGCTCCTCGACGTGCTCGCTCGCCTCCTCGTAGGCCTCGTTGCCGGCCTGAATCTGCTGCTGGACGGCCTTGAGCTCCTCGGTGGCGTCCGCGCGGGCCGCCTGTGGGCACGCGAGCGCGCCCCCCATGAGGGCGGTGGCGCAGGAGAGGGCGACGATCGCGCCCCTGCGCCGGCGCGGCCTGTGCGCTGCTGTTTGTGACGTCAAGGTCCAGGACCTCCGCGTTTCCGGGTCCCGCTCTGGCGGGCTTCAAATAACAAGCTTTTCCATTTTACGACCATTTGCGCGCTCTCACCGCTTCTTCATGAGTCTGCGCGCCTCCGGGCGCCCATGGGGGCGACGCGTCTGGGGCCGTGCGGCCGGAGAGCCAAGCGCGGCGGCCGGCGATCCGGGGGCTTTGGTCGCGGCGCGGCAGGGGAGCGCCCCGCGACGCCTCGGGGGAGCGTCGCGGGGCGCAGGGGGCGCCGCGGGAGCGTGCCGGCGCTCGGCGCTACTTGATGATGAGGGTGTCGCAGTCCGTGTTGCGGGTGAGGAAGGTGGAGATGGACCCGAGGATGGCGTACTTGATCGAGGAGAGCCCGCGCGCCCCGCAGATCACGAGGTCGGGGTTGATGACGTCGAGCATCTCGTCCTTCAGGGTCTCGCGGATGCGCCCCACGCGCACGAGCACCTCGACCTTGGGGATGTCGGGGATGGCCTTGGCGTGGGCGACCTTCTCCGCGATGGACTCGCGGAAGGCCTTCTCGAGCGAGGGGATCACGT
This sequence comes from Olsenella sp. An290, assembly GCF_002159535.1. Taxonomy (GTDB): domain Bacteria; phylum Actinomycetota; class Coriobacteriia; order Coriobacteriales; family Atopobiaceae; genus Thermophilibacter. The sequence goes on along the minus strand of NZ_NFIU01000014.1, from coordinate 8,497 downwards.
CCACCGGGAAGGTCCCGGCCGCCTCGAGGGCGGTCGAGTCGATGACGTGCCCGATATAGAGCTCGGCGCTGTCGTTGGCCGCCATGACGATGGCGCGGTCGAGCACCTTGTCCTGCTGGTCGGACCCGTCCAGGGAGACGAAGATCTTGTCGTAGCCGAGGTCCTGGTATGACTGGGTGGCGTTGTCGGCCATGATGGCTCCTTCCCGTTCCGCGGGCGGTTTCCTGCGGGTTGCCTCACTTATGCCCCCAAGGCCGACGAGCGGCTCGTTCTTCTCGACAAACGGCGTAGTTTTTCGGTGGCGGCGGCAACGCCTCGGGGACGGCGGCGCGGGGAGGCGACAATATAGGACGGTTTGCCAAAGTCTAGGGAGGTACCGTGGACCTGATCGAGCTCCTGAAATCCGCCGTCTTCGGCGTCGTCGAGGGCGTGACCGAGTGGCTGCCCATCTCGTCGACCGGCCACATGCTGCTGCTCAACCAGTTCCTGACGCTCGACGTGTCGGAGGACTTCTGGAACATGTTCCTCGTGGTCATCCAGCTCGGCGCGATCCTTGCCGTGTGCGTGGCCTTCTTTGGGAAGCTCAACCCCTTCTCGCGCCGCAAGAGCGCCGAGGAGCGCCGGGGGACCTGGGCGCTCTGGGCCAAGACCATCGTGGCCTGCCTGCCCGCGGCCGTCATCGGCATCCCCATCGACGACTGGATGGAGGCCAACCTCGGGAGCCCCTTCGTGATCGCCGCCGCGCTCATCGTCTACGGCGTCGCGTTCATCGTGATCGAGACCGTGCGCGAGCGCCGCGCCGCCGCGCTCGCGGCCTCCTCCGCCCCCCATGGCCCGCGCCACCTTGCCGCCGCGCCCGCCGGGATGAGCGCCTCCGCGCTCGCCGACGCCGACGCGCGCATCCAGAGCGTCGACGACATCGACTGGAAGACCGCCATGGGCATCGGCCTGTTCCAGGTGCTCTCCATCGTGCCGGGCACCTCGCGCTCGGGCTCAACCATCATCGGCGGCCTCATCCTGGGCTGCTCGCGCACCGCCGTCGCCGAGTTCACGTTCTTCCTGGCCATTCCCGTGATGTTTGGCGCGAGCGCCCTGCGCCTGGGCAAGTACCTCCTCGCCGGAAACGGCTTCTCGCCCAGCGAGCTCTCCATCCTGCTCACCGGCTGCGTGGTGGCGTTTCTCGTCTCCATCGCGGCGATTCGCTTCCTCATGGGCTTTGTGCGCCGCCACGACTTCAAGCCCTTTGGCTGGTACCGCATCGTGCTGGGCGTCGCGGTGATCGCCTGGTTCGCGCTCGTTGGATAGGAGCTGACATGAACGACCCCCGCTCCCCGCGCAGGCCCATGAACGACCCCCGCTCCCCGCGCAGGCCCTGGCCCCTCCTGGCCGCCCTCGCCTGCGCGCTGACCCTCTCGCTTGGTGCCGTGGCGGGCCTCTCCGCACTTCCCGCGCGCGCCCTGGCCGACGACGCAACGCTCTCTGCGGACCGTGCGCCGCAGGTGTCGTCCCCGGTCGCGCTGCTCCAGGACCGCGACACCGGCACGGTCCTCTACGAGAAGGACGCCGACGCGCGGCGCTATCCCGCCTCCATCACCAAGGTCATGACCGCGCTCGTGGTGCTTGAGCACGCGGACCTTGACGACAGCGTCACGACCCAGGAGTCCGACTTCGACTACCTCACGCCCGACAGCTCCACCGCGGGCCTCAGGGCGGGGGAGACACTCACGGTCCGCGACCTTCTGGCGTGCCTGCTCATCCCCTCCGGCAACGACGCGGCCTACGTGCTCGCCCGCGCGGTGGGCGGCGACGTGGCCTCGTTCGTGGAGCTCATGAACGAGCGTGCCGAGGAGCTCGGCTGCACGGGCACGCACTTCGTGAACCCCTGCGGCCTGCACGACGACAACCACTACACCACGGCGCGCGACCTCGTGAAGATCTTCGACGCCGCCCTCGCGCAGCCCGAGTTTTCCAAGATCGCGGGCAGCGCCACCTGGGACCTCCCGGCCACGGAGCAAAACCCCGCGCGCACCCTCACGACGACGGACTTCCTCTCCGAGGAGGACAGCCCCGTCTTCATGGGCGACGCCATCGTGGCGAGCAAGACCGGCTACACCGACGACGCCGGAAAGTGCCTCATCACCGCCGCCTCGCGCGACGGGATGAACCTCGTCGGCGTGGTGCTCGGGGCGTCCAACGTGCTCGACGCCCACGGCGTGACCGAGAACTTCTACGACATGCGCGACCTTCTGGAGTGGGGCTTCGGCGCCTGGCAGACCGGCGAGATCGTGGCCCCCGGGGACGCGCTCGCCACGGTGGACGTGGAGCTCTCGAGCACGGGCGACGAGGTCGCGGCCGTCTCTGCGGGCTCCATCACGGCGACGGTGCCGCGCGGGACCACGCTCGAGGACCTCACGGTGAGCGCGCCCGTCGAGGGCTCCGTCCAGGCGCCCATCGAGCAGGGGCAGTCCTTCGGCGACGTGACGGTCTCCCTGGGCGAGCGCTCGCTCGGGACCGTGGGCGTCCAGGCCGCCTCTGCGATGGAGCTCTCCGTCCCCGACTTCGTGCTCTGGTGGCTCTCCGACCCCGTGCACGCGATCATCGTGGTCGTCATCGTGGCGGCGGTGCTCGTGACAGTGGGGCTCGCCGCGAGCTCCTCGAGCCGCCGTCGCAGGCGCGGCCGCTACGAGATCGCCGTCGGGCAGCGCCGCCGGGTCGCCCCCGGCGCGGGCGGCCAGCGGCTCGAGACCCCCGGCGCGCCGCGGCGCCACGGCGCGCCCGGCCGGCACGCCGCATCCGGCCGGCACGCCGCATCTGGCCGGCACACGCGCCGCTAGGGTCATCTTCTGCAGCGCCTGGGGCGCGGGCCGAGGCTCTTCTCGCCTGCGCCCTTTTTGTGCTGCGCGGCTGCTGCCTCACTCAAAGTCACGCTTTTGCTGCCGTGGCGTGACTTTCGGTGAGCTGCCGAAGAAACCTCGCTCAAACTCACGCCTTCACCCACCAAAGCGTGACTTCGAGTGAGCTGCCAGGGCAACCTCGCTCAAACTCACGCTTTCATCTGTCAGGGCATGACTTTCGGCGAGTTACCGAGGCAACCTCACTTAAAGTCACGCTTTCACCGCCCGGAGCGTGACTTCGAGTGAGCTATCGAAGAAACCTCGCATAAAGTCACGCCTTCACCCACCAAAGCGTGACTTCGAGTGAGTTACCGCCGCACCGCGCAAACCGCCCCGGGCGAGAAGAACCTCGCCCGGGGCGCCCTGCCGCGCGGCGGCCGCCGCTACTGGTAGCGGAGCGACTCGACGGGATCCATCCGGGCGGCCCGCCGCGCGGGGTACCACCCAAAGACCACGCCGATGCCCACGCAGATCGCGGCCGCCCCGCCCGCCGTGGTCGCGGAGATGACGGGGACGATGCTCTCGGCGGCCCCCATCATGGACCCGAGCGCCGAGCCCGCCACCGCCGCGAGCGCCCATGCGCCGCCGTAGCCCACGGCCACGCCGAGCACGCCGCCCACGACGCAGATCGTGACGCTCTCCAGCAGGAACTGGCCCGTGATGTCGCCGCGACGCGCGCCGAGCGCCTTGCGCAGGCCGATCTCGCGGATGCGCTCGGTCACGTTGGTGAGCATCATGTTCATGATGCCGATGCCGCCCACCAGAAGCGAGATGCTCGCCACGGCGAGCGCCATGACGCGGAAGGTGGCCGTGGTGGCGTCGAGCTGGTCGATCATCGCCTGCGCGGTCTGGACGCTCACGTAGCCCTCGTCGCTCGAGAAGCTCGTCTGGTCGGGGTCGGGGCGGGGGATGTCAAAGCGCTCGTAGAGGTAGTCCTCGGTCCGCGTGGCCACGGCGTACATGTCCGAGCCCTCCCGCGCAAAGCCGAGAATGGACCACGACTGGCTGCCCTGCTGCCCGATGAGGCGCGTCTGCGCGGTCGAGGCGGGCATGTAGGCGACGTCGCCCTGGTAGGGGGAGCTGGACTCCACCGTGCCGATGACGGTGTACTGGCTCGAGCCAATGCGCACGGTCTGTCCCACGCAGTCGGCGTCGGGGGACCCAAAGAGGTTCTGCACCGAGGACCCTCCCAGGACCACGACCATGGAGCCCTCCTCCTCTTCCTCCGCCGAGAAGAGCCGTCCGCTCGCGGCCTTGAGCCCCATCGCCTCGAAGTACTCCGGGCGACAGGCGGTGATGCTCAGGTACTCGATCTCGGCCGTGGAGCTCGTGGCCTTGCCGCTGGCGTAGGTGAAGCCGGTCACGAAGTCGTAGTCGGAGGCGAGCGCGCCCCCGATCTCCTCGATGTCGTCGAGGTCGAGCGGCTGGTTGCCCGGCGGCCAGCACGTGATGCTCACGGTCCGGGACATGTTGAGGCCGAGCTGCCCCACGAGCTGCGCCTTCACGCCGTCGATGAGGGAGGTCATGGCAATCACCGCGGCGATGCCGATGACGATGCCCAGGACGGTGAGCAGGGTGCGCGCCCGGTTGGCAAGCAGGGCGGTCGAGGTCTCGTAGGCGAGGTCGCGAACTCTCATAGACAGGGCACCCCCAAGATCTTCGTGCGTCTCTGCGCAGGGTCGGGCGAGAAGGACGAGGCCCCCGCTCCCTCCCGGGAGGGGCCGTCAGCGGCCTCCGCCCGCGCGAGCCCGGCGAGGTAGGAGCGCTCCTCCTCGTCCGAGAAGAGCCTGCCGTCGCGGATGTGCACGGTGCGGTCGGCCCACTCGGCGACCTCCGGGTCGTGCGTGATGAGGACGATGGTCTTCCCGCGCCGCTGCATCCGCTGGAACGTGCGCATGACCATCTCTCCCGTCGCGGTGTCGAGGTTGCCCGTGGGCTCGTCGGCAAAGATGATCGTCGGGTCGTTGACGAGCGCGCGGGCAATGGCCACGCGCTGCATCTGCCCGCCCGAGAGCTCGTTCGAGCGATGGAGGTAGTGCTCCTCGGGAAGGCCCACCGAGCGCAGGGCCCGCCAGGCGGCGAGCTCGCGGTCGCGCGGGGGGAGGTCCGAGTAGACGAGCGGCAGCATCACGTTGCGCAGGACGGTGGCCCGTGGCAGCAGGTTGAACGACTGGAACACGAACCCCAGGCGCGAGGAGCGCACGTGCGCGAGGTCGTCCTCGGAGAGGTCGGAGACCTCGATGCCCTCGAGCCGATAGGAGCCCGTGGTGGGGCGGTCGAGGCAGCCCAGGATGTTCATGAGCGTGGACTTGCCCGAGCCCGAGGGGCCCATGATGGCGAGGAACTCCCCGCGCGCCACGGTGAGCGAGACGCCGCGCAGGGCCGGGGTGTAGCCCGCCGCGGTCTCGTAGATGCGCCAGACGCCCCGGACGTCGATGGCCGGCGTCATGACTGGTCCGCCGATGCGCCGGCCGGCGTCGCGCCGTCTCCCGTGGCGGGCTCGGCGTCGCCCGTCGCGTCGGCCGCGCCGTCGTCGCCCGCGGGCGAGCCGTCGTTCTTCTCGTCCGCGGTCCCCTCGCCCTCAGGCGAGGCGGGCTCCCCTGCGGCCGCCGGGTCTCCGCCCGCGACGGAGGCGGGGTCGACGGCAAACGGGTCGAGCACCACGAGGTCGCCCTCGGTCACGTTGCCCTCCACGACCGCGCTGGTCTCGCTCTGGGCGGGAACGGTCACGTCGCGGCGCTCGAGCGCCTCGGTCGCGGGGTCGACCATCACGTAGACGTAGTAGTTCGTCCCGTCGTCGGTCATGAGGGCGGAGGAGGGCACGGTGAGCGCGTCGGGGACGTACTGCTGCATGATCTCCACGCTCGCGGTCATGCCGGGCTTGAGCTCGGGGACGGGCTCGGGGATGAGGAGCTCCACGTCATAGGTCACGACGCCGTAGGCGCCGGTCATGCCGTCGCCCATGGTCGAGACGGTGGAGATGCGCGTCACCTGCGCGTCGAGCATGACGCCGGGCAGTGCCGAGAAGGTCACGCGCGCGGCCTGGCCCACGGACACCCGCGAGATGTCGACCTCGTTGACCTGCACCTTGACGGTCATCTGGGAGAGGTCGGCAATCTGCACGAGCGGGCCGCCCGAGCCGCTCGTGGTCCCGGCGTTCGCGCCGCCCCCGGACGCCCCGGCCCCGAGCGCCGCGCCGCTCACCGCGTTCATGACCACCACCGAGCCTGACGTGGGGGCCTTCACGGTGCGCTTGGCGGCGTTGGAGGTGGCCGTGTCGAGCGCCTCGCGCGCGCTCTCGAGCTGGAGCTTCTTGCCGTCGAGGTCGGCCTGGGCCTGCTGGACCATGGCCTTGGTGGTGGCCTCGCCCTCCGGCTCGGTGACGCCGGCGTTCCAGGCGCGCCACGTCGCGTTGTAGGCCTCCTGCGACTGCGCAACGGCCGCCTCGGCGCTCTGCACGTCGATCTGAGCCGAGCGGACGGCGCGGTCGAGCTCGTCGTTGCGGATGGTGAGAAGCACGTCGCCCTCGTTGACCGTCGAGCCCTCGGCAACGTTGACGGTCTCGATGATCCCGTCGACCTCCGGGGTCACGATCACCGAGGAGAGGGGCTGCGCGGCGCCCGTGGCCTGAACGGACTCGGAGAACTCTCCGCGCGTGACGGGGATGGTCTGGAGGGGGGCCGCGTCGGGTGCCTGCGAGGACTGGCCCCCGATCACGCCCCAGGCGATGGCCGCGACGAGGGCGATGCCGCCCACCACGGCTCCGGCGACGATCTTCTTGCGGCGACGGGCCTTGCGGTGGCGCATGAGGGACTCGTAGGCAAGCCGCGCCTCGACGTCCTCCTCCGTCTCGGGGGCGTCGCCTGCGGACGCGGGCGTGCCGTCCGGCCCGATCACGGCGAGGGGCTCGGCCGAGGGCTTGGTTGGGGGCTTGGTCGAGGGCTCGGCGGGGGAGGGGTCGGTCGCGGGGGCCGTCGCGTCCGCGCGGGGCACCCTCTCGTCTTTTCTGGGCATGATGCCTCCGATGGTCGTGACGTCCTGGCGGCCGGCCCGCTCGGCCGACACGGCGAGCGTATCCCAAACGGGTGCGGGCGTGCTACGGTCGCGGCGGCCCACGCGGTTCCGAAGGGGACAAAACGGCAGGTGAGCGGCAGAGCTTACGATACTGTCACGCAGCGGGTGGCGCGGGGTGCGGTTTTGGCGCGGAGCGCGGGGCGCGGTTTTGGCGTGCGGAAAATCACGCCCGGTGTACGTCAGCTCGCGCGCACCCGGCGCGACTTGTGTCCGAGCGGACAGAAGAATTGACGGGTGCGCGCCCGGCGCGCTCGTCCGGCGCGCACCGGGCGCAATTTCTGGCGGCGGCATCACACCCGCCGTCCCTCCGCTCCCCCCAAGGGCCCGCGGCCCCAGGTCCGGACGGCCCGCGGTTCCAGACTCGGGGCGTCGGCGTTTGGGCTACGCTTTTCTCGTATGGGAGGGCGTCGCGCGGGGAGGTCGGGCGTGGGAGCGAGAGGTCGGTCGGACGCTGCGGGGCTCGTGGTCTTTGAGGACGAGGTCCTTCTCGCCGCGAACAAGCCCGCGGGCATGCTTGTCCATGGGGACGGGACGGGAGCGCCCACGCTCACGGATGCCGTGGCGGCCCACCTTGCCTCCGAGGGGCGCGGGGCCGTGCGGCCGCAGGCGGTGCAGCGCCTTGACGTGGAGACCACCGGGCTCGTGCTCTTCTCGCTGGACCGAGCCACGCAGCCGGCGCTCGACGCGCAGGTCGCGGGACACGGGATGGAGAAGGCCTACCTCGCCGTCGTGCGGGGCTCCTTTCCGTCCGGCGAGCGCACCATCGACGTCCCGATCGGCCGCGACCGCCACGACGCCCGCCGGATGCGCGCCTGCCGGCCAGGGCAGGGAAAGCCGGCCCAGACCCGCGTTCGCTGCCTTGCCCGAGAGGGCGGTCGCTCGCTGCTGCTGGTGGGGCTCATCACCGGGCGGCGCCACCAGATTCGCGTGCACCTGGCCTCGCTTGGGTTCCCGATCGTTGGCGACGCCCTCTACGGCGGGGCGAGAAGTACCGCGGGGCTTCTGCTGCACGCCTGGCGAGAGGGGGTCGACCATCCCGTGACCGGCGCGCGCCTCGCGCTCGAGACGCCGTGGCCGCAGCGCCTCTGGCCCGCGCGCCCGCTCGGGGTGTGAGCGCCTCGCGCCGGGTGGGGTAGGCCGGCGTCGCCGGGCATGGCGCGCAACTGGCGGCATGCGTGCGGCAGCATACAAATCTTGGTCCGAACCTGAAATAATCGGCCTGCGAGCTCGATTTGTGCATGTTATTTTTCCTCGCGGCCCGCTCTGGTGGCGCAGCCGCCAGGAAACGCGCCGAGTGAGCGCCCGGCTGCGGTGCGCTGCCAGGAAACGCGCCGAGTGCGCGCTGCCCTGCGCGCAGTGGGCGCAACTTTTGTCCGGACGGACAGAAAGATTGACGAGTGCGCGCCCGGGACGCCGGACGAGCGCGCACTCGGCGCGTTTCCTGGCAGCGCACCGCAGCCGGGCGCTCACTCGGCGCGTTTCCTGGCGGCTGCGCCACCAGAGCGGGCCGCGAGGAAAAATAACATGCA
>NZ_NFIU01000013.1 GCF_002159535.1 Olsenella sp. An290 | reverse complement strand
GGCGGCCATCCAGAGCTTCACCGCCATGGAGGCGAGAAGAACCACCACGACGGCAGGGCCGAACTCCGTGGGAAAGATCGCGCAGTGCCGTGGGGGTCTGGACGGGCCCGCTCGCGGGGCTTCTCGCCGTGATGGCGTCCTGCCTGGTCTCCGTGGCGGGATGGGCGCTCCTTGGGCTGGCGCGGCTTGCGGTGGGGGCGCTCTGTCGTCGGGCGGACGTGCGCGCGGCGTTTCCGCCCTCCCTGCCCCTTGCGCCCGGGATCGCGCTGGCGGCCCTGGCCATCGTGTGCGGGCGGGGGTGAGCCCACGGCCGCCCGCGCGCCGTCGGCCGGGACTTTGGCGTCCCGCGCCCCCGCCCGGCGCGCCTGCGCCTAGAATGGACGTGGCGCCGGGGATCCCAACGCTCGGCACCCAGCGCGCCACCCGGCGGCCCCCGACCCCGGAGGGCGCAGGGCCGCGCGCGAGCGCACGGCGTTGGGAGCTCTTCTCCGTGCCCGCGCGGCCCGACCCTGTTGGAGGACCTGTGATCAGGCTCGTGCTCACCGACCTCGACTCCACGCTCATCTGGCGCGAGGACCACGTGGTCTCCGCCCGCGCCCTTGCCGCTATCAGGCGGGCGCAGCGTGCGGGCGTGCGCGTGGTGCCCTGCACCGGGCGCCACTTCCGCGACCTCCCCTGGATGTTCGACGGAGACGCCGCGGCCTGCTCGACCGCGGTGACGAGCAACGGCCAGCTCGTGTACCTGGACGGGGAGCTCGTCGAGCGCGTCCCGCTTCCCCGCGAGGCGCTCTGCGGGCTGGCGGCCCTGCTCGCCGGGGAGCCGGCCGCGGGCCTTGTGGTGGAGATCGGCGAGGACAAGACGATCGTGGCTCGGGACCTGGAGTTCGTGCGCGCCCATCCGGAGACCTTCTGGGGCGTCTCCGCAAGCGTGCCCGAGGTCCCCGCGGAGCCCTGCTACAAGGCCAACGTGCGGCTTGCCGGGAGCTTTGCCCGCTGCGAGGAGCTCGCCGCCGAGCTCGACCGGGCCTGCCCCGACCTCGACTTCCTGCTGCCCATGCCGGGAACGCCCCACATCGACGTCATGCCGCGCGGCGTGGGCAAGGACCATGGCGGCGACTTCCTCATGGAGCGCCTTGGGCTCGTCCCGGAGGAGGTCTGCTGCTTCGGCGACGCGGACAACGACCTCGCGCTGCTTCGCCACTACCCCAATTCGGTGGCCGTGGCCAACGCGGTCCCCTCGGTCCTTGCGACCGCGCGCTGGCGCATCGGCCCCGCGTGCGAGGACTCGGTGGCCCGTGCGCTCGAGGACATCGCCGAGGCCACGACGGCCGGGCGCATGCCCTCCTTCATGGCGTAGGGGCATGCGGCGCCTCAGCCGGGCGAGAAGAACCTCGCGAGCGCCGTGCCTCCCTGCCGGCCGCGCGAAAATCACCCGCGCCCCCGACGTCTTTGCATGCGTAACTCACTTTGCATGCGTAACTCACGATGTGCGCGCATTGCGAGTTACGCATGGGGTGAAGGATGCGTAACCCGGGATTTCCGTGCAGATTGCGCCCTTTTCAGAGGTTGCGCATCCGGTGGTTCGATCTTTTGCACGCGTAACTCGGAATGTGCGGCAAACGCAAGCTACGCGTGCTGCGCCGGCGGCAAACGCAGGCTACGCGTGCTGCGCCGGCGGCGGGCGAGAAGGACGGGCGCCGCGCTCCCGCCGCCGGAACGATTGCGGCCCCGTGACAAATCGCCCGTGTCCCCGGGCGTTTGGGCGGCCTGCCCGTACAATGGTCGGTCGCAGAGGAAAGGGGACCGCATGAGAATCACCGAGAAGCTCGCCCGTCGCCAGACGTTCTCCTTCGAGATCTTCCCGCCCAAGGGCGAGATGCCCCTCGAGAGCGCGTACGCGGTGGCGAGCGAGATGGCAGCCGACCGACCCGACTGGATATCGGTCACCTACTCTGCGGGCGGGTCGGGCAACTCCGCCAACACCGTTCCCATTGCGGCCTCCATCGAGCGAGACCTCGGCGTCACGGCGCTCGCGCACCTCACCTGCCTGGGGTCCTCTCGCGCGGACGTGGACGCCTACGTGGCGTCGCTTGCCGAGGCGGGCGTGGAGAACGTGCTCGCCCTGCGCGGCGACCGCGCGCCGGGACGCGATCCGATCGACTTTGCACACGCGTCCGACCTCATCGCGTACCTGCGTGCGAGCGGGTCGGAGCTCTGCATCGGCGCGGCCTGCTACCCGGAGGGCCACGTCGAGTCGCCCGACGAGGAGGAGAGCTACCGCGCGCTCTACCTCAAGCAGGAGGCAGGCGCCGACTACCTGGTCTCCCAGCTCTTCTTTGACAACGAGGACTTCTACCGCTTCCGCGAGAAGTGCCTGCGCCATCGCGTGCGCCTGCCCATCGTGGCGGGCATCATGCCCTTCACGAGCGTGAAGCAGATCCAGCGCATGGCCTTCACGTGTGGCGCGTCCATCCCGGCCAAGGTCGTGAAGCGGCTCGTGCTCGCCGGGGACGACCCCGCCGACCAGGCCCGCGCGGGCCTCGAGTACGCCTGCGAGCAGCTCGCGGACCTTGCGGCCAACGGCGTGGACGGCCTGCACGTCTACAGCATGAACAAGCCCTCCGTGGCCCATGCCGCCCGCGAGGTCCTTCTCGCCTGCGGCTACCTGGGGGCCTAGGGCGTGGCGGGGGTCGCTCGGGCCTACGAGATCGCCTCGGTGGAGCGCGGGGAGGTCCTGCGCTACCTCGGGCACTCGGGGCAGAAGATCGTCCCGGAGCTCGACGCGCGAATCGACGAGGTCGTGGCTCGCTGCCTGGCGGCGGCGCGCCCCCGTGGGGTGACGCGCGTCTTTGACGTGGCGCGGCGCGGCAGGAGGGACGGGCGCCCCGTGATCGAGCTCGCGGGCACGGCCCTCGCGCTCGAGGGGAGCTCCATCGCGCGGCACCTTGACGGGGCCGTGGCCGTGGGCGTGCTCGCCGTGACCGCGGGGATGGGGGTCGACCTTGAGCTCAGGCGCCTCTCGCTCACCGACCGCGTGGCCGAGGTGGTCTTTGACGCCGCGGGCTCGGCGCTCGTGGAGCGCGCGGCCGACGCCGCCGAGGCGGACATCGTGGCCGAGGCCGCCGCGCGCGGCCTTTACACCGGCTCGCGCTTCTCGCCCGGCTACGGCGACCTGCCGCTTGCCACCCAGCCGGTCCTCCTGTCCTCGCTCGACGCGCAGCGCGCGCTTGGCATCACCCTCTCGGCCACGCTGCTCATGTCGCCCACCAAGAGCGTCACCGCCGTGGTGGGCCTGTTCGAGGAGCCGCGCGAGCGCGCCTACGTGGCCTGCGACGAGTGCCTCAGCCGCGACTTCTGCAAGATTCGCCCCACCGGCTCCACCTGCCGCGACCTGACAGGGGCGACAGGGTAATCTGTCACAAAAGACCGTCGTCAGACACCTCGACCAAGGGGGATGCCCGTGTCCACCAACGCCCACACCGACCTCCTGCGCGCCGCGCTCGCCGGCGAGGCCCTGCTGCTCTTTGACGGAGCCATGGGGACCGAGCTCCAGGCCCGCGGCCTTGCGGCCGGCGAGCTGCCGGAGCTTCTGTGCCTCACGCACCCTGAGGTGGTGACGGAGGTCCATGCCGCCTACGTGGCCGCCGGGGCGGACGTGGTGACCACCAACACCTTTGGGGCCAACGCGGACAAGCTCGGCGACGCCGCCTCCGTGGAGGAGGTCTTCGCGGCGGCCGTGGCCTGCGCCCGCGCCGCCCGCCCGCGCTACGTGGCGGCCGACATCGGCCCGACGGGCCAGCTCCTCGCCCCGATGGGCCCGCTCGCCTTCGACGACGCCTACGAGCTCTTTGCCCGCCAGGTCCGCGCGGCCGCGGCGGCCGGCGCCGACCTCGTCGTCGTGGAGACCATGGCCGACCTCGCCGAGGCCAAGGCCGCCGTCCTGGCCGCCCGCGAGAACGCCGACCTGCCCGTCCTCGTCACGATGACCTTCCAGGAGGACGGCCGCACGTTCCTGGGCACCACGCCGGAGGTCGCGGCCCTCACGCTCTCCTCGCTCGGCGCCGACGCCGTGGGCGTCAACTGCTCGCTCGGCCCCGACGAGGTGGCGCCGCTCGTCGAGCGGATGCTCCCCTGGGCGAGCTGCCCGGTCATGGTGCAGGCCAACGCGGGCCTGCCGCACGTGGTGGACGGCGCCACGGTCTTTGACGTGGACCCCGGGGCGTACGCCGAGGCGGTGGCCGGGATGCTCGACGCGGGCGTCACCATCACGGGCGGCTGCTGCGGCACCACCCCCGCCCACATCGCCGCCGAGCGCGCCCTGCTCGACGCGCGCCGCCCCGCCCCGCGGCCGCGCCGCGACCGCTTTGCCGTGGCGGGCCCCCAGAGGCTCGTCTCCCTCGCGCCCGGCCAGGTGGGCGTCATTGGCGAGCGCATAAACCCCACGGGCAAGCGTCGCATGAAGGAGGCCCTGCGCAGCGGCAACCATGACTTCGTGATGGGCGAGGCCATCGCGCAGGAGGCCGCGGGCGCCCAGATCCTTGACGTCAACGCCGGCCTCCCCGAGATCGACGAGCGCGCCGTCATGTGCCAGCTCGTGTCGGAGCTCCAGGGCGTGACCACGCTGCCCCTCCAGATCGACGCCTCCGACCCCGCGGTCATCGAGGCCGCGGTGCGCGGCTACCCCGGCAAGCCCCTCATCAACTCGGTGAACGGCAAGGCCGAGAGCCTTGCCGCCGTGGTGCCCCTCGCCGCGCGCTACGGCTGCTCGCTCGTGGGCCTCACGCTCGACGAGACCGGCATCCCCGACACGGCCGCCGGCCGCGTGGAGATCGCGCGCACGATCGTGGCGGCGACGGACGCGGCGGGCATCCCGCGCCACGACGTCGTCATCGACTGCCTCGCCATGGCGGCCTCGACCGACCAGCGCGCGCCGCGCGCGATCCTGGACGCCATCGCCGCCGTCAAGGCGGAGCTCCCCGGCGTCCGCACGGTCCTGGGCGTCTCCAACATCAGCTTTGGCCTGCCCTTCCGTCCCCTGCTCAACGCCACCTTCCTGGCGGCCGCCTTCTCCGCGGGGCTTGACCTCGCGATCATCAACCCCGGGAGCCGCCGCATGATGGACGTCGTCGACTCCTGGCGCGTGCTCTCGGGGGAGGACGCGCAGGCGCGCTTCTACGTGGAGCACTACGCCGATCGCTCGGACGTCGCCCCCGCGGGCGCGCCCTCGCCGGCGGGCGAGAAGAACCTCCCGCCGTCCGCCGCGGGCCTCTCGGACGATCCTGTCGAGCGCGCTCGCGAGCTCGTGCTCGTGGGGCGTGACGGACCCATGGCCGACACCATGCGCGAGGTTCTTCTCGCCCATGACGCGCTCTTTGCGATCGACGAGATCCTCATTCCCGCCCTCGACGAGGTGGGCCGGCGCTTTGAGGCGGGGACGTTCTTCCTGCCGCAGCTCATGGCCTCCGCCGAGGCGGCCAAGGCGGGCTTTGAGGTGATTCGCGCGGCCAGCGGGAGGGACGGCGCCCCTGCGGCCGGCAAGGGTCCCGTGGTGATCTGCACCGTGCGCGGGGACATTCACGACATCGGGAAGAACATCGTGCGCATGCTGCTCGAGAACTATGGCTTTGACGTGGTTGACCTGGGGCGCGACGTGGCGCCGGAGACCGTGCTCGCCGCGGTCGAGGAGCGCCACGCGCCCCTGGCGGGGCTCTCGGCGCTCATGACCTCGACCGTCCCCGCGATGGCGGAGACTATCGAGCTTTTGCACGAGCGCGCGCCCTGGTGCAAGGTCATGGTGGGCGGCGCGGTCCTCACGCCCGAGTACGCCCGCATGGTGGGGGCGGACTTCTACGCCAAGGACGCCACGGACGCCGCCCGCATAGCCTCCACCCTCGTTTCATGACGGAGGAGGCAGGGTAGGGGTCACGTTTTGCGCCCGGGGACGCCGGCTCGCAAGGGACGCGACGGGGCGCCGGGAGACGGCGGACAGCAGCCCGCTGCGCCCCCGGCGCCCCGCGGCCTGCGGCCTGCGGCCCGGCGCCCCGCGGGCCTTACTGGAACATCCCCGCGATCCACGAGGAGTCCGAGACCTGCCAGACGCCGTCGGTCTTTGCGTAGGGAACCTCGACCGTGGTCTCTCGGATCTCGAGCGCGTCGAGGGCGGCCAGCACGACCTGTCCGATGCGCGCGTTCATGGCGTCCTCGTCGGAGAGCAGCTCTGCCCCGGAGGGGTCCGTCATGATCTCCTCCATGAGCTCGGTCGCCGCCTGGGCGGCCGCGTCGCTGACCCCGGTGGCCGACTTGCAGGTGACTGAGACCTCCGCCGTGGCCGTCTTGCCGTCCTCGTCAACGCTGACGGTGCCGATTTCGTAGTCAAACCCGTCGAGGAGCAGGCGGACCACGTCCTCGGGCGCGATGCCGTAGGCCTCGAACGCGGAGGCGTCCATGCCGGAGGAGATCTCGGAGACGGTCGCCTCGTCGAGTTCCTTGATCTCATCGAAGTTCGCCGTGAGGTCGGCCCTGATCTCCTGCTCGGGGTTTTCTCTCGAGCAGCCGCCCAGCGCGACGCCGGCGCAGACCGCGAGCAGGATGGCGATGGAGCAGACGACGCCGTGCAGGACACGATCTCTCAAGGTGGCTCTCATGAGCGCTCCCTTCCGTCGGGCGGTGCGTCCCCATGACGCGCCGCTTACATACTTATTTAAGTTCTCTTACTAAAAACTGCCAGTTCAGCGCTTCATATATGCAGAGAATCTTCCTCTCCTGGCAATTGTACCCCTCACTCTTGGGCGCGGCGCGTCCTTCTCGCCCGGCGGGCGGGTTGCGCGCGGCAGCGCTTCCGGCCCGGGGCCCGCCGCGGGCCGCGCTGCCAGGAACCGCGCCGGGTGCGCGCCCGCCCGGCGCCCCGGGCGCGCACCCGGGGCGTTTTGTGTCCGTGCGGACACGGGTTTTGTCGAGTGCGCGCAGCCCGGCGCGCACCCGGCGCGGTTCCTGGCAGCGGCCCCGGCCCCGCCCCCGCGCACCCGGCGCGGTTCTTGTCGCGCCAGGCGAGCGCGCCGAGCAGTCGCGTCAAGCGGGCACGGGGCGGGCGGCCGTCCGCCAACCCAAACGGTGCTGCTCGCCGAATGCCCGGCCGCCCGCGCGGGCGGCGCGCCTACGCTCAGACAAATGTGCCGCGCTGAGGGGCGCCGGCACCCGTACACCTCCGGATGTGCAAGGAGAGGGCCTATGGCAAGAATGCACGTCATGGAGCAGAGCGAGTCCCAGGCGATCATGTCGAGCATGCACGAGATGCTCGAGAAGCGCCTCTCGGTGAGCTCGCTCGCTCCGTGCCCCGTCGAGTTCACGGCCTCCTACGTGGCCATGTGCGCCACGCAGAGCTGCGGCAAGTGCACGCCGTGCAGAAACGGCCTGCGCATGCTGCGCCACCTGTTCAACGACGTCCTCAACAACCGCGCCACGCTGGAGACGCTCGATCTCATCGAGTCCACCGCGCGCACGGTCTACCTCTCGAGCGACTGCGCGATCGGCTACGAGGCCGGCGAGGTGGCCCTCATGGCCATCCGCGGCTTCCGGGACGACTTCGAGCACCACGTGACCAAGCACGCCTGCGGCTTCTCGCAGCACCAGACGGTGCCCTGCGTCTCCGGCTGCCCGGCCGGCGTGGACATTCCCGGCTACATAGCGCTCGTCGAGGCCGGCCGCTACACCGAGGCGGTGCGCCTCATCCGAAAGGACAACCCGCTGCCGCTGGTCTGCGGCCTCGTGTGCGAGCACCCCTGCGAGATGCACTGCCGCCGCGGCATGGTGGACGACCCGATGAACATCCGCGGTCTCAAGCGCTACGCCGTGGACCACGCCGGCGACTACCGCCCCGTCATCAAGGCCCCCACGAGGAAGCGCGTCGCCGTGGTGGGCGGCGGCCCGGCCGGCATCTCCTGTGCGTACTACCTCACGCTCATGGGCCACAAGGTCACGATCTTCGAGCAGCGCGCGCACCTCGGCGGGATGCTCCGCTACGGCATCCCCAACTACCGCCTGCCGCGCGAGCAGCTCGACTCCGAGATTCAGTGGATCTTGGACTGCGGCATCGACGTCGAGAAGAACCATGCGGTCGACGGCGAGGAGCTCGAGCGCCTGCGCGCGGACTATGATGCCGTCTACCTGGCCATCGGCGCGCACGCGGACAAGAAGCTCGGCCTTCCGGGCGAGGACGCCGAGGGCGTCATGTCCGCCGTCAAGCTCCTGCGCGACATGGGAGACAACAACCCGCCCGACTTCCGCGGCCTCACGGTCACCGTGGTGGGTGGCGGCAACGTGGCCATGGACGTGGCCCGCACCTCCGTGCGCCTGGGCGCCGAGAAGGTCATCATTGCGTATCGTCGCCGCGTGGCCGACATGACGGCCCAGGACGAGGAGATCGCCGGCGCCGAGGCCGAGGGCTGCGAGGTTATGGACCTGCACGCGCCCAAGGAGGTCGTCGTGGACGAGGCCGGGCGCGTGGCCGGCCTCAAGGTGGAGCCGCAGATCATCGGCGGCCTCAAGCGCGGGCGCCCCGCGCCGAGGGCGGCCGAGGGCGGCGACGTGGTGGTTCCGTGCGACCGCGTGATCGTGGCCATTGGCCAGGACATCGACTCGGCCACCTTTGAGGAGCGGGGCGTGCCCTGCAAGTGGGGCCGCATCGTCACGGACTCCGACGGTGCCGTGCCCGGCCAGGACGGCCTCTTCTCCGGCGGCGACTGCCAGAGCGGCCCGGCCACCGTCATCCGCGCGATCAACGCGGGCAAGGTCGCGGCCGGCAACATCGACAACTACCTCGGCTACAACCACCAGATCGAGCTCGACGTGGAGCTGCCGCCCGTGCAGTTCAAGGGCAAGATCTCCTGCGCGCGCTGCGAGATGCGCGAGCGCGAGGCGGCCGAGCGCATCCATGACTTCGACATCGTCGAGAACGGCCTCACGGACGAGGAGGCGCACCAGGAGGCTTCGCGCTGCCTGCGCTGCGACCACTTCGGCTTTGGCGCGTTCCGCGGGGGGAGGATCGAGCAGTGGTAAACCTCACCATCGACGGCCGCGCCGTGAGCGTGGCCGAGGGCACGTCCATCCTCGACGCCGCCGCCACCGTGGGCATCAAGATCCCCACGCTCTGCTACCTCAAGGACCTCAACGAGATCGGCGCCTGCCGCGTCTGCGTGGTGGAGATCGAGGGCATCGACCAGCTTGTCGCCGCGTGCAACAACACCGTGCTCGAGGGCATGGTCGTGCGCACCAACAGCCCCAAGGTCCGCGCCGCGCGGCGCATGAACGTGGAGCTCTTGCTCGCCACGCACGACTCCGAGTGCACGAGCTGCGTGCGCTCCGGCAACTGCACGCTGCAGACGCTCGCCAACGACCTCGGCATCTCCGAGCTGCCCTACGAGAAGCGTCTCATGCACGACCCGTGGGACAAGTCCTTCCCGCTCATCCGCAACAACGACAAGTGCGTGAACTGCCTGCGCTGCATCCAGGTGTGCGAGAAGATCCAGGGGCTCGGCGTGTGGGACCTCGCCAACCGCGCCACGCACACGAGCGTGAACGTCCGCGGCGGCGGCTCGATCGCCGAGTCCGACTGCACCCTCTGCGGCCAGTGCATCACGCACTGCCCGACGGGGGCGCTGCGCGAGCGCGACGACACGCAGAAGGTCTTCGACGCGCTCGCCGACCCCGAGAAGGTCGTCGTGGTGCAGATCGCGCCGGCGGTGCGCGCCGCCTGGGGCGAGAGCCTGGGCCTGCCGCGCGAGGAGGCCACCGTCGGACGGCTCGTGGCGGCGCTGCGCCAGATGGGCGTGGACTACGTCTTTGACACGGACTTCTCGGCCGACCTCACCATCATGGAGGAGGGTACCGAGCTCCTGCACAAGCTCGCGCACCGCGACGAGAACACGTTCCCGATGTTCACCTCCTGCTGCCCGGGCTGGGTGCGCTACGTCAAGGCGGTGCGCCCCGAGCTCGTGGACCAGCTCTCCACCTCCAAGTCCCCGGGCCAGATGTTCGGCGCCGTGGCCAAGAGCTACTTCGCCGAGCTCAAGGACATCGACCCGCACAAGATCTTCTGCGTGGAGATCATGCCCTGCACGGCCAAGAAGGCCGAGGTGGCCATTCCCGTCATGAACGACGCCTGCGGCGACCCGGACGTTGACGTCTCGCTCACCACGCGCGAGGTGGACCGCATGATTCGCGCCGAGCACATCGACGCCACCACCCTGCCCGAGGAGGAGTTCGACCAGCCGCTCGGCACCGCCACCGGCGCGGGCGTCATCTTCGGCGCCACGGGCGGCGTCATGGAGGCGGCGCTGCGCACCGCCTACCACGTGGTGACGGGCGAGACCCCGCGCCCGGACGCGTTCTCTGAGATCCGCGGCCTCGACGGCTGGAAGGAGGCCACGTTCGACCTCGCGGGCACGCCGGTGCGCGTGGCGGTGGCCCACGGCCTCGCCAACACGGCCTTCCTGCTGGACGCCCTCGCCGAGGGTGCCGTGGAGTACGACTTCGTGGAGGTCATGGCCTGTCCCGGCGGATGCGCGGGCGGCGGCGGCCAGCCCATCCACGACGGCGAGGAGCTGGCGGGCGTCCGCGGCGACGTCCTCTGGGGCCTCGACCGCAGGGCCAAGCTCCGCAACTCCTACGAGAACCCCGCGATTCAGGCCATCTACCAGGACTACCTGGGCGAGCCCAACTCCGAGCGCGCCGAGGAGCTCCTCCACACCAACCACCACGCCTAACGTGCAAAGGGGACAGTCCCCTTTGCACATCCGGGCCCGGACCGTCACCCCCACGGTCCGGGCCCGTTCCGTCTCTCAGCGCCGCCCCACGCCCCCGTCGACCTCCCCCCAGGCCCGCAGGCACGCTTACGGCTCATTTGCTACCTATGGCAGAGAGCCGGCCAAGAAGACGCCGGCCAGTTGCTACGATTTTCGCTCACTTGTGGAAACACGTCTGAGGAACAGAGGTTCAGAGGATGAAGAAGAGAACGGTGTCTCGTGTCCTGATGGGCGTTCTTATCGCCCTGACGGCGGCGCCCGTGATGGGCGCGTGCGTAATGCCGCATGGTCGGGCGCTCGCCGCCGTCGAGGCGGGGACCGGCGCGGAGCTGCAGACCACGACCGTGCAGGCGGAGGATGCCGTGCTGAGCCATGAGATCGGCTCCAGCATGGCAACGCAGTTCGTGCGGGAGGCCGAGCCCGCCTCCAACGGCGGCGCGCACCTCAAGACCTCGGCGATCGGCGCAACCGTGACGCTGCAGTTTGAGGGCACGGGCGTGCGCTTCTTTACAAAGTGCGGCAACGGCGCCGGCAAGCTCTCCGTCTCCATTGACGGGACGTCGTTCGGGGAGATCGACGAGTACATCAACTCGTCGACCGCGACCTTCCAGACGCAGCTCTTCGAGGCGACCGACCTCAGCGAGACGAACGAGTCGCACACGATCGTGCTCACCACGCTCGCCGGAGAGCGGGGCAACTTCAACTTCGACTACTTCGAGG
This sequence comes from Olsenella sp. An290, assembly GCF_002159535.1. Lineage (GTDB taxonomy): Bacteria > Actinomycetota > Coriobacteriia > Coriobacteriales > Atopobiaceae > Thermophilibacter. The sequence goes on along the minus strand of NZ_NFIU01000013.1, from coordinate 41,994 downwards.
TCATCAGCCTTGACGAGACCACGGTCGACGACACGGTGCAGTCCCCGGGCAACACGACCTACTACCTCGACTCCTCCGCGGCGGCGGACGGCGACGGCCTGAGCGAGGACGCGGCCTTTGACTCGCTCGACGACGTCAACGGCATCGCGTTTGCCCCGGGCGACAAGATCATGATCAAGGCGGGGTCCGAGTTCCGCGGTCAGCTCTACCCCAAGGGCAGCGGCTCCGCGGACGCCCCGATCGTCGTTGACATGTACGGCGAGGGCGAGAAGCCCCTCATTGACGGCGACGGCCGCAGCTCCGATGCGCCCAGCTTCCGCGACAACGGCCCGTTTGGCGAGGCGGGCTCGGCGGTCTACCTCTGCAACCAGCAGTACTGGGAGATCAACAACCTCCGCGTGACCAACTGGAGCGACGACGGCCAGGACAAGGAGCGCAGCGGCATCCGCGTGGAGGCCTGGGGCGGTGGCACCTACCACCACATCCACATCAAGAACTGCGAGATCTTTGACATCCGCGGCTACAACGGCCAGGACTCCATCTGGGACGTGGTGCCGCAGGGCGGCGGGACCACGTTCTACGGCGCCCGCACGACGCACCGCACCGGTGGCATCAACGTGGTCAGCTACACCGAGCGCGACCTGAGCCAGGCGACGAGCCCCTCCACGGCGGGCGCGGTCCTCGACGAGGGGCCCACGATCTTCGATGACGTCCTCATCGAGGGGAACAAGATCGAGAACTGCCACTCCAACGGCATCACCACCACCAACATCCGCGGCGAGCTCGATGACAGGGCCTATCGTCACACCAACGTTGTCATAAGGAACAACGAGGTCAAAAACGTTCAGCGCGCGGGCATCGTGCCGCTCTACACCTCGGGCGTCCTCGTGGAGGGCAACCTCGTGGACACCTTCCAGCAGTCCTACGCGGGCTATGGCTGCGGCATCTGGTGCGACCGCGCGAACGACATGCTCTTCCAGTACAACGAGGTGTGCAACGGCAGGAACACCATGGACGGCATGGCGTTCAACCTCGATGACATGACCGAGAACGGCGTCATCCAGTACAACTACTCCCACAACAACGTGGGTGGCGGCATCATGCTGCACGTGAGGACCAACTCCTACAACCGAAACAACACCGTGCGCTACAACCTGAGCGTGAACGACACGGCGGGCTATGCCGCCCACCAGGCCATCCTCGTGTGCGTGGGCGAGGACGCCAGCACCAAGATCCAGAACGCGAAGGTCTACAACAACACCTTCGTCAACACCAACGTGGTGCACCCCGTCTACAAGGGCGACGAGATCCTCTTTGAGAACAACGTCTTCTACCTCCCCAACGAGGGCATGGCCTCGAAGGCGGACGCCTACGACCTCGGCCCCAACACGTCCTTCAAGAACAACGTGTTCGCAGGCACCCACTCGCCGAGCGAGCCGCAGAACGCAGGCGCCAACAGCGGCAACGTCTCCGTTGACGACTCGCCCCTCGCGGGAACCTTCTACGGGATCGAGTCCCTTGAGGACGCCATGGAGATGGCGAAGCTCGTCCACGGCTCCCCGGCGATCGGCATGGGTAACACGGACGTCCTCACCGACGCGGGCGTCCAGGAGGACTTCTACGGCAACCCGGCGGTCATCGACGGGAAGGCGAACGCCGGCATCTACAACGGCGAGTCCGTGGACGTGGTGCCCGACGAGGGCAACCCCGACCTTCGCCCGGGCGAGGGCAGCGACGACGAGCCCAGCGAGGACGACTATGACGTCGAGTACGTGGAGGCCGAGGATGACCGCGTCGAGAAGAGCGACGGCTACAACCTCGTGACCGGGTCCCAGGGACACGGCGGCACCCACATCTACTACAGCCAGACGGGCACCTTCGTCGAGTACACGTTCACCGGGAAGGCCATCTCCGTCTACACCAAGACCGGCCCCGGGGCGGGCACGATCGACATTCTCGTCGATGGGGAGCAGGTCGGCGTCGACGACCAGTACACCTCGGCCCAGCAGTTCAACAAGCGCGCCTTCACGGTGGTGTTCGACGAGGAGGGGGAGCACACGATCCGTCTTGAGAACAACGGCCTCAAGAACCCCTCCGCCACAGGCAACTCCTTCAACATCGACTGCTTCAAGGTCTTCCACGAGAAGGAGGTGGTGAGGGACTCCAACGCCAACCTCGCCTCGCTCTCCTACGCGCTGAACGGTGGCACTGCCGTTGCCCTTGAGGGCTTCTCGGCGGACGAGACTCGCTACGAGGTCGAGCTTCCCGAGGGCACGACGGGCCAGGTGGTCCTGAGCGGTGTCGCGGAGAGCGACGTCGCGAGCACCGAGGCCCTCCCGGTCGAGCTGGTTGATGGCGCCGCCACGGCGACGCTGACGGTCACGGCCGAGGACGGCACCGAGAAGACGTACACCGTTGCGTTTACGGTTGCGGAGCCCGTCGTTGACCCGGACCCCGAGCCCGAGCCTGAGCCCGATTCCGCTGAGGTCACTCTTGATTTTGGCGACGGGACGACCGAGGTCCTCAAGGCTGACGAGACCGGCCGCGTGGAGAGGCCGAGCGACCCGGTCCGCGATGGCTACACGTTTGGCGGCTGGTTCACCGACGCGGCGTGCACGATCGCGTTTGACTTCGAGAACGACGTCGTCACGGAAGACATCACGCTCTACGCCAAGTGGACTCCGGTTGACGAGGGCGACGACGGCGACGTCCCCGGTGACGATGACGGCAACGTTCCCGGCGACGACGAGGGCGACGGCACCGATGCCCCCGGCCAGGGCGACGGCGATAAGAACGACGGCGCTGATGCCCCCAAGGCACCCGCTGGCTCCGCCAAGCCTGCGCCGCAGAAGGGCGAGAACGTGATTCCGAGCACCGGTGATGCCACGCAGGCCGGCGTGCTGGTCATCTCCGGAGCTCTGGGCGCCGTCCTTCTCGTTGCCTCCTCGAAGGTGCGACCCGGGCGTGACTAGGGACTTCGTCTGACAAGAGCCGCCCCTGCGGCAGGTGCGCCGAGAGCGCCCTTTGGGCATGCGAGAAAGCAGCCCAGAGGGCGCTCGCGCTCTATAGGAGCGCCAAGCGACGCCCTAGGTCCTTGGCCGGCCGGGGCGGCTGGGGCGGCTGGGCATGTGCGCTGCCCGGCGCCGGAGGCCAGCCGTCGCGCGCCTGCTAGGGGAGGGCGCGACGTCCCCACTCGGCCACGCGGGCCTTCATGCCTGCGACGTCGAGCACGCCCTCGGCAAAGCCCTTGCGGATGAGGCTCTCCGGCACCAGCTCGTCGTACTTCTCGAAATAGGGGATCTCGGCGGGATAGAGGAGCTCGTTGGGGTCCCCCAGCCGCTCGGCGGCGTCACACAGCACCGAGAAGAACGCCCTCTCGTCCGCCCTCATCACAAAGGTGATGAAATAGGGCCGCGACGAGCTGAAGGCCTTGATCCCCAGCTCGTCGGCGCACTTGATCTTGATGAGGCGCTCAAGGGCGAGAAAGGCGTAGCTCCCAAGCCACGGCAGCAGGCACCACATGGTCTGTTCCCTGCTGTTTTCTCCCAGGCAGATGAGGGGGCCGTCCGTGAGGCAGGAGGACCTGGCCACGTGGCGCGCCTGCCGAAGGCGCGCGCGGGCGTGGGGCATGAGGTAGGGGTAGGCCGCGTGCTCCTCCAGCACGCGGCGCATGCGTTCGAGGACGCGGGTGCTCACGTCCCCCGCGACCTCGCCAAAGTATGCGGGCACCTTGCCCTTGACCTGCGTCACGTAGAGCAGGTGGCGCTCGTGGTCCACCTCGTCGACGATCCAGACGTGACCTGCGATGGCGACCTTCTCCCCGGGCGGCGGCGGCGCGCAGAGCGTCCCGATCTCCTCGGAGCCGGAGCGGACCGCATACTCGACGTTTTCCTGGAACACGGCGAAGAACTTGTAGGAGCTCGTGACGCGCTCCCCGGCAAGACCCACGATGAGGCCGCCCGTCTCGGTCTGCTCGACGAAGTCGTTGCGGATGAGGTGCCGCAGGAGCTCGCGGAAGTCATCTGCGGTGACGCGATGGAAGTAGGTGAGCGTAAGGACGCGGCTTGCGAGCTGGGCGGGGGAGAGCTCCCCCTCCGAGGCGAGGGTGGCGAGCGTCTGATGGCAGAGCAGGCTGTAGGGCAGCCGATCGAGCCGCGGGGGCTCCACCCAGCGCTCCTCTCGGTAGAGCTGGATGAGGGCGATGCCCTGAAGGAGCTTCCAGGGAATGGTCTCCGGAAGCAGCGTGCGCGCCTCCGCCTGCTCCTCTCGCATGACGAACCACATCTCGGGGGGCGCCTCGCGCCGGCCGGTGCGACCCATGCGCTGCAGGAAGCTCGAGACCGTGAACGGGGCGTCAATCTGAAACGCGCGCTCGAGGCGCCCGACGTCCACGCCGAGCTCGAGCGTTGAGGTGGCCACGATGCTGACGTCCGCGGCGTCGTCGCGCATCTGCTCCTCGGCGCTCTCGCGGATGGCCGCCGAGAGGTTGCCGTGGTGGATGAGGAAGCGGTCGGGCTCCCCGTTGAACTCGCAGTATGAGCGCAGGGTCGTGCAGACCTCCTCCGCCTCCTCGCGGGAGTTGGAGAAGATCAGGCACTTGCGGCCGCGCGTGTGCTCGAAGATGTAGCCGATGCCCGGGTCGGCGTTCGCGGGCGCCAGGTCCGTGGGGGCCTCGGGAGGGCCGGGGACTACCGCCGTGCTCAAACAGCCCTGCCCTTCGGGCTGCAGAGCTGCGCGCGGCGATAGCGCCTGGTCCTCTGGCGAGGTTTCCTGGGGCTCCAGCGAGACGACGTCTGCCTCGACCACATTTCTCGTTGTCTGGTTTTCGGACTCGTCGGCCTGCGGGTCGGTGTTGTAGAAGTGCTCCATCGAGATGCGCCAGGTGCGCGGCGGCTCCTCCACGCGGGGGATGACGGTGTTGCGCCCGGTGCCCGCGGCGAGAAACGCGCCCACGGCCTTTGGGTCCCCAATGGTGGCGGAGAGGCCGATGCGCCGCGGCCGCACGCCCGCCAGTCGTGCCAGGCGCTCGATGAGGCAGAGGCACTGGCCGCCGCGGTCCTGGCGCAGGAGCGCGTGGACCTCGTCTATGACCACGTAGCGAAGGTCGCAGAAGAGCCTCGAGACGGCAGCGTGGCGGCGCATGAGCATGGCCTCGAGGGACTCCGGCGTAATCTGCAGGATGCCTGAGGGGCGCTTCATGAGCTTGGCCTTGTGCGAGGAGGAGACATCCCCGTGCCAGTGCCAGACGGCGATTCCCGCCTCCTCGCAGAGGTCGGTCAGACGATAGAACTGGTCGTTGATGAGCGCCTTGGTGGGTCCGATGTAAAGGGCGCCCACGGAGGAGGGAGGGTCCTCCCAGAACTCGGTGAGGATGGGAAAGAAGGCCGCCTCGGTCTTGCCCGACGCCGTGGAGGCGCACAGGAGTACGTGGTCGTCCGTGTCGAAGATGGCCTCGCCTGCGGCAACCTGGATCCCGCGCAGGCTCTCCCACTCGTGCGCGTAGATGAAGTCCTGCACAAACGGCGCGTATCGGTCGAAGACGCCCATGCCTCCCCCTCTCCTCGAGGCCAAGTATACGAACAGATGTTTCATAATGCAAGGGTTGGGGTCGGCGCTTGCCAAAAAAGCCGCCCGCATCGTGGATGCGGGCGGCTCGGCCTCCTTGCGCTCACAAGGGGTTAGGCGCGGCGGGAAGAACGTCCTCTCAGGAACGCCCCCATGCCGGAGAGCGCGATGCCCACGCAGCCGGCAAGCAGCGCCTGAGCGGCGCCGGGGTCCCCGGTCTCGGGGACGGCCTGCGCGTTCGACGCGATGGGCGCAGAGGGGGAGGGCTGGCCGGACCCCTCAGCAGGACGCTGCGTCGTCTGGCTGCCAGGCTTCTCGGCGGGATCATCGCAGGGCTGGTCGGGCGTGGGCTCAACGGCCTCCTCAAGCACGATGACGGTGCTTCCCGTGACGGGGCTCGCGTAGTTCGCGGAGTCGGGCTCGAAGCTCCACCACAGCGTGACAAAGTCGTCCTGGGCAAGGGAGGCGAGCGGGGTGTCAGCCGCGAGCTCGTCCGAGAGGTCGGAGGAGGCGTGTCAGGTGAGGGTTCCCGTCACCGTCTCGACGGTTCCGTCGGAAAGCGTGACGCCGGCGCCCGTCTCGGGGGCGCGCACGTCAGACAGGATGGCATCGTCCGCGAGCTTCTGGTTGGTCACCTGGAACGTGGGCGTTGCGGCCTGGACGGTGAGCGTGGTCTCAGCCGTTGCCGGGGAGTACCAGACGCCCTCGACCAGGCGCTGGGGAAGGGAGACGCGCACGCGGTAGGTCCCGGCGTCTCGGGGAAGCCCCTCGGCAAAGTCGTCGGTCCCCTCGGGGGCGTACGAGACGACGAGCTCGCCCGTCACGTCCCGAGCGCCCTGGCTTGCCTGGGCCACGACCTCGTCGCTGGTGACCGCGGAGCCATCATAGGTGGTGACGGCATCCTGCACGAGCTGGAGCGTCGAGGGCTTATAGAGATCCTCGCTGCCAACGAGCACCGGGTAGTCGGTGGACGTGGCGGGGTTGGGGGCGACAAGAATGTTGATGGGACAGTCTCCGCTGATGATGGTGACGCCGTCAAAGGTCAGGCGGGCGGGGTCGTCCGTCGCCCCGGTGTCAACCACGATGTGGTCGGCTCCGATCGGCTCGGTCGTGGAGATGGTGAGCGTCGTCGTCATGATATAGAGCTCGTTGTAGGCGGTGAGACGGTAGTTGACGTCCTCTTGACCGCCCGTCACCTTGAAGCTCACCGGCACTGCGGCGCGCGCCGGCTGAGGCATCGCAAAGAGGGTGGCGAAGAGCGCCGACGTGACAACGAGCGTCACCGCGAGAAGAGCCGAGGCGGCGGCGCTGCGCACGGGACGCTGGGCCCTGGGTGAGCGGGCCTGACGGGCGAACAGGGTGCCTGCCAGGTTCATAGGCAGATTCCTTTCCTCGTGTCGGGAACCCTGCCATTATGTGGGAGATGAGCAGCCCTTTTACCCAATGGTCGTTCTGGCGACCGAACGGTAGCCTACTCGGCTTGGATGCCGCTCAGGGTCTCCCACAGCTCGGCAAGACGACGACGACTCACCGGAAGCTCCGTTCCGTCATTGAGTGCGAGACTGGTCGGGCCCACTGAGCGCACATGGCGAAGGTTCACCACGATGGAGCGGTGGCAGTAGGCGAAGTGCCCCTTCGGCAGCGCCTCGGCTATCTGCGCGAGCGTCATGTTCGTCTGAATGGACTCTCCGTCGGCAAAGTGTATGGCGCGCACCCGGTTGAGCGAGTCGACGTAGGAGACCTCGTCGGGCAGGAAGCTCACCGCCTGGGCGGGGGTGGCGAGCACGACCGGCGTCTCATCGGGATCGGCGGCGCCCCGGCGCTCCAGCTCCGCCACGCGCTCGTGGGCGCGGGCGAGCTCACCCGCAAGCTCGTCACGGGCGCGATCGGTGTGGCGCAGCGCCCGCTCGAGCGTCGCCTGGTGCTCGGCCTGCTCGCTCGCCTCGCGAATCGTCCGCAGCAGCCACCCGACGAGAGCGACGCAGTCGATGGCGATGACGAAGCACAGGGTGAAGTAGATGCCCGCGTAGTCGAGCGGCGGCAGCCACGCGCCCAGCAGGAGCGTGCCCACGATCGTGAGCAGCAGCGCCGTCATGTGCCACCACGTGGAGTCGGCAAGGCGCGCGGCAAGCGACCTCCTCACGGATCGCATGATGGCGGCCATCGCGCCGAAGAAGACCGCGTTGGTCAGCGCGAGCACCACGAGGCGCGGGGGATAGTACATGAAGCCATCGCTCTGCTCGGCAAACCCCGCCGGCGCGACCTGCACGAGGAAGCCCACGATGTTGCGAACCACAACTGCCGTCATGACAAGCTCATCTATACTTTCAGGAGGTCCGGTTTCCGTCAGAGACACTCTACCCGATTGCGCCGACCAAAAGGGGGCCCCGTGCGCAGGAACGCGTCGACGCACGTCATCGGGCGCCTTTGTGCCGTGGCCCTGGGGGCGTGCCTGCTCGTCGTCTGTCCGGGGTGCGCGAAGCAGGCCGACACGCTCTGGCGCCTGCTTCACAGCGAGCTGAGCGGCGAAGAGTACGTGAGCCCGCGGGGACAGGCCTGCCTCGACGCGGCGGAGGGTCTTCTCGGTGCTCTCGAGACGGGAGATGGAGGGGCGGTCGTCGCGCTCTTCTCGCCCAAGGCCCGGGCGAGCTCCGATGATCTTGAGGCGCAGGCCGACGAGCTGGTGGCGCGCTGCTCCGGCCACGTCGAATACCTGGACTCCCATTCGGTGACGATGCCCCAGGAGTCCGTGAGTGTCGATCACGGCAGGCGCCGCGTCGAGCTCTCGGCAGGCTTCTCGTTTGCCCTCGACGACGAGAACTACTGGTGCTTCATGACGCTCGTGAGCGAGAACGACTTCGACGAAACGGAGGTGGGCGTCTCCAGGATCGTCGTGTGGTCGGAGGACGCGTACTCGGCGATGCTCTACGAAGCGAGTGGGGCGGAGTGGCCCGAGGGGACGGGCCTGCGCCTTCGGTTGGACTATCCCCTGGAGTGGGAGACGCGCCTCGTGTACGACGACCCGCTGCGCTACGAGGCTGGTGACGCCATCTCCGACGTCGGCGAGGCCGCGGCGTTTCTCGACGAGGGCGGAAAGACCCTGGACGAATTCGAGGAGCGCTTTGGTCGGCCCTGCTGTGTCTCGTGGACGGGTGACGGCGTCGTCTACTACGAGCTGCCCGAAGAGGACGGCGAGCCTCGGTACCTCGAGGTCAGTGCGGCTTTCTCGGATGAACCCATCTACTCCGCGTATGTAGTGGGCGAGCGTGACGTGGTCGAGAAGGTATGGGATGACGACGGCGGCGCCTAGATCGTGAACTCGGCGAAGGCGGGATCCACGTCCTTCTCGCCCGCCGCAACGGCCGGGGCGGCGGCGACGGCCCCGGAGAACGCGTCGGTCCTGAGCAGCGCGTCCACGTCTGCCCCCGGGTTCTGGCAGACGATGTCGAGCAGCTCGATGAAGTCGCGGATGACCTCGCGCGGAGTGAGGTGGGTGTCGGCGCCCACGCGGCCAAACTCGACCTGCAGAAAGCTCACGAGCTGCGCCTCGGTGAGCGTGCGCTCGTAGCCGAAGTAGCCGGCGTGGATGTCTGCCAGCTTCTCAATGAGCACGAGCAGCTCCTCGTAGCTGAGGGGCTCCAGGTGAATGACCGGGGCGAGCATGTCGGAGAGGCCGGTGCTCGCAAAGCGTCCCTGCGTGAGGCGACTGCGGAGGGCCTCGTAGGAGAAGACGCCCCGACGGCGGTCCTCAACGGACTGCGGCGTGCCACCCATGATGATGCCGAGGTGGCGCGCCTTGCCCTGGAGCGTGTCGTTGTACATGGTGAGAATCTTCTCGTAGTTGTACTGGCGCGAGGTGGCGTTGGGGATCTTGTAGAGGTTCACGAGCTCGTCCACGAGCACGATGAGGCCCTGATACCCCGCCCCCACGAGGAACTGCGCAAAGAGCTTGAGGTACTCGTACCAGGTGTCGTCCGTTATGCAGGCGTTGACGCCCAGCTCGCCGCGCGCCTCGGTCTTGGTGCGAAACTCGCCGCGCAGCCACTTGACCACGCCGGCACGGAGCTCCTCGTTGCCCTCGAGGGTGGCCGTGCGGTAGAGGCGCAGCACGCGCGTGAAGTCAAAGCCGCAGACGAGCTCCTGGATGGGCGCCAGCTGCGTCGCGAGCGCGGCCTCGGGGTCCGGCTGCTCGCGCAGCGCGGCCACCCAGCGGTCGAGCACGAGCTGGAGCGCCCCGCCCTCGGGCCGCGTCTTGGTGGAGAGGTTGCGGATGAGCTCACGGTAGGTGGCGAGGCCCTGTCCCTGCCCGCCCTGGAGGCGGCGCTCGGGGGAGAGGTCGGCGTCGGCCACCACAAAGCCGTTGCCCATGGCGTGCGTGCGGATGGTCTGCAGGAGGAAGCTCTTGCCCGCCCCGTAGCGGCCCACGAGGAAGCGGAAGCTTGCGCCGCCGTCCGCCACGAGGTCGAGGTCGTGCAGGAGCGCCTGAATCTCGCGCTCGCGCCCCACGGTGACGTAGGGAAGCCCGATGCGCGGGACCACGCCGCCCTTGAGCGAGTTGATGATGACCGCCGCTATGCGCTTGGGAACCTTGGGTGCCTCGCTCACGATGCTCCTCTCCACGTTGTCTCGGGAGCGCAAGTATAGCACATATGTTCGCATTGACTCAAAGGACTCAAGGGAAACGGTCCCGTCCGAGCCGGGGTGATGGGGCCGCCCTTCTTCGGTCAGCCGAAGTGGCGGGTGATGGCGGCCGAGATCTCCGCCTGAATCTCCCGTGCGCGACGGGCCGGCACCGGGATCGTCTCCCCTGTGGTGAACGCGATCCCCTCGCGCCCGACGCTCTGGACGTAGCCCACGTTCACCGTGTAGAACCGGCCCGCCCGGACGAACTGCCCGGGGAGGAGGTCGCACAGCTCGCCCAGAAGGGCGCTGACCGTCACGGTGCGGTCCGTGAGGTGCAGCACGCAGCGCTTTCCGGCCGACTCGGCGTAGATGAGGTCGTCGGGGTCAACGAAGACCAGGCCGTCCTCCGAGCGCAGCTGGAGGCGGCGCGTGCCCTCGGGGGCCTTCTCGCCCGCCGTCTCGGACATGCTCCACTCGTTGGAGAAGTGGGCGAGGTCGATCTTCCAGCTCCCGTCGACGAGGCGCAGCCCCGCCGTGACGCGCTGCCGAACGGTCCCGTCGGCGCAGGGCCCGCTCAGCAGGTAGGTGCCCAAGATGACGGCTTCGTCCCTCTTGTCGATGTCAAGGGCGCGAAAGGTCGCGTCGCTCACTCTCACGCCCTTTAGGCTGGGGGGGGGTATCTCTCAACGGAGCTTCTCCCGCGGTAGACCCGCGACCCCGCCAGGATCACGACGCTCTGCTCGTCCATCAGGTCGAGAAAGCCCGCGCGGTCTTGGGCAAGGCAGGCGAGAATGCGGTCTCTGACCTGCTCGACGAGCTGCCGTCTGCTCAGGCTGGCATCCATGTCTCACCCCTTTCCGGCCATCTCGTGCGCGGCCGCGCAGCTGCGCAGCCGCCGCGGCCCGTGCGTGCCCGGGCCCTGTCCGGTAGGTGGAAGTATAGGCTTCGCGCCGTCGCGCGTCCGCGCCCAATGGGCGAGCGCGCTCTTCTTGGGCATCCGGCTACTCGGCTCTGCGGGAGAGCTCGAGCTCGATCTCGCGCCTCCTGCGCTTGGGGATGGGGATGTGGTCGCCGTTGGACATGACGATCTCCCCGCCCGAGAGCGACACGATGTGGTTGCGGTTCACCACGTAGCTGCGGTGCACGCGCGTGAACTGCTGGGGAAGCAGGTCAATCACGTTGCTGAGCAGGAGCTTCACCGTGATGGTGCGATCCGTGAGGTGCAGGAGCGCCTTCTTCGCGCTTGCCTCGGCGTAGATGATCTGCGCGGGGTTCACAAAGGCGGTGCCGCCCTCGACGGGCAGGGTGATGCTCTCGGAGGAGCTGTCCGCGCGGCTCCGGCTCGCGCGGAGGATGTCCTGAACGTAGCGATACGTCTGGCGGCTCACGCGCACCGGAAAGGCAACGCCCTCGTCGAGCGGGCCCCACTCGTTGGAGGCGTGGACGAGGTAGGCCTTCCAGGCGCCGTTCTGACACCGGCAGTTGACGGTGAGGCGCTGTCGCTCCGAGGAGAGCATGCGGTGGTCGGCGTCGGAGTAGATCGTGTAGAAGCCCACGATGACGGCCTCGTTGGGAGAGCTCGTCTCGACGAGGTGAAACTCGGCGTCGCGCACGAGGAAGGTGGGCATGGCGGCGTTGGCAGCGATGACGTGCGGCAGGCTTCGCGCTCCGTAGGTGACGTCGGAACCTGCGCCGATGAACAGGCAGTCAGGCGTGAGGTACGCGAGGATGGCGTCGTAGTCCTTCTGGTAGTAGGCAGTGACAAGGCGGGAGGCGAGCTTCGGAAGACCGCTCTTGCCAACGACGTCTGTGCTGGGCACAATCTCTCCCTTCTTCGGCCCGTTGGTGCGCGAGAAAGACATTTTCATTCCCCAAAATGGATCATTGAAGGTCTCGCGAACAAAAGAACGCTCACGGGGAACGAAAGGCGGAACGGCAGGGGCGACGGCCCGCGGGGCGCAGGGCGCGTCAACCCAGGATAGAGCGGACCTCGTCGACGTAGTCCTCGACGATCGTGGGTCGGCCAGAGTCGTCAAACTCGAGCACGGTGTCGCCGACGAGGTCAAAGAGCCGCTCGTTGATGGAGTCGACGAGCAGGTCGGTTCCGGCGGGAGCCTCCTTGGCGTCGAGCAGCGCGGCGAGAAGGGCGCGCTCCTCGGGAAGGAGGCCAACGCCTGCGGCGGGGTCGGACGGGCCGGGGGCCGTCGCGGGCGCCGGCCCGCTCGCGGCCCCGGATGTGGCGGGCGCGGGCGCGAGGTCCTTCTCGTCCTCACGCTCCTCGTCCACGAGCAGGGCCTCGCGGGTCTGGGCCGCCCCCGCGCGGATGCCCGCGAGCTTGGAGAGGTCGATCTCCACGCGGACGGGGGCGTGGGCGCGCCGCCAGGAGAGGTAGTCTCCGATCGCGCGGTCGACGAGGCTCACGAGGTACTTGGGGTCGCCTCGCTCCTTGAGCTGATGGGGGTAGTCGAGCGCCACGCGCAGCTGCCGGTCGACGGCGCGCAGGACCTGACCGAGCTTTGAGCTGCGGGCGCCCCCGTCGTGAAGGGCGTCGCAGGTCCAGAGCCCGCCGCGGCAGGCATAGCGGCGCGTCCCGGCAAGGTCGTAGGTGGCGTCGGGATGGCGCTCGCCAGGGTAGAACACGGCGGAGGCAAACATGAGGTGCGGCATCTCGCGTCGCGCGCCGAAGAGGCTCTCGGTGAGCCCCTGCGTGCGATTGGAGCGATAGTAGCGTGCCAGGCGGCCAAAGACGAGGTAGGTGACGTCGCGCAGCTCCTCGGGGCGCTCACGGTAGAGCCGCGCGTGCGCGAGGCGGTACGTCGAGAGCTCTTCGAGGGCGTCAAAGAGCCTCGTGGCCTCGCCCTCGGGCACGGGGAGGTCGCCGGGCCCCTGGCGGCGGCTGCGGGGCGCAGCCAGCTCGAGCGCGCGGCGCTCGGCCTCGGCGAGGACGGCGACCGCCCAGTCGTGCTCGACGGCGACGTAGGGGAGGGCGAGCGCGGGGTCAAGGTCGTGGTAGACCGCGTAGTCGACGAGCCATGCGCGGACGTAGCGGTCCAGGCCGGAATCGAACTTTCGGTAGGCCTGCCAGAAGGCCTCGATCGCGCGGAACGCCTCCTCGCCGGGCTCCGCGCCGACCCCGTTGATGAGCTCGTAGAGATAGACGTAGGCATACGACGTCGAGGTCTTCTCGACCCGTCCCGCCCGCACGTGCGTGCGCCAGGTGAAGTAGCTCCTGAGCTGGCGGTTGCTCATCGCGGCATAGGTGGGGAAGTAGCTCAGGAGGGGCTCTGAGGAGGGGAAGTCGTCCTCGTAGCCGCTCATGAGGCGCGCCTGCTCCACAAAGAGGCGGGCGTCCGTCCAGGAGCGCGCCTCGGGGCGTCGCGCAAGGGCGCGCATCTGGCGGATGGGCTCGGGCTGGTAGCTCGCCAGCTGGGAGCCGCGCATGAGGATCGGCTCGTCGCCGTAGGCCCGGGAGGTCTCGACGCCGCGCTCGAGTCGCCCGCGCGCCGCGGCCAGGACCTGCTCGATGATGTCGTCGATGCCGGGCATGTCGTTACCCCCTCACAAACACGAGGGTCCTGTCGTCGGAGCGCCCCTCGTCGAGCCGGTAGCCGCGCTCGTCAAAGGCGCGCAGCTCGTCGGCGCCCTCGACGGCCCTCTCCGCGCACCAGCGCACGAAGGTCCCGCGCGCTGCCTTGGCCTCGGTGGCCTGCTGGCGGAGCCGCCCGTCGCGCACGGTCCCGAAGAGGCAGGTCACGACCTGCGGGCCATCCGGGCGGACGTGGGGCGTGACCGCCCGCGCGTACTCGACCGACGCGGCGTTGACCACAAGCGAGCAGCCCTCGCCCGCAAGGCTCTCGTAGAGCTCGCGCCCCCAGAAGCGGTAGAGGTCGGGGGCGCCGTCCACCGCCAGGCGCGCCTGCATCTCAAGGCGATAGGGAACGACGCCGTCAAGCGGCCGGAGGATCCCGTAGAAGCCCGAGAGGATGCGCAGGTGGCCCTGGAGCCAGGCGAGCTCGTCTACGCCCATGACCTGCGGGGCCAGGTGCCGGTACTGGATGCCCTCGTAGGAGATGACGGCGGCCGTGAGGTCGCGCGCGAGGTCCATGCGCCCGAAGCGCTCGTAGTTGAGGTCCGCAAGGCGGTCGCTGCAGCCCCAGAGGGCCTGCGCCTCCTCGCGGGAGAGCGCGCGCACGGCCTCCATGAGCCGTCGGGTCCGCCCAAGGAGGGCGGGGGTGCCCTGGGGCCGGGGCTCCTCGTCGACGGTGCGCATCTTCTTGGCGGGCGAGATGATGACTCTGAGTGACATGCCTCCTCCTTCGGGCCAATCGTAGCAGGTGGGTATCATGGAGGCGAGGAGAGGGGGAGACGTGAGGGATGGCCTTGTCACGCGCTGCGCGCTCGCCGGCGCGGCCCTTGCCGCGGCGGGGGCGGTGGCGCTGCGCGTCCGTGCGCTCGACCCCCATCTGGTGCGTGGGCGCTGCGGGCTCGCGCTCGTCTACACCATGCGCGACGACGCGGGCGAGCGCGTCCGCGTGATGCGCACGGGCCGCGTCTTCCAGTCCGCGACCTACCTCGGCGAGCGTCGCATGGAGCCGCCCTTTGCCTACTACCGGGCCTTCGCGCGCGTCTTTGACCTGCGACCGGATGCCCACCGGCTCCTTGTGGTGGGCGGCGGCGGGTTTGCCTTCCCCAAGCTCGTGGCGGCCGGGCACCCCGGCGTCCGCACCGAGGTGGCAGAGATCGACCCGGCCGTCATCCGCGCGGCGCGGCGCTGGTTCTTCCTGGACGAGGCCGTCGCGCGCGCCCGGGCGGCGGGCGGTGACCTCACGGTCGTCTGCGACGACGGCCGGTCCGTGCTCGAGCGCGCCGAGCCCGCCTCGCTTGACGCCGTCGTGCTCGACGCCTTCGTGGGGGCCGAGCCCGTGCGCCGCCTCGCCACCGTTGAGGCCCTGCGGCTCGTCCGCCGCGCGCTCGCGCCCGGCGGGGTCTGCCTGGCGAACGTGGTGTCGCGCTCGGGCGGGGCGGACGTGGGGTTCCTGCGCTCCTTCGTGGCCACGGCGCTCACGGTCTTCCCGCACGTCGAGGTGGCGCCCGCGACCGACGAGCGCCATGCCGAGGAGGACAACTACCTCGTCGTCGCCTCGACGGGGCCGCTCGGCCTTGCGGACGCGATCCCCTTTGACGCGGACTTTCTCGGGGAGGTCCTTCTCGACGCCTCGTCCTTCTCGCCGGGCCCTGCCCCTGCGCGTCGCTTCACATTATCTAAGCGCTCTTGACTGAGATTATCTAAAAAAGGGTAGACTAGCTCTCGTCAAAAAGGCTTCAGGAAAGGGGAGCGTCGCATGCGCACGTTCAAGACTGAGAGCAAGAAGCTGCTCGACCTCATGATCAACTCCATCTACACCAACCGTGAGATCTTCCTCCGCGAGCTCGTCTCCAACGCCTCGGACGCGATCGACAAGCTCTACCTCAAGAGCCTCACGGACAGCTCCGTGCAGGTTGACCAGGCCAACCTCGCCATCAACGTGGCCTTTGACAAGGACGCCCGCACGATCACCGTCTCGGACAACGGCATCGGCATGACCGAGGCGGAGCTCGAGAAGAACCTCGGCACCATCGCCCACTCCGGCTCCGAGGAGTTCAAGGCGGCCAACGCCGAGGCCCAGGGCGACGCCGTGGACATCATCGGCCGCTTTGGCGTGGGCTTCTACTCCGCCTTCATGGTCGCGCGCGAGGTCAGCGTGGTCACGCGCGCCTGGGGTTCCGACGAGTGCTTCCGCTGGACCTCGGACGGCGTCGAGGGCTATGAGATCGCGCCCGTCCCCGCGGACGACCCCGCCTGGCGCGACTCCTGCGGCACCACGATCGTTCTCACCCTCAAGGAGAACGCCGAGGAGGCCAACTACGACGAGTTCCTCTCTGAGTGGAAGCTCCGCGAGCTCATCAAGAAGTACAGCAACTACGTGCGCTATCCCGTCCAGATGCTCGTGACCAAGAGCCGCGAGAAGGAGCGGCCCGCCGACGCCGGTGACGACTACAAGCCGGAGTGGGAGGACTACACCGAGCTCGAGACCATAAACTCCATGACGCCCATCTGGAAGAAGCGCGGCTCCGAGGTCTCGTCCGAGGAGTATGCGGAGTTCTACAAGTCCACCTTCCACGACTGGGTGGACCCCGCGCGCACCTTCAGCCTGCACGCCGAGGGCACGCTCGAGTACGACGCCCTGCTCTTCATCCCCGGCCAGGCGCCCTTTGACCTCTACAGCCGCGACTACGAGAAGGGCCTCGAGCTCTACAGCTCCAACGTCCTCATCATGGAGAAGTGCGCCGACCTCCTGCCGGACTACTACAACTTCGTCCGCGGCGTCGTGGACTCCGCCGACGTCTCGCTCAACATCTCCCGCGAGACGCTCCAGCAGACCCGCCAGCTCCAGGCCATGGCCCGCCGCATCGAGAAGAAGATCACGGGCGAGCTCGAGGCCATGCGCAACGACGACCGCGAGGCCTACGAGAAGTTCTTCGAGAACTTTGGCCGCGGCCTCAAGTACGGCATCTACTCCAGCTACGGCATGAAGAAGGACGAGCTTGCCGGGCTGCTGCTCTTCTGGAGCGCGCGCGAGCAGAAGATGGTCACGCTCCAGGAGTACGTGGCCGCCATGCCCGCGGGCCAGAAGGCGATCTACTACGCCGCCGGTGACGACCGCGAGCGCCTGGCCAAGATGCCCGTGGTGGAGGCCGTGCTCGCCAAGGGCTACGACGTGCTCCTCTGCACGCAGGACGTGGACGAGTTCTGCTTCCAGGCCATGCGCGACTTCACGGCCAAGGGCCTGCCCAAGACCTACGAGGACGATGCCGCGCGCGAGGCGGCCGAGAAGGCCGTGGCCGACGGCGCCGAGCCCGAGGTCGAGGACCGCACCGTGGAGCTCAAGAACGTGACCTCCGGCGACCTTGACCTCGCCTCCGACGAGGAGAAGAAGGAGGCCGAGGAGGCCACCAAGGCAAACGAGGGCCTGTTCGACGCCATGAAGGACGCGCTGGGCGAGAAGGTCGAGAAGGTCGCGGTGTCCACGCGCCTCGCCGCCGACGGCGCGCCGGCCGTGATCACCTCCGAGGGGCCGCTCTCCCTTGAGATGGAGAAGGTCCTCGCGGCCGGCCCCGAGGCCGGCGAGGCCCCCAAGGCCACGCGCGTGCTCGAGGTCAACGCCAAGCACCCGGTCTTCGAGAAGCTGCGCGCCGCGCAGGAGGCGGGCGACGCCGAGAAGGTCAAGCTCTACGCGGGGCTCCTCTACAACCAGGCGCTGCTCGTCGAGGGCATCCTGCCCGAGGACCCGGTGGCCTTTGCGTCTCAGGTCTGCGAGCTGATGTAGCGGCTCGGCGGAGCGGGGGCGGGCGCCTCTTGCCCCGCCCCCTCTCGGGCCGCCGGGCTCCACCCCCCGTCCCCCGTCCCGGAGAATCGGCGAACGGCGAATTGCTATGCTGCTAGGGTAGGGCATCGAAGATGGGGGGCATATGGTGAAGACGCTGGTACTCGTTAGGCACGGAGCTCCCGAGGCCACCTCGGAGTCGGGGGCCGACCTTGACCGCAGGCTTACGCCCTCCGGGGCCCGCTCGCTTCAGGCCGCCATGCCGCGCGTGATGTCCCTTCTTGGGGACGACGCCGAGGCGGAGGTTTGGAGCAGCCCGGCCGTCCGCGCGCTCGAGACCGCCGAGATCGTGGCGGACGCCCTCGGGGTCGAGGATATCGAGGTCCGCCAGTCCCTCTACGCGCAGAGCCTCCCCGCGTTCTTTGCCGAGCTCGAGGCCGCTCAGGCCTCGTGCGTCGTGGCCGTGGGGCACGCTCCCTTCGTCGATCAGGCGGCCGCGCGCCTGCTGGGCTCGTGCCCGAGCTTTGGCAAGGGTGCCTCCGCGGCCATCTCCCTGCCCGAGGGGCCGGGCGGGCACGGCACGCTCCGCTGGTTCGTCGCCGGCCCCGAGACCACGTCGTGGGAGGAGCTTGCGGTCGTGGAGCGTGAGGTTGCCTTCGCCGCCTCCGACCTGCTCTCCCGTGCGGTCGCGTTTCTCGACCGCCCCGAGGACCCCGAGCGCCTGCTCGCCTTCCGCGTGGAGATTCGCCGCGTGCGCTCGCTGCTCCAGTTCATAGAGCCCTGGCAGACCAAGAAGCAGAACCGTCGCTCCGAGCACGTGCTCAAGGAGCTTCAGGTGGCCTCCGCGCGCCTCCGTGCGCTCGACATCCTCTCCCAGAGCGCGGCCGATCTCGTGGAGAGCGGCGAGCTCGGGACCAACAGCCTGCTGCCCACCGCCTGCGCCAAGGAGCGCTCGCTCGAGTGCGCGTCGCTGCTCGCGCTCATGCGCAAGCGCCACGCCAAGAAGGCGCTCGCCAAGCTCGCGGACGACCTTGCCCACCTGACCTGGCGCTCCAAGGTCGTTGCGCGCGGCCTTGCCCCCGAGGACTTCCAGGCGCACTTTGACGCCGAGTTCGCCAAGCTCGACGAGGACCTCTTTGGCATGGACCTGCGCGATGGCGACGCCGTCTACTCCGCGCGCCGTGACGCCAAGGAGATGCACTACGTGGCTGAGCGCCTGGGTGCCGTCCTGGGCGAGGAGCGCGCGCAGACGAGCGCGTACATGGACGAGATCCAGCGCGAGCTGGGCGCCCTCTCCGACGCCTGGAGCAACCGGCGCCTTGCCGAGGAGTACGCCAAGAGCCCGCGCTTCCGGGGAGTCCGCGCCGACCTGGGCGTGGTCGCGCGGGACCAGGCGGAGCTCGTCTCGGCCCTGACCTCGGGCATCCAGCGCATGGAGGCGGGGGAGCGGGGCGAGTCCGAGTCCGCGCGCGACGCCGCGGCGCCGTCCGAGGCCTCCCCACTGGCAGACGACGTCCGCGACGCCGAGGGCGCGCCCGCGCCGGCCGCCGGGCACGACGAGGAGGAGTAGCAGGTGACGCACGAGACGATTGGCGCGGTGCCGGACGGCATGCGCGTGGAGCGCGACTCGATGGGCGAGATGCTTGTGCCCGAGGGGGCCCTCTGGGGTGCTCAGACCGAGCGCAGCCATGAGAACTTCCCGATAGGCACCGAGCGCATGCCCGAGGGGGTCGTGCGTGCGTTTGCCTTGGTCAAGAAGGCTGCGGCCCGGGCGAACAGCCGGCTTGGGCGGCTCGGGCGCGAGGCCTGCGAGCTCATCTGCGCCGCCGCCGACGAGGTGCTCGACGGCAGCCACGACGCCGACTTCCCGCTCGTGGTGTGGCAGACGGGCTCCGGCACGCAGTCCAACATGAACATGAACGAGGTGCTCGCCAACCGCGGCAACCAGCTCGCCGCCGAGCGCGGGGTGGCACTTCCGCGGCCGCTTCACCCCAACGACTCGGTGAACATGAGCCAGTCCTCCAACGACACCTTCCCCACGGCCATGCACGTGGCCGCGGCGCTTGCCGTGACCGGGCGTCTCCTGCCTGCGATCGACCAGCTCGTGGGCACGCTGCGCCGTCTCGAGGCAGAGAACGAGGGTGTGGTCAAGAGCGGCAGGACCCACCTGCAGGACGCGGTGCCCATCTCCTTCTCGCAGGAGATCTCCGGGTGGCGCGGCCTGCTCGAGTCCTCCCGAGAAGAACTTCTCGCCGCCATGCCCGGGCTCTATCGGCTGGCCCTCGGCGGCACCGCGGTGGGCACGGGCCTCAACGCCCCCGAGGGCTTTGACGAGGCGGTGGCCGCCGAGCTTGCGGAGCTCACCGGCCTTCCGTTTGAGACCGACCCCAACAAGTTCCGCGCGCTCACGGGCAAGGACGCGCTCGTGTTCTCCCACGGCGCCGTGAAGGGCCTTGCCGCCAACCTGATGAAGATCGCCAACGACGTGCGCTGGCTCGCCTCGGGCCCGCGCCTTGGCCTCGGCGAGATCGCCATCCCGGCCAACGAGCCGGGCAGCTCCATCATGCCGGGCAAGGTCAACCCCACCCAGTGCGAGGCCGTGACGATGGTGGCCGTGCAGGTCATGGGCAACGACGCCGCGATCGGCATGGCAGCCTCCCAGGGCAACTTCGAGCTCAACGTCTTCATGCCGGTGATCGCCTACAACTACCTGCAGAGCGTGCGCCTGCTCGCGGACGCGATTCTCTCCTTTGACGAGCGCTGCGTCTCCGGCATCACGGCCAACCGGGAGAAGATGCGTCGCAACCTGCACGACTCGCTCATGCTGGTGACGAGCCTCAACCCCTATATCGGCTACGACAACGCCGCTCGCGTGGCCAAGAAGGCCTTTGCCGAGGGGACGAGCCTGCGAGACGCCTGCGTGGGACTGGGCCTCCTTACCCCCGAGCGCTTCGACGAGGTCTTCCACCCCGAGCAGATGGTGTAGCCGCCGCGCGGGGTGGCCGCGGCCGCGCGGGGTGGTGGTTCTTCTCGCCACCGCGCGCCGCGCCCCGGCAGCGCCTCAGGCCGTGGGTCCTTCTCGCCATCCGCGCCCCCGTCTCAAATAACGCGCAAAATCTGTTTTCATTTCATATATACCGAGGTTTGGGTTTGTGAAATGTCAGATTTTGCGCGTTAATCTTGGGCAACGCGACGGCGGGGAAAGAGGCGGCGCCGTGCGGGCACGCTATTATGGTCGCACCCTACAGAAAGGATCCCCATGGCAGACCAGAGCATCGCGACCCGCTGCGTCCAGGCCGGCTACACGCCCGGCGACGGCGAGCCGCGCCAGATTCCCATCGTCCAGTCCACCACCTTCAGGTACGAGACCTCCGAGCACATGGGCCAGCTCTTTGACCTCGAGGCCTCGGGCTACTTCTACACGCGCCTGCAGAACCCCACCAACGACGCGGTGGCGGCCAAGATCTGCGCCCTCGAGGGCGGCGCGGCGGCCATGCTCACGAGCTCCGGCCAGGCGGCCAACTTCTACGCGCTCTTCAACATCTGCGAGGCGGGCAGCCACATCGTGGCGAGCTCGGCCATCTACGGCGGCACCTACAACCTCATCGCGCACACGATGGCCAAGATGGGTGTGGAGTCCACGTTCGTCTCGCCCACGGCGACGGAGGAGGAGCTTGCGGCGGCCTTCCGCCCCAACACGCGCGCCGTCTTTGGCGAGACCATCGCCAACCCCGCGCTCGACGTGCTGGACATCGAGCTCTTTGCCAAGGCCGCGCACGACCACGGCGTGCCGCTCATCGTGGACAACACCTTTGCCACGCCGATCTTCTGCCACCCGATCGAGTGGGGCGCCGACATCGTGACGCACTCCACCACCAAGTACATGGACGGTCACGGTGCGGGCGTGGGCGGCGCCATCGTGGACTCCGGCAACTTTGACTGGATGGCGCACGCGGACAAGTTCCCCGGCCTCACCACCCCGGACGAGTCCTACCACGGCATCGTCTATGCCGAGAAGTTCGGCCAGGCCGGTGCCTTCATCACCAAGGCCACCTCGCAGCTCATGCGCGACCTCGGCTCCATCCAGAGCCCGCAGAACGCGTTCTACCTGAACCTCGGCCTCGAGAGCCTGCACGTGCGCATGCCGCAGCACTTCAGGAACGGCCTTGCCGTGGCGGAGTACCTCTCGGGCTCCGAGCACGTCACGTCGGTGCGCTTCCCGCACCTCCCCGGCGACCCGTACTACGCCCTTACGCAGAAGTACCTGCCCGAGGGCGGCTCCGGTGTGGTCTCCTTTGAACTGGCGGGCGGTCGCGCGGCGGCCGAGAAGTTCATGGGCGCGCTGCGCCTGGCCGCCATCGAGACGCACGTGGCGGACGCCCGCACCTGCTGCCTGCACCCGGCGTCCACGACGCACCGCCAGATGACCGACGACGAGTTGGCCGCCGCGGGCATTTCGCCCGCCATGGTGCGCTTCTCGTGCGGCCTGGAGGACAGCGCGGACCTGATTGCCGACATCGAGCAGGCGCTCGCCGCGATCTAGGGTCGCGCGCTGCGCGTCTGGCGCCGTGACGGCCCGGACGTTGTGACGGCGCGGGTGCCGTAGCGCCGCGGGGGCTGTAGCAAAATCCCGGCGAGTGCGCGTTACCGAGCGCGCACTCGCCGGGATTTGTGTCCGAACGGACGAATTTATTGTCCAGTGCGCGCCGCTGCCCGCAGGCCCGCGCGCATTGGGCGTCATTTTACGCAGGGGCCGCAGGCCCGTCCGAGCGGCAGGCTCCGTGCGGCGCCGCCTACTCCACCTCGAGCAGCTCGATGTTGAAGTTGAGCGCCTTCCCGGCCATCTCGTGGTTCATGTCAAAGGTGATGTTGCCGTCCTCGAGCGCGGCCACCGTGGCGGGGAAGGGCTGGCCGGTAGGGGAGGCAAGCATCACGCGCTCGCCCACCGAGAGGTTCTCGGCTCCGGGCATGGCGGCCACGGGAAGCGTCTGCACGAGGCGCTCGTCGCGCTCGCCGTAGGCCTCGGCAGGCTCCAGGCGCACGTCGACGACCTGGCCCACCTCCATCTCGCGCACGGCGGCGTCAAAGCCGGCGATCATCTGGCCCGCCATGCAGGTGAAGGCCAGCGGCTCGCCGCGGTCGCGCGAGGAGTCGAACTTGGTGCCGTCGTCGAGCGTGCCCACGTAGTGGACCTTGACCTTCTTGCCTTCGTTGCTCATGGGTCTCCCGTCTCTGGGGTCGGTTGTTTCCGACCCCAGATTCTGACAGATGTGTGCCGCACGTACCAGCCCGGCCGCCGGGCCCTAGTCGCGGTCCGCGCGGTCCCAGGCCTCGTCGTAGACGCGCTCGGTCATGAGCTGGGCGCGCAGCTCCTCCCACGGCCCGCTGGAGAGCTTGCTGCCGTCGAGCGTGGTGCCCAGAAGCCCCTCGAGCATGCCGCGCTCAAAGACGTACAGGTCGCGGTCAGTGCCGCCGTCGTCATCGGGCTCGACCTCCTTCACGCTCACGTAGGCGAGGTCGGGCGCGGCGCACATCAGAGCCGCCACGTCGTAGACCAGCGCCGCGTCAACGTGGTCGTCATTGCGGGCGAGAAGGTTGCGGTCCTGCTGGTAGGAGTAGGTGACGGAGAGGCCCTTCGCTCCGGCGTCCGTTGTGACCTCGCTCACGTACGCGCCCAGGGGCAGCCCGCTCACGATCTCCTGCAGGCGAGCCGTGTCGGAGGCATCGGTGTTGGCATAGGCGGCCAGGTCCTCGGAGGAGTGTGCCAGGACCTCGGCCATGAGGCCGGTCGAGCCCTCGGCAGTGGCACCGTGACCGTTGCCCGTGCCGTCCTGCGGCGCGTCGCCGGTGCCGTTCCCGTTGCCGCGGCCGTTGCCGGTCGAGGGCGTCGTCGCGTCATCGGCGTCGTCCTGGTAGGTCGGGGCGTCGTCATCCGCAATCTGCTGGACGGTCGCGTCCGTCGAGCTGTTGTAGGCGTTGCGGGCGTCGTCCGTGCTCAGGAGGTTGAACACCGTCACCACGATCATGCCCACGACCAGTACGGCCGCAACCGCCACAAGCACGATCGCCCAGGTTGGCCAGCGCTTCCCCCGCGGCTCGGCGACGGGCGCCGGCGGGACGTCCTTCTCGGCCTCCGGGGCATCCGCGGGCGCGACCACGGGCGCCACGACCGTGGGGTCAACCGCGGTTGCGGCCGCGTCGTCCTTCTCGCCGTCCAGCACGTCATCGATGCTGGTCACGGCCTCACACGTGCGGCGATACGCCTCCTCGGCGCTCATGCCCTGCGCCACGTAGTCGTCGAAGCGCGCCACGAGGTTGCCGTAGATCTCTTCCTTGAGCTCGATGGTCTCCGCGTCGAGGGTGCGCCCCTCGAAGAGGTGCTCGACGTGCATCCTGATGTCGTCCCTGCCGCTCATCTTGCGCCTCCGTCCTGGTCAAGGAGCCTGTCAATGATGGTTCGCGCCCGGACCCACCGCTCGGTTGCCTCCGCGAGCTCGGTGCGTCCGCTCTGGGTGATGTGGTAGTACTTGCGCCGCGCGCCCTGGGACTCGCTGCCCCAGTATCCCGTGACGAGCCCCTGGCCCTCGAGCCGCTTGAGGCTCGTGTAGAGGGAGGGCTCCTTCATCTCGTAGTCCCCGCGGCTTGCCGCGGCGACCTCCTTGAGGATTTCGTAGCCGTAGGAGTCCCCTGCCGAGAGGACATGCAGCACGATCGCGTCGACGTTGCCGCGGATGAGGTCGCTCTCTGCGTCTCTTGATGCCATGGCCCACCTCCTTTTCCTGTTGGTAGGCTACCCTATTACTATGTCAGTCGATATACCTTTTAAGATAGAAAACCATGAGCGGCAGGGTTTTGGCCGCGAGAGGGGCCGTGTGCGGATGCGCTATTCTTCTGAGGAGGCCAACGGGAGCAACGGGTCAGAGAGGGGGCGGTCCGATGGCAGGAAGCGACGGCTTCGTGGGGGTCTTTGACTCCGGAGTGGGCGGTATCAGCGTCCTGCGCGCGCTCGTGGACGAGCTTCCGCACGAGGACTTCCGCTTCTTTGGCGACTCGGCGAACGCCCCGTATGGCGAGAAGACCGAAGGCCAGGTGCTCGACCTTTCCCGGGAAATCGTCGAGCGCTTTCTCTCAGAGGGCGCCAAGGCCATCGTCATTGCCTGCAACACGGCAACCTCCGCGGCGGCCGCGACCCTGCGCTCCGAGCACCGCGACGTGCCGATCGTGGGGATCGAGCCGGCGCTCAAGCCCGCGGCGCTCGCGCTTCCGCACGGGCGCGTCCTTGTCATGGCCACGGAGGTCACGCTCAGGCTTGACAAGTACCACGAGCTTGCGCGCACGTGGGAGGGGGAGTGCGAGGTCGTTCCCGTGCCCTGCCCCGGGCTTGCCGCGCGCATCGAGCGCGGGGACCTGGACGCGCCGGACCTTGCGTTGATGCTCCAGAAACTGGTGGGGCCGTACGCGGCCGGGGCCGACGCGGTGGTGCTCGGCTGCACCCACTACCCGTTTGTGAGGCGGCAGATCGCGCGCGTGGTGGGGCCGGGCGTGCGCTTCTTTGACGGCGGCGAGGGGACGGCCCGGCAGCTTCGCGCGCGCCTCGCGGACGAGGGGCTGCTCGCGGAGCGCTCGCGGCGCGGAAGCGTGACGTTTGCGTCGAGTCTTGACACGCCGGGCGAGCTGGAGCTGTACCGTCGCTTTTTCGAGTGCGCGGAGGCATGAGCCGGGCGGGCGGCGCGCTGAGGGGCTGGCCCGAAAACGTGAGAAGCGACGAGCTGACGGCGAAGACTCACTGAAGCTCACGCTTTTGGCGTCCGTAGCGTGACTTTGAGCGAGCTTGTGGCGGAGACTCACGCAAAGTCACGTTCTTGTCGCCAAAAGCGTGAGATTCAGTGAGCTGGCGGCGAAAGCTCACACGAAGTCACGTTCTTGTCGTCTGAGCGTGACAATCAGCGAGCCACGCGAGAAAGCTCACACGAAGTCACGCCTTCGCCGCCAAAAGCGTGACAATCAGCGAGCCAGCAAAGAAAACTCGCCCAAAGTCACGCTTCCAGGCGCCATCGTGACTTCGGGCGAGCTAACGGCCAGGGTCTGCCAACGCCACGCTGCCGGCTCCAAGCCGTACCAGCACCCTGCCGCTTTGTCAGCTTCTGCTAGGAGCGGGGGTGGCCCCAGAAGAACGTCGCCACGGTGCCGGGTCCGGTGTGGACGCCGATGGTGGCACCGATGGGGAAGATCTCAACGTGGCCATCCAGCTTGGGGAAGGTCGCCTCAATCTGGCGGGCGACCTCGCGGGCGTCGTCGGCGCACTCGGACTGGGAGATGAAGCACTTCCCGGAGTAGTCCAGCCCGCCCTCGGCAAGCTCGACCATCTTCTCGACCACGCGCTTCTCGGCCTTGGCCTTGGTGCGGATCTTCTCCTTCACCGCAAGCGAGCCGTCGGGCTCCACGTCCATGACCGGGCAGATCTTGAGCATGCCGCCCACGAGGCCGGCCGCCTTGGAGACGCGTCCGCCGCGCACGAAAAACGTCAGGTCGGACGAGAAGAACCAGTGCTGGACCTCGAGCTTGTGCGCCTCGGCCCAGGCGGCGAGCTCGTCCAGGCCCATTCCGGAGTCGCGCAGGTCGGCGAGCCTGTCCATGAGCAGGCCGTAGCCGGCGGAGGCGGCGAGCGAGTCCACCACGACCACGCGGCGGTCCGGGTACTTCTCGGCGAGCTGGTCGCGCGCGACGCAGGCGGAGTTGTAGGTGCTGGAGATGCCCGAGGAGAGGGTCACGTGCAGCACGTCCTGGCCGGCCGCGAGGAACCGCTCGAAGTGCTCGGCGTAGTCACCAACGCTGACCTGAGAGGTCTTGGCGTCGGAGCCGGCGAGCATCTTGGCGTAGAGCTCGGCGGGGGAGTTGGTGACGCCAAAGTCGTCCTTGCAGGGCTCGCCGTCGAGGTAGTAGTTGAAGTAGAGGTACTGGATGTCGCGGCTCTCAAGCCAGTCGCGCGTGAGATCGGCGGTCGAGCAGCAGCTGAGAACGTAGCCGGGCATGAAACCTCCTCCAACGGGGTACAATCCCTTGCATCATAGCTGATGTAACCGTGACGTGCGCCAGAGCCGGGCCCATGGCCGGGCCGGTGCCCTGCGGTTCTCCCATGGAAAGGTGACGTTATGACCGAGCCCGTTACGTTCAAGGACATGCCCTACGCGCGCCCGGACCTCGCCGAGGTCAAGGCCCGCTACGCCGAGCTCGCCTCCCGGCTTGCCGACGCCGAGACCTTCGAGGCCGCCGAGACCGCGTTTCTCGAGAAGGACCAGCTGGACCGCCACACGCAGACGGCCTACGAGCTTGTCTACATCCGTCACACCATCGACACGCGCGACGCGTTCTACGATGCCGAGTCCGCCTTCTGGGACGAGGCGATGCCCGAGCTCGAGCAGGCCGAGGACGCCTTCAAGGCGGCGCTTCTCTCCACGCCCTTCCGCGCGCGCCTTGCCGAGAAGTACGGCGAGCTCCTCTTTGCCCAGGCAGAGCAGCAGCGCCGTACCATCAAGCCGGAGATTGTGGAGGACATGAAGCGCGAGAACGCCCTCGCGCAGGAGTACGTGAAGCTCATCGCCTCCGCACAGATTCCCTTCGAGGGCGGCACCTACACGCTCTCCCAGCTCACGCCCTTCAAGCGCTCCGCCGACGACGCCGAGCGCCTGGCCGCCTGGAAGGCCGAGGGCGCCTGGTACAAGGAGCACCAGGCGGACCTCGACCGCATCTACGACGAGCTCACCCACGTGCGCGACGCCATGGGCAAGAAGCTCGGCTATAAGAACTACCTGCCGCTCGGCTATGACCGCATGGGACGCCTCTCCTACGGCCGTAAGGACGTGGAGCGCTTCCGCGAGGCCGTGCGCACCTACGTGGTGCCGCTGGCCGACAAGATCTACCGCGCGCAGGCCGAGCGCCTGGGCGTGGCCTACCCGCTCTCCTTTGCCGACGAGGCGCTCTCCTTCCGCTCCGGCAACCCCGCGCCGCGCGGGGGCGCCGACGACGTGCTCGAGGCCGGTCGCACCTTCTACCGCGCGCTCAGCCCCGAGACCGGCGCCTTCTTTGACATGATGCTCGACCGCGGCCTCATGGACGTGCTCTCCACCGAGGGCAAGGCCGGCGGCGGCTACATGACGCAGATCCCGGACTACGACGTGCCCTTCATCTTTGCCAACTTCAACGGCACGCAGGGCGACGTCGAGGTGGTCACGCACGAGGCCGGCCACGCGTTCTCCTACTACATGAACACGGACAAGACGCCCATCGGCCTCTCCATGCCCTCGACGGAGGCCTGCGAGGTCCACTCCATGTCCATGGAGTTCATGGCCTGGCCCTGGGTCGAGGAGTTCTTCGGCGACGACGCGCGCAAGTACCGCTACGCGCACCTGGCCGGCGCCATCACCTTCATCCCGTACGGCACGATGGTCGACCACTTCCAGCACGAGGTCTACGAGCACCCCGAGATGACGCCCGCCGAGCGCCACGCCACCTGGAAGCGCCTGCTCGGCGAGTACATGCCCTGGATGTGCCTCGACGGCGAGATTCCCTTCTACGCCGACGGCGAGGGCTGGCAGCGCCAGGCCCACATCTACGAGAACCCGCTCTACTACATCGACTACTGCCTCGCGCAGACGGTCTCGCTCGAGTTCTGGGCCATGTCGCAGGACGACTTCAAGGGCGCCTGGGAGCACTACATGGCCTACACGCGCCAGGGCGGCACGCGCGCCTTCACGGACCTGCTCGCGCACGCCGGCATGACCTCGCCCTTTGACGAGGGGTGCCTCAAGGGCATCTGCGAGCGCGCCACCGCCTGGCTCGAGTCCTACGACCTTACCGGCATCGAGTAGCGCAGCAGGGGCGGCGGGGTAGACCGTCACGTCCTCGGGCCGCGGCGTCAGGGCCGACCCTCCGCCGCGGCCCGGTGCGAGGGGAGGCGAGAAGAACGTGAGGAAGAAGAGGCGCGAGCGGCTCTCCAAGTTCGGGACCGACGAGCGGGGCGAGCTCGCCTATCTCGGCGAGCACGTGCGGCTTGCCGACGGCACCGACCGGCGCGCGGTGCTCGTCGCGCTCTGGGCGCCGCTTGCCGTCGCCGCGGTGGCCACGGTGGTGCCCGCGGCCCTCAACCCGCGCGGCTTTGCCGGCTGCCCGTACGTGCTGCTACCCTATGTGGCGCAGCTCATGCTGCTCGTCTCGGTCGTCTGGGCGCTCGTGCGCCTCACCGCGGCAGGCGAGCGCGTGCGCGCCTACGTGCACGGTGAGACGGCGGGCTCGCTGCCGGGGCGCTGCGTGGCGGGCGCGGTCTGCGCGCTCGTGACCTTTGCGGGGGAGATCGTCCTGCTGGCGCTCGCGTCGGAGGCACCGGGGCCCGTGGAGCTTGCGCTCTTCGTCGGCGAGGCCGCCTGTGCCGTCGCCCTCCTGGCGCTTCGCCGTTCCGTGGCCGGCATTGCCTGGGAGCCCTGCTAAACCGGGCTGGGGCAGGGTCGGTCGGCAAGGGCTTGATGCCCTGGAGTCCTGCGGCACGCCCCGCGCGGGGCCTTGCGGTACGGCCTGCAGGGCCCTGCGCCTGCGCGCCAGGAGGGGACAGCCTCCCTTGGCGCTTTGTAACCAGTGCGTGAATGGGCGCCGCTTGGGCCTCAATTGCGCGTTTCCAAACCGTAACATCAAGAACGTGTGGAATACTAGGTACTTACGCACGCTTTACGTTCGGCTCTTCGCCGAGGCGCCGCTGGGGAGCGGCGCCCGGCGCATATCGTCCCCACTTACGGGAGGAAAGGTAGGGAAAGATGCTCGTTACCAGAAGGAAGATGCTCGGGCTCTCCGCGGCCACCATGGGTGCGCTGGCCCTTGCTGCCTGCGGCAACAACGGTGGCGGCAACAGCAACGGTGGCGGCGAGTCCGGCACCCTCGTCGTGGCCGCCAACGGCCTCGAGGGCAAGTTCTGCCCGCTGTTCACCGCGTCCGCGGCCGACCAGGACGTCGTGAGCTTCAACAACATCGCGCTCCTCATCACCGACCGCATGGCCGAGCCGGTCTACAACGGCATCGAGGGCGAGACCAAGGAGTACAACGGCACCGAGTACACCTACACAGGCCCCGCCGACATCGAGATGGTCCAGAACGACGACGGCACCGTCACCTACAACGTGAAGCTGCGCGACGACCTCAAGTTCCACGACGGCACCCCGATCACCATCGACGACGCCATCTTCACGCTCTACTCCTACTTCGACCCGACCTACGACGGCTCCGCGACCCTCTACTCCAACGACATCCAGGGTCTCGCCGAGTACCGCTCCGGCATGGCCACGCTGGCCTCCCTCATCGGCAACGCCGGCCGTGACAACACCGACTTCACCTACTTCACGCAGGAGCAGCAGGACGCCTTCTGGGCGGCCGTCGACGATGGCGGCACCAAGTTCGCCCAGGAGATCGTCGACTACGTGAAGGACCCCGAGAACGGTGGCTCCGAGGACATGACCGTGGCCGACGCCGCCGCGGCCTGGAACTATCCCGACCTTCCCGCCGACGCCACCGCGACGACCTTCTTCGAGGCCATCGGCGCGGCCTATGACTGGAACTTCTCCGCGTGCGAGGCCGAGACCGCCGGCACCGCCCTCTCCGAGCTCATCCCCGAGGACGTCTACGCCATGGGCACCCAGGGCGTCGAGACCGGCGAGGCTGCCGCCAACGTGACGGGCATCGTCAGGAACGACGACTACTCCATGTCCATCACCACCAACGGCGTGGACGCCACGATGATCTACCAGCTCTCCTTTGCCCCGTGCTCCATGAAGTACTACGGCGACGAGTCGCTCTGGGACTACGAGAACAACTCCTTCGGCTTCAAGAAGGGCGACCTCTCCAAGGCCCGCGGCCTCAACGGCCAGCCCATGGGCTCCGGTGCCTTCAAGTTTGACGACTTCACCTCCGGCACCGTTCACATGAGCGCCAACGAGGACTACTTCAAGGGCGCCCCGAAGGTCGCGCACCTGAACTACGTGGAGTCCCAGGAGGCCGACCTCGTGACCGGCGTCCAGGCCGGCACCCTCGACGTTGCCGCCCCGTCCTACTCCATGGAGGTCGAGGACCAGATTTCCGAGATCAACGGCAACGGTGAGGTCAACGGCGACGTCATCACCACCTTCCTGCACGACTACCGCGGCTACGGCTACATGGCCATCTCCGCCGACAAGGTCAACGTGGGCGGCGAGCCGGGCTCCGACGCCTCCAAGGCGCTCCGCAAGGCCATCGACACCCTTGTTGCCGCCTACCGTGACTCGGGCGTGAAGTCCTACTACGGCGACACCGCCTCGGTCCTCAACTACCCGATCTCCACGTCCTCCTGGGCCTCGCCCAACGAGACCGACCCGGGCTACGCGGTGTGCTACTCCACCGACGCCTCCGGCAACCCGCTCTACACCGAGGGCATGAGCGAGGACGACCGCCTCGCCGCCGCCAAGGCCGGCGCCCTCACCTGGTTCGAGGCCGCGGGCTACACCGTCGAGGGCGGCGTGCTGACCGCCGCTCCCGCGGGCGCCAAGCTCGAGTACCAGTGCAACATCGGTGGCGGTGGCAAGGGCGACCACCCCACCTTCATGATCCTGCAGGAGGCCAAGAACGCCTTCGCCGAGATCGGCATGAACTTCATCGTGAACGACATCGCCAACTCCGCCGACCTCTTCGCCTCCTACCAGTCCGGTGAGGCCGAGATGTGGTGCGCCGCCTGGCAGTCCACGGCCGATCCCGACATGTACCAGCTCTATCACAGCCAGGGCTCCACGAACTACTACAAGATCAACGACCCCAGCCTCGACGAGCTCATCGTCGCCGGTCGTCAGACGCTCGACACCGAGAGCCGCAAGACGATCTACAAGGAGGCCATGGACATCATCCTCGACTGGGGCGTCGAGCTTCCCGTCTACCAGCGCTCCGAGTGCACGCTCTTCGGCACCGCGCGCGTGAACATCGACTCCGTCGTCAAGGACCAGACCCCGTACTGGGGCTGGAAGGACGAGATCGAGAAGCTCGAGCTCAAGTAGGCTTTTTCGTCCCAGAGAACCGTTCCGGGCGCGGCAGCTCTCGCTGCCGCGCCCTACGGCGCGTTATGGGGCGACGCTGATTCTGTAGGAAACGAGAGACCTCCTTCCCGCGGCGGGAGCACGACTCGCCGCTCCCGGCGCAGAAAAGGGGTCTCTGCCCTGCCCGCAAGCGGGCACAAGTGAGAGGAGCGTTTGCGACGTGAGAACCTACATCGCCAAGCGCATCGGAATCTCGGTCATCATCTTGCTCTGTGTGACCTTCATCATCTACTGCCTGATGCGCTCCCTGCCGTCCTCCTACGTCGAGACCATGGCCATGCAGCTCTCCCAGGCGCCCGGCGCCAAGCCCTACGAGGAGTGGCTCGCGCAGCTCAACGCCACCTACGGCCTCGACAAGGACATCTTCACGGGCTTTGTCACCTGGCTCGGCGACTTCCTGACCGGCAACTTCGGTGACTCCTGGAAGTTCAACGTGCCCGTCATCACCGAGTTCCAGAACACCATCGGCATCTCGTTTGCCATGGGCGGCCTCGCCTTCGTGTTCTCCACGGTGATCGCCGTGCCGCTCGGCATCCTCGCCGCGACCAAGCAGTACTCCAAGGCCGACTACATCATCTCGGCCTGCGCGCTGGCGGGAATCTCGCTGCCCACGTTCTTCTTCGCCACGCTCCTCAAGCTGATCTTCTCGGTCAACCTGGGCTGGTTCGACCTCTACGGCCTCATGGGGCGCGACTTTGCCCAGCTTGACGCCGTGGGTCAGGCAATCGACATGGTCAAGCACATGGTCATGCCCGTCGTCACCCTGACGGTGATCCAGATCGGCTCGCTCATGCGCTACACCCGCACCAACATGCTCGAGGTCCTGAACGCCGACTACATCCGCACGGCGCGCACCAAGGGCCTCCCCGAGCACAAGGTCATCTACAAGCACGCCTTCCGCAACACGCTCATCCCGCTCGTGACCATCATCGGCGGCTCTCTGCCGGGCCTGTTCTCGGGCGCCCTCATCACCGAGACGCTCTTCATGATCCCGGGCACCGGCTACACGTCCTACCAGGCCATGACGATGGGCGACATCCCCTACACGATGTTCTTCCTCACCTTCATCGCCGTCATCACCCTCCTCTCCAACCTCCTGACCGACATCCTCTACGCGGTGGTCGACCCCCGCGTCCGTATCTCCTAGAAAGGCGGGTGCATACATGAGCGACGTCAAGAACAGCGCGCCCGTCGAGAAGAACGACGAGCAGGAGTACTCCCTGAACGACGACCGTCGAGTCAAGGTCCTCTCGCCCGGCGCCCTTATCGCCAAGCGATTCTTCCGCAACCGTCTGGCCGTGGTGGGCCTTGTCATTCTCATCGTCATGTTCGCGTTCTCCTTCATCGGCGGCCTCGTGAGCCCGTATGGGCAGGACGAGTCCTTCTACACCGACACCCAGCTCGACACCAAGTACGCCGGCATCACCGAGACCACGTCGCTGCGTTACGCCGCGGCCCCCGGCGCCTCCTTCGGCGCGCTCGTGCAGTCGAGCGCCAACAGCGCCATCGCCTCCGGCGCGACCTCCTTCGAGCGCGACGGCGTGAGCTATGAGGTCGAGCAGGTCGGCGAGAACGCCTATCTCTTCCGCCAGGGCGGGGAGGTCGTGGCCTACGCCTCCACCAACGTGGTGAGCGCGGTCAGCGGCGCGGCGCAGCCCTCCTTTGAGATGCAGGTTGCCGCCATCACCGCGGCCGCGACCGGGTCCGCGAGCTTCGAGGCCGAGGGCTCCTCCTTCACCATCGACGAGGTTGGCGACATCATCGACGCCTCCGGCGAGACCGTTGCCCTCGTGAGCCCCTTCGTGCTGTCGGCCTCCGACGGCAACACCGTCATTCCCGACGACCTGAGGACCGACCTGCTCGAGGCCGTCGAGGAGGACAAGGACAAGGTCACCTACACCGACGCCGAGGGGACCGAGCGCACCTACTCGATCTCCTACGACGCCTACAGCCGCGTCTACAACGTGACCGAGACCACCCTGAACCGCGTCTATGACCGCTACGCGAGCCCGTCGGCCGAGCACTGGCTGGGCACGGACGGCAACGGCATGGACATGCTCACGCGCCTCATGTACGGCGGCCGCGTGTCGCTCATCATTGGCTTCATCGTCGTGTTTATCGCCGCGGGACTGGGCGTCATCATGGGCGGCATCTCCGGCTACTTTGGCGGCTGGGTCGACAACCTCATCATGCGCATCGTCGACGTCTTCTACTGCCTGCCCTCGATGCCGATCATCATCATCCTGGGCTCCGCGATGGACGCCATGCGCCTCGACCCCTGGATCCGCATGATCTACCTCATGCTCATCCTTGGCTTCCTCTCGTGGCCCTCGATCGCCCGTCTCGTCCGTGGCCAGATCCTCTCCCTGCGCGAGCAGGAGTTCATGCTGGCCACCGAGGCCTCGGGCATCTCCATCCCGCACCGCATCATCCGCCACCTCATCCCCAACGTCATGCCGCAGCTGATCGTGTCCTCCACCATGAGCCTCGGCTCCACGATCATCACCGAGGCCACGCTCTCCTTCCTCGGTCTGGGCGTCAAGTTCCCGTTTGCCTCCTGGGGCAACATCATCTCCGACGTCAACAACGCCTACGTCATGACCAACTACTGGTTCATCTGGATTCCCGCCGGCATCTGCCTGCTGCTTGCGGTCCTTGGCTTCAACTTCGTGGGTGACGGCCTGCGCGACGCCTTCGACCCGAAGATGAACCGCTAAGGCAGAGAGGAACAGCCACATGTTCGGAAACAGCAAGAAGGACGAGGCGGGCTACCTTTCCGCCAAGGAGTCCCGCAGGATCTCCAAGGAGAACCGCAAGATCACGCAGGACTACGAGAAGAAGCGCAAGCGCAAGAACGTGGACCCGTCCGAGTACGCCTGCGAGATGCGCGACCCCAACAACGCGGTCGAGTTTGACGACGTGCACACCTACTTCTTCACGGACACGGGCGTCGTCAAGTCCGTGGACGGCGTGACCTACGACGTTCCCGTGGGCAAGACCGTGGGCGTGGTGGGCGAGTCCGGCTGCGGCAAGTCGGTCACCTGCCTCTCGCTCATCCAGCTTCTTCAGCGCCCGCAGGGCCAGGTCACGGGTGGCGCGATTCGCCTCAACCTCGGCGACCACGCCATCGACGTGACCAAGGCCCCCGAGGAGGCCATGCAGAAGATTCGTGGCTCTGAGGTCTCCATGATCTACCAGGAGCCCATGACGTCGCTCAACCCCGTCTTCAAGATCGGCGAGCAGATCGAGGAGGTCATCGCCCTCCACGACGGCAAGGACTGGGACGCCGAGCGCATCAAGGCCCGTGCGATCGAGATGATCGAGACCGTGGGCATCGCCAACTCCGAGGGCATCTACGGGATGTACCCGCACGAGCTCTCCGGCGGCATGCGCCAGCGCATCATGATCGCCATCGCCCTGGCGTGCAACCCGCGCATCATCATTGCCGACGAGCCCACCACGGCGCTCGACGTGACGATCCAGGCCCAGATCCTCGACCTGCTCCGCACGCTGAAGGACAAGATCAACTCCTCGATCATCCTCGTCACCCACGACCTCGGCGTCGTGGCCGAGATGGCCGACTACGTCGTGGTCATGTACGCGGGCCGAATCGTCGAGCGCGGCACGGCCGAGGAGATCTTCGACCACCCGGCCCACCCCTACACCATTGGCCTCATGGCCTCCAAGCCCGTCGTGGGCAAGAAGGTCAAGCGCCTCTACTCCATCCCGGGCAAGGTTCCCAACCCGGTGGACATGCCTAACTACTGCTACTTCAAGGATCGCTGCGAGCTCTGCGTCAAGGCCTGCGACGGCGAGTACCCGCACATGGTGCGGCTCTCTCCCACGCACGAGGTGAGCTGCTACCGCTACTACGACGACGCGTCCGCGTCCGCGGCCACCGAGACCGCCGCGGTTCTCGACGAGCTCATCGCCGGCACTGACAACGAGGGGGAGGACAAGTAGCATGGCTTCCACGAACACGGCCGTGGACGTCACGTCCACGAAGGCCCCCGCGGCCCCTGGCACCGAGGACATCATCCTCGAGGTCAACGATCTCAAGAAGTACTTTCCCATCAAGGGCGGCATGTTCAACCGCACGCAGGGCTTCGTGAAGGCCGTCGACGGGGTCTCCTTCAAGCTCCGTCGTGGTCACACGATGGGCCTCGTCGGCGAGTCCGGCTGCGGCAAGTCCACCACGGGTCGCACCATCCTGCGCCTTGCCGGCGAGAAGACCGGCGGCCAGGTGCTCTTCAACGGCCAGGAGGTCTACGACCTCGACCACAAGCAGCTTCGTGCGCTGCGCACCAAGATGCAGATCATCTTCCAGGACCCGTACTCGAGCCTCTCGCCGCGCCTGCCTATCGGCGAGATCATCGGCGAGGCCGTCCGCGAGCACGGACTGGTGCCCAAGGACCAGTTCGACGACTACATCGACAAGGTCATGGAGGACTGCGGCCTGCAGCCCTACCACAAGATGCGCTACCCCCACGAGTTCTCCGGCGGCCAGCGCCAGCGCATCTGCATCGCCCGCGCGCTCGCGCTGAACCCCGAGTTCATCGTCTGTGACGAGCCGGTCTCCGCCCTTGACGTGTCCGTCCAGGCGCAGATCATCAACCTCCTGCACGACCTCCAGGAGGCCCGCGGGCTCACGTACCTCTTCATCAGCCACGACCTCTCCGTCGTCGAGCACATCTCCGACGCGGTGGGCGTCATGTACCTTGGCGGCATGGTCGAGTATGGCTTCACCGAGGACATCTTCAAGAACCCGCTGCACCCCTACACCAAGGCGCTCTTCTCGGCCATTCCCATCCCGGATCCCAAGGCCAAGCAGAACCGCATCGTGCTCGAGGGCTCGATCCCGTCCCCGGCGAACCCGCCCAAGGGCTGCAAGTTCCACACGCGCTGCCCGTTTGCCAAGGACTGCTGCCGCGAGGTGGCCCCCACGCAGCGCGAGCTGGAGCCGGGCCACTTCGTGTCCTGCCACCTCTACGACGAGTAGGGTCGCATGACGTCGAAGCGCCGTACAGACGACTTCGAGGACGACGGCCGCGTCATCGCCGACATGTCGGCGGTGGAGCGGCCGTCGCTCGTCGGGCATCTGCCCGAGCGCCGCCCCAAGGAGCGTCGCCGGCCCAAGGTCGAGCTCACCACGAAGGAGCGCGTCTGGGCCGCCCTTGGCGCCCTCAAGGCCGGCCTCGCGATCGGCTGCATATACGTGGTGGTGCTCGGCCTCGCGATCGCGGTTCTTCTCGGTATCTGGACGTTCTTGCAGGGCTGACGGGAGCGACGGCGCGCGAGGCGCTTTCCGCGCGCGGAGGCGTGACTTTCGACGAGTTTGCCGGCAAAGCTCACTGCATGTCACGCTTCAAGCGCCCAAAGCATGACTTTGA
This sequence comes from Olsenella sp. An290, assembly GCF_002159535.1. Classification (GTDB taxonomy): domain Bacteria; phylum Actinomycetota; class Coriobacteriia; order Coriobacteriales; family Atopobiaceae; genus Thermophilibacter. Next base: position 4,953 of record NZ_NFIU01000013.1, on the reverse strand, counting down.
ATGAGCTGCCGAGAAGAACTCACTGCAAGTCACGCTTTCAGACCCGAAAGCGTGACTTTGCGTGAGTCGGCTGGCAAAACTCACCGCAAGTCACGTTCCAAGCACTAGAACCGTGACTTTGAGCGAGCCAGTGAGCGCAACTCGCTTAATGTCACACTTCTGCCCTCGAAAGCGTGACTTTGAGCGAGCCGGCCAGCAAAACTCACCGCAAGTCACGCGCGCTGTGCGCGACGCAGGCAGCAACTACGTCATCGAGCCAGAAAAACGCGGCCGAGAAGACAGTTCTTCTCGGCCGCGTGCTGTACGTAGGGGGAGTGCTAGAGGCCCAGCGCCATCTGGCGGGCACGCTCGGTGAGGACGTCGGCGGCCTCGTAGGGCTCCCAGACGTTCGAGACCGAGGCATCCATGGGGCACTGGTCGCTCTTGGCGCGGTTCTGGATGCGGGGCACGAGCGCGTCATGGCTCACCGCAATGCCGGAGGCAACGAGGACGGCGCGGCCGGTCCAGGACATGACGGGGGAGAACACCGCGTCGGGGCCGAGGATGGCGTAGAGCAGCGCGGGCGCCTTGCCCACGACCTTGTCGGCCACGGAGAAGCCGCTGAGGCTGCGGCCCTCGCGGACCCAGCGGAGGAGGGGCTTTACGCCGCGCTCGGTGCAGGTGATGACCTCGTCGCCACGGACGGCGACGAGCGTCGCCTCCTTGTTGGCGATGAGCAGGGCACGTGCAAGGTCAAGATCGGTGGCATCCATGCGTATCCTCCTGCGCACGAGACAATCATGGCCAGAGGGCACTTTAGCACAACGCGCCCTGAGAACGTTCCCTCACGTGAAATCACGACAAAGGTGGCGGGGTGGTGCCGCGATTCTTCCCGAGCGCGTACGGGATGCTTGCGCGAGGCACGCCCCAGCGCGCTCAAGGACCCCTGACAGCAAAAAGGCCGCCACCCGGAGGTGGCGGCCCAAGGCGTCGCGATGCCGAGAAGAACTACTCGTTGAGCGCGGCGTTGACGGCGACGGCGCAGGCGACGGTCGCACCGACCATGGGGTTGTTGCCCATGCCGATGAGGCCCATCATGTCGACGTGCGCGGGCACCGAGGAGGAGCCGGCGAACTGGGCGCTGGAGTGCATGCGGCCCATGGTGTCCGTCATGCCGTAGGAGGCGGGGCCGGCGGCCATGTTGTCCGGATGCAGGGTGCGGCCGGTGCCGCCGCCGGAGGCGACGGAGAAGTACTTCTTGCCGGCGAGCACGCGCTCCTTGAAGTAGGTGCCAGCGACGGGGTGCTGGAAGCGCGTCGGGTTGGTGGAGTTGCCGGTGATGGAGATGTCGACGTTCTCGTGCCACATGATGGCCACGCCCTCGCGGACGTCGTCGGCGCCGTAGCAGTTGACCTCGGCGCGCGGGCCGTCGGAGTAGGCGATCTTCTCGACGATGTTGAGCTCGCCGGTGAAGTAGTCGAACTGGGTCTTCACGTAGGTGAAGCCGTTGATGCGGGCGATGATCTGGGCGGCGTCCTTGCCGAGGCCGTTCAGGATGACGCGCAGCGGCTTCTTGCGGGCCTTGTTGGCGTTGAGCGCGATGCCGATGGCGCCCTCGGCGGCCGCGAAGGACTCGTGGCCGGCCAGGAACGCAAAGCACTCGGTGTCGTCACCGAGGAGCATGGCGCCGAGGTCGCCGTGGCCCTTGCCGACCTTGCGGTCCTCGGCGACGGAGCCGGGGACGCAGAAGGCCTGAAGGCCCTCGCCGATCATGGAGGCGGCCTCAGAGGCGCTCTTGGCGCCCTTCTTGATGGCGATGGCGCAGCCGCAGACGTAGGCCCACTTGGCGTTCTCGAACGCGATGGACTGGACGCCCTCGACGATCTCGCGCGGGTTCACGCCCTTGTCGAGGCAGATCTGCTCGGCTTCCTCGAGGGAGGAGATGCCGTTCTCAGCGAGCACCTTGTTGATCTTGTCGATGCGGCGCTCATAGCCCTCAAACGAAACTGCCATTTGGTTTTCCCTCCCTTTCTACTCGTGAACGGGGAAGACGTTGGCGACCGTGTGGGTCTCCTCGTCCGTCCTGGGGTCGATGTACTTGGCGGCGTTCTCCCACTGGCCGTAGTGGCCCATGGCGCCGGCGATGGCGTCCTCGGGGGTCTTGCCGGCCTTGAGGGCCTCGGTGAACTTGCCGAGGTTCAGGAACTCGAAGGCGATGATCTCGTTCTTGTCGTTGAGCGCCATGCGGGTGACGTAGCCCTGGGCGAGCTCGAGGTAGCGGGCGCCCTTGGCCTTGGTGCCGAACATGGTGCCGACCTGCGTGCGCAGGCCCTTGCCGAGGTCGTCGAGGGAGGCGCCCACGGGCAGGCCATCCTCGGAGAAGGCGGTCTGGGAGCGGCCGTAGACGATCTGGAGGAAGAGCTCGCGCATGGCCACGTTGATGGCGTCGCAGACGAGGTCGGTGTTCAGGGCCTCGAGGATGGTCTTGCCCGGGAGGATCTCGGAGGCCATGGCGGCAGAGTGGGTCATGCCGGAGCAGCCGAGGGTCTCGACGAGGCACTCCTCGATGACGCCCTCCTTGACGTTAAGGGTGAGCTTGCAGGCACCCTGCTGGGGCGCGCACCAGCCCACACCGTGCGTGAGGCCGGAGATGTCCTTGATCTCCTTGGCCTGGACCCACTTGCCCTCCTCGGGGATGGGCGCGGGGCCGTGATATGCGCCCTTGGCAACGGGGCACATATTCTCGACTTCTGCGGAATACTGCATGTAGTGCTCCTCTCCTAACTCCTTGCCGGCGCACCCTGCACCGACGCGACCGTTGCCGGCCCCCTCAGGCCGGTCAGAGCCAGGGCGCCCAAAGAGGCAGCCCTTCTCACAGTTTACGGCACCCGGGGCCTTCTCGGGACGAGAAACCCCCAAACTCGCGCCCTTGCGTCGCGCGAGGTGTGCAAAGGTGCCTGTCCCCTTTGCACGCAAAAAGGGGCTGCCTCCCATTTCGCGCATGGTACGCTGGGGAGACGAACCAACCCGAGGCACGGAGGTCGCCATGCTTACCCGTTCGACGCGCGGTCGCGCCCCGCTCGCCGCGCTGCTCGCCCCGCTTGTCATGCTCGTGGTCCTTCTTGCCCTGCCGGCGCCCGCGCTCGCGCGCGACTATGAGATCTCGCGCGTCGACATGGACGTGACGCTCTCTCCGGACGGGGTGCTGCACGTGGTGGAGACCCGCACCTTCGACTTTGACGGGAGCTTCAACGGCGTGTACTGGGAGATCCCCACGGGCAAAAACGCCTCGAACGGCGCGGACGTGTCGGTTGACGTCCGCTACGCGGGCCAGGGCGCGGGGGAGTCCCTCGCGCGCTTCGAGGAGTCCGACGCCGGGCTTGACGGTACCTACGAGCTTCAGCCCCAGGGAGACGTGCTCAGGGTCAAGCTCTACTCCGCGCACGAGGACGAGTCGGCCTCCTTCACCATTGCCTATGACGCGACGGGCATCGCGACCCGCTGGCAGGACACCGGCGAGCTCTACTGGAAGTTCGTCTCGGACGGCTGGGACGTGGAGTCCCGGAACGTCACCTGCAGGCTGCACCTGCCCGTGCCGGCAGGGGAGTCCGTCAGGGCGGGCGAGACCGTCCGCGCCTGGGGCCACGGGCCGCTCGACGCCGCGGTGCGCTTTGACGGCAACGACGTCGTCTACGAGGTGCCCGGCGTGGGGACCGAGGAGTTCGCCGAGATGCGCGTGACCTTCCCGGCCGCCTGGCTCCAGGGCCTGCCGGAGACCGCGGGCGAGGCGCTGCCCCAGATCCTCTCAGAGGAGGCGGCCTGGGCAGACGACGCCAACGCTCGGCGCGCCGCGGCGCGCGCGGTGTACTTTGGGTCCGTTGTCGCGGGCGTCGCGCTCGCCGTGGCCACCGTGGCGACAGCGATTGCCTGCCGGCGCCGCTACCGCCGCGACTTCGCCCCGCAGTTCCAGGACACATACTTTCGGGACGTCCCCTCGGCCGACCACCCCGCCGTGCTCGGGGCGCTCTATAACGGCGGCTCCGTCGAGAGCAAGGAGCTCACGGCGACCCTCATGCGCCTCACGGAGGAGGGCCACGTGCGGCTTGACCGGGTGACGACCACGCACAAGCGCCTTCTGGGCGAGAAGGACGAGGAGGACTATCGCCTCACCCTGCTCTCCGAGGCTCCCCCCTCGACCGAGGCTCGGGACCGGGTGGAGAAGGCCGCCCGCAGGGTCGACGAGAAGGCGCTCTCGTTCCTCTTCAAGAAAGTGGCGGGCAAGGGCGGTCGCGAGATGGCCTCCGAGCTGCTCTTCTCGCAGATCGAGGAGTGTGCCAAGGAGCACCCCAAGCGCTACTCCGAAGCGCTCGACTCCTGGAAGGGCCTCGTCGAGGGGGCCTACCTCACGCGCTTCTCGGGCAAGGGCGAGCGCGTGCGCGGGAGGGGGCTTCTCGCGGGCCTTGCGTTCGCGTGCGTTGCGGCGGCCTTCGTCGCGCTGTTCGCGCTCTTCTCGTTTGGCGCGCCGTTCTGGCTGCCCATCGCGCTCTTCCTGGCGCTTCTTGGCGCCGCGGCGGTGGCGGGCGTGGTCCGGGGCTCGCTCAAGGACCTCAACCGGGACGCCGTCGAGATCCGTGCCCGGCTCGAGGCGCTCGAGCGCTGGCTGCGCGAGTTCACGCGCCTTGAGGAGGCGGTCCCGGGCGACGTGGTGCTCTGGAGGCGCCTCCTTGTCATGTCCGTGGTGCTCGGCGTGTCCGACAAGGTCGTCGAGCAGCTGCGCTTGGCCCTGCCGGAGGTGCTCGAGGACCCCTACGTGATGCCGACCTACGCCTGGCTCTACTGGGGCGGTCACGGGATGCGCGCGCCGGTCGCGGCGCTCTCCGGCCACCTTGACACCGCGCACAGCGTCTCGGTCGCCGAGGCGGCGGGCTCCGAGTTCAGCTCCGGAGGCGGCGGGGGCGGCGGCTTCTCCGGCGG
>NZ_NFIU01000012.1 GCF_002159535.1 Olsenella sp. An290 | reverse complement strand
GGGGGGTGCCCGCGTCGAGCCGCAGGCGCCCGGCCTCCTCCTCGGTCGCGCTCACGGCGCGGATGATGCGGTGGAAGCTCGAGATCTTGAGCCCGAGCGTGTCCTGGACGAACGAGTAGACGGAGTGGTAGAGCTGGTCGCGCTTGAGGCCGGGCGTTACGTCGATCGGCATGTAGGTGTACTCAATCGTAATTGGGTCGTCCTCAAGGCGGCGCGCCCGGCAGAAGTAGTAGGTGAAGTCGTCGGGGGAGATGCTCAGGTGCCGCGCGACGCTCTCGGGCGGGTTCGTGACCGAGAAGTCGTAGACCACCGAGCTCACGCTCCTCCCGCGCGCGCTGTGCGAGGCGGTGAAGCCGATCGGCTGGTCGGGCCTGGTGAACCCGAACGTGTCCTCCCGCGTGCCGTCCTTGCCCACGAGCAGCGGGTCGACGCCCCCCGTGTCGAAGAGCTCCGTGGTGTTCTTCACGTAGGTGCCCGACCCGCGCTTGCTCGCGATGAGGCCCTTCTCGGTGAGGATCTCGAAGGCGCGCTTGACGGTGATCTTGCTCACGCCGTAGCGGTCACAGAGGTCGACGACCGTCGGAAGCTTGTCATTGGGCGCAAGGTCGCCGTCCTCGATACGGTTCTGTATATCCTGGGCAATCGTCTCGTACTTGAGCATGGCAGCCTCCCTCGTGCTTCCTGCGGTCCTCGACGCGCTCCGCGAACGGTCTTGTTTCGCCCGCGAGCGGTTTGATTTTGCGGCCAGGCAAAAGGGCGCGGGTTCGTGCGCATTGCGCCCCGTCGGGCTGGTCGGCTGTAAAACCCCAGCTCATCGACGTGGTTCTCGTCTGACGTAATCCATTATCTTCCTTTGTTCCCGTCTTTGTCGGCAATAAATCCGCTACATAGAGAAAATAAGAGCGCTACAATTCAACTAACAAAGCGCGACAAATGGTCGCGCGAAGACGAGCGAGGAAACGGAGGCGTCATGGCAGAACTGACCCTGCCCGAGAACTTCTTCTTCGGAGCGGCGATGTCCGGTCCGCAGACGGAAGGGGGCTGGAACGTAGGCGGCAAGCTTGAGAACGTGTGGGACACCTGGTCCAACGAGGACATCGAGGCGTTCTACAACCGCGTGGGCTCCTACGTGGGCAACGACTTCATGCACCACTACAAGGAGGACCTTGCCATCCTCAAGGGCCTCGGGCTCGACAGCTTCCGCACGTCGATTCAGTGGAGCCGCCTGCTCGATGCCGACGGCAACATCAACCCAGAGGGCGCGGCCTGGTACCACGAGCTCTTCCGTGCGGCGCGCGAGGAGGGGCTCGAGCCTTTTGTGATCCTCTACCACTTTGACCTTCCCACCTTCCTCTTCCGCCGCGGCGGCTGGGAGAGCCGCGAGACTTGCGAGGCGTACGCGAACTACGTCGAGAAGGCGCTCCACGAGTTCGGCAAGGAGGTCCGGTACTGGTTCACGTTCAACGAGCCGAGCGTCGAGCCCGAGAACCGCTACTGGCACGGTGGCTGGTACCCGCAGCACCACAGCTTCCGCGAGGCCGTGGTGGCGCAGTACAACATCTCGATCGCGCACGCGCTCGGCGTCGCCCGCTACCGCGCGGCGCGCGAGGAGGGCGCGCTCCGTCCGGACGCGCGGATTGGCATCGTGTGCAACTTCAGCCCCTCCTACACCAAGGAGGACCCGAGCGAGGCCGACCTCGAGGCGCTGCGCATGAACGACGGTCTCACCACACGCTGGTGGCTCGACCTTGCGACCAAGGGCAGCCTGCCCGCCGACGTGCTCGAGACCCTTGCCCGCCTCGGGACGCCGGTCCCGGCTCGCCCCGGTGACGAGGAGGTCCTGCGCTCGGGCGTCGTGGACTGGCTCGGCTGCAACTACTACCAGCCCTGTCGCGTGCAGGCGCCGAGCCGCGATCATGACGAGTGGGGCAATCCGCTCTTTGCCGAGCCCTACGTCTGGCCCGAGCGCGTCATGAACGAGAGCCGCGGCTGGGAGATCTACCCCAAGGGCATCTACGACTTCGGCATGAAGTGCCGTGACGAGTACCCCGACCTCGAGTGGTTCGTGTCCGAGAACGGCATCGGCATCGAGGGCGAGTACAAGAACCGCGACGAGAGCGGCCAGATCCAGGACGACTACCGCGTCGACTTCGTGCGCGACCACCTCGCCTGGATCGCCCGCGCGATCGACGACGGCGCCAAGTGCAAGGGCTACCACTACTGGGGCCTCATCGACAACTGGTCCTGGGCGAACGCCTTCAAGAACCGCTATGGCTTCGTTGAGGTCGACCTCATGGAGAACTACGACCGCAGGCCCAAGAAGTCCGCGGCGTGGCTCAGGGAGGTTGTCGCGACACACGTGGTGAAGTAGGTCCTTGGGCCGGACCGGGGGGAACGGTCCCGGGCTCCCTCCCCTCGGTTCGGCCATCGGATACACGTCCCCTAGAGAGGGGCGCGAAGGTACAGCTAATGTTTCCAATAGTTAGGAGGGAAAGACATGGCTAATGGACAAAGCTTCCTCGATAAATTCGCGGAAGTTTCCGCCAAGATTGGCAACCAGGTGCACTTGCGCAGCCTGCGCGATGGCTTCGCCACCATCATGCCGATCTTCATCCTTGCCGGCATCGCCGCATTGCTCAACAACGTGGTCTTTACGTTCCTGTGGAGCGCGGACCCGAGCAACCCCGGGCTCTTCCCGAACGCCGATGTGCTCGCCACGGCCCAGTACTGGGGCAACTCGCTCACGCAGGGTGCGCTCTCCATCTCAGCCATCCTGCTATGCGCTATGGTGGGCTACAGCTTCGCGAACAACAAGCGCTTCGACAATCCCGTCTCATGCGTAGTGGTGGCGCTCGCGGTCTTCTTCATCATGATGCCGCAGACGGTGGCTGCCAACCTTGCTACGTCATCGCCGCTCTACGTGGCCGAAGAGGTGACCACCGCTCAGGTCTCGAGCGCGTTCATCACCAACTACACGGGTACCAACGGCATGTTCACCGCCATCATCATCGGCCTGTTTGCGCCCACGCTCTTCATTAAGGTCTCGGGTGTCGAGAAGCTGCGCATCAAGATGCCCGAAGGCGTGCCGCCCGCGGTCGAGAAGTCCTTCAATGTCCTGATTCCGATGCTGCTTACCCTGGGCGCCTTCGGCGTGCTCTCGATGGTTCTCTACGCAGGCTTCCAGACTGACGTCACTGCTCTCATTAACACCTTCATCCAGACCCCGCTGCGAGCCCTCACCACCAACCCGATCGGCCTCGTGGTGATCTACTCGCTCGGTATGTTCCTGTTCACCCTCGGCATCCACCAGTCCACCATCAACGGCGTGCTCGTCGAGCCCGTCCTCACGGTCGTGCTCGTCGAGGCCACGAGCGTATATAGCTCCGGTGGCATCGACGCGGTCATCGCCCGCCCGGACCTGTGGCTCAATATGAACACCATCAACGTCTACGCGCTCTTGGGCGGTTCGGGCTGTACGCTGGCGCTGCTCATCGCAACGTTCATCTGGGGCAAGTGGCGCCCCTCCCGCGAGGTGGCCAAGCTCGGCATCCTACCTGCCCTCTTCAACATCAATGAGCCGGTCATCTACGGCTACCCGATCGTGTTCAACATCCCGCTCATGGTTCCGTTTGTGCTCAGCACCATCATCGGCATCCTCGTCGGCTACTTTGCCACGGTCATCGGCCTCGTCAACCCCACCTGCATCCAGGTGCCCTGGACCACGCCAATCATTGTCTCGGGCATCCTGTCCACGGGCGGCGACATCCGCGCCGCCATTCTCCAGATCGTGCTGCTCGTGATCTTCACGCTGATTTACCTGCCCTTCATGAAGGCGTCTGAGTCCGCGCAGCGCAAGCAGTTCGAGATGGCCTCCGAGAGCACCGAGAACTAGTCCCCCCTTGCGTGCGCGGGGCTCTTGGGCCTCCGCAACCCCCGGCAGCCTTTTCCGGACTCGCCCCCCCACGCGACCGTCGGACGCGAGCTGCTCGCCGAAGCGCCCGTCCCCGCGCACGCCCCCGTTCCACCGCCGACGTCACACATGCCGAACAGTGCTTGCTGGCGTTGGAAACCCATCCGGACCTCCGAGCGTCCGGAGCGCAAGGCCGCCCGCGGGCGGCCGGAAGGGAACCACCATGAAGAAGATTATGCTTTGCTGCAATGCCGGAATGTCCACGAGCCTCCTCGTGCAGAAGATGCAGAAGGAGGCCGCGAGCCGCGGCGAGGACGTCGAGATCGAGGCGCGCCCGATGAACGAGGCCATGGACCACATCAACGAGGCCGACGTCATTCTCCTCGGGCCTCAGATCGGCTATGCCAAGGGCGACTTCGAGAAGGCCGTCGACGGGCGCATCCCCGTGGCAGTCATCCCGATGGTCGACTACGGCCGCATGAACGCCCCCAAGATCCTCGACGACGTCAAGAAGATGCTCGGCTAATCAGCTAGGAGGCTGTGATGGAAGACATGGACGAGCTCGAGCAAATCTGCTTCGAGATCATCAGCTACGTGGGCACTGCCAAGTCCTGCTACGTCAACTCGATCGCCAAGGCAAAGGAAGGCGACTTCGACGCGGCTGACGAGCTGGTCAGGCAGGGTGACGAGGCGTACAACGGCGGGCATGAGGTGCACATGAGGCTGCTCCAGGCCGAGGCGTCCGGTGAGAGGAAGGAGACGCTGCCGCTGCTCCTCCTCCACGCCGAGGACCAGATGGCGAGCGCAGAGACCTGCAAGCTCATGGCGCTGAACTTCGCCGACGCCTATCGCGAGCTGCTCTCCCTCAAGGAGAAGCTCAACGCTTAGACGCAGCGGGGCGTGACTGACGGGCCGGGGTCGCCGAAGACGGTGCCCCGGCCTCTTTCTGTCTGGTAGCCTTTGGCAGGGCAATCCGTTTCCCTGATTGGGGGCCGCCATGGACTTTGCGAATGTCGACAAGCGCTTGCTCTCGCTCGCCGGCGCCACCAAGGCGCTTCACGAGAAGTGGGGCTGGATGGTGTACTGGGTGGGTGGCCGGCAGTTTGCCTGCGAGCTCACGGTCGCGCCCGACGCCAAGGCTCCCTATGCCGGGCGTCACCTGCTCTCGCTCAAGTGCGATCCCGACCGCATCCTGGAGCTGCGTGCCGAGTGGCCGGACGCGGTCCTGCCCGGCTACTACTCCGACGGGCGCACGTGGATCTCGGTGGACCTCGACGCCGACCTGCCTGAGGGGCTCGTGCTCGGCATCTGCGACCTGAGCTACAGGCTCGTTGTTGCCAAACTGCCCAAGCGCGTGCAGCGTGAGCTTGCCAGGGGGTAGTCCGCGCAACGATCTGTTGCTTGGCTCTTGCGCCGCCCCCCGGACAATGGGGGAGAAGAATCCGGATGAGAGGAGACGTCCCATGCTCATGCTCAAGGACGCGCTGTCCCTCCTGCGGCGCGAGCGAGGGCTCACGCAGGAGGAGCTGGCGCGAAGGCTCTACATAACCCGCCAGGCAGTCAGTCGCTGGGAGACCGGGTACCACTGAGCCCGGCATTGACATGATCAAGCTCATTGCCCGCGAGCTTGACGTCCCCGTGACGGCACTCCTCGACATGCCGGAGCACTACTGCCAGAGCTGCGGCATGATGTTCGACGCGCCCGGCCAGCACGGCCACGAGGCGGACGGCTCCGAGGTGGGTGACCTCTGCCGGTGGTGCTACGATGACGGCGCCTACGTCGAGGACGTCACGATGGACGAGATGATCGAGGACTGCGCCCCGCGCATGGCCAAGGCGATGGGCTGGACGGCGGACGAGGCGGCGTCGCTGCTCGGCGCGGTGCTGCCCACGCTGCGCCGCTGGTATGGGGGCGAGGCGCGCTAAGAGGAGGAGCGGGTGGTCCACAGTCGTACCCTCTACATTGACGCCGACGCGTGCCCGGTCACGCGCGAGGCCCTCGCCTGCGCGCGACGGGCGCGGGTGCCGGTGGTCATTGTGGGAAACACCACGCAGAACCTTGAACGGCACGTCCGACGGGATGACCCGCGCGGCCCCGAGCGGGCCCGCGGCCGCGATGCCAAGCACGGCGGGTTCTGGGTCGACGTGCTCGACGTGTCCGTCGGGGCGGACAGCGCGGACTTTGCCATCGTGGAGCGCCTGCAGCCAGATGACGTGGTGGTCACGCAGGACATCGGCCTTGCGAGCATGGTGCTGGGACGTGGGGCGGCTGCGATTGGCGTGCGCGGGCGCGTGTACTCAAGGGCGACGATCGACATGGACCTCTTCATTCGCCACGAGGAGAAGAAGGTGCGTCGCGCCGGTGGCCGCACGCGCGGGCCGGCAGCGTTCACGGACGACGACCGCGAGCGCTTCACCCGCAACCTCACCGACCTTCTTGGCAAATGATACGAAGGGACTGTCCCTTCGTATCATTCCACGACCACGCTCTTCTCGCCGCAGGGGAGGGCGCGGCCGATGACGGCGGCGGGAAGGCCCTCGTCGCGTAGGGCATCAACCAAGCGCTCCGCGTCCAACTCGGGTAGCGCTAAAAGCAGGCCGCCGGAGGTCTGCGGGTCGAAGAGCACGTCGGCGAGGTCGAGTGGCAGGGCGTCGTCGAGCGCCACGCGGGGGCCGAAGAAGTCGCGGTTGCGATAGGCCCCGGCGGGGATGAGCCCCATGGCCGCCATCTCGCGGGCGCGCGCCATGAGCGGCACGGAGGTGGCGTCCACCTCGAGCGTCACGCCCGAGGCCTCGGCCATCTCGCAGGCATGGCCCAGGAGGGAGAAGCCCGTGACGTCGGTAGCGGCGTGCGGCCAGACGCCCAGCTCGCGGGCGAGGCGAATCGGCGCCTCGTTGAGGGTGGTCATGGATTCCGTGGCCACGGCGAGGCCCGCCTCGTCGAGCAGCCCTCCCTTGTGCGCCGTCGTGAGGATTCCCGTCCCGAGCGCCTTGGTGAGCACGAGGGCGTCGCCGACCTGCGCCCCGCCGTTCTCCAGGCGCTCGTCCAGCTGCACAAAGCCCGTCACTGCGAGGCCGTACTTGGGCTCGTGGTCGTTGATCGAGTGGCCGCCCGCGACCACGCAGCCAGCGCGCCGGCACGTCTCGGCGCCGCCGGCAAGGATCTGCCCCGCGACCTCGATGCCCAGGCAGTTGGGGAAGCACAGGAGGTTGAGCGCCAGCGCGGGCCGGCCGCCCATCGCGTAGACGTCCGAGAGCGCGTTGGTGGCTGCGACCTGGCCAAAGAGGAACGGGTCGTCCACCATGGGCGGGAAGAAGTCCGTGGTGGCGATGAGACCGCGGCCGTCGCCGAGGTCCCACACGCACGCGTCGTCCGAGGCGTCAAAGCCCACCACGAGCTCCGGCGCGTCCAGGCGCGGCAGCCCGGCCAGCACGCCCGCGAGCTCGCCCGGCGCGATCTTGGCCGCGCATCCTGCGGCCTCCACGAGTTCCGTGAGCCTCACGCCCGCCATGTCCATGGTCTCTCCCGTCTTCACAAGGGCGCCCCGGACGTGTTCGGGGGCGTCCGGGGCGTACCGAGTCGTCGTTTTTCTCGCCAGTCGCTAGTTCTCGTCTGCCGCGAGGGAGGAGTCGCACTCCGCGCGCGTACGCTCGATGCGCCGGAGCAGGCTCTCCTTGTGCTCGTAGGTGTGCGAGCGCGCGATGTCGCCCGCCTCGTGCGTGATGAAGCGGAAGAAGTAGTGCCCGTCGAAGTCCTCGTAGATGCGGAACTTGGGCGTGGACTCGCGATCGAAGGCGTCGATCGTGCTGTCCTCGATCTCCGCGTTCTCGGCGGAAGCGCGCACGCACTCGATGCCGTGCAGGCACTCGTCCTTGGACGGGAAGATGATCGACGACATGAGGATATGACCGTTGGAGGCGCAGAGGTTGAAGCAGTAGCGACCCTCGTTCTCAACAACAACGTACTGTCCCATGGGAAACCACCACCATAAGCTCGCGGCGAACAGATTATTTCCTTACCCTACCGTGACATCTCCCGTACCGAGGCAACAACTACGCGGGCGGTCGGTTTTGCTCGGGGAGAAGGGACGCTTGGTCACGCGTCAGACTGCGAGCAGGAAAAATGGGGTAGTATCTCTGTACATCCCCCGAAAAGACGGGTCGGCGTGGTCGGGGGACGCGCCGGCCCACCAGGACGCGAAGGACCCCGGTCGCCGTGGCGGCCGGGGTCTCGTCGTGTCTGGGCGAGAAGAACCTCTCGCTATGACGTCTAGCGGGCCTCGCCGCGCAGGGCGGCGTCGCGACCGGCGTCGAAGGCGGCGAGGTTGGCATCCACGGTGGTCGGGGGCACGCAGGCGCGCACGGCGTCGCGCCAGAGCTCGGCGTCGAAGGGCAGCGCCGTGGAGAGCGCGCCCACGAGCACCACGTTGGTGGAGCGGGGCGTCCCCAGCCCGCGCGCGATCACGCCGGCGTCCAGCAGGTGGGCGCCCATCTCGCGCAGGCGCTCGTCCACGCGCTCGGGCATCGTGAAGTTGCCGATGTTCACGGAGACGGGCGTGATCTCCTCGTCGTTGACGAACATGGTGCCGCCCTCGGCGAGGTAGTGCTGGGCGCGCAGGGCCTCCACGGCCTCGAAGGCCACAACCACGTCGGCGCAGCCGTCGTCGCAGACCATGGTGGAGACGTGCTCGCCCAGGCGGATGACCGTGCTCACGGACCCGCCGCGCTGGCTCATGCCGTGGATCTCGGAGACCTTGACGTCAAGGCCCGCGCCGGCCGCCACCGTCGCGAGGAGCTTGCCCGCGAGGATCGTGCCCTGGCCGCCCACGCCCACGAGGAGGATGGTCTTGGTGCCGCTGAACTTCTCCATTGCTTACTCCTTCGTGATGCAGCCGAACGGGCAGGACTGGACGCACTGGTCGCACCCGACGCACTGCGTGGGGTCGATCACGGCGGTGCCGTCCTTGGCGCGCCCGAGGGCGGGGCAGCCGATCCGCACGCACGCGCCGCACGCACGGCAGTTGCGGATCGTGGGCTCCTTGCCGCGGCTGCGGTCGATGAGGCGGCACGGCGCCTTGAAGACGATGACGGAGAGGCGGTCGGTGGCGGCGGTGGCGGCCTTGAGGGCCGAGCGAACGGCAGCCAGGTCCTGCGCGTCCACCTCGACCACGTCCTCCACGCCCATCGCGCGGCACAGGGCGAGAAGGTCGAGCGCCTTGCCGGTGGGGTTGTCGAGCGGGCCGATCTTGTGCGAGCTGTCCGTGAGGGTGACGCCGTTCACGGGGTTGCCCTGCGTGCCGGTCATGGCCGTGGTGCGGTTGTCCAGGATGCAGAGGGTGCCGGTGCCGCCGTTGTAGATGGTGCCGAGCATGCTCGTGATGCCGGAGTGCGCGAACGTGGAGTCGCCGATGACGCCCACGACGGGACGACCCGTGCGCTCCTGCGCGCGGGCGAGCTCCATGCCGTGCGCCATCGAGAGCGAGGCTCCCATGTCGATGACCGTGTGGCACGCGCCGTAGGGCGCGACGGCGCCGAGCGTGTAGCAGCCGATGTCGCCGGTGACGATGGCCTTGAGCCGGCGCAGCTCGGTAAAGACCAGGCGGTGCGGGCAGCCGGGGCAGAACGCCGGCGGGCGCGGCGGCAGGTCCGTGGCGGGCGCGAGGTGCGCGGGCAGCGCCTCGCCGAAGGCCGCGCGGATGAGCTCGGGCTTGAGCTCGCCGGCTACGGGGAGGGCGCCGGCGGGCGGCTCGGCGAGCTCGATGCCGAGGGCGCGGACGCGCGAGGAGAAGTAGTCGCTCGCCTCCTCCACGACGTAGCAGGCGTCCACGGAGGCCGCGAAGTCCGCGAGCGCGCGGGCGGGCAGCGGCCAGGCAAGGCCGAGCTTGAACGTGGAGGCCTCAGGCAGCGCCTCGCGGACGTGCTGGTAGACGGCGCCGGCGCAGATGACGCCGATCTTCTCGCTACGGTGCTCGACCTTGTTGAACGAGCAGGTCTCGGCGTAGGCCTCGAGCGCGGCCTGGCGCTCGTCCACCACGGCGCGGCGCTTGACCGCGTTGGCGGGCATCATGACGTACTTGGGGATGTCGTCCGCGTAGTCGCGCGGGGCCACGGCCTCACGGGTGCCGGCGGGGGAGACGAGCGTGCGGGTGTGCGCGATGCGCATGGTCTCGTGCAGCATGACCGGCGTGTCAAAGCGCTCGGAGAGCTCGAAGGCGGCGCGGGTCATCTCGTAGCACTCCTGCGAGTCGGCGACGTCGAGGCAGGGGATGCGGCCGAAGGCGGCGTAGAAGCGCGAGTCCTGCTCGTTCTGAGACGAGTAGCAGGAGGGGTCGTCCGCGGCCAGGAGCACGAGGCCGGCGTTCACGCCGGTGGAGGCGGCGGCCATGAAGGGGTCGGCGGCAACGTTCACGCCCACGTGCTTCATCGTGACGAGCGAGCGCACGCCGGCGATGGCGGCGCCCAGGGCCACCTCAAAGGCGACCTTCTCGTTGGGGGACCACTCGCAGTAGACGTCCTCGTGGCGCACGAGGGCCTCGAGCGTCTCGGTGGACGGCGTGCCGGGATAGCCCACGCCCACGGCCGCTCCGGCCTCCCAGGCGCCCTGGGCGATGGCCTCGTTGCCGGACATGAGGTGCTTGTCCATGTCTCTCCTTTCCCGCGTGCAAAGGGGACAGTCGCTTTTGCACGCATACGAGGCGGCGTGCAAAAGCGACTGTCCCCTTTGCACGCCCCGTTTCCTAGCAGCGCATCTCGCGGGCGACGAGGGCGTCGGCCCCGTACTTGGCGCGCAGCGCCGGCTTCTCGATCTTGCCCGTGGGGTTTCTCGGCACGGGCGCGAAGATGAATCTCCGGGGCCGCTTGTAGCGCGGCAGCCCCAGGCAGAACCGCTCGAGGTCCGCCTCGGTGAGCGGGGCGGCGTCGGGCTTGAGCTCCACCACGGCGCACGCGATCTCGCCGAGGCGACAGTCCGGCAGGCCAATCACGGCCACGTCCTGGATGGCGGGGTGCCCCATGAGGTAGTCCTCGATCTGGACCGGATAGAGGTTCTCGCCACCCGTGATGATGACGTCCTTCTTTCGGTCCACGAGCCAGTAGAACCCGTCGGCGTCGCGGCGGGCCATGTCGCCCGTGTGGAGCCAGCCGCCGACGAGCGTCTCCGCGGTGGCCTCGGGGTCCTTGTAGTAGCACTCCATGAGGCCGGGGCCCTTGACGCAGAGCTCGCCGACCTCGTCGGTCGCGCAGTCGCGCCCGTCCTCGTCGATGACGCGGCACTCCCAGCGATAGCCCGGCACGCCGATGGCGCCCACGTGGTCGATGTTCTCCACGCCCAGGTGCACGCAGCCCGGCCCCATGGACTCGGAGAGCCCGTAGTTGGTGTCGTAGGCATGGTGCGGGAAGAGCGCGCGCCAGCGGCGGATCAGGCTTGCCGGAACCGGCTGCGCGCCGATGTGCATGAGGCGCCACTGGTCGAGGTGGTAGTTCTCAAGGCGAACCGTGCCCTGCTCAACGGCCACGAGGATGTCCTGCGCCCAGGGCACGAGCAGCCAGACGATGGTGCAGCGCTCCGCCGAGACGGTCTCGAGCACCGTCTTGGGCGAGACGCCGCGCAAAAGCACGCCGCGCCCGCCCACCATGAGGCTGCCCAGCCAGTGCATGCACGCGCCCGTGTGGTAGAGCGGCGGGATGCACAGGAACACGTCGTCGTGGGTCTGGCCGTGGTGGTGCTGCTCCATCTCGGCGGCCTGCGTGAGGCTCCGGTGGTGGTGCAAGATCGCCTTGGGGAAGCCCGTGGTGCCGGAGGAGAAGTAGATGGCGGCGTCCTCGTCCTCGGAGAGGGGGACGCGCGGGTCCGCGGAGGAGCACAGGCTCGCGAGCTCGCGGTAGCTCTCCGCCCAGGTGGGGCAGTCGTCGCCCACGTAGAAGAGGAGGCGCCCGGCCCGGATGCGCTCGGCGATCTCCTCCACGCGCCCGATGAACTCCGGGCCAAAGACGAGGATGTCGACGTCGGCCTTGTCGACGCAGTACTCGATCTCGTCGGCTGAGTAGCGGAAGTTGAGCGGCACCACGGTGGCGCCGCACTTGAGGATGCCAAAGTAGAGCGGCAGCCACTCGATGCAGTTGTAGAGCAGAAGCGCCACCTTGTCGTCCTTGCGCACGCCGCGGGAGAGCAGCAGGTTGGCAAAGCGGTTGGCCTTCTCGTCAAAGACCGACCAGGTCATCTCGCGGCGAAAGGGCTCGTCGTCGGTGGTCTCGACGAGGTCGTAGTCGCGCCAGGTGATGTGGCGGTTCTCGCGGCGTTCGGGGTTGACCTCCACGAGGGCGACCTCGTTGGGGTATTTCTCGGCGTTGGCGCGCAGCATGTCGACGATGGTCATGCGTCTCTCCCAGTTCAGTGACGTGTCGTTACATGATAGGCGCGCGGCGCCCGCCCGGAAGCGCCCGTCCGGCGAGTGGTAACGCGCCCGTGACGTGGCCCGGAGGGGCGGGCCCATCGAGCGCGCCGTCTCTCGGCCCGCCGCCCGGGTCCTGGGTGCCGTTCGGTTCTTGGGCTGCCGACCGGGCCCGTCCGCGGCGCCCCTTGGTCCGTCGCCCAGGCCCGTCCGCGGCGCCCCTTGGTCCGTCGCCCGGGCCCGTCCGCGGCGCCCCGAAGCTCCGGTTTTGGGTGGCCAGTTTGATATCGAATAACATTTGATGGTGCTTTCGGCCCGTAAAGTGGTCCGGACGCGCTGCGCGCTGTCCGACTCGCCGAATCCGGGGCCAGCGCGGCGGTTTTGGGTGGCTAGTTTGATATTGGCCGAGAAGAACGGACGATTTTGACGTCGAGTGCGATGTCCCGAAGCGGGTTTGGCAGGGTTTGGGCGGGTTGTTCTTCTCGCGAGCGCAGGGCTAGCGTGCACGGCGCCCTGCCATATAAAACCTAGCACCCAATACCGTCTGGGAATGTCGCGGGCCCGGTACCAGGGGCCGTCCGAGCTTGCCCGCCCGCCCCGCGCCCGCGACCCGCCCCGCGTGGCTCGGGCCCGTGCGGGCGCCTGTGCTATGCTCGACGGAATGGCCACGGACTCAGGAGGTGCCCATGCGACGGCTGCTCGTGGTGGAGGATGACGCGCGCATCCGCGACGAGCTCTGCGTGCTCCTGGAGCGCAACGGCTACGCGGCGCAGGCGATCACGGACTTTGCCGACACTGCCGGTCAGGTGCTCGCCGCGGCGCCCGACCTCGTGCTCCTTGACCTCAACCTGCCTGGGGTGGACGGGCAGTACGTCTGCCGGGAGGTGCGTCGGAGGAGCTCCGTCCCCATCATCGTGGTCACCTCGCGCGACAACGACATGGACGAGCTCCTCACGCTCTCCCTCGGCGCCGACGACTTCGTGCCCAAGCCCTACAACGACCAGGTCCTTCTTGCCCACGTGGCAACGGTCCTCAAGCGCAGCTACGGCGAGGGCGCGACCGCGGCGGAGATCAGCCATGGCGGCGTCACGCTGGACACCGCGCGCTGTCGCGTGAGCTTTCAGGGCCGCTCGGCCGAGCTCACCAAGAACGAGCTGCGCATCCTAGCGCTCCTCATGCGCAACGCGGGCGCCGTCGTGAGCCGCCAGCGCATCCAGGAGGAGCTCTGGGCCTCCGACGAGTTCGTCGACGACAACACGCTGACCGTGAACGTCTCCCACCTGCGGCAGACGCTCGCGCGGATTGGCGTGGAGGACTTCGTGCGCACCAGGCGCGGCATGGGCTATCTGGTGGAGTAGCCAGCGCCTTGCCGCCGCCCGTCGCCGGCGTCGAGAGGGGAGAAGAACGTGAGCTTCTGGTCCTACCTTGCGGACCGGGCGGTCCCGCTGCTCGTGCGGGCGGTGGCGCTCGCCTTCGTGGCGCTCGTCATGAGCGTCTACGGCGTCGAGGGCGCGGTCGTGGCCTTTGTCTGTGGCGTGCTCGTGCTCGCCGCCTTCGTGGCGCTCGTGCTGGACTGGCTGCACCGTCGCGGCTTCTACCAGCAGATCTCCGACGCGCTCGACTCCCTGGACGAGACCTACCTCGCCACCGAGCTCGTGGAGCGCCCGCACTTCCTCGAGGGCGAGCTCTTCTTTGACGCGCTCGACCGCGAGTCCAAGGCCATGCGCGACCGCCTCGCCGCGGCGCGCCATCGGCAGCGGGAGTACCGCGAGTACGTGGAGACCTGGGTCCACGAGATCAAGACCCCCATCGCCGCCGCGCACCTCGTGGCGCACAACAACCCCTCGCCGGAGGTCGACGCGATGGACGCCGAGGTCGGAGAGATCGAGGGCTACGTCGAGCAGGCGCTCTATTACTCTCGCGGAACGTCGCTCGACCGCGACTTCCAGATCAGGGAGGTCGCCCTCTCCGAGGTGGTGCGCGACGCCCTGCGCCACAAGGCCCGCACGCTCATCGGGGCGCGCGTGACGCCCGAGCTCGTGGACCTTGACGTCACGGTGCGCACGGACCCCAAGTGGCTCTCCTTCGTGATCGGCCAGGTGCTCGTGAACGCCGCCAAGTACCGCGCGGACGGGGAGGGGCGCGGCCACGTGCGCATCTTCGCGGAGCGCGACGAGACGGGCCTCGACTCGTGGGTCACGCGGCTCGCCATTGCCGACGACGGGGTCGGCATGCCCGCCTCCGATGTGGGGCGCGCCTTTGACAAGGGCTTCACCGGCGAGAACGGCCGTCGCTTCGCCCGCTCCACCGGCATGGGCCTCTACCTCGTCCGCAAGCTCTGCGCAAAGATGGGCGTCGACGCCTGGCTCGAGTCCGAGGAGGGCGTTGGCACCACCGTCTACCTCAGCTTCCCCGACATGGTTGATCGCGCGTGAGGCGGGGCGGGCCTGCGCGGTGCGGGGCCGACGGCGCGCGATGTAGGCGCCCGCCAACCTTACGAAAGCATAAGGCGGGGGTAAGCCCCTTCGATGGCGTCGCTCCTCCCGCCGGGCGAGTATGGTCTTGTACCAGACCCCAGACGAGAGGAGCCCCATGGCACCTTCGCACGCCCGTCCCACCCATCCCGTGCTCTCCTGCCAGAGCGTGGAGAAGCTCTACGGCAGCCGCTCCAACGTGACCCGCGCCCTCGACGGCGTCTCCTTTGACGTGGCGTCCGGCGAGTACATCGCCATCATGGGCCCGTCCGGATCGGGCAAGACCACGCTGCTCAACTGCATCTCCACGATCGACCGTCCCACCTCGGGCCACATTCTCGTGGACGGCCAGGACATCACCTCCCTGCGCTCGGGCCAGCTCTCGAAGTTCCGTCGCGAGCGCCTGGGCTTCGTCTTCCAGGACTCCAACCTGCTCGACACCCTCACCGCGCGCGAGAACATCGCCCTTGCGCTCACGATCAGCCACGTGCCGGCCAAGGAGGTCGTCGCGCGCGTCGAGGGCGTGGCCGAGCGCCTTGAGATTGGCGACGTCCTCGACAAGTTCCCGCACCAGATGTCCGGCGGCCAGCGCCAGCGCGTCGCCGCGGCGCGCGCCATCGTGACCGACCCGTCCCTCGTCCTTGCCGACGAGCCCACGGGCGCCCTCGACTCCAAGAACTCCCGCCGCCTCCTGGAGAGCCTCGAGGCGCTCAACGCGGACGGCGCCACGATCATCATGGTCACGCACGACTCCTTCGCGGCGAGCTACGCGCGCCGTGCGCTCTTCCTCAAGGACGGCCGCATCTTCAACGAGATCGTCCGCGGCTCCAAGACGCGCAAGCAGTTCTTCGGCGAGATCATGGACGTCGTGTCCTTCCTGGGAGGGGAGGGCGCCGATGTACGCTAAGATCGCGCTCGGCAACGTCCGCAAGTCCTTCCGGGACTTCTCGGTCTTCTTCCTCACGCTCGCCTTTGGCGTCTGCGTGTTCTACGCCTTCGGTTCCATCACCGACCAGGCGGCCGTCATTCAGATGGGCGAGGACCAGCGCCGCATGGTGCAGGCGCTCACGGACATCCTCTCTGGCCTCTCCGTTTTCGTTGTCATCATCCTCGGGTTTCTCGTCGTCTACGCCAACCGCTTCCTCATCCGGCGGCGCAAGCGCGAGTTTGGCATCTACCTCACCCTTGGCATGGACATCCGGCACGTGTCGTGGATCGTGGTCATCGAGACGCTCGCCGTGGGCGTGGTCGCGCTGGCGGTCGGCCTACTTCTGGGCGTTGGGCTCTCGCAGGTCATGATGTACATCACGGCGGGGCTCTTCGAGGCCACGATCAAGGGCTTCGTCTTTGCCTTCTCGCCGGCCGCGGCGCTCTCCACGGTGGCGTGTTTCGCGGGCATCTTCCTCGTGACGCTCGTCTTCAACGTGACCACGGTCTCCCGCTACAAGCTCATTGACCTCATCAACGCGGACAAGGTGAGCGAGAAGGTCCGTCTGCGCAGCCTGCCGCTCTCCGTGGTGCTCTTCCTCGTGTCGCTCGTTCTTATCGGCGTGGCGTACAAGGTCCTGCTCGAGCACGGCATGATGGAGGAGGGGCCGTACTTTGCGCTGGCCACGGGGCTCGTCACGGTGGGCACGCTGCTCTTCTTCTTCTCGATCTCCGGCTTTGCCCTGCGTGCGCTCCAGGCGAGCCCGCGCGCCTATCTCTCCGGCCTCAACATGTTCGTGATGCGCCAGCTCAACAGCCGCATCAACACCGCGTGGCTCTCCATCTCCATGGTGTGCGCGATGCTGTTTCTCGCCATCTGCGGCGTGTGCACGGGCTTCTCGGTGGCAACGGGCATGAACGAGAGCCTGCGCGTGGGCACGGTCTACGACATGTCGCTCGTGAGCTATCCGATGGGCATGGCCTCGGCGCTCGTCTCCGCCGACCCCGAGGAGGGGCCGGCCGCGGCAGACGGCTACGACGCCATCGCCCGCCTGCGCGCGGACATCCCCAACTACGACGAGCTCTTCCGCGACGCCGTCCAGGTCAACCAGTACACCTACGACGCCGACGGCAACCTGCTCGTGGACACCACCGTGGAGGAGCTCTTTGCCAACACGGACTTCACGGGCAACGCGACCATGCAGACCATGATGCAGGGCAACACCGATCAGCGTCTCACCGTGGTGCCCGTCTCCGAGTATAACGCGCTGGCCCGGATGGCGGGCGAGAAGACCGTGGAGCTCGCGGCGGGGGAGTGTCTGCTCTGGAACGACCTCTCGTCCCTCGACGAGCTCTGGGACGCGGTGACCGCGCAGAACCCGGAGGTCGAGGTCGGCGGCAAGACGCTGCGCTTTGCCGAGGAGCCGATCGTGCACCTGCTCTTCTCGGACACGGCTGCCGGCGGCACGGTCTCGGGCGCGCTCGTGGTCCCGGATGGCATGGTGCCCGCGGGCGCCGGCCCCAGCGCCACCGCGGTGAACCTCATGTACGCGGGCGAGCGCACCGAGGTGGAGCCGGCCGCCGTCGCCGCGATCGACGAGGCCTACGGCGACGTCATGGGCCAGGGCTCCACGCTCGACGCCTGGCCGGTCTGGACCCTCACGACTGCCCAGGGCCTGCTCGACCAGGCGTCCGGCACCACCGTCGTGGTCACCTACCTGGCCATCTACATCGGCGTGGTCCTGCTCGTGTGCTGCGCGACGGTGCTCGCCCTGCAGCAGCTCTCCGAGGCGGCGGACAACGTGGGCCGCTATCGCGTGCTCGCCGAGCTCGGTGCCGAGCGGCGCATGGTCGACCATGCCCTTCTCGCCCAGGTTGGCGTGTACTTCCTGTTCCCGCTGGTTGTTGCCGTGGCGCACGCGGCGGTGGCGCTCAGCGTGGTGAATGACATCGTGGCGCTGCTCACGGGCTTTCAGATCGGCACGGCGCTCGTGGGGACGGTGTGCTTTGTCGTGGTGCTCTACGGCGGGTACTTCCTCGTGACCTACCTCACGTCCCGCAGCATCCTCGCCCGCGCCTAGGGCCTGACGCCCGCCCCGCCGCTTTTGCTGGCATGACAGGGGCGACGGGGCGGGCGTCATGAAAAAGGGGTCGGAACCCGGCGGTTCCGACCCCTTCCGCATTCGCAGGCGCCTGGAGGGCTAGTCCTTCTCGCCCTTGATGGAGGCGTAGAAGGTGGCGTGGTCGAAGACGTCCTTGATGGTCTCGCCGTTGATCCAGGGGAGGGAGAGGAACTCGTCGACGGTGGGGACGAGCTCGGAGCAGTCCACGAAGTGGTCCTTCTCGTTGCGGCGGCTCGTGTCCTGGGCGCGCCAGGCCTCGTAGTTGACGTCGGTCAGGTAGTAGATAGCCGAGCCGAGCTTCATATACACGGAGTGGTTGCAGTGCAGGTACTCGGCCAGCTCGTCGTAGTTGATGTCGAGGGCCTCCGCAGCTTTCTTACCCATGGCGTATCCTTTCTCCGGACTACCAGATGGACGATACGAAGACTATAACCCGCCGTGCGGGATGTTATGCGTACGTTCCCAAATTGTTAGGTGAGCGTTCGGTGGAAGTTGGTCAGCGCACGCCGGCAAGAAGAACCCGCTCCAGCTGGGCGGGCGTGTCCACGATGACTCGAGCGCCCGCGGAGACGAGCGCGGCGCGGTCGCGGAAGCCCCAGGAGCAGATGACGGCGGGGCAGGCGCAGGAGGCCGCGGTCTGGACGTCGACCTCCGAGTCGCCGATGTAGACGAGCCCCTCGGGACCGGCGCCCAGCCGCTCGAGCGCGACGCGCACCATGTCCGGGGCGGGCTTCTTGCGGACGCCCGCCGCCTCGTTCTCCCCGATGACGGCCCCGAAGGTTCCCGGGAACTGCCGGGCCACGAGCTCCTGGACCGCAAAGTCGGCCTTGTTGGAGACGACGGCGAGCCTCGTGCCCGCCGCGCGCAGGTGGGCGAGAAGAACCTCGATGCCGGGGTAGGGCGCGGTGTGGTCGTCGCAGTGCTCGGCGTAGTGCCGGCGGAAGTCCTCCAGCACGGCCTCCTCCGTGGCCAAGGGCGTGCCGGCGGGAACGGCGCGGTGGATGAGCAGGGCGATCCCGTTGCCCACGAAGCGGCGCACCTCGTCTCTGGTGCGCGCGGGCATGCCGTGGGCGGCGAGCGCGGCGTTGGTGGAGAGGTGCAGGTCCTCGAGGGTGTCGAGGAGGGTTCCGTCAAGGTCGAAGACGGCGGTCGTGCATGCGTGCATGGGCGCTCCTAACGTTGGTCGCGCCTAGGGTAGCACGTGGGAGCCACGACGCTGACAAAGGGTGCAGGGTTAACGGTCACGTAACCCGGGTTTCATGACCGTTAACCCTGCCCCCTTTGTCAGCGCCGCGGAGCGTTGCGGAACGCGCCCGTAGTACAATCACCCCCGCTGCGGCGCGCGCCGTCTACGCACGCCGCGACCATCCAGAAGGCGCCGCCCGTACGGCACGGGGCGGCAGGACGAGAAAGGCACCCATGGATTCCCACAGCATGCACACCCACACCTGCGGCGAGCTGCGCCGCGAGCACATCGGCCAGACCGTGACCCTCACCGGCTGGGTCTGGCACCGCCGCGACCACGGCGGCCTCATCTTTGTTGACCTGCGCGACCGCGACGGCGTGACGCAGGTCTCCTTTGACCCGGAGCACTCCGGCGGCGAGGCCTTCCACGCTGCGGAGACCATCCGCTCCGAGTGGCCGATCAAGGTCACGGGCACCGTGCGCGAGCGCCCCGAGGGCATGGACAACCCCAAGCTCGCGACCGGCGAGGTCGAGGTTCTTATCGACCAGATCGAGGTCCTCAACTCCTCCAAGACGCCGCCCTTCCAGATCGAGGACCACGTGGACACCTCCGAGGACGTCCGCCTGCGCTACCGCTACCTGGACCTCCGTCGTCCGCGCATGACGGCCAACCTCAAGATGCGCTCCGACTTCACCTTCGCGCTGCGCCAGGCGCTGCACGACCGCGAGTTCATGGAGGTGGAGACGCCGGCGCTCTTCAAGTCCACGCCCGAGGGCGCGCGCGACTTCCTCGTGCCGTCCCGCACCCAGCCCGGCCACTTCTACGCGCTGCCGCAGTCCCCGCAGCTGCTGAAGCAGCTCCTCATGGTGGGTGGCGTGGAGCGCTACTACCAGGTTGCCAAGTGCTTCCGCGACGAGGACCTGCGCGCCGACCGCCAGCCCGAGTTCACGCAGGTGGACATTGAGATGAGCTTCGTCGAGCAGGACGACGTCATGGGCGCGCTCGAGGACGTGCTGGCGGACGCCTTCGCCAAGATGGGCGTCGAGATGTCGACGCCGCTTCGCCGCCTGGACTACTGGGACGCGATGGACACCTACGGCTCCGACAAGCCGGACACCCGCTTTGGCATGGAGCTCCACGATGTGACGGGCATCTTCCAGGCCTCCAAGTTCAAGCTCTTTGCGGGCGCGGCGGCCACCGACGGCCAGTACGTCAAGGCGATCAACGCCAAGGGCGCCGGCGCCTGGCCGCGCGCGCAGATCGACAAGCTGGCGAACGTCGCCGCCGAGTTCGGCGCCAAGGGCCTCGCGTGGATCGCGTTCCGCGAGGACGGCTCCGTGAACAGCCCGATCGTCAAGTTCTTCTCCGACGAGGAGATGGAGGCCCTCAAGGCCGAGATGGGCATCGAGCTGGGCGACCTCGTGATGTTCGCCGTGGCCGACCGCAAGACGGCCGACGAGATCCTGGGCGGCATGCGCCTGCACATGGCAAACGCGCTGAACGTCCCGCGCGAGGGTCACGACTTCCTCTGGGTGGTCAACTTCCCGCTCTTCCACTGGGACGACGAGGCCGGCCGCTACGAGGCCGAGCACCAGCCCTTCACCCTGCCCACCGAGCTCGACGTCGAGAAGATCAAGGCCGACCCGCTGGCCATCGGATCGGCGACGTACGACTTCGTCATGGACGGCTGCGAGGCGGGCGGCGGCGGCATGCGTATCCACAACTCCCAGATGCAGCTCGACATGCTCGAGCTCATGGGCTTCACGGTGGAGCGCGCCCGCGAGCAGTTTGGCTTCCTGATGGACGCCCTCGAGTACGGTGCGCCCCCGATGGGCGGCTTCGCGCTCGGTCTTGACCGCGTGTGCATGCTGCTCGCCGGCGAGGACTCGATCCGCGACGTCATGGCGTTCCCCAAGACAAGCTCCGGCTCCGACCTCATGTCCGAGGCGCCGAGCGAGGTCTCCGGCAAGCAGCTCAAGGAGGTTGGCCTCCGCCTGCTGTGACGATCCGTCTGCCGTGGCAAAGGCGGCATGACAAGCTGCAAGTTCCGGCCCCGGGCGCGCGCCCGGGGCTTTTTGCTGCCGTGCGACGGCTTCGGACGGAGGTCCTTCTCGCCGGGTACGTACGCTTCCGGCGGTTACGTACACGAGCGTCGGTTACGTACATTCTTTCCGGTTACGTACACAGGAACGTGAGGCGTCTACCTGCGCAAATATAAAACGCGTTGGCGAGAAGAACCTTTTTTCGTGTACGTAACCGCCGGCAGTGTACGTAACCGCCGGCAGTGGCGCGCCGCCGCCGGCGCGCCGTGAGACCGCCCTGGCCCGCGCGCCCGTGCCGCTCGAATCCTTGACACGGCAACGGTCTGTCGTATCATTGCGTAAGCAACAGTTGTCACGTCAAGGAGACGCCATGCCAGACCGTCCTCGGCGCGGAAGCTCCCTCACGGACTTCCACATGCGCCTCATGCGAGCCTTCCATGCCCAGCGAACCTATCTCAAGCCGCGCGTCGACGAGCTCGGGCTTGGTCCGGGCCAGGCCAAGCTCCTCGTCTACCTGGCCATTCACGGCGCGTCGAGCCAGCGCGAGGTCGCGGACTTCTTTGAGTGCGACCCGGGCGCCGTCTCGCGCATGTTCGACTCCCTCGCACGCGCGGGCTTTGTGAGCTCGGCGCCCGGCCGGGACCGGCGCACCAAGGCCCTTACCCTCACCGAGCGCGGCCTTGCCGCGGCCGACGCCTGGGACGTCACCTGCGCTGCGGAGCAGGAGGTCATGCTCGCCGGCTTCTCGCCCGACGAGCGCACCGCCTTTGCCGACTACCTCGCCCGCGCCCACGCCAACCTGCGCGCCGCGGCCGAGAGGGGGGAGGCCTAGCATGGACGGCGTCCGTCTCATCGCCCGCTACCTGGGCCCCTATCGACGTGACTTCCTCGTCGCCGTTGTCTGCGTTGCCCTGGAGACCTCGCTCGAGCTTGTGATCCCCATGCTCATGGCCGCGGTCGTCGACGACGGCATCCTTGCGGGCGACCTTGGCGCGGTGCTCGCCAACGGAGGCCTCATGCTGCTCTTTGCGCTCGTCTCGCTGGGGCTCGGCTTCCTCTACGCGCGCTTCTCGGCGCGAGCCGCCATGGGCCTCGGCGCGCGTCTCCGTGAGGCGGAGTACGCGCACGTGCAGGAGTTCTCCTTCGCCAACCTCGACGACTTCGAGAGCTCCTCGCTCGTGACGCGCCTCACCACCGACGTCACGGTGATCCAGAACGCCCTGGTCTCGGGAACGCGCCCGCTCGTCCGCGGTCCCGTGATCTTGGTGATGGGCCTGCTTTTTGCGTGGGTCATGTCGCCCGAGCTCGCGCTCGTCTTCTTTGCGGTGATGCCGGTCCTGGCCCTGGCCATGTTCTTCGTGGTGCGCCGCGTGGGGCCGCTCTACCGCGTGCTCCAGAGTGTGATGGACCACCTGAACGACGCCCTTCAGGAGGACCTTGCCGCCATTCGCGTGATCAAGGCCTACGTGCGCGAGGGCCACGTCGCCGAGCGCTTCGCCGACGTGAACGGGCGCCTTGCCGAGACGGCCTCGCGCACCTTCCGGACGGCCGTGCTCAACACCCCCATCTTCCAGGGGACGATGTACGTCACCTGCGTGGGCATCCTCTGGTTTGGCGGCCAGATGATCATGGCGGGGACGCTCCAGGTAGGCACCTTCACCGGCTTCATGAGCTACGTGCTCCAGATCGTGAACTCGCTCATGATGATCTCTAACGTGTTCCTCCTGCTCGCGCGTGCCGTCACGAGCGTCGAGCGCGTGCGCGAGGTCCTCTCCGAGGTGCCCACGATCGCCTCCCCCGAGCAGGCCGTGACCAAGATCGCCGACGGCTCCGTGAGCTTTGAGCACGTCTCCTTCAAGTACGCCGCCGATGCCGAGAAGAACGTGCTCGAGGACGTGACCCTCGCCTTTCCCGCGGGGTCCACGGTGGGCATTCTCGGCGGCACGGGCTCGGGCAAGACGACGCTCGTGCAGCTCGTCGCCCGCCTCTACGACGCGACCGCGGGGGAGGTCCGCGTGGGCGGCCGGGACGTGCGCGCCTACGACCTTGCCGCCCTGCGCGACGCGGTCGGCGTGGTGCTGCAGAAGAACGTGCTCTTCTCGGGGACCGTGCGCGAGAACCTTGCGTGGGGCAACCCCGACGCGACCGACGAGCAGATGCTCGAGGCCTGCCGCCTCGCCTGCGCCGACGAGTTCCTGGACCGCATCGGCGGCCTGGACGGCGACCTCGGGCAGAACGGGGCGGGCGCCTCCGGCGGGCAGCGCCAGCGCCTCTGCATTGCCCGCGCCCTGCTCAAGCGCCCGCGCGTCCTGATCTTCGACGACTCCACGAGCGCCGTGGACATGGCCACGGACGCCCGGATCCGCGCGAACCTGGCCACGCTCGGCGACGTCACCAAGATCGTGATCGCCCAGCGCGTGGCCTCGGTCATGGACGCGGACCAGATCGTGGTGCTCGACGACGGGAGGGTGCACGCGTGCGGCACGCACGAGGTCCTTCTCGCTTCCGATCACATCTACCAGGAGATCTACGAGTCCCAGATAGGATCTGGGATCAGTGGGGAGGTGGCGTAGATGCCCGCCCGCCAGACCGCTGCGCCCGCGCGGCCGCAGAACGTGCTTCGGACGCTGCGCCGCCTGCTCTCGTACATGAGCCATGCGCGCTGGATGCTCGCCGTGGTGGCGGTGCTCGTCTCGGTGTCCGGGCTTGCCAACCTCGTGGGGACCTACATGATCAAGCCCATCGTGAACGCGGTGGGCGCGGGGGACTATGACGCGTTCGTGCGCGGCGTGGCGCTGACCGCCGTCATCTACGCGCTTGGCGTGGCGTCTGCCGCGGGCTACACGCAGACCATGGTGCGCGCGGCACAGAGGGTCGTCTTTGACATCCGGCGCGACCTCTTCGCGCACATCGAGCGCCTGCCGCTCTCGTTCTTTGACCGCACGCGCCACGGCGACGTGATGAGCTACTTCACCAATGACGTGGACACGGTCTCGGAGGCGCTCAACAACAGCTTTGCGAGCCTCGTACAGGCGGCCGTGCAGATCGTGGGCACGCTCACGCTGCTCCTGGTGCTCGACTGGCGCCTGACGCTCATCACGCTGGCCTGTGACGCGGGGATTGCGCTCTACGTGCGGTTCTCCGGCGGCAGGAGCCGGAGGTTCTTCGCGCGGCAGCAGGCCGAGCTCGGCGGGCTCGACGGCTACGTGGAGGAGATGATTTCCGGGCAGAAGGTCGTGAAGGTCTTCAACCACGAGACGGCCAACGTGGCACGGTTCCGTGAGCTCAACGAGCGGCTTCGCGAGGCCGGCACCTCCGCGCAGGCCTATGCGTCCACGATGGTGCCGGTCACGGTGTGCATGGGCTACGTCAACTATGCGATCGTGACCGTGGTCGGCGCGCTTCTGGCCCTGGGCGGCTCGATGGACGTGGGGTCGCTCGCGAGCTACCTCGTGTTTGTCCGTCAGGCCACGGCCCCGCTCAACCAGTTCACGCAGCAGGGAAACTTCCTGCTCACGGCGCTCGCGGGCGCCGAGCGGATCTTCTCCGTGATGGAGCTCGCGCCCGAGGTGGACGAGGGCGAGGTGCGGCTCGAGCACGCCGACGACGTGGAGGCCGCTCGCGTGGCGGCCGGCGCCGCGGGGTGGGCGTGGGAGATCTGCGGCGAGCACGTGCCGCTCCAGGGCGACGTCCGCTTCTACAACGTGGACTTTGGCTACGAGGAGGGCCAGACGGTCCTGCATGACCTCACCCTCTACGCCAAGCCTGGCCAGAAGATCGCCTTCGTGGGGTCAACGGGCGCGGGCAAGACCACCATCACCAACCTCATCAACCGCTTCTACGAGGTGCGCTCGGGCGTGATCACCTACGACGGCATCGACGTGCGCGACATCGAGAAGACCTCGCTGCGTCGCTCGCTGGGAATCGTGCTGCAGGACACGCACCTCTTTGCGGGAACGATCGCGGACAACATTCGCTTTGGCAAGCTCGACGCCACCGACGAGGAGGTCCGCGAGGCCGCGCGCGTGGCCAACGCGGACGGCTTCATCTCCCGTCTGCCGCGCGGCTACGAAACGCCGGTGGTGGCGGACGGAGCCAACCTCTCGCAGGGCCAGCGGCAGCTCCTGGCCATCGCGCGGGCGGCCGTGGCGGACCCGCCGGTGCTCATCCTCGACGAGGCCACGTCCTCGATCGACACGCGCACCGAGGCGCTCATCCAGCGCGGCATGGACGGGCTCATGGCTGGACGCACGGTCTTCGTGATCGCGCACCGACTCTCCACCGTGCGCAACGCCGACGCGATCATCGTGCTCGAGCACGGGCAGATCGTCGAGCGCGGCACGCACGACGAGCTTCTCGCCCGCCGCGGAGAGTACTGGCAGCTCTGGACCGGCGCCAAGGAGCTGGACTAGGGGCGCGGGACCGGGACGCCTGGCGACCCCGGCCCCGTTGCCCGCGGGGTTCGGGGCCCCTCTCTCTCCGCTATTGGGTGGTGAGTTTGATATTGGTTCTTCTCGGATGGTGCAAACGACGCCAAAACTGAGAGAAATTGCGCGTTATTGCGAGGTTTTGCCCGAGCCTGAGCGCTTTTTCGCGTTTGAAGACGAGTCATATCAAACAGGCTACCCAATCTTGGGGAGAGGGGCCGGGCCTCGCGCCCGCCGCCCAGCCATGCGTGCGATAGACTGTTCCAAGCCCGACAACGGGTCGCAGCATGGGACGAGGGGAGAACGGGGGCCGCATGATCGAGCTGGTTGCCGTCGCCGTGGGCGGCGCGACGGGTAGCGTGGCGCGCTGGGGCCTGGGCCTGGCGCTCTCGACGCTGGCACCCGGACTTCCAGCGGGGACCTTCGTTGCCAACGTGCTCGCGGGCCTGCTCATCGGGCTGGTCACGGGCGCGCATGCGGTCGCGCCGCTGCCCGAGCCCGCACGCCTGCTGCTCACGGTTGGCCTCTGCGGCGGCCTCTCCACCTTCTCGACCTTCTCCAACGAGACGCTGCAGATGATCGAGGCGGGCCACCTTGCGCCCGCGGCCGCGAACGTCGCGCTCAACGTGGTAACCTGCCTCGTTGCGGTGTGGGCGGGAGCTCGTCTGGGCGCCGCCCTGGCTTCGGCGTAGGGAGGATACATGGCAAAGCAGGTCTGGCGCGGCGGCA
This sequence comes from Olsenella sp. An290, assembly GCF_002159535.1. GTDB lineage: Bacteria > Actinomycetota > Coriobacteriia > Coriobacteriales > Atopobiaceae > Thermophilibacter. Next base: position 28,605 of record NZ_NFIU01000012.1, on the reverse strand, counting down.
ACATGCTCTACCCGCTCCCCGCAGTGATGGTGAGCTGCGCAAACGCGGCGGGCGAGAAGAACATCGTGACCGTCGCGTGGGCCGGCACGGTCTGCACCAACCCTCCGATGCTCTCGATCTCGCTTCGCCCGGAGCGCCATAGCTACGGAATTATTCGCGAGTCGGGGGAGTTTGTGGTCAACCTTGTCACGGCGCGGCTGCAGCGCGCCTGCGACTGGTGCGGCGTCCGCTCGGGGCGCGACTTCGACAAGTGGAAGGAGTGCCGCCTCACTCCCGCGCCCGCGTCGAGCCTTGAGCTTGCGCCCATCATCGCGGAGTCTCCGGTCAGCCTGGAGTGCGCGGTGCGCGACGTGCTGGAGCTGGGGAGCCACCACCTGTTCATTGCCGACGTCCGCGCGGTCCAGGTTGAGGAGGACCTGCTCGACGCCCGAGGCCGGCTTGACCTTGCGCGCGCAAACCTGACGGCCTACAGCCATGGGGAGTACTTCGAGCTTGGCCGGCGCCTTGGCAGCTTTGGGTACTCGGTCCGCAAGCGCGCGCCACGGGGGCGCGGGCGGCGCTAGCTCGGGGCGGCGGGGTGGTGCACCGAGCGCCGGGCACGTCCCTTGGCTGCGTCTCCGACTGGCGCGAAAATTAACGCACATAATCTGACTTTTCCGAAAAAGTCATCTGGGGATATATGAAATGAAAACAGTTTTTGTGCGTTAATCGGAGGGCCCGCCCGCGCCCGGCTGCTCGCACCCGCGCTCCGGTCACACGCCCGCCCGCGCCCCGCGCTACCCGCGGCCCAGGCGCCTCCGGATCGCGAAGTACTCCGTCACCAGCAGCACCAGCAGGATCGCCATGGAGACCAGGCTCGCGACCACCGCGCCCGCGAGCCCCGCAAAGTTGACGAGCAGCAGCGCCACGGGCACGGCAAACGCGATCGCGATGAGGTAGAGCCGCGAGACCTGCTCCTGCGCGCGCAGCACCGTGATGATCTGGTAGAGGAAGTCGATGCAGGCGCAGACGCCGCCCGTCGCGACCATCACGTAGCAGAGGCTCCGGAAGCGCTCGAAGTCGAGGCCGTACATGAAGCTCATGACGGGAATGCCCACCGTGCCCATGACAAGCGCGGTGGCCCCGGTGATGAGCGCGATGACCCCCATCATGGCAAGGACGAGAAGATCGAAGCGCCGATGCTTCTCCGGGTCGTCCCAGATGCGCGCCAGGCGCACGAGCTGCGGCTTGTAGATGAAGCCCGCGGCCATGAGGATGGCGTGGGCGGGGAAGTACATGGCGTTGTAGTAGAGCTGGTTGTCGTAGGAGAGGGCGCCCTCCATGGCGAACTTGGGCACGGAGTCGATGAGGTTGTAGAGGAAGAGCGCAAGGAACAGCGGGAAGCACTGGACAAAGAGCTCGCGCACGCCGCGCACGCTCGCGGGCAGCGAGCGGTCGGTCTCGAAGTAGGCGAGCGGCAGGGAGAGCACCACGAGCGACGCCACCGCGCCCACGGCGAGCGCCCAGCTCGCCACCGCGAGGCTGCGCGTAAGAAGCAGCGCCATGAAGAAGGCGACCACCGCGAGCACGCAGCGCGCCGCCTGCGAGATGCCCGCAAGGTAGAGCTTGTCCTTCTGCTGGAGGCGCCCCTCGTAGACGTCCGCGAGGCCGTCGACCGCGCGGAAGACGAGCACACCCATGCAGACGGAGAACATCTGGGCGTCGTAGCCGCGCACCTGGCACCACACCCAGCCCACCAGGAGCATGAGCGCGCAGGTCATGACGCGGTTGATCTGGTAGTCGAGAAACGACTGCGTCTCGTCGAGGTCCGAGACCTGATAGGTGCGCACGCCGTAGTTGGCCAGGAAGAGAAGCAGGGTTCCCACCGTGAACGCCATGGAGAACAGGCCGGCCTGCTCGGGACCCACGAACCAGGTGGCTATGAGGGTCAGCAGCGGGAAGAGCATGCCCCAGGCCGCCTGGCCGAGGGTGTTGCACACGTAGTCGCGCTTGGTCTGGTGGGCAAGGTACTGCTCCGTCTCGGTTGAGAAGCGCCCGCCAAAGACCGCGCCGATGAGGCGGTTCCACCAGCCGTTGACCACGCGCGCGAGGGGGCCGGGCTGGCGCTCGCGCCCGCGCGCGGGCTCGGCGGGCCGCTCGACCCCGTAGCGCGGGGTGCGCGGCACCACGGTGACGTCGTTCTTTGGGCCGCGGCGCCGAAGGAGGCGCCTGAGCGGGTGTGCTGCCATGGGTGGCGTCCTCTCGCCGTCGGGGTTCCCTGTGGAGGATTGTAGCCGCGGGACGTGACGGAAGTGTCGGCGACGTGGCGTGGGGGCAGGGCCGCCTCTCGGCCCCGGCCTCCCTCGGCCCCGCCAGAAGCCCCTGCCGCCGGAGGGGCGGACCACGTGAACAATGGGTTTCTCGGTTGAGTCTTTCTTGCGAGGTCCTACCCGCGGCGTCCTTCTCGCGCTAAGGTAGCTCATGACCACACGTCCGACAAAGGAGGCACGTTGGCCGAGAAGAACCAACTTCCCGCGACTCAGTCCGCTATCATGCCCGGCGCGAACCGCGCGCTCGCCGACGCCGTGCGAGACGCCACGGACGCCGCGCGCCAGACGCTCTCGGGCGTCGACGTCCCGGGCAGCATCCGCGACAACATGGCGCTCTTCCTGAGACTCGTCCGCAAGGTGCTCGAGGAGTACGACCCGGAGCTGCGCTCCATCTTTGACGTCCTTCTCGCCGACGCGATCCGCGCGAACGCGGACGAGCGCGACACGAGCGACGAGCTCGCCGCCTTCCAGGACCTCGAGCGCATCATCGACGGCCTGAGCGAGGAGCGCGCCACCCTCCTCATGCGCGCCTTCGTGGCGTACTTCCACCTTGCCAACATCTGCGAGGAGAACTACCGCGTCGGGTCGCTGCGCAGTCGGGAGCGCGCCATCCCCACCACGGCGGACGAGGACCCGATCAACGACATCACCGTGGCCTATCGCCAGCTCGTGGACGAGTGCGGCCGCGGCAAGGCCATCGCGCTCCTGCGCCGCCTCGAGTTCCGCCCGGTCTTCACCGCGCACCCCACCGAGGCTCGCCGCAAGGCCGTCGAGGGCAAGATCCGCCGCATCGCGGGGCTCCTCGAGGAGCGCGACCAGCTCGGCGGCATCGCCCTTGCGGAGAACGAGCGCAAGCTCCTCCAGGAGATCGACGCGCTCTTCCGCACCTCGCCGATCGCGCACAAGAAGCCGACGCCCGTCGAGGAGGCCGACACCATCATCGACATCTTCGACAACACGCTCTTTGAGATGGTGCCGGAGGTGTACCGCCGCTTCGACGACTGGGAGCTCGGCGACAAGGCCGGCACCGTGCCGCCCGTCTGCCCGGCGTTCTTCCACCCCGGCAGCTGGATCGGCTCGGACCGTGACGGCAACCCCAACGTGACCGCGCGCGTGAGCCGCCAGGTGGCGGAGAAGTTCCGCAGCCACGTGCTCGAGGCGCTCGCCGAGGCCACGCGCGTCACGGGGCGCAACCTCACGCTCGACGCCACCTCCACGCCGCCCTCCGACCAGCTCGTCAACCTCTGGAACCACCAGCGCGAGATGAGTGAGGCCATCACGCTGCGCGCCATGGGCATCTCCCAGAGCGAGCTGCACCGCGCGTGCATGCTCGTCATCGCGGAGCGCCTTGAGGCCACGGTCCGCCGCACCGCCGACATCATGTACCGGAGCGCCGAGGACTACATCGCAGACCTGCGTGTGGTGCAGCTGTCCCTTGCCAAGTCTGGTGCGGTGCGCACGGCCTACGGCCCCCTGCAGAAGCTCATCTGGCAGGCCGAGACCTTTGGCTTCCACCTGGTGGAGATGGAGTTCCGCCAGCACTCGGTCGTGCACACGCGCGCCCTCGAGGACATTCGCGAGCACGGCCGCTGGGGGGAGAACGGCGAGCTCCAGCCCATGACGCGCGAGGTCCTGGACACCTTCCGCGCCATCGGCCAGATCCAGCGCAAAAACGGCGTGGACGCCGCCCGGCGCTACATCATCTCCTTCACCAAGTCGGCGCAGAACGTCGCGGACGTCTACGAGCTCGCCCACCTGGCCTTTGCGCACGAGGCCGACGTCCCCACGCTCGACGTCATCCCGCTCTTCGAGCAGATCGAGGACCTCGAGAACGCCGTGACCACGCTCGACGCCATGATTCGCCTGCCGGAGGTCCAGCGGCGCCTCTCCGAGTCCGGCCGCCGGCTCGAGGTCATGCTCGGCTACTCTGACTCCTCCAAGGACGCCGGCCCCACCTCGGCCACGCTCGTCCTGCACGCGGCGCAGGCCGCGATCGCCCAGTGGGCGGAGGAGAACAACATCGACCTCGTGCTCATGCACGGCCGCGGCGGCGCCGTCGGCCGCGGCGGCGGACCGGCCAACCGCGCCGTGCTCTCGCAGCCCAAGGGCTCGGTCAACTGCCGCTTCAAGCTCACCGAGCAGGGCGAGGTCATCTTTGCGCGCTACGGCGACCCCACGCTGGCCCGCCGTCACGTGGAGTCGGTCGCGGGCGCCACGCTCCTGCAGTCCGCGCCCTCGATCGAGTGGGTCAACACCGAGTCCACGGCCAAGTACGCCGAGCTCGCGAGCGCCCTTGACTCCGCCTCGCGCGAGCACTACCTCGAGCTCCTCCACACGGAGGGCTTCGCCGAGTGGTTCTCCACGGTGACCCCGCTCACCGAGGTGGGCCTCATGCCCATCGGCTCGCGTCCCGCCAAGCGCGGCCTGGGCGCCAAGTCCCTCGACGACCTGCGCACGATTCCCTGGATCTTCTCCTGGAGCCAGGCGCGCATCAACCTGGCCGCGTGGTACGGCCTGGGCACGGCCTGCGAGCGCCTGGGCGACCTCGACCGCCTGCGCGAGGCCTATGCCGAGTGGCCGCTCTTCACCACGTTCGTCGACAACATCGAGATGTCGCTCTCCAAGACGGACGACCGAATCGCCCGGCTCTACCTCGCCCTCGGCGACCGCGACGACCTTGCGCAGAAGGTCCTCGACGAGATGGCGCTCACGCGCCGCTGGGTGCTCGCCATCGTGGGCGACGAGTGGCCGCTCGAGCACCGTCGCGTGCTCGGCCCCGTCATCCGCATGCGCCTGCCCTTTGTGAACGTGCTCTCCGTCACCCAGGCGCTCGCCCTGCGCAAGCTCCGCACGGAGGGGGAGACCCTCACGCCCGAGGAGCGCGAGCGCTTCCTCTACCTCATCCTCTGCACCGTCTCCGGTGTGGCTGCGGGCCTGCAGAACACGGGGTGAGGCGGGCGGCGCCGGGCGATGGCGCCGGGCCCTGTGCCAAGTTGCCTGTGGGGCCGTGGCGCCGGGCCATCCTGCTCTGTCATGCGGCGCCGGCAGCGGGGGAGTTCCGCTGCCGGCGCCGCTTTCGTGCTCTTGGCATGCCGTCAGTTGGGTATTTTCCACAGGGCGCCAATTAGGGCCCGGGGTCTAATATTTTATTTTTATGTATGTGTACAAAATGCGAATAGGCGAGAAGAACAAACTGTTTCGCGTTTATATTTTATCAAAGCCCCTCCCATCTCGTTATTGACGTATACATGAGATTTAGCACCAGGCCCACGTTTGTCGGCCTTGCCCAGCACAAGAAAATAAACGAATAGTAGACCCGTGGGCAATGTTCCCCCGGCCGCCTGACGCGCGGCAAGGGACGTGTCTCAGCAGAAACATATGTTCTATTTATGTCCGGTCACGCTGCTATGCTCCGGGCAAGGGATAGAGACGCGGCACTGGGGGAGGGGACACGCGATGGAAGCAACGTCCGAAGTCATGAGCGTGCGGGCACCGCTCCAAAAGCCGCGTTCTTCTCGCCCTCTAGCGGTCCACGTCCGCGGCGGGGCCGTCCGTGAGGGCGCGCCGGCAGTCGGCGAGCCGTTCGCGCGCCCTGCGGGGGAGCCCGGGGTAGTGAGGGTCGATGTCCTCGAGCACGCCAAGCAGCACCTCCGAGACCAACGCGCGCGCGACCCACTTCTGGTCTGCGGGAATCACGTGCCAGGGCGCCCGCTCGGTGGCGGTCCCGGCGATCATCTCCTCGTAGGCGCGCTGGTACTGGTCCCACTCCAGGCGCTCCTTGAGGTCGCTCTCGGAGAACTTCCAGTTCTTGGCGGGGTCGTCGATACGCTCGAGGAAGCGCTCGCGCTGCTTGTCCGCGCTCACGTTGAGGAAGATCTTGACGATGCGGTTGCCGGTGCGCCAGAGGTAGCGCTCGAAGCCGCGGATGTCCTCGAAGCGCTCCCTGAAGTAGTCCCCCTCGTCCAAATTGAGGCAGCGGTCTGGCAGACGGTAGTCGCGCCAGAGCCCGTGGACGCGCACGACCAGGCACTCCTCGTAGTAGGAGCGGTTGAACACCGCGATCTTGCCGCGCGGCGGCAGCGCGCCGAAGCTGCGCCAGAGAAACCCGTGCTCGCGGTCCACGCTGGTGGGCTGCTTGAAGCTGCGCACGTCGATGCCCGTGGGGTTGATGCCGCCCAGCACGTGGCGGATCATGGAGTCCTTGCCCGCGGCGTCCATGGCCTGCAGGATTATGATGACGCTTTCGCGCGCCTCGGCGTAGAGGCGGTCCTGCAGCGCCTCGATGCGCGCCTTGTTGTCGGCGAGGGTCCGCTCGTATTCGGGTCGCCGCGCGGAGTCGATCTTGAGCGAGGTGGGAAAGCGCTCCAGCTTGAGGTTCTTCTCGCCCGTCACGGTGAAGTCTCGGATGTCCATGCTGCCTCCCTGCTTGCGTTTTCTACCTTGTTCCCGTTTTCTTGCCCAGCGTGACGCCGCGCGGTCGACGGGGGGCTGGGCCGGCGCCTGGCCCGAGCGCTCTCTTTTATGGCGAGCGTTGCGAGTTTTGGGGTTGTGTCACTCCCACGTGAGGCTGACGCGGCGGATGCGGGGGAGGGCGTTGCGAGTTTTGGGCTCATGTCACCAAGGGCGAGAAGGACGTTGCGAAAATCGGGCTCATGGCAGGAGGGGGGGAGACTTGTCCGGCCCCCTCCGGAGGCTTAGGTCGGCCGGAATGTTGCGAATTATGGGCCGCGGCACTGAAAAGGGGCGTGCGGGGGCCGCAACGGACGCTCGTCTCCTTGAGGGGACAGTGACATGACTCAAGATTTCGAAACGCTCGCGAGAGATTTTGTGCCATGACCGGCAAAAGCGTAACGCAGGTGGTCGGCGCGGCGTCAGACGCCCCGGATGTGGCCAGACGGCTTGTTGCCGCCGCCTGCGCGTCCCAAAAGTTCGCCCAATGTTACAAAATCGGCGAGCGGCCCTTGCGTTTCCATGAGTTAGTCCTATATTACTTGTGTTCAGTTGGTGAAGGGTAACTTCCGGGGCGGCCAAGCGCGGCAGGCGGCGGCGCGGGGCGACAAAGCGCGTCGAGCGCGGCAAACGCCCGTCCAGACGCGGCCGAGCGCGTCCCGGGAGCGCCCGAAGGGGTACGAGAAGGACCCGCAGAGGTCTGAGGAGGCTCTATGGCTGCATCTGCACAGCTCCCGCTGGCGATGGTCGGCCCCGACGAGGTGGCGCGCGTGACGCGGGTTCGCGGCGACGCCGACCTGCGCCAGCATCTCGCCGAGCTCGGCTTCGTTGAGGGCTCGGAGGTCAAGGTCATCTCGCGTGCTGCTGGTGACGTCATCGTGAGCGTGAAGGGCGCGCGCCTTGCGCTCAACCGCACGATGGCAAACCACATCACCGTGATGCTTTAACTGACGCGAGGGGACCGATCCCCCGGCGTCGCGGAAGAAGGGAAGGTACATGGCAACACTCAAGGACGTGAGGGTGGGGGAGAGCTGCACGGTGTCCAAGCTCACGGGCACCGGAGCGCTCAAGCGCCGCATCATGGACATGGGTCTCACCAAGGGCACGGGCGTGTACGTGCGCAAGGTGGCCCCGCTCGGCGACCCCATCGAGATCACGGTGCGCGGCTACGAGCTCTCCATCCGCAAGGACGAGGCAGCGTACGTCGAGGTCACCGACGTCAGGCAGGGCGAGTAGCGGCGGCGGGACTCCCCGCGGGTCGCAGGCACGGCCGGGAGCGGCCGTTTTTCTCGCCGAACAAGTTAGCCAACTCTAACAAATAACACCACGCAAGTAGCAATTGGCTAACTCGAAGGAGCGCGCACGCGAGAAGCGCGCACGGCACACAGAGGCACGCACAAGAAAGGCACGGTATGGCAGAGACAACCATCGGTCTCGCAGGAAACCCAAACTGCGGCAAGACCACGCTGTTCAACGAGCTCACGGGCTCGAACGGCTACGTCGGCAACTGGCCCGGCGTCACCGTCGAGAAGAAGCAGGCGAGCTGGCGCGCCGACAAGTCGGTCACCTTCATCGACCTGCCGGGCATCTACTCGCTCTCACCCTACACGCCCGAGGAGGTCGTCTCGCGCGACTACATCGTCGGCGAGCGCCCGGACGCGATCATCAACCTCGTGGACGTGACCAACCTCGAGCGCAACCTCTACCTCACCACGCAGCTGCTCGAGGCAGGGCGCCCCGTGGTCATCGGCCTCAACATGTGCGACCTGCTCAAGGAGCGCGGTGACGTCATCGACGCCAAGAAGCTCTCCGCGGCGCTGGGCGTGCCGGTGGTGGAGGTCTCGGCGCTGCGCAGCACCAACCTCGACGAGCTGGTGAGAAGGGCCGTGTCCGCCGGTCAGGCGGGAAAGGTCCAGCCGGGCGCCAAGTGCTTCTCGCCCGAGGTGGAGGATGCGCTCACGCAGATCGCGGGCATCATCTCCGGCAGCTGCGACGCCAACCTCGCGCGCTGGTACTCGGTCAAGGTCTTTGAGCGCGACGCCGAGGCGGTAAAGCAGCTGCACCTCTCCTCCGCCCAGCTCAACCAGGCCGAGAAGGTCATCAAGGCCGTCGAGACGAGCCGCGACGACGACGCGGAGTCCATCGTCACCTCCGACCGCTACGACTGGATCGCGGGCGTCATGGCCGCCTGCGTGAAGAAGGCTCCCAAGAAGCTCAGCGTCTCCGAGAAGATCGACAAGGTCGTGACCAACCGCATCCTCGGCCTGCCCATCTTCGTCGTGGTGATGTTCGTCGTGTACTACATCGCGGTCTCCACGGTGGGAACCTGGGGCACCGACTGGGCCAACGACGGCGTCTTCGGCGACGGCTGGCTGTGGAACCCCGCGGACCAGGCGGCCTACGAGACGGCCACCGAGGAGTATGACGCCGGCTTCTACGGCGACAAGATCGACGGCTTCCTGGCCGCCGCCGAGGCCGACGGCGTCTCCACCGACGGCGTGGCCGACGCCGTGGCGGCGCTCGCCGAGGACCCGGAGGACGCCGACGCGCAGGCCACCGTCTCCGACTTCGTGGCCTCCGCCGAGGCGGCGGGCGTCACGGCGACCGACGTGCCCACCCACGACGGCGACGGCAACTTCATCACCGTCGACGAGGCCGGCGAGGAGGGCATCGCCACGCGCATCGACGCCGACGGCAACCCCGTCCTGGACGACGGCCAGCAGCTCTCCGTCATCGACACGGTGACGGCGGCCGACTTCGAGGATGCCGTTGCCGCGCAGGACAGCGCGCCCGCGATGGAGGACTACGGCAGCTTCGTGCCGTCGATCCCCTCGCTCATCGAGGGGGCGCTCGTGGCCGCCGGCGCCTCCGACTTCGTCCAGGCGCTCGTGCTCGACGGCATCGTCGCCGGCGTCGGCGCGGTGCTCGGCTTCATCCCGCAGATGCTCGTGCTGTTCATGATGCTCGCGTTCCTCGAGGACTGCGGCTACATGAGCCGCGTGGCCTTCGTCATGGACCGCGTGTTCCGCCGCTTCGGCCTCTCCGGCAAGAGCTTCATCCCCATGCTCATCTCGTCCGGCTGCGGCGTGCCCGGCGTCATGGCCACCAAGACCATCGAGAACGAGAAGGACCGTCGCATGACGGCCATGCTCACCACCATGATCCCGTGCGGCGCCAAGACCCCGATCATCGCCCTGGTCATGGGCGTGCTCATCGGCGGCTCCGACGCCTGGTGGGTGGCCCCGATGTTCTACTTCCTGGGCCTTGCCGCCATCATTGTCTCCGCGCTCATGCTCAAGAAGACCAAGATGTTCGCCGGCGACCCCGCGCCGTTTGTGATGGAGCTGCCCAACTACCACCTCCCCACGATCAAGAGCTGGTGGCTGCATGTGTGGGAGCGCATCTCCGCGTACCTCAAGAAGGCCACGACGATCATCTTCGCCGCGTCCGTGGTGGTGTGGTTCCTGCTTGAGTTTGGCTTTGCCAACTGGGAGGGCGGCGACGGCTCCTTCGGCTTCATGTCGCTCATGCCCGGCGTGCCCGAGTACTACACCGACTACTCGCTGCTCGCCATCGTGGGCAACGCCATCGCCTGGATCTTCGCGCCGCTCGGCGCGGACAGCTGGCAGGCCGCCGCTGCCTCCATCAACGCGCTGATCGCCAAGGAGAACCTCGTCTCCACCTTCGGCATCATCTACGGCATCGGCGACGCCACCGAGAACTCCGTGACCATGTGGAGCGGCTTCGCCGGCATGTTCACCGACGCCTCCGGCATCCTGCACGTCGGTGCGATGTGCGCCTTCGTGGCCTTCAACATGCTCGACGCGCCGTGCTTCGCCGCCATCGGCACCATCCGCAAGCAGATGGACTCGCCCAAGTGGTTCTGGTTCGCCATTGGCTACCAGTGCGTCTTCGCCTGGTGCGTGGGCCTGATCATCAACCAGCTCTGGGAGCTCTTCGTGCTGGGGAACTTCGGGCTGTGGACGGTGGTCGCGTTCGTGCTGCTCGCGGGCATGATCTTCCAAATCGTGCGCCCGATGCCCAAGCAGGACGAGAAGGACGAGAAGGTCCTCGCCCAGCTCGCGTAACCCAAAAGGGGACGGGTCCGTTTTCGCAGCAAAAAAGGGACAGGTCACTTTTGGGCCACCGACCAACAAAGGGTCCCACAAAGGGGCAGGCACCCTTCGTACCATCCGGGCGCGTCGTCGGCAACCCCTGCTGGCGGCGCGCCCTTCTCGCAAGAGGGAGGAGACGGCAATGGCAGATGCAATCATCTTCGTCGTGGTGGTGATGGCGGTGATCGTGGTCGCCGGGTGCTACGTGCGCACGCTGCGCCGCGGCGGCTGCGGCTGCGGCTGCTCGGGCGGGGACGAGGCACACGTCGCGCGCCCGACGGTGGCCGACACCGACGAGGCCCACTACCCCTACGCGGTCGACCTCACCGTCGAGGGGATGCACTGCGAGCACTGCCTGGCCTCGGTCGAGTCCACGCTCGACGCGATCGGCGGCGTGTGGGCCCGCGCGAGCCTGCCCGACCGCGTGCGCGTCCTCTCGAAGGACCCCGTCGACCGGGCGGCGCTCTCCGCAGCCGTTGAGGCCGCGGGCTACCACGTGGCCGGCTAGGGGCGCGCGATGCCCGGCCGAGAGGAGGTCGCCCGCAGGGCGCGCGAGGTCCTTCTCGCCGACCTCTCCCGCCACCCCACGATCCCCGAGCTCGCCCGGGCGTGCGGCACGTCGCCCACCGTCCTCAAGGAGGCCTTCCGCGAGGAGTTTGGCATGCCCGTCTACCAGTGGGCGCGCCGCCGCCGCATGATCGCCGCGGCGCGCCTGCTCGCGCGGACCGACCTGCCGGTGGCGGACGTGGCGCGCGCCCTGGGCTACGCCAACGCGTCCAAGTTCGCCCGCGCCTTCGCCAGCTGCCTGCGCATGAGCCCGACGGCGTTCCGGGAGCGCTACCGCCCGCGCGCGGGCGCCGGCCTTCCGAGAAGTTAGACACGGTACGCCCTTTTGGAGCGACGGGTCGACCTCCGCGCCGAGAGGAACAATACTGTCGGGGACAAGACGGCCAGACGAAGGAGGAGCCATGTCCCTTCACCATCACGTTCTCTTTGCCCTGGGCGGCGCCGCGCTCGCCGGTGTGACCGCGGGCCTCGCCGCCAAGGGCACCCTGCACAGGGCGGCCGTTGCCGCCACCACCGCGGCGATGCGCGTCTCCGACGCCGTGAGCGCCGAGGCCCAGTCCGTCGTGGACGACGCCAACGACGCCTGCGCCGAGGCGCGCCGCCAGGCCAAGATCGACGCGGCGGTCGCAGAGCGCCTCGCCACTCTCGAGGGCAAGGTCCGGGCAGAGGTCACCGCGCAGGTCGACGCCGAGAGCGCCGCCGCAGAGGCGTAAGGCCCATGCTCTTTGAGATCGTCTCGGAGATTCCGGGGCGCCTGCGCCTGCGATGCGGGCGCGACCTCATGACCGAGGCCGAGGCTCGCGGGGTCTCCCACTCGCTCATGGCCGTGCCCGGCGTCCTCTTCGCGGAGGCGCATGCCGCCAACGGCTCCATACTCCTGCGCACGGACCCGGCTGACCCCGCCGCGCGCACGGCGGCGCTCGATGCCGTGCGCTCGCTTGACGTTCTCGCGCTGCCGTCCGTCGAGGAGCCCGGGCTCGGCCTGCGCGAGACGGAGCTCGAGATGGCGCTCGAGAACAACCGCTTTCAGATGAGGGTCGTGCGCCTCCTGCTCGCGCGCGCCGCCCGCCGCGCGCTCGTGCCCGCCCCGGCGCGCGTCGCGCTCGTCTGCGTGCGCGCCGCACGTCACATCCTGCGCGGCCTTCGGGTCCTGCTCTCCGGCCGCATGGCCGTCGAGGTGCTCGACGCGGCCGCGCTCGCCGCGGCGCTCTCCCGGAGGTCCTTCTCGGAGGCGGGGACGATCGCGTTTCTCCTGCGCCTCTCCTCCCTCATGGAGGAGCACGTCAACGCCCGGGCGCGCCTCGCGCTGCGCGACGGCCTCGTCGTGCGCGCGGAGAGCGTCTGGCAGGTGGTCGACGGCAGGGACGTGCGCATCGCCACCGCGGACGTGCGGGAGGGCATGGTGCTCCACCTCGCGCAGGGCGGTGTCCTTCCCGTGGACGGCACCGTCGTGGGCGGCGTGGGCGAGCTCGACGAGTCCTCGATGACCGGCGAGGCGGCGCTCGTGCGCAAGGAGGCCGGGTCCACCGTCTTCGCCGGCACCGCGCTGCGCGACGGCGACCTGCTCGTCCGCGTGGCCGCCGTCCCCGGCGCCGCGCGCATAGACCGGATCGCCCGCATGGTGGAGGAGTCCTCCGACCTCAAGGCCTCGGCCCAGGGCAGGGCGGAGCGCCTGGCGGACGCCATCGTGCCGTACAGCTTCCTCGCGTTTCTCGGCATCCTGGCCGTGACGAGGAACCTGCGCACGGCGATGTCGGTCCTGATGGTGGACTACTCGTGCGCGATCAAGCTCTCCACGCCGGTGGCGGTCATGAGCGCCATGAACGAGGCCGCCCGCCACGGCATAGTGGTGCGCGGCGGCAGGTACCTCGAGGCCATGGCTGCGGCGGACACGGTGGTCTTTGACAAGACGGGGACGCTCACCAACGCCGCACCCGCCGTGGAGCGCGTGATCTCCCTCGGGGACCTCGGCGAGGAGGAGGTCCTGCGCCTGGCCGCCTGCATAGAGGAGCACTTCCCGCACAGCATGGCGCGCGCGATCGTGGCGGAGGCGGAGCGTCGCGGGCTCTCCCACGAAAGCGAGCTCCATGCGGAGGTGCGCTACATCGTGGCGCACGGCATCGCCACGCGCGTGGGCGAGAAGGACGTGCTCATCGGCAGCGCCCACTTCCTCTTTGAGGACGAGCTCGTCGAGCGGCCCGCGGGGCTCGACGAGCTCGTGGAGCGCGAGGCTCCGGCCGCGTCGGTGATCTACGTGGCGTGCGACGGCGCCCTGGTGGGGGCCATCTGCGTGAGCGACCCGCCGCGCGCGGAGGCGAGCGAGGTCGTGAGGGAGCTGCGCGGGCGCGGCATGGACGAGCTCGTGATGCTCACGGGCGACGCCGAGCCCGCGGCGCGCCGGGTGGCCTCGGAGCTCGGGCTCACGTCGTACCGCGCGCAGGTGCTGCCGGAGGGCAAGAGCGCCCACGTCGAGGCGCTTCGCCGGGAGGGCCGCACGGTCATGATGGTGGGCGACGGCATCAACGACTCGCCTGCGCTCGCCGCGGCAGACGTCTCCGTCGCGATGGGCGACGCGAGCGACGTGGCGCGCGCCGTGGCCGACGTGCTCGTGACGGAGCCCTCGCTCGGGGCGCTCGTGACGGCGCGCGACCTCTCCGAGCGCCTCATGGCCCGCATCCGGCGCGACTACCGCCTCATCGTGGGGTTCAACACGCTGCTCATAGCCCTGGGGCTCGGCGGCGCGATCTCGCTTACCACCGCAGCCTACTTGCACAACGCCTCGACGCTCGCGATCACGGCGCTCAACGCGCGCCCGCTTCTGCGCGAGTAGGGGGGCGCGGGCGGGCCGCGCGCGGGCGCGCCCGGCGCCCGCCCCGCGCGCCCGCCGCGGCCTACAGCGTCCAGTCCTCCCCCTGGCGGACGAGGGTCAGGTGATGCGGCAGATGAGGCGCGCGGCGGAGGTGGCGCTCGTCTGGCACGAGGAGCGCGAGCGCGCCGAGGCGGCGGCCGGCACGCTCGAGCGGGCCGGCTCGTGTGCGCGGCGCGCCATCACGTGGCGCAGCACCTGGGGGAGAGCCTCACCCTCGACGGGATCGCGCGCGACCTGCTCACGAGCCGCTCGAGGCTGTGCGCGGCCTTCCGGGCGGAGACCGGCGAGGGCCTGGGCGCCTACGTGCGCCGCGCGCGCATGGAGCGGGCGGCAAACCTGCTCGAGGTGGCGTCGGTGAGCGTGGCCGAGGTTGCGAGCGCCGTGGGCTACCCGCGCGCCTGGCGGTCAAAAGGGGACGGCGGTCAAAAGGGGACGGGTCCGTTTTGACAGCGAAAACGGACCCGTCCCCTTTTGACCCCGCGGAGCCGCCGCCGCGCTCGCCGCGCACGTTAAACCTCGCGCGGAGAATGTTACTATCATGGTAGTAATTCAGCGGCCCGCACGAGTGCCCGCAAGGGTCGCTCCGGGCCGGACCAGCGGTCTGGAGGTTGCTTCATGATTGACAACATTCCCCAAGCGCTCGAGTGGGCCGCGCTCGGGTGCGGCTTCACCTGGCTCATGACCACGCTCGGCTCTGCCGTGGTGTTCTTCTT
Source organism: Olsenella sp. An290 (assembly GCF_002159535.1). Classification (GTDB taxonomy): domain Bacteria; phylum Actinomycetota; class Coriobacteriia; order Coriobacteriales; family Atopobiaceae; genus Thermophilibacter. The sequence continues at coordinate 13,583 of NZ_NFIU01000012.1, read as the reverse complement.
CCGGTCCGAGCGCAAGCACATGCACCACATCTTCCTTGGCTTTGCCGCGGGCGTCATGGTGGCGGCGAGCGTGTGGTCGCTGCTCAACCCCGCCATCGAGCAGGCCGAGGGCCTCGGGGTCCCCGGTTGGCTTCCCGCGGCGGGAGGCTTCCTTTTGGGCGTTGCCTTCCTCATGGCGCTCGACACGTTCCTGCCCCACCTGCACGCGGAGGCCAGCGAGCCCGAGGGCGTGCCCTCCGGCTGGAAGCGCACGACGCTTCTGGTATCCGCGGTGACGCTGCACAACATCCCCGAGGGAATGTCGGTGGGGCTGCTGTTTGCGATGGCGGCGCAGTCTGCGGGCGCGGCGGGGGAGGCCTACCTCGGCATGGCCATGGCGCTTGCGGTGGGCATTGGCCTGCAGAACTTCCCCGAGGGCGCCGCCATCTCGCTTCCGCTCGCCCGTGAGGGCATGAGCCGCCGTCGCGCCTTTGTCATGGGAAGCCTCTCGGGCATCGTGGAGCCCATCTTTGGCGTCCTCGTGGTGCTTGCCAGCGGCTGGATCAGCCCGTACATGCCGTGGCTCTTGGCCTTTGCCGCCGGTGCGATGGTGTACGTGGTGGTGGAGGAGCTCATCCCCGAGTCCCATCTCGGCGAGCACTCCAACGTGGGCACGCTGGGCTTCATTGCCGGGTTCGTGGTCATGATGGTCCTGGACGTCGCACTTGGCTGATGCTAGTAAACCTTGGTAAACTTGTGGAGAACCCGTGCAGCCTCCTGGCATCGCAGAAAATTAGCCACAGTTAACTTATGATGTACCTGTCACGGGCAACCCGATGAGCACCGTTTAACCCTGCCTGACGCGACGGTCCCTCTCCCCGTTGCGAATGGCGAATCCCAGCGCCGCCTGCCAACCCCCTCTACGGCAGGCGGCGCCTCGTTGTCTCGCCAAAGCCGGGGCCCATGGGCCGTGCAGCTGCGGGAGGGAGCTGCCGACGTGCCTCACGGACGATGCCGGGTACGTGGGCGCACGCATAGTCGAGTGCAAGCGGCAGCCATGCGCCGCTGGCACAGGTGAGCACTGCTGCGAGCGCCCCTGACAGGGCATCCCCCATCTCCATCCGCATCCAGAAGAGGGCAGCGCTCGCGACCGAGGCAAACAGCAGCGCGGCGCTCCCGCGCACGAGTCCGGCCACGCCCGAGACGTCGCGCCCCCGTGCGAGTATGGCGAGAAAGCCGGGCGCAAATAGCAGTGCCGCCACGATTGCGGTCCTGTTTGGGTCTCCCGCACCGGCGAGCCAGGAGGTCGTGACCGTGACGGCACCGGTCACGAACAGGCCGGTTGCGCGTCCCGCTGTGCGTAGCAGACGCCAGCCCGAGTACGGTGAGCCGACCCCCAGCCAGGCGCCCCCTGTCATGCAGGGCGTGAGGGGGCAGCCGCCCAGCGCACGCCTGACGTTCTCCGCGTAGCGCTCGGCGAGCCCGTCGAGCTCGTCACGCATCAGCTCCGGTAGGGGGCGCCGCCGCTGCTCGGTGGAGAGGCAGGACATGAGAGCGTCGGTGATCTGCTCGTCGGGAAGCGCGAGGGCCTGCCTAAGCTCGCCGCTTCGTGGCGAGAGCTCCCGTTCGAGGGCGATTGGCGCCACCACGGACGCGACCTCCCCCTCGCGCGCGAGTACCGTGGCGAGGTCGGCGGCGTCCGCGTGCGCCGGGACGGGACGCAGCGGCTCGTGCTCCAGCTTGTACCGGTAGGGCGAGGCGGCCCGCGATGCCCCGGGGAAGGGCACGTGCCCACCGAGCAGCTCACATAGCACGCTGCCGGCAGCGTACACGTCGACAGCGGCCGAGTGCCGCTGTCGCTCGACGTCGGCCACGTCGTCGCTCAGCATCTCGGGCGGCGCGTACGCGACCGTGGCGTGGCGCAGCGCGCCATGGGCTGCCGTGAAGGAGTCGGTCGTCGTGGTGGCGGGCTCGGCAGACCCGAAGTCGATGAGGCACAGGTCGAACGAGCCCTCCGCGCGCTGCTGCTCGAGAGGGCGATGCGCGGTCCGTACCATGACGTTTGCCAGCGAGATGTCGCGGTGCACGAGTCCGTTGCCCACGAGGGAGAGGCGGGCGATCAGCTCGAACAGCTCGCGCCCGAGCCGCGCCACGGTGAGCGGCGAGAGGCGCCCCTCATCGTCCACTGCGAGCTCGCGGCGTGCCTCCGCGAGAGTCAGGCCCTCGACCCACTCCATGACGATGGCCGGGACGTCGTCCATCAGCCCGTATGCGTAGAGGCGCGGGAAGCCGCGAAGCAGCGCAAGGCTTCGCTGACACTCGTACTCACGGCGAAAAGCCCGGCGCAGCGACGGCTCGTCCTGCTCGCCAGCATCGGCTCTGTCATCCTTATCGTCCGGGAGGATGAGCAGCTTGACCGCGAACTGCTCGCCCTGCGCGTTGGTCGCGGGGAACACCCGCCCTAGACCTCCGCGCCTGCCTCGGCCCTCGTCAACGAAGAGCGTCGAGACGCGGCGGAGATAGCCGTCCCGCTCCTCCGCCGCAAGGGGGAAGGGGGCCTCCACGTCGCGCAGCGTGATCACGCGCCGCGCGGGCTCGGCCTCCGGGCTCAGCGCGGAGCCGTCGACGGGGCGCACTTCTCGGCAGCTCATAGCGCGAGCCCGTCGTAGTACGAGTGGAACTCCGCCAGGTAGCCGTCACAGGCGGCGAGAGGTGCGGTGAACTCGCCCACGTGGCCGGTGGGGTCCTCGTAGCCCACGTTGACGGTCCAGGCGTCGAGATAGCAGTCCACGTAGCTCATCAGGCAGCGATAGGCGCCGATCAGCCGCTCCTGCTCGTCGCAGTACTGGGAGCTGTTGGAGCGCACGTAGTCGCGCACGGCGATGTATTCCGAGAAGAGCTGCTGCGTGAGGGCGGCGCAGGAGTCCCGGTTGGCGCGGCGGGCGGAGAGGCTCGCGCTCTGGCAGGCGTTCTCGAACGTGCTCGTGCACGCGTTGGCCTGGCTCACGTAGCCCGGGATCGCGGAGGCCTTCCCGGCGAGAAACGCGTGGAACGCGGCCTCCTCCTCGGCGGAGGGGGTGGAGGTGAAGACGTCGTCGCCGGCGTCATCGTCGGGCGTGTCGTCGTCCGTGTCCCCGGCCGGCGCGTCATCGGTGGGCGGTTTGGGCCTGTCCGCAGCAGGCGCGTCCGGCTTGGGGTCCTCGGTGTCAGGAGAGCTGGGTTTCTCCTCCACGTGTGCGCCCTCGAGGCTGACGTCCGGCAGCTTGACCTTCTCGGGCTGCGGGCTCTTCTCGGCGCTCGCATCCTTCTCGGTGGCCGGGGCGGCCTGCGACCCTGGTGCGGCCGCGTCCCCGGCGGCACCCGACTGGCTTTGGTCCGCCTCTGCGGGGTCCTCGCCCTTCTCGGCCGTCGACGCGCCCTGGTCATCCGCGGCCAGCAGGCTCGGAATCGACTGCACGTAGACCACGCCGCTGACCACGAGCAGCGTGAACGCGATCGCGACGAGGGCGCTCTCCCTGGGGGGAAGGCCGCGGCGTCTGCGGGCGGGCGCGGGGCCGCCGGTCGGTTCATCTGGCATGGGTTCTCCTACGTCGGACGTCTCTCACATGATAGCGCGCCCGTTTCGGGGCCCGCTGGGCGGCGTCCCGGGGGCCGTGGTGCGCGTCTGTCGTAAAATGGCGGGGCAATGACGGCGGGCGCTGAGCGCGGAGGGGTTCCAGGGGATGCTGAACGGCCATGACCAAACGCCCTGCGGGGTGCTGTTCTCGCTGCTCAAGACGCATGGGGGCATCTCGCACCGCGAGCTCGCGGACCTCATCCTCTCCGAGCGGCCCCTGCCCAACGGCCGCACCCCGCGCGACCTGGCCCGCGACCGCTCCTGGCTCTCGCACAACGTGGTGCACGCCCCGGCGGGCACGCTGCAGCAGCGCTTCTTCCGCGACTACGGCAGCGCGGCGGTGCGCGTGATGAGCCGCCTGCGGTCCCGGCGCGGGCGCGCGATGGCTGCGGAGGAGATCACTGCGGTGCTGGTGGGCGGGCCGGGGCATGCGATGGACGCCGCGCTGGAGCGCTGTCACGAGGACGCGCGGCTCTATCGCAACGCGCTCGGGCGCCTGGCCGGCGGCGCCGGACTGGCACCCGGCGAGCGCGCGGAGGCGGCGCTGGTGCTCTTTGTGGCCGCAGGCTGCACGGCTGACGTGCGCGCCTCGGTTGCTTACGCTATGGACTACGTCCGCACGGCGCTGGGCCGGCGGGCGGAGACGCCGACGGTGGGCGCCGTCGCGACGACCGACGCAGGTCCGCGCGAGGTACGGCCCGAGCCGGCGACGCGCTTCGGCCTCATCCGCGTGGAGGGCGGCTATGTGGCGGGCGATCCGCACTGGCTCTCCGATTCTCCCGATGGCGTCACCATTGGCTCACTGGCCATGGGCGCCCAGGACATCACCGACGTGGGCTCCGGCGTCTCCGGCCGCCATGCGCTCGTCCGACGCGACGAGTCGGGCGGCTGGCTCGTGGAGGACCTGGGCTCCAAGAACGGAACGGCCCTCGTGAGCGGTGCCACGCACGAGGGCGCCGCGCTGGAGGCGGGCGTCCCGGCGCCCCTGCGCCCCGGTGACGAGCTCATCCTCGCCGGCGGCACGACCTTCGTCGCGATCGAGGGTGTGGCGGGGTAGGGGCGTGCTCTTGGCAGACGTGTCCTCAAGACCATGCCGGCCGTCACATCGGCGACGGCAAGGCTGGCGCACGCCATGAGAGGGGCTGCGAGGGCACTTGCCTCCAGGGCCTCTGGAAGGTCTCCTTTCAGCGTCAGGGTGACCGCCGTTCTCAGCCCGCAGGCCGGGCACGCCCGTCCCGGCAGGTTGCACTCGTAGTCAACGGGGGCGAGCAGCGCCGCGAGCCCCGTTGCGAGCACCACCGCATAGACCGTGAGGCGTGCGTGAAAGAAGCATGCGTCGTAGAGGCGGCTACGCTTTTGCCGCTTCATAGCCGCCCCTTCTCACGGGAACAATTGCTCCCCTCATTGTCCGGGCGATACGAGCGGATTTGTTGATACAACATTTGACGATTCGGGGGTGGTGGGGGCCTCCGACGCGGTCGGTCGCCGCTACACAGAAGGCCCCGGGTTTCCGGAGAGAAGTTCCGCGTGGCGCACTTCTCGTGGAAAACCCGGGGCCTGCCCTGCGTTCAGCGAGGAACTACTTGGCCTTGCCCTGGTTGGCGACGGCGTTGATCTTGGCCTCGATGGTGGCCGGGTCGCCGATGTAGTGCTTCTCGACGACGTTCCAGTCCTTGTCGAAGGTGTAGGCGCACGGCACGCCGGTCGGGATGTTGACCTCGAGGATCTCCTCGGGGGTCAGCTTCTCGAACTGCATGACGAGGGCGCGCAGGGAGTTGCCGTGGGCGGCGATCAGCACGCGCTTGCCGGCCTCCATCTGCGGCTTGATCTCCTGCTCAAAGTACGGCCAGGCGCGGGCGATGGTGTCCTTGAGGCACTCGGTGTAGGGGAGGTCCTCCTTGGGCACGTCGCGGAACATCTCCTGGACGTGGGGGTCGCGCTCGTCGCCGGGCTCGAGGGCGGGCGGCTGGACGTCGAAGGAGCGGCGCCAGATCTTGACCTGGTCCTCACCGTGCTCGGCGGCGGCGTCGGCCTTGTTCAGGCCCTGGAGGGCGCCGTAGTGGCGCTCGTTGAGCTGCCAGGCCTTGTGGACGGGCAGCCAGTTGCGGTCAAGCTCGTCGAGCACGCAGTTGAGCGTGTGGATGGCACGCTTGAGGAGCGACGTGTAGCAGACGTCGAAGTCAAAGCCGGCCTCCTTGAGGGCCTTGCCGCCCGCGTGGGCCTCCTCGCGGCCGGTGTCGGTGAGGTCGACGTCGGTCCAGCCGGTGAAGAGGTTGAGCTTGTTCCACTCGGACTCGCCGTGGCGGACGATGACAAGCTGCATGGTCTGATCGTCGTTCATTGGAGACACGTCCCTTCTCGATGCATGGTTTGCGGCAGGTGCCGCCCATCGTCCTATAGTATGCCGCAGTTGGGTATAGTTGCCATAGGTTAACACTGAAGTCTTTTTGAACAGGGAGGTCCGTATGGGTCCCGTGGACATAGGCATCCTCGCGCTCGTGGCGGTGCTCGTGGCGCTTTGCGTCCGCCACCTCGTCAGGTCCGGCAGGGACGGCTGCTCGAGCTGCGGGAGCAGGGAGGGCTGCTCCGCACGCGCCGCCGGCGGCACCTGCTCCGCCGCCGAAGACATGCTCCGCCGCGCCGAGCGAGCCCTCGGCGAGCGGCCCCGCGGGTAGGCCCCGCATCTCGACGGCCCGCCCGAGGTTCTTCTCGCCCGCCCCGTGCGTCGCCCGTGGCATGGCGCAAGCAGAAACAGGCGTGTAACACACATGTGAGAACCTGTCCCTGAATACTGAAAGCCCGCGTACCACGGGGAGGCTCGTCCCATGAGTAGCGAGAAGGACATCGACTTCGTCCTGCGTACCGTCGAGAAGCGCGACATCCGCTTCGTGCGGCTGTGGTTCACCGACGTGCTCGGCAACCTCAAGTCGTTTGCGATCTCCCCGGAGGAGCTCGAGGAGGCCTTTGAGGAGGGCATCGGCTTTGACGGCTCGGCCGTTGACGGCTTTGCCCAGCTCGAGGAGTCCGACATGCTCGCCTTCCCGGACCCCGACACGTTCACGCTCCTGCCGTGGCGCCCGTCGGAGTCCGCGGTCGCGCGCGTGTTCTGCGACATCCAGACCCCCGCGCGCGAGCCCTTCAACGGCGACCCGCGCCGCTGCCTCAAGGACGTCTTCGCCCGCGCCGAGGAGCAGGGCTACGTGCCCAACGTGGGCCCCAAGATGGAGTACTTCTACTTTGACAACGACCTCGACCCCGTGCCGCTCGACAACGCGGGCTACTTTGACCTCACGCCCATGGACACGGCCAACGACCTGCGTCGCCAGACCACGCTCACGCTGGAGAAGATGTCCATTCCGGTGCAGTACTCCTATCACGCGGCAGGCCCCTCCCAAAACGGCGTGGAGCTGCGCTTCACCGAGGCCGTGAGCTGCGCGGACAACATCATGACGGCGCGCCTTGTCATCAAGCAGGAGGCTGCCGAGCAGGGCATGTACGCCTCGTTCATGCCCAAGCCCATCACGGGGGTTCCCGGCTCGGCCATGTTCCTCTACCAGTCGATCCTCGACCACGACGGCGAGAACCTCTTCTGGGCGCCCAAGGACTTCCACAAGGCGCACCTCTCCGAGCTCGGCCAGCACTACGTGGCCGGCATCCTCAAGTACGCCCCCGAGTTCACGCTTGTCACCAACCCCACCGTGAACTCCTACAAGCGCTTCATCTCCACAGGCGAGGTCCCCACGCACGCCACCTGGGGCCGCAGGAACCGCGCCGCGCTCGTGCGCATCCCCGCGCACAAGCCGGGCAAGCACATCGCCACCCGCGTCGAGCTGCGCAGCCCCGACCCCACGGCCAACCCCTACCTGGCGCTCGCGGTCACCATCGCCGCGGGCCTCAAGGGCATCGAGGAGGGGCTGCCCCTTCCCGAGGAGGCAACGAGCGAGACCCTTGCCCTCTCCGACCGCGAGCTCGCGGCGCGCGGCGTCTCCCGCCTGCCGCGCACGCTCGGCGAGGCCGTGGACCGCTTCGAGTCCTCCGAGCTCATGCGCGACGTCCTGGGCGATCACATCTTCGACTACCTCGTGCGCGAGAAGCGCGCGGAGTGGTACGAGTACTGCACCGCCGTCACGGACTGGGAGCGCGAGCACTACTACGGCGGCTTCTAACCCCCGTCCCGCCTTGCGCCCGCCCGGCGAGAAGGACCGCGCGCCGAGGTCCTTCTCGCCGGGCGGCTCTTTCACAACGTGTCAATCCTGTTAAGAAACGGGTCGTGGGTGACATTGCCCCGCGGCTTGGACGAAACTTGAAATTCGGCGACAGGCGAGGCGGCGGCCTCGACACGGGGAAGACCCCGTGCCCTCTGTCGGGAAAGGGCGTGACCACGCGCCAAAGCACTGGGGGAAGGACCCACCATGAAGCTCTCCTGCCGGGTTGCGGGCAGCCTTGCGGTTGCCTGCGCGCTAGCCGTGACGATTTCCGGGTGCGGCGGGGGAGGGCAGGGGGACGTCCCCGCCGCGACGGAGCCCGCCGGCGAGGCGGCCTACACGCTCGTCGAGGACGGCCAGATCACCGTGGCCTCCGACCTTGCCAACGCCCCGCTCGACTTTGTCGACGAGACTACGGGCGAGCCCCAGGGCTTTGAGGTCGACCTCATCTACGCCGTCGCCGACAGGCTCGGCCTTGAGTGCGAGTACCTGCCTGCCATGAAGTTCGACACGATCGTCCCGCTCATCGAGCAGGGCGGCAAGGCGGACGTGGGCGTCTCCAACATCACCATCACCGACGCCCGTGCCGAGCAGGTGGACTTCACCGAGCCCTACCTCGACTCCAACCAGGGCCTCGTGACGCGCGCGGACGCCGCGGCCACGACCGAGGAGGCGCTTAACGCCGAGGGCACCAAGATCGCCGTCCAGGCGGGCACGACCGGTGCGTCCTGGGTCGAGGAGAACCTGCCCAACGCCGAGGTCGTGGCGCTTGACGACCCCGTGGTGGCCGTGACGGGCGTCCAGACCGGGCTCTACGCGGCCGCCGTGGCCGACCTGCCCGTGATGCAGTACCTCTGCTCCAACTCGTTCACCGACTGCCAGGTGGCCATTGAGATTCCCACCGGCGAGCAGTACGGCATCGCCGTGAGCAAGGACAACCCCGGCCTCACCAAGGCCATCGACGGCGCGATCGACGAGCTCGAGGCAGACGGCACCATCGCCGAGCTCGAGCAGAAGTGGTTCGGCGCCGAGCTCTAGCAGTCAGCGTGCAAAGGGGACAGTCACTTTTGCACGACGCAACCAAGGGAGGAAATGAAATGTCCAGCATGAACAGGCGTAGCTTCGTCAAGGTCGCCGGCGCCGCCGGTGCCGCGGCCCTTCTGGCCGGCTGCTCCGGCAACGGCACGCAGGAGCCCGCCGACGACACCCAGTCCGACGACGCCACCGGGGAGGCCGACTACACCCTCGTGAAGGAGGGCGTGCTCACCAACGTGGCCGAGCTCGGCTTCTCGCCCTTCGAGTACATCGACGACGAGGGCAACACCGTGGGCTTTGACGTGGACCTCTCCAACGCCCTTGCCGAGAAGATGGGCCTCACCTGCGAGTGGCTGCCCAACCAGGCCTTCGACACGCTCGTCCCCACCATCAAGCAGGGGGGCAAGGCCGACATCTCCATCGCCGGTGTCACCATCACCGACGAGCGCCTCGAGGACGTCGATTTCACCGACCCCTACCTCAACTCCAACCAGGCCCTCATCGTCGCTGCGAGCTCCGGCTACGCCACCGACGACCTTGACGCCGCGGACGTTCAGATTGCCTGCCAGACCGGCACCACCGGCGACGCCTGGATCCAGGAGAACCTGCCCAACGCCACGCGCGTGCCGCTCGCCGACGTCACGGCCGGCATGATGGGCGTCTCCACGGGCTCCTATCAGGCCATGGTCATCGACCTGCCCGTTGCCCAGAACATGCTCGCGCAGTCCTTCTCCGACCTCACCATCCTCGAGGAGATCCCGACCGGCGAGCAGTACGGCATCGCCGTCTCCTACGACAACCCGGGTCTCAAGGACGCCCTCAACGAGGCGCTCGCGGCCGTCGAGGCCGATGGCACGATGGACGAGCTCAAGCAGAAGTGGTTTGGCACCACCGACATCTAGGCGAGAAGAACACGCAGGTTGCGGCGGCCGTGCAAAGGGGACAGTCACTTTTGCACGGTCGCCGCAGCGACACCGTGCAAAAGTGACTGTCCCCTTTGCACGGCACGAAACGGAGGAAGCATGCAGCACAGACGGGGGGCTCTGCTCGTCGCGCTCGCGCTGGCGCTCTCGGGCGTCTTTGCGACCGTGGTACCGCAGCCCGCGCAGGCGCTCACCACCGAGAAGGCCACCGCGCGCCCCAACGAGGACGGCGGCGATGGCGTCATCGGCGGGATGGACACGCGTCTGACCTGGGAGGGCACGGTCGAGCCTGGCGAGGAGGTCACCTCGGTCACGCTGACGCTTCCCGAGGGGTCGACCTTCGAGGGCTCCACCACGCGCATCACCGCCCTCGAGGGGCTCAAGCGCATGGACGTCACCGGCGAGGCCGTCCCCTCGGGCTCCTCCATCACGGTGAGCTTTGACCAGGCGATCCCCGAGGGCTCGCTCCTGCGCCTGGAGATCACCAACATGCAGTTCCCCTCTGCGGGCGGGGAGTGCACCGTCACGGGAACCTACGAGGCCGCGGGCGCCACGCACGAGCTCGCGCCGTCCGACCCCATCTCCACGATCGCGAACACGCCGCTGCAGTCGATGGTCAACTGGCTCGACGAGCAGCCATGGGTGGAGGCCTGGAACTCCAACCAGTTCCTCGGCATGTTCCTGAAGCCCCAGCTGCTGCTCACCTCGTTTGCGTCCCTCGCGCCCGGCTGGCTGCTGTGCCTGGGCATCGTCGTTGCGGCCTATCCGTTTGCCATCGCGATCGGCCTGGTCTTCGCGATGCTCAAGATCTCCCGGTGGCGGGTCGTCCGCGCCGTGGCGGTGACCTACATCAACGTCCTGCGCGGCACGCCGCTCTTCCTCCAGATCTACATCATGTTCTTCGGCCTGCCGATGCTCAACATCAACATCGACAACAACCTCCTCGGCATCATCGTGGTGGCCATCAACTCCTCGGCCTACCTCGCCGAGATCTTCCGCGCGGGCATCCAGTCCATCCCGCAGGGCCAGTACGAGGCGGCCAGCTCGCTCGGCATGAACTACGTGCAGACCATGCTCACCGTCATCCTGCCGCAGACCGTCCGCCGCGTGATCCCCACGGTGACGAGCGACTTCATCACCGCGTTCAAGGACACGTCGCTGCTCTCCTCGGTGGGCGTCATGGAGCTCATGATGTTCTCCAAGAACCTCACCACCGTCACGGGCAACATCACCCCCTACGTGGCGGCCGGCATCTTCTACCTCATCGTGACGCTGCCGCTCATCAAGGTCGTGAGCGTCATCGAGGAGAACATCGCCCGCTCCGAGCGCGGCGCCGGCCCGCGTCCCAAGCGCCGTGCCCAGATTGCCGACAACGCGGACGAGCTCGTGGGTCAGGCCGCCAAGAAGGACGGCGTCGCCGCGGAGGTCTCCGCCGTCGCCGCCCCCACCGCGTCCCTCGCGCCCGCTTCCGCCAAGGAGGTCGCCACCGATGTCTGCTAAGCTCCGCCACCGCGCCCCCGCGATCGAGGTCCCTCCCGCGCTGCCCGCCGACGAGGCCGCGCGGATCGCCTACGAGGCCGACCAGGGCCTCACGAGCCACGCCTTCACGCCGGGCGAGCATCCCATCGTGCGCATCGAGCACCTCAACAAGAGCTTCGACGAGACGCTGGTCCTGAAGGACGTGAACCTCAACGTCTGGCCCGGCGAGGTCGTGGTGGTGCTCGGGCCCTCGGGCTCGGGCAAGTCCACGATGCTGCGCTGCATCAACCTCCTCGAGCGCCCGAGCGCCGGCCACATCCTCATCGAGGACGAGGAGATCACCAACAAGAGCACGGCGGAGGTCAACCGCCTGCGCCGCGACGTGGGCATGGTCTTCCAGCAGTTCAACCTCTTCCCGCACCTCACGGCCAAGGAGAACGTCATGATCGGCCAGACCAAGGTGCTCAGGCGCTCCCGGGAGGAGGCCGAGGCCGAGGCGCTCAAGCAGCTCGCCGCGGTGGGGCTGGCCGACCGAGCCGACTTCAAGCCCGCCCAGCTCTCCGGCGGCCAGCAGCAGCGCGTCGCCATCGCGCGCGCCGTGGCCATGCACCCCAACGTGCTGCTCTTCGACGAGCCCACCTCGGCCCTCGACCCCGAGCTCGTGCGCGGCGTCCTCGACGTCATGCGCGACCTCGCGGAGAACTCCGGCATGACCATGATCGTGGTGACCCACGAGATGGGCTTCGCCCGTGACGTGGCCGACCGCGTGGTCTTCATGGAGGAGGGCGTCGTGGTGGAGCAGGGGCGGCCCGAGAAGGTCTTCGACCATCCCGAGAACGCGCGCACGGCGGAGTTCCTCGGTTCGATCAAGTAGCGCGCCCCGGCCCCGCGGGCCCCGGCCACCGCGCCGCGGGGCCTGCGCTCGGCCGCCGGCCCCTCTCGCCGGCTGGCGAGCCGCGGTTCTTCTCGCCGCGCCACGTGGTCAAACGTTACGTTTCCGACGTGTAAACCGGGTGTCTGGAAGCGGTTCTCAGCTGGCGTTTGTTTACCTTGAGCTGACAACGTCCTCGCAGAGTGCGGGGACGTTGTGCTAATCTGTTTCAAACTTGTGCAGAGAATCGGGGAGGCCGAAGGATGCATCACAAGAACATCCTGCTCATATCCGCCACCACACGGCTGCACGATCGCATGCGCGAGCTCTCCCATGCGATCGACGTCTCCATTGCCCTTGCGAGCGAGGAGACCTTCTCGCAGGCCGTCTCGTCAGGTCACGAGTTCGACCTCGTGATTCTGGACGGCGAGGGGATGGGCCAGGACATCCTGAACGCCGTCGACTCCTTCGTCGCGGAGAACGGCTTCATCCCCATGCTCCTGGTCCAGGACCCGGACAAGCTCTCCACGCTGCGCATGCCCATGCAGGGCAAGAACGACTTCATCCTCTCCACGGCCGCCGTGGCCGAGTTCGAGGTGCGCTGCTCGCTTCTGCTGTGGCCCGGCGAGGAGTCCGCTCCGGCAGACATCGTGACCGTGGACAACATGACCATCAACCTGGCCACCTATCAGGTCTACATCGACGAGAAGCCCGTGGACCTCACGCTCATGGAGTACTCGCTGCTGAGCTTTCTGGCCACGCACCCCAGCCGCGCCTACTCGCGCGAGACGCTGCTCCACCGCGTCTGGGGCTTCGAGTACTGCGGCGGCACGCGCACGGTGGACGTGCACATCCGTCGCGTCCGCTCCAAGGTGGGCCCGCAGGTGGCCAGCCACATCGTGACCATCCGCGGCGTGGGGTACCTCTTCCGCATCTAGCCCCGGCCCGGACATCGCGACGCTTCGCCCCGCCGCTCCCGCCATGATGACGGGAGCGGCGGGGTTCTTTTTCAGGGGCGGGCGGCGGGTCGAAATAGCATACAAAGTTGGCCCGATGCCGCGAAAATCGGCGGTTCTGCGCAAACATTTGCATGCTATTCGTGGCCTGCGCGCGGGCCCGGCCGCGGGCGAGAAGAACCTTGGCCCCCGTGTGTTTTCAGGAAACGGAAAGGCTCGTGCCAGCTGGGTGGTGTTGCGCATCGAAGCCTCTACGCCGCGCGCCAAGGGGTACATTCCTTTACGTCATCGGGAAGTCAGGCGCCCGCTGGGCGCATGCCGGAAGGAAGGCAGCCATGAGCGAGTATCCATTTGACGCGCAGTCACCTAAGGACCCGAGGGAGGAGACCCCCGCGGGCGCCCCCGCCCCCGACGCGTCGCTGGACGATGCCCCCACGACCGACGTGAGGACCCCCTCTGAGCCTTCGGCCGGCGCCTCCTCCCAGGCCGCGGCCCCCGCACCCGTGCCCGGCGCGCCCG
>NZ_NFIU01000011.1 GCF_002159535.1 Olsenella sp. An290 | reverse complement strand
CCTCCAGACCGACCGTCCCGCCCGACCTGAGGGAGAACCCATGCCCCCGTTCCTCGAGCCCGATCCTCTCGTGGCCTATCTTGCCATCGTGAACGTGGCGACGTTCGCGCTCCTTACGCTCGACCGTGCCCTCTGCCGCCGTCGCGGGGTCGAGGAGGTCGTCTCGCACACCGCGCTCTTGCTGCTCATGTTTGCGGGCGGGGCGCTCGGCGGCGTGCTGGCGTTCCTGCTCCTGGACCGTCGCACGAACAAGCGAAACTCCGCCTGGCACACCTTCTCCCTCGTGGCGCTGGCGGCCTGGGGGCTCGTGGTGGCCGTGCGGTACGTGGCGCCCTTTGACGCCACGGCCCTCCTGGGTGCCCTCGCCCGAGACCATCGGGCGCTCCTTGCCTACGTGGGGATGGCGAGCGGGGTATCGCTTCTGCTGATGGTGATCGACAAGCTGATTGCGATGAGAAATGGCCAGGGGCACGACGTCACGCGCATCCCGGAGATGGTCCTGCTTGCCCCGGCGCTTGCGGGCGGCTCCCCGGGGACGCTCGTGGGCATGCTTGCGGCGCGGCACAAGATTCGCACCCCGGCCTTTGCGGTGGGCGTTCCGCTCATGCTGCTGGTGCAGCTCGCGATTGTGGCGTACCTCATGCAACTGGGAATCGCGTAGGTGCGGCTCGGGGTGGGAGGGCCTGCGTGCCGGGTCCCTCCCGCCCCGTCGGTGCCCGTGCGCCGCCGGGCTCGCCGGCCCTAGCCGTCGCTGCGGGAGAAGCCGTTCCTCATGCGCATGCTCGCCTCGTAGAGCACCTTGTCGAGCAGGCCCTCCGTCTGCCGGCGGCACTCGTCGGCGATGGCCTGGTTGCAGGCGACGAGGTCCCCGCCCTCGGCGTCGCAGGCCCGGACGAGCGCGGCGCAGCGGGAGGTGAGCGCCTCCTGGTAGCGCTCCACGTGCGGAAGGCACGCGCCGTAGGCGGCGTCGGCGAGCGCGCCCACGAGGCGGTTTGCCCAGTAGAAGTTCTCGCTCGTCACGCGCGTGCCGGTGTTCTCGAGGTAGGCGGGCGTCTCGTCGACGTTGGCATAGAGCGGCACGAGCGCGTTGAACACGTTGCTGCCGTAGGCGACCCACTGCAGCGCCGCGCGCCCGGCGTCCACGTAGGGGCGCAGCTGGAGCACGGCGAGCTGGCTGTTCCGGTTGATGCCGATGGGGCGGTAGCGACCGCGCGTGGCCTCGGTCCCCGCCGAGCCGTAGGGGTCGTAGGGCGTGCCCTGGTAGTGAAGGGAGAGGACGTACTTCACGTCCTCGATCGTGATCTTGCGCTCGGGCCTGCGGCACCAGGGGATCGAGTCGCTCTCGGGCCCGAAGTCGTCGGCCGGGGCGGCGGTGTCCCAGGGGCCGGCGTGCGGGTTGAGGGCGCGCTGGATGGCCCAGGCGCGAGGCGTGTTGTAGACATGGTCGGCGTCCGAGTGGCTGCCAAAGGCCTCGCGTGGGTTGAAGTGCCCGGTGGGGACCCCCATCGTGAGGTCAAGGTGGTTCGCGGCCATCCACTCGCGCAGGTCGGCGGAGCAGAGGTGGTCGCGCTGCGCGCCGAAGGCGTCCGTGAGGTCGAAGTCGTCGATGCCGAGCTGGTTGGGCATGGTGACGTAGCAGTCGTCCGGCACGCGGCGGGCGATCCAGTGGTGGCCGCCGACGGTCTCGAGCCACCAGATCTCGTCCGCGTCCGAGAAGGCGATGCCGTTCATCTCGTAGGTGCCGTGGCGCTCCAGCAGCGCGCCCAGGCGGAGCGCGCCGTCGCGGGCGCTCGTGGCGTAGGGGAGCACGAGGGTGACCATGTCCTCCTCCCCGATGCCCCCTGGGGCGCCCGAGGCGGCATCGGGGCGCACGAGCGGGTCTGCGGCGAGGACGCGCTCGTTGGAGGTGAGGGTCTCGGTGGCGCTCATGCCCACGTTGCGGGCGCTGAAGCCGGCCTCCTCCCAGAGGCCCTCCCTAAGGTCGGCGTTCGGCAGGGCCGTGTAGCGGGCGCCCCCTTCGGAAAGCTCGATCTCCAGGTGGGAGATGACGCTCCGGTAGACGGCGCCAGGCCTGGGCGCGGGGCGCGAGACAAAGCGCTTGGGGCAGAACTCGCCGTTCGACGAGTCCTCGTTGCGCGCGACGATGGTCGAGCCGTCATAGCTCGCCTTCTTGCCTACGAGAATGGTGGTGCAGGGCATGGTGCCTCCTTCGTGTGGGACCAGCGACAAGTATACGGCCCTCGAGCCGGGCCAGCCCGGCCCTCCGCGGGACCCCTGCGAGTGTTGGGTACTTTTTTGCGAGTTTTGCAAGTACCCAACATTTTTGGCGTACAAAACTGCAGGTAGAAAAATGATACACGCAAGGTAGTACTTTCCACGACCGCAAAAAAGTACCCAACAGTTGCCGATTATGCCCGCCATGTTACGTCGCGTTGCGGCCTTGCGCACTCGGCGCGATAATGCACGGGCCCGCCGCGCCCCCGCGCGTTCCGGCTGCCCACACCACGACCCCGAGCGAGGTTTCCATGTCCATGAAGTTCAAGCGCCTGCTGCCCATCCCCAAGGATATCCGTGCGGAGATGCCTCTCTCGGCAGAGATGTCCGAGCGCAAGGCCGCCTTTGACACCGCCGTCTCCGCCGTGCTCTCCGGTCAGGACGACCGCCTCCTGCTCATCATCGGCCCGTGCTCGGCCGACCGCGAGGACTCCGTGCTCGACTACGCCTGCCGCCTGGCCGCGCTCGCCGAGACCGTCTCCGACAAGCTCGTCATCGTGCCGCGCGTCTACACCAACAAGCCGCGCACCAAGGGCGTGGGCTACAAGGGGCTGCTCCACAACCCCAACCCCGAGGCCGGCGACGACCTGCTCGAGGGCGTGAAGGCCATCCGTCGCATGCACCTGCGCGTGGTTGAGGAGACGGGCCTCTTCACGGCCGACGAGATGCTCTATCCCACCAACTACCAGTACCTCATCGACCTTCTGGCCTACATCGCGGTGGGCGCGCGCTCTGTGGAGAACCAGGAGCACCGCCTCGTGGCCTCCGGCGTCCCCATGCCCGTGGGCATGAAGAACCCCACCGGCGGCTCCACCGACGTCATGCTCAACTCCATCTACGCCGCCCAGCAGCGCCAGACCTTCATCTTCCGCAACTGGGAGGTCTCCACGACGGGCAACCCGCTCGCACACGCGGTCCTGCGCGGCTACGTGGGCCTCGACGGAATCAACTACCCCAACTACCACTACGAGTACCTCGAGCGCCTTGCCGAGAAGTACACGGTGGACAAGTTCCCCAACCCCGCGGCGATCATCGACTGCAATCACGACAACTCCGGCAAGCGGCCGCTCGAGCAGATCCGCATCTGCCACGAGGTGCTCGACTCCTGTGCGCGCAACGCCCAGATTCGCGGTCTCGTGCGCGGCTTCATGGTCGAGTCCTACCTCGAGGACGGCGCCCAGCCCGTGGGTGGCGGCGTCTATGGCAAGTCCATCACCGACGCCTGCCTCGGCTGGGAGAAGACCGAGCGCCTCGTCAAGGAGATCGCCGAGCGCGCGTAGCACGTGTCGCGCGCACCCGGACGAGCACCCGGACGAGAGAGGGGGGCAGGCCTGTGGGCTCGCCCCCCTTTCCGTAATCGAGCGGACTGGCTTTCGTCGGCAGCGGGAAGGTCCCGTCCGCCTGCCTCCTAGCGTTTCCCGCGCTCTGCGCGCCGCCTCGCGCGGGCGGCAAGTGCGACCCGCCGGAGCTCCTTGGCGCGGGCGGCCTCCATGGCCTTCACGCCCTCGAGCGGGTAGGGGATGCCGAGCTTCTCGTACTTGGAGCGGCCGAGGGTGTGGTAGGGGAGGAAGTCGAGCCCCACGACGTTGTCCCAGTCGCCGATGATCCGGCCCACACCCGCGCACTCCTCCTCGGAGTCGGTGAGCCCGGGCACGACCACATGGCGGACGAGGGTGGGGATGCCGCGCCGTGCCAGCTCGTCGCCGAGCTCGAGGGCGTGGCTTGCGGGCATGCCGCAGAGCCGCTCGTGGAGCGTCGCGTCCGAGGTCTTGATGTCAAGAAGAACCATGTCGGTGGCATCGAGGAGCGCCGAGAAGCGCCCGGCGCGCTCGGCGGAGAAGGTTGCCGCGGAGGTGTCGAGGCAGGTGTGGATGCGGCCTGCCGGGGCCTCGTGGGCGGCTCGGAAGAGGGCTGCCACGAAGTCGGGCTGAGCCATCGGCTCGCCCCCCGTGACGGTGATGCCCCCCTTGCGGTAGAAGGGACGATTGCGCTCGAAGCGCTCGAGCAGCTCGCCAACGCTCGCGCTGGTCCCGGGGCCGGTGCCGTCGGCGCGCGCGAACTCCCAGGTGTCGGGGTTGTGGCAGTACTGGCAGCGCATCGGGCAGCCCTGACAGAACACCACGAACCTCGTGCCCGGCCCGTCCACCGTCCCAAAGCTTTCGGTGGAGTGCACCCGCCCAACCACGTCAACGTCGCGGGCACGCCCCTCGGTATCCGCAGTCACATCCGCACCTTCCTCCCAGACCTGTGATGTCACCATGATAGAGGGAACGGCCCGGGCACTTGCGAGGCAAAGTTCCTGAGCGCGGAGCGCGAAGCACTTTGCGGAGCAATTGCCCGGGCCGTCTGCCTAGCAGGTCAGGCTGACCTTACATCGACTCGTGGAAGGTACGGGAGATGACGTCGTCCTGCTGCTTCTTGGTGAGGGAGTTGAACTTCACCGCGTAGCCGGAGACGCGGATGGTCAGCTGCGGGTACTTCTCGGGGTGGGCCTGGGCGTCGAGCAGCGTCTCCTTGGTGAAGACGTTGACGTTGAGGTGGTGGCCGCCCTCCTCAGCGTAGCCGTCGATCATGGAAACGAGGTTGTCAACCTGCTCGGGAGCGACATCAGCGGTCTTCATGGTGGTATCCCTTCTCGTTGGGGCCGCCCCGGGGTGGGGCGGCCCTTCGTTTACCACAGTGTAGCTGAAAATTGTCACTGAAACAGTGTCAATTCTCGATTCCGCCCGGTGAGCGGGCGGGTGGAACTAGCAGCAGCCGCAGTCGGGGGCGGGGTTCTCGATCTGGATGTCCACGCCGAGGGCGTCGAGGTCGAGCTCGCCGAACATGACCTCGCCCTCCTTGCCGAGCGCGTTGGGGACGATGGAGAACGTGTTGGAGATGCCGTCCTGCGCGTCGCGGAAGGGGAGCTTGGCGACGGAGGCGAGCGACGCCACGGCGCCGTGGGTGTCGCGACGGTGCATGGGGTTGGCGCCCGGGGCGAAGGGCTCGCCGGCGCGGCGGCCGTCGGGCGTGTTGCCGGTGGCGTTGCCGTAGACGACGTTCGAGGTGATCGTGAGGATTGAGGTCGTCGGGACGGAGTTGCGGTAGGTGTCCGTCTCGCGGACGTACTTCATGAAGACCTCGACCACGTCGTGGGCGATCTGGTCCACGCGGTCGTCGTCGTTGCCGTACTTGGGGAAGTCGCCCTCGACCTCGTAGTCGGTGACGAGGCCGGTCTCGTCGCGAACGACCTTGACCTTGGCGTACTTGATCGCGGAGAGCGAGTCGGCGACGACGGAGAGGCCCGCGATGCCGGTGGCGAACCAGCGGTGGACGTGCTCGTCGTGCAGAGCCATCTGCAGGCGCTCGTAGCAGTACTTGTCGTGCATGTAGTGGATGATGTTGAGGGCGTTGACGTAGACCTCGGCCAGCCACTGCATCATGTCGCGGTACTTGGACACGACGTCGTCGTAGTCGAGGTAGTCGCCCTCGACCGGACGGTAGCGCGGGCCGACCTGCTCGCCGGTCTTCTCGTCACGGCCGCCGTTGATGGCGTAGAGGAGGCACTTGGCGAGGTTGGCGCGGGCGCCGAAGAACTGCATCTCCTTGCCGATGCGCATGGAGGACACGCAGCAGGCAATCGCGTAGTCGTCGCCGTGGTAGACGCGCATGAGGTCGTCGTTCTCGTACTGGATGGAGCTCGTGGTGATGGAGATCTTGGCGCAGTAGCGCTTGAAGGCCTCGGGCAGGCGCGTGGACCAGAGCACCGTGAGGTTGGGCTCGGGGCTGGTGCCCATGTTCTCGAGGGTGTGCAGGTAGCGGAAGGCGGTCTTGGTGACCATGGAGCGGCCGTCGACGCCCATGCCGCCGAGCGACTCGGTGACCCACTGCGGGTCGCCGGAGAAGAGCTCGTTGTACTCGGGGGTGCGCGCGAACTTGATCATGCGGAGCTTCATGACGAGGTGGTCGATGATCTCCTGGACCTCGGCCTCGGTGATGACGCCCGCCTTGAGGTCGCGCTCGGCGTAGATGTCAAGGAAGGTGGAGTTGCGGCCGATGGACATGGCGGCGCCGTTCTGCTCCTTGACCGCGGCGAGGTAGCCGAAGTAGAGCCACTGCACGGCCTCCTGGAAGTTGGCGGCCGGGCGGGAGATGTCGAAGCCGTAGATCTGGCCGAGCTGCTTGAGCTCGCCGAGGGCGCGGATCTGCTCCGCAAGCTCCTCGCGGTGACGGATCGTGGGCTCGTTCATGGTCTTCTGGGTGCCGGCGTGCTCGGCCTTCTTCTCCTCGATGAGGCGGTCGACGCCGTAGAGGGCCACGCGGCGGTAGTCGCCAATGATGCGGCCGCGGCCGTAGGCGTCGGGCAGGCCCGTGATGATGTGGGAGTGACGGCACGCGCGCATCTCGGGCGTGTAGGCGTCAAAGACGCCGGCGTTGTGGGTCTTGCGGTAGTTGGTGTAGAAGTCGACGACCTCGGGGTCGACCTCGTAGCCGTTCTGCTTGCAGGCGGCCACGGCCATGCGGATGCCGCCGTTGACCATGAGGGCGCGCTTGAGCGGCTTCTCGGTCTGCAGGCCCACGATCTTCTCGAGCGGCTTGTCGATGTAGCCGGCCGGGTGGGAGACGATCGTGGAGACGACCTTGGTGTCCATGTCGAGGACGCCGCCGGCCTCGCGCTCCTTGGCAAAGAGGCCCATGACCTCGTCCCAGAGCTTCGTCGTGCTCTCGGTGGGGCCGGCGAGGAAGGACTCGTCGCCGTCGTAGGGGGTGTAGTTCTTCTGGATGAAGTCGCGGACGTCGATCTCGTGCTCCCAGTTACCGCCGACAAATCCCTGCCATGCTTCCTGACTCACTTGTCACGCTCCTTGCTCAGGTGTTGGACGCGTTGCGTCTGCCGTCGGTCAACGGCAGCTTAAAAACTACCAGAGATGTGCGCATTTGTGGGCGAGAAATGTTAGTGATAGCTAACAGTCTACCTATTCACACAACCTGTTGTGCTTCTTGCGCCACGCATTGCCAACATCTGGTGGTGCGTGGGCGGTGCGCGAGGTAGTGCCCGCACGCGTCCGGGGCCTCTGGGACGCGTGCGGGCGCCTGGGGGAGAAGACGCCCGCTACCTGCGCTTTGGCCGGCCGAAGCCCGGGGCAAAGATGATCTTGTCGATCACGAAGAAGACGACCATGCAGATGCCGCCCGCCACCACCGTGGTCACGATGTTGTAGACCGCGGGCGGGACGAGGTACTGCGCGAGGCCGGTCCACACGCTGTTGAAGGCGTTGAGGGCGAGGTTTACCACGAGCACGCCGACGGCGTAGATGGGCACCTGCTTGGCGAGCGGCCCGCTGTTCTTGAAGGTGAACCTGCGCTGCAGCGGGAAGTTGACGCACTCGCCCAGGATGATGGAGATCCAGACCGCAAGGCAGTAGCCCAGGCCGCCGCCGATGACGACCTGGCCGGCGCCATCGAGCAGCGGGGCGTAGCCGAGGACGTTGAAGGTGAAGGTCACGCCGGCCACGGTGAAGGTGGCGTCGGGCCAGCCCCAGCCGTTCCCCGCGAGCCCGAGGCCGAAGAGGTTGGGCAGGAACAGCATGATCAGGTACTTGAAGAAGGTGACGAGGTAGCTGATGATGATGAACAGCCCGCCCTCGCGAATCCAGGTCGATGCCCTGGGGTGGCGGCTCGAGAAGCCGTCCCACCAGCGGCCGAGTACGCCGCCGCCCTGCGCGCCCGTGCCCGCCCTCTTTGTCATGGTCTCCTCCTTGTCCCGGGGCTCGGCCCCGCCGTCTTGTTCCTCCCGGGCTAGCGGGCACGTGACGCCTCCCTGATCTTTCCGGCGAGCCTGGCGTTTCTCGCCAGGTTCACCACGACCGCGCCCGCGATGGGAAGGATGACCCAGAGCGCCCAGAGCAGCGCGCCCACGGCCCAGCCCCAGCCCAGCAGCAGCGCGCCCGCAAGCAGCAGCGCGCCCGCCCAGCCGACGCCGCGCGCCTCGCGCACGAGCGCGTCGACGACGGTCATGTCGACGATGCCGTTGGTCATCTTGGCGAGCGCGCGCAGCGGCATGTTCCAGACGAAGAGGATGTTGAGGTCGGGCCGGCCCCTGCGGTCGGCCGCGGCCTTGAGGGTGCGCAGCACGGCCCAGACGAGCCAGAAGACGAGCGATCGCCCGTGGTTGAGGTCGCGGAAGCAGGAGTTGCGCCCGACGGAGGTCTCGACGGTCGGGACCGGGCGGCCGAGAAGGGCGGCGAAGTGCGCGTCGTCGACCTCCGTGACGTCGGCCGTCTCGTAGGGGGCCACGTCGAGGCCCGCGTAGGGGCTGGGCGCGCCCGTGCCCTCGAGCGCGAGCTCGCCCGTGAGCCGGATGTCCTCGCTGGAGGCGCCCACGCGCAGCTCGTAGGTGCCCCCCTCGACCTCCCAGCGGCCCGTGGCCACGTTGAAGTAGCGGAAGGCGTCCGCCCCGAGGGGGATGCTGACGCGACGGGACTCCCCGGGTGCGAGCTCCGCGCGCGCGAACCCCCGGAGCTCCTGGGCGGGGCGGAAGACCTCGTGGTCCGGCTTGGCCACGTAGAGCTGGCAGACCTCGGCGCCGGCCACCGGGCCGGTGTTGGTCACGGTGAGCGTGACGCCCTCGCGCGAGGCGGCGAGGTCGGCGTACGAGAAGGACGTGTAGGAGAGTCCAAACCCAAAGGGGAAGGCCACGTCAACGCCCGCGGTCTGGAAGTAGCGGTAGCCAACGTAGGGCCCCTCGCGGTACTCGGCGCTGCGCTCCTCGGAGGGGAAGTGCGCCGAGGAGGGGACGTCCTCGAGACGCACGGGCCAGGTCTCGGCGAGCCTGCCGGACGGGCACACCCTGCCGGTCACCACGTCGAGCGCCCCGCCCGCGCCCGCCTGGCCGCCGAGCGCGCAGTAGAGGACCGCGCGGGCGTCCGCGACCCAGTCGGTCTCAACGCAGGACCCCGCGCTGAGCAGGACCACGACGTTGGGATTGACCTGGGCGACGGCGTGCGCGAGCTCGACCTGGCTCTCGTCCAGGCGCATGGAGGGGCGCTCGGCGCCCTCGGACTCGGCCATCTCGTCGAGGCCGAGGCAGAGAAGGACGACGTCGGCGCGGCGCGCGAGGTCGAGCGCGGCCGCGCGCTTCTCGGCGCTCGCCCCGCCGTGGCGCTCGAAGCCGGGCTCGTAGCCCACGAGCGCGAGGCAGGAGTCGCCGATGAGGCCAAGAAGGCTGTCCACGCGCGTGCTGTTCACGGCGGAGGAGCCGGCCCCCTGGTAGCGCGGGGTCTTGGCGAAGTCCCCGATGAGGGCCACGCGCGTGCCGGGGGCGAGCGGGAGGAGCGCCCCGTCGTTCTTGAGCAGGACGCAGCCCCTGGCGGCGGCCTCGCGCGCGAGCGCGTGGTGGGCCGCGGCGTCAAAGGCGGCCGGAGCGGCCACGACGGCGGGGGTTACGGAGCGGGCGAGCTCGATGACCTCGTCGACGCGGGCGTCGATGTCGCGCTCTGAGAGTCGGCCCGCGCGGACGGCCGCCACGAGCTCGCGCACCGACCCCAGGCCCGGGGCCGGCATCTCGAGGGTGGAGCCCGCGGCAACGCCGGCGGCATGGTCGTTCGAGCCGCCCCAGTCCGTGACCACGGCGCCGTCGAAGCCCCACTCGTCGCGCAGGATGTCGCGCAGCAGGTGGGCGTTCTCGTTGGCGTAGGTGCCGTTCACAAGGTTGTACGAGGTCATGATCGTCTTGGGCGCGCTCTCGCGCACGCAGATCTCGAAGCCCGTGAGGTAGAGCTCGCGCATGGTGCGCTCGTCGAGGACCGAGTCGGAGGCCTGGCGGCGCGCCTCCTGGCTGTTCACGGCGAAGTGCTTGGGGCAGGCGCCGATGCCGTTGCTCTGGATGCCGCGCACGAGGGCGGCGGCCATCTTGCCGGAGAGGTGTGGGTCCTCCGAGAAGTACTCGAAGTTGCGGCCGCAGAGCGGGTTGCGCTTGATGCAGAGGCCCGGGCCGAGGAGCGTCCCCACGCCCTGGACGGCGGCCTCCTGGCCCATCGCGGCCCCCACGCGCTCCTCGAGCTCCGTGTCCCAGGTGTTGGCCATGGTGACGGCGGTGGGGAAGCACGTGGCCGGCTCGGAGCCGTTGAGGCCCAGGTGGTCGGCGGCGCCCACCTGGTGGCGTACGCCGGAGGGGCCGTCCGAGAACTCGACGGAGGGAATCCCGGCGCGCTCGTTGGGCCAGCTCCCAAAGGTCGTGGCGCCCTGGAGCAGGGCGCACTTCTCGATCAGGGAGAGCTTTCGTATGACGTCGGCGTGTCTCATGCTCGCTCCTTCGGCGGGGCCTCACTCGGCTCCATCATAGAAGGGGCGTGGCGAGCGGCCGCGCCTGAGGCACGATGTGTCGGATGCGTGGCGCGAACGGCAGGGGGCACGGCCAAGGGGTGCGACGCAAGGGGAGCTGCGATTGGCTCAGGGGTCCCCGGGGCTACTCGGAGCGGCGCTCCTTCAGGGCGGGGATGATGCGCTTGACCGTCCAGAAGGCGATGGCCACCACCACGAGCGCGATGATGACGTACTTGACGATGTCCGAGACCCACTCGGCCTGGGCGGTGACGGTCTCCCAGGCGCTGCCGGCCGCGGCGCCGAGCGAGCACAGGATCGTGTTCCACACCGCCGAGCCCACGAGCGTGTAGAGCGAGAACCTCACGACGCCCATCTTGGCGGTGCCGGCGGGGATGGAGATGAGGCTGCGGACGATGGGGATGCAGCGGCAGATGAGAACCGTGACCTGGCCCTTGCGGTCGAACCAGTCCACGGCGGAGGCGATGTCGTCCGGCTTGAAGCCCAGAAGGCGCATCGGGCGCGTGCCGAAGAACGTCATGAGGCGCTCGCGCGAGAGCAGCCGGCCCACGCCGTAGAGGATGAAGGCACCGGTGACCGAGCCCACGGTGGCGGCGATGATCACGCCCGGGAGCGTGAGCGAGGTCGAGGTGGTGAAGAAGCCCGAGAGGGGCAGGATGAGCTCGGAGGGGATGGGCGGGAAGACGTTCTCGAAGAAGATGAGGAACCAGACGCCGAAGTAGCCGAACTGGTTGATGAGGTCGAAAAAGGCGGACTCCATGGGGCCTCCTTGGGGAGCCTGCGGCGGGTGGGGCACGCACTGTTATACCGTTTGGCTGCCCATGGGGGCGCATTCCGACAAAAAGCCCGTAAAACGGGGCGGGCGGCGGGGCCAGCGCGCTGCCGGGCCGATTCGGCGCCGTCTGGCAGAGCCGGTGTCCCGCCGCCCGTGCCTGCTCGCTACCTGCGGCGCCCTCTCGTCAGGGAGTCGCGCCTTCGCTCCCGCGCCGCGAGCGCGATAGCGCTTGCGAAGGCTCCCGCCGCGCCAAGCGCGCAACCGACCGCGATGCCGCCCGAGGGGTCACCCGTGGAGGGCATCTCCTCGCGAGCGGGCGCCTCCTCGGGATGATCGCTTCCCTCTTCCGGGGCGTCGGGAAGGAGCTCGTCGACCATCGTTGCGACCTGCACCTCGGCAGTCTCGCTCACCGTGAGGGCCACGTCATCGGCGAGCGCGTAGCCCTCGGGCGCCTCGACCTCGCGGAGGACGTAGTCACCGGGGGCGAGCGCCTCGATGAGGTGGGGCTCGTCGCCCGAGACCCACTCTTCCACGAGCTCGCCGCCGGCGTCGTAGAGGCGCAGCGTTGCGCCTGCGAGGGGCTCGCCCGTGTCGGCGTCGACCTTCTCGAACTCCACTCTGGTGTAGTCGTCGACCATCTCGACCTGCGTCACGGGGACGCCCTCGAGGACCTCGAACTCCACGTCGGAGGTGACGAGGTAGCCCTCGGGCGCGGCCTCCTCGTGGAGCGTGTAGGAGCCGGGCATGAGCGTCAGCTCGTGGGGCTCGTCGCCCGAGACCCACTCCTCCACGAGCTCGCCGTCCGCGTCGTACACGCGAAGCGTCGCGCCGGGCAGCTCGTCCTCGCCCGTCACCGACTTCTTGGAGACCACGGTGCGGGGCAGGTCGTCGTTCGTGAGCGTTCCCAGGTCCACGGTGACGGCGTCGCGGTAGACCCTCACCTCGATGGGGCCGAGGAGCTGCTTGCCCCCGTTGGCCTCGCAGGGCAGCTCCTCGACCTCGTAGGTGTCGTAGGGCAGCGCCCCCTTGGAGTCGTCGGGCCCCGACGTCCCGAACCACACGCCGGCGGAGGGGTCCCAGGAGCCGTCGGCCGCCTGGTCGTTGGCGTTGGTCGAGGCGGTGTGCGGGTTCCACGAGGCCGCGGTGCTGGCGTACCCGTTGCCGTCGGTCACGACGACGTGGGACTCGCCGGTGGTCGCGCTGGTGATGCGGAACGGCACGCCCGCCATGCGGGAGAGGTCGCCGTCGGAGACCTTCACGAGCTCGAGGTCGCCGCGCCTGACCTGGTTGGCCACGGCGCGCTCCCCGGTGAGCTCGACGACCTCGCCGTCCGCGGCGATCGAGAACGGCACCTCGGCGTCGGTGCCGAGGTAGCCCTCGGGCGCCACGACCTCGCGGACGAGGTAGTCGCCGTAGGGCAGGGCGTCGGGCGCGGACTCGGCGGCCCCTCCCTCGGTCTCGAGCGTGAGCGCGACCTCGCCGGGCCCGACCTCCTCGCCGCCCACGAGCACGGGCGCGGCGGACGCGTTCACCACCTCGAAGACCGCGCCGTCCACCGAGGCCCCGCCCTGGGGCGCGTTCTCGCCGGTCTCGAGGTCTCTCTTCTCGATGCGTACCCCACCGCGCGCGACCTTCTCGGCGAAGTCGGCCTCGTTGGAGACCTCCACGACGACGTTGTCCTCGGACGACACCTTGAGCAGGAACCGCTCGTTGGAGACGAGGTAGCCCGCGGGGGCCTCGACCTCGCTTACCACGAGGACGCCCAGGGGGATGCCGGGGACCTCCGTGCCGTCGGGGGCTGTCATGGAGCTCACCTCGGCTCGGCCGTCGGGGCCGGTCGTTGCCGTGGCGCTGAGGATGGGCGTGAGACCGTCGAGGTCGGAGGGGCCATCGACCGTGCTCGGGTCGACGGCGTAGTGGTCAAAGCGGAGCACCGCCCCGGCGAGCGTGGCCGAGCCCTGCCCCGAGCCGCCCGCGCCCTCGGCGTCGTGCTTGCGCGCCACGGCCGA
Organism: Olsenella sp. An290; assembly: GCF_002159535.1. Lineage (GTDB taxonomy): Bacteria > Actinomycetota > Coriobacteriia > Coriobacteriales > Atopobiaceae > Thermophilibacter. The sequence continues at coordinate 53,503 of NZ_NFIU01000011.1, read as the reverse complement.
GCCTGCGAGGAGCGGGGCCTCGGGGTCGGGCGTCACGAGGACCGTGCGCTCGGCGTCCCATGTGCCGCTCCCAAGCTCGACGGTGTACGTCGCAGGGTCGAGCGAGAAGCCCTCCGGGGCCTTCGTCTCCCTCACGGTGTAGGTGCCGCTGGGCAGGTCCCCCGTGGGGCCCGCCGCGCCCGCCTCGTTGGTGACGAGCGTGGCCACCTGCGCGCCGGCGTCGTCGTAGACCGCGTACTCCGCCCCGGCGAGGCTGTAGCTCGGGTTGCCCTCCGTGGCGGCGGGCTGGGCCGACGCCTTCCGGAGCCGGATGCGCCCCGCGTCCTCGAGGCCGCGGTAGACGTCGAAGCTCGCGTAGGTCTTGCCGTGGCCGCCGTTCTGCCCCCAGACCTCGTCAAAGGGCTTGTGGCACGTGCCGTAGAACTCCGACCATGCATGGTAGATCGTCTGGTTCTCGCCGGCGATGGCGCAGTGGACCGTCGCGCCGCTTGCGTTGTAGAGGATGATGACGTCGCCCGGTCGGACGACGCCTGAGGCGCAGCCTGCGGCGTAGTCTCCCGCCGAGGTGCCGTGCAGCACCCAGCCGTCCCGAACGGCCGCCTTGATCGCATCCGTCCCGCAGGAGGCCGGCGAGCCTCCGGGCCACCCGGTGCCGTAGACGTTTGCCATGACCCACCCCACGAAGCCCGAGCAGTCCCAGCCGCTGGGGCTCTTGCCGCCCCAGACGTAGGGCACGCCCATGAGCGCCTCGATCTGCGGCTTTGCTGCCTGCCAGGAGACGCTCGAGACGGCGCGGGCATCCGCGGCCGCCCGTGCCGGCCGGGCCCCGAGCCCCTGTGACAGGACCGCGAGCACCATGATCGCTGCGAGCACGACTCGCGCCGCCCGTCGCCTTGCCCTTCTCAGCCTCCTCATGCGCGCCTCCTCGCTCCGCGTCCCTCCCTGCCTCGCCCGTTCGTGCGCGCTCCCGGGGCCTTGCCCGCGGGGATGTGCCGTGTCTGTCTCATGGCCGCTCCTCTCGCTCGATCCGACATGGGGGAAGGAGCGTATCAGCGGCTGCCGAGGCGTTGTCTCTCGGCTGGCTGCCCGCCCACTGACGGGGCCGGTCACAGGCGGTGGGCGCCCGCGTGCGGCGGGCGAGGTTTCGGTGGGCGGCGGACGTGCGCCCGTGAGCGGCGGACGCGTGCCCATGCGCTGGCGGGCTCGTTGACCTTTGGTGCGCGTCCCGCTCTTTTCCCTGCTCAGAGCTACCGGAAGCCTGACGTGGCGCTTGCGACGCCCTGTTCGTTCGCTTACGGGGCGCTTACACGGCCGGCCTACGCTCGGGCTGAAGAGGAGACGACGGAGGGAGCGCGCCATGCCCGGAACGTATTCGCCGCTAGGGGAGGCCTCGTACCTGAGGAGGCTCGGTGCGCTCTGCGCGACGCTCTGTGGGGGATGCGTCGTCGTGTCCCTCCCGCTCGTCGTGCTTGCCCCCGCCACCGACGTTGTCCCTGCGCTCCTGATGGGTGCGGTGATGTTTGGGGCGGGGGTTCTTCTCGCCCGGCGCCCTTAGGATCGCGGGCGGGGCCAGCGCCGTTTCAGCATGATGGCGATGGGGTGGGCCGGGGGACCCCTCGCGTGCGCGTGGGTACCATCACCTGAAAGGGCCCGAGGCGGGCCCATGGCGAGGGGAGGGCCCATGTGCACGGCGGTCAGGTTCACGGACGACAAGGGCGGCATGTTCTTTGGCCGCAACCTTGACTGGAGCTTCGGGTACGGCGAGCGGGTGCTCCGCACCCCGGCCGACGCCAACGTCCCCCGTGCCTTCGAGCGGCCCGACGAGCCGGCGCGCGGGCATGCCGTCATTGGCATGGGGATCGTCGAGGAGGGCGTGCCGCTCTACTTTGACTGCGGCAACGACGCCGGTCTCGCCGTCGCCGGGCTCAACTTCCCCCAGAGCGCGCGCTACGCCCAGGCCCCCGTGGAGGGCACCGTCAACGTGGCGGCCTACGAGCTGCCGTACTGGATCGCGCGCAACTTCTCGAGCGTCGCGGAGGCTCGCGCCGCCCTGGCGCGGGTCACCGTGGTCGCGCGGCCGGTGAGCGGGCGCCTTCCTGTGGCGAGCCTTCACTGGATCGTCGCCGACGCCACGGGCTCCATCGTGGTCGAGTGCCTGGAGCGGGGCCTCACCGTCTGGGAGGACGACGTCGACGCGCTCGCCAACGAGCCCGAGTTTGGCTGGCATCGCCAGAACCTCAGGAACTACCTGCTGCTGGGGACGGAGGAGCCGGCGACGGCCTCGTGGGGCTCGGCGAGCCTTGCGCCCTTTGGGTCGGGCGCGGGGATGCGCGGGATGCCGGGCGACTACTGCTCGCCTGCACGCCTTGCGAAGGCCGCCTTCGTGAACGCCCACTACCCGGCGCAGAGCGGGGAGCGCGACAACGTCACGCGCCTCTTCAGGACGCTTGGGTCGGTGGCCGTGCCGATGGGGTGCGCCCAGGAGGCCGACGGCTCGTGGGAGCGCACGCTCTATACGAGCGGGTTCTCGGCCGCCACGCTCACGTACTACCACGCCACCTACGAGGACCCGCAGATCAGGGCCTATCCGCTCGCGGGGTAGGGACGCGCGCGGGAAGTGGCGGGCGGGGCGCGGGGCCGTGTCGGGCTAGCGCCGGCCGTCGGCCTCCCGGCTCTCCCACTCGGCGCGCGTAAGGCGGGTCACGTGCTCGCTCGTGGTCCCGAACGATGAGCTCCCCGGCGCCACGTCGACCACGTGGTGCGGGATGAGCCCGGCCTTCTCCTGCACGCGGCGGCTCTGCTCGTTGCCCTCGTAGTAGCCGCACCAGACGGCGTCGAGCCTGAGGTCGCGGAAGGCGTGGGCGACGAGCGCGCCCACGGCCTCGGGCATGTAGCCCCGCCCCCAGAGCGGCCGCCCCAGCCAGTAGCCGATTTCCGCCTCGCGCGCGCCGACGCAGAGCCGTGACGCCGCGCCGATCATGAGGCTCGCGGCCCCGACGGGCTCGTCGGCCGGCTCGGCCCCTCTCACCACGAGGGCGTAGGTCTCCGGCATCGAGAGTATCGTCCGGATGACCTCCCGGCTTTCCTCGACGCTGGCATGTGCCGGCCAGCCTGCCCGCGGGCCGACCTCGGGGTCGCGGGCATAGCGAAAGAGCGCCTCCGCGTCGCTGGCGGTCCAGGGGCGCAGGATGAGCCGAGGGGTCCTGAGCTGCATGGTTTCCTCCCTGCCGGGCACTGGTGCGTAGTGGTGCGTCTGGGCTAGCGTAGCACGGTCGGGCGCTTCTTCGTGGTCTGGGAAACACTGTTTGACACATACCCCCTATGGGTATAGAGTTGGCAGCAGCAAACCCCATGGGGGTATGTGTCCAAGGGAGGTCGCATTTTCGTGGAGACAGAGTTTGACGGGACGGCGGCCTGCCCGCGGTGCGGCGCGCACAAGCACACGCCTCGCTCTCCCGAGCTCAAGGCAAGCGTGACGCGCCGGATCAACCGCGCGGTGGGGCAGCTGAACGGCATCCGGCAGATGGTGGAGGAGGACCGATACTGCGGCGACGTCCTCACGCAGCTCGCCGCCGTGGAGTCGGCCGTGAAGGCCATCTCGCGCGAGGTCATGCGCGATCACCTGGAGACCTGCGTGGTCGAGCGCGTCCGCGCCGGTGACGAGGAGGTCATCGACGAGGTCATGGGCCTCTTCAAGAAGTTCATGTGATGTGTGCAAAGGGGACAGTCACTTTTGCACGCGTGCAAAAGTGACTGTCCCCTTTGCACGGTAGGAGGTGGGATGAGAGAGACGTTTGACATCACGGGCATGACCTGCGCGGCGTGCTCGAGCCGGGTGCAGAAGGCGGCGGGCGAGGTGGCGGGCGTCACCTGCGCCAACGTGAACCTGCTCAAGAACTCGATGGAGCTCGACTACGACGGCTCGCCCGAGACGGCGGCCGCGGTGGTGGCGGCCATCGAGGAGTCCGGCTACGGGGCCACCCGGCGCGCGCGGCCGGGCGAGAGGGGCGCGGCCCCGACGGAGCGCCCCGGCGCGGCCGCCGAGAAGGCCATTCGCGAGAAGCGCGACCAGCTGATAGTCTCAGCGGTCTTCTCGGTGCCGCTCTTCTACGTGGCCATGGGCCCGATGTTCGGCTGGCCGCAGCCGCCCGCGCTCGCGGGCGAGGCCAACCTCATGGCGCTCGGCCTCACGCAGCTCCTGCTGTGTGCGCCGATCCTCTTTGTGAACCGGCACTACTTCATAACGGGCTTCCGCACGCTCTGGCATCGCGCGCCCAACATGGACTCGCTCATCGCGCTGGGCTCGGCCGCCTCGGCCGCCTGGTCGATCGCGCAGCTCTACCGTATGGCGTGGGCCGCGGGTGCGGGTGACGCCGCCGCGCTCCACGCGGCCGCGCACGACCTCTACTTCGACTCGGCCGGCATGATCCTCACCCTCATCACGCTCGGCAAGTTCTTCGAGGCGCGGGCCAAGGGACGCACCACGGACGCCATCGCCGCCCTCATGGACCTCGCGCCCAAGACGGCCACGGTCGTCCGAGACGGCGAGGAGCGCGAGGTCCCCACCGAGGACGTGGCCGTGGGGGAGCGCGTGATCGTGCGCGCCGGCGAGTCGGTACCGGTGGACGGCGTGGTGGTGGAGGGCACGGCCGCCATCGACGAGTCCGCCATCACGGGGGAGAGCGTGCCACGCGAGGTGGCCCCCGGCGACCACGTGACCGGCGCCACGGTCTCCACGCGCGGCTGGCTCGCCCTGGAGGCGCGCGCCGTCGGCGACGACACCACGCTCGCCGGCATCATCCGCCTCGTGGACGAGGCCACGAGCTCCAAGGCCCCCATCGAGCGCATGGCTGACAAGATCGCCGGCGTCTTCGTGCCCGTGGTCATCGCCATCGCCGCGGTGACGTTCGTGGCGTGGCTCGCGCTCGCGGGCAACGTGGCCACGGCGCTCACGCACGCCATCTCGATCCTCGTGATCTCCTGCCCGTGCGCCCTCGGCCTGGCCACGCCCACGGCCATCATGGTGGGCACCGGCCGCGGCGCCGCCAACGGGATTCTCATCAAGTCCGCCGAGGCGCTCGAGACCGCCTGCAACGTGGACGCCGTCGTGCTCGACAAGACGGGCACCGTGACGGCGGGCGCGCCGCGCGTGACGGACGTCCTTCTTGCCCCGGGCGTGTCCGAGGACGAGCTGCTGCGCGTGGCCGCGGCCCTCGAGCGCAGGAGCGAGCACCCGCTGGCGTCCGCCATCTGCGCCTACGCGGACGAGAAGGACCCGGGCGCCGAGCGCAGCGCGCGCGTCGAGGGGTTCGACCAGATCCCGGGCGGCGGCCTTGCGGCGACGGTGGACGGCATGCCCGCGCTCGCCGGAAACGCCCGCCTCATGGAGGGGCGCGGCGTGGGGCTCGGCTCGCTCGCCGACGCGGCCGCGACGCTCGCGGACGACGGCAAGACCCCGCTGTTCTTCTCGCTTGGCGGCCGTGCGCTGGGCATGGTCGCCGTGGCCGACCCCGTGAAGCCCACGAGCGCCTCCGCCATCGCACGGCTCCGCGCGATGGGGGCCCGCACGGTGCTTCTCACCGGCGACCAGGAGCGCACCGCGGCCGCCGTGGCGCGGCAGGTGGGCGTGGACGAGGTCATCGCCGGCGTGCTGCCCGCGCAGAAGGAGGCCAAGGTCCGCGAGCTCCAGGAGGCCGGGCGCACCGTGGCCATGGTGGGCGACGGCATCAACGACGCGCCGGCGCTCGCCCGCGCGGACGTGGGCATTGCCATCGGGGCGGGCACCGACGTGGCCATCTCCTCGGCCGACGTGGTCCTCATGCACTCCGACCCGGCCGACGTGGCCACCTCGATGGAGCTCTCCCGCGCCACGATGAGAAACATCAAGCAGAACCTCTTCTGGGCGCTCTTCTACAACGCGATCTGCATCCCCGTGGCCGCCGGCGCGCTCACGCCCTGGGGCATCACGCTCAACCCGATGATCGGCGCGGCCGCCATGGGCTTCAGCTCCGTCTTCGTGGTGACCAACGCCCTGCGCCTGCGCACCTGGAGGCCGAGCGAGCGCGCGGCGTCCGAGGCAACCCCGGCCACCGAGGTGGCCGTGTCCGTTGAGAGCGTCGCCGGCGCGCCTGCGCCCGCGACCGAGAGAAGGGATGGGACCATGACCAAGACCCTGAACGTCACCGGCATGATGTGCCAGCACTGCGTCGCGCACGTGAAGAAGGCGCTCGAGGGCGTCGACGGCGTGAGCTCCGTGGACGTGAGCCTCGAGGCTGGCACCGCCACCGTCGAGGCCGCTGACTCCGTGGCCGACGACGCCCTCGTGGCCGCCGTCGCCGAGGCGGGCTACGAGGCCGCCGTCGCGTAGCCGCGAGTCACGTGCCGGGCGGGAGGGCCTGGCGAGAAGGATGTCGTAAGAGGGACGTCGTAAGAAGGACTCCCTAAGTAGAACGCCCTCGCCCCTGCCGTTCTTGGGGTGGGGGCGCTCTGCGCTCACTCGCGCTTGGGCCTGGCCCCCGCCGCGTCCAGGTGACGGCATTCGGGCGGACGGGCCTCCCTGGGGGCCCGTCCGCCCGAAATCAGTCACTCGCGGATGTGGGGGTGCGGGGGCAGGCCCCTGGGCCCTGTGGCTACCCCGCGCAGTGCGCGAGGCACATCCCGATGAAGTCGCGCATCTCGGCGCGGAAGTCAACCTGGCGCCGCCCGCGGCCGATCGACTCGAGGGCCTGCGCCACGAGCGGGTTGCGCCAGCACCCGCTCACGAGGCCGACGGCGTGATAGTAGATGGCCATGAGCAGGGGCTCGACGCGCTCGGGGGCGATGGGAAGGATGCGCGGCAGGCGATCGGACATCTCGTCGACCTTGGCATAGTAGCCGCCCTTGAAGTGGGCGAGCCGCTCCACCGTCACGTTGGTCTCGATGATCGTGGTGAGCAGGTCGCCCAGCCGGAAGTACTCCTGGTGGGCGTTGGCGATTCCGGCCCAGACCTCGGCCACGACGTCGGGCGCAAGACCGCAGCCCTCGGGGAGCGCGGCGAGAAGGGCCTGGAAGTAGCTGCCGCACTCGTCCCCGGCGAGGAGCAGGAAGATCTCCTCCTTGGTGGTCACGTACTTGTAGAGGTTGGCGCGCGACCAACCCAGCTCGTCGGCAATCGTGGTGAGCGTGATCTCGTGGTAGGGGCGCTCGGAAAACTGGCGGCGGGCCGCGCCCTTGATCTCCTCGAGGCGCTGCTCCTTCTGCTCGGCGCTGCGCGCCCGTATGAAATCGGCCATGGAACCCTCCGTGTGTCTCCTTCTGCCTAGTATAGCGTCCACCTCGGAAAAGTTCTCTGGGCCCATCTAACCCCTTTACAAGATACGTGACGTCACGTAACCTACGTGAATAGGGGACAGGTTTTTTCTCTCAGAAAAAACGGGACAGGTCTCGACCGAGCCTGCCTGTCGAAAGGAGAGCCATGAAGCGAAACATCGGACCCAAGCCCGCACTCTATCCCATGCCCGTCGTGGTGGTGGGCGCCATGAACGGCGACGAGCCCACCTGGACGCTCGTCGCGCACACGGGCATCCCGAGCCACAGCAAGATCATGGTGAGCCTGGCCGGCGCGCACTTCATCAACGGCTGCATCAAGCAGGCCGGCGTGCTCTCCGTGAACGTGGTGGACGAGTCCTGGCTCGACCGCGCGGACTACTGCGGCAGCGTGAGCGGCGCGCGCCAGTGCAAGGCCGACGTCTTCGCCTGGACCGCGGGCGAGGCCGGCGCCCCGCTCATCGACGACGCCAGGCTCTCCATGGAGTGCCGCGTGGAGGACGTCTACGAGGTCGACCACTTTGAGAACTTCATCTGCTCGGTGGCGGGCACCTACGCGGACGACGCGATTGTGACCGAGGACGGCAAGGTCGACGTGGCGGCGCTCAGTCCCGTGCTCTTTGAGATGCCCACCTACACCTACCTGCGCACGGGCGAGAAGGCTGCGGACTGCCTGAGCTTTGCCAGGGCCCGCAAGGGGAATGCCTCCGCAGACTAGCGCGAGCGGGCGAGAAGGACCTCGAGCCCGCGGTTCTTCTCGCCCCCGCCGAAAGGGGGACGACATGTCCGGACTGACGAGAAGGACGTTCATGGGCGCGCTTGCCGGCGTTGCGGCAACGGCCGCTCTTGCGGGGTGCGAGGCGTCCGCGCCGGATGCGCCCGAGCCCGGGGCTCAGCCTGCGCCCGCTGACAACGCCGCCCTCGAGGCCGCGGCACCGGCGACGGTCTACCTCACGCGCGACATCAGCCCCGCCGGCCTGCGCCGGGCCTTCGACGCCCTGGGCTTCTCGCCCGCGGGCAACGTTGCCGTGAAGCTCTCGACCGGCGAGCCGGGCGGGCACAACTTCCTCTCGCCGGACCTGATCGCGGATCTGGTGCGGGACCTCGACGCCACGATCGTGGAGTGCAACACCGCCTACGGAGGGGCGCGCGGCACCACGGAGAGTCACCTGCGAGCGGCCGCCGATCACGGCTTCACGGCCATCGCGGACGTGGACATCATGGACGCCGACGGCTCGATGAGCCTGCCGGTCACGGGTGGTGCGCACCTTACGGAGGACCTCGTGGGCGCCCATCTGGCGAACTACGACTCCGTGGTCTCGCTCGCGCACTTCAAGGGGCACGCGATGGGCGGCTTTGGCGGGGCCATCAAGAACTGCTCCATCGGCATCGCGGCGCGTGAGGGCAAGATGCTCATTCACAGCGCGGGCACCTCGACTACAGGCTGGGGCAGTCCCGCGCAGGACGACTTCCTCGAGTCCATGGCCGAGGCCGCCAAGGCCGTGAGCGACCACTTCGGCGGCGCGGGCGGCGCGATGGCCTACGTCAACGTGATGAACCGCCTCTCGGTGGACTGCGACTCGCATCCCGCCGAGCCCGAGATGGCCGACATTGGCATCCTGGCCTCGACGGACCCGGTGGCGCTTGACCGCGCGTGCGTGGACCTCGTCTACGCGGCGGCGGACGGCACGGCGCTCGTGGAGCGCATCGAGAGCAGAAACGGCACGCACACGCTGGATTACGCCGAGGCCATGGGCCTGGGCACGCAGACCTACGAGCTGGTGGACCTCGACGAGGCCCCGGAGGAGGAGACCATGACCATCAACGTGACCTGCGCAGGTCAGACGGTGACCTACGAGCTCAACGACAGCGCTGCGGCGCGCGGCCTTGTGGAGCAGCTGCCGCTGACGCTCGAGGTGACGCCCTTCGGCAGCAACGAGCAGACCTTCTACCCGCCCGAGGCGCTTGACTGCTCGGACGCGCCGCTCGCCTCGGGCGGTGCCGGCGTGCTCGCCTACTACGAGCCGTGGGGTGACGTCGTGATGTTCTACGACGACTTCTCCCGCAACGGCAGCCTCTACGAGCTGGGCCACGCGGTGGCGGGCGCGGAGGCGATCGCGGGGATGACGGGAACCGTCGAGGTGACGCGCGCCTAGCTGTTGTGTGCCAATAGGTTGTTTACGCCGACGATGCGCGACATGGGCGGGAGGCCCCCGCACGCGCTGTGCGGACGCTCCCAATTGTAGCGCTCCAGATAGGCGGGCAGGGCGTCGGCCCTGCCCGCCTCGCTCTCCCACGCGCGTCCGTACTGCCACTCCTGCGCCAGCGTCCTGTTCATCCTCTCCACCTTGCCGTTCTGCCAGGGGCTGTAGGGCCTCGTGTACAGGTGGCGGACGCCCCGGGACTCGAGCAGCGCGTTGAAGTCGCGGCTGCGGTAGCCGGGGCCGTTGTCAGTCATCACGCGCTCGACGGGGGCGCCGAGGCCGGCGAAGAAGGAGAGGCAGCGGTCCGCGAACGCCGAGCAGGTCCCCCTCCTCTCGTCGGGGAGCAGCTCCGCGTAGGCGACGCGGGAGAAGTCGTCCACCGCGACGTGCAGGCACGACGAGCCGAGGCCGGAGTGCCCCCCGGAGGGGTCGTTGCCGCGCCCGAGCGCCCTCCAGCCGCCCCCGTCCGGGATGCGGGCTACCTTCTTGACGTCGACGTGCAGGAGCTCGCCGGGGCGCTCCCGCTCGTAGCGCACGGGCGTGACCGGGCCGCGCCGGCGGACCTCCCCGGTCACGCGGTCGACGTCGGCGAGCCTCGGCAGCCCGGAGCGCGCGACGATCCTGGCGCAGGTGCGCGCGGGGACGCCCGTCGCGGCGGCGAGCGCGAGGGGCGCGAGCAGCATGGATCGGCGGGCCTCGAGGACGCGCGCCTCGGCTCCGGGCGGCGTCAGCCTGGCGAGCCTGCGGGGCCTGCTCGGGCGGTCGGACATCGGCTCGCCGCGCCTCGCGCGGGCGAGCCACTTCGAGGCGGTCTGGCGGCTCACGCCCGCCTGCCGCGCCGCCTCGGAGACGCGCATGCCGCCGGCGACCCGGCTGCACAGCAGCTCCCGGCCGCGCGGGGTGAGCCTTGCGTTAGGATGTTGGGACATGGGATGGCCCCCTTTGCCGTAAGCCTAGACAACTCACAGCATGCGGGAGCCATCCCTATTTGTCACCCTCCGGGCGTAAACAACGTCTTGGCACTGAACACCTAGGCGCCGGCCCGGCATTGCGGGAGGGCGGCCCCACCGAACCCCCGCTCAGCCCATTTGCCGTAAAATGGCATGACATGGAAATGGCTCCAGACCACCCAGGAGGTAGCAGCGTATGGTCTCTCGCATCTACGTGGAGAAGAAGCCGGGGTTTGACGGCGAGGCCCGGGCCCTTGAGCGCGAGCTCAGGACCCTCCTTGGCATAGACGCCCTTGCCGGCCTCAGGCTCATCAACCGCTACGACGTCGAGGGAATCTCGGAGGAGCTCTTCGAGACGTGCGTCCCCACGGTCTTCTCGGAGCCGCAGACCGACCGCGCCACCACCTCGATGCCCCGGACCGCGCCGGGCGCCGTCGTCTTTGCCGTGGAGTTCCTGCCCGGCCAGTTTGACCAGCGCGCCGACTCCGCGAGCGAGTGCATCCAGCTCATCTCCCAGGGCGAGCGCCCCATCGTGCGCTCCGCGAAGGTCTACGTGCTCGAGGGGGACCTCTCCGGCGAGGACGTGGCCGCCATCAAGCACTACGTGATCAACCCGGTCGAGGCGCGCGAGGCCTCCCTCGAGGAGCGCGCCACCCTGCGCCAGGACTACCCCGAGCCCGCCGACGTTGAGGTGCTCGACGGCTTCCTCGAGCTCGACGAGGCCGCGCTCAGGGCGTTCATCGACGAGCGCGGGCTCGCCATGGACCTCGCCGACATCCAGTTCTGCCAGCGCTACTTTGCGGGCGAGGGCCGCGTCCCCACGATCACCGAGATCAAGATGATCGACACCTACTGGTCGGACCACTGCCGCCACACCACCTTTGGCACGGCGCTCGAGCACGTCCAGATCGACGACGAGGTGGTCCGCACCGCGTTTGACCGCTACCTCGAGATGCGCCACGAGCTCGGCCGCGACGAGAAGCCCGTCTGCCTTATGGACATGGGCACCATCGGCGCCAAGTGGCTCAAGAAGACCGGCCAGCTCACCGGCCTCGACGAGTCCGAGGAGATCAACGCCTGCACCGTCAAGGTCAAGGTGGACGTCAACGGGCAGGACGAGGACTGGCTCTTCCTCTTCAAGAACGAGACCCACAACCACCCCACCGAGATCGAGCCCTTCGGCGGCGCGGCCACCTGCATCGGCGGCGCCATCCGCGACCCGCTCTCCGGCCGCAGCTACGTCTACCAGGCCATGCGCGTGACCGGCGCGGCCGACCCCACGGTCCCCGTGTCCGAGACCATGGCCGGCAAGCTGCCGCAGCGCAAGCTCGTGACCACCGCCGCCGCCGGTTACTCCAGCTACGGCAACCAGATCGGCCTGGCCACAGGACAGGTCTTTGAGCTCTACCACCCGGGATACGTGGCCAAGCGCATGGAGATCGGCGCCGTCGTGGGCGCCACCCCGGCCTCCCACGTCCGCCGCGAGTGCCCGGCGCCCGGCGACAAGATCGTGCTTCTGGGCGGGCGCACCGGCCGCGACGGCATCGGCGGCGCCACCGGCTCCTCCAAGGCCCACAACGTCGAGTCCCTCGAGAAGGACGGCGCCGAGGTCCAGAAGGGCAACGCGCCCGTCGAGCGCAAGCTCCAGCGGCTCTTCCGCCGCGAGGACGCCTGCCGCCTCATCAAGCGCTGCAACGACTTTGGCGCGGGCGGCGTCTCCGTGGCGATCGGCGAGCTGGCCGACGGCCTGGACATCAACCTCGACCTCGTGCCCAAGAAGTACGAGGGCCTCGACGGCACCGAGCTCGCCATCTCCGAGTCCCAGGAGCGCATGGCCGTGGCGCTGGCGCCCGAGGACGTGGACGAGTTCCTGCGCTACGCGAACGAGGAGAACCTCGAGGCCACGGTCGTCGCAACCGTCACCGCCGAGCCCCGCCTGCGCATGAGCTGGCGCGGCGCCACGATCGTGGACGTGAGCCGCGAGTTCCTGGCCTCCAACGGCGCGCCCAAGTCCACCTCCGTGCGCGTGGAGGCACCCGCCGAGTTTGAGCACGGCTGGGCCGGCGAGACCGTCGCCGAGATGATGCGCTCGCTCGTCACGGACCTCAACGTTGCCTCCAACAAGGGCCTCTCGGAGCGCTTTGACTCCACCATCGGCGCCGCCACCGTGCTCATGCCGTTCGGTGGCCGCACGCAGCTCACACCGAGCATGGCCATGGTCGCCAAGCTCCCCGTGGACGGCGAGACCACCACGTGCTCCGGCATGGCCTGGGGCTTCAACCCCTACCTCATGAGCGCCAACCAGTTCACGGGCGCCTACCTCTCCGTGGTGGAGTCCGTGAGCCGCATGGTGGCCGCCGGCTTTGAGCACAAGAACCTCTACCTCACGTTCCAGGAGTACTTCGAGAAGCTCCGCGACGACCCGCGCCGCTGGGGCAAGCCCATGGCCGCCCTGCTCGGCGCCCTCATGGCCCAGGTCGACCTGGGGATCGGCTCGATCGGCGGCAAGGACTCCATGTCCGGCAGCTTCGAGGACCTCGACGTGCCGCCCACCCTGGTCTCGTTTGCGACCGGCCTCGGCCACGTCGACCGCGTGACCTCCCCCGAGTTCAAGGGCGCCGGCCACCGCGTGGTGGTGATCGTCCCGCGCTACGCCGACGACGGCCTGGCCCCGGAGGCCGACGACCTTCTCGCCACCTACGCCCTCGTCGAGGGCATCGTCTCCCGCGGGGAGGCGCTCGCCGTGTCCACCCCGGGCTACGGCGGGGCGGCCGAGGCCCTCTTCAAGATGTGCGTGGGCAACCGGATCGGCCTCGAAATCGCGCCGGCCTTTGGCGCCGAGGCGCTCTTCTGCCCGTCCTACGGCAGCTTCATCGTGGAGCTCACCGACGACGCGCAGATGCCCAAGGCCCCGTCCGGCGTGACCGCCTCGCTCCTCGGCACCACGACCAAGGCCTACGAGCTTTCCGTGGCGGGCGAGAAGATCGATCTTGCCGAGCTCCAGGAGGCCTGGGAGGGCGCGCTCGAGTCCGTCTTCCCCTACCGCGCCGAGGGTCCGGCCGTCGAGCCCGTCTCCTTTGACGTGGCCCGGAAGAACGTCTCGCGCGCGACGCCCGCCCTCCACGTGGCGCGCCCGCGCGTCATCATCCCTGTGTTCCCCGGCACCAACTGCGAGTACGACACCGCGCACGCCTTCGAGCGCGCCGGCGCCGCGGCCGACGTCTTCGTGATCAACAACCTCACCCCCGAGGCCGTGGCCGAGAGCACGCACGAGCTCGCGCGACGCATTCGCGAGTCCCAGATCGTCATGATCCCCGGAGGCTTCTCCGGCGGCGACGAGCCCGACGGATCGGCCAAGTTCATCACCGCCTTCTTCCGCGCGCCCGAGGTCACCGAGGCGGTGCGCGAGCTGCTGCAGAAGCGTGACGGCCTCATGCTCGGCATCTGCAACGGCTTCCAGGCGCTCGTGAAGCTGGGCCTCGTGCCCTACGGCGACATCGTCGAGGCCAACGAGGACGCCCCCACGCTCACGTTCAACACCATCGGGCGCCACCAGAGCCGCCTCGTGCGCACGCGCGTGGCGTCCAACCTCTCGCCCTGGCTCTCCAAGTGCGCCGTCGGCGACGTCCACAACATCGCGATCTCCCACGGCGAGGGCCGCTTCGTGGCCTCCCCCGAGACGGTGGACGCGCTCGTGGCCGCCGGCCAGGTGGCCACGCAGTACGTGGGCGAGGACGGCGTGCCGGGCATGGCGCTCGACGTCAACCCCAACGGGTCGGTCCTCGCCATCGAGGGCATCACCTCGCCTGACGGCCGCGTGCTGGGCAAGATGGGCCACACCGAGCGCTCCGGCGCCGGGCTCTACAAGAACGTGCCGGGCAACGCGTACCAGCCGCTCATCGAGGGCGGCGTGGCGTACTTCACGGAGTAGACTCGTACACAAGGGTGGCCGCCCCGGTTTTCACGCAGAGGTGCGCTTCGCGGAACCTCTGCTTAGAAAACCGGGGCGGCCTGTTGCTGGCACGGTATTCGCGCGGCGCAGACGCCGCCTGAGGAGCTGGACGTGACTGCTGAAATCAATAACACGGCCGCAAAGAGAGCGTTTCTTGCCACGACGCCGGGAATGGTGCTGGCGTGCCTGGCCGCCTGCTTTCTGTGGGGGTCGGCGTTCCCGTGCGTGAAGATCGGCTACGAGCTCTTTGGCATCGACGCCGCTGACGTGCCCTCAATCCTGGCCTTTGCGGGGCTGCGGTTCACGATTGCCGGCGCGATGGTGGCGGTTGGCATGAGCCTTGCCACGCGGCGGGCCTTTGTGCCCGAGCGTCGCGACCTGCCCGCCATTGGCGCGCTCTCGCTGGCGCAGACCATCGTGCAGTACGTCCTCTTCTACGTGGGGCTCGCAAACTGCGCGGGCGTCACGAGCTCCATCCTCGAGGCGAGCAACTCGTTTCTGTGCGTGCTCATTGCGGCGCTCGTGTTTCGCTTCGAGCGGCTCACGGGGCGCAAGGTGCTCGGCTGCCTCATCGGCTTTGCGGGCGTCGTGCTCGTCAACGTGACGGGCGAGGGCGGCGGGCTCTCGTTCTCGCTTGCCGGCGAGGGCATGGTGCTGCTCTCCACCGTTGCCGCGGCGGCGTCGAGCAACTTGGCCAAGCTCTTCTCGCGCAGCCACGACCCGGTGCTGCTCTCTGGCTGGCAGTTCCTCTTTGGCGGGCTGGTCATGCTCGCCGTAGGCCTTGCGGCGGGCGGGCACGTGGCGCCGGCCGACCTCGCGAATCCTCTGCCAGCGCTCGCGCTTCTCGCCTACCTGGGGTTTATCTCTGCCGCCGCGTACTCTCTCTGGTCCGCGACGCTTGCCGTGAACCCCGTCTCGCGCGTGGCGGTCTTTGGCTTCATGAACCCGGTCTTTGGCGTGCTGCTCTCCGCCGTCCTTCTCGGCGAGACCAACGTGGTGAGCCCTGCGGTCGCGGTGGCCGCGCTGGTGCTGGTGAGCGTGGGCATTGTCATCGTGAACCGTCCGGAGCGAGCGTAGGCTCGCGTCGAGGGGCGCTCGCCGAAAGGCGGCGCGTTATGCCGCCCGCTGTGGCACACTAGGTCGCAAAGCCGTCCGAGAGGAGGCGCTTATGTGCCGCAGACGCCGCTCGCTCGTTGCCCTTGCCCTCGCTCCGCTTCTGGCGCTTGCGCTGGCGGCCTGCCACCAGGGGACAAGCATCGCCGCAACGGAGCCCACCTCCGGTCGGGCGCTCGCCGAGCAGGGGTCGCTCGAGCTGGCACCCGCCGACCCGGCCGCCTATGACTTCTCGCTTGACCTGCTGCGCGCCTGCGCCGAGGAGGCGCCGAGCGAGAACGCGCTCGTCTCGCCGCTCTCCGTGCTCTATGCGCTCTCGATGGTCGAGAACGGGGCCTCGGGCGAGACGCTGGCCCAGATAGAGGCCGCAACGGGCATGAGCGCGGACACGCTCACCGAGGCGCTTCAGGCGCGTGCGCTGCGCGCCGCGCTCGACGATTCCCCGCTCTCGCTCGCCAACTCGATCTGGCTGCGCGACTCCGACGGGCTGCACGTGAGCGACGGCTACCTTGACGCCTGCGCCGCAAGCCTCGGGGCGCAGGCGTATGCCGCGCCGTTTGACGAGACCACAAAGAACGACATCAACGGCTGGGTGAGCGACCACACCCACGGGATGATTCCGAGCATCGTCGAGGACATCCCCGACGAGGCGCAGCTCTACCTTGTGAACGCCCTTGCGTTCGAGGCGCCGTGGCAAGACCCCTATGACCCTGCGCGTGTTGTGGCGGACACCTTTACCTGCGAGGATGGGACCACGCAAGACATCGACATGATGCTCTCGAGGGAGCAGTCCTACCTTGAGGGCGAACTGGCAACGGGCTTTGTTCGTCCGTACGAGGGCTACGAGTACGGCTTTGTGGGCCTTCTGCCCAACGAGGGCGTCACGGTGAGCGAGCTGCTCGCGAGCCTCGATGGCGCCAGCCTCCAAGCGCTGCTCAGGCCGCGCGGCAACACCGTCGCTGACGTGGGGCTTCCCCAGTTCAGCGTCACCTACGGCAACGAGCTCTCTGAGGAGCTGGCCTCCCTTGGCGTGACGGACGTCTTTGACCCGGAGCGCGCCGACCTCACGCGCCTGGGCACCTCCGACAACGGCCCCCTCTACGCAAGCGCCGTGCTGCACAAGACGTTCATTGACGTCAACGAGGAGGGCACAAGGGCCGCGGCGGCAACGGTCGTTGAGCTGGAGACCGGTGCGACGGCGCCCAGCGAGCCGCCCGAGGTCAAGGAGGTCATCCTCGATCGTCCCTTTGTCTACCTCATTGTTGACTACGCCACGATGACGCCGGTGTTCATCGGCACCGTCATGGGCGTCGAGTAGCCCACTTGCATATGTTGGGTACTTTTTTGGACGCCCCCTGAGTATCGGAACACTTGGGCCCCGAGTTTTCGCAGGTAGAAAAATGGCACAAGAGCGGTCGTACTTCGGGACTCTCCGAAAAAGTACCCAACCTTTGACTCAGCGCCCCGGGCGGCGGTGCGTGAGGTGCCAACCGCCGCAGTATGGGCACTCGTAGACGAAGATCTTGGGCGCGTCCTTGCGCCGCGAGCTCTTCTCCGCCGCCTTTTTAGCGTCGACGCGCGTCTCGTAGCGCTTCTTGCGCCCGCACGCCCTGAACTCCTGATCGTCCACCACACTCCCCCTCGGCACGAACCCGCCCCAAGGGAACATTATGCGACGCTGGCGCATGTAGTTGGCAAGGAGGTGAGGTGCGTGACCGACAAGAGCATCAAGCGCACCGAGAGGTTCATGCGGCACGCAATGGCCGCGCACGGCAACTCGGTCTATCTCGTCGCCCTTGCGCAGGCGCGCTCCGAGGCCGACGCCCAGGACGTGGCCCAGGACGTCTTCTGCCGACTGCTCACGGACGACACCGCGTTCACCAGCGACGAGCACCTGCGCGCCTGGCTCCTGCGCGTGACCGTCAACCGATGCCGCGAGCTCTGGCGCACACCGTGGCGCCGCCGCGTGGAGAGCGCGGATGACGTGGGTCGCAAGCTGCCGGCGCCCGGCACGGGCACCGAGGACGCGGCCCTCGCGGAGCTGCGCGCCGACCCGGTCTGGCAGGCGCTCCAGGTCCTGCCCGAGAAGCTCCGCGCGGTGGCGCTGCTCCACTACGTGGAGGAGTACTCACGAGGCGGACCTTCGTGCGCGCGGGCGCCGTGGCGGCCGGAAGCGTCGCGGCGTTTCTTGGCGCGAGCGCCCTCATGAACCGCCTGGCGGACAAGGAGGGCAACTGGTTCGCGCTCACCGCCTACGCTGAGGGCACAGGCGGGGAGGACAACACGCACCTGGCGCTTGGCCGGCTGTTCAACGGCACGCTCGGCTGGTCGGGTGGGCCCGAGAGCGAGTTTATTATGGTGAACACGGTCCTCGACCTCACGTGCACCGGAGCCAACGTAAGGACGATCACCTACTCGCTCGAAGGCGACAACGTCATCGCCGAGCAGGGGCTCCGCATGGAGAGCGGCCTCGCCTCGAGGCAGGGCATCTGGATCCACTGGCCAGGAGGAAGCGTCCAGAGCTACACGGTCCCCTACGACGAGCAGGTCAGGGCCGACACAACGGGCTCTGACTACCGGGTGTACGCGAACGCCCCGCTCGGGGACGAGATGCGAGGGCTGCTTGCCCAGATGCAGGACCTGCACGACGCGATCAGCACGGGGGACGAGCCGAGCGAGGACCAGCTGGGGCAGATGGCCGAGCTCTCCGACCGGGGAAGCGTCTGCGCGCTCGAAGTGCTTGCGACGGAGCTCGAGAGGGCGACGCTCGTCATGACGGCAGACTTTTCCGACGGCTCCGCCCAGACCAAGCGCTACGCCTTCTCCACTCGCGAGGGCTATGCCCAGATCTATGCCAGCCACCTCGAGGAGATGGCATCGGCCGAGCCCGAGCGGGCCGAGGCGCTCCGCACGAACCCGCCCAGCCTCTTCTGTCTCACCGAGCTCGCCGAGTAGCACGACGCCGCCCCGACGCTCCCCTCTCGGAGGAACGTCGGGGCGGCGGAATGTGCAAAGGTGCCTGTCCCCTTTGCACCTAGATGCGGGCGACGCCGGACTTGCGGGCGGCCTCGGCCACGGCAGCGGCGACGGCGGGCGCCACGCGCTCGTCGAAGGCGCCGGGGATGATGTGGTCGGCGGCGCGGTGCTCGTCGTCCACGAGGCCGGCGATCGCGTAGGCCGCGGCCTCCATCATGTCGTCGTTGATGTCGGACGCGCGCACGTCGAGGGCGCCACGGAAGATGCCCGGGAACGCGAGCACGTTGTTGATCTGGTTGGGGAAGTCGGAGCGGCCCGTGGCGGCCACGGCGGCACCGGCGGCGAGCGCCTCGTCCGGCATGATCTCCGGCACGGGGTTGGCGCAGGCAAAGACGATCGGGTCGGCCGCCATCGTGCGGACCATGTCCTGAGTGAGCACGCCCGGCGCGGACACGCCCACAAAGACGTCGGCGCCGCGCACGGCGTCGGCGAGGCTGCCCTTCACGCCCTCGCGGTTGGTCCACGTGGCGATCTCGGCCTTCTCGGGGTTCAGACCCTCGCGGCCCTCGTAGATGGCGCCCGTGCGGTCGCAGATGATGACGTCCTTCACGCCCATGCGCTGCATGAGCTTGGCGATGGAGATGCCCGCGGCGCCGGCGCCGGAGAAGACCACGCGCACGTCGGCCAGGTCGCGGCCGGTGAGGCGGCACGCGTTGATGAGCGCGGCGCAGGTCACGACGGCGGTGCCGTGCTGGTCGTCATGGAAGACGGGGATGTCGCAGGACTCCTTGAGGCGGCGCTCGATCTCAAAGCAGCGCGGCGCGGAGATGTCCTCGAGGTTGATGCCGCCAAAGGAGCCGGCGATGAGTTCCACGGTGCGCACGATCTCGTCCACGTCCTTGGAGCGCACGCACAGCGGGAACGCGTCCACGTCCGCGAAGGTCTTGAACAGGGCGCACTTGCCCTCCATGACCGGCATGCCCGCCTCGGGGCCGATGTCACCAAGGCCCAGCACCGCGGTGCCGTCCGTGACCACGGCCACCAGGTTGCCGCGACGGGTGTAGGTGTAGGAGTCCTCCACGTTCTCGGAGATCTTGAGGCAGGGCTCGGCGACGCCCGGCGTGTAGGCCACGGCCAGCTCCTCCGGCGTGGTGATCGGCGCGCGGGCGATCACCTCGATCTTGCCCTGCCACTCGCGGTGCTTGTCCAGCGCGTACTGCTTGGCGTCCTCTGCCATGGCTGCTCCCATCTCACGCCGCCGGTCGCGGCCGGCCACGGCCGGCGCCCCAGCGATAAGAACCAACAGCTGCAAGTCTAGCCATTTTGCGACGCCCGGCGCGAGGAGAGCCCCGCATTTCGCCCAACGGCTCCCGCGCGCGGCCCCTTGCCGCAAAATGCCCCGCATCCCCTTGCCGCGCGCCCCCGCAAGCGCCGGCGCACGACGTATACTGAATGGTGGTCGAAATGGTCGGGGCTCCCGGCCGAAGCCTCGGGGAAAGGACCCTCCATGAGCGAGAAGATCGCACCTCAGGACACCTGCGTGCTCGTCACGGGCGGCGCGGGCTTCATCGGCAGCCACACGGTCGTCGAGCTGCTGAGCGGCGGCTACCAGGTCGTCATCGTGGACGACCTCTCCAACGCCTCCGTCAAGGTGCTCGACCGCATCAAGACCATCGTGGGCGACGAGGCCGCGTCCCGCATGACCTTCTACGAGGCCGACGTCAACGACCGCGAGGCCCTCACCAAGATCTTCGACGCCCACCACCCCGACCGCGTGATCCACTTCGCCGGCTTCAAGGCCGTCGGCGAGTCCGTCTCCAAGCCCATCGAGTACTACTCCAACAACATCGGCAACACGCTCACGCTCGTGGACGTCATGCGCGAGCACGGCTGCAAGTCCATCATCTTCTCCAGCTCCGCCACCGTCTACGGCGACCCGGACTCCCTGCCCCTCACCGAGGAGAGCCCCAAGAAGCCGGCCACCAACCCCTACGGCTGGACCAAGTGGATGATCGAGCAGATCCTCACCGACCTCCACACGGCCGACCCCGAGTGGGACGTCGTGCTGCTGCGCTACTTCAACCCCATCGGCGCACACCCCTCGGGCCTCATGGGCGAGGACCCCAAGGGCATCCCCAACAACCTCGTGCCCTACGTCGCGCAGACCGCCATCGGCAAGCGCGAGGCCGTGCACGTCTTTGGCAACGACTACGACACGCCCGACGGCACGGGCGTGCGCGACTACATCCACGTGGTCGACCTGGCCACGGGGCACGTGGCCGCGCTCGCGTGGATGAACGGCAAGACCGGCGTCGAGGTCTTCAACCTGGGAACCGGCAAGGGCACCTCGGTCCTCGAGATCATCAAGGCGTTCTCCGCCGCCTGCGGGCACGAGATCCCCTACGTCATCGAGGCGCGCCGCCCCGGCGACGTCACCGCCAACTACGCCGACTGCTCCAAGGCAAAGAACGAGATGGGCTGGGAGGCCAAGTTCAACATCGAGGACATGTGCCGCGACTCCTGGAACTGGCAGTCCAAGAACCCGAACGGCTACGAGAACTAGGCGAGAAGAACATGGCAGAGCCCTTCGTCGACTACCTGGCCGCGCGCCTGCCGCTCGTCGAGCGTGCGCTCTCTGAGGCCGCGGCGCGCCCGCTCGGCACGGGCGCGCCCGCCGACCTCGAGCGCTACCTCTACGGCCCGCTCGCCCGCTTCACCGCGAGCGGCGGCAAGCGCGTGCGGCCCGTCCTCGCGCTCCTGGGCGCCGAGGCCGTGGGCGGCACGGCCGAGGACGCGCTCTCGTGCGCCGTGGCCGTCGAGCTCTTCCAGAGCGCGGCCCTCGTCCACGACGACATCGCGGACGAGGGCGAGCTTCGGCGCGGAGAGCCCTGCCTCTACCGGACCGAGGGCGTGGGCCTGGCCATCAACGCCGGCGACCTTGCCCTCACGCAGGTCATCGAGGTGGTGCTCTCCGACGAGCGGCTCTCCCCCGAGCGGCGCCTTGCCGCCGCGGGCGAGCTCGTGCGGATGGAGCGTCACACCCTCGAGGGTCAGGCGCTTGACCTGGGGTGGGTCCGCGACGCCCGCTGGGACCTCACCTCGGACGACTACCTCTACATGGTGGAGAGCAAGACGGCCTGGTACTCCGCCGCGGTGCCGCTTCTCGTGGGCGCGCTCGTGGGCGGCGGCTCCACCGAGGCGGCGCGGGGCCTCCGCGAGCTGGGCCTTGCCGCGGGCATCGCCTTCCAGCTCCAGGACGACCTCCTCAACCTGGTCGGCAACGCCGAGGCGCAGGGCAAGGACTTTCGCTCGGACATCACCGAGGGCAAGCGTACGCTCGCCGTCGTGTGGGCGCTCGAGCACCTTGCCGAGAAGGACCGAGACGAGCTCGTGGCCCTTCTCTCCATGCGGACGGCGGATGCGGAGAGGCTCGACCGCGCCGTCGAGCTCATCGAGGCGGGCGGCGGCATCGAGCGGTGCCGTGCGCTCGCGCGCGAGAAGGCCGACGAGGCCAAGGCGGGCGCCCGGGCGCTCGCCGAGCAGGGTCACATCACGGTTGAGGCCCGCGACCTTCTCGTCTCTATGGCAGACTTCTTCGTGGAGCGTGCGGGCTAGGGCCCGCCCCACCCCACTCGCGGTATAGGAGAGGCAATGGAAACCATTCAGGAAGGGGCGGCCGGCGCCGCCGTCGAGGACATCCAGGAGCGCCTGGGCTCGCTCGGCTACCAGATCGACGAGACGGAGCGCGCAAACGGGACCTTCGGCCGCTCCACGGCCACGGCCGTGGCACGCTTCCGCCTTGACCACGGGCTCTCCCTGGGCGAGGCCGTGGACACCGCCACCTGGTCGACCCTTGTCGACGAGTGCTACCAGCTTGGCGACCGCACCCTTTACCTGCGTCTCCCCAACTTCCACGGCAACGACGTCCGCCAGCTCCAGGAGCGCCTCAACATCCTGGGCTTCTCCTGCGGCGAGCCCGACGGCACCTACGGCGTCCACACGGAGGCCGCGGTGAAGCTCTTCCAGGAGAGCATCGGGGTCCTGGCCGACGGCATGGCCTTCCCGGATACCTTTGATGCCATCGAGCGCCTGAAGCACGTCTGGGGCGGCAAGCCCGCGGCGGGCCCCCACCCGCAGGGCGGCATGGGCTTTGCGCGCGCGGCGAGCGTGCTCGAGGACGCCCACATCGCCATCACCGCGGACGACCCCATCTCCCGCAACGTCGCGGGCCGCATCTGGAACCTCGCCCACGCCACCGTGGACGACTGCGCCGTCGAGCTCGTGGACAGTGCCGCGGACGCGAGCCCCGAGACGCGCGCCGTGATCGAGGTCTCGTCCTCCCCCCTGCCCGAGAACGTGGCCTCCGGCGTGGGCAACGTCGTGCTCGACGACTTTGAGACCCTGGCGCTGCGCCTGCGCACCGCGGTCCAGAGCTCCGCCGCCGCTCCGCGGACGGCGCGCATCGAGCTGCCCGTGGGCACCTCCGCCTTCACGATCAGCGACGCGCAGACCTTTGCCGTGATTCTCCTCGACGCCATCTGCGCGGCCTTCGAGAGCCTGGAGCTTGCCTGATGACGTCCCACCAGCAAGCGCCCCGGCGCAGCCTATCCGCAACGTAATCGAGGTGGCGTTTCCATAACAGGCAACCGCGCCCCGGACGAGGTTCTTCTCGCCGGGGCGCCTCTGTGCGCTGGCAGGGGTAGTAGGACTCGAACCCACATTGATGGCACCAAAAACCACTGTCCTAACCATTGGACGATACCCCTGTGCGCGAGCATTGTATCAAGAAACGGCGTAGTCGGCCCGCACGGTGTCCCATAGTGGCTTTCAGGCGGACGGACCTGCGGTATGATGGTAAAGAATGTTGGGACACACGCGTCGCTTTGGAGGCTGTCCATGCCCATGACCGCGATCATCCTCGCCGCCGGCGAGGGAACGCGCATGAAGTCCCGTCACCCCAAGGTAATGCACAAGCTCCTCGACCGTCCGCTCGTCTCCTGGGTCACGCGCGCCGCGCGCGAGGCAGGGGCGGAGCGCATCGTGGTCGTGGTGGGCAACGGCGCCCAAGAGGTGCGGGACCATCTTGCCAACGAGAAGAACGTCGAGTTCGTCGAGCAGGCCGAGCGCCTGGGGACCGGGCACGCCGTTCGCGTGGCGCTTGACGCCACGGGGATCGACGAGGGACCGGTCGTCATCCTGAACGGCGACCTGCCGCTCATCGAGCCCGAGACCGTCCGCGCCTTTGCGGAGTCCGTGGCGGACGGCAGCCATGCCGCCTCCATCCTCACGATGACCCCGCCCGACCCCACCGGCTACGGCCGCATCGAGCTCGCCGAGGACGGCACCGTCGCGCGCATCGTCGAGCAGAAGGACTGCACGCCCGAGCAGGACGCGCAGCTCCTGGAGTGCAACGCCGGCTGCTACGCCTTCGACGGCGCCCTGCTGGCCGCGCACGTGGCAGAGATCGGCAACGACAACGCCCAGGGCGAGTACTACCTCCCCGACATGGTTGAGATTCTGCGCGCCCACGGGCACGCCACCACGATCGTCCACTGCGCGGACTACGTGGAGGGCCTCGGCGCCAACAACCGCTCCCAGCTTGCGGAGCTCGCGCGCCTTGCGCAGGCGCGCATCAACGAGCGCCTCATGCTCGAGGGCGTCTCCATGCTCGATCCCACGACCGTCTGGGTGGGCCCGGACGTGACCGTTGGGCGAGACACGGTCCTGCTTCCCATGACCATGCTCTGGGGCAGCACCACGGTGGGCGAGGAGTGCGTCCTCGGCCCCAACACGCGCCTCACCGACACGCGCGTGGGCGACAACGTCTCCCTGGAGGAGACCGTGTGCACAGACGTCACCATCGAGGACGACGTCACCTGCGGCCCGCGCTGCTACCTGCGCGGCGGCGCGCACGTGCTGGCCGGTGCCCACGTGGGCACGCACGTGGAGATCAAGAACTCCGTGATCGGCGAGGGCTCCAAAGTGCCGCACCTCTCCTACATCGGCGACTGCACGATGGGCGCGGGCGTCAACATTGGCGGCGGCTCCATCACCTGCAACTACGACGGCGTCCACAAGAACCGCACCGTCATCGGCGACGGCGTGTTCGTGGGCTCCGACACCATGATGGTCGCGCCCGTGACCATCGGCGACGGCGCGCTCGTGGGCGCAAGCTCCTGCGTGACCAAGGACGTCCCTGCCGACGCGCTCTACCTGGAGCGCGCCGACCAGCGCATTGTAGAGGGGTACGCCGCAAGGCGTCTCGAGAGACTCAAGAGAAGCGAGGCCTAGATGTACGAGAACCTGTGCGAGCCCATGCCGCTGAAGAAGGAGATCAAGCTCTACACCGGCACCGGCAACCCGGAGCTGTCCGAGAAGATCGCGGACATCCTGCACCTCGAGCTCCAGGGCCTCAAGATCGAGAAGTTCGCCAACGGCGAGATCTACGCGCGCTTTGACGAGTCCGTGCGCGGCGACGACGTCTTCTTCATCCAGTCGCTCTCCGGCCAGAACGTGAACGACCTCCTCATGGAGACGCTCGTGGTGGCCGACGCCGCCAAGCGCGCCTCGGTCTCCAAGTTCACCGCGGTGCTCCCCCACTACTGCTACGCGCGCCAGGACCGCAAGGCCGCCGCGCGCGAGCCGATCACCGCGCGCCTCGTGGCCAACCTCCTCGAGGCGGCCGGGGTGGACCAGGTCATCACCGTCGACCTGCACCAGGGCCAGATCCAGGGCTTCTTTGACATCCCCGTGACCCACCTCACCGCCCTCTACCTCATCGGCGACTACTTCCGCGCCAAGGACTTCGACTGGGACAACACCGTCGTGGTCTCCCCGGACATGGGCCGCGCCAAGCACGCCAAGAAGCTCGCCGACTACCTGGGCTGCGAGGTCGCCATTGCGCACAAGAGCCGCCCCAAGCACAACGCGGCCGAGGTCATGGGCATCATCGGCAACATCGAGGGCAAGACCTGCATCGTCAACGACGACATGATCGACACCGCGGGCACCCTCTGCAACTCCGTCAAGAAGCTCAAGGAGATGGGCGCCGGCGACATCTACGTCTCCGCCACCCACGGCATCTTCTCCGGCCAGGCCGTCCAGCGCCTGCAGGACGCGCCGCTCGAGGAGTGCGTCGTCACCGACATCATCCCGTGCGACGCCGCCGACCTCCCCGGCTCCAAGATTCGCACCATCTCCGTGGCCAACGAGCTCGCCGAGGCCATCCACAGCGTCTACATGCGTCGCTCCGTCTCCGAGATCTTTGGCGGCAACCTCAACCTCTAAGGGTGACGGGGTAACCTGCCATGACCGGCCCGCGCTCCGCGGGCGGCAGCGCGTCATCACGTGCCATCACGTACCACGAAGCGGGGTCGCCCACAGGCGGCCCCGCACACGTAAGGAGTCACATGCCCGCCAAGCAAGCACCGCGTCCCGCGCCCGTCCGCATTGTCTGCGGCCTGGGCAACCCCGACGCCGAGTACGCCCGCACGCGGCACAACGCCGGCTTTGCCACCATCGACGAGCTCGCCGCCCGCCACGGCGTCCGCTACTGGAAGTCCGAGGCCGGGGCCCAGGTTGCCTCGATCGCCACGACCGGCGCGGACGGCGAGCGGCGCGAGGTCCTTCTTGCCAAGCCGATGAGCTACATGAACACCTCCGGCGGCCCGCTCTCCAAGCTGGCCCGCGCCCACCACGTCCGACCCGAGGAGATCCTTGTGGTGCACGACGAGGTGGACCTGGCCGCCGGCGAGGTCAAGCTCAAGCTTGGCGGCGGACTCAACGCGCACAACGGCCTGCGCTCCATCGCCGACAAGCTCGGAAGCCGCGACTTTGCGCGTGTGCAGTTTGGCATCGGCCGCCCGCCCGGGCGCATGGCCGTGGCAGACTACGTGCTGCGCGAGCTCAAGGGGGGCTTCCTCGAGGACTTCGAGCTCACCGTCCAGCGCGCGGCCGACCTCGTGGAGCAGACGCTGTAGGGCGCGGCGGGCGGGGCGCGGGCTCACGTCTCGCTGCCCTCCGTTCGCCGTTCTTATCGATAGTTGAAAGAGGGCGCGCAGAGCCCTGGGGTACAATCGAAATGCTGGACAGGCCCCCCTATGGGCCGCCAAGAGAGGGAATGCAGGAGAGGAGTTCGGTTAATGTACAAGATCCTCGAAAAGACGCAGTTCTCCGAGAAGGTGTTCAAGTTCCGCATCGAGGCGCCGCAGATGGCCAAGCACGCTCACGCCGGCCAGTTCCTGATGGTGCGCGCCAACGAGACGGGCGAGCGCGTCCCGTTCACGCTCGCGGGCTGGAACGCCGAGGAGGGCTGGGTCGAGTTCATCTTCATGGTGATCGGCAAGACCACGGAGATGCTGTCCACCTACGAGGCGGGCGACTCCATCAGGGACGTCACCGGCCCGCTGGGCATGCCCACCGAGATGGCCGACGGCCCCTGCGCCGTCATCGGCGGCGGCGTTGGCCTGGCCATCGCCTTCCCGGTTGCCCGCCACCTGGTGGAGACCGGCCACGAGGTCCACGCCATCATGGGCGCGCGCACCAAGGACCTCCTGCTCCTCGAGGACCAGTTCCGCGAGATCCTCCCGGACGACCACATCCACATCACCACCGACGACGGCTCCTACGGCGAGAAGGGCGTGGTCACCGCCCCGCTCGAGCGCCTGCTTGAGGCCAAGGCCGTCACCCAGGTCTTCTGCGTGGGCCCGGTGCCCATGATGAAGTTCTCCGCCCTCACGGCCGAGAAGTACAACACGCCGATCACCGCGTCGCTCAACCCCATCATGGTCGACGGCACGGGCATGTGCGGCTGCTGCCGCGTCGAGGTCGACGGCAAGACGAAGTTCGCCTGCGTCGACGGCCCCGACTTTGACGCCACCAAGGTCGACTGGAACGACCTGCGCGCGCGTCAGGCCGCGTATCTCACCGAGGAGGGCCAGTCCCTCAAGGCCTACGAGGAGGCGAACTGCGCATGCCACAGGTAAACGGTCGCTTTGTTCCGGACATGAAGTCCCCGCGCACGCCGGACAACGAGGAGCCGGCCGCCGAGCGCGCCTGCGACTTCCGCCCCGTTGACAAGGGCTTCACCAAGGAGATGGCGCTGGCCGAGGCCGAGCGCTGCATGGACTGCAAGAAGCCGTTCTGCGTTGACGGCTGCCCCGTTAACATCAACATCCCCAAGTTCATCGAGAAGATCCGCGAGGAGAAGTTCGGCGAGGCACTGGACATCATCCGCGAGGACTCGATGCTGCCCGCCATCTGCGGCCGCGTGTGCCCGCAGGAGAACCAGTGCGAGGGCAAGTGCATCCGCGGCAAGAAGGGCGAGCCGGTGGCCATCGGCCAGCTGGAGCGCTTCCTGGGCGACATGCCCGAGCTTGCCTCCAAGCCCAAGATGGCCCCCAAGAACGGCAAGAAGGTCGCCGTGGTGGGCTCCGGCCCGTCCGGCATCACCTGCGCCGGCGAGCTGGCCAGGAACGGCTTTGACGTCACCGTCTTCGAGGCCTTCTTCACCGGCGGCGGCGTGCTCGTCTACGGCATCCCCGAGTTCCGTCTGCCCAAGGCCGTCGTCAAGCGTGAGATCGACGGCCTGGAGGAGCTGGGCGTCAAGTTTGAGTACAACTCGGTCGTGGGCCGCATCACGGACGCCGAGGAGCTCTTTGAGATGGGCTTCGACGCCATCTACATTGCCACGGGCGCGGGCCTGCCCAAGTTCCTCAACGTCCCCGGCGAGAACCTCCCCAACGTCTTCTTCGCCAACGAGTACCTCACGCGCGTGAACCTCATGAAGGCGAACAAGTTCCCCGAGTACGACACCCCCACCAAGCACGGCAAGAACGTAGTGGTCTTTGGCGGCGGCAACGTTGCCATGGACGCGGTGCGCACCGCCAAGCGCCTCGGCGCCGAGCGCGCCATCATCGCCTACCGCCGCACCGAGGCCGAGATGCCGGCCCGTCGTGCGGAGCTGCACCACGCCAAGGCCGAGGGCGTCGAGGTCATGCCGCTCGTGGCCCCGCTCGAGTTCGTGAAGGGCGAGGACGGCTGCGTCTGCGCCGTGCGCGTGCAGAAGATGGAGCTCGGCGAGCCCGACGAGTCCGGCCGCCGTCGCCCGGTGCCCATCGAGGGCGCCATCGAGGAGATCCCCTGCGACGTGGCCATCTCCGCCATCGGCACCAACGCCAACCCGTTTGCCAAGATGATCGGCGACATCAAGCTCAACAAGTGGGGCTACATCATCGCCGACGAGGACGGCCGCACCTCCGACCCGCGCATCTGGGCAGGCGGCGACATCGTCACCGGTGCGGCCACGGTCATCCTGGCCATGGGCGCCGGCAAGACCGCTGCGGCAAGCATCACCAAGGCGCTCGTCGGGTAGCGAGAAGAACCTCGCGCTGTAACAGACGGCCCTCCCGGTTTCCACGAGGAAGTGCGCTTCGCGGAACTTCCTCTTAGGAAACCGGGAGGGCTTTTTGCTGTCGAGAGGTTCCTCTCGTCTGAAACCACCGAAGGGCGCAGACGACACAATAAGGTCGTTACTTCCAGCCGGGGTCCTCGAGGCTGCGGAGGTGGAAGAGGTAGTCCTGGAGGTTCACGGTCTTCTCCGTGAGGTCCTCATGGCTGACGCCGCGCGCGACGACGTACTCGTGGAAGAGGCGGGGGCACTGAAGGTCGACGAAGCCCGTTCCAAGCTCCATGAGGGCGATCGCGGGCTCTGGCTCGCCGACACAGTTTTGCGGCACGTCCTCCAGATAGGGCGCGTTGCGCTCCGTGGGCAGGATGCGGTAGGCAACAAACTCCAGGTCGGAGCCATCGATTCCGAGACCGGTCTCGATGTTGTGGCGCATGGCCCAAAGACGGGCCTGCGAGACGCCCTCCAGCGGCTCCGGCTCCAGGTCGAGATGCCCCTCGAGCCAGGCGCGCAGCTCCGCAGGCGTCTTGGTGCCGGGCACGATCTTGTGGTCGGGCCACCAGGGAATGCGCGGCGCCTCTTCGTCAGCCTCGACAAAGGCGGTTCCGATGACGGTCCCGTCCTCGAGCGACGCGCGGAACTCCTCGTACGTGCGCGGGCTCGTGATGGGCACGTCCGCCACCAGCACGTTCCTGCGCTCCGCAAAGAGCAGGGTGCCCAGGCTCAGCTTGGCCCACGCGAGAAAGCGCGTGTCCAGATGGGGCGCAAGGGTTTCGTCCGCGTTGGCAAGAAACGCATCAAGAACGCTCAGGACAGTCCGGGCCGCCTCCGGGAAGTCACCGCGCCCCACGCAGGCATAGACATCCTCAAACAGCCGGTAGTCCTCCGCAGGAACCACCTCGTTGAGCTTCTTCAGGCCAAGAAACGCGTAGCGCCGGTCGTAGAGGCTGCGCACCAGCACGGAGAGCTCCCCCACCGCGTCGCTCATGATCTTTGCCGCCCAGGCGTTGTTCCTGCGGCCATAGGCGGAACTCGCCTCGACGAGACAGTAGAGCACGGACGAGAAGTGCCGGCAGAGCTCCTCGTCCGTCACGTCCGGGCGAGCAGGCGACACGCTCCCGAAGTGGCCCGCCGGGTCGTATACCGCAACGACGGGGTCAAGGCTGCCAACCTGCTGGGGCTCGGCAACGTAGAGGTCCACGTGGAGGGCGTCGGAGAAGATGGCCACCTTCTGCGGCAGGCCAAAGTCGACGTCCTCGACGAACACGACGTCGCCGTACGCGGCGAGGTACTTCTCGCGCCGCCCCAGCACGGCGTCGCGGTTCTGGGGAGAGACGACGAGATAGAGGTCGATGTCGGAGAACTCGTCCGCGTCTCCGCGGGCGATCGAGCCCCTGAGGAGAGCCGCCTCGCACAGACCGTCGGCGACCGCCGCGCCAACGATGCGCGCGATTGCCTCGTCAAGGCGCGCGATGCCCGTGATGCCTGCCGCGTACCCCTTGTCCAACGTCGTCCCTCCCCCAGGCCCGCGCGCTACTCCAGCGTGATGGTCACGTGGTCGCCGTCGCCGTCGTCGATGTCCAGCAGCGTGCCCCTCTCGCCGCGCTTGATCGCCTCGGAGACAAGGTCCAGGTCAACGCCGGCATCGCCAAGGTTTAGGTTGATGGCGCCGGGAGCCTTCCTGCTGGCACCCAGCACCATGTCCGCCAGGCCCAAGGGGACGTTGATGTTGACGTCATTCCCGTCGTCGCCATCATGCAGCTGGATGTGCAGGGTGTGCGGGCGGGCGTCGCGGTCAGGGCGCGGCGCGGGCTCCGGCTCCGGCTCGAACGCGGCGCCAGGCTCCGCGGGAGCCGCCGCCTGCGCCGGCACGACGGCGCGCACGATGGGCGCCACGCCCAAAAGCTGGTCCACGCTCACGCCAAACGTCCTGGCGAGCGCCGGCAGCAGCGAGATGTCGGGCGCGCTGAGGTCGTTCTCCCACTTGCTCACCGCCTGCGGCGTCACGCCCAGCTCGCCGGCGAGCCGCTCCTGCGTCATGCTGTGCTCCAGGCGCAGCCGCGCGATGCGCCGTCCCAGCGTCTCGTTCTTCTCGTCCATGGTTGGTCCTTTCCTCGGGCTTCTGCGCGCGGCTCCCACTGTGACATCTCCCCCGGTTGAGTTCCACCAACCATCTAACGAGTTACCATTCTACCTGTTTACCAGCGAGAACAACCAGCGGTTGTGCGAGGGCCCTCATGATTGGAGGCTGACATGTTTCGTGAGATGAGACGCAAGAGGCAGGCGCTGTCGGCAGAGGAGTGCGAGGCGGTGCTTAAGCGGGGCAGCTCGGGCGTGCTCGCGGTTCTCGGCGATGGCGGGCACCCGTATGCGGTACCGCTCAGCTACGTCTACGCAAACGGGAGGCTGTACTTTCACTGCGCGAAGGCGGGGCACAAGCTCGACGCCATCGCGCGCGAGCCCCGCGTCTCGTTTTGCGTGGTGGACCAGGACCGCGTGGTGCCCGAGGAGTACACGACCTACTTCCGCAGCGTAATCGTCTTTGGGCGGGCGAGCGTGGTCGAGGACGACGCCGGGCGGCGCGCCGCGGCGGAGCTCCTGGCCCAGAAGTACTGCCCCGAGGAGAGCGCCGAGGGCGTTGCGGCAGAGATCGACCGCTTCTGGCGCGCGCTCTGCATCCTCGAGCTGGTGCCGGAGCACGTAAGCGGCAAGGAGGCCATCGAGCTCACCCGGCAGCGCGGCTGAGCCCCCCGCAACCCCGGCCGAGGACCTTCAAGGCTTGAAACGAGAAGGCGCCCCCGACCTTCCGGAGAGAAGTTTCTCGAAGAGCACTTCTCGTAGGAAGGTCGGGGGCGCCGACTAGCGCGTGTCAGACCTTGAGCCTAGTACATGCCGCCCTGGCCGCCCTGGGCAGCCGCCGCGGAGATGGCCTCCTCGATGGTGGTGTTCTTGGGCTCGTCGGAGACGGTGGCCTCGGTGATGAGGATGAGCGACGCCACGGAGGCAGCGTTCTGCAGGGTCACGCGGGCAACCTTGACCGGGTCGAGCACGCCCATCTCGATCATGTCGCCGTACTGGCCGGTGGCGGAGTCGAGGCCCTGGCCGGCGGGCAGGCCCTTGATCTTCTCGGCCACGACGGAGCCCTCGAAGCCAGCGTTGTTGGCGATGGTCTTCACGGGCGCCTCGAGGGCCTTGCGGATGATCTCCACGCCGATCTTCTCGTCCGCGTCGGCGGTCTCGACGGCGTCGAGCGCCTTGGTGGCAGCGAGGAACGCCACGCCGCCGCCGGCGACGATGCCCTCCTCCACAGCCGCGCGGGTCGCCTGCAGGGCGTCCTCGATGCGGTGCTTGATCTCCTTGAGCTCGACCTCGGTGGCCGCGCCCACCTTGATGACGGCCACGCCGCCGGCGAGCTTGGCAAGGCGCTCCTGGAGCTTCTCCTTGTCGAAGTCGGAGGTGGTCACCTCGTACTCGGCCTTGATCTGCGCGATGCGCTCGTCGATGGCCTCCTTGGAGCCGGCGCCGCCCACGATGGTGGTGTCGTCCTTGGAGATCTTGACGGACTTGGCGCGGCCGAGCATCTCGGCGGTGACGTCGGTGAGCTGGACACCGAGCTCCTTCATGGCCACCTGGCCGCCGGTCAGCACGGCGATGTCCTCGAGCATGCGCTTGCGGCGGTCGCCGTAGCCGGGGGCCTTGACGGCGCAGACGTTGAGGACGCCGCGGAGCTTGTTGAGGATGAGCGTGGCCAGGGCCTCGCCGTCAACGTCCTCGGCAATGATGAGCAGCGGCGCGCCCTGCTTCTGGACGGCCTCGAGAATCGGCAGGATGTCCTGGATGTTGGAGACCTTCTGGTCGGTCATGAGGATGTAGGGGGAGTCGAGCTCGGCCGTCATGGTCTCGTTGTTGGTCGAGAAGTACGGGGAGATGTAGCCCTTGTCAAACTGCATGCCCTCGACGGTGTCGATGTCGATGCCAAAGGTCTGGGACTCCTCGACGGTGATGACGCCGTCCTTGCCCACGACCTCCATGGCGTCGGAGATCTTGTTGCCGATCTCGGGGTCGGAGGCGGAGATGGTGCCGACGGAGGCAATCTGCTGCTTGGTGGAGACCTCCTGGGCGTTCTTGCGCATCTCCTCGACGACGGCGTTCACGGCCTTGTCGACGCCGCGGCGGATGGCGATGGGGTTGGCGCCGGCGGCCACGTTGCGCAGGCCCTCGTTGACGATGACCTGGGCGAGGAGCGTGGCGGTGGTGGTGCCGTCACCCACGGCGTCGTTGGTCTTGGTGGCGACCTCCTTCACGAGCTGGGCGCCCATGTTCTCAATGGGGTCCTTGAGCTCGATCTCCTTGGCAACGGAGACGCCGTCGTTGGTGATGGTGGGGGCGCCGTAGGAGCGCTGCAGGGCCACGTAGCGGCCCTTGGGGCCCATGGTGGTGGTCACGGCGTCAGCGAGGGTGTTGACGCCCTTGGCGAGCTTGGCACGAGCGTCGGTGCCGAAAAGAATGTCCTTGGCCATTTCTCTCTGTCCTTTCCGATGTGCAAAGGGGACAGTCCCCTTTGCACGCTGCTGGTGAATGTGGAAAGGGGACTGTCCCCTTTCCACGTCGGAAGCTAGTCCTCGATGACGGCGTAGATGTCGTCGGCGCGGAGCAGCAGGAAGTCCTCGCCGTCGATCTTCACCTCGTTGCCGCCGAACTTGCCGTAGTAGACCTCGTCGCCCACCTTGACGTCGAGGGCGATGCGCTCGCCGTGCTCGTTCACCTTGCCGGCGCCCACGGCCACGACCTGGCCGCGCTGCGGCTTCTCCTGCGCACCACTGGAGATGTAGAGACCGGTCGAGGTCTTCTCCTCCTTGGGGGCGGGCTTCACGAGGACGCGGTCACCAAGCGGCTTCAGGGTCATCTTCAAGAACCTCCTTCTTTGCGCCCGTTCGGGCGTTCCTGCGGTGCGGGTGGAGTCTTGCACCGCCCAATCCAACGTTCAGAATCATACCCAGCCGACGTGACTTATACCACCTCGCGTAAAAAAATCTTCCAACTCGCACTTAGATTTTCTGAGGCGTTCGTGCGCAGAGGACGCCGGGCGAGAAGGGGAGCCGCGCAACGCCGCCCGGAGGACGGGCCCTTCTCGTGCGCCCGCCGACCGACACGCAAGGCCAGGGCCCGGCACGGGTAGCATTTTTCTAACGCAACGAACCCACCCGGAGGACGCCATGAGAACCCAGGCCATCCCGACCACGCTCGCCGCGCTTGCGCTTGTCGCCGTGCTGGGAGGCGCGGGCTGCACGCCGCAGACGACACCACAGACGGACGGGCGCGGCACTGACGCGGAGGAGCAGGCCGGGGAGGCCCCCGGCGACGCGTTCGTGAGCACCGCGCTCGTCGTCCGCGCAGAGGGCGACGAGGTCCTCTTTGTGGACCGGGACACCGAGGCCCCCTACTTCCCCACCCTTCCCGCCGGCACGCCCGAGCTTGCGCCCGGCAACGTCGTGCGCGTGACCGGCAACGGCATCATGCTGGAGAGCTACCCCGCGCAGTACCCAGGCATCACGAGCGTGGAGCTCATAGACGAAGGCGCGCCCGAGGACGCCGATGAGTACCAGGACCTCGTAAGCCAGATCTGGGCGCCGCGCGACCCGGCGGCTCCCGCCTCCGCCCTGGTGGAGTACCGCACGGACCAGGCGGTGGTCTCGCTTGTGCCCCTGACCTGCGGCTACGAGTGGAGCTACGGGCCCGCCGAGACGCGCAGGACCATCGCCGTGGACGCACCGGCCGTCACGGACTACGCGGTGGGCGAGCTGCCCGACGCAACGCTCTCCGAGCCCACCGAGGTCACGATGACCTTTGAGTTTGACGCCACGGATGCCTCGGTCACGTCCTGGGACGAGGGCTCGCTCGACGCCGGCGGCACGGCCGTGGACGTTGCGCTCGAGGACGGCCAGGTGCGCTTCACCGCCGAGCCGGGGGCGCGCTACGCCGCCGAGGTCGCCTTTGAGGACGGCACCGTCACCTACGGCTTCACGGCATAGGGCCGCGCGGCGGTCGCCCACAAAAGGTTGGGTACTTTTTCACGGGACCCCTGAGTACGATTTTGTTTCTATTCTGATAAACACCAGCTCAGGAGCCTGCCCGATCAGAGGGCTACTCGACGGTCCCTCAAAAAAGTACCCAACCTTTTTCGAGTGGGGGGTGCGGACGAAAAGTTGGACGCCGGGAGGCGCCCAGACGGGGGGTCCGCATGCACGACAGGGAGACGGTCGAGCTGTTCCTGCTCGCGCCATCGTCATCGTGGCGGTCGTGGCCATCTTTGTCGCCACGATCGTCTCGTGCGCCATGCTGCCGCACCCGGCCATCCCGGAGGCCAACGGCCCCGAGGCGCACCTCAGCGCCAATGGCGCCGAGAACGAGCTCACGCTCACCTTTGGCAGCTACGACTGGAGCTACACCGCGAACGGCCAGCGCTACGCAAGGCAGCTGGTGCAGGTTGGCCCACAACGGCTGGACGCGAGTGAGCTGGCGCAGCTGGACATGGCCGGGAGCACCCCCGTCACCGTGCGCTTTGACGTGACGCCGATCACCGCCTACGTGCGCGACTGGGAGGAGGTCGAGCCGCGCGAGGAATCGGCGTTGGACTCGCTGCTCTTCCGGCGGGTCCGTCCCGTGCTCGACACCGCCGACTCGCTGGGCGACGAGGTTCCCTCCACCTACGAGAACGGCCAGCTCGCCTTTGAAGTGGAGCCCGGACGACGCTATGCCGTGCGCGCGACCTTTGGGTCCGGCAGCGACCGCATCGAGTACGTATCACCGTACGGTAGGCGTGCAAGGGGGCGTGCAAGGGGGACAGTCACTTTTGCACGCCGCCCCATGCGTGCAAAAGTGACTGTCCCCCTTGCACGCCCCCTTGCACGCTACAGGCTCTCGAGCTCGGAGAGCCAGAGGGCGGAGCAGGCGTCCGAAGGCATGCGCAGGTCGCCACGCGGGCTCACGGCCGCCGAGCCCACCTTGGGGCCGTCAGGCAGACAGCTGCGCTTGAACTGCTGGGCAAAGTAGCGCCGGTAGAAGACCTTGAGCCAGGCGAGGATCGTCTCGTCGTCGTACTTCTCGCCCAGCGCATGGCGGGCAAGCCGGTAGACCTTGGCCGGGCTGGTCCCGCGGCGCAGCACCTCGTAGAGGAAGAAGTCGTGCAGCTCGTAGGGGCCCACAAGGTCCTCCGTCTTCTGAGCGATCTGCCCGTCGCCCGTGGCGGGCAGAAGCTCCGGGGAGACCGGGGTGTCAAGGACGTCCAGCAGGACGTTCTTCTCGGCCTCGTCCCCGCAGGTGTCAGCCACGTAGCGCACGAGGTGGCGCACCAGCGTCTTGGGCACGCTCGCGTTGACCGCATACATGGACATGTGGTCGCCGTTGTAGGTGGCCCAGCCAAGGGCCAGCTCGGAGAGGTCGCCGGTGCCGATGACGAGGCCGCCCTCCTGGTTGGCCACGTCCATGAGGATCTGCGTGCGCTCGCGGGCCTGGGAGTTCTCGTAGGTGACGTCGTGGACGGCCTCGTCGTGGCCGATGTCGGCAAAGTGCTGGCGCACGGCGGCGGCGATGCCGATCTCCCGCAGCTCGGCCCCCACGGTGCGGGCGAGCTCGCAGGCGTTGTTGTAGGTGCGGTCCGTGGTCCCAAAGCCGGGCATGGTCACGGCCACGATGCCGGCGCGGTCAAGGCCGAGCAGGTCGAAGGCGCGCACGGACACGAGCAGGGCGAGCGTGGAGTCCAGCCCGCCCGAGAGGCCGATCACCGCACGGCGCGAGTGCGTGTGCGCGAGGCGCTTGGCGAGGCCGTGGGCCTGGATGGCAAAGACCTCCTCGCAGCGCTCCGCGCGGCGGTGCGCGTCGGACGGCACAAAGGGGTGCGGGTCCACCCAGCGGGTGAGCGAGGTCTCGCGCTCCGCGGCGCCCTCGCCGAGCGAGAAGGACAGGCACGCGTAACCCGCCTCCTCCGGCGCTGCCGCGCACGTAAACGTGGACATGCGGGTGCGCTCGGCGACGAGGTGCCGGACGTCGACCTCCGAGATGGCGCGGCCGCAGCCGAAGGGCGCGGCCTCGGCGAGGGCGCGGCCGTTCTCGCACACGAGGTCGTGCCCGGAGTAGACCACGTCCTGCGTGGACTCGCCGGTGCCGGCGCTCGCGTAGAGGTAGCCGCAGACGAGCCGGGCGCTCTGGCCGCGCACGAGGTCGCGGCGGTAGTCGGCCTTGCCGACGAGCTCGTTCGAGGCGGAGAGGTTGCAGATCAGCGTGGCGCCCGCGAGCGCGTGGGAGACGGAGGGCTGGTCAGGCGCCCAGAGGTCCTCGCAGATCTCCGCGGCCACCACGAGCTCGGGGAGCTCCGCGCACGAGAAGAGCAGGTTGGTGCCCAAGGGCACGTTCTTCTTGCCGGCAAACGAGACGGCCACGGGGTCCGCCGGGCCGGGAACGAAGTGGCGGCCCTCGTAGAACTCGTGGTAGGTGGGGATGTGCGTCTTGGGGACAAGGCCGAGCAGGCGCCCGGCGCTCAGGGCGGCGGCGCAGTTGTAGAGCTTTCCGTTGGCGCGCACGGGCACGCCCACGAGAATCAGGGCGGCAAGGTCCGCCGTGCGGGCGGCGAGGTCGGCGAGGCCGGCGTCGGCGGCGCGGACGAGCGCGTCCTGCCAGAAGAGGTCCTCGCAGGTGTAGCCGGTGATGGCGAGCTCCGGGAGAACGATGACGGCGGCTCCCTGCGCGGCCGCCTCGCGGACCGCCGCCGTGCAGGCGCCCACGTTGAAGCTCACGTCCGCCACGCGGACCTCCGGCGTCAGCGCCGCCACCTTGACGAACCCGTCCCTCATCCTGCCTCCTCCGTGAACGGCGTGCAAAAGTGACAGGCACCTTTGCACGCTACGTCGTTGCTCTTGTGATGGTGCCGCGGCCAATGCCCGTGAGCCTCTCGATCTGCCTCACGGACAGCCCCGCCTCCCGCAACTCACAGAGTAGCGCATTGCGCCGGGCCTGCTCCTGGCCCTTGAGCTCCGATGCCGTCAGTGGGCCCAAAACCTCGCGCGCGACTTCCTCCGCCGCGGCGTCGGCGAGCCTTGGCCGGGCCGGCGGGCGGTAGCGGACGCGCTCGGAAGAGCTCGAGAACCTGACGAACGCCTCGCGGCCGCCGAGCATCTCGAGCAGCAGCCCGGTGTCGGTGCGGTCGGGAACGCCGGGGCGGTCGGTGTCGGCGCGGTCGGGAGCGCCGGTGCGCCCGGTGCCGGCGCGCCCGGTGCCGGTGCGGTCGGGAGCGCCGGCGTACTCATGGTAGCTGCTCCACGGATAGTCCTCCGCCGCGCAGATGCCGGCCTTCGCGGGGTTGTTGTGGATGTAGCGCATGGCCTCGAGGAGATAGGCCTCGCCCTCGACGGGGCTGCTGTAGAACCGCCCTCGAAACACGTGCCCTGCGTGACCCCCTCGCCTGTTGAAGCGCTGGGCGTAGCGCGTGGCAAGGGAGCGCATCAGCTCGCTCAGGCAGTCGTCCGGGTCCTCGAGAAGCAGGTGGATGTGGTTTGCCATGAGACACCATGCCAGAATGCTGACGCCGTGCTTGCGCGCAGCTTCCACGAACATGTCAAGAAAAGCCAAACGGTCGGCGTCTTCCTCAAAGAGGTTCTGCCGACCGTTTGCGTAGAGAACTACGTGGTAAAAGCCAGATTCTGCAACACGTCTTGGTAATCTGGGCATAGCCCCTCCCCTCGCCTTGTTGATGGGAGATGTTATACCCCTTCAGACCCCAGGACGGCGTGCAAAAGTGCCTGTCCCCTTTGCACGCTACCCCTCGAGGTAGCGGGCGAGGAACTCGCGGGTGCGCGGGTGCTCGGGTGCCGAGAAGATCTTGGACGGCGCGCCCTTCTCGGCAATGACGCCCTTGTCCATGAAGACGACCTCGTCGGAGACGTTCTTGGCGAAGGCCATCTCGTGCGTGACCACGACCATCGTCATGCCCTCGGCGGCCAGGCGCCGCATAACCTCCAGGACCTCGCCCACGATCTCCGGGTCGAGCGCCGAGGTGGGCTCGTCGAAGAGCATGAGGTCGGGCTGCATGCAGAGGGCGCGCGCGATGGCCACGCGCTGCTTCTGGCCGCCGGAGAGGTTGTTCACGTCCGCGCGCGCGAAGTCCGCAAGGCCCACGGACTCGAGGTGGCGCATCGCGACCTCCTCGGCCTCGGCCTTCTTCATCTTCTTTAGGGTCACGGGCGCAAGCGTGCAGTTGTCGAGCACGTTCATGTTGTTGAACAGGTTGAAGCCCTGGAACACCATGCCGATCTTCTCGCGCAGGCGGTTCACGTCCACGTGCTCGGCCGCGAGGTCGGCGCCGTGGAACCACACGTGGCCGGCGTCGGGCGTCTCGAGCAGGTTGATGCAGCGCAGAAGCGTCGACTTTCCGGAGCCGGAGGCGCCGATGATCGTGACCACCTGGCCGGGCATGACGTCAAGGTTGATGTCGCGCAGGACCTCCAGGTCGCCGAAGCTCTTCTGCAGGCCCTCGATGCGGACCATGGGCTCGGCGAAGCGGGCGCCGGCTCCGGCGGCGCCGGCGGTCGTGACGTTCTTCTCGGCCATGCTTACTCCTCCCCCACGAGGTTCTTGTCGGACGTGCTCCCCACCGGCTCGGGCTTGACGTCAAAGTGCTTGGCAAACTTCCCGAGCAGCCAGGACGCCACCATCGTGAGGAAGAGGTACACCACCGCCGAGATGAGGCTCGGCTGCAGCTGGTTGTAGTAGACGCCGGTTGCCGTGGTGCTCGCAAAGGCCAGCTCGAAGGTGCCGATGACCGAGAGGACCGAGGAGTCCTTGATGTTGATGATGAGCTCGTTGGAGAGCCCGGGGATCGCGAACTTGATGCCCTGCGGGAAGACCACCTTGCGCATGGCCTGCCACTGGGAGAGGCCGAGCGAGCGCGCCGCCTCCGTCTGACCCCGGTCGACGGACTCGATGCCGCCGCGCAGCACCTCCATCATGTACGCGGTGGAGTTGAGCGTGATGGTGACGAGGCCGCCGAGAAACGGCGTCCAGAGGCCGTTGATCTCCGTCGTGGTCATGCCCGTGCCGCGAAAGAGCGCAAAGATCGCCGGGTAGATGATCATGGCCTGGATCATCATCGGCGTGCCGCGGATCACGGTGCTGTACGCCTTGGCAAAGCCGCAGCCGAGCCTCTTCCAGAAGCGCACGAAGTCGTTGTCCGGCCGGTCGACGGTCTGGATGCGCGCAAAGACCAGCAGCAGCGCCAGGAAGAAGGCGAAGACGGTGCCAAAGACCGCCAGCTCAACGGTGGTCGCGAGGCCCGTGGTGAAGGTCTGGTGGTCGTGCTGGAGGATGTAGAGGATGCCCTGGAGCATGTCGTCCTGGGGGCGGGCCGAGGCAGCGGCGGCGGCCTGCCACGCGGACGCGACGCCCATGACCCCGCGGTCAGCCAGGAGCACGAGCGCGATCGCCCACACCGCGTAGGAGCCGTAGCGCAGGGCGCGGCGGGCGGCCGGCCTCACGAAGGGCGACGTCGTCCCGTAGCTGCGCCAGTGCGCGAGCTTGAGCACCAGGGCCGCGGCGCTCACCACGAGCCACGCCACCAGCAAGTAGTACATCACCAGCTCGACGGTAAACGCCTGGGCCAGGAAGCTCATCGCGGGGCGCGGCGAGCTGGAGAGCAGCATGCCCACCAGAGCCACGGCGGACGTGCCGAGAAGGACGTAGCGGTGGTCGCCCGCCACGAAGTCACGCAGTTTTCTCATGCAAACCCCTCGTACTTCTCGCCCCAAACGGGACGAGGGCCCGCGCCCCCGCCCCGTTCCAAGGCAGATCGCTGTTGTGCACCAGGCCTAGGCCGGCTGACGGTCCATGCAGTCGTTCCACATCTGCTGGCGCTCGTCCTCCGGGATGCCGGCGATGATCTCGTTGATCTTCTCGAGCGCAGCATCCTGGCCCTTGGCGATGGCCGCGTTGTCGGGCATGACGGAGCCCTCGAACTTGTCGGTCATCTCGAGCTCCACGAAGTCGGGGTAGGTCTCCAGCAGCTTGGGCACCGAGAGCATCGAGTAGGTGATGATGTCGCAGGTGCCGTTGGTGAGGCCCTGGACCACGAGCGGCACGGTCTCGGCCGGCGTCATGTGGTTGACGTCGGGGATCTGGTCGATCACGGTGTCGTACATCGTGGCGGCCTGGCCCAGGACGGAGGCGCCGGCGAGGTCGGCGAAGGTGGTGGCGCCGGCGTAGGCGGAGTCCTTGGTGGTGATCATGACGATGTCGTCGTCGATGTAGGAGTCGGAGAAGTCCGCGGACTGGGCGCGCTCCGGGTCGACGGACATGCCGGCGCAGACGATGTCGATCTGGCCGTTGTTGAGCGCGTCGATGAGGCCGGCAAAGTCGAGCTTCACGGCCACGGCCTCCATGCCCAGGCCCTCGGCGATCATCTTGGCCACCTGCACGTCGTAGCCGTCCGCAAAGGCGCCGGAGACGTTCTCGATGGGGATGGTGTACTCGGACTCCTCGGAGACCTGCCAGTTGTACGGGGCGTAGGCCGCCTCCATGCCCACGCGCAGCGTCGTGCCGTCGCCGAGCGTGACGGCGCCGTCGGACGCGGCGTCGGCGGCCGGTTCGTCCGAGGCGTCGGCGGTGGGCTCCTGCGCGGCGGGACCGCAGCCGGAAAGGACCATCACGCCCCCCATGCCCGCCACGAGGCCCGAGAGCTTGAGGAAGTCGCGGCGAGAGACTCTGTCAGATACGTACACGTGCGGGGTGGCCTTCATGGTGGTTCCTTTCCCTGTTTGGTAATCCCCTTCCGCGCGACGCAACCGGAGGGGACCCATTCCCCTCCCCCTTGCAAGCGGGCACACCCGATGCGAGAAAGTTACGCGCACGCTAGAAGAATACCGCGGGTCGAGAAGGACCGCGAGCTGATAGACTACTGGGAAACACCGCCGTAACGGGTGAGCGTGCAAGGGGGACAGGCACTTTTGCACGCTTCCGGGGCGTGCAAAAGTGCCTGTCCCCCTTGCACGTCGGGAAGGGATCCCATGGACCAGGAGACCTACGACGCCTACGTCGCCATCCTCGAGGAGGAGCTCGTCTGCGCGATGGGCTGCACCGAGCCCATCGCCGTGGCCTACTGCGCCGCGCTCGCGCGGAGCGCGCTCGGCGCGGCGCCGGAGCGCGTGGACGTGGCCGCCTCCTCCAACATCATCAAGAACGTGAAGAGCGTCGTCGTGCCCAACACGGGCGGCGCGCGCGGCATCGAGGCGGCCGCGGCGGCAGGCGTGGTCGCGGGCAACGCGGACGCCAAGCTCGAGGTCCTGGCCGGCGTCACCCCCGAGCAGGTCGAGGAGATGCGCGCGTTTCTCGCCACGCACGAGGTCACCGTGACGCCGAGCGAGCGGCCGTGGATCTTCGACATCCAGGTGCGCGTCTCCGGCGGCGGCCACACGGCGTTCTGCGAGATCGCCGGCTCGCACACCAACGTCATCCGCGTGGAGCGTGATGGCGAGGTTCTTCTCGACCAGCCCTTCGAGGAGGGCGCGGGCGAGAAGGACTCCGGGGCGGACCGCAGCCTCCTCTCTGTCGAGAAGATCGTCGAGTTTGCCGGCGCGGTGGACCTGGAGGACGTGAAGCAGGTCCTGGGCCGGCAGATCGCCTGCAACGTGGCCATCGCGCGCGAGGGGCTCACGGGCGGCTGGGGCGCGGGCATTGGCAAGGTGCTCCTGGAGGCGTACGGCGACGGCGTGGCCAACCGCGCCAAGGCCTGGGCCGCCGCCGGTTCCGACGCGCGCATGGGCGGCTGCGAGCTGCCCGTGGTCATCAACTCCGGCAGCGGCAACCAGGGCCTCACGGCCAGCGTGCCCGTGATCGTGTACGCGCAGGAGCTGGGCGTGGCGCACGAGGAGCTGCTGCGCGCGCTTGTGGTGTCCAACCTGGTGACCATCCACCTCAAGACCGGCATAGGCCGGCTCTCCGCCTACTGCGGCGCCACGAGCGCGGGCGCGGGCGCGGCGGCCGGCATCACCTACCTCTACGGCGGGCGCGCCGACGAGGTGGCGCACACGGTGGTCAACGCCATCGCCATCGAGTCCGGCATGGTCTGCGACGGCGCCAAGGCGAGCTGCGCGGCCAAGATCGCGAGCGCGGTGGAGGCCGGCCTTCTGGGCATGCAGATGCAGCGGCAGGGCAAGCAGTTCTTTGGCGGCGACGGCATCGTGGTCAAGGGCGTGGAGAACACGATCCGCAACGTGGGCGTTCTGGCCGCTCAGGGCATGCGCGAGACCGACCGCACGATCATCGAGCTCATGTGCGGGTCCGGTGCGTGCTAGGCGTGCGAAAGTGCCTGTCCCCCTTGCACGGCCTGCGTGCAAGGGGGACAGGCACTTTTGCACGGTTCGGCAGTTCGGGGACGCGCAATCTGGTTTTTCGGAAACCTTTGGCTACGCGTGATTTGATTTGAAGTTTTTAACGCGTAAACCCAGATTCCCGGTCAAATTACACTGTTTTTCTCGTTTACGCATCAAAAACCGCGAGCTCGAGAACGCGCAAACTAGAATTTCCGAAAAAGCGAGTTTACGTATGCCCCGTGCGGCCTTTCCGGCGCATGGGCCCGCTCAAGCGCGAGAAGGGCTCGCTTGCGCTCGAGGCCGCCGGCGTAGCCGGTGAGAGAGCCGCCCGCGCCCAGGACGCGGTGGCACGGGATAATCACGCTGACGGGGTTCCTGCCCACGGCGGCGCCGACGGCACGCGGCGACGACCCCAGCTCAGCCGCAAGCTCGCCGTACGTGCGCGTCTCCCCGTACGGGATGGCGAGAAGCGCGTCCCACACGCGACGCTGGAACGCGGTGCCGCGCGGCGCCAGCGGGACGTCGGCCACGCCCGGACGCTCTCCTGCGAAGTACGCGTCCAGCCAGCAACGTGCGGCGAGAAGAACGGGCGAGTCGGCGGGCTCGCCTGTCTCCGCGTCCTTCTCGGCACCCTCCAGCCCGCGCGCAAAGGAGCGCTGACCGTAGAACCATGCGCCCGTGAGCCCGGCGTCGTCGGCCGCGAGCAGCATCTTTCCCAGCGGGGATTCGTGGTCGCAGGTATGCATGTCACACCTTTCCCAACGATGGCTTGGTCTTGGGCGCATAGTCGCGCATTCCGGGGATGACGCCGCCCGCCACGGCCCAAAGATAGAGGCTGGCCACGCTGCCGTAGGGGCTGTAGCGACGCCGGTACTTCTCGAAGAGCTTGCGCGTGATTTTGCGATGATGGTAGACCATGCGCAGGCCACGCTGGATTGCCAGGTCATCAAAGGCCAGCACGTCGGGACGCTCAAGACAGAAGAGCAGGATCATCTCCGCCGTCCAGCGTCCGATGCCTGGTAGCGCACAAAGTGCCGCAATGGCCTCCTCGTCCGGCATCACCGCCACTGCGGCAAGATCGAACTCGCCGTCCGAGACGCACCGCGCAAACTCCCGTATGTAGTCCACCTTCCGGAAGGTCATACCAACAGACTGCAGCTCAGCAGGGGTACGCGCAAGCACGTGCGCCGCGTCCACCGTACCCAGGAGCTCCTGCAGGCGCGCCCATATCGTCGCCTGCGCCTTAGTGGAGACTTGCTGGCCCACGATGTGGTGCACCACGGAAGAAAAGACGTCAGGGTCCACCTCGCGGCGCACGGGGCCGATCTTCTCGATCAGCTCGCCGAGCACCGGATCGCGCGCCTTGAGGTAGTCCGTCTCCTCCTGTCCGTACCGGAAGTACATCGCACCCCTTCTCTCACCCCGCATCCACCTCTCGCAAAATGTGACGAAGGGACTGTCCCTTCGTCACATCACTCCCACACGGGAGGGACGGGGGCGTCGGGGGTGGA
Source organism: Olsenella sp. An290 (assembly GCF_002159535.1). Lineage (GTDB taxonomy): Bacteria > Actinomycetota > Coriobacteriia > Coriobacteriales > Atopobiaceae > Thermophilibacter. Next base: position 8,733 of record NZ_NFIU01000011.1, on the reverse strand, counting down.
CCAGGTGCCCAGGGCGGCGTTGGGGTCGGCGTCCAGCGTGAGCGGCGAGAAGGACCCGGCGTTGTAGCTCCTGAGCGCCGCGATGCCAATCATGGCCGCGTTGTCGCCGCAGGCGCGCATGGGCGGCACGGTCACGCGCACGCCGCGCTTCTCGAGCGCCTTCTTGTACGCCGCGCGCAGGCCCGGGTTGGCCGCCACGCCGCCACCGACGCAGAAGTCCGTCACGCCGGTCTCCTCCACGGCCGTCACGGCTTTGGCCACCTGCACGTCGATGACCGCGGCCTCGAAGCTCGCCGCCAGGTCGGGCAGGTTGATCGCGCGGCCGGCGCGGTTCTCGCCCTCGATGTAGGTGATGACGGCCGTCTTGAGGCCGGAGAGGCTGAAGCTGTAGTCACCGCTGTGCATCATCGCACGCGGGAAGTGAATCGCGCGCGGGTTGCCCTGTGCGGAGAGCTTGGAGATCACGGGGCCGCCGGGGTATCCCAGGCCGAGCGCCTTGGCCACCTTGTCGAAGGCCTCGCCCACAGCGTCGTCGATCGTGGCGCCCAGGAGCACATAGTCGCCCCAGGCGCGCACGTGGACGAGCATGGTGTTGCCACCGGAGACGATGCTCGCCACGAAGGGGGGCTCGAGGTCCGGCGTCTCGAAGAGGTTGGCCATGAGGTGGCCCTCGAGGTGGTGCACGGCAATGAGCGGCAGGTCAGCGGCCGCGCAGAGGCCCTTGGCAAACGCGACGCCCACCACGAGCGCGCCCACGAGGCCAGGGCCCGCCGTGACGCCCACGGCCGCGAGGTCCGAAGGCGCCAGCGTGTCCACGCCGAAGTGCTCGCCGGCGCGTGCAAGCGTCTCCTCGAAGACGCCCACGATGGCCTCGGTGTGCTTGCGGGAGGCGATCTCGGGCACCACGCCGCCAAAGCGCGCGTGGAAGTCGATCTGCGTGGCCACGACGCTCGCGCACACGACGCCATGGCTGTCCGTCACGGCCATGGCGGTCTCGTCGCAGGAGGACTCGATCGTAAGGATGAGCGGACCGGCGGCGGCCAGCGCGGCGCGCGCCTCGTCGCTGCGCGGCGCGGGCACGATGGGCCATGGGCGGATGGAGGGGGCGGGCTCCGGGCGGCCGGTCGCGATCACGGCGTCCGCCGCGAGCGGCAGCGGGGCGCGCAGAATGAGCGCATCGTGCGCGGGCTCGCCGGCGGCTGCCGGGTAGTAGCCCGGACGACGGCCCTCCTCCGCGAGTCCGAGCGCGCCGTAAAGGGCGCGGGCGAGCTCGTTCTTCTCGTCCACCTCGAGGGAGATCGTGCTCGCGCCGAGCATCTGCGCGTCGTAGGCAACGCGCGCCACGAGGCGCGTGGCGATGCCCTCGCGCCGGCGCGACGCGTCCACCACAACTTCCTCGATCTCAAAGTCGGCGCCGGCAAGCACGCCGCCCGCAAATCCGATGACGGTCCCCTGGTCGTGCGCGACCCACCAGCTGCGACCGGGCTGGGAGAGCTCCTCGTAGAACATCTTCTCGGTCCACGGCGTGTGCGCGGAGCCCTCGTAGGCCGCCGCCTCGAGCGCGGCCACGGCGGCGGTATCGTTCACCGTCATGGGGCGCAGCTGCAGGTGGATCCCCGCGAGCGCGTCATCCACGCCGGTGAGCTCCACGGTCGCCGGCTTCTTGAGGCCCAGGCGCGTGCGCTCCGCCTCCTCGGCGTCAGAGAGGCGGGTGTAGATGGGAAGCACCAGCGCCGGGTCGCCGGGCTGGGCCGCGGCGCCGTCAAACACGCCGGCCTCCACCGCCGCGCGGAGCAGCCCCTCGCCCGTGGGATACCACGCCTCCTCGGGCGAGAAGGACGCGAGCCCCGCGGCCTCAAAACGCGCGCGGTACTTGGCCAGGCCGTTTCCCGTGAGCGTGAGCTCGGCGGCGTCCGCGCGACCGGCCCACGCGGCCACGCAGGCATCCGCCTTGAGCACGGTCTCGGCCGGAAAGGTGCGGTGCGCGCCGGCCTCGTCAAGCTCGTAGATGCCGGGGTAGACCTCGCCGCGCATGGCGTCGCCGGCCACCGCGAGCGTGCCGCGCGCGCCGCCGGCATGCGCCGACCACGCCATCGCGTCGAGCGCGGAAGTTCCGTACAGAGGCAGGCCCGCGCCGCACGCCAGGCCCTTGGCCGTGGCGATGCCAATCCGCACGCCCGTGAACGAGCCCGGACCGCGCCCCACGAGCACGGCGTCGAGGTCGCCCATCGCAAGGCCCGCATCGGCGAGCGCCTGCTGCGCCGTGGTCACGAGCTCCACGTTGGCCTGGCGGCGACACATATGGTCGCGCGCGGCCAGCACCGTCACGGAGCCGTCCGCGCCCACGCGCCCGACGGCACACGCCAGCATGTCCGTGGACGTGTCCAGCGCAAGGACGATCTTCTCGGCAGAGGGCGCGACGGCCTCAGGGTTCTTCTCGCTCATGGGCGGCTCTTCTCGGTCGGGATTTCAACCCGTCTAGTGTAGCGCGAGCGGCACGGGCCCGTACTCCCGCAGTTCGCGCGCTGGTCCGGGGCGGCGTGCACGCCGGGGGGCGTGCCGGGCGGCGCGTGCCGGCCCGGTCAGCCGAGCGCGACGGTATTGGGTCAACGGTTTGATATGAGAATCCCCAACACATCAAACCCCCTACCCAATACCGGCGATAACACGGCAATTTGGTCAAAAATGAGGGCAAGATTGGGCTGATTCTTTGCGTTGATATAAAACCATTGACCCAATACCGTTCCAAAACCGCACGAAATCGTCCTCAGGAGATACGCGAGGGGCCAAAACACCCAATGTCGTTGTCTTCCCACGCGGTCGAGGCCAGCCCGCAGCCGACCGCGGCCAACCACGCAAAGGATATGAGCTCGGCCGCGCGGGAGGGGGCGAGACGCCCGAGCGCACCCGCAAGAGGAACCAAGGTCGGGCCCGGCGAGAAGAACCGCGCCAGGCACATCGACAGGACAGGAACGGGCTCGGGCGCGCCAGCGGCCGCCTACTCCGCCGCGCCCTCCGCGCCCTCCGGCCCCGCACCCGGCCCCGGCGCGCCCGCAGCCTGACCCGACCCCATCTGGCGGTGCTCCTCGGCCACGGCCTCGATCAGCTGCGCGAGCGGCCAGGCGCGGTTGACCTTCGTGATCAGCGCCTTTGCGTCCACGACGCACCCCGCCTCGCGCGAGCGCGCCAGAAACTCGTTCACCTGCGCGTCCGTAAGCCCGCAGAGCAGCACGAACTCCCCCACCGACGGCTCCGGCCCCGCAAACGGCACCGGCGCCGGCCGGAATCCCGGCAGCCGCGCGAAGGCGCCCGCCGCGTCGCCCAGCCGCTCGTACCCCGCCGTGCGCGCCACCACGCCCATCTCGCGCAGCACCGCCCGCACCGCCGCGCCCCTCTCGGAAGAGGGGTCAAGCCCCCAGAGCACCGCGCACGGCACGGGCCCCGAGGGCTTGACCTTCTTCGATCGGGCAGATCCGGCGGCCTTCTTCCTCGGCCGGCCAGCCATTAGCCGAAGTAGCGCTCGAGCAGGCCCTTGAGAGCCTTGCCGTGGCGGGCCTCGTCACGAGCCATCTCGTGGACGGTGTCGTGGATGGCGTCGAGGCCGTTCTTCTTGGCGCAGGCGGCGAGCTCCGTCTTGCCGGCGGTGGCGCCGAACTCGCAGTCAACGCGCCAGGCCAGGTTGGCCTTGGTGTCGGCCTTCATGTTGGGCTCGAGCTCCTCGCCCAGCAGCTCGGCGAACTTGGAGGCGTGCTCGGCCTCCTCGTAGGCGGCCTTCTCCCAGTAGAGGCCGATCTCGGGGTAGCCCTCGCGGTGAGCGATGCGCGCCATGCAGAGGTACATGCCGACCTCGGAGCATTCACCGGTGAAGTTGGCCTTGAGCTGCTCGAGGATGTAGGCCTTGTCCTCGTCGGAGATGTCGGCGTTGTCCTTCACGGTCTTGGCGTAGATGCCGTACTCGTGCTCGGCGGCGAGCTTGAGCTCACCCTCGACCTTCTCGAACTGGCTCGCGGGAGCCTTGCAGACCGGGCACTCCGCCGGCGGCTCGGCGCCCTCGTAGATGTAACCGCAGACCTTGCAGACCCACTTGTCCATCGTGAAACCTCCTTGTTGTCGCGTAGGTGGCGGAGCCCCTCAGCTCCGCCGTCCTCTCCTATGCACGCGGCCCGGGCGACGCCTGGGCCGGAGATGCCTAGCCCCGCTCCTCCCCGCATGCCTGGCACGCGGGGCAGATGCCATCAAACTGCAGCGTATGACCACAGATCTGATAGCCCGACGCGCGAGCGGCCGCCTCGTCGACGTCCCCCAGAAGGGGGATCATCACGTCGTCCACCCGACCGCAGCGCACGCAGCGCACGTGGTAGTGGGAAAACGTGCGATGGTCAAAGCGGTCCGCGCCGTTGTTGATGCGCACGCGGCCTATCGTCCCCTCGTCGGAGAGCCTGCCCAGCGTCCGGTAGACCGTGGCCTTGCCGATGCTGGGGTGCTCTGCGTGGACGGCGTCATAGACCTCGTCGGCGGTGGGATGGTTGGCCAGCGACCTCAGCGTCTCCTCGATGACCTGGCGCTGAACCGTGTTTCGTGCTGGCATGTCCCCTCCCCTCTCGCTGAGGAGATTCTAGCATATTGAGAGTTAATATCAACTGAGAATTTCTCTCAATTTTGGAGGGCGCGGGCGAGAAGAACCTGCGGCCCGTGACCTGGCAGGCCCCGTCAGAGACTCGCGAGAAGCTCCTCGCCGCGGGGGTCGTGCGCCACCAGGCGCACCTCGCGCGGGGGCTCCTCGCCCGGCGCGGCCTCATCGTCGAGGCGCGTCACGAAGACGTCCACGCGCGCGTCGCCGATCTCCTCGGCAAACTGCTCGCCCCACTCGATCGAGCACACGCCGTCAGCGCCGAGCACGTCAAAGATGCCCGTGTCCTCCAGCTGCTCGGGCGAGTCCAGGCGGTAGAGGTCAAAGTGGTAGAGCGGCATCCCCGCACCCTCGTAGACCATCTCGATGGTGAAGGTGGGGCTCGTGACGTCGTCGGTCACGCCCATGCCGGCGGCGATCCCCTTGGTGAGCTGGGTCTTCCCCGCGCCAAGGTCGCCCGTCAGCACGAGCACGTCGCCGGCGGCGAGCACGCGCCCCAGCCGCTCCCCCAGGGCGATCGTCTCCTCGCGCGAGGTCGTGCGGAAGCTCTTCTCGCTCATCGCGCACCTCCCTGGGCGGCGTCCGAGCCCGCGGGATGCTCCGCGAGCCAGGCCCCCACCATCGCAAGGTCCTCCTCGAGCAGGGGCTGCCACTCGGAGTGGTAGATGCAGGCCGCGGGGTGGAACGTGGGGCACACCACGAAGTGGCCCGTCTGGTGCAGGCGGCCGCGCAGCGTGGTCACGCCGGCGTTGGTGCGCAGCACGAACTGCGAGGCGAAGTTGCCCAGGCACACGATCACGTCCGGCCAGATGGAGCGGATCTGCTCGCGCAGGAAGGGCGCGCAGGCCTCGATCTCCTCGGGGCGCGGGTTGCGGTTTCCGGGCGGGCGGCACTTGACCACGTTGGCGATGTAGATCTCGTCCCGGGTGAGGCCCGCGCAGGCGAGCAGCGAGTCGAGCTTCTTGCCCGCCGCCCCAACGAAGGGCTCGCCCTGCAGGTCCTCGTTGCGCCCGGGGCCCTCGCCGATGAACATGACGCGCGCGTGCGGGTTGCCCACGCCAAAGACGAGGTTCGTGCGCGTGGCGCCGAGCGGGCAGAGCTGGCAGTTGCCCATGAGGTCGCGAATCTCCTGCAGGGAGACCTCGCGCGGCCCCTGGTGGTCGTGCCCGGGAATGTACATGACGGACATGAGGTCGAGCCCCCTTCTCTGCGCGGCGGTCGCGCGGCGCGTGCCGGCGCTAGGTGTAGATCTTCTCAAGGCGCATCCCAAAGTCGCAGACAACCTCGTAGTTGATGGTGTTTCTCAGGCGGGCCATCTCGTCAGCGGTGATGCGCTCGTCGCCGTCGGACCCGATGAGGGTGACCACGTCGCCGTACTCCACCGGCCGCGACGGGCGATAGGAACGGGCGCTGTTGACGTCCACCGCGAACATGAACTGGTCCATGCAGATGTTGCCCACCTGGCGGCAGCGGCAGCCGTCCACCAGGACGTCCATGTTGTTGGAGAGCTCGCGCGCGAGGCCGTCCGCGTAGCCGATGGGCACCGTGGCGACCTGGATGTTCTGCTTGGGCACGCGCCAGGTGAGCCCGTAGCCCACGCCGTCGCCCACGCTGGGGTAGACCGCGCGCGTCACGCGGCCGCGCACGCTCATCACGGGCTCGAGCTCCAGGCGCACCCGCGTGACGTCGGCGGGGTGCAGGCCGTAGAGGCCAATGCCCACGCGGCACATGTCGAAGCGGCACTCGGGGTGCATGACCGTGCCCGGCGTGTTGTCGCAGTGGACGAGCCCCGTTTCCAGGCCCGCCCCGCGCAGCGCCTCCACGGACTCGCGGAAGCGGTTGAGCTGGAGGGCAAAGTCCCAGTCGTCGGGGACGTCGGCGGTCGCGAAGTGCGTGAAGGTGCCCGCGCACTCGAGGCCCCGGTGAAAGTCGATGGTGCGGCGCAGCTCGACGACGTCGCCCCGGCGCACGCCGATGCGCGTCATGCCCGTGTCGAGCGCCAGGTGGTAGCGGGCCACGCGCCCCGCGGACGCCGCGGCCTCGCCTAGGGCGAGGGCAAAGTCGGCCGTGTAGACCGAGGGCATGAGGTCGTGCTCCACAAGCGTGCGCACGCAGTCGACGGGCGGCTCGGAGAGGATGAGGATGGGCCACTCGATGCCCGCCTCGCGCAGGGCCACGCCCTCGGCCACCGTGGCGACGGCAAACTGGTCGGCACCGGCGGCGCGCATGGTCTTGGCACAGGCCACGGCGCCGTGCCCGTAGGCATCCGCCTTGACCACGCACATCATCTGCGTCCCGCGCCCGATGAGGCGCCTGAACGCGGCGGTGTTTCTCCGCAGCGCGGCAAGGTCCACCTCGACCCACGCCCAGCGGCTCTCCGGGCTCCTCACCCTGTCTCTCTCCATGAGCCAGCGGCTCCTCCCCCGGCCTGGGCCGGACTAGTCCTCCTCGGGGTCCGTCGGGTACGTGGCGTGCTCCTCGACGGCGTCGGAGGCAAGTCCGATGACGTCGATGAGGTCGCAGGCCATGACGGCGTGCGAGCCCACGCGCTCCGCCGCGAGCGAGCCCGCGTAGCCGTGGACCTCGCACACGAAGGCGGCGAGCAGCGCCAGGTCCACGTCCTCCCCCGCGCGCTGCGCGAGGGCCGCCGTCATCATGCCGGCGAGCACGTCGCCCGAGCCCGCCGTGGCGAGCGCCGCGGGGCCCGGCTTGGGCATCACGGCCTGCTCCACGCTCACGCAGCCCGTCGCGGTGCCCTTGGTCACGACGACAAGCTCCGAGCCGCCGTCGGCCCACACGATCTTGCGCGCGGCCTCGAGCTGCTCCACGAGGGAGACGGGCGGGTTGTCCGGCTGGCCCACGAGGCGGCCGAGCTCGCCGCGGTGCGGGGTGAGCACGAGCGGGGCGGCGCGGCGCGTGAGCTCGGGAAACTCAGGCAGGCAGTTGTTGGTGAGGCGCGCCAGGCAGTTGAGGCCGTCGGCGTCGACGACGAGCGGCACCTCCGCCTGGAGCAGCGCCGAGACCACGGCGGAGGAGCCCCCCGTGACGCGCAGGCCCGGGCCCACGAGCACGGCCGAGGAGCGCGCGGCGAGCTTGGACACGATCTCGGCGGCCTCGCTCGAGACCACGCCGTCGGGGTCCTCGGGCAGCGGGACCACCGGGATCTCGAGCAGGTGGCTCTGGGCAACGTAGGCCGCGGAGGCCGGGATGGCCAGGGTCACGTAGCCCGCACCCATGCGCGCGGCCGCGCGAGCCGCCATGATGGCGGCTCCCGGGAAGCGGCGCGAGCCGGCCACCACGAGCACGGAGCCGCGGGAGAACTTGTCCACGGCCGTCGTGGGCGCCGGCAGGACGTCGAGGTAGTCGGCCAGGTCGGTGCGCCAGGCCACGGGGTCGGCATCCACCACGAGCCGGCCGGTCTGCTCGGCGAGCGGGGCCACCACGATGGCGCCGCACACGTCGCGGCCGTCATCGGCGAGAAGGCCCGGCTTCAGGGCGAGCATCGTGACCGTCATGTCCGCCACGATGCAGGTCTTTGCGGCAAGGCCCGTCTGCGCGGAGAGGCCGCTCGGCACGTCGACGGCAATGACGCGCGCCCCGCAGCCGTTCACGCACTCGATCCAGATGTCAAAGGGGGCGCGGACCTCGCCGTGAAAGCCCGTCCCGAGCATGCAGTCGAGCACCACGTCGGCCGTCGACAGAAGCCCCTCGAGCTCATCGCGAGAAGGACCCACCACGGGCTCGATGCCCGCCTTGAGCGCGCTCTGCGCCACCTGGCGCGCGAGGTCGCCGGAGAGCTGGTCGGGCTCGATCGGCGAGACCACCGTCACGTTGAGGCCGCGCGCGTGGAGCGCCTCCGCGGCGACCCAGCCGTCGCCGCCGTTGTTCCCCAGGCCCACGAGCACGACGACGCTCTCGGCGTCGCCCAGCTCCATGACCTCCTGCGCGGCGGCGCACCCCGCCCGGTGCATGAGCTCGGAGACGCTCACTCCCTCACGCGTGAGCGCCACCTCGACGCACTTGACATCCTCGGTGTTGAGTACGGGCTGCATATGCGATCACTCCTCGGGAGAAGTCGGGTTGGTTTCTGCGGGGTCGGGGTC
>NZ_NFIU01000010.1 GCF_002159535.1 Olsenella sp. An290 | reverse complement strand
CTCCCTGTCCTCCCCGCGCCCCGAGCCCCCGCTCGGGGCGCTTCCCATGCCGTCCGGGCGACACCACGGGGCGCTCCCCTCCCACCATCTGCGGTATGCTTTTTCGTAACGTCGTCAGTGAAGGGGGAGTCCCATGAGCGAGAAGTGCGTGCTGGTTGGACAGTCCGGCGGACCCACCGCCGCGATCAACGCGAGCCTGGCGGGAGTCATCGCCGCAGGCACGCTCGAGGGCTCGCGCGTCGAGGGCATGCGCTACGGCATCCAGGGGTTTCTCGACGGGCGCTCGGTCCGTCTTGACGAGGCCTTCCTGAGCCGGGTCGACCTTGACCTGCTCTGCAACACGCCGGCAAGCTGGCTGGGCAGCTGCCGCTTCAAGCTCCCCACCCCGGAGCAGGACGAGGGCGTCTACCACAGGCTCTTTGAGCGCTTCCAGGAGATCGGCACCTCGGCCGTCCTCTACATCGGCGGAAACGACTCCATGGACACGATCGCCAAGCTGGCGGCCTACGGACGCGAGACGGGCAGCGACATCCGCTTCCTCGGCGTCCCCAAGACCATCGACAACGACCTCGTGGGCACCGACCACACCCCCGGCTACGGATCCGCGGCGCGCTTCGTGGCCACCGCCATGAACGAGCTCGCCTACGACGCGGACGTCTACAACCTCAAGAGTGTCACCTTCGTCGAGATCATGGGGCGCGACGCGGGATGGCTCACCGCCTCGTGCGCGCTCGCGTTCGTCGAGCCGGACGTGGTCCTGCTGCCCGAGGTCCCGCTTGACGAGGAGGCCCTCATCGAGCGCCTCTCCGAGCTCCTGCGCAAGAAGAACACCGTGATGGTGGGCGTGAGCGAGGGCGTGCGCACCGCGGACGGCCAGCTCGTCTGCGAGCGCGCCGCGGCCGGTGGCGTGGACACGGACGAGTTCGGGCACCTCGCGATGCTCTCCGGAGCGAGCCGCTACCTCGCGGCGCTCGCCAAGCGACGCCTGGGCTGCAAGACGCGTGCCGTCGAGCTGTCGACGCTCCAGCGCTGCGCGAGCTACGTGGCCAGCCGCACCGACCTCAACGAGGCCTACGACCTGGGCTTTGCCGCGGTCGAGGCCGCGTTTGCCGGCGAGACGGCCAAGATGTGCGCACTCGAGCGCGTCTCTGACAGTCCGTACGAGGTCCGCACCAAGCTCGTCGACGTGCTCGCCGTGGCCAACCAGGTCCGCAACGTCCCGAGCGAGTGGATCGCCGCGGACGGCATGGGCGTCGGCGACGAGCTGAGGGCCTACATGCGCCCGCTCGTGGGAGAGCTGCCCGCGCAGCTGGCGTCGCTCGGGTAGGGGCGCGGGCCGGGGGCCGGACGCGGGCGATAGCATACAAAGTTGCCCGCAAAAGGCTGGTTTTTTCAGTTTCGACCCCAAATTTGTATGCTGTTCCGCCCCGTCGCCGGCCTTCCCAGCGCAGGCGACAGGACCTCCCGCTAGACAGGATCACCCGTCACCACAACCACCCGCAGGGCGGGTGGTTTTTTGTGTCCCGCACCGTGCGGCGCACGGGCCAGGGCTCGTAAGAAAAGGGGCGGCCCCTGGTGGGACCGCCCCTTGGAGGTGGCTCTCGTGCCGTGCGCTAGTGGATCTTGAGACCCTTGCGCATGGCGGCGATGCCGGCGCCGGCAAGCGCCACGCCGATGAGGGCGATGGGCACGATGCCGGTCACGGAGGCGTCACCCGTCTCGGGGACGCCGGAGCCGCCGGTGGACTGGCCACCGCTCGGCCTGTTGGTACCAGGCTCGCCAGTGCCGGGCTTGTCGCCGGGCTGCTGGTCGTCCGGGTTGGGGTCGGTACCGCCGGGCTGCTGGCCGTCGTCGGCCTTCTCGAGGCCGGCGATGGCGCCGTTGAGCGCCTCGTAGGCGGCCTTGAGCTCCTCGTCGGAGGCGCCGTCGGCAAGCGCGGCCTTGGCGTCGGCGAGGGCCTTCTGGTACGCGGCCCAGGACTCGGCCGTGAAGTCGCCCTCAACAAGGCCGGAGTTGCGGTCGATGAGGCTCTCGATCTTCTCGGCGTAGTTCTCGCCGGGCTCGGGTGCCTCCTCGGGCTCGGTCGTCACGGAGACGGTCGCCGCCTCGGACTCGTTGCCGGCGGCGTCAACCGCCAGGACCTGGATGTCGTAGGCCGTGCCGGCCTCGAGGCCCGAGATCTTGTAGCTCGTGGCGTCAGCGCCGAGCGTGGCCACCAGCTCGCCGTTCACGAGGACCTTGTACGCCGTCACGGCGGAGTCGTCGGAGGACGGGGTCCAGGTGACGGTCACGGAGTCGCTCGTGACCTCGGAGGTGGTGACGTCGCCCGGAACGGTCGGGGCCTCGGTGTCACCCGCGGTCGTGAAGGAGCAGGTCGCGGCCGTGGACGCATTGTGGTGCGCGTCGTAGGCGATGACCTTGACCTCGTAGTCCGTGCCCGGGTTGAGGCCGTCGAGCACGCAGCTCGTGGCGTCGGGACCGAGCTCGGCGACGAGCTCGCCGTTGGCGAAGACGCGGTAGTACGCCACGTCGTCGCTCGTGGAGGCGGTCCAGGTGACGGTGGCCGTGGTCTTGGTCACCTCGGAGGACGCGGCCTGCGCGGGAGCGGCGGGCGCCTCGGCGTCGATGCCGGAGCCGTCCTTGGGCGTCACGCGAAGGTTGTCGATGACAAAGTCACCGGAGCCGATCGCCGTGTTGTTCTGCGTGCCCTGGGAGCGGACGCCGATCCAGGTGAGACCAGACTCGGAGCCCGTGACCTCCATGGTCGCGTGCTTGGTGGTCTGCGTACCGGTGCCCTCGTCGTAGGTGCCGGCCAGCGGGGTGAAGTCGGAGACGTAGGTGTTCTCGCCGTCGCCGACCATCATCGCGTACTGACCGAGCGGGCCGACCTGGTAGTCAAACTCGACCGTGTAGGTCACGCCCGGCTCGAAGTAGAGCGTCTGCGGCGTGGTCTGGTAGAGCAGGCCCTGGCGGCTGTCGTGGTGCTTGAGCGACCACTCGCCGTCGAGGACGTCGTCGATGACCTTGCCGTTCCAGCCGACGCTGGTGTACTTGCCGTGGTCCTGCGACAGGTGCGTCACGGCGTCGCCACCGTTGGCGGTCGGGCCGATCACGAACGGGTAGAGACCGGAGACGGCATGCTCGAAGTCCTGGAAGAAGGAGCCGTCGGCAGCCTGCACCGGGAAGTCCGCGTTGGCAACGTAGCGGATGTTGTCAACGTAGGTGCTGCCCTCGCCCGCGGCGCGGGAGATCACGAGGGTCGCGGTCTCGGACTCGGCCGTGAACTTGACATAGACGCGCGTCAGGTACGAGGTCTGAAGGGCGCTCGTGTGACGCTGGTCGCTCGCCGTGTAGTTCTTGACCACGGACTTGCCCACGGTGCGGGTGCTCACGCTCTCGCCGGAGGCCACGGAGACCGTCGCGGGGGCGTCGCTGCGGTTGTCGATGAAGAGCTCGGCCACGTAGGTCTCGCCCGGGGTCAGGCCCGTGAGCTGAGTGTTCACGGAGACGAACTCGGACGGGGAGTTGATGGCCAGGCGCTGGTCGCCGGTGCCGGCAACCTCGACCTGGACGGCATCGCTGTCGATGTCGCCGCCCCAGACGTCAGCGTGGAGCTTCTCGCCGTTGGTGTAGGTGTTGAAGCCCGGGTCGACGACGCCGGTGCCCTCACCAAAGTCCACGGTGTCGGCCGTGGGGGCGGTGGAGCCGTTGGCCACGATGACGTACGGGACGCCCGCCTCGCAGTTGTAGGTGAGGGAGTCGCCGAGCGTCATGTCCTGGCCGTCGACGCGACCCTGGTCGGTGAGCTTGTAGAGCGTGACGTTCCTGCCGGACCAGCCGGGAGCCACGTCGAGCGTGACCTCGCCGCCGTCGAGGCTGTAGAGGTAGAGCTTCTCCTCGCCCTCGTCGGTGGTCCAGGGGAGCAGGTAGGAGTCGTCGTCGAGGACCTTCTTGCCGTTGAGCGTGATCTCGCGCTCGATGACGCTGTCGGAGCGCTGCGCCTCGTGGCGCGTCACCACGACGGTGTCGCCGGCCTCGTTCTTGAGGGTGATCTGCTTCTCGTGGTTGCCCACGGGGGACTCGCCCTCGGCGTAAGTCTCCCAGTCATACACGTCGTAGTGCATGAGGAAGCGCGTCGGGAAGTTCTCGAGGAACAGGGTCTCGATGTAGAGGTTGAAGTCCTGCTCGTTGCCCCAGCCCTCGAAGCCCTCGGTGGTGGAGCCGCCAAGGAGCGGGTTGTCCATCACGCCGCCCGTGCTCGGACCGTTGTTGGGCGAGATGTCGCGCTGGCTGTTGCGCAGGAAGCGGACTATGTCGCTGTTGATGCCCTTGGTGGCGCTGCCGCCGTAGGCGATCTCGGTGGCCCAGTGGCTCCAGGTGGAGTCGTACTCGCCCTCGTTGGGGAACTCGGTCGAGAAGCGCCAGCCCAGGGAGTTGATCTGACGGGCGATGTTGCGGGTCTCCCAGGCGTCCTGGTACCAGACGTCCAGGTAGATGAAGTCCATGTTGTCGTCGCGCGTGGCAGCGTCGGCGGCAACCTCGGCCTCGGAGGCGGCGACGGCACCGGTCTCGGCCGGGTTGCCGACGTACTCGCCCTCGTCCCAGTTGCGGTTCACGAAGCTCGTGCCGTTGATGCGGTCGTAGAGCTGGACGAAGCGGGCCCAGCGGGCGCCGGAGCCGAGGTCCCAGAGCTTGTCGATGACCTGAGACTGGTCAAGCCAGCCCCAGCCGTTGCCCATGCCCTGGACCATGCGGTCGTTGAAGGACTTGGACTCGGGGTAGGACTCCTGCGCGTTCACGTGGATGCCCACCTCGGTGTTGTACTCGTGGGCGATCTTGATGAGCTCGCGGAAGCCCTCGGCGCCACCCTCCTTGACGGCGATGTCGGCGTACTCGGAGTTGGCGGAGTCGTGACCCTCGTTGCCGTAGCCCTTGAGCAGGAGCGCCTGCGGCAGACCGTCGGTGATGAGGGAGACCTTCTTGAGGTTGTCGGCGGTGAGGGCGTAGGGGTTGGTCACCTCAGAGCCGAAGTTCATGACGATGCGGTAGGCCACGAGGTCCTTCATGTCCTCGGAGCCATACGGGACGTTGAGGATGTCGCGGGTGACCACGGCACCGTCGTTCCAGTCGATGGCGCCGTCCTCGTTGACGTCACCGGCGATGGCGACCTTCACCCAGGGCAGCTCGCTCGTGGGGTACGAGACGTCGCTGTGGCTCGCGAGGTAGGTCTGAGCGGCCTTGTCGCCCTGCTCGTAGTACCACACCGAGCTCGTGATGCCCATGGTGTCGGAGCCGTTGTTGAGGGTGACGCGCTTGTCGCCCTCGGCCTCGGAGTTGGAGAAGATGCCGGCAGAGTAGGTGTCCGTGCTCAGGAAGCCGTACATGAAGCTGTCGGTCTTGTTGGCCTCGAAGCCGTCATCGAAGGTGAAGAAGCGGTCGCCCGTGGCCGTCGTGTTGGTGGACATGACCGCACCGGCGAAGTTCGCGTTCGCGTCGGCCTGATCGACGGTCACCAGGTTGTTGTTGGTGATCTCGATGGTCTTGATGGGGGCGCAGCCCTCGTTCTTCTGGATCTTCGTGACCTTCCAGGAGAGCTGGGTGCCCTCGACCTTGACCTCGACGGTCATGGTGAAGTCAAGGTGGTTCTCGTCATCCTTGACGACCATGGTATAGGTCGCGGTGTCGCCGGAGATCTCGGAGGTGACCTCGGGGGCAACCTCAACGCCGTTGATGATGAGCGTCGTGACGTCGGACTCCTGGCCGCGGACGTACTTCTCGGTGGCGTCCTCGCCGGCCATGGCGTAGCGCGCGACCTGCGGGAACTTGTCGGAGACGTAGACCGTCATCTCGTCGGAGGAGATGGTCTGGTACTTGGAGAGGTCGAGCTCGGGCTTGGGGTCAAGCTGGAGGTCGACGTTCTCGTTGGTGCCCTCGGACTCGCTCTTGACGTCGTAGGAGATGGTCTTGGCCTGGTAGCCCGGGGCGCTCGCCACGATCTCGTGCTCGCCGACCTCGACGTCGGCGATGGACCAGGTGCCGTCGGCGGCCGTCTTGGTGTTGAGCGCACCAATGCGGACCGTGGCGCCCTCGAGGGGGTCGCCGCTCTCGTCCGTAACCGTGCCGGAGACGCTCGCGAGGTTCACGTACCAGGAGGTGACCGTCTCGCCACCGCGGGTGACGAGCAGGCCCCAGTCCTCTTCCATGATGGGCTCGTCGTTGACGGCCGCGTCGGCAAAGCGCAGCGAGGTCTGGAGGTTCACCTTGACGCCGTAGACGCCCTTGCCGCTGAGCGCCGCGGTGCAGTTGCCCGCGTTCTGGTTGCTCATGCTCTGGGTCTTGCCGTTGACGGTGAGCGAGACCTTCTCGTTGTTGACGCTGATGGAGATCTCCATCGGCACGCCCTGCTCGGGCGTGGGCAGGTCGCCGCCAAAGGCGGGATAGGAGCCGGAGCCGTCCTTGTTGAACTGGCAGTACCAGCCGCTCGACCCGTCAAAGCCGATGTACATCCAGTTGTTGTCGTCAACGTAGGTGTAGAAGATGCCAAAGTTGACCGACGACGTCTCCGGGACGATCGTCATGGAGAGGGTCTCGCCGTTGTTGGCCTTGCGGCTGTTGTCAACGAGGACCAGCGGGGCCTTGGTGCCGGCGTTGCCATAGGCGTGACCGCCGGCGTTGTTGGAGCCGCCCGTGATCTGGATCCACTTGCGACCCTCCGGGACCTCCTTCACGTACTCGGCGGCAGGCTCCCAGACCTGACCCTCGATGTCTTTGTAGAGGGCCCAGTCGGAGAAGTCGGTCACCGTGGTGTCGCCCATCTTCACGTTGGTGAAGTAGACGTCGGTGTACTGGGTCGAGTAGGTCGCGCCGCCAAAGCCGACCTTGCCGTCCTGGGCCATGAGGCCCGCGACGGCGGCGTTGCTGACGGTCGCCGTGGTGCCGTTCACGTTGACGGTGATGTTGTCACCGTCGTGGGACACCGTGATGGTGGCCTTCTCGCCCTTGGGGATGCTCGGAAGGCCGGAAAGCGACGGATAGCCGCCGGAGCCGCCCACCTTGTACTCGAGGAACCAGTTGTTGCTCACGTCGTAGCCGATGTAAGCCCAGTTGTTGTCATCGACGTACTTGATGACAAAGCGGAGGCGGCTCGTGGTCGCCTCGGAGTCGAGGATGAAGTCCGCTCCCACGGTCTCATCCCCCACCGTGTCGCCGCTGAGGACAAAGGCCTCGGGCTTGGCGCCACCAAAGTGCCCGTTGCCGTTGTTGGCACCAGACACAAGGTGCGCCATGGTGTCACCGGCAGCGAGCGCCGGCGACGCCGAGCCCAGGGCAATGCCCAGAGCGGCGACGAGGGTGACGGCCACGATCGCAAGCGACCTCAGCCAGCCCCCTCCCGGTCTCTTCTTCATAGAACTCCCTTCTTCACACGTGTCTCTCGTCATCTGGTCCGCGTACGGCATGCCGCCGAAGGGGCAGACCTCCCCTACGATGACGACTAACCTATTGACTATATCGTGAAGGGGGTGCTTGAGAGTTTCTGAAAAGGCCCGACGGTCGCTTTGCCTCCGCCAGCGACGGTGAATAAACCGCTGGTAGTAAGCACCAGTGACCACTGCCTGAAAGAATGGCGGGAGGGGGTGGCGCCTAGCGGTTCAGGTGCATGCAGGTCTGCGTGACCCGGGCGACGGGCGTCCCGAGCTCGTCGGTCACCAGGCAGGTGTAGAAGCCGAGCGTGCGGCCGTTCTTCTCGGCGTCCGCGGTGGCGATGAGACGGCTCCCGCGGGCCCCGCTCATGAACTCGATGGAGCTCGAGACCGAGACGGTCACGGACTCGCCCACGTTGGAGGCCACGGCAAAGGCGAGGTCGGCCAGCGTGAAGATGGCGCCGCCCATGACGCCGCCCTTCTCGTTGCGGTGGTCGTCCGTGATGTCGAGCTCGCAGACCGCGTGCCCGCGCGCGGCCTCCATCACGCGGCAGCCCGACCTCGTTGCAAACCGGTCATGGGAGAAGACCTCCCTGACCTCCTCGAGCGAAGCGTCCTCTGCGATCAGAGCCATTCGTCCTCCTTCACCACGATTCCCAAGAGCCTTGCGAGCCCGGCCGCCTGACTCGCGCTCACGAGGGCGCCACGCAGCTCGCGCACGTCACTCGACACCCGGATGCCCGAGATGTCGCAGGTTGAAAGATCGATGCCCGAGAGGCTCGTGCGCGCGACCGTGGCCCGCGAGAGGTCGCAGCGGTCGAGCTCGACGTGGGAGAGCCGGGCGGAGAAGACGTTGGCCTCCGCAAGGCCCGTCGACACGACGCGCAGGCGGTTTGCCGTGGCCTCGGCGAGGTCGGCGTAGCCAAACTGGCCATCCTCCACAAGGACGCCCGTCAGGCGGCTCTTGGAGAAGCTCAGGCCCGGCGCGGAGCACGAGCGAAAGTCCACGCGATTGAGCCACGAGCGCGCAAAGGAGCAGCCCACGAAGCGACAGCCCGAGAAGAGCACGTCGGTGAGGGTCCCGCGGGAGAAGTCCACCCGCTCGAAGGCGCACCCGTGAAAGGCCACGTTCTCGAAGGCGGCGCCACCGGTTGAGACGTCGCTGAGCTCGAGCCCGGAAAACGACGTCCCTGTGACGCGCGCCTCCCCCTCCTCGAGCAGGGCGAGAAGGACCTCGCGGGGGACATGCGCCCCCAGGTTTGGCGTGACCTGGGCGAACCCCTTTGTCCGTCGCGGCAGCGGCACCTACGCCACCTGCACGATCTTGGTGCCGTGCACCTCAGAGACCCCGAGCGCGGCGGCGACGGCCTCGGCGTTCTCCCAGGTGATGCCGCCGCCGGGGAGAATGATGAGGCGCCCGGCCGCGCGGCTCACAAAGGCGCGCAGGCGCCCGAGGTTGTCCGCGATGGGCGTGCCCGCAGGGCCGCCATGCGTGAGAATGCGCTCGACGCCCTGGTCGGCGAGCCAGTCGATGGCCTCGAGCTGGTCCTTTGGGGCGAGGGCGTCAAAGGCCATGTGGAAGGTCACGGCAACGCGGCCCGGGGCCTCCGGGGCGTCCTCGTGGGCCAGGCGCACGAGCTCCGCGGTGAGCTCGCGGTCGAGGCGGCCGTCGCGCAGGCAGCCAAACACCACGCCGGTGACGCCAAGCCGCTTGGCAAGGGCCAGGTCGTCCCGCATCATGGCCGCCTCGGCGGGCGTGTGCTCAAAGCTTCCGCCGCGCGGGCGGACCATGCACATCACGTCCGTGGCGGTCTTCCGGGCGTGGGCAACGGCGGCGCGAATGACGCCGTAGCTGGGGGTGGTGCCGCCAACGGCCAGGTTGTCGCAGAGCTCGATGCGAGCCGCGCCCGCCGCGACGGCCGCCGGCACGAGCTCCATGTTCTCGGCGCAGAACTCACGGGTCAGCATAGCGCGGCCTCCCAGTCGGCCTCGCGAAAGCCCACGAGCACGAAGTCCTCCCCCACCACGAGCGGACGCTTGACGAGCATGCCGTCCTCGGCGAGCAGGGCAAAGGCCTCCTCGTCCGGCATGCCGGCATCAAGGAGGGCCTTGATGCCGCGCTCGCGGTAGAGGCGCCCGCTCGTGTTGAAGAAGCGGCGCACGGGGAGCCCGGAGCGCGCCTGCCAGGAGGCGAGCTCGTCTGCCGTGGGGTTGTCCTCGACGATGTGTCGGTCCGTGTAGGAGACGCCGTGCGCGTCCAGCCACGCCTTCGCGCGCCGGCAGGTGCTGCACTTGGGATACTCGACAAAGAGCACGTCAGCCATGGTGTTTCCTTTCATTGCGTCGTGGGGTCAGTGTAGCACGGGGACCGGACGCGGCTGGGCTCCCTACTCGACGTGTGCGGCGAGCACCCTGCCGATCGCATGGGGCACGCCGACGACCAGCGCGTTGCCCATGCAGAACGCCCGGTGGCCGTCCGTCATGCCCGTGTCGGTCCAGCCGCGCGGGAACCCCTGGAGCTGGTCGAGCTCGTCGGGGACGAGACGGCGGTAGCGACCGTCCCCCGTCTTGATCACGTGCTTGAAGCGCGACGCGCCACGCCCGCCCTCCCCGGTGAGGATCGTGCGAGAAGGACGGTCAAGGGCGTCGGGGAAGGCCATGGAGCCCTCGGAGTAGGTGTAGGCAAAGCCCGTCTTCTTGTTCACGCGCTCCTCGCGCTTGGCGCCCTTGAGGTACTCCCATTGGGGCAGCCGCTCGGGCTCGATGTAGAACTCCTCCGGCACCTGCCCCTCGGGAACGAGCACGTCCCCGAGCGTGCGTCGCGGGCCGTCGTAGCGCTCCGTCACCTTGCAGGTGGCAACGCGCCCGTCCTGCATGACGCCGGCGTCCATGAACGGGGACACCTTGCCTCCCTTGTTGAAATCGCGCGTCGCGATGTAAGGGTCGTCTGGAATCTCGAGCTGACGGACCTCGGAGGCGTCGGGCTCCTCGATCGGGAAGGCCTGCGCCATGAGCCCGCGGGAGAGCTGCACCGCGAGGTCCCACTCCTCCCCCGTGAAGCGGGCAAGGATGTACGTGCGCTTGCGCCGCTGGGGAAAGCCGTACTCGGCGCTGTTCACCACGCGCCACTCGACGGAGTAGCCCAGGTCGTCAAAGCAGGACAAGATGATGGCGAAGTCGCGCCCGCGCTGTGCCGCCGGGCTCTTGAGCAGCCGGTCGACGTTCTCAAGAAGCACGTAACGCGGGCGCTTCAGCTGTAGGAAGCTGTAGATGTCCCACCAGAGGACGCCCTTCTTCCCCTCGATGCCCCCCGCCTGCGAGAGCGGCTTTGCGACCGAGTAGTCCTGGCAGGGAAAGCCGCCGACGACCATGTCGACGTCAGGGATGTCGGTCTCTCCCCGCCGGTACTTCTCGAGAACCACGTGAATGTCCTCGTTCACCACGGAGTCCTCGCCAAAGTGGGCGCGGTAGCACCGCGCGGCAAACTGCTTTGACTCGGTTCCGGGAGGCTCCCACTGGTTGGCCCACACCGTCTGATAGGGGCCCGCCGCGGGGAGCTCCATCTGGGGCTGGGCAGGGTCGTGGTACCCCTCGAGGCCCAGCCTAAATCCGCCGACGCCCGCAAAGAGCTCGGCCACTCTGATGGTCTTCTTTGACGACACGTTTCTCCATTCGCTGTCTGTGTCGCAATGCCAGATCATCATAGCCGATCGACCGGACAAGATCAACGCCCGAGCGCGCGGGCGATCTCGTCCTTGAGGTAGCCCTGGTTCAGCCAGAAGCACTTCTTGACGACGGGCAGCCCGAAGGGCTGGGGTCGGGTGTCGCGCGCGTCGCGGCCGTGCGGCCTCACGTGGCAGCAGCGGTTCTCGCTCGACCTCACCGAGCGCTCCGCATGGCCCGACCTCACGTTTTCCCGCATCTGGTCGTAGCAGCGGCGGGCCTCGGAAAGATCGCGCTCGGGCATCTGCCAGAGACAGAGGTCGGCAAGGCGGTAGGCGCCCTCGTCATCCTCGCGGTAGAGCACGAAGAGATACTTCTGCGTGAGGTACCCAAGAAGGTCGGACTCTTCGAAGTCCCTCTCGGCAAGGCCATAGTAGTCGAAGGCCGGGAAGGACAGCGCCTCCTTGGGTCGCCCGCCCCTTTTGAGACGCAGGGTCTTGGGAACGATCCCCGCCTTGACGAACTCCTCAATCTGGGCGTCCTCGGCCACGCCAAGGATCTTCCTCGTGATGCGGGCGCAGCGGCTCTTGGACCGGGAGACGTCAAAGCGCGCGGCGAGCTCGTCCTCGGTCATGCCAAGGTAGGGGGCAAACCTCTTTCGCAGGAGCTCGAGGAGGTCGAGGTCCTTCTCGCCCTGCGCGCGGGGGATGCGCTCGAGCTCGTCGAGGATGCGACGCTGGACGGCGGTCATGTACGAGGCCTTGAGCGCCCACGCCCGCGGCTTGGCCGGGACGTCGGAGAAGGGCTGGGCGGTTCTCACGGAGGAGTCCCTAGCCTTGGTGCACGCCTCGAGGTAGAGCGTGTCGCTTCCCGAGATGTCCTCGGCATGGCCCGCGCGAACCTTGCCCACGACCGTCTCCCAGTCACGCTTGATCTGCGGGAGGTCTTCCTCGGGAAAGCCCCAGCGGACCACGGACTGGACGACGTAGTCGAGCGGGCTCGCGTCGGGCTCGTAGAGGTACGACACGAGCAGGATGCTTGCGGCCTTCTCCATGAGATGGCTGTGCTCGAAGTTCTCGTTCACAACGCTCATGTAGTTGATCTGCGAGATGACCAGGCGCTCCTTGGCAACCAGCTCGCCCTTGCGGGTGCGCCTGAGCGGGGTCGACTTGAGCTCGAGGCCAGCGCCGTCAAAGTCCGCGGTAGGCCGGCTGTTTGCGGCGAGGCCGAAGTAGGCCTCCTCGAGCGCGTTGCCGAACGCGCCGCGCCGTCGGTGCGGGTCATCGATGGAGTCCATGCCCGTCGCCTCTCGGAGGGTCTTCCCGGTAAGCCGACCCGCGTACTCGAGAATCGAGTCGGGGTCGTTCGCGTCAAAGTCGAGCCATCTTTCGTCCATGCGCGCCACCTCCCTTCCGCCACGCCGATGCCCTGACTTTACCCGATGGGCGTCCGGAAGTTTCGGGGGCGCGCCCACGGGGGCGGGCAGGGCCCCGGCCCGAACGGTCGCGGGAGCGGGCGGGGGCGGGCAGCCCCTTCGGGCTATACTCACCTCAGTCGAGAGGAGCCCTCATGGACCGCAGCGCACACACCGTCAGAAACGTCATCTTTGACATGGGCAACGTGCTCATGACGTTTGACGGGCCCGCCTTTGCCGCGCAGTTCACGGACACGTCGGAGGACGCCGCGCTGCTCCAGCGCGCGCTCTTCGGCTCGACCATGTGGAGCCTGCTCGACTCGGGCACCATCGGTCACGAGACCATGGCGCGCTACGCCCGCGCCCACCTGCCCGAGCGCCTGCACCCCAACCTCGCCGCGTGCATCGCGCGCTGGCCCGAGTGCTCCCGGCCCCTCGAGGAGGTCAACGAGCTCGGCATTCGCCTCAAGCGCGAGGGCTACGGCATCTACGTGCTCACCAACGCCAACACGCGCGTCATGGAGCAACTGGGCCACGCGCCGGTCCTGCCGTTTGTGGACGGCTACCTGGTCTCCGCCCAGGAGCGCCTCATGAAGCCCGACCCCGCAATCTTCCGGCTGCTCTGCGAGCGCTTTGGCCTCACGCCCGCCGAGTGCCTCTTCGTGGACGACAACGCGGACAACTGCGAGGGGGCCCGGGTCGCCGGGCTGCACGCGTTCCACTTCACCGGTGACGTCGCCGCACTCGCAAGGGAGGTCGAGGCCCTGGGCTGACCGGCCGGCCGCCACGGCGCCCGGGGCCAAGCCGCCCCCGGGGACGCGCCACCTTGGGCAGGGCCCTGCCGCTCGGCGAAAGGCCCGCCTTGCCCCTTACGCCAGCGCGACCACAGAAACGCACGCCCAGAGCGCAAGCAGGCCGAGCATGACGCGCAGCCCCACGCCCGTCTCGCGTGCCACGGTGACCCCCGCGAGCGCGGGGACGCGCCGACGGAGCGGCCTTCGGTCGAGCAGCAGGAAGACGCCAACGAGAAACACCGGGGCCAGAAATCCGAGGTAGGAGAAGGCAAGGTACCACGTAGGCCACCGGGCGTTCTCCGGCGTCGGGTTGGCCACCGCCCATAGGCAGCCGGCAACGAGCAGCGCCCCGACAAGCAGCACAACCGCGTTCCAGACCACCCCGACCCACCCCGGCACGCGGCCGAGCAGCACGGAGACGGCGCGCCGCACTCCGCCCAGCCGGGCGCGGGCGGCTCGCGGCTCGCGCGGCCACTCGAGCACGGGCGGGACGGGCGGGGCGGGTCGCTCGCACGGAACCTGCGCGAGCGCCTCGAGAAGCGCCGCCCCAAGCTCCCGCACCGAGGGGAAGCGCTCGGCGGGGTCGAGCCTCGTCGCGCGCGCCATGACCGCGCGGAGCGGCTCGGGCACGCCGGTGCCCGCAAAGCCCTCCTCGCGGTCGCGCGCCGTCGGCTCCCGCCCCGTCAGGCAGAAGAAGAGCAGCATCCCCAGGGCGTAGACGTCGCTCGTCACGCCGGTCTGCCCAAACCCAAACTGCTCGGGCGGGGCGTAGGCGCGCGTGCCAAAGTGCGCGGTGTCCTGCTGGGCCCCCTCCTTGTACGTCCGCGCGATGCCCAGGTCAATGAGGGTGACGCCCGAGGGCCCCACCATCACGTTGCCCGGCTTGAGGTCGCGGTGGATGATGGGCGGGGACAGGCGCTCGTGGAGCTCGCACACGGCATCGCAGAGCTCGGGAAACGCGCGGCGCACCAGGTCCAGGCGCGCCGCGGGCGAGCACAGGCCCCGCACGGCCGTCTCGAGCGTCTCTCCCCCGACGTGCTCCATCACCACGACGAGCCGGTCTCCCTGCCGGGAGCACTCGAGCAGGCGCGGGAGGTGCGGCAGGCGGACCCCGCGGCGCTGCGCTTCGAACAGCTCCTGGTAGGCCCCGCCGATCCCGGCCTCGGTCGCGATGAGCTTGCGCACAAAGGGGCCCAGCTCGGCACCGTTCTCCCCCACAAAGAAGACGCGCTCGGTGGTCTCCAGGCGCCCCTCCTTGAGGGTTGCGTCCACCCGATAGCACGACGCGCGCTCGAGCGCGCTCAGATAGTTTGAGAGCTCATCCTCCATGCGCTCATCCTAGCAAAGAGCTACTCGACGGACCCGCAAAAAAGTGCCCAACACTCGCATGTCGTGCATCCGCCAACTGGCAAAACACACAAAAACGCGCGAGTGTTGGGCGCTTTTCACAACAGTTTTCTAACAGATGGTCTGCTCCCCGAATCGGTAGAGCTCCTCGTTGACCTTCTGGAGCGAGCAGCCGCGGTCCAGGCAGAAGATGATGATCGCGTCACGCCGGTCCTTGCAGTACAGCTCGCTTGCCCCGCCCGCCGTGAGCGCGCGGTTGGTCTCGCGCAGCGAGAGCGCCATCGCAAACGCTATCTGGAGAATCTTGTCCCTGCTCGGGCGGCGCGTGCCCTGGAAGATCTGGTAGCCGAACGTGTCGTTGAGGTTGGCCATCCTCACCACGCGCGAGCGCTCGAGACCCTTCTCGGCCAGCAGCTGCCGAAGGTACTCCGCGAGCGAGGGGCTGTGGGGGTCATGCGCCTCCAGGTAGTCGTCGATGCTCGACGTTGAGAGGAGCTCGTCAAGCAGCTCCTCGGTCAGCGGCTCGCCCATGTGCCTTCCCTTCCCTCTGGGCTCCGACTCAATCCTACCGCTCGGGGCGCTCCGCTACGCAACGGAGAAGGTGGCCTCGGCGAGCAGCGCGTCGTCAAGCGAGAAGAGCTCCTCGACCTCGACGGTGATGTCGGACTCGTCGCTCAGGCTATAGGCGAGCCGCGCCGTGGTGGAGGCGCCGGGCTTGATCTCGGCCATGTAGCCGTTGCCCAGGTCGTCGGTGGTGATGGCTGTCTCAAGCTGGACGCCGTTCTGGAACACCTTGGGCGAGCACGCCACCGCAAACGACGTCGCCTTCTCCGAGTTGTTGGTGAAGGTGTAGTCCACGATCACGGCAGGGGCGCCCTGGTAGTCCGTCGTGAGCGTGGTGCCGTCGATGCTCACCGCATACTCGGACTGCACGGCCTCCGGCTCGGCCTGCGTGGCCTCCGGCTCGGCCTGCCCCGCCTGCTCGGCAGCCGCGTCGTCGGCAGACGAGCTCCCGCACCCCACGAGCGTCATCGGCGTCAGGGCCGCGGCGGCAACGGCGAGCACGACAAGCGCACGGCGCCCGACCATGATCGACTTCTTCATTTTTCATCCAATCTCTCGTTTGAAGCCCAACGAGAGCAGCCTATCAACTCCCCCCAGGCCCTTTCATTAGCTCCCAGCTAATACCCCCTCCCCGAGCCCCGGGCGCGGTATCCTGTGAGGGACATCCCCCACAGAAAGGCAACCATGGCTCAGAAACTCACCGAGCAGGAGCACGCCGCGGTCCTCTCGCTCGCCAAGGTGCTCGGCCGCCGCCTGCCCGCCGCGCAGCGCAGCGTCTCGGGCGGCATCGCCAGCAGGCTCGTCCGCCTCCGCAAGAGCCCCCTCAGCGAGAAGGACGTCGACGCCGTGCTCAGGAAGTACGACGCAGGGGACGAGACCCGTCGCGCCCTCGTCGACCTCGGGGTCCTCACGCCCGTCCCCGACGGGGGCTACGCCCTGAGCGTCAACCCGACCGTCCCCGAGGGCCCCGAGGAGGAGACCCCCGCGGCGAGCGCCCGGCCGCTCGCCCGGCGCGACGCCCGCACGCTCGCCTCGCTCGACACCGTCCGCAAGCAGACTCCCGAGCTGAACGACGTCCGTCGCCGGATCATCGACCTCGACCCGCGCCTCTGGATCAACGGCTGGCTGCTCAGCACCCCGGACGCCTTCCTCCGATACGAGCGCGAGCTCACCGCCCTCGACGGCGCGCTCGCGGGCGGCTCGGCCGTGGGCGACGGCACCCTCAGCCTGCGCGAGCTCTCCTACCAGCTCTTCGGTGACGAGAAGTTCCTCTCGCCCGACTCCGACGGCCGCAAGCTCCTGCACCTCATGGGGCTCTCCGACGCGCTCAGCACGCGCCCGCCGGTCAGGCTCGAGCTCCTCCACCACATCCCCCGCCATCACCGGCACATGCGCATCGTGGTCTCGGAGAACCTCGACCCATGGGTCAACATGCGCGCGGCCCTGTTCCTCGAGGGGCGCAAGCGCCTCTTCGGCGAGCGCGTGCACGGCGTCGTCTTTGGCAACGGCTACATCGTGGACGACCCCCACAAGCTGCCCGACCTCATCGACTCGCTCGGGGCCGAGGAGACGAGTGTGCTCTACTGGGGCGACCTCGACCGCGCGGGCCTCGCCATCCTGGACCGGCTCTCGGTCATGGCGGAGGGCCGCTTCGAGGTGACCCCGTTCGTGGCCGCCTATCGGCTCATGCTCAAGCGTGCGATGCGGCGCTTCCCCGACCCGCTGGAGAACGAGATGACCGACCAGCGGGACGTGCCCGTCCGCGGCCTTGAGCTCCTGGAGCCCCACCTCAAGGAGCGCGAGAGGGACTACCTGCGCGCCGTGCTTGACGCGGCCCGCCTCATCCCCCAGGAGATCCTCACCGTCCACGACCTCTGAGCGCCACGGCCCATCGGGACCGACAAGGTCGACGGGGCGGGCCCCATGAACCAGAGTGGCACATGACAGCCCGCCCCGTCGCCCCTTGCCCGTTATCTGGCCTGGGGGTCCCGCCGGGTCGCTAGAAGTCGGCGTTGCCCACGGTGCGCGGGTGCGGGATGACGTCGCGGATGTTGTCCACGCCGGTGAGGTACATCACCATGCGCTCGAAGCCCAGGCCAAAGCCCGCGTGCTGGCAGCCGCCATAGCGGCGCAGGTCAAGGTAGTACTTGTACTGCTCGGGCTCCATGCCGAGCTCCGCGATGCGGCGCTCGAGCACGTCCAGGCGCTCCTCGCGCTGGGAGCCGCCCACGATCTCGCCGATGCCGGGCACGAGGCAGTCCACGGCGGCCACGGTCTTGCCGTCGTCGTTCAGGCGCATGTAGAAGGCCTTGATCGCGGCCGGGTAGTCCGTCACGAAGGTCGGGCGGCGGAAGTGCTCCTCGGTGAGGTAGCGCTCGTGCTCGGTCTGGAGGTCCGAGCCCCAGTCCACCGGATACTCGAAGACGTGGCCCGCGGCCTGCGCGGCCTTCAGGACCTCAATCGCCTCGGTGTAGCTCACGCGCACAAAGTCCGAGGTGGCCACATGCGTGAGGCGCTCGACGAGGCCCTTGCCCACGAACTTGTTGAAGAACTCCATCTCGTCCGGGCAGTGCTCCATCACATAGGTGATCACGTACTTGAGCATGGCCTCGGCGCAGTCCATGTCACCGGCGAGGTCGCAGAAGGCCATCTCCGGCTCCACCATCCAGAACTCGGCCGCGTGACGGCGCGTGTTGGAGTTCTCGGCGCGGAAGGTGGGGCCAAAGGTGTAGACGTCGCCAAAGGCGAGCGCAAAGTTCTCAGCCTGGAGCTGGCCGGAGACGGTGAGGTTGGCGGAGCAGCCGAAGAAGTCCTGGGACCAGTCGACGGCACCGCTCTCGGTGCGCGGGGGGTTCTCCACGTCGAGCGTGGTCACGCGGAACATCTCGCCCGCGCCCTCGGCGTCGGAGGTGGTGATGATCGGGGTGTTCACGTAGACGAAGCCCCGCTCCTGGAAGAAGCGGTGGATGGCGTAGGCCGCCACGGAGCGCACGCGGAAGACCGCGCGGAAGAGGTTGGTGCGGCTGCGGAGGTGCTGCTGGGTGCGCAGGAACTCGCGAGTCTGGCGCTTCTTCTGCATGGGGTAGTCCGGCGCGGAGGCGCCCTCCACGCGAATCTCGGCCGCCTGGAGCTCGAAGGGCTGCGGGCGCTCGGGCGTGAGCGCAAGCGTGCCCGTGACCACGAGAGAGGCGCCCACGCCCGCCGCCGCGACCTCGTCGTAGTTGGCGAGCTCGTCGCGCTTCATGACAACCTGCAGGTCCTTGAAGCAGGAGCCGTCGTTCAGCATGACGAAGCCGAAGTTCTTCATGTCGCGGACCGAGCGGACCCAGCCGGCCACCGTGACGGTGGTGCCACCGAGCTCGTCCATGTCCGCGAAGAGCCGAGAGATATGGGTGCGTTCCACGTCTTCTCCTTTGCGTTGCGAGGGAGCATTCCTCTCGCGGTCTTTTGCCGGTCTAACTCTACCGCAACGGCCGCGCCCTCGCACGAACTCTGGCGTGCGCGCGAGCGCAGTCGGCTAGAATCATCTCAGACGCACATCGCCCTCGGAAGGAGCCCCATGGAAGCCTACAAGCGCGAGTTCATCGAGTTCATGGTCGAGTCGAACGTCCTCAAGTTCGGCGACTTCACGCTCAAGAGCGGCCGCAAGTCCCCGTTCTTCATGAACGCCGGCGCCTACGTGACGGGTCCCCAGCTCAAGCGCCTGGGCGAGTACTACGCCCGCGCCATCAACGACAACTTTGGCCTGGACTTCGACGTGCTCTTCGGGCCGGCCTACAAGGGCATCCCCCTGGCCGTCACGACCGCCATGGCGCTCCACGAGCTCTTTGGCAAGGAGGTCCGCTACTGCTCCGACCGCAAGGAGGAGAAAGATCACGGCGCGGACAAGGGCGGCTTCCTCGGCGCCGCGCTCGCCGACGGCGACCGCGTGGTCATGATCGAGGACGTCACCACCTCCGGCAAGTCCATCGACGAGACCTACCCCAAGGTGACGGGCGCGGCCAACGTGGAGGTCAAGGGCCTCATCGTCTCGCTGAACCGCATGGAGGTCGGCAAGGGCGGCAAGGTGACCGCCCAGCAGGAGATCCAGGAGAGGTACGGCTTCCCCGTGGCGAGCATCGTCAGCATGGCCGACGTGGTCGAGGCGCTGGACGGCACCGTCATCACGCCCGAGCTCAAGGCCGCCATTGACGCCTACTACGAGCAGTACGGCGTCAGGTAGCGCTCACGGGAGGGCCAACGCCAGGGCGCCCTACCGGCCGCGCAGGCCGGCGGGGCGCCTCATTTTCTGATGGGGCGCGGCCCTGGCGCCCCCTCCCGCAAGTGTTGGGCACTTTTTTCGGGCCTGCTCAAGTACTGCCTCTGCAGTGCCATTTTTCTACCTGCGGCTTTCCGAGCGAAAAATGTTGGGTACTCGCTAAGGCCGCAAAAAAGTACCCAACACTCGCAAGGGGGGTCGCCGAGCACCCCCAGAGCCGCAGGGCGCCTGCCGGCAGGCAGGCTGGCGGCCCCGACAGGGGGCGCCAGCGGGCGCTGGGCCCTAGGCGCCCGCGACGGTGGACGCCCAGACGAAGCCCTCGGGGATCGTGGCGGTGCCGGCGGCGACCTCGGGCGGAATGCGCTCGTCGGACGCCATGAGCTCGGACACCGTGACAAACTGGTAGCCCTCGCCCTGGAGCTGCTCGATGATCTTGGGCAGGGCCTCGAGGTCCTGGTCACGGTTGCCGCCACCATCGTGCATGAGGATGATGCTGCCGTTGAAGGCCCCGCTCGTGCAGTTGTGCACGATGGTGTCCGCGCCGGGGCGCTTCCAGTCGAGGCTGTCGAGGTTCCAGATCACGGACGAGGAGAGGGTGCCGGCCGAGTTGGCCCAGGACTCGGTGTTGAACGAGCCGTAGGGGGGCCTGATCACCGTGGTGGTGCCGCCGCCCGCCGTTGAGATGGCCTCGAACGCCTCTGTGATCTCCGTCTGGAGCGTGGCCGCGTCCACGGCCGTGAGCTGCTGGTGGTTCTGGGTGTGCGAGGCGACCTGCGAGCCCTGGGCCACGATGGCCTGGACGAGGCCCGGGTTTGCCGCCGCGGCAGAGCCGAGGCAGAAAAACGTCGCGTGCACGCCGTACTTGCTGAGGATGTCAAGGTAGCGCTGGGTGTACGAGCTCGGGCCGTCGTCAAAGGTGAGGGCGATGAGCTTGCGGCCGTCGCTCGGCTTGGGGTTGATGCTCTCGATCCTCACGTTCTGGGCCTCCTGGAGGACCTCGCCGGCAACCTCCTCGCCCGAGACCTCGCCAATGCGAAAGACCTGGCGGCCGACCCTGCCGTACTGCGCCACAAAGGTGACCGACCCCACGCCCGCGGGCGGCTCGAGCTGGGGCTGGACCTCGCGCTCCTCCTCGCGGGAGGGCTCGGTCACGTCCTCGCCGTCGCCGATGACGATCTGCTCGTCACCGCGCGCGCGGAAGGACTCCGTGCCCGCGCCGTCAAGCTCCCGGCCGTTGACGGTGGCCGTGAACGCCGTGCCGCCGCCCTCCTCGAGAACGTTTCCGCCCACCGAGACGAGGTTGCCCGGCTTGGGGCCGAGCCCCTTGGCGGCGATGATGTCCGTGAGGGTCGAGTCGATCTTCACGTCGGCGCGCGAGCCGTTGAGGCTCACGCTGACGCTGCGGTTGAACCACAGCCACACGCCGCCGCCCACGATCGCGGCGACGACGAGCAGGCCCACGACGGTGGAGGCGCGCCCGCGGCGACGCGGGCGCTCGGGGTGCGGGGTGGCAAAGTGCCGGGAGGTTGCGTTCCTGTCCATGGTGACATCCGTTCGGACGCTGGGGTCAGATATGGCGCCGGGGGCGCTCCCCTCAAGCCTATCAGCCGGACCGGGCAATGTCCGTGACGGCTCCGTCACTCAACCTCCGGGAAAGCTCCTCGAAACAGCCTAGACCCAGTCCACGAGCTCCGAGACCGGCAGACGCTCGAGGTGCTTGGGCGAAGGGGCGTCCCCCTCGGCGGGATAGCCCAGCGGGAAGAGCGCTATGAGGTCGTAGCCCTCGGTCTCGGGGAAGGCCTCCCGAACGGCGTTGACGTCAAAGTGGCCGACCCACGTGGTCCCAAGGCCAAGGTCGTGCGCCGCAAGCATGAGGTGGGTCCCCGCGATGGAGGCGTCGACGTCGGCAAAGGCGCGCCCGTCGTACTTGCGCACCCAGGAGCGCGCGGGGTCGGCCCCCAGCATGACGATCACGCGGGCGTCAAAGTGAAACCGGGTGCAGGCCGCAAGGCGCGCGACGGCCTCGGGCGTCTCCACGACCCAGGCGTGCCAGGGCTGCCGGTCCACGGCCGTGGGGGCGGCGACGGCGGCCTCGAGGAGCGCGTCGATCTTCTCACGCTCGACGGGTCGCTCGGAGAAGGCACGGCAGGAGTAGCGGTCGTGCGCAAGCTGCAGGAAATCGGTCATAGGGTCTCCCTTCCTGGTCCTGGCTCGAGTATACCGGGCGCGCGACGCGGCGGCGCCGGCGCGCCCGCAGGCGGCAGGGGCGACCCGGGGTCACCGGGCCGCCTCGGGGAGGGGGCTTCGCGCCCGGCCGGGACCGGGAAAGGAGGGAGGAGGGCACGGCCGTTGGGGGCGGCATGCGGCGCGAGGAGCCCCTTGCTGGCAACAGAGTACGGCCCCGGAAAGGCCCGCGGCCAACCTGTCGCAAGCCGCACGTTTTCCGGCACGTTCTGCAGGACGCGCCGCCCAGCCGGACCGCGCTAGAATGGAGGGCCCGCACGCGACCCCTTCCCGAGGAGGGCCCATGTCCGATCAGACCGTCACCGCCGCCGTCGACGAGGGACCCAACGCACCCGGCTCGCTCGGCCGCCTCATCCCCTGGCCGGACGACGAGACCTACCCCAACATCGCCGCCGAGGAGGCGCTCGACCTCTTCCTCGGCTGGGTGGAGTCGCGCGGGATCGAGCTCTGGCCGCACCAGGAGGAGGCGCTGCTGTCCCTTGCCGCCGGCGACCACCTCATCCTGGGCACGCCCACGGGCTCGGGCAAGTCGATGGTGGCCCTGGGCATGTGCTTCATGAGCGTCTGCACGGACCGGCGCGCCTACTACACCGCACCGATCAAGGCGCTGGTGAGCGAGAAGTTCTTTGACCTCGTGGAGCTCTTTGGCCGCGAGAACGTGGGCATGATCACCGGCGACGCCTCCATCAACGCGAGCGCCCCCATCATCTGCTGCACGGCGGAGATCCTTGCCAACGAGGCGCTGCGCGAGGGGGCGGGCGCCGACGTGGGCTGCGTGGCCATGGACGAGTTCCACTTCTACGCGGACCCCGACCGCGGCTGGGCGTGGCAGGTGCCGCTGCTCGCGCTGCCGCGCGCGCAGTTCCTCCTCATGAGCGCCACGCTCGGCGACACCACCGCCATCGCAGAGTCGCTCTCCCGCCACACGGGCGGCCGCACGGTGGACACGATCGCCGACGCACCGCGCCCGGTGCCGCTCTCCTACGAGTTCGTGGACACGGCGCTCGAGGGCACGGTCGAGCTCGCCCTGCGCGCGGGCGAGGCGCCGATCTACGTGGTGCACTTCTCGCAGGACGCGGCCCTCGCGAGCGCGCAGAGCCTGGCCAGCTACGGCGTCTCCACCAAGGAGCAGCGCGAGGCGATCAAGGAGGCCATCAAGGGGACGCGCTTCACCACCACCTTTGGCAAGACGCTCCAGCGCCTGCTCGGCTGCGGCGTGGGCGTGCACCACGCCGGCATGCTGCCGCGCTACCGGCTTCTGGTGGAGAAGCTCGCGCAGCAGGGCCTCCTGCCCGTCATCTGCGGCACGGACACGCTGGGCGTGGGCATCAACGTGCCCATTCACACCGTCGTGCTCACCGCGCTCTCCAAGTTCGACGGGCGGCGGATGCGCCACCTGAACGCCCGTGAGTTCCACCAGATCGTGGGCCGGGCGGGGCGCGCCGGCTTTGACACCGAGGGCCACGTCATCGCCGAGGCCACCGAGTACGACATCGAGAACGCGCGCGCCCTCGCCAAGGCGGGCGGCGACCCCAAGAAGGCCCGCAAGATCAAAACCAAGAAGCCGCCCGAGGGCTTTGTGGGCTGGAACAAGCAGACCTTCGAGCGGCTCATTGCCGCCACCCCGGAGCCGCTGCGCCCGCGCATGAAGGTCACGCACTCGATGGTGCTCGCCGAGGTGGAGCAGGGCGGCGACGCCTGGGCGCGCGTGCACGCGCTCGTGGAGGAGTCCGCCCAGCCCGAGGCCGAGAAGGCCGCGCTCGCCACGCGCGCGGACGAGATCTTTGCCACGCTGCTCGACGCGGGCGTGGTCTGCCGCGAGGAGGGCCCGAGCGGCGACGAGTGGCACACGACCGTGGACCTCCCGGACGACTTTGCGCTCGACCAGCCGCTCTCGCCGTTCCTGCTAGCGGCGCTCGAGCTCCTTGACCCGGAGTCCGAGACCTACGCCCTCGACGTCATCTCCATGGCCGAGGCCACGCTCGAGGACCCGTGGCAGATCCTGCGCGCCCAGCAGCGCGTGGCGCGCGACCGCGCGATGTCCGAGATGAAGGCCGAGGGCATAGACTACGACGAGCGCATGGAGCGCCTGCAGGAGGTCACCTGGCCCAAGCCCCTCGAGGAGCTGCTTGACGCGGCCTTTGCCGAGTACTGCGAGAAGGTCCCCTGGGCGAGCGACTTTGCCCTCTCCCCCAAGTCGGTCCTACGCGACATGGTGGAGACCGCGAGCGACTTCAAGGAGTACGTGGGCCGCTACAACATCGCGCGCTCGGAGGGACTGCTCCTGCGCTACCTCTCCGAGGCGTTCCGCGCCCTCGACCGCACCGTGCCCGTTGACAAGCGAGACGAGCGCCTGCGCGACATCGTCGCCTGGCTGGGCCTTGTGGTGCGCACCGTTGACTCCTCGCTCGTGGACGAGTGGTCCGCCGCCGGCGAGGGCTCCTCGGAGGGGCTCGACGCCGCGCCGCCCGCCGCGGACGAGGTCGTGCGCGACCGGCGCGGCCTCACGCTGCTCGTGCGCAACGCGCTCTTCCTGCGCGTGCGCCTGGCCGCGACGGGGAGCGTGGACGAGCTCGGCAAGCTCGACGCCGAGTGGGGCTGGCGCGCGCCCGTCTGGCAGCGCGCGCTCGACCGCTTCTTCGAGGAGCACGATGAGATCTGGCTGGGAGCGGACGCCCGCAGCGCCGCGTACTTCTCGATAGACGAGAAGGACGAGAAGTCCGCCCACGTCTGGCACGTGCACCAGGTCTTCCGCGACTCCGACGACGACCACGACTTTGGCATCTGGGCGGACGTCGACCTCGACGCCACCCAGGACGAGGGCGCCGTGGTCTTCTCGTCCTACCGCGTCGGCTTTGTGGACGACGAGCCGGGGATGGGCCACCGGCAGGGCTGACGGGCCAGGGCCCAGGCCCCCAGGGGCGGGCCCTTTTTCGGCCCCGCCGGCCCCGTGATGGCGTAGTATGGATAGCTCGTAACCTTGCGCGAACGGCGGGAGGAGACCGATGCCGGAGCAGACGAACGCCCAGCACGACGACCCCATCTTCCAGCAGGAGCAGGCCCACCTCTCCGAGCTCTACGCCAAGCTCCTCGAGATGCGCGACGCCATCGCGGAGGACCTGGAGAGCAACCACGCCGGCGCCAGACAGGACCTCATCGCCATGAGCGAGGAGGTGCGCCTGGACTTTGGCGGCGCGGACGAGACCATCGAGACGCTCGCCGCCATCGAGACGCTCAACTCCGTCATCGACGCCTACAACCAGTACCACGACTTCAACGTGGACAAGCTCCGCCGGCTCCTGCTGCTCCTGCGGCAGCCCTACTTTGCCAAGGTCACGCTCGAGATGCGCCCGGGGCGCCCCCCACGCGACGTCTACATAGGCGCCGCGGGCATGACCGACGAGCGCAGCCGCCCGCTCGTGGTGGACTGGCGCTCCCCCGTCGCCGAGACCTACTACAACCAGCAGATGGGCCCCACGTCCTACGACGTCGACGGCAGGACCCGCACCGTGAACCTCACGCTGCGCCGCCAGTTCGACATCGTGCGCGACCGGCTGAACATGTACTTCGACACCACGGTCGCGATCGAGGACTCGCTTTTGCTCGGCGCCCTCAAGCGCCACCACACCGAGAAGCTCCAGGCCATCACGGCCACCATCCAGCGCGAGCAGAACGAGGTGGTGCGCCACGAGGACGTGCCCGTCCTTCTTGTCAACGGCATCGCGGGCTCGGGGAAGACCTCGGTCCTGCTCCAGCGCATCGCCTACCTGCTCTACCGCGAGCGCAAGACGCTCTCCCCCGACCAGGTCTGGCTCTTCACGCCCAACGACGTCTTCGAGCACTACATCGACACGGTCCTGCCCTCCATGGGCGAGGCCAACCCCAAGACCTTCACCTGGCGCGCGTTCGTCGAGGCGCAGGGCGCCGGCGGGCGCGACCTGGGCCTCTCCACGCCGCCCTCGTCGCTCGTCCGCCTGGGCGAGGCCGTGGCGCAGACGGAGCTCGAGCCGGACGACCTGCGCGAGATTCGCCTTGGCGACGACGTCCTGCTCAAGCTCGGCCAGGTCCAGGGGGCCGTGCAGAAGTTCGCGCAGTTCCCCATCGGCCCGCGCTTCACCGCCCTCGTGAAAGACGAGCTGCACGACCGCCTCGAGCGGCGCTTTGGCCAGCTCTCCCGCAGCGACGAGCTTCAGGAGGAGCTGCTCGGCATGGACGTGGAGCGCCAGGTCGAGATCTTCGGGGAGACCATCTCCCCCGAGGGCGAGGACGAGGTCGCCGAGTACGCGCGGCGCCTCGTCGAGGCGCGCTACGCGGGCGCGCACGACCTCATCGAGCAGCTGGCCTGGCTGCGCTTCGACCGCATCGGCATGCGGCTGCTCGGCCAGGACGCCCTCTCGGCGACGGAGTGGCTCTACCTCAGGCTGCTCTTCACGGGCACGGGCGAGAAGAGCGCCCGCTTCGTCATGGTCGACGAGGTGCAGGACTACAGCGAGGCGCAGCTCATGGTGCTCGCGAGGTTCTTCTCGCGCGCGCACTTCCTGCTTCTGGGCGACGAGCACCAGGCCATCTTCGAGGGGACGGCCTCCTTTGGCCGCATCGCCGAGATCTTCCGCGCGAGCCACGGCAGCGTGGACGAGTGCCGCCTGCTCACGAGCTACCGCTCCTCGCCGGAGATCACGGCCCTCTTCTGCGGCCTGCTCGAGCGCGACGAGCGACTGCGCCTCACCTCCGTGCAGCGGGCCGGCATCGAGCCCACGATCCGCGCGTTTGACGAGAAGGACGCGTACCTCGCGGCCCTTCGCGAGGCCGTGGCGGACCCGGGCGAGGGCCTCACGGCCGTCGTCGCGGAGAGCGACGCGCGCGTGAGCTGGCTTGCCAAGCAGCTCGGCGACAGCGTGACGGTGCTCGGCAAAAGCTCGGCGCTTCCGCGCGAGGGCGTGGTGCTGCTCTCCCTGCGCGTGGCAAAGGGGCTCGAGTTTGACCACGTCATCATCCCCGACGCGCAGGCCGAGGTCTACCCGGACACCCCGCTCGCGCGCCGGCGCCTCTACACCGCGCTCTCGCGCGCGATGCACCGCGTGACCGTGCTCGCCCAGGGGCCGCTCACGCCGATGCTGAACTAGCCGTGGGGCAGCCGTGCAATGGGGACAGTCACTTTTGCACGCTACGATGTAGCGTGCAAAAGTGACTGTCCCCATTGCACGGCTGCCCCCGCTGCACGGCTCGAACGTGCTACGCTGCTGGTGACCGGCTTCATCGGCAGATCGCCGCCATCGCTTGGAGGCCCCATGTTCAGCCCGTTTCGCGATAGGCAGGGCGCGCCCAAGGCGCTCGCGGACGTGGAGTACGCCGACCTCGTGCAGCTCGCGGACTACGAGGAGGGCTTCGCCCTGGAGTTCAAGCAGTCCTTCTCGCCGAGCGTGCGCCGCAAGGTCCCCAAGATCGTGGCCTCGTTTGCCAACTCGCGCGGCGGCTGGCTCGTCATTGGCGTGTCCGACGCCGAGAAGGACGTCTGCCCGGTCCCGCGCCCCAAGGCCGACGTCAGCCAGACGATCGGCGAGCTCTGCCGGCGCCACGTCTCCCCCGCCCCGCGCTTTGACGCGCGCTTCGTGCCGGACCCCGCCGCGCCCGGACAGGGCGTCATCCTCGTGCAGGTCTTCGAGGGGGACTTTCCGCCCTACGTGGCGGACGGCATCGTGGAGATCCGCGAGGGCTCCACGTCCGGGCCCGCCGCCGGCACCGCGCTCGTCGACCTCTACGACAAGGCCACGCGCCGCCGCCTCGAGGTGCGGATGTTCTGCAAGCGGACCGTCCACTACCCCATGGGCGGCGAGGACCTGCCGCTCTTCAACCTCTACCTCTTCCGCATGGGGCGCACGACCGGAGAGTCCTTCTCGCGCGAGCGCGACGGCGAGCACGCGCGCGCCATGGGCGCCGCCTTCACCCAGCAGGGACTCGAGTGCCGCGTCCAGCATGCGCACGACAGCCTCGTCTTTCGCATCCCGGCACGCGACGAGACGGTGGTCCCGCACTCCGCGATCGAGCTCTTCCCTGACGAGTCGATGAAGCTCTCGGTGCCCGCGGTCCTGCTCGGCGGGGACGAGCGGGCCCGCGCCATCGACGTCCTGGCCGCGCGCGCCCTCTTCCCGCCCGCCGCGGACGCCCAGCTCATCGACGCGCCCGCGACCCTCGGCCGCGTGACGCGGATGGCGTCGCTGCTCGACCGCTACGCGCGCGCCCGGGGCATTGGGTGGCGCGAGTACGCCGTGGCCTACGAGCTGGAGAACATGGCGGGCGTTACCCTGTGGTCGGACGACCCGGTCTACCTCTCCTACGCCGAGCGGCACGGCGTGCTCTACTGCGCCACGACCGACTGCCTCTCCCGCGTGCGCTACCTCGACGACGGCGCGCACGACACGTTCCGGGCGCGCCAGTTTGCCGGCAGCCACTTCTTCGAGGCGTGCGGCCTGCCGCTGGGCTCGCCGGACCCGGAGGACAACGAGCTCGTCGACGCCCTCCTCAGGACCTGACAGGCCCCATAAAGATGGCGGGGTAAACTGTCATGAAGCCAAAGCCCCATGGCAGCTTACCCCGTCCGCCCGTCAACCCCGTCACGCTTGCCGGGCTCGGCCCCGCAGGAAAGGCACGCACATGAACAGAGAGCAGCGAAAGGTCGTCGTCACGCTGGGGTTCTGCGGTCTCGTGTCGGCCGCCGACAACTGGTTCGTCTCGCCGGCGCTCCCCGCGATCGCGCAGACGCTCGCCGTGGCGCCGTCCGTCGCCGCCGTGGTGCTGACGGCCTACCTCGTCCCCTATGGCATGCTGCAGCCGGTCTGCGGCGCGCTCGGCGACCGCGTGGGCCGACAGAGGCTGCTGCGCGTCATCGTGCTCGGCCTTGCCGTCAGCACCGTCGTCTGCGCGCTCGCGCCCACGCTCGAGCTGCTTGTGGCCGCGCGCATCCTCACCGGCTGCTTTGCCGCGGGGATCATCTCGGTCTCGCAGGCCCTCGTGGGCGACGTCATGGGACCCGAGGGCCGCGCGGGCGCCGTGAGCCTGCTCATGGGCATCACCTTCACGGGCCAGGGCCTCTCCGCGGGCCTCGGCGGCATCATCACGGACCTCGTGGGGTGGCGCATGGCGTTTGTCTCCTTCGGCGCGCTCGGTCTTCTCGCCTGGCTCGGGCTGCTGCGCCTGCGCGGGGTCGTCGAGCAGCTCCCGGCCGCGGACGAGGCGCGCCTCTCCCCGCTCGGCGCGGCGGGCGCCTTCCTCTCCCAGGCCCTGCGCACCTTCTTTGGGCGCGGACGCGCGGTCTTTCTCACGGCCTGCTCGACGGGCATCGTCTTTCTGGGCGTCTACGGGTTCATGGGCACGTTCCTCTCCGAGCGCTGCGGGCTCGCGCCCACGCCCGCCGGGCTGCTCATGATGTTCTACGGCCTGGCCTGCCTTGCGGGCGGGACGATCTCCGGGCGCATCGGGGCCGCACACGGGCTTGCGCGCGTGATCCAGGTGGGCGAGGCCTCCGGGCTTCTTGCCATCGCGGCGCTCGGGGTCTCCACGCTCACCGGGTCCTGGGTCCCCGCGCTCGTGGCGGCGGCGTGCCTCGGGCTCGGCTACATCCTCGTGCAGCCCACCCTCGTCTCGCTCTCCATGGACGCGGACCCCGCGCGAACCGGCCTCTGCACGGGACTTGTGGGGCTGGGCGTCTTTGCGGGCGGCGGCGTGGGCTCCACCCTCGGGCAGCTCGCCATCGGGGC
Organism: Olsenella sp. An290; assembly: GCF_002159535.1. Lineage (GTDB taxonomy): Bacteria > Actinomycetota > Coriobacteriia > Coriobacteriales > Atopobiaceae > Thermophilibacter. Next base: position 37,782 of record NZ_NFIU01000010.1, on the reverse strand, counting down.
CGGCGGCTACGCGCTGCTGTGGGCGTGCGCCGCGGTGGTCCTTCTCGCCCAGGCCGTCCTGAGCTCCCGCGCCCTCGCGTCGCGGCAGAGGTGAGCGGGAAGCCGTCGCGGAACTCGCCGGAGCCTGCCGCCGCACCGGCGCGGTGCCCGACGGGCGAGAAGGACGATCCGCGGCGGAATAGCATACATATTTGGGCTCGAAACTGAAAAAACCGGCTTTTTGCGGGCAACTTTGTATGGTAGCGCCCGGCGCCCCGCCCCGCGCCGCCCGCGCCGCGCCGCCCCCGCCGCGCAGCCGGTACAATGTGAGGGCGGAACAGACGAGAAAGGACCCCCATGGCCGGCAGCATCAACTACCAGACCGCTCGCTTCGAGGCGTCGTACGGCACCGTGGCGCAGCTTCCCGAGTCGACCACGCCCGAGGTCGCGGTTGCCGGCCGCTCCAACGTGGGCAAGTCGTCCCTGCTCAACAAGCTCTTCAACCGCAAGGGGCTCGTCAAGGTCTCCGCCACGCCCGGCAAGACGGCCAACATCAACTTCTTCGAGGTGGACGGCATCCGCTTCGTGGACCTGCCGGGATACGGGTTCGCGCGCGTCTCCCAGAAGGAGAAGCAGCGCTGGGCCAACCTCATCTCCGGCTACTTTGCCCAGGAGCGCAGCTTCAACCTCGTGATCGCCCTTGTCGACATCCGCCACGACGCGCAGCGCCTGGACCACGAGATGGTGGGATTCCTGCGCGAGAGCGGCCTCCCCTTTGTGGTGGCGCTCACCAAGGCGGACAAGCTCGGCCGCTCCAAGCAGGCCCAGCAGGCGGCGACCATCGCGCGCCAGCTGGGCATCGACCGCGAGCAGGTCGTGACCACCTCCTCGGAGACCGGCCAGGGCATCGACGAGCTGCGCCGCCGCATCGCCGAGGCCTGCCTGTAGACCCATCTCCAGCCATCCTCGCGGTTATGTGAATCGGGGACCGCCCCCCGGCCTACAGGACGCCGAGGTGCTCGAGAAGGACCTTGAGGCCGATCAAGATCAGCACGACGCCGCCCACGACACCCGCGGGCTTCTCGTAGCGCGCGCCGAAGAAGTGCCCCACGGCCACGCCCGCCAGCGAGAGGCAGAACGTGATGACGCCGATGAGCGTCACCGTGGGGACGATGTCCACGGAGAGCGCCGCGAACGAGATGCCCGCCGCCAGCGCGTCGATCGAGGTGGCCACCGCCAGCACGAGAAACTCCCGCAGGTCAACGTGGCTCGTGTCCTCGCAGTCGCAACAGCCCTCCTCCTCGTGGAACGCCTCCCAGAGCATCTTCCCGCCAATGAACGCGAGCAGGGCAAACGCCACCCAATGGTCGACCGGCGCGATGACCCCCATGAACTGGCTGCCGAGCGCCCAGCCGGCAAGCGGCATGAGCCCCTGGAAGCCCCCCAGGAAAAGCGCGAGCACCGCGGCCGTGCGCAGGTTGAGCCGGCGCATGCCGAGCCCCCGACAGATCGAGACGGCAAACGCGTCCATCGACAGCCCCACGGCAATGAGCAGCAGCTCCGCGATCCCCATAGCGTCCCCTCTCCCGCGCCGGTCCTGCGCAAAAAAAAGACCCGCGACCGGGTCTCCCCGTGCCGCGAGTCTCGTTGATTAAGGCGCGCCAGGCCCAGGGCCAGCATGTTGACGCGCCGCACGCCCGCTCGGCGTGCCACTACTCCCTCGTGGGTGTGGATGATACCACAGCCGCGCCCCTCTGTTTCGAGCCGGAAAACCGGCCCTCCCCCTCCTTGCGCCCCATCATGCTAAAGCGTATATTCGTCACCACGCTTTAGCGCAATAAAGTACCAGCGCCCGGGCGGCACCTCCGCGCCGGCCAAGAAGAACCTCGTGGAAGGAACTCCCATGGACAGAAGGTCTTTCATCCTCTCCTCCCTCACCGCGGCGGCACTTGCCGCCACCACGCTCGCCGGCTGCGGCGGCGCCCCCGCCGCGAGCGACGCCACCGAGCCCGCCGCTGAGGCCGGGACCGGCGCCGCGGAGACCGGCACGCTCATCGTGGGCTTTGACTCCGCCTACCCGCCCTACGGCTATGTGGGTGACGACGGCGAGTACACCGGCTTTGACCTCGAGCTCGCCCAGGAGGTCGCGGCGCGCAACGACTGGGAGGTCCAGCTCGAGCCCGTGGACTGGGACGCCAAGGACACCCTGCTCGACAGCGGCGCCATCAACTGCATCTGGAACGGATTCACCATGGAGGGCCGCGAGGGCGACTACACCTTCTCCGAGCCCTACATGCTCAACGCCCAGGTTGTCGTCGTGCGAGCCGACTCCGACATCAAGGGCCTCGACGACCTCGCCGGCAAGGCCGTGATCACGCAGGTCGACTCCGCCGCCTACAACGTGCTCGCCGGAGAGGACGCCGCGCAGGCGGAGCTTGCCGCCTCCTTCGGCAGCCTCGAGACCATCGGCGACTACAACACCGCCTTCATGCAGCTCGAGTCCGGCGCCGTGGACGCCGTGGCCTGCGACCTCTCCATCGCGGCGTACCAGCTCGCGGCCAAGCCCGACGCCTACGTCCAGATCGACGAGCCCCTCTCCGAGGAGCACTACGCCGTGGGCTTCAAGAAGGGCGACGACGCCACCGCCCAGAAGGTCACCGAGACCCTGCGCGCCATGGACGAGGACGGCTTTGTCCAGGAGCTCTGCGAGAAGTACGCGGACCAGGGCATCTCCTACGAGAACTGGTGCCTCGAGTAGCGACCCCAAGGGGCCGCGCGCTCTTGGACCCGAAAGGAGCCGTGTGGACACGCTCACCATGACGGGGATGCTCGGCGAGGGCTTCCTCGTGAGCCTTCAGATCTTCCTCCTCACCCTCGTGGGGTCGCTTCCGCTGGGGATGCTCGTCGCCTTTGCGCGCATGAGCTCGTTCAGGCCGCTCGCCCTTCTCGCCCGGCTCTACATCTCCCTCATGCGCGGCACCCCGCTCATGCTGCAGATGTTTGCCATCTACTTCGTGCCGTACTACGTCTTTGGCATCGGCCTCACCACGGACAGCAAGTGGCAGGCCACGATCGTGGCGTTCATCGTCAACTACGCCGCCTACTTCGCGGAGATCTACCGCTCGGGCATCCAGTCCATCCCGCGCGGCCAGCACGAGGCGGCCGAGGTGCTGGGGTACTCCCGCACGCAGACCTTCTGCCGCATCGTGCTGCCCCAGGTGGTCAAGCGCATCATGCCCTCCATGACCAACGAGGTGATCACGCTGGTCAAGGACACCTCGCTCGCCTTCTCCATCGGCGTCATCGAGATGTTCACCGTGGCCAAGCAGCTCGTGGCGAGCCAGGTCTCCATGCTGCCCTTTGCCATCGCGGCCGCGTTCTACTGGGTCTTCAACCTGCTCATCGACTTCGTCGCCGGGCGCATCGAGAGAAAGCTGGGCTACTACCATGACTAGCGGCACCGAAAGCGTCGTCTCCCTCGAGCACGCGCGGAAGAGCTTCGGCGACACCCCGGTGCTGCGCGACATCTCGCTCTCCGTGGCGCCTGGCGAGGTCGTGGCCGTGATCGGCCCCTCGGGCGGCGGCAAGTCCACGCTGCTGCGCTGCCTCACGCTCCTCGAGCGGCTCGACGACGGCAGCCTCTCCTACGGCGGGCTCAACGTGGCCTCGGGCGGGTCCTATGGCGAGAAGAACGTGCTCGCGCAGGCCCGCCAGCGCTTTGGCCTGGTGTTCCAGAACTACAACCTCTTCCCGCACTTTTCGGTCCTGAGAAACGTCATGGACGCGCCGGTGGTGGTGCAGGGCCGCCCGCGCGACGAGGCGGAGGCCGAGGCCCGGGCGCTCCTCGCCAAGATGGGGCTCGCGGGGAGCGAGGACAAGGTCCCCTGCCAGCTCTCCGGCGGCCAGCAGCAGCGCGCGAGCATCGCGCGGGCGCTGGCGCTCCACCCCAAGATCGTCTACTTTGACGAGCCCACGAGCGCCCTTGACCCCGAGCTCACGGCCGAGGTCCTGCGCGTCATCAAGGGCCTCGCGGCAGAGAGGATGACCATGGTCATCGTCACGCACGAGATGGGCTTTGCGCGCGAGGTCGCCGACCGCGTGGTCTTCATGGACGGCGGCGTCATCGTGGAGGAGGGGCCGGCCGAGCAGGTCATGGAGCACCCGCGCGAGGAGCGCACCCGTGCGTTCCTCCGCCAGCGCGAAGCGTAGGGGCGTGCAGAGGCGTGCAGGGGGGACAGGCACTTTTGCACGGACCTGCCGTGCAAAAGTGCCTGTCCCCCCTGAACGCCCCCCTGCACGCCTCTGCACGCCTTGCGCGCTCACTCCGCCGACTTGAGCGCCCCCACCATGTCCACGCGGTCAAGCGCGCGGTTGGTGACCACGTTCACGATGAGCGTGAAGACGAAGGCCAGTGACGCCGAGAGCACGTAGGTCAGCGGCTCGACCACCACGTCGAAGTAGAGCGACGGCATCCGCAAGATCCACGTGAGGCTGCGCGCGAGCGCGTATCCCATCGGCAGGCCCGCCGCTATGCCGATCCCCGTGAGGATGAGCGTCTCCTTGTTGATGTAGCGGTGCACCTCGGGGCGCTTGAAGCCAAGGACCTTGATCGTGGCGAGCTCGCGCTCGCGCTCGGAGATGTTGGTGTTGGAGAGCGTGAAGACCACCGTGAGCGAGAGCGCCGCCGCCAGGATGATGACCACGTACACCACGGTGTTGATGAGCGTGAACGCGCTCGAGAAGTCCCGCACGAGCTTCTGCGTGGAGAGGACGGAGAGCAGCCTGCCGTCCTGGGTGAGGCGCTCGGAGAGCGCGATCTGCTCGTCGGGGGTGCCCGAGAGGTGCGCGAGGAGCCCGTTGGCCTCGAACGCCCGGCCAAAGGCCTCCTCGTAGGCCCCCTGCGTCATGAAGATCGTGTTGCTCAGGTAGTTAAGGACGACCCCGCCCACGGCCACGGCGCCCTCGGCGAGCGTGGAGTCCTGAAGGCCCAGCTCGTCGCCCACGGCAAAGCCCATGACCTGCTCGGCGTTCTTGGTGATGAGGGCGGCGTCCCCGGGCAGGGAGAGCTCGGCGCCCGCCTCGTCGGTCAGGCGGACGTAGTCGGAGAGGCGGCTGGCCTCGCCCTCGGGCACCACCATGAGCTGCATGGTCTCCCGTCGGTCCCCAAAGCTCACCGTGAGGCTGTCGGTGTAGACGGCGAGGACGTCTTCCACCTCGGGGTCCGCGACGAGGTCGTCCGAGACGGCGGGCAGGTCGTCTGCGGAGGACACGACCATGAGGTCGTAGCGCGTCACGCCCCCGTCGCCGTACTGGCGGCCGGAGAGCGAGAGCACGGTGTCGCGGATGCCAAAGCCCGTGACGAGGAGCGCCACGCACCCGGCGATGCCAAACACCGTCATGAGGAAGCGGCGCTTGTAGCGGAAGATGTTGCGCGCCGTAACCTTGTTGAGGAAGCTCAGGCGCCGCCACACGGGCCCCACGTGCTCCAGGAAGATGCGCGACCCGGCCTTGGGCGCCTTGGGGCGCATGAGCTCGGCGGGAGACTCGTGAAGCTCGCGCCAGCAGGTGAACAGCGTCGCGCCCACGATCCCGGCGGCAAAGAGGGCCGAGGAGGCGAGCGCCCAGAGCGGGTCGAACCCAAAGGAGAACGCGGGCAGCGCGTACATGGTCGAGAAGAACGTGAAGAGGATGGCGGGCAGGGCCACGAAGCCGAGCGCGTTGCCCACGACGCCGCCGAGGGCGCAGGCGGCCAGCGCATAGAGCGCGTACTTGGACAGGACCTTGCCGCGACCGTAGCCGAGCGCCTTGTAGACGCCGATGAGCCCGCGCTCCTCCTCGACCATGCGCGTCATGGTGGTGAGGCTGATGAGCACCGCGACGGCAAAGAACACCACCGGAATCACGGCGCCGAGGGCCTCGATGGAGGAGGCGTCCGAGTCGACGGAGGCGTAGCTCGAGAGGCTCGAGCAATCCTGCACGTACCAGGTGGCGTCCGGGATGTCGGAGACCTCGGCGCGCGCGTCGGCGATCTGGGCGAGGGCGTCCTCGCGCTCCCGCTCGAGGGACTCGCGCCCCTCTTCGAGCTCCGCCTGGCCCGCGTCGAGCTCGGCGCGCCCTCCCTCGATCTGGTCCCAGCCGTCGGCGATCTGGGCGAGGGCGCTCGCGCGCTCGGAGGAGAGCTGGCTCGCGCCCGCGTCGAGCTCGGCGCGCCCCGCCTCGACCTGCTCCCAGCCGTCGGCGATCTGGTCGCGGGCCGCGGCAAGCCGGTCGTAGCCGGACCGCGCCTCGGCGAGCTGGGCCTCCCCGGACACGACCTGCGCCATGCCCGGAGCGAGCTGCGTGAGCTGCGCGACCATGTCGCGCACGCTCTGGAGCGTACCCGCCATCTGATCGGGCGTGACCGAGAGGACCTGGCGCAGCGCGTCCTGGACGCCCTCGGGCGCCTCGGCGATGAGCCCCTCGATCCGCGCGCGCACCTCCTCGGGCAGCCGTTCCCACGCGTCCTCGTAGCGCCCCATCGCCTCCTCGAACTCAGGCGAGCGGAGATAGGCCACGATCGCGTCGATCGAGGACGTCGCCTCGGCGACGAAGGGGTCGATGACGGCGCTCACCTCGGCGGCCGCGGCCTCGGCGTCGGAGGCGGTCGTGGCGGAGGAGAGGCGCGCCCAGGCGTCCGCCGGCCAGGCGCCCGCCGCCACGCCCGCGAGCATGGAGGCGCTCGCCTCGATGCTCGCGCGCGAGGAGACGAGCTGGTCGTGCGCGGACGAGAGCGCGGCGGGAATGCCGTCGACCGAGCAGCCGAGCCCCGCCGCGATCTGGGCGAGGCCGTCCGCGACCTGCGCCTCGCTCGCGCGGAGCTCGGCCTCGGCGGCGTCGAGCTCGGAGCGGCCGTTGTCGATCTGGGTCTGCGCGTCCCTCAGCTGGCGGTGCGCCTCGGCCTCCTGGGAGGAGAGCTCGGCCTCGGCGGCGTCGAGCTCGGAGCGGCCGTCGTCGATCTGGGCCTGCGCGTCCCTCAGCTCGTCCTCGGCCGCCCCGAGCTCGGAGAGGGCGTCGGCCTCCGCCTCGTCCACCTGCGCCGTGGCGTCCGCGCGCAGCCCCTCGCCGCGCGCCCGCTCCCGCTCGGCGCGGGCGTCCTCGACGCGCTGCTTCACCGCGTCCACGGTCGCCTCGTAGCCCGCCGCGTAGCACAGCGGCTCCTCCGCCCCCTCCACGCGCACGTAGGCCACGGTGTAGGCCTCCGCCGTCACGCAGTCGGGCAGGACGAAGAACGAGTACTGCGAGCTCCCCCCGGAGCGGAAGGACATCGTGCCCTCGCCCGCGTTGATCTCCATCGGGTCCAGCACGGACGCGATGATGGTGTACTCCTTGCGCTCGAAGACCTCCGCGGACGCGCCCTCGCCGGACACGTCGAGGTCCTTCTCGTCATCTGGCGCGCCGTCCCCGGAGGCGTCGTCGGCACCGCGGAAGGTGACGGTGTCCCCCAGGCAGAGGCCCGACTCCTTGAGGAAGCGCTCCGTGACGGCGACCTGGTCGTCGCGCGTGGGGAGGTGCCCCTCCAGGACCACGGGCTCGTTCAGCCCGTTGGGCGAGAGCGCCTTGACGTCGACCTTCTCGGCCGAGGACCCCACCTGGGTGTAGCAGGTCTCCGTCCAGCCTCCCTCCGCGCTCTCCACGCCCGGCAGCGCCGCGAGCGCGGCCACGTCCTCGTCCGTGAGGCCGAGCGTGGACTGCACCCGCACGTCAAAGAGCTGCTGGGCGTCAAAGAACGCGTCGGCGGACTCGCGCAGGTCGGCGCAGGCGGCGCGCAGGCCCACGAGCATGGTCACGCCAAGGGCGGTGATGGTCACCAGGGCGAAGAAGCGCTTGAGGCTCCCGAGCACCGTTCGCACGGCGCCCCTGGCAAAGGCGGATGAGATGTGGCGCCGGCCGCGCACGGCTACCACTCGATCTGGGCGATCGGGGTGGGGTCGGGGTTGACCGTCATGTCCGTCACGCGGCCGCTCTTAAAGCGGATGAGGCGGTCGGCCATGTCCGCGAGCGCCGCGTTGTGCGTCACAATGACCACCGTGATCTTCTCGGTGCGGCACATGTCCTGGAGGAGCTGGAGGATCTGCTTGCCCGTCTGGTAGTCGAGGGCGCCCGTGGGCTCGTCGCACAGCAGCAGCTTGGGGTTCTTGGCCAGCGCGCGCGCGATGGAGACGCGCTGCTGCTCGCCGCCGGAGAGTTGGGCCGGGAAGTTGTTCAGGCGCTCGGCGAGGCCCACCTTGGCCAGGGTCTCGGCCGGGTCGAGCGAGTCCGGGCAGATCTGGGTGGCCAGCTCCACGTTCTCGAGCGCCGTGAGGTTGGGCACGAGGTTGTAGAACTGAAAGACAAAGCCCACGTCCGCGCGACGATAGAGCACGAGCTCGGACTCGGTGGCGGTGCTGATGTCGCGCCCGCCCACGACCACGGTGCCCGACGTGGCGGAGTCCATGCCGCCGAGGATGTTGAGGGCCGTGGTCTTGCCCGCGCCCGACGCGCCCAGAATCACGGCGAGCTCGCCCTGCTCCACGACAAAGCTCGCGCCGTCGAGCGCGTTGATCTTGGCGCCGCCCTCGCCATAGGTGCGCACGACATCGGTGAACTCGATGTAGGGCATCGCGTCTCCCCTCCCGCCGGGCGCCCTCCGGGCGCATTGCTCGACAGCGTGTTGTCTAACAAGAAGTATACTGACGGTGGGGGCGCGGCGAGCCATCCGCTCGACACGAGGCGCGCAAGTGTCGCGCGCTCCTTGGGACCGTCACAGAGCTTGGGGGCAGGCATGAGGAAGCAGCCGCAGGTCACGGAGCAGACGCGGGCCAACCTTCGCCAGGCGTTCTGGGAGCTCTACGAGGAGCGGCCGCTGGAGAGGATCTCCGTGCGCGAGATCACGGACCGGGCCGGCTACAACCGCGCGACCTTCTACCTCTACTACCACGACGTCTACGAGCTGCTCGAGGAGATCGAGGGGCGGGTGCTCGGCGTGATCGAGCACCTGGTCAACGAGCGCCTGCTCAAGGGGGAGCGCCTCGAGTTCTCCCAGCACATGGGGCTCATCCTGCGCCTCGCCCAGAAGTCGCGCCGCTTCACCAAGGTGCTCCTGGGCGAGCACGGCGACCCCGCCTTCACGCGGCGGCTCAAGGAGATCATCTCCCCGCTCGTCGACCGCTTCTTCCTGCCGGAGGAGCCCCTCGGCGAGCAGGCGGAGCTCGTGGTCCGCGAGTTCTACCTCTCCGGCGTGGTGTCCACCATCCGCACCTGGACCGCGGAGGACGACCCCATGCCCATCGACCAGCTCATCAACCTGCTCGTGCGCTACGTGCTGTAGGCGGCGGCCGGAGCCTCGCCGAGGCTTGCCGGTGCCGGTGCCGGTGCGCCCGCCGGGCGCAGCTCAAGGCGTGCCGAGAAGAGCGGGGCGTCCCCGTCGCTCACCCCCACCAAGAGCGAGCCGCCCATGGCCTCCGCAAGCGCGCGGGCGACGGCGAGGCCGAGCCCGGTGCCGCCGGAGGCGCGCGAGGCGTCGCCCTGGTAGAAGCGCTCGGTGAGGCGCGCGGGGTCGAGCCGGGCGGCGTCCGCCGGCGCGACGGGGTTCCTCACCGTGAGCGCCGTGCCCGCCACGTGCACGAGCGGCGCGCCGGAGCCGTGCGCAAGGGCGTTTTCCAACAGGTTGTCGATCACGCGCGCAAGGGCGTCCGGTGCGGCGAGCGCAGGCGAGGTCCGGTCAAGGCGCACGTCCGGCTCCCAGCCGCGCTCGCCGAAGGCCTCGTAGCGGGCGGCAAGCGCGTCGGCAACGACCAGGGCGAGGTCGCAGGGCTTGAGCTCCGGCCGCCAGGACGGGTCTGCCGCGCGGGCGTAGGCGAAGAGGTCATCGGTGAGCGCGCGCATGGCGGCAAGGCGCTCCTCCACGCCGTCAAGGTAGCGCGCGACGCGCCCGGGGTCCGTCGTGCGACGAGCGAGCTGCAGGTAGCCCTGGGCGCCCGCGAGCGGCGTGCGGATGTCGTGGGAGAGCGCGGCGAGCTGCTCTCGGAAGCGCTCGTCGGCGCGGCGGCGAGCGAGGTCGCGCTCGAGGTCCGCGTCGAGGTGACGGTCGATCGCGCGGGCGAGCCCGGCCACGGCGGGGTCTGCGGACGTGAGGCGCGCCCGGGCGGCCGGGGCCACGGCCGCCCGGTCGAGCAGCTCTGAGAGAGCCGCGAGGTCGCGCCGCGCCGATGGCGCGAGAGGCCGGTCGCGCATGGTCACACCGCCCGCCTTGCCATGAGGGCGCGGGCCAGGGCAAAGAGGGCCGCGAGCCACACGAGCGGGACCAGGCACCCGCCCATGAACCCAACGGGCTGGACGCCCCCGGGGAACGTGACCGTGGTCACGAACGCCTGCATGGGCAGGATGTTCCTGAGCACGTCCATGACCGCCGCGACGTCGAGGTGCGGGGCGTCCAAGACGGAGAGGCACTTCGCAACGACGAGCAGGAGGGTCATGGAGAGGCGGGGGATCCCCAGCAGGAGCGCGACGAGCAGCGAGACGGCGGCCCTTCTTGCCGCCAGCCCCACAAGAAGGACGAGCTCCGCGTATGCCAGGACGGAGAGGTACTGGGCGAGCAGGCGCGAGGGCGCGTGCATGGCCGGCGCCGACACCACGAGCGAGAGCTCCGGGTGCCCCACCGCGGCCATCGCCAGGTCGGCGAGCAGCGTGACCGCAAAGACGAGCGCCGTGGAGACGGCGACGGCCAGAAAGCGCGCGGCCACGTAGCGCGCGCGGCCGTCCTGCGCGCAGGTCGCCGACCGCAGGCCGCAGGCCGCGTCGTCCTCCGCCGTCACGCCCACAGCGGCAAAGCAGCAGATGAAGGGGGTCGCAAAGAGCCCGATCAGCGAGTCCTGGCCGCCAAAGCTCGCGCCGTGCGCGCCCAGCCACGCGACGCACGCCTCCTGGGCGAGCACGAGCAGCAGGGCTATGAGGAGATAGACGTTGCGACGGAGCAGGTAGAGGGCGGACCTGATCTGGTTTGCCATGCTGATCACCTCACGCATCGCTGCGCATCACGCGCAGGTAGAAGAGGGCGGACGAAGCGGCGAGATAGACGAGGGGAAGGGCGAAGAAGCGCACGGGGTCGGTGATGGCAAAGCTCTCCACGAGGCCATGGAGCATGAGGGGGTCGAGAAGCGCCTCCGTGACGTCCACGCGCGCAAAGCCGGTGACGAGGAAGAGCACCCACTTGAGCGTGCTGCCCAGGGCGCCCCGCGTGATGAGGTAGGTCACGACGATCGTCCACCCCAGGCCGCGCCCGCCGACAGAAAAGACCAGGCAGACGACAGCGAACGCCCAGCCCACGAGCAGGCGCACAAACGTGAGGGCAAAAAGCTCGGGCAGCGGCGTCCCGTCAAAGGCGACGCCCGGCACGACCGCCACGACAAGCCCCAAAAGGCACGCCCAGAGAGTCAGGGCACAGGCGAGGACGCCCGCCAGAATGACATGGGACGCCACAAAGCCCGCGCGCCCGCCCTCGGCCACGACGCTCGCGCGCCAGCCGTGATGGTCCCACCCGTGCTGGAGCAGGCCGCTCACGGCAAACGCGGTGCCAAAGACGACGGCCGTGTCGAGGAGCCCGGCGAACGTGTACTCAAAGGTGACGGTGACGTAGCCCCTCCCCCCATCCCAGGCGTGCATGACGAGCGTGGGCAGGAGCATGAGCGCCGGCAGCGCGAGCGCGCCCTTCACGTAGGCGTCGCGCGAGGCAAGGTAGAGCGTGGCGCGGAGCTGGTTTCCGAGAGCGGTCATGGGACTCACCGGTCCTTCTCGCCCGGCGCGCCGTCGATGGCGCGCACGAGCTCGGCCTCGAGGTCGGGCCGGGAGACGGAGAGCTCCGTCACGGCGATGCCCGCGGCAAGCAGGACCTGGGAGAGCACGGCGCGGTCCGGCTCGCCGCCGCCCGGCGCGCTCACGCGCAGGGCGTCGTCGGGCAGCACGCGCACCGTGAGGCCGGGGAGCTCCTCGGCAAGCACGGCCACCGCCCGCTCCGGCGCGTCCACGCGCAGCATGAGATAGGTGGCGCAGGCGTCGGCCAGCTCTTCGGCGGTGAGGGTGCGCGTGAGGGCGCCGCCGCGCATGATGCCGTAGTGCGTGCAGATGCGCTCGAGGTGCGAGAGGACGTGCGAGCTCACGACGACGGTCACGCCGCGCTCGCGGCTGAGGCGGGCGAACAGGTCGCGCAGCTCGGCAGCCCCGGCGGGGTCGATCCCGTTGAGCGGCTCGTCCAGGAGCAGCACCTCGGGGCTGCCAAGCAGCGCCAGGGCAACGCCGAGTCGCTGGCGCTGTCCGGAGGAGAGGTCGTCCACGTAGGTGCCGCGGGGCCAGAGGAGGCGGCGACGGCCGTCTCCGGCCGTGCGCTCGTCGAGCCCGACGGCGGCGAGGGCCTCCCTGCAGGCCCGGTGCGGGTCCGGCAGGCCCAGGACCAAGGCGCGGTTCATGAGGTTCTCGAAGGCGTCGAGCCGGCCGTAAACGCCGGGCGCCTCCACGAGCACCCCGAGCCGCGGGTCGGACTCGCAGGGGCGCAGCTGGCGCCCGAGCACGCTCACGGTGCCGGCGTCCTGGCGCATGAGGCCGGAGATGAGCTTGAGCAGGGTTGACTTGCCGGCGCCGTTCTTGCCGACGAGGCCAAAGACCGAGCCCGCGGGCACCTCGAGGCTCACGTCGCGCACGGCGCGGACCGCCCCGCGTCCAAAGGACTTGCTAAGACCGGACGTCTTGATTGCGCTTGCTGCCATGGCGCCCCCCTTCCTCAGGTTGTAATCAGCGTACCCGGGAAGTGTGGGCAAACCCTTCAGAGACCTACAAGACTTCGACAAGAAGCGCGGGTGTGCAAGGGGTGTGCAGGGGGTGTGCAAGGGGGACAGTCACTTTTGCACGCGTTTCCAGCGTGCAAAAGTGACTGTCCCCCTTGCACACCGCCCCCCTTGCACAGCGCTACGCGGAGAGCTTGAAGCCGATGCCCCAGACGGTCTGAAGGTAGGCGTCGGTACCGGAGGGACGCAGCTTGGCGCGCAGGTTGCTCACGTGCGTGGCGATGGTGCGCTCCTCGGAAAGGGCCTCCTCGCCGGCAACCAGCTCAAAGAGCGCCCGCTTGGTAAAGACGCGCCCGGGCTCGGACATCATGGCGGCAAGGATGCCAAACTCGGTGCGGGTGAGCCGCAGCGGCGCGCCGTCAACGGCAAACGCTCGCGCCGCAGGGTCGAGCTCCCACCTGCCAAAGCGCAGCGTTGCGGAGCCCCGCGCGGGCGCTCCCTCGCCCCGCCCGCGCAGCTGCACCTCCACGCGAGCCAGGAGCTCGTCAAGGTCGAAGGGCTTGACCAGGTAGTCGCTCGCGCCCAGGCGCAGAAGGCCCACGCGGTCGGTCACGGCAGACTTTGCCGAGGTCACGATCACCGGCGCGCCCATGCCCGCGTCCCGCAGCCGCCCGACGAGCTCCTCGCCGGGGACGCCCGGCAACATGAGGTCCAAGATCACGAGGTCAAAGGGCTGGCTCTTCTCGCCTGCGCGCTCGGCGAGCAGCAGGGCCTCGGTGCCGGAGAACGCCGGCACGCAGGCGTAGCCCTCCCCTCCGAGAAAGTCGCAGACCACCTCGGAGAGCGCGGCGTCATCCTCGACCACGAGGACGCGGGGGCTGTCGGCGCGCGTGTCCATGGGGACAGTATAGACCCGGCCGCGCCGGGTGACGCACGGGCCGGCGGCCGAACCGTCGGGCCTCCGGGGCCGAATCGGGCGCCGCGACCGCCCCCGAAGGCTACCCGGACGAGTGTTGTGCACTTTTTTGCGGCATCCGCGAGTACCCAACTTTTTTAGGGCTCTGTTTGAGCAGGTAGAGAAATGACACCTCCCAGGCAGTACTTAAGAGGTGCCCGAAAAAGTACCCAACAGTTCATAGTGGCGGCAAAAGAGCGGCCCCGCGCGGCACCCGCGGGCCGAGCGCTGGCAATGGCGCCCGAGGAAGCCGGGCAGCTCCGCCGCGCGGGCGTGCCTGCCGCGCCGCGGGACGCGCGGGCTAGTGGTCGAACGGCCATCCGCCCGACGCAAGGGTCTCGATCGCGGCGGCGACGGCGTCGTCCTCGCAGGCGCCGACGTGCCAGCGCGCGGCGGCGGCCGCCTCGGGCGTGGCGCCCTCAACTGCCACCGCGTGCCACGCCGCTGAGAACATGGGCAGGTCGTTGTCGGCATCACCAAAGACCACGACCTCGTCAAGCCCCACGCCCAGGCGCTCGGCCACCCACCTCACCGCGGCGCCCTTGTTCCAGGCATGCGGCATGATGTTGGAGTAGGTGGGCATCGCGCGGTCCACGTCGAGCTCGGGCACCTCGGCGTTGAGGCGCGCAACGAGCTCGGCCGCGGCCGCCTCCCCCGCGCCCGTGAAGACGTTGGCCTTCACCACGGGAAAGTCGGGAAGCTCGCGCGTCACGCGGCAGCGCTCGGCGTAGGCCGGGAAGTGCGCGGCGAGCACGTCGAGCGAGCCCTCGACGAGCAGCGGCGTCGCGTCGTCAAAGCAGACCAGGCCCGCGCCCGGCGTGCCCGCCACGATGGCGCGCAGGCGCTCGAGGGCGCCCGGATCGAGCGTGCGCTCGAGCACGCACTCGCCACCCAGATAGACCTGCATGCCGTTGGTCGCGAGCGCCGTGGCGCAGCACGCCGCGTCCCCGCCAAAGAACTCCGGAATCCACGGGTAGCCGCGGCCGCTTGCGGGACCCACGTAGATGCCCGCATCGAGCGCCGCGTGAAACGCCGCCACGGTGCGCTCGGAGACCCGACGCTGGCCGCGCGACAGGATGGTGCCGTCGATGTCCGTGAGGATGAGCCGTACCGGCGCGCTCATGCCGTCCCCTCCCCCATGCCGCAGATGACGTGGCACCCAAGCTCGGACGCGTCCGCGCCCACGAGCCCCTCCGGGTCCGCGTCCATGATAACCGCCTCGACCTCCGCGAGCGTGCCAAACCAGAGGAGTCCCGGCGCGCCCACCTTGCTCCGGTCCATGAGCACGTAGGCCCTTGTCGCGCACCCCAGAAAAGCACGCTTGAGCTCGGCCATGTCCTGGTTGTTGGTCATGAGGCCGCGCCCGGGCACGTAGGAGGTGGGCGTGACGAAGGCCTTGTCCGGGTGCAGCTGCTCGAGCGTGCGCAGGGCGAGCGGGCCCGCCGTGTAGCGATGCCCCTTGCGAAGGCTCCCGCCCAGCATGATGACGTCGAGCGAGGGTGCCGAGCGGTCCACGTAGTCGGCGATCGTGAAGTCGTCCGTGACCACGGTGACCCCGCGCCGCCCCGAGATGGCGCGAACGAGCTCGAGGGCCGTCGTGCCCGAGTCCACGAGCACGGCGTCCCCGTCCTCCACAAGCGGGGCCGCAAGTCGTGCGATGGCGCGCTTGGCCTCGGCGTTCACGTTGACGCGCCGGTCCTGGACGGACACCGTGAGCGTCTTGGAGAGCGACACGGCGCCGCCGTGGGTGCGGCGGAGCTTGCCGTCGCGGGCCAGGGCGTCGAGGTCGCCGCGCACGGTGACGCGGCTCACGCCAAAGGCGTCGGCAAGCTGCGTGACCTGCACGGACGTCGCCCGGTCGAGCATGTCAAGGATGGCGGCGCGCCGTTCCTCCGGTGAGGTCGCGTCCATCGGGCCTCCGTTCTTCTTGTGCGTGGAAAGGGGACTGTCACTTTTCCACGCTCCGCAGGAGTTGTGCACGAATTGTGTTGTCTTTTCTTTCCTTTTAGACAAAATATCACAGCGTCTTTTCTTGCGTTTTGGCAAATCGTAACGTCGCGCCCGGCGCTCTCCCTCGCCGAGGGCACTCACGCGCGGCCCGTCGGGGAAAACGGCCTGCGCTTCCTTTCCTTCTGCGCCCGGCAGACCGCCGCCTGCCGCCGCTCACGCGCGCACGGAGCCGCAAACGCTCGTACAATAGGGCCTGACATGCGGTTTGAGCCGAGAGGCACCGGGCCTGTCGGCGTGTGGAAGGGAGAGCAGATGCTCGTCACCACGAAGGAAATGCTTCTTGACGCCCAGGCCAACCACTATGCGGTCGGCGCCTTCAACATCGAGAGCCTCGAGTTCGTCATGGCCGTGCTCGCGGCCGCCGAGGAGACCAAGTCCCCGGTGATCATGCAGACCACGCCCGGCACCGTGAAGTTTGCCGGCCTGGACTACTTCTACGGCATGGTCAAGGCTGCGGCCGAGCGCGCGAGCGTGCCGGTGGCCCTGCACCTCGACCACGGCGACGGCTATGACCGCTGCATGCAGGCCCTGCGCACGGGCTACACCTCCGTCATGATCGACGGCTCCCACGAGACCTTCGAGGACAACATCGCCCTCACCAAGCTCGTCGCCGACGCCGGCCGCGCCATGGGCGTGCCCGTCGAGGCCGAGCTCGGCAAGGTCGGCGGCAAGGAGGACGACGGCCCGGCGGTCGAGGGCGAGAACCCCTACACCGACCCCGACGAGGCCCGCGAGTTCGTCGAGCGCACCGGCTGCACGTCGCTCGCCATTGGCGTGGGCACCGCGCACGGCGTCTACACTGAGACCCCGCACATCGAGCAGGAGGTCGTGAAGGCCATCCGCGCCGCCGTCGACGTGCCGCTCGTGCTCCACGGCACCTCCGGCGTGCCCGACGAGCAGGTCGCCGAGGCCGTCAAGAACGGCATCTGCAAGGTCAACTACGCCACCGAGCTGCGTCAGGCCTACATGCGCGGCTTCATGGGCTACATGGCCGAGAACCCCGGCGCCTTCGATCCCAAGAAGCCGGCCAAGCCGGGCATGGCCGAGATCACCAAGATTGTCAAGATCCGCATGGAGAACCTCGGTTCTGTGGGCCGCGCGTAGCCTGAGCTCGCATCGTGCATGGGCCCCGCGGCTGCGCGGGGCCCTTTTTTGTGGCCGGCGGGCGTGCCGGGCGGGCCGGACGGGCGCGGCGGGAGAGAGGGGCGCCGGGGCACGGGCGGGAACCGCTGGCGGCGGGGGTTCTTCTCGGCCGGACCCCTGATTAACGCACAAAATCTGACTTTTCCGTAATGGCAACCTGCGGATATGTGAAACGAAAGCAGATTATGTGCGTTAATCGCAAGCGCGCGGCCCGCCGGCCACGCACCCACGCGCTCACGCGAGGGGCCCGGCGCGTCGGCGCGCCGGGCCCCGGGACGTGCGGGCATGTGGCCGCTCGGCCGCTAGGCGTTCTTCTCGAGCGCCTCGTTGAGGAGCCGCGCGATCTCTGCGGCGTCGGAGGCCGCGGAGAGCTGGTCGCGGACGGACTCGTCCATGAGCATGACCGCGACGCGCGAGAGCAGCTGGAGGTGCGTGGTCCCGGCCTGGGAGGCGGGAGTGAGCAGCGCGATGGCGCAGGTGATGGGCTTGCCGTCCATGGAGGACCAGCTCACGCCCGCCGGGAAGCGCGCCACGAGGACGCCCGCCTCACGGATGGCGTCCGACTTGGCGTGCGGGATGGCGAAGCCGCCCATGAGGCCCGTGGTGCCCTCGGCCTCGCGCGCCTTGAAGGCGTCGACGAGAGCGGCGGCATCGTCGGCGAACCCCGCCGAGACGGCCTTCTCCGCAAGGGCGGCGAGGGCCTCGTCGACCGTGGTGGCCGGGCACTCGAGCATGACGTTGGACTCGGAGACGAACGCGCTCATGATGACTCCTTACTCTGCGGCCTCTTCGCCGCGGCCTCGCGAGGCGCCGTGCCCCGCGGGAGCGTCGGACTTTCAGGAACAGGATACCACCGACGGCCCCTAGCCGACGCTCTCCCCGCGCAGGCGAAGCGCCTCGTACGCACAGCCGTACATGGCCGCCCGGTTGCCGAGGCTCGCGGCCTCGATCCTCACGTCCTTGCAGGTGGGAAGCGCATAGGCGGAGAAGCGCTCGCGCAGCTCCGGCGCGAAGGTCGCAAACGCGCCGGCCACGCCGCCGCCGATGAGGTACATGGCCGGGTCGACCACGCAGGAGATCTGGGCCATCGCCTGGGCAAGGTAGTCGCACATCTGCTGAACGGCGATGCGCGCGCACTCGTCGCCGCCCGCGAGCGCGCGGAAGACGGAGAGGGTGTCGGTGGCGTGCTCGACCTCGACGGGGGTGACGCCGCGGCGCGCGCACTCGTCAAGGTAGAGGCGCACGATGCCCTTGGCGGAGGCGTACTGCTCGAGGCAGCCGTGCCGCCCGCAGCCGCAGGTGAGCGGCTCCTCGCGGTTCACGGTGATGTGGCCGATCTCGCCGCCCGCGCCAAAGGCGCCCGCCACCAGCTTGCCGTTGGCGACGACGCCGCCGCCCACGCCCGTCCCCAGCGCGATGAGCACGTAGCTCGAGACCTCGGTGGCCACGCCCGCCCACATCTCGCCGAGGGCGGCCGCGTTGGCGTCGTTGACAAAGGCCACCGTCGCGCGCGGGAAGACCGAGCTGACCGCGCTCACGAGGCCCTCGGGGTCGAGCTGGATGTTGGGCAGGAAGCCCACCGTGCCGTCATCGGCCACGGGGCCCGGGATGTCCAGGCCGCACGCGATGACGTCCTCCGGCACGGCGTCGTGCGCCGCAAGGATCCGGGCGATGCCCCCGGTCACCGTGGCGTAGGCAGCCTCGCTGACGAGCGCGGGCGTGGGGATCTTGCGCTCCTCGAGGAGTTCGCCCTCGGGCGTGAACAGCCCTGCCTTGATGCTCGTCCCGCCAACGTCGATACCCAGAACCATGTCCATGAGAAGCCTCCTTCGTGCCCTCGCGCCTTGGGTGCGCACCACGCGTGTACGCCGCGCGCGTACCGCACACGCGCCGCCTGCGCCCCGCGCGCGGCGCGCACCTCGGGCGAGCCTGAACCTGTCATGCTCCGATGATACGTTTCCGCAGGCGAGCTGTGGGCGTTTTAGGCGCAGAATGCGGGTCTGGGGCCCCAGCCGGTCGGACGGGTACACTTTTGGGAGAACCCGCCGCGCGAACCCCGCGCGCCCGACGAAGGAGGAGCCATGGCAGACACCCCGGAAACGACGCTCAACGCCGCGCTCGCCAACCCCCGCGCGGACATGGAGGCGCTCGACGCGCTCGAGCGCACGCTCTTCTCGCTCTCCTATGCCTCGGGCGAGGTGGGGTCGCTCGGCTCCGTGATCGACCCGCCCAAGGCCACCGCCCAGCGCGGCAAGGCGCTCTCCTGCCTGCAGGAGCTCTCCGTGCGCACGCTCTGCGACCCGGCCGTCGGCCCCCTCCTCGACCGGCTCGAGAAGGAGCCCGAGCTCGTGGGCGAGCAGCGCCTCGCGCAGATCCGCGTGCTCCGGCGCGACCGGGCGTCGCTGCTTGACGTGCCCGCCGAGGAGCAGGCCGCCTTCAGCCTCCTCACCGTCGAGGCCGAGGACGTCTGGCACCGCGCCAAGGCCGCCGGCGACTGGGAGAGCTTCGCGCCCTACGTGGACCGCATCGTCGAGGCCATGCGCCGCATGGCCGGGTACAAGAACGCCGAGAAGGACCCCTACGACGTCTGGCTCAACGAGTTCGAGTGGGGGACGGACCGCGCCTTCTACGACCGGTTCTTCTCGCACGTGAAGGAGTGCGTGGTCCCGCTTTTGGCCGACTGCATGGCCAGCCGGCGCAAGCCGAGCCGCGACTGCGTGGCGGGAACCTTTGACGAGGAGCGCCAGTGGCGCCTGGCCGCGGACCTCGCGCGGCTCGAGGGGCTCGACGAGGGCGCGCTCTGGATCGGGCGCGCCGAGCACCCGTTCACCTCGGGCATCTCGCGCGACTTTGTCGTGGTGACCGGGCACGCCTACGCCGACAACGTGCTCTCCAACGTCTTCTCCATCCTGCACGAGGGCGGCCACGCCCTCTACGAGCAGAACGTCGACGCGGCCTACGCGGGCACCTCGCTTGCCGGGGGCACCTCGATGGGCATGCACGAGGCGCAGTCGCGCTTCTTCGAGAACATCGTGGGACGCTCGGAGGCCTTTGCCGAGCCGCTCCTGGCCCAGCTGCGCCGCCACTTCCCCGGCCAGTTTGGCCGCGTAACCGCCCACCAGCTCTACGGCGCCGAGAACTGCGTCGAGCCCGGGCTCGTGCGGACGGAGGCCGACGAGCTCACCTACCCGCTCCACATCCTCGTGCGCTACGAGATCGAGCAGCTGCTCTTTGCGGGCGAGGCCACCGCGGCCGACGTCCCCGGCCTCTGGGCCCAGAAGTACCGCGACTACCTCGGCGTCACCGTGCCCAACCACACCCTCGGCGCGCTCCAAGACGTGCACTGGTCCGGCGGCTCCTTCGGCTACTTCCCCACCTACGCGCTTGGCTCGGCCTTTGGCTCCCAGCTCAAGGTTGCCATGGTGCGCGACGGCGTGGACGTTGACGGGGCGTGCGCGGCGGGGGAGCTCGCCCCCGTGCGCGCGTGGCTGTGCGAGCACATCTGGCGCTGGGGTCGCGCCAAGGACTCCGGCGAGCTCATCGAGGCCGCGTGCGGCGAGCCGTTCTCCCCCGTCTACTACACCGACTACCTCACCGAGAAGTTCTCCGCCCTCTATCGCCTGTAATTTGTGTAATTTGGTAATTTGGGGGTAATTTGGGGACGTGTTTTTTCTCTCAGAGAAAACGGGACAGGTTAGAGGAGACGACGGGAGGGGCGCATGAGGGCACTGATTCAGCGCGTTGAGCGCGCGCAGGTCGAGGTGGAGGGCTCCGTGGTGGGCAGCTGCGGCGAGGGCTACCTCATCCTGCTCGGCGTGGCGCCCACCGACGACGAGGCGCTGACCGAGCGGCTCTGGCGCAAGGTCTCCGCCCTGCGCATCTGCGAGGACGAGGAGGGCAGGACCAACCGCTCGCTCGTGGACACCGGCGGCGACGTGCTCGTGGTGAGCCAGTTCACGCTCTATGCCGACGCCCGGCGCGGCAACCGGCCCTCCTTCACCGGCGCCGCGCGGCCCGAGCTCGCCGAGCGCCTCTACGTGCGGTTCTGCGAGCTCGCGGAGGCCGAGCTGGGAGCCGAGCGCGTGGGTCGCGGGGTCTTTGGCGCGCACATGCGCGTGAGCCTGGTGAACCACGGGCCCTTCACCGTGCTGCTTGACACCGACGAGCTTGGCTGGGCCTCATCTGGCGTTTGAGGCAACGCTACGTCGCCCTGATATGATTGCTGGGTTTTGCAGGCAAGGCAGAAAGGCCCGTCCATGAAGATCGTTGATGAGTTCAAGGAGTTCATCGCCCGCGGCAACGTGATGGACATGGCCGTCGGCATCATCGTCGGCGGCGCGTTCACCGCGATCGTGAACTCGCTCGTGACCAACCTGATCACCCCCGGCATCCACGCCATCACCGCCATCACCAGCTCCGCCACCGGCGGCGCGGCAGACCAGGCCGGCAACGTCATCGCCGGCCTCAAGTGGATGGTCCCCGGCACCGAGGCCGCTCCCGAGTACATTGACCTCGGCACGTTCATTGGCGCCATTATCAACTTCCTGATCATTGCCTTCGTGGTCTTCTGCATGGTCAAGGCGCTCAACACCATGCGCGAGCGCATGGACGCCGTGGCCAAGAAGGTCGCCGCCGAGGAGGCTGCAGAGGAGGCCGCCGCGCCGCACTGCCCGTACTGCCTCGAGGAGGTCAAGGCCGGCGCCACCCGCTGCCCGCACTGCGGCGAGAAGATCGAGGCCTAGTCCCGACGCGCCTGACAAAGGCGACAGGACAGATGCTCATGAGCGCCGCCCGGCATTGCGTCGGGCGGCGCCTTCTTTGCGTCAATGCCGTGCGGTGCGCGCCGTCCTTCTCGCAAGGCCAAAGGTGGCGAGAAGGACGCCGCGCAGAACGCCGGGGGTTTCGAGCGGGCGGCCTACCCCTCGACCGTGAACCCGCGCATCGGCCAGAACGTTCCCGTTCCGTCCAGCCGCACCACGCGGACCTCGTCGCCCGCGCCGAAGAGGCGGCTCGTCATGGTGGCCCAGCCGTCGTTGACAAAGACCTCGAGCGTGGTGTCGTCCACGAAGGCCTGCAGCCGCGTGAGCTCGCCCAGCAGCATCCGACGCTCGTCGCGCCCCGCGCCGCAGACAGGGCCCATGCGCAGCACGAGCTCGCCCGAGTCCGGGTCGTACGTGAGCGCGCAGTCCTCGCGCAGCCGCAGCTCGAGGGGCGTCCCCGGCTCAACCTCAACGTCCAGCTCGACGTGGCGGCCACGGAAGGACGCCGCGCCCGAGAAGGCCGTCCCCTCCCCGCGCAGCCGCGCCATCTCACGGACCGGCCGCTGGTAGATGCGCCCGTTCTCCCACGAGAGCTCGCGCGGCATCGCGATGACCTGATCCCAACCGTCCGCGCGGCTCGGCGTGGTGCCGTAGGCGGTCTCCGCCATGCCCAGCCAGCCGATGAGCAGCGTCCGGTCCGCGCCCTTGAGCGTGCGCGCCGCGTAGAGGTCGAAGCCAAAGTCCCACTGCCGGAACTCCCCCACCGCGGCGTCGCTCGCAAAGTCGCCGTCCAGCGCAAAGTAGCCGCACTGGTGCGCGTTCTGGAAGCGGTGGGCCTCGTGCGGGATGCCCTGCGGGCAGCAGAGCAGGAAGTCGTGCCCGCCAAGCGTCACCAGGTCCGGGCACTCCCACATGTAGCCGAACTTCTCGGCCGTCTCCAGCGTGTTCGCGAGCGAGAAGTGCGCGAGGTCGTCGCCGCGATAGACCAGCACGCAGCCCACGTCCTCGCGCGTCCGCGCGCCGAGCAGCATACACGTTGCCCCGTCGCGCTCGATCACCTGCGGGTCGCGCACGTGCTGGGTCATCGAGGCCGGGAAGTCGTCGTTGGTCATGAGCAGGCGCTTCTCGCCAAAGCGCGTCATCTCGGCGTCCAGGCTCGCGGTGCCAGCGCACGAAGTCGCGCGTGGTCCAGTGCGCCCACACGCAGGGCGTGCGCCCCTCGACCTCGCAGGCGAGCGGGCTCTCGATGTGCATCACGTGGTAGGTGTCCCCCACCTGGACAAGGCCGTTGGGGTCGGCGAGCGTGCCGGCGGTCGGCGTCAGGTGAAAGGTCGGGCGGGCCACCTCGCGCGCCGCCATGCGCGCGCGGGCGTCCGCGGCCCGCTCTGCGTATCCGGGGTTCTCCATGGTTTCCTCCCAGGGACATTCTGATGCAGGGAGGCGCCCCTCCTCCGGCAGGAGGGGCGCCCGTGCGGCGTGGAAAAGGGACTGTCACTTTTCCACGCTAGGCCTTGCGCTCGGTCACCTTGCCAAAGACGACGGTGAGCACGAGACCGATGCCCAGCGCGATGACGTGGGCGATGATGTAGTTCACGTAGCCGTTGGAGCCAAAGATGCCGTTGCTCACCGGGTCGCAGATCGCAAGGCCGGGCAGGGCCGTGGTGCCAAAGCCGAGGGCCGTGACGCCGGAGAGGAAGACGTAGGCGCCAGCCACCGCGCCACCGATGCAGCCGGCCACGAGCGGGAACTTCCAGCGGAGGTTGACGCCGAAGATGGCGGGCTCGGAGATGCCAAAGAGCGTGGAGATGAAGGACGGGATGCAGAGCTCCTTGGTCTTGGCGCTCTTGATGTGCAGGACCATGTAGCCGAGGACGGCGCCGCCCTGGCCCATGAGAGCCACGGACATGAGCGGGTTCAGGAAGTCGTTGCCGATGGCCGGGTCGGCGAGCAGCGTGGCCTCCACGGCGCCGAACATGTGGTGCAGGCCGGTGATGACGATGAGCTGCTGGACGCCGGCGAAGATCATGTAGCCGAGCAGGCCGACGTTCTGGGTAAGCCAGAGGAGGCCATAGGTGAGGCCGTTGGAGAGCGCGCGGCCGATGGGGCCGATGACCAGGAACAGCGGGAACGTGGAGATGAGCACCGTGCACATGGGCGAGAAGAGCAGCTTCACCACGTCGGGGATGACCTTCTCGAAGAACTTGTCGAGCTTTGCCACCACGAAGCCCATCATGAGGGCGATGATAATGCCGCCCTGGAAGCCCACGAGCTCGACGTTGAAGCCAAACAGGCTGATGGTCTCCACGTCGACGGTGCCCTGCGCGGCGGCGTAGGCGTCGGCCAGGCTGTTGGAGAGCATGATGGCGCCCATCACGAGGCCCAGGATCGGACGTCCGCCATAGCGCTTGCACGCGGAGTAGGTGACGGCGAGCGGCAGGATGGAGAAGACGCCGCTCGAGGCCAGGCTCACGAGGCGGTTGATGCCGGCGAGCGTGGCGTTGCTCTCGACGACGTCCCACTGGGAGAGGACGCCCGTGAGGCCGGAGAGCAGGGCCGCGGCGAGGATGCCGGGCATGATCTCGATGAAGACGTCACTGAGCGACTTGATGACCGCCTGGACGGGGTTCATCTTCTGGGCCGCGACCTCCTTGACCTCGGCCATGGACTTGCCGGCCGTCCCGGTGTAGTCCGCAAAGACCTCGTAGATCTCGTTCACGAGGCCCGCGCCAAAGATGATCTGGAGCTGGTTGCCCGCAAAGAAGGCGCCCTTGGCCATGTCCACGTTGTCAAAGTCGTCCGTGTTGATGCCGTCGTAGTCCTTGAGGACCACGCACAGGCGCGTCGCGCAGTGCATGGAGGCCTGGATGTTCTCCTTGCCGCCCACGAGCTCCACGATCCGCTTGGTGATCGCCAGGTATCTCTCCTGTTTGCTCTGATCTGCCACGTTCTTCTCGCTTACCTCGTCCTCTTTCTTGAAACCGGTTTTACTAGAACCGGTTCTATTTACAGCATCACTATAGAATCGCGTCACCGAATGAACCGCGTTTTACCGGCGAACGGTGCAAAGCTCAACGTGTACGGAATCGGTTCCGCATATAGTTGAGAAATACGGAAAGCAGGGCGCCCGATGGGATAGAAACGGTGAATCAGCTCGCTGGATGCGGCGGCAAACCCGCGTTCTGTCATAATCATCTCTCGAAGAACCGATTCGAGCGAACACGGCGAGGGACATGGGCAAGCGGGCGACGATCAACGACGTGGCACGGATGGCGGGCGTCTCAAAGAGCACCGTCTCGCGCTTCCTCAACGGCAGCCCCGTCCGCGAGGAGACCGCCAAGAGCATCAGGCGCGCCATCCGCCACTACCGCTACGAGTCCAACCAGTTCGCCCGCCTCAACGCCAAGCAGAGCAACATCATGGGCATCATCCTGCCCGGCTTTGACTCCACGGTCACGCCGCGCGTCATGACGGCCATGGACAAGTACCTGCGCACCAAGGGCTACACGCCGCTCATCATCAACACCGAGGGCGACCTCGACCTCGAGGTGGCGAGCATCACCAACCTGGCCGCGATGAACGTGGACGGCATCGTGATCATCTCCACCTACATCACCGACGCGCACCGCGAGGCCGTGGAGAGCATCGACAAGCCCGTGGTCTTCATGGGCCAGGTCTTTGAGCACGGCGTCTCCGTCCTCGACGACAACCAGAGCGCCGGGCGGGCGCTCGGCGCCTATGTGGCGGAGCGCGGCATCCGCTCGGCGGGCCTGCTCTGGGTGGACGAGCGCGACGTGGCCGTGGGCCAGACCCGCCGCGACGCCGTAGCCGAGGGGCTGCGCGCGGGCGGCGTGGACGACGTCCGCGTCTACACGGCCGACTTCACCTACCCCACCGCCTACGCGGTCGCGCGGCGCGTCCTGGGCGAGAAGGACCGGCCCGAGGCGCTGCTGTGCGCCACGGACCGCATCGCCTACGGCGTCTACAAGGCGGCGCGCGAGCTGGGCGTGCGCATCCCGGAGGACGTCTCGGTCACGGGCTTTGGCGCCTACGACACCTCCGAGGTGGTCACGCCGCCGCTCACCACGGTCCGCTTTGACGTGGAGTCCGCCGCCTGCGTGTGCGCGGACACCGTGCTCCGGATGCGCGCCGGCGAGCCCGTGAGCAAGACGCAGCTCATCGGCTACACCTTCGTCGAGGGCGAGAGCGTCCGCGACGCCGGAAAGGCCGCCGGGCGCTGAGGCTCGACCGTGAGCCCGCGCATCTCCCAGAGCGAGCCCGTCGACCCGGGCGCCTCCACGCGGACCTCGTCGCCCGCGCCGAAGAGCGTGGAAAAGGGACTGTCCCCTTTCCACAATCTGCCGCTCACGGACCTGGACCGACCGTTTGCCGCCCCGCGCAAGACAGGCGGGGCACGTCACGAGAAAATAGCGGCCGAATCGCATAGACAGGGCGTGTTACTGGTAGGCAGGCACTAACCTTCGGCTCGTACGGCGGCGCTGGGTGCGCCGCGGGACGCATGTCGGTGGTCGGTGCTTTTTTCATGCCCGGGCACGCACTCCCCCACCACGCCTCCCCGAGCCGCGCGACAGGGGCCTTCGGGCCGACGACGGCACCCGAGAGGGTGCGAGAACAAGGAGGCGTTCATGAAGGACAAGATTTTCGGCATCCTTCAGCGCGTGGGGCGCTCGTTCATGCTCCCCATCGCGGTGCTGCCCGTGGCAGGCCTGCTCATGGGCCTGGGCAGCTCGTTCACCAACGAGACCACGCTCGCCACGTACAACCTGCTCGGCCTCATGGGACCCGGGACCATCCCCTGGGACATCTTCACGGTCCTCTCTGCCTGCGGCGGCGTGATCTTTGACAACCTCCCGCTCATCTTCGCCGTGGGCGTGGCCATTGGCATGGCGCGCGCCGAGAAGGAGGTTGCCGCGCTCTCGGCCGCCGTGGCGTTTCTTGTCATGCACTCGGCCATATCGGCCATGATCGACGTCACGGGCGGCGTCGAGCAGTTCATGGAGGGCGCCACGGCAAGCGTGCTCGGCATCACGTCCCTGCAGATGGGCGCCTTCGGCGGCATCATCGTGGGCCTGGGCACCTCCGCGCTCCACAACCGCTTCTACAAGATCGAGCTGCCGCAGGCGCTCTCCTTCTTTGGCGGGTCGCGCTTCGTGCCCATCATCTCCACCGTCGTGTTCACCTTTGTGGGCATCGCCATGTTCTTCGTGTGGCAGCCGGTCCAGCAGGGCATCAACGCCCTCGGCTACGCCGTCTCCAGCGCCGGTCCCGTGGGCGTGTTCCTCTTTGGCATGATCAAGCGCCTGCTCATCCCCTTTGGCCTGCACCACGTCTTCTACCTCCCGTTCTGGCAGACCGCCGTGGGCGGCTCCATGGAGGTCGCCGGGCAGATGGTCTACGGCGCGCAGAACATCTTCTTCGCGCAGCTCGCCGACCCCACCGTGACGCACTTCTCGACGGCCGGCACCTGGTGCTTCACCGGTGAGTTCGTGCTCTACATCTTTGCGTTCCCGGGAGCTGCCCTCGCCATGTACCAGGCGGCCAAGAGCGACCGCAAGAAGGTCGTGGGCGGGCTCCTGCTCTCCGCGGCCCTGACGTCCATGCTCACCGGCATCACCGAGCCGCTCGAGTTCTCCTTCCTGTTTGTGGCGCCCCTGCTCTTTGGCATCTCCGCCGTCTTTGCGGGCCTTGCCTACATGCTCTGCTACCTGCTCAACATCACCGTGGGCCTCACCTTCTCCGGCGGGTTCCTCGACCTCTTCATGTTTGGCATCCTGCAGGGCAACGACAAGACGAGCTGGCTTCTGCTC
The DNA here is from genome assembly GCF_002159535.1 of Olsenella sp. An290. GTDB lineage: Bacteria > Actinomycetota > Coriobacteriia > Coriobacteriales > Atopobiaceae > Thermophilibacter. The sequence continues at coordinate 10,316 of NZ_NFIU01000010.1, read as the reverse complement.
ATCCCGCTGGGCCTGGCGTTCTTTGCCGCGTACTACCTGCTGTTCCGCTTCCTCATCGCCCGCTTTGACTTCAAGACGCCCGGGCGCGAGGAGGGCGACGCCGAGACCAAGCTCTACACCAAGGCCGACTACAACGCCCGCAAGGAGGGCGCGGAGGCCGAGTCCGCGACGCCGGGCGGCGACGAGCGCTCCGCCGAGATCACGGCGGGCCTGGGCGGCGCGGCCAACATCCGCGACGTCGACTGCTGCGCGACGCGCCTGCGTGTGACCGTGCACGACGGCGCGCTCGTCAGCGAGGGTCGGCTCAAGGCCACCGGCGCCGCCGGCGTGATCCAGCGTGGCGAGGGCGTGCAGGTCGTCTACGGCCCGCAGGTCAACGTCATCAAGACCAACCTCGAGGCGTACCTCGCCACGCTCCCCGCGGACGCGGGGGCCCAGGCCGCGGCGGAAGCCCCCTCCAACGAGGACGCGCCCGCCGAGGGGCCGGAGCACGAGCCCGTCCGCACCGTCGTGCTGGGAAGCCCGCTCGCCGGCGAGGCGCTCTCCCTCGACGCCTGCCCCGACCCCGTCTTCGCGGGCAAGATGATGGGCGACGGCGCCTGCGTCGTCCCGGCCCGCGGCGAGCTCGTCGCGCCCTGCGACGCCACCGTCGGGTTTGTCTTTGAGACCAAGCACGCCGTGGGCCTGGCCCTCCCCGACGGCACCGAGCTTCTGCTCCACGTGGGAATCGACACCGTCAAGCTGGGCGGCGAGGGCTTTACCGCCCACGTGAGCGCGGGCGACGAGGTCAAGCGCGGTGATAGACTGTTGACGTTCGACCTCGACTTCATCCGCGAGCACGCGCCGAGCGTCTCCACGCCCGTGCTCGTGACCAGCGTCGACGAGACGCATCGGGTGCGCCAGCTGGCCTTTGGCCGGGTGAACGAGGGAGACGACCTGCTCGCCGTCGATATCTACGAGGCGTAGCGCCCAACGTTTTGCCGCCCCCGTCGGACTGGGACCCGACGGGGGCGGTCCCGCACGAACCCGCGCGAGGGAGGTCGCATGTTTCGCGTCACGAGGCCGCTCAACCACAACGCCCTGCTCGCCTTTGACATGGAGGACGGCCGCGAGTACCTGGTCGTCGGCCGGGGCGTGGGCTTTGGGCGCAAGCCGGGGGAGCGCGTGGGGCGCGAGGGCCTTGCCGGCGCGGGCGACCTCCAGCTCTACCTCCTCACGCAGCAGGTCGACGGCCGCGGCACCCCGCGCGAGCTCGTCGAGCGCATCGACCCGGCCGTCCTCGACGTGGCCGAGGGCATCCTCGAGGACGCGCGGGCGACCTTTGGGGCCGTCGACCCCAACATGCTGCTTCCCCTTGCCGACCACCTCGCCTTTGCCGTCACGCGCGTGCGCGACGGCGGGGCCCTCTCCAACCCGCTCACCGAGGACATCCGCGCGCTCTTCCCCCGCGAGTTCGAGACCGCGCGCCGCGGCGTCTCGGAGCTCGAGCGCCAGCTCGGCGTGACCCTGGGGGACGACGAGACGGGGCTCGTGGCCCTGCACGTCCACTCCGCGCTCGACTCCGGCCACGTCGAGCAGGCCATGCAGGTGGCCCAGCTCACGCGCGCGTGCATCGATGCGGTCGAGCGGCTCACCGGGGCCCCGATCGACGTCTCCTCGATGGACTACAACCGCCTCATGACCCACGTGAAGTACATGGTCACGCGCATCATGCGCGACGAGCGGCTCTCCATCGACGTCAACGAGATGATCCGCAGCGAGGCGCCCCAGAGCTACCGCACCGCCCAGGCGGTCTGCGCCGAGGTGGAGGTTCTTCTTGGGAAGGACGTGAGCGCGCTCGAGATTGGCTACCTGGCCATGCACGTGGCGCGCGTGGCCGGCGAGCGCTAGACCCCGGCGAGAAGAACCCCCGGGCCGCGCTCGCCTAGCGGACGGAGTCGTGGGGGCGACGGAACTGCTCGCAGACGTTGGACGTGCGGAGGTACTCCTCGCCGAAGGGGTCGACCGTGGGGACAAGCCCCTCGGGGGTCTCCGCGAAGTGGCACTCCGGGCTCACGCGGACGTGCGGGTTGGCGAGCGTGTAGCCGCGGCTGCACGCCCCCTGGTAGAGGCCCGACTCCTCGTGAAGCGAGAAGCTCGCAAAGACGCAGTCGCTACAGTGAAAGCCCATGTCGTTCCCTTCAGCCTTCGGCCCCATGGCCACCCTCCCCCAGATACTACCCCGATTCGAAGGGGCTGTCCCCCCGACGCATCTCGCCTAAAGGGGGGCGGCCCCCTTCTCGTCACCCCAGCGGATGGCCGGGGTCGTGAGCAGCCCGAGCAGGATGACAACAGCGCCGACCCCGTAGGCCGTGCGCGTCGCGTCAAAGCGGGCACGGGCCTGGATGCGCACGAGGGCGTTGCGCTCGGCATCGGTCATCTCGATGCCGGACAGCTGCCCCCTGAACTCCTCGTCGCTGCCCAGATTGACAGCGAGCTCGGAGACCTGCCGGGCCACCTGCGGGGTAATCGCACGGTCCGCCGCCGCGCCGGAGCGGACGGCCCCGCTGATTCCCAGGAGGAGCACGGCGCCCAGGAGCGCCACGCCCAGCGCCTGCCCCACGTTGCGCATGGTGCTCTGGATGCCACCGGACTGCGACGCATCACGGTCGCTCACGGCAAGCGCGACGACGTTGCTCGCGTGCGACGACACCGTGCCGGCCCCGACGCCGGCGAGAAACGCCCCCACGTAGACGCCCACCGCGTTGCTCCCCTCGATGGTGACGGAGAGCGCCATGACGAGCAGCGCCACCGCCATGGCCACATACCCCACCTGGATGACATGGCGCGGGTTGGCGCGCGGGGCGAGCCTGGGAATGCCCAGCGCGAGCGCAAAGGTGGGAAGGCCCGTCACGATGGAGATGACGCCCACCTGAACCGGCGACCATCCGGCAACGAGCTGCAGGTAGGGAGCCATGAGAATGGACTGGGCGCCCATGAAGAAGAACGTGAGCGCGCAGGCCGCAAGGCCCGCGAGGACCTGCGGCGTCCGAAGGAGGGACTGCGGCAGCAGGGCAATCCCCTTGTGCTCCTCGACGTTCTTCTCGACACGGACAAGAACCGCCAGGACGACGAGCACCGCGGCGGCCAGGGGAAGCGCGGGCGAGATTCCAAGGACCGTGAAGGGGCAGCCCGCAAGGGGCCTGACCAGGCCCCACGAGGAGATGCTCGAGAGGCCTGCGAGGAACAGGGACAGGCCGGCGGCGGAAAGCGCCACGCCGAGACCGTCGAACCCGAGCCGCTCGGCGGGACGCGCGAGGCGCGGGAGGCGCAGGGAGAGCGCGAGCACCACGAGAAAGTACGCCGCGAGGGAGAGAAACGTCGCGCGCAGGCCGCCATGCTCCATGACCTCGCCCAGAACGAGCGGTAGGAGCGCGGAGAGCCCCGAGGCGGCGCCGAGGCAGCCAAACGCAACGGCTCGGTTGGTCCCGTGGTAGAGCGGCGGAACGATCCCCAGGAGCGACGGCACGAGGAAGCTCGCCCCCAGCCCCACGAGCACGCGCGCGACCCAGATGACCACGGCCATGTTGGGCGCGAAGGCAAGCGCGACCTCGCCGAGCGCACACAGCGCCGCCCCGATCCGGAAGGTCCGCCCCCAGCCGACGATGGTCCCGACAAGGCCGTCGGCGATCATGAAGGCGCCTCCCATGAGCGGGTAGACCATGTTGGCGAGCTGAATGTCGGACGTCGTGGCGCCGAGGGTCCGGGTGAGCTCCTCGGCGGCAAGCGAGAGGGCGCCGTTGTCCCCCGTGACGCCCATCTGCGCAAGGATGAGAATCACGACGGGCAGGATGAGGAAGCGCTCGGGGGCGGCGTCCTTCTCGAGAGGGGCCTTTCCGGGGGCGGCGTCCTGCTCCGCGGCGGTCTTCGTGCACGCGGCGTCCTGCTCCGTGGCCGAGCCCGGAGCGGGCCGCCCGATGCCCGGGTCGTCTCCCCTGGCCGCTCGCTGCCCGCCGCGCGCGATGCCGGTGCTGTCCATCCTGGCGTCCTCTCCGTAAGATGCTGGGCCCGCGCACTGCGGGCGCCTCCCATGTTCCCCCTGAACTCGGACGGCGGAAGAAGCTCACGAGAAGGCCAGATGGTGTAAGGGGCACTGAATTTTGATTTGACTTTTTCTGAAAGGCTAGCTCGCGTCGGATGCGGGGAGCGCCTCAAAGAGCGCACGGATGACGCCCTCGAGCGCCTGCTCGCTCTGTGAGCAGGCGGGCATGTCCGAGAGGGCCACCACGAGGTAGCTCGACCCGTCGAGCTCCACGAGCCCGACGTCCGAGGTCGAGTTGTAGGTGGGGTCGTTCGCGTACCAGCCCGCCTTGTTGCGGACCTGGGCGCCCGTGTCCGCGAGCGCGGAGCGGATGAAGGAGGTGCCCGTCTGCGAGAGCAGCGAGTCGAGCCACGCGGCGGTCTCCGTCCCGCTCTCGAGATAGTCCGCGACAAACGACCAGGCCTGCGCCATGGTGCGCGCGCTCACGAACTGGTAGTAGCTCGCGGGCTCAAAGACCTCCTCGCCAAAGCGCTCGAGCATCCAGCTCGTATAGCCCAGCCGGTCGAGGTTTACGTGGAGGATGCGAAAGGCGTCGTTGTCCGACTCGGTGATGAGCGCCTCGAGCAGCGTGCCCAGATAGTAGGAGCGCCCCGGGACCCCATAGGTGCCGTCGTACTCGTCCCCCTCCAGAACGGGGCAGATCGTCTCCCGCGTGACCTGCCCGGACTCGATGAGCTCCGAGCAGACGTAGGCGGCGTAGACGGCCTTGAAGGTGCTCGCGGAGTAGACCGTGGTGTCCGTCCCGTAGGCGACGCCCGCGCCCGTCCCGCAGTCGAGCAGCAGCAGGCTCAGACTGCCGAGGCGCTCCGCATCCTGGATGGCGGCGCACAGGGAGGACGCGGGGTCAACGGGCGTCGCGTCCCCGTCCGCGAGCGAGAAGGACGTGGGCTCAGCTGCGGCGGGAATCGCGGAGAGGTCGAGGTCGGAGAGGGTGGTGGGAGCGGTGGCGGGGTCGGGACTGGCAGGGGCGCCAAGCACGGCGGGGGCGTCGGCCTCGGGGTCGGCGGGCCGCTCCTCGGCCGCGGCCCCACCGGACATGCCGGAGAGCGCGTCCCGACGGACCCGCTGGGCAAACGCGGCGGCCACCACCACAAGCGCGCACAGCACAACGGCCACGACGACCCACCGACGCCTAAGCCCACCAGCCGGTTGCGCGCCCATGCCTCAACCTCCCCTCACATCGTTCTCCCCCATCATAGCGTGAGGCAGGCCGTGCCGAGGTTCTTCTCGCCCGCCGAGCCGCCCGCCGAGCCGCCCGCCGCACGGACGGGCCCGCCCTTCGGTTACGTACATCTCCTCCGGTTACGTACACTTTTGCTGGTTACGTACACTTTTTTCGGTTACGTACACTCATGCACAAGGCGCTTACCTGCAAAAACACAAGACGCCCTCTCGAGAAGGACCTTTTCTTGTGTACGTAACCGGGAGAAGTGTACGTAACTGCCGGGAGTGTACGTAGCCGGAAGAGGTGTACGTAACCGGAGGGACGACTCGGGAGAATGGCAGGGATGGCCCCGGAGGGGGGCCTGCCGGGACGGGCATGGCGCCACGCTGTTACGTCAAACCTTGCCGAGCGTCTTTGCCCAGGCGGCCCCTGGCAAGCTTGGCAGCGCCGTGGACGCCCGTGCGCACGCGTGCACGTCCCTCTGACCTCAAAGAAAAAGCCCGAAGGCCGTTAAGCCTCCGGGCTGCAAGTTTATGGTCGCGGGGGCAGGATTTGAACCTACGACCTTCGGGTTATGAGAGGCCCATCCAGCCCAAACGCCTCCGGCACGCCTTGGCAGGGCAGGCACCGTTTGTCCCCCTGAGCAGGCAGAATCCGGCAGGGTCGGGCAAGGCCGTCGGCCGGCGTCTCGCTCCCGCTAACGTTGGTAGTACCGGTTTAGGACCCGTCTAGTACCAGCGGGAGGCAAACGATGCGGAGGGCATACACCCAGGGCTTTGTGTCGAAGCACGGCGGCAAGTGGCGCGCGGTGGTCAACTGGCAGGGCGAGGACGGGAGGCAGCATCGGCTCACTAAGACCACCGGCGTCCGGTGCTACCCGGACAGGGTCGACGAGGAGACGGGCGAGGTCACGCCCGACAACCGGGGCAAGGCGAGCGCCGAGACGGCCCTTCGCCGGTGGAGGGACGAGCTGGTCGCGTCCGAGGAGGAGCGCTCACGCCTGGAGGAGGCGTCGTGCGATACCTCCCTCGTCGAGTATGCTGAGCTGTACGTCATGCGCAAGGAGCTCTCTCGGGCGGTCCGTCCGGTGACGATAAGGGGATACCGCTCCCACATCTCCAAGATACGCGGAACCGAGATCGGCGATACGAGGCTGCGCGACGTCACCCCAAAGCTGATCGTCGCCTGGGAGCAGGGGATGGCCGCCGATGGCCTCAGCGGCACGACGCTCTCTCACATCCACGTGTTCGCGAAGCAGGTCTTCACGTATGCCTGCAAAATGGGGGACCTGATTCTCAACCCTTTCGATAGGGTTGACGCCCCCAGGCGAAGGGCGAAGCCCGTCAACGCCCTAAGCGCCCAGGAGGTAGCAAGGCTCAATCGGGCCCTCGTGGGATTTGGCCCGTCTCCCCTTGCGGTCGGAGTCCGCATCGCCCTGTCGACCGGAATGCGTCAGGGGGAGATATGCGCGTTGCGGTGGAGCGATGTCGATCTTGAGGGGCATAGCATCCGGGTCAGCCACTCTCTTTCGCGCTCTGCGGGCAGGTATGTGCTCAGCTCCCCCAAGACGGAGAGCTCCCTGAGAAACGTGCCGTTTGGGGAGGGACTCCTCCTGGTTCTTACGGAGCGCAGGCAAGCAATGATTGCGGACAGGGAGGAGTTTGGAATGGACTGGGATGACTCCCTGTTTGTGATTGGCTCACCAATCAACGGAACGTGGTACAGCCCGCAGGTCCTTGGTCACGAGTGGCATGCCCTGGCGAGGGCGGTGGGGCTCGTCGGGACGCAAGGGGTCCCACCTCGCTTCCACGACCTGAGGCACACCTTCGCGACCTTGGCGATCTCCTCCACATCGGGGAACCTGGACGTGAAAACCGTGAGCTCCATTCTCGGCCACAGCAATGCGGCCATGACGCTCAACGTGTACGCGGACGCCCTTGCTGACAGTAAGCGAGAAGGCATGGAAGCTATGGACCGAATCATGCTGAGCAATGGTGACGAGTCAGCATAGCCACGAGCAGACGCCTTGCTGTAAGCCTTACGAGGTAAGTCGTCTCTCGCGGATACCGTCAGAGCATTTTTCAAAAAAGCACGTACTTGCATCGCGGTCGCGTCGGGCGTTCATGGCGTCATGCTCGCGATTGGGCTCGTGCTCGTCTGTAGCGGCCTTTACGGTGTGTACCGCAATCACCATGTTCCTCTGTAGCGAGTGGCCTAACTTGTGGCGGGGAACCGGGCCTGTGTGTCCCTTTGCCCGGTGGCGTCACCGGGCAAAGGGACACACAGGCCCTCTCGCATCGGGCGAGCCGCTGCTCACGTTGCAAGATGTAGGAAGCGGGTACCCAATTCGCCTCTCTGCGGCGGCTGGGTACCCACTTCCATCTTGCGACTCGCGCGTTTCGGGGTCTCGCGTCCGGAGCCCCCCGTTCTTCGCGCGCCCGGTTTTTGCGGCCTGGGGGGCGCCGCCCCGCCGGGGGGCGTCCCCTCATCCCGCAAGTCACGCAGGGGCGGGCCGGCGGCGTCGCCGTTCACGGAAAGCGAAAAAAGAAAAACGGGAGGTTCGAGATGAGCGAGAGCAGGGTCCGGAACAAGCAGATCAAGGTGTACGTCACGGAGAGGGAGCGGGAGGAGCTCAGGCGGAAGGCGCGGAAATGCGGAATTCGCGTCAGCGACCTCGTCCGTGACGCCCTCATCTACTCCGACGATTTGAATATCGTCGTGATCGACTTCAAGCGCCTGCACCGCGCGTGGCTCGAGGTTCACAGGCAGGGGGTCAACCTGAACCAGATCGCCCACGCACTGAACTCTCGCGGGGCGGAAGGCTACGACCGAAGGGCGCTGGACCGGGCCCTCGAGCTTCAGCGCGACGCGACCCTCAGGATGATGTCCGCGCTCATCTCGCTCAGGGACGAAGCGAGGCGGCATCATGTCATCATAGACGTTGAGCCGCTCGACCTAGGCGACGACGAGGGGTAGAGAAGAGGGGGGGACGTTATGCGAGCAGACGCCGAGACGTCGCGGCCCGGTGTCGCCGCCGCCGACTGCACGATGGGTGCGTTTTGCGACTACAGTGCGGGCGCTTCCGCCGGGGCGCTGGGCGAGGAGGTCCGCGTGGCGCCGGCTCGGGCGAACCCCTCGCGCGCAACCGAGCTGCGGGAGGTTGGCGGTCCGCGCCGCTGGGTGCTGCTCGGGGAGCCCGAGGAGGACTGGTGGGCGGAAGTGGGCGCGTCTGGTGAGCGCCTCCCCGGGGAGTGGGAGTACGACAGGGCCGCCGGGTCCGTTGTGCGCTCGTGCGTATGAGCGTCTCCTCCGCGCCCCTTTGGACGAAATCGGCCCTCACTGGGACCGCTCGCTTGTCGCGGCCTCCAAACCGTCGGCTCGTATGAGCGGCGCACTACTTCGTCGCGCCGCACTCGGAGCACTTGTAGCCGGTGGTCACGGTCTCGTCCCACGCGGCGCTCACGAGGACCTGCTCGTCCCAAGCGGCGCTAGCAAGTACCTGCTCGTCCCACGCGGCCTGGACGACGACGGTCTTGATGCTGTAGGACCCACACCCGTTCAGGATGTTCGCCTTCATGTGGGCATCGACGTTGCCGGTTATGTCCGCCCCGCAGTTGTTGCAGATGGTTCGGTCCTCCGTCACCGCGTCGTGATGGACCGTCGTGTAGGTCGCGTCATGGTGCACGGTCTTATACACCGCGTCGTGATGCACGGTCGTGGTCTGCGCGACCCAGTTGTGGGTGTGCGTGGCGGAGGAAGAGGAGGACGACCCGGAGCCGCTTGAGCTGCTAGAGGTCGAGGAGGAGCCGCCGGTCGAGCCAGCCGAGCTGATGGAGGAGCTGCTGCCGGAGGACGACGAGGTGGAGCCGCCGGACGGGGACGCGGCACCTCCGGTGGAGGTCACGGAGCCTCCGTCCTGACCGGTCTGGGCGGCGGACTCGGCTCGGGATGCCTCCTCGGCCGCCTCCTCGACGGCCTCGGTGTCCACGCCGCCGTCCGCGACGGCCGCGCCCGGAGCCCCCTCCGCCTCGCCGCCGGATGGGTCGCCGCCAGGTGAGAGGGAGAGCGCGACGCCGCCGCAGGCCACCGCGAGCGCGAGGGCGCACCCCGCGCATATGGCCGCCACGGCCCTGCGCCCCGGACGCCTCGCCACGAACGGGTCGCTCCCCATGGTGAGCACGACGTTGCCGACGTCCTCGCTCACGCAGCGCTCGGCGAACGCATCGCGGGTCGGGGCGGTGCCGTCCTCCTCGTAGGCGTCGTAGAGGGCGTCGATGACGGGCGTCACGATGCCCGCGACGTCCCCGTCCGACAGCTCGGGGGAGACGGCTCCCGTCTCGCGCGCCTTCGCGACGGCGGCAAGAATGTCCCTCTGGGCCTTGTCCCTCGGGCGCACCACGACCTTGGGCGTCTTGCCTCCCGGCTTAGGCCCGCCGCCGACACCGGCGTCCTCCGGCCTGTTCAGGACCTCGGTCTCGTCCATCCTCGTCTCATCCATGTTTTTATAGTCCTTGTCCTTCATCATGCCTTCCGCGCAGCTCCCCTGGAGCGGGCGACGAGGGCTTTCGCCGCGTAAGCGAGGAGCACGGCGGCGGGGTAGATCAGGACCGCCATGCACAGCAGGTCGACCGGCGCGCTCCCGATGCTCGTGGTCTGCCTGAAGGTCGCGGCGAGGAGGAACGGGAGCATGGGGGCGGCGACGTACTTCATGACGAGCCACAGCAGCCGCGCCGTGGTGGCCAGGGCCACGAACAGCGGGCCGCCCCAAACCTCGAACCGCAGCCCTCCCTCCCTACCCTCGTCCCAGAGGCCGAGTCTGTAGCTGGCGAGGTAGACGAGGTGGTACCAGAGGACCGCCATGTCCCAGAGCAGGAGGAAGCCTCCGACCGGGCCGAGCGCGCCCCACGAGGGGGCCGCCGCGCCGCCCGCGGCGAGAGACTGGGCCAGGAGCAGGAGCAGCATGTGTTTGATAGCCTCCGTATTGCGGGTTTGAGCGCGGTGGTTTTTCGGGAATGAGCGCGAAAAAGTTTCGGGTCTGAGCGCGGGCACGCCGACCATCCCGTTCGGCCT
>NZ_NFIU01000001.1 GCF_002159535.1 Olsenella sp. An290 | reverse complement strand
GCAAGTCAGGAAGCTAGGGGCGTGCCGGCGCCGGAAACCGAAAAACTTGCGTGCTGAAACCCGAAAGAAGGGCGCGCTCTTTTCCGCAAGTGAGACTTGACTAAACACACGTCAAACGAGACAAGACCGCCAAGCTCCCTGACGTCCGACCATGAGAAGGCGGACCACTCGAGGCCTGAGGCATGGCATGGGTTCCCCAGCCTCGAGAGCATCGCATCTTCCGACAGTATTTCCAGGGCGCTCTCACAAGCAATGGTTATCATAACCTATTATGTCTTTCCTTTATTTTAATTGACTTATTAGATAAGTATACCTATTCGTTGGAGACAGGGGCGCCATCGTGGCGCCCTCTTCTGTAGACGGGCACGCGTCGCATAACCCGACAATTTGGGCGGAGGCAAGGCGAAATTGTCGGGTTATGCGACGTCGACCGAACCACGCCTCCCCATAGATGGGGACTCCAGACGCCCCGCGCGATCTTCCCCATGCCCCGCCGGCGCTCGCGGTATCCTAATTTGGTCGGACATGAGGAGAGGACGGACGTGACCTACCAGCTCATAGCCCTCGACATGGACGGGACGCTGCTCGACAGCAGGAAGCACGTGCTCCCGTCCTCGACCGCCGCGATCGACCGCGCCCTGGATGCCGGCCGCCACGTCGCCATCTGCTCGGGCCGCTGCCCGGAGATGGTCGAGGTGAGTCGCGCCGAGCTCGGGCGGATCAGCTACGCGATCTGCGGCAGCGGGACGAGCCTCTACAGCCTCGACGAGCAAAGGCTCCTCTGGGAGACGCATCTCTCCCACGACGCGCTGACGCGCATCCTCGAGGCGTGCGAGGGTGAGGACTGCCTCTTCGAGCCCTTCACGGGGACCTCGTTCTACTACGAGAGGGACGCGCTCGAGCGGATGCCCGGGCTTGGGCTTGGCGTCTACGTCGAGGCGTACCGCGCCTCGGGCCGGCGCGCCGAGGACATGCGTGCGCTGCTCTGCGACCCCGCCTCCCGCATCCAGAAGCTCAACGTCCACTTCTGCAGCACGGCCGCCCGCGCGCACGTCCGTGAGCTCGTGAGCGGCCTCGGGGTCGGCCTCGTCGACTTTGAGGAGGCGAGCCTTGAGCTCTCCCCGGTCAACGCCAACAAGGGAACGGGACTGCTCGCCCTGGCAGACCTCCTCGGCATCCCGCGTGAGGCCACGATCGCGGTGGGCGACGCCGACAACGACCTCCCCATGCTCGAGGCAGCAGGCCTCGGCGTGGCCATGGGCAACGCGAACCCACGGGTCCTCGCCGCGGCCGACGCCCGCGTGGCGGACAACGACCACGACGGAGTCGCCGAGGCCATCTCCCGCTTCCTTCTTGCCAACGCTGAGGAGGTGACACGATGAGGCGCATTCTCGTCGTTGCCACGGGCGGCACCATCGCCTCGACCGAGGACGGGGCCGGCCTTGCCCCCACGCTTACGGGCCGCGAGCTCGCCGCGCGCGTCCCGCTCATCGACACCCTGTGCGACCTTGACTTCGTTCAGCCCATGAACATCGACAGCACCAACATGCGCCCGCGCGACTGGCTGAGCATCGCCCGCGTCATCCGAGAGGGCTACGACCGCTACGACGGCTTCGTGATTCTCCACGGCACGGACACCATGGCCTACACCGCCGCCGCGCTCTCCTACCTCATCCAGAACAGCGAGAAGCCCATCGTCCTCACCGGCTCCCAGCAGCCCATGGCGAGCCCCTTCACCGACGCCAAGCTCAACCTCTACCACAGCGTCCTCTACGCCTGCGACCCGACGTCCCGCGACGTCTCCGTGGTCTTTGGCGGCAAGGTCATCTGCGGCACGCGCGCCCGCAAGCAGCGCACCATGAGCTTCAACGCCTTCTCGAGCATGAACTACCCGTCGCTCGCGTACATCCGCGGCGGAAGCATCGTGCGCCCGGCGGGGATAGAGCCGGCGCGCGAGGAGCTCGACGGGCCGCGCTTCTACGAGACCCTCAACGAGCGCGTCATCGTGCTCAAGCTCACCCCGGAGCTCAAGCCCACGATTTTTGGCCTGCTCAAACCCGACTACGACGCCGTCATCCTGGAGACCTTTGGCATCGGGGGCATCCCGGCGTACGACGGGTCCTACCAGGAGGCCATCTTCGACTGGGTCGACTCCGGGCGTGCCCTCGTGGTCACGACCCAGGTCCCGGAGGAGGGCCTTGACCTCGGCGTCTACGAGGTCGGCCACGCCTACGCCGAGAAGGAGGGCATCCTCAAGGGCGACGACATGACCACCGAAGCGCTCGTCGCCAAGACGATGTGGGCCCTCGGCCAGACCCGCGAGCCCACCGAGCTGTCACGCCTCTTCTACCAGGAGATCAACCACGACCGCATGCCACGGTAGCGTCTAGGCCGAGCCGTCGGTCAGACGTGCGACCACCGCCGTCAGCACCGCAGCGGCGAGCGCCCCCATCACGAGCGCCGGCACGAGGGCCCCGCCTATCAGCGGGTCGAGAACGTCCATGAGCATCGAGGAGGCGTTGACGGCCATATGGAGCAGGACGGCGGCGCGCAGCCTTCCCGTGCGCCGGACGATCCAACCCAACAGCAGACCCAGGGCAAAGGCGTAGACCCCCTGCACAATGTTGAGGTGCATGATGCCAAAAAGCAGCGCCTGGACGACGTTTGCCGCCCAGAAGCGCGCGGCCGGCACCTCGGAACGGGGTGCGGGGCGCTCTGCCGAGCAGAAGGCCGGGCAGAAGGCGCGCAGGGAGAACTCAAGCGCAGCGCCGCGGCAGAGGGCCTCCTCCGCAGCGGGCGCCATCACGGCCACCTCGACAAGCGTCGCAAGGCTCACCTCGTCCGTGATGCCAGCGAGCTCCATGAGCTCGAGGTAGCCGCTCATCAGCTTGGGAAAGAGCGGCAGCGCCAGGGTGAGCGCGCACGAGATCGCCACCTGCAGGGCCACGCCAAGCGCGAGCAGCGCGCAAACGAGCAGCGCGACCCGCGCGGGACAAGAGGGGCGCGCGCCCTCTTGGCGCAGGAGCGCCCGCGGCCTCAGGTGAAGCCACCAGAGCACCGCAAGGGCGAGACCCGCCAGCGTCGCGGCGGACATCAGCGTGTCGACGTTGGTCGTCAGCAGGGCGATGCCCGCAACCAGGGTGGCGAGCACCTGGGCGAGAAGGTACGCAGGCGCCGTCGCCGCCGCGGCGAGCAGCCACTTCGCCGCATGCCCCGCACCATGGCGCGAGGCGGGAGGCTCCCCTCCCTCACCCGGAACGCCTACCTCCATGAGAGCCCCCCTCAAAGACGGATGACGGCTAGGACGAGCTCGATCGTCTCACGACCGCTCGCGGCGGGAGAGGCTCCGCGCGCAGGGGCCGAGCACCCACCAGGCAAGAGCCGTGCACTCGAGCACAAAGATCGCCAGCGCGAGGCCGAGCGCAACAGGCGCTGCAAACACGCCCCAGAGCGCGCAGCCCAGAAGCGCGAGCGCGGGCAGCACCATCACGACCGCGCCCACGATGAGCCCGGCAAACACCATCAGCGTGGCACCGCCGCCCTTGACGAGCTGAGCCTCGTTGTCCCACGTGAGCCGCGGGAAGAGCGCCCCCAGCCCAAGCGAGAGAAGGCCCAGGGAGATCGTCGCGCCAAGGTAGACCAGGATGAGATAGGCCCCCGACGCCGCCGGCACGCCCAGCGCCACGATGGCAACCACAAAGAGAACGAGCATCGGCACCGAGGAGAGCGCGAACGGCGCCACGAACTTGGCGGCCAGATACGCGCTCCAGTTCATGGGCAGGCCGCGCATGAAGAAGAAGTCCTCGCCGTCGCGGCTCACGCCCATCGTGAACGAGTAGGACGAGAAGCCCAGGAAGAGGCCAAAGACGAGCACGACCACCGCGCACCACACGAGCGCGGGGCTGTCAAAGGTGAGAAGGCCCGTGAGCTCGCGCGCCATCCCAAGCAGCGCCATCGGGTCCATGCCGGCATCAGACGCCTGGGAGACGCCCACGGCGACGCTCACCGCGATAATGGCGATGAAGTAGAGCGGCATGAGCAGCGAGCTCAGGACAAACTGGTTGAAGAACACCGGCACGCGCGCCATCATCTTCCAGTCGCGGCTGAGGTTCGCCGCGAGCGCGCCCCGCGTACGCGTGACCTGCGTGAGCTCCGCCCCCTCGACGCGGCGGCCGCGCTTGCCACCCGCGCCCTGAAGCGCCTGCACGCCCTCGAAGTACCAGCGTCGAGAGACGGCCGAGAGCACGGCGGCATAGACGGCCACGCTCGCGAGCATGGCGAGGAGCCCACCTGCCGCCGCGAGCGCGTCACCCGAAACGACGAGCCGCGCAAAGAGCGACGGAGGGCACAGAAGGCCCATCACGACCGCAGGGACGCCACCCGAGAGCAGCTGCTCAGAACCAGAGGCGAGCGAGGCCAGGCCGTCACCCTGGAACGCAAACTGGCTCCCCACGCCAACGGCAAGCACGAGCACGATGATGATGCCGCCAAAGACGCGGGAGAAGCGGTCCTTGTCGTGCGCCAGGCGCGAGAAGCGCATGATGGGCACGCAGACGATCACAAGCGCCAGGTTGACCGCCACGGCGCACAGCGCAAACGCCAGCGTCATGGCCACCCACACCCCGGGCCCGGCCCCCGCGGACAGCAGGCACCCCAGACCCACCGGCAGGATGATGAGGTCGCTGAGAATCGACATCCCCAGGAAGTGCGCGAGCTTGGCCCACATGATCGTGGTGGCCGAGATGGGAAGCGTGAGGTAGTAGCCAAGGTCGCGCACAAAGTAGAGGATGTTCACGGCCTGATAGAGGCCCGTGAGCAGCGTGAGGCCCACAAGGCACACCACGCAGAGGCTAAACGCCACGTAGGGCGTGGTGCCCGCCTCGCCCAGCATGAACCCCATCATGAAGAACATCGCCGCAAGGAGCAGAAACAGGAGGCCCATCGCCACTTTGCGCGCACCCGCGCCGAGCGACCCCCAGAGCCCCTTGCGCGACTCGCCGTCGCTGCCGAGGCCCATGCCGGTGCTATCCAGGTGCTGCTCGCCGCGCATGATGACGCGCAGCATCACGCGGAACTGTCGCCAGGAGAAGCCCTGGGCCGCCACGCGCGCCATTACCGCGTCTCCCCTGCGGCAGCGCCGTCCTTCTCGCCCTGCGCAAACGGCGAGTTGTCGGACGTGAGCTCGAGGAACATCTCCTCGAGCGAGCCGTTGGACCGGAAGTGCTCGCGCATCTCGTCGACGGTGCCCACGAAGAGCAGATCGCCGTGCGCGATCACGCCCACGCGGTCCACGACCTTCTCGGCCACGTCGAGCACGTGCGTGGAGAAGAGCACGGTCTTGCCCGCGTCCGCGTGGCGGCGCATGGACTGCTTGAGCAGCCACGACGCCTTGGGGTCGAGGCCGGTCATCGGCTCGTCGAGAATCCAGACGGCCGGGTCGGGCAGCAGCGCGCCCATGATCATCATCTTCTGGCGCATGCCGTGGGAGTAGGACTGGATCTGGTTGTCCAGCTCGCCCTCCATGCCGTACTCGCGCGCGAGCTCGGAGATGCGCTGGGCACGCACGTCGTCCGGCACTTCGTAAACGTCGGCGATGAAGCGCAGGAACTCGTGGCCCTTGAGGCGCAGCAGGTGGTCGGGCGAGTCGCTCACGTAGCAGAGGTTTCGCTTGGCGGCGAGCGGGTTAGTGGCCACGTTGACGCCGTCGAGCTCGATTACGCCCGAGGTGGGCGCGAGCACACCGGCAAGCATGTTGAGCAGCGTGGACTTGCCCGCACCGTTGGGGCCGAGCAGGCCGAAGATCTCGCCGGAGCGGATCTCGAGGGAAAGGTCGCGCACGGCCGTGGTCGCGCCGCCGTCGTAGGACTTTGACACGTGGTCAATCTTGATCATGGGTCTCCCGTCTCTGGGGCCAGTCGGTCATGTGCGCCATTCTACGCCAGGAGAACCCCCCTCCCGGCAAGGTGTGGGTGACGTTTTGGTAACGGTCCCGACGAAGGCGCCCCGCCGCTTCCTGAGGGGCCCTTGGGGGACACAAAGTCGCCCGCCTGCGGCCTTGACAGACACGGCGGGCCGACAGGGGTGACGGGGCCACGTGTCACCCCTGCCGGCCCGCCGCGTACGGTCCTGCCGGGAATCTGGAGGCTAGTCCTCCGAGAAGGCCTTCTCGATGTAGTCGCGGATGACGGAGCAGGACTTGCGCATGGCTCGGCGCTCGTCGTAGGAGAGGTCAATCTCGAGCACGGCGTCCACGCCCGTGTCGCCGATCACGCAGGGCACGCCGGCCGCGATGCCGGACTCGCCGTACTCGCCGTCGAGGTGGGCGGAGAGCGGCACGACGCGGCGCTCGTTGTGCAGGATCGAGGTCACGAGCGTGGCCACGATCGAGGCGATGCCAAACTCCGTGCACCCCTTGCCGGAGATGATGGCGGCACCGGACTCGCGCACGCGACGCATGACGTCGTCAAAGTCGATGGAGTCAACGAGCTCCGGGCGCAGCGACAGGTACTCGCGAAGGCCAATGCCCTCGACGGAGATGCGCGAGGTCGGGATGAACATGGAGTCGCCGTGCTCGCCCATGCAGAAGGCCTGGATCTGACGGCTGCCCACGTCGATCGTCTCGGAGAGCACACGGCGCAGGCGCGCGGAGTCGAGCGCGGTGCCGGTTCCAAAGACCTGGTTGCGCGGGAGGTCGAGCTTGCGGTAGAGGTACTCCACCACGATGTCGGCCGGGTTGGAGACGCTGATGAGGATGCCGTGGAAGCCGGACTCCTTGAGCGGGCCCACGATGCCGTCGAGCACCTTGAGGGTGCCGTCGAGCATCTGGAGGCGCGTCTCGCCGGGGCGGCGGCTGCGGCCGGCGGTGAGGATCACGAAGTGGGCGTCGGCGCAGTCGGCGTAGTCGCCCACGCGGATGGTGAAGGAATCGCCGAGGCCGGATGCCAGGTCATCGAGGTCAAGCGCCTGGGCGCGGGCGGCGTCCCGGTTGACGTCCACAAAGACGATCTCGTTCACAAGATGCTGGAACATGAGGCAGAGCGCCACGTGGCTGCCCACGCGACCGGCGCCGATGATGACCGCCTTACGAGTGCGAATGTCTTCTCCGTGCATGCTGCTCCTATCGTCGTGGCGCCTCGCGCCGCCTCTCGCACAAAAGGGGCGCCCCGTAGGGACGCCCCTTCATTCTAACGGGTTATGGACATTCTGTGAGGGTAATGTTTCGAAAAAGAGACGCCGCTCGCCGAGAAGTACCGCGATGACGCTAGTCGCGCTCGCGCACTCGGTTGGCTCTCGTCTGTCAGTAGCTCGCCTGGCTGTTGTAGTAGTTGAGGTTGCTATACAGAGAGCTCAGGCTCATGATCGGCCTTCCTTCCCGATCGTGCGTCTGCGCTACGTCCAGCTCTTCGGGAGACCCGGGTCCTCGCCCGCCGCGACGGCCTCGGGATGCGCCGGCGCGTGCGAGAGGGCCTCGAAAAGGTCCCCGGAGCAGTAGAAGTCGAAGGAGTAGAAGTCCGTCTTGTCACGAATGCTTGGGATGTCCTCAGAGAGCCAGCGATCGGATACGGAGGGGCTCCAGGCGGTGCAGTTCGAGAAGATCGCGCCGATCTCGGGCACCAGCATGACGCGTCGGCAGCGAGCGTGCCCCCTCGCCTCGCCGACGTAGCGCCATCCCATCGACAGGTCCGGCTCGCAGCCTGTAAGGTCGGCCACGAAGAACCGAGGGCGGTCAAACTCTCTCCCCAGTGCCTGCGTCATCTCGGCGAGGGCGTCGGGATCGAGGTCGTGGCGGAGCGCGTACGCGCGGGAGTACACCTCGTCGCCGTCGGCGAACGCCCTGGCGACGTTCTCCTCCTCCGGCTCCACGATCGTGGCATGGTACTCGCGTCGCGCCGGGGAGAAGGGGAAATCGACGGCCGGGAAGATCTCGCGGAAGCGAGCCGGCCACAGCGAGCGATCCTCTGGGAAGGGTCGCAGGTACCAGCCGCCCCTGACGCCCGACGCCCTCACGACGCCGACGGCCCCACGCTCGCCGAGCACGACGCCCGCCTTACGATTACGAATGTTCTGCTCGTAGGAAATGGCGACGCCCATCTGTCCCAGGGCGTCGATGGCGCGGGCAAGCTCCAGGCACGGGTTGCCCTCGGCGTCCACCCAGCCCGCATCAGAATAGCGATTGATGAGGCTGCGCTTCCAGGGACCGAGGTCCGGCCGATCACGCTCGACGATGTCCAGCCTGAGCCGCATCGGCCCGCATGCCACCATGCACGCGTCGTTGCCCCCGAGCAGGCAGAACAGGTCCTCGCTCGAGAAGCGCACCTCCTCGAGCGGGAGCTCGGCGAGGCTCGTCTTCTTTCTGGCGAAAAGCATGCCAACTCACTCCAAACCGATAGGCTCGCCAAGCACGAGACGGGGACTTCCTACTTCGCCGCCAGCCACGAGGCGAGCTGCTTGTCCTCGATGGGCCGCTTGCCGCGACCGAGATAGCGCCGGCGGGCGTCCTTGATCGCGGAGGACGTCTCGTCAACGAGCCCCGGGTTCTTCTCGACGAGCTCGCGCGGGAGAAAGAGCACGCCCGAGGCGTCCTCGTTGCGAAACGCCCAGTTGATTCCCATGAGGTTATAGGCAAGAGAGGCCTCCTTGCCCTTTGCCAGCACGAAGTAGGTCCCGTTGTCGCCCGCAACCGGGCGAGCGTCGAGGGCAAACCAGGGTATGTTGAGCGTTGCGGTGCGCGAGGCCTCCGTGAAGCCAAACGCGGAGAGGGTCACCGTATAGTCGGCAACGAGCTGCCCGAGCTGATCGTCGCCCGCGCTGGCGGCGCCTCGCTGCGCAAACCATCTCCGCACCAGGCCCGCGCGCGTTGCGAGCAGAAGCGGCGGACGCACCGCCATCACGACGCCAAACACGAGAAGCGCCACGAAGAGCAGCGTGCCCCCGACCATCTCGACGGAGGGGGCAAAGAGACACGCAAAGACGGAAGCGATGGTCATGAACCCAAAAAGCACGGCACAGAGAATCCCGAGCTTTCGGGTGTAACGAATCTGCTGGGCGCGGAAGAGGTCACGGAACCCCTCGAGGTCCATGTGGACGGAGTAGGACACGCCTTCAAGCATACGGTTCCCTTTCACGAGACGGTCGCCTGACATGGCACAACCGTAGTCGTGTCACGTCAGGCGACCGTAAGGGAGCCGTTCGAAAACTATGGGAGGGGGCACAAATCCCTAGTCGCGCGTGAGCTTGCGGTGCAGGCGGTGCGGCTTGGACGCCTCCGCGCCGAGGCGCTTCTCGCGGTCGGCCTGATAGGCCTCGAAGTTGCCCTCGAACCAGTGCCAGCGGCCGGGGTTCTCGTCCGTGCCCTCCCAAGCGAGAATGTGCGTGGCCACGCGGTCGAGGAACCAGCGGTCGTGGGAGATCACCAC
Organism: Olsenella sp. An290; assembly: GCF_002159535.1. GTDB lineage: Bacteria > Actinomycetota > Coriobacteriia > Coriobacteriales > Atopobiaceae > Thermophilibacter. The sequence goes on along the minus strand of NZ_NFIU01000001.1, from coordinate 309,188 downwards.
GGAGCAGCCGGGGAACTCCTCGAGCGCCTCCTCGAGGGACTCGAGCGTCTCGACGTCGAGGTCGTTGGTGGGCTCGTCCAGGAGCAGGAGGTTTCCGCCCTGACGCAGCGTGAGCGCGAGGTTCAGGCGGTTGCGCTCGCCGCCGGAGAGCACGCCCGCGCGCTTCTGCTGGTCGGACCCCTTGAAGCCGAAGGCCGCCACGTAGGCGCGGCTCGGGATCTCGGACTCGCCCACGCGGATGTAGTCGTTGCCGTCGGAGACGACCTCCCAGAGGGTCTTCTCCGCATCGATGCCCGAGCGCATCTGGTCGACGTAGGAGAGCTTGACGGTCTCCCCCACCGTGAGGGTGCCGGACGTGGGCTGCTCCTGCCCCACGATCATCTTGAAGAGCGTGGACTTGCCCACGCCGTTGGGGCCGATCACGCCCACGATGCCGTTGCGCGGCAGGGAGAAGGAGAGGTCGTCGATCAGCACGCGGTCGCCGAAGCTCTTTGAGAGGTGCTCGGCCTCCAGGACCTTGGCGCCCAGGCGCGGGCCCACGGGGATGTGGATGTCGGTGAAGTCCACGCGCTTGGAGGCGCGGGCCTCGGCCTCCATCTGCTCGTAGCGCTCCAGACGCGCGCGGTTCTTGGCCTGGCGGGCCTTGGGCGAGCTGCGGACCCACGCGAGCTCGGACTTCATCTTCTTGGCGCGGCGGGCGTCCTGCTGGCTCTGGGCCTCCAGGCGCGCGGCCTTCTTCTCCAGATAGGTGGAGTAGTTGCCCTCGTAGGGGTAGAGCTGGCCGCGGTCGACCTCGCAGATCCACTCGGCCACGTCGTCGAGGAAGTAGCGGTCGTGCGTGACGGCCATGACGGCGCCGGGGTACTTGTGCAGGAACTGCTCCAGCCAGAGCACGGACTCGGCGTCCAGGTGGTTGGTGGGCTCGTCAAGGAGCAGCAGGTCGGGGGCCTCGAGCAGCAGACGGCACAGCGCCACGCGGCGGCGCTCGCCGCCAGAGAGGATGGAGACGGGCGCGTCCGGGTCCGGGCACTGCAGGGCGTCCATCGCCTGGGAGAGCTGGGAGTCCAGGTCCCAGCCGTTGGCGGCGTCGATCTCGTCCTGGAGCTGGCCCATCTCGGCCATGAGGGCGTCAAAGTCGGCGTCAGGGTCGGCCATCTCGGCGCTCACCTGGTTGAAGCGCTCGATCTTGGCCAGGATGTCGCCGAAGGCGAGCTCGATGTTCTCGCGGACGGTCTTGTCCTCGTCGAGCGGGGGCTCCTGCTGGAGGATGCCCACGGTGTAGCCCGGCGTGAGGCGCGCCTCGCCGTTGGAGACGTCCTCGAGGCCCGCCATGACCTTGAGGAGGGTCGACTTGCCGGCACCGTTGGGGCCCACCACGCCGATCTTGGCTCCGGGGTAGACGCCCACCGTGACGTCGTCGAGGATGACCTTGTCGTGCACGGCCTTGCGGGCGCGGTTGAACATGTAGACGAACTCTGCCATACGGTCGGTTACCTTTCTCGCACTCAGGTATTCTTCTGGCCCATCATACGGGAGCCGCGTCCTTTGGTCACCCTCAACCGCAGCTCTTCACTAGCTCGGCGGGAGACGCGCGGGCCCGCGGGACGGGAGCGCACCCGCACGAGGCGCCTCGGGGTGGGCCCGCGGGCAATCGCCCGCCCCAGCGATGCGCAGTTTTGGCCTTGTGGTAGTGAACACAAGATATCGGCGCGCAGTTTCGGCCTTTTGGTAGTGACTTTTTGGAGAGCAGCCAGGCGATTGGCCCGCGTTTCCCAGATAAAAGACGCCCTCACAAGTCCGGAACGAGGTCCGGACCAGAAAAACCCACTACCAAACGACCAGTTTTGCAAGCGATTGAAGCCGGTTCACTACCAGATGGCCGGTTATGCACATCCCCAGCCCCTAAGGAGCGCCGCAGGGCCCCTGGCCCCTGGCCCCTGGCCCCTGGCCATAGCCTACCCGCCGAACGAAAAGAGCGCGCGACCATCGCCGCCGGCCAGACGCCGGCGCCACTCCCCCACCACGCCCAGCCTCTCCTTCGTGGATGAGGCCAGCGGCTCGGGCAGCTCATCGAGGTTGAACCACCCAACCTCGAGGCTCTCGTCATCGGCCACGCGCGGCAGGGAGTTCCCGCCGTCGGCCACCCGACACAGGAAGAGAAGGTCCAGATACTGGGTCTGGTCGCCGTTTGCGTAGGTGGTCATACCGGGCAGCGCCCGAACACGGACAAGGTCGGTGGGCACCACATCGACGCCCGTCTCCTCAAGAACCTCGCGAATCACGGTGTCCGCCGGCTCCTCGGCGGGCTCGTTGATGCCGTAGACGAGCGCCCACTCGCCCGTGTCGGCGCGCCGGCCAAGCAGCACGCGCCCCTCCGCGTCCTCCACGTACGCCGTCACCCCGATGAGCCACAGCGGGTCGTGCCCAATCTTCTCGCGCAGGCGCAGGATAAACTCAGGCGTTGCCATATCGGCCTCCAAACGACGTCGCTGGCCCCATTGTCACACATCCGCGCGCCCGCCGACGCGCAAGGAGCCACGCACTCGCCAGGTGCATCGCGCGGCAGCGCAAAGACCTCGTCTCCAGGGCGAGGCATAGCCCGCCCCACGCGCCCACGGACCCGTTGGCATCGTCCACCGACAGGGCGGGCCCGTCGCCAGGGAGCGGGTATAACGCGGGTAAGCGTCTTTTCGTCCCGAGGGAGGTTGCCATGTTCTTCAAGAATATCCTGGTCCCCTATGACGAGTCCGACCACGCGCGGAGCGCCCTGCACGTTGCACTTGGCATGGCCGGAGCGTACCCGGAGGCAAAGGTGCACGTGGTGACCGTCATCCCCGCGGGCGCCCTCCCGACCCCCTCGCTCATTGGCGATGACGCCCTCAACCCCTCCTACGCGCTCGGAGACCCCTACACCTATGACAAGATCGTCGAGTCCATGCTGCACCGCGCCCGCACCAACGCCGAGGGCGCCATCAAGGGAGCCAAGGACGACGCCGTCTGCCAGGTCGTTGCCGACGCCGTCGTTGCGAGCTCCCCGGTCGAAGGCATCGCCGAGTACGTTGAGCAGCACGGCATCGACCTTGTCGTCATGGGCCGTCGCGGCCTTGGCGCCCTGCGCGGCATGCTCGGCAGCGTGAGCTTTGGCGTGCTGCGCTCGGTGAGCGTCCCCGTCCTCACGGTCAAGTAGCCCCGCACCCGCGACGCCGAAAAGCGTACGGCCCCTCGTATCCTATGATGGTGACGTTTGGTCGCTCGTCTGAACGGAGTCGCCATGTCACCTCTCATCTCGCGTCGCTCGCTTGTGGCAGGCGCGCTCCTCGCCCTCTCCTCCCTCGCCGGGTGCGCCAGCAGGGGAGGAGCCTCTGACCAGGAGGACAGCCTCCAGGGGCTCAGCGCCCTGGGGCAGGCCACGCCCGTGCCGCTCTCCCACGCCACGCAGTTCACGCTGGACGCCTACGAAGGCGGCTTTCAGCTCGCGACCCTCGCGAGCGGCGACCGTCTCCTCATCGTGCCCGAGGGCGCCACCGCCCCGGCGGGCCTTCCTGACGACGTGGCCGTGATCCAGCAGCCGCTCGCGAACGTCTACCTGGTCTCCACCGGCATGATCTGCCTCGTGGACGCCATCGGCGCGCTGGATGCCGTCTCCGTGTCCTCGGTCAAGGCCGAGGACTCCCCCGTCCCCGCCTTCACCGAGCGCCTGGAGGACGGCACGATCGCCTACGGCGGTCTCTACCGCGAGCCCGACTACGAGCTCATCACCGCCACGGGCTGCCCGCTCGCCATCGAGAACACCAACATCGACCACGTCCCCGAGGTGCGCGCCAAGCTCGAGGAGCTGGGCGTGACCGTCCTCATGGAGCAGTCCAGCCGCGAGGACAACATGCTCGGCCGCCTGGAGTGGATCCGTCTCATGGGCGCGGTCTTTGGCCGCGAGGACGAGGCGGCGGAGGTCTTCGACGACGTGACCGCCCGCGTGGAGGCTGCCTCGCAGGAGGGCCCGCTCGGCGTGAGCGTGGCCTTCTTCTACATCAACGAGGACGGCGCCGCCGTGACCCGTCGCGCTGGCGACTACTTCGCCCAGATGATCGAGGCGGCGGGCGGCGAGTACGTGAGCTTTGCCGAGGAGGGGGCCGCCGACTCCTCCCCCACCACGATCACCGTGGAGATGGAGCAGTTCTACGCCGGCGCGCGCGACGCGGACGTCATCATCTACAACGGCACGATCGACGACGGCGTGACCAGCCTCGAGGCCCTCACCGAGAAGAACGCGCTGCTCGCGGACTTCCGCGCCGTGCAGACGGGCAACGTCTGGACCTGCGACGCCAACCTCTACCAGCAGATGACCAGCATGGCCGACATCATCGAGGACTTCCGCGCGGCCTTCTCGGGCGCCTCTGAGCCCGCCACCTTCGTCTGGAAGCTGGGCTAGCGTGGCGCGCGCGGCCGGCAGCGAGGGCGCGCGAGCACATCGGGCCATAGCCTTCGACCTCGCCGTTCTTCTCGGCCTTGTGGCGCTCTTCGTGGCGAACCTGTGCCTGGGCAGCGTTGAGACCACGTCGGCGGAGGTGGCGCGCATCCTTGCCGGCGGACCCGGCGACGCCTCCACCGCCGCGCAGGTCATCTGGCAGATCCGCCTGCCGCGCGCCATCGAGGCGGTGCTTTTGGGCGGTGGCCTCTCGCTCTCCGGGTTCCTGCTGCAGACGTTCTTTGCTAACCCCATCGCCGACCCGTTTGTCCTGGGCATCTCCTCGGGCGCCAAGCTCGTGGTGGCGGTGGTGATGATCGTGGTGCTCGGCGCGGGCCAGGTCATGAGCCCGGCGGCCTCGGTCGCGTCAGCGTTTCTCGGGTCGCTGATCACGATGGGCTTTGTCCTGCTCATCTCGCGGCGCGTGCGCATCCAGAGCATGCTCATCGTGGCCGGCGTCATGGTGGGCTACATCTGCTCGGCCGTGACCAACTTCCTGATCGCCTTCGCCGACGACCAGGCGATCGTCAACCTGGACAACTGGTCGCGCGGGAGCTTCTCGGGCGCCACGTGGGCGGACGTGGCGCTGGTCGCCGCATGCGTGCTCGCCATGGGCGCGGCGGTCTTTGCGCTCTCCAAGCCGCTCGGTGCCTACCAGCTCGGCGAGCCCTACGCGCAGAGCGTGGGCGTGGACGTGCGCCGGCTGCGCATGCTGATCGTTTTGGTATCGAGCCTGCTCTCCGCGTGCGTGGCGGCCTTCGCGGGGCCGGTCTCGTTCGTGGGCATCGCCGCGCCGCACCTCGCCCGGCGCGGCGTGGGCTCGTCGCGGCCGCTCTTTGTGACGCCCGCGTGCTTCCTCACGGGCGCGGCCTTCTGCTGCGGGTGCGACCTCATCGCGCGCACGCTCTTCTCGCCCGTGGAGCTCTCCGTGAGCGCCGTCACCGCCGTCTTTGGCGCGCCCGTCGTGATTGCCCTGATGCTCCGCGGGAGGGCCGGAAGATGATGTGGAAAAGTGCCTGTCCCCTTTCCACGCCTGCGCTGGAGCTGCGGGGGCTGGACGTGGGGCACGGGCGGCGGGCGCTCGTGCGCGACGTCTGCCTTGCCGTGAGGCCCGGTCAGGTGGTGGCGCTGATCGGCCCCAACGGGTCGGGCAAGACCACCATCCTGCGCACCGTGGCCGGGCAGCTCCGCGCGCTCGGCGGCGTGGTGGAGCTCTTCGGGCGGGAGCTGGGCGGCATCCCCGCGGCAGAGCGCGCCCGCGCCATGTCCGTCATGCTCACGGGCCGCCCGTCAACCGAGCTCCTCACCTGCCGCGACGTGGTGGAGGCGGGGCGCTACCCGTTCACCGGCCGTCTCGGCGTCCTTGGCGAGAAGGACCACGAGGCCGTCGCCGCCGCGATGTCCGCGACGGGCGTGCTCGACATCGCGGAGCGCGACTTCGCGCACGTGAGCGACGGCCAGCGGCAGCGCGTCCTTCTCGCCCGCGCGCTCTGCCAGGAGCCGCGCGTGCTGCTGCTCGACGAGCCCACGTCGTACCTGGACGTACGCTCTCAGCTGGACGTCCTTCAGCTCCTGCGCCGCGAGGCGCGCGAGCGCGGGACTGCCGTGGTGGCCTCCCTCCACGAGATCGACCTCGCCCAGAAGGCCGCCGACCACGTGATCTGCGTGCACGACGGCCGCATCATGTGCCAGGGGACGCCCGACGAAGTCTTCACCGCCGAGCGCGTGGCCGAGCTCTACGACCTCGCGCCGGGCGCCTACGACCCCGCCTTCGGCAGCGTCGAGCTCGCGCGGCCGGAGGGAGATCCGGAGGTCTTCGTCATCGCCGGGGGCGGCACGGGGGCCGCGTGCTTCCGGCGGCTTGCGCGCGAGGGCACGCCGTTCGCCGCAGGCGTGCTCCACGAGCATGACGCGGACGGCCTGCTCGCGCGCAGCCTCGCGACGCGCGCCGTCTTCGAGCGCGACTTCGAGCCCGTGGGCGACGCGGCCGTCGCCGGGGCGCGCGAGGTTCTTCTCGCCTGCCGCGAGGTCATCTGCTGCGTGGGCGAGTTCGGCACGATGAACGCCCGCAACGCCGAGCTCCTCGACGCCGCGCGCAAGGCCGGCATCCCCGTGCGCTGAGCGGGTCAGCCGACGGCCGCCCCCGACCCGCTGACGAAGGAGTCCACGAGGGCCTGGTTCTGTGCGAGAAGGACCTCGAGGGCATGCCGCGCCTCGTCGGAGAGCCCCCTCGTGGGAAACTCGCGCGCCATCGCCACGTTGACGCGGGCGTCGCAGATGTCCCCGAGCTCGTCCTGCATGCCCTTCATGCGCGCCCCCTCGGCGACGGCGTCGGGCCCCAGCAGCTCGGCGAAGCTCTCCCCGACGTAGCGCACGCGCTTCGCGCGCTTGCGCAGCGTGTGCACGGCGTCGGCGTCCGCACGGTCAACGCGCGCATAGCGCTCGTCGACGCTGCGGACCAGCTCGTCGAAGGCCGCGCGCACGTCCTCCCGCGTCACGCCCCTCTCGCGCACGCGCCGCCTCCAGGGCAGCCGCTCCATCGCCCTTCTCACGCGCCGCAGCGCACGCCGCACGTGTCGGCCGCGCATGACGTCGACGACGTGGTTGCGCTCGAGCTCGCGCAGCTCGCCGATCTTCTCGTCAAGCTCGCCATAGGGGACGTCGAGCGCGCGGACCTGCCTCAGCAGCACGTCGTACTCGCGCAGGCGCGAGGTCTCTATCACCACGGAGCGCAGGTCGTCCTGGAGCAGCCGGTGACGGCGGCGCCTGAGGAACGGGGAGGCAAACGCCAGCAGGCTCCTCAGCGTGCGGATGGAGATACGCAGCCGGTGGATGGTCTCCGAATCGTCCGGGCGGTCGAGAAACACCTCAAGCCGGCGCTCCACCGTCCGCTCGCCCTCACGCAGCACGCGCGTGAGCTCCCTGCGCACGTCGCCCATCGCCCGCCTCCCGTCTGCCGCTCGCCGCCAGCCCCGGCCTGCAGGTAGATTCTATATCAAGCGCCCCCGCCGGTCGGGGCCGTCCCCGACGGCGTGGCCGCGCGCGCCGCCCCGTCCACGCGCGCGGAGTCGTCCGGCGTGATGGTCATGGACTCGAAGCGCCGCGCCATGTAGTCGTTGCCGTAGTGCTCGGCGTAGAACCGCTCGACGGGCGTGGTCTGCGGGATATCGGAGAGGCGCTCGAACCAGCAGTCGAGCGCCTCGAGCGTCATGACGCCGTTCACGAGCATGAGGGCGGCGCAGAGCGCGGTGAACGAGTAGCGCACCTTCCACGGGATGAGGTTGATGAGGCGCAGCATCCACGGCAGGCAGAGCCTGATCCACACGAGGCCGAGGGCGCCCCACATGCACATGAAGAGGGTCGAGGTGCGCCCGCCAAAGAGCAGGGCCACCGGGTCCGGGAAGAGCCCGAAAATCGTGGAGCCCGAGTAGTCCCAGGCCACGGCGCCAAAGCCCACCTGCATGAACCAGGAGACCGCCGCCTCGAAGAGACCCCCGATCACGGCGGAGACCACAAAGATGATCGCCGGGTTGGCCCGCCAGAAGCGGTTGAGCGCCACGGTCATGAGCACGGCGCCAAAGCCGTAGATGGGCGAGAAGGGCCCAAAGAGCAGGCCCGCGCGGTCCTGGACCTCGCCGGGGACCACCACCACGAAGTGGTAGACGGTCTCGATCACAAGGCCCAGCACGCAGCAGACCACGAAGACCCAGAACAGGTTGAAGAAGTTGAGCTCGATGTAGCCCTTGCCCTCAAGGTCGCGCCCGAGCATGCCCTCCTCGGCGGCCTCGCGCTCGACCATGTCGCGCACATGCCTCCTGAGCTGGCGCTCGCGGCGCAGCGACGGGTCAACGGTTACGGAGATCGCAACGAGGATGAGCAGCTGGACGGCATCGGAGACAAGCGTGGTGTCGATGCCCTGCAGCATGATCTTGAGAAGAATCTGGACGACCGACGTGCCGATGAGCACGTGCGACCAGCGAACCGCGTTGCGGCGCCGGCTCTTGCGCAGCGAGTGGCCAAAGACGACGAGCGCCACCCCGTTGCCAATGGTGACGAGGTAGCTGATGACAAGCAGGACCACGGGCAGCGTGGGGTCGGTCCCCGAGATGATCAGGGACGGGTCCGCCTGGAGCGCCCACGTCATGAGGGCCGCGAACACGGCGACCGAAAGCAGGGTGAACACGCCAAGGACCGTGCAGAGGACCCCGTAGAGCCGCATGACAAGCGGGATCTTCGGGGCCGCGGTCCCGCCCTTCGAGGCAGAGGCGTCCTTTCGCATGTCGGCGTCGATGGTTTCTGGCTGCGCCTTTGGGGTCATGTGAGCTCCTCGAGGCCGGTTCAACAAAGGGTAGACAAGCGTTCCCACGATACCCGAGAGACCCTCTCGCCCTGATGGGAGGGGCCCTGCCGCCCGATACTCAAGGAATCGTTGACCATCGCCCCGTTCTTCTCGCCCTGATTGACCGGACGGAGGCCGTCTGCGTATACTCCACCGGTTTGATTTTCAGCCAGCCCCATGACACAGACCACGGAGGGAAGCCCATGACCAAAGAGTGCAGCATCGTGAAGGGGATCAGCTTCTTCCTTTCCTTTATCGGCATCGCCTCGATCGCGATGGCGGCGATCGCCTACTTCCTCGGCCCCACCGTCGACCTTGGCATCGAGGACCAGGGGGCGATGGTCCTCGCGGCCGCCGTCGTCTTGCTGCTCATCGGGGCGCTCGAGCTTGTCACGGGCGTCATGGGCATCCGCCTCTCCAAGGACCCCGCGCGCCTCAAGCCCTTCGTCGTCTCCGCGACCATCCTCACGCTCGTGAACCTCTTCGAGGTCTTCATGAAGATCGGCTCCGACGAGGGCGGCCCGATCTGGGTCAACCTGCTCTACGCCGCGCTCGCCTTCACGGCGATCGTCTATGCCTCGCGCGCCATGAAGGGTGCCGACGCCCGGTAGCGCCCCTTGCCCTCGCCCGCCCCGGGAATCTGGGACGGGACGTCGGCTATAGTCTCTGTATGGCCGAGGCCAGACGGTCCTTCTCCGGCCGCCGCCACCCCCGACGTGGCGGCGGCCGCATCTCTTTGCCGGGACATATCTCTTTGCCGGGACATGGGGGCGCATGAACGTCAGACAGCTCAGATTCTTCTGCCTCACCGCCCGCGACGGCACCTTCTCCGCCGCGGCGCGGGAGGAGGGCGTCACGGTCCAGGCGGTCTCCAAGTCCATCCACGAGCTCGAGGAGGAGCTGGGCGGGGCGCTGTTCGCCAGGGCCGGCAAGGGGGTGGCCCTCACGCCCCTTGGCGAGAAGATCCTCGAGCCGGCGCGCACGGCGGTCATGAGCTTCGAGTCCGTGGGGCGCGCCGCGAGCGCCGGCCGGCGCGCGGCCGAGAAGAGAGAGGGCCTGGGGCTCGTCCTCGTTTCTCCCCCCTTCTCCAAGCACGAGTTCATCTGCGGCGTCATCTCTCGGCTCGCGACGCATGCCCTCGGGGTCAAGACCCACCTCTCGGTCTCGGTGGGGGCCAAGGCGCTTGCGGGCCTCCGGGCGGGGACGGTGGACGCCCTGTTCACCATCGGCCGGCTCCGCGCGCCGCAGTGCGCCTGCGCGCAGATCGGGTCGGTCTCGCCGGGCGTCTTTCTGGGAAGAGGCCACCCGCTGCGCGGGAAGGAGACGCTCTCCTTTGCGGACCTGGAGCCGTACCCCGTCCTCTGGTCAGACGAGGTCGACGGGTTCAACGAGACGGTCCTTGTCACCTGCCAGAAGGCCGGGCTGAGCTCGCCTGTGGTCCCCATCGAGACGAGCGAGGAGGTCGTCGACTTCCTCGAGAGCCGCAACGGGTTCATCATGGGCGTGAACCTCAAGGCGCTCAGCATCAGGCCCTTTGCCATGATGCACGGCCTTGACCCGGCGGACGCCCCCTCGGTCCCCGTCTGCATTGTCACGCTCGAGGGACCTCGCCGCCCGGAGGTGGAGCGCCTGAGGCAGTTTGTCCGCAACGAGTTCTCCCTCCTGGCGCGCACGCTGGGGACGGCCTCCGGCTCGCAGAAAGACCTACCATAAGCGGGTGGGTCGGGAGCTGTTCCCGACGTGAGCCGCCGTGCGGAAGGAGCCGAGCATGACCGACATCGCAATCGTCACCGGGGCGTCGTCCGGGCTCGGGGCCGAGCTCGTGCGCCTGCTCGTCGAGGGCGCCTTTGGGCCGCTCGACGAGGTCTGGGCCGTCTCGCGCCACGCCGAGCGCACGTCCCCGCGCGTGCGCCCGTTCGCGCTCGACCTCACGGAGCCGGCGTCGTTCGAGGTGCTCGAGGCGGCGCTCGCCGAGACGCCCGGCGCCCGCGTGGCGCTTCTCGTCAACAACGCCGGCTTTGGGACGTTCGGCGACTTCGCGGACATGCCCGCGGCCGACAACGCGGACATGGTGCGCCTGCTCATGCTCGCGCCCGTGGAGCTCACGTACCGCGCGCTGCCGTACATGGCGGCGGGCTCGCGCGTCCTCAACGTGGCCAGCGTGGCCGCCTTCATGCCGCAGCCAGGCCTCGCCACGTACTCGGCGGCCAAGCGATTTGTCCTGGACTTCTCGCGCGCTCTCGACGCGGAGCTCGGGGACGTGGGCATCCACGTGACGGCGCTCTGCCCCAAGTTCATGCGCACGGGGTTTCTCGACCACGCGGGGGCGGGCGACGTCGCCGCGCGCATGGCGGGCCTCACCGGCTTTGAGGACGTGGGGCGCGTGGCGGAGCGCGCCCTCGCCGCCGCGCGTGCCGGGCGGGCGCTCTGCATCCCCTCCCCCGACATGCGCGCCTTCTACGTTGCCTCCAAGCTGCTCCCCTACCCGCTGCTCCTGCGCGCCGAACGGGCCCTTCTTGCCTTGCACGCCTGACTCGAGGCTTCTGCGCACTGCGCCGTCTTCCGGTGACTGCGCGGGGATAGCGCCCGAATAGCCGCTGCCGCGCCTCTTTTGCGCCCAATCTCCCGCGAGTGAGTATAATCTGCGCGCAAGAGGCCCCGCCGGCGCACGACGAAAGGATGCACATGGACGTTCAGGCAATCATCGCCCAGGTCTCCGCGGCCCTCGCGGACGCACCCGAGAAGCTTCAGGACCTTGTCTCCGACCCCAAGGGCACCATCGAGGAGCTCACTGGCCAAGAGCTTGGCGAGGGCGACCTCTCCCAGATCGTTGACGGCGTCAAGAGCGGAATCGCCGACGGCAGCCTGGACCTCAGCGGGCTTGACCTGGGGAGCCTTGACCTCGGAAAGCTCGCCGGCGGCCTTGGCGGCCTGCTCGGCGGCCTGGGAGGCCTGGGCGGGATCTTTGGCAGGAAGTAGCGTCATGGGCAAGAAGGACGGGCGCGTCGTACGCTGGGGAATCCTCGGGGCGGGCAAGATCGCGCATCGCTTTGCGCGCAGCCTCTCCCACGACCCGCGCTGCGAGCTCGTCGCCATAAGCTGCCGCTCCGCCGAGAAGGCCGAGGCGTTTGCCCTCGAGCACGGCGTCCCCGAGAGCGGGGCGCTCTCCGACGGGGCCCTCGGCGGCGTTGCCGGCACGGCGCACTCCGCCCTTCTTGCCCGACCCGACCTCGATGCCATCTACCTTGCCCTCCCCCACGGGATGCACCTCGAGTGGGGCACGGCGGCGCTCCGTGCGGGCAAGGCGGTCCTCTGCGAGAAGCCCCTCTGCGTGAGCGCGGAGGAGACCCGCAGGCTCGCCGAGGTCTCCCACAGGACCGGCACGCTTCTCATGGAGGGCATGAAGACGCGCTTTCTCCCCGCCTACCAGCGAGTCCGCGAGCTCGTCGCAGACGGGGCGATCGGACGGCTCGAACGCGTCGAGGCCGTCCTCCAAAACGCCATGCTCGAGCGCATCGCGCGCGGGGGCGACTACCTCTCCGCGCCCGTTGGCGGCGGCATGCTTCTGGACACCGGCATCTACTGCGCCGCCTGGATCGAGGACTACCTTCCCGGCACGTTCGAGGTGGCCCGCGCCGAGGCGCGCTGGGAGGCGGGCGTTGACTGCGCCGTCGACGCCGAGCTTCGCTTTGGTGAGAAGACCGCGCGCCTGCTCGCCGCGGCGGACCGCGGCAACACGCGCTACGCGAGGCTCGTGGGGTCCGAGGGGCAGATTGTGGTCGAACAGCCGCACCGACCCGAGCGCGTCACGATCGAGCGCGCGGGCGAGAGGCCCCTCGAGCTTGACCTCCCCCATCCCGTCGACGACTTCTTCGGCGAGATCGAGCACTTTGTTGGCCTGCTGCTCGACGGCGAGGTCGAGTCCCCCGTCATGCCGCACGGAGCCTCGGTGCGCTGCGCGGAGATGCTCGACGCGATCCGCGCCGCCATTTAGCGCGCACCTCCCATACAGCGAGCACGAGACTAGAATTGTCATGTTCGCCTCATACCGAAAGGGGTCGTCATGAGCGTTAGCCTCGAGAACGTCCGCGTGTTCACGCAGAGCGCCATCCGTCTTGAGGGGGCGGGCGGCACCATTGCCTACTTCGATCCCTTTGCGCTCGCCGACGCCGAGGCCGCGCACGACGCGGACTATGTGCTCATCACGCACGCCCACTACGACCACCTCTCGCCCGAGGACTATGCGCGTGTGGCCGGCGAGAAGACCGTGGTCGTGGCGCCTGAGAGCATGGCGGACGAGGTCGCGGGGCTGGGCGCGGCGGCCGTGCGCCTCATGGCCGCCGGCGAGAAGGTCGAGCTGCCGGGGCTTTGCGCAGAGGCGGTCCCCGCATACAACGTGGAGCCCGAGCGCCTGGGCATGCACCCGCGCGAGAACGGCTGGCTCGGCTACGTGGTGACGCTCGACGGAGAGCCCACGCGCTACTACGTCTCCGGCGACACTGACCAGAACCCGGACAACGAGACCGTGAGCTGCGACGTGGCGCTCGTGCCCATCGGCGGCACGTACACCTGCGACCCGCACCAGGCGGCCGCCTTTGTGAACGCGCTGCGCCCTGCCGCCGTGGTGCCCACCCACTACGGCAGCATCGTCGGCACCTACGCCGACCTCGACGCCTTTGCCGCCGAGGTCGACCCCTCCATCGCCGTCATCCCCAAGCTCGAGCGCTAACGTGCAAAGGGGACAGGCACTTTTGCACGCTCTCGGCAAGGTGGAGACGATCGCGCTGCTCGACCAGGCCGGAATCGCCTACGAGCTCTACGAGCATGAGGCGGTCTTCACCGTGGAGCAGGCGCACGCCGCGGGCATCCCTCATCTGGAGCTTGGCGCCAAGAACCTCTTTCTGCGAGACGACAAGCATCGTGCGTACTACCTCGTCAGTCTGCCGGACGAGAAGGACGTCTCGCTGCGAGAGATCCAGGAGTGTCTGGGCTCGCGTCGGCTCTCATTTGCCAGCGAGAAGGACCTGGGAGAGATGCTCGGCCTCGTGCCAGGCTCCGTCACGCCCCTCGGTGCGCTGAACGATACCGAGGGGCGCGTGGAGGTCGTGGTCGACCGGGAGCTCGTCGACGCCGGGCGCGTGACCGTGCACCCGTGCGATAACACCGCCACCGTGCTTCTTGCCACCACGGACCTGATTGCGCTGCTGCGCGAGCGCGGCCGCACCGTACGCGTGGTCGACCTCTCCCCCTTTGCACGACGCAGGCTCACCGACGAGGACCTTCCCGCCCTCCTTGCCCTTTGCGAGAGCAACCCCGCGTACTACGAGCTCTACGGCGAGCGGCCGACGCTCGAGAACCTAGCCCAGGCGCTCCGCGAGCTCCCTCCCGGATGCCGCGCCGATCAGAAGGTTTTCCTCGGCTTCTTTGCGCAGGGGAAGCTCGTTGCCGTCATGGACATCGTCCGCAGCTACCCCGATGAGCGAGCTGCCTACGTGGGACTTCTCATGGTCGACGGCGCGTGGCATGGGTGCGGGATTGGCTCCCAGGTCGTGCGGGATGAACTCCGCCGGCTGCGAGCCAAGGGCTTCTCTCGTGTACGCCTGGCCTACATCCAGGGCAACGAGCCGGCGCGAACGTTCTGGGCCAAACTCTGCTTTGAGCCTGCCGGAGCACCCGTGAGCACGCCACGCTACGTCGCCATTCCCATGGAGCGCGAGCTCTAGCACTTTTTCGGTTTTCTAGTTGGTGCCCGTCTCCAAACGAGCAGACGGGCGCCCAGCAATTACTCCTCCTCTCGCTCCGCCCGGGCCTCCGCAATTGCACGACGCGTGGGCTCGAGGGCGTCGGTCAGTTCCTCCTCGGTTGGAAGGCACGTGACATAACTCGAGGCAAAGAGCCCCTTGCCGTCAGCGAGCGCGGAGTACTTTGCCACCGTTCGGTCGGAGCTCGAGCAGAGAATGAGACCTATGGTCGGATTGTCGTCCGAGCCGGCGTACTTCTCGTTGAACAGGCGAACGTAGAAGTCCATCTGTCCCACGTCCTTGGCGTTGAGCGGACGCGTCTTGAGCTCGATGAGCACGTAGCACTTGAGCTTGATGTTGTAGAAGACCAGGTCGACGTAGTAGCTCGCCTGCTCACCATCAAGCCAGTACTGGCGGCCAACGAAGGCAAAGCCTCGTCCCAGCTCAAGCATGAACTCCTGCAGCCGCGTCATGAGCGCCTGCTCGAGCTGATGCTCGTCAAAGTCCGTGCGACCACCCAGGTCAAGGAAGTCCAGAACGTACGGGTCCTTGATGAAGTCATCGGCTGCCGTCACGGGCTCGGAGCGCTGAATCTCAGCGCGGATGAGCTCGTGCTTCTCGCCCTGCGAGGAGAGCAGGCGCTCGCGATAGAACGTTGCAATCTGGTGGTCGAGCTGACGGACGGTCCAGTGCTCTTCCGCCGCTGCATGCATATAGAACTCGCGCTGTTCCTTATCTGGAATGCGCGTCAAGCGCCGATAAATCGACCAGCTCAATTCGGCACACAGTGTGTGCCGAATTGGGAACGCCAGATAGAATGAGCGCATCTGGCGCAAGTTCCTCTCCGTAAAGCCTTTTCCATATTCAGCCATCAACCTCTCGGACAGATACTGGAGAAGATGCTTCCCGTACTCGGCGCGCTCCCCCGTCGCCTCCGCGATCTGGCGCCCGATCTCCCAGTACGCCTCGACCATGGCGCTGTTGACGGCGCGCTCCACCTTGCCGCGCGCAGACTCCAACGTCTCGCGGACGGATACGTAGACCTGCTCGTCGTTCTTCTCGTCAAACTGCTTGATGGATTTCTTGGCCATAGCTGAACCCCCCGTCTCACTCACGGCAAACAAACCTGCACAGACTGTGAGCTCCGGACTTTGCGGGTGCCGGAAGATGGGCGTACCAACCCACCCGAGACAAACAAGTGTGACCAGTCCCTACTGCCCCTGATCACCCGTCGACACGTACCATTGGGGGCCTCCGTGCCGCTCTTGTTGTCCTCGTACCTTGTGGATAGTATAGCATAACTAGGAACATATGTTTCCTAAAATGACTGCCTTTTTACCACCAGCGGCTACGATCACGCAGGTCATCGATTTCGAGCAGCGCTCGATAGAGCTCCTCCTGGAGCTCGGTCTTCTTGAGGCCCTTCACGTACTGCCACGTCTCCGCACGATGGGCCTCCTCGCGCGCGGCCTCCTCCGCCTCCCAGCACTCCCGCGCGTGCAGGAGCTCGTCCGCCTCGGCGGGATAGATGGTGTAGTAGAGTGCAACCATGTGTTTGCAGATGACGTGACGTCCCTCCGCAAAGGGGCAGGTGCAGGTGGACTTCTTGGGATGCGCTCTATCGATGTGTACCTCGTAGGACCTATCGCCGCTTCCCGAGACGACCCCGTCGAACTGCTGCGGATAATCCCCTGGCCCCGAGGGTTCCCACGAAAGCACCTTGTGAGCGACATAGTAGTCGTAGCCCCTCCACAGAGAGGCGCCGCTCGCCAGATACGGAAGCTTGGTCATCGCTGCGACTCCCCTCACGAGCGAATGGTGCAAAAGTGACTGTCCCCTTTGACTCATTTTGGCTTACTCGTAGTGCCGGACGTCCTTCTCGAGGTAGCGGCGCCTCTCGACCGTGGGGCCCATGGCGTTGACCGCGGCGTAGCGCGGGCACTCGCGGGCGTGGTCGTTGATGATGCCGCAGGCCTGCAGGTGCGAGTAGACCGTCGTGGGGCCCAGGTACTTGAAGCCGCGGCGCTTGAGATCATCCGCCACGCGCACCGAGAGGCCGTTGCTCGCGGGAATCCACCCGTCGGCATGCTTGTTGTAGAGAATCGTCCTGCCGTCCGAGAAGCCCCAGAGATAGGCGTCAAAGCTGCCGAACTCCTCACGAACCTGCTGGAAGCAGTGCGCGTTGTTGATGATAGCCTCAACCTTGCGGCGGGAGCGGATCATACCCGGCGTCTCCAGGATGCGCTCGACGTCCTCCCGCCCGAACGCCGCCACGACATCGTAGTCAAAGCCCGCGAAGCACGCGCGGAGCACCTCGCGCTTGTGCAGCATCATGGTCCAGTTGAGCCCGCACTGCATGACCTCGAGCGAGAGGAACTCAAACTGCCCGCAGTCGTCGTGCAGGGGCACGCCCCACTCCTCGTCGTGGTAGCGCAGGCAGAGCTCGTCGGTGGTGTCCCAGTCGCAGTAGGACATACAGGTCTCCGCTCTTCTCGGCAGGCAACAGGTCTATTATCTGACAAACGGGAGGGGTGGCGCATGACCGCAGGCTTTGACATCGAGCGCTTCGTGCGCGCGCAGGCGGGCGGCGCCTTTGAGCAGGCGCTCGCCGAGATTCGCGCCGGCCGCAAGCGGAGCCACTGGATCTGGTTCGTCTTCCCGCAGGCGCGCGGGCTCGGGCGCAGCCCCATGGCGGAGCGCTATGGCATCGCCAGCCGCGAGGAGCTTGACGCATACGTCAACCATCCCCTGCTCAGGGAGCGTCTTCTTGAGATCTCGCACGCACTTCTCGCCCTACCGGGAGGCGACCCCGTTGCCGTGCTGGGGAGCATCGACGCCCTCAAGGTCCGCTCGTCGATGACGCTCTTCGAGCTCACGGACGTCGACCCCGTCTTTGCCGCCGTGCTGGACAAGTACTATGCCGGCAGCCGCGACGAGCTCACGCTGGGGATTGTGAACGGGACCTGGGAATAACTGTCTGCGCAGCCACCTGTAGTTCATGCTTGCCTGCAAATTGGGGACGTGTTTTTCCTCTCGGAGAATTTGGGACAGGTTATGCCTGCGGAGTATAACCTGTCCCAAAAACTCTGAGAGGAAAAACACGTCCCCTTTTAGATGCGACGAATGGCGGGGATTGACCAGGTCACCCTTTTAGATGCGACGAATGGCGGGGATTGACCAGGTCACGCAGGCAAGAAGAATCATCGCGATGCCCGCGCCAAGGAACCACGCCGGCGCGCCCACCGCGTCCGCGAAGAGCGACGAGAACGCCAGGCCAAGCGGCAGCGCCCATGACATGATGGCACCATAGAGGCCAAAGACACGCCCCAGGTACTCGGGCGGGACCTTTTCCTGCATGAGGGCGGTCTGCGGGCCGGAATAGAACGGCGAGCTCAGGCCCATAAGGAAGCTCATCACAAAGAAGAGCCGCATGCCGCCGGCGCTCGGTCCCGCGCAGCCCGCGGCCAGCGTCGCAAAGCCGTAGAGCGCCGTGGCAAAGCAGACGGTGAGCGCACGGTTCTTGAACCCTCCCGTTGCCGTGAGCAGTGCCGAGCCCACGATCATGCCCACCGAGAACACGACCTCCGCCGTGGCGGCGTCGCCCGTGGTGCCGCCGAAGTGGTCGAGCGTCATGAGCGGGAAGAGCGCCGAGATGGGCGAGAAGACCAGTGTGAAGGCAAAGCCGCACCACAAAAGCGCGAAGAGCCCGCGATAGCCGCGCAGGACGCGGTAGCCGTCGGCGGTCTCGGCCACGAGGGCGCGGGCCTGCGCCGCGAGGCCGAGGTTCTTCTCGCCCGCCTGCGCGCCCTGCCCCGCGCCGCCCACGTCGAGCCGAGCCGCCAGCACTGCGACCGTCGCGACGAGCGCCCCGGCCACGTCGAGCGCAATCATGGCCGTGAGCCCCCAGAGCGGGTAGATCACCGCCGCGACGGCCGTGCCCAGAATGTAGCCGCCGGACTGCACCGCCTGTGTCACGCCCGCGAGGCGCGTGAGGTGCTCGGTCGGCGCCACGAGCGGCGTGAGCGCCTGGAAGGCCGGCGTGTGCAGGGAGCTGCCGATGGCGCGCACAAAGAGCGCGACCATGACCACCCACACGGGCAGCGCCCCCGTGAGCGAGACCATCGCCACGACGGCGCTCACCGCGGCGATGAAGAGGTCGGCCCCCACGAGCGTGACCCTGAGCGGCAGTCGGTCCACGATGGCCCCCGCAAACATGCCAAAGAGCGCAAGCGGCAGGAAGCCCGCGAGCGACGCCAGGGAGAGCATGCTCGCCGAGTTCGTGGTGAGCGTGATGTGCCAGACAAAGCCCATCTGCAGGATGGAGCTCGTGAGCACGGAGACCAGCTCGCCGCCCCACACGCACGCGAGCTTGAGCTTCCAAGAGGTGTTGACCCTGTTTGCCATAAGAACTCCCGACCCGCCAACCGACCATAAAAGGTTGGGTACTTTTTTGCCAACCCAGCAAGTACCCCAAAGTCGACGCAGAGCGTCTACCAGCTATTTCTTCAGACAGTCCCGTCCTCGATACTCAGGGGGTCTCGAAAAAAGTACCCAACCTTTGTCTTGAGCCCAAACGAGGGCGGCAAGACTCACCTGAGCGCCCTCCAGTATACCACGGCGATCTGCGTGCGGTTGCGCAGGTGCAGCTTGGCCAGGATCGAGCTGATGTGGTTGCGGACGGTGCCCTCGCCCATGTAGGCGGCCGCGGCCACCTCGCGGTTGTCGAGACCCTCGGCGATGAGCGCCACGACCTCACGCTCGCGGTCTGTGAGCTGGGGGAAGATCGTCGCGAGGTCGGGCCTCTCGGCTGTTGCGTCGGACGTCCCGGCAGCGCCGCCCGCCCCGAGCGCGACCGCGCGCTCGAGCACCTCGCCCTCGAGCACGCTCCGCCCCGCCATGACCGCGCGCAGCGCCGGTGCCACGCCCGCCACGTCCTGCTTGATGAGGTAGCCCGCCGCCCCCAGGGAGAGCGCCCGCACGATGTACTCGTCATCGGAGAAGGTGGTGAGAAAGACCACGCGCGGCGGCCGCGGGGCAGCCAGGATCTGCTCGGCGGCGGCCAGGCCGTCCACACCGGGCATCTGGATGTCGAGAAGAACCACGTCGGGCGCTGCCTCCGCCGCAAGGCGCGCGGCATCGGCCCCGTCCGTCCCGCAGCCCACGACCTCGATGTCCGGCTGCGCGTCCAGCACGATCCTGAGCGACTCCACCACCACGGCATCGTCGTCTGCGATGACCACCCTCATGTCTCTCCCCTCGAGCGGGCAAAAGTGACTGTCCCCTTTCCACGCGGGACGCTGGCGAAGACGGTCCAGCCGCCGCGCTCGCCGGGGCCGGCGCGGAAGGTGCCGCCGAGCGCCCGGACACGCTCCTCCATGGAGGCGAGCCCCATGCCGGAGCCGTCGCCGTGCCCGGCGCCCCCGCGACCGTCGTCGGTCACCGTGAGCCGCCAGAGACCGGGATGCTCCACGAGCTCCACGCTCACGTGGCGCGCGTTCGCGTGGCGCAGCACGTTGGAGAGGGCCTCGCGCACGACCGCCGTGAGGCAGCTCGCCACGGCGGCCGGGGCCTCCCCGGCCTCCACGCGCACCGAGGGCGCAAGCCGCGTCCCCTCGCAGGCGCGCTCCACGACGGCGCGCACCTGCACCGAGAGGTCGCGCGCGTCATCACGCAGGTCGTGCACGCTCGCGCGCACCTCGTCGAGCGCCGCACGCACCGTGTCCGCCACGGCGGCGAGGTCCTGGGCCGCCGGCTCCCCGGCGCGTGCCACGCGGTATGCCTCCGCCTGCACAACGGCGCGCGTGAGCAGATGGCCCACGTTGTCGTGAATCTCCCGCGCGATGCGTGCCCGCTCGGAGAGCGTGGCGAGGCGCACCTCGTAGTCCTGGGCGTCCAGGAGCTCGCGGTTCTTCTCGGCCAGGGCGAGGCGCGCGGCGGCGAGGTCGTCCCGCGTGCGGAGGGCGTCACGGCGGCGCAGCTCAAACGCCCCGACGCGGAGGCCGAGCCATCCGCCCGCAGCGACGCCAGCCACGGCGAGAAGGACCGCGGGCCCGCCCGGCGTGCCACGCGCCGCGCCCCAGGCGAGCGGCACGAGCAGGGCGGCGGGCACAGCGCGCAGCCGCCCCCTCTCCCCGGCGCTCACGCGGCACAGGTCGTAGGCAGCCACGCCGAGAAGCGCTGCGGCCTCGGGCAGGGCGCACGCGAGGGCACAGACGGCAAGCGGCGGCACGAGGGCCACCCGGCTTCGGGCGAGCTCGCAGAGGGCCGCCAGGGCAACCGCCGCCAGCAGTGCGACCACCAGGCCGGCACCAGCCGTCCCGCCCGCCGCCGCGACGAGCGCGGGCAGGCAGGCGACGAGCACCACGAGCTTGTCGGCCAGTCTCTCCATGGGGCGATTCTAACAGCGCGGCCGGACAACAACACACACGGGCGTCGCTCACGCCGCGCCGGCGACGCGGCGGCGCGCGCGGCCGAGCGCGAGCCCCACGGCAAAGAGCGTCACCGCGAAGAGCAGAACGATCCCCAGGTTGGTCCCCAGCTCGGCGGCCAGCTCAGGCGTGAGCGCCTCGGCATGCAGCACCGTCGCGACCGCCTGGCTCACCCAGTACGAGGGCGAGAGGCGCGCCGCCGCCTGCACGGCCTCCGGCAGCATGGAGAGCGGCACCCACGCCCCGCCGAGAAACGAGAGCATCGTGGCGCCGATGTTGCCGCAGGCGTTAACCGCGTCCTCTCTGAGGCCGAGCTGCGCGAGCAAAAACGCCAGCGCGAGCGGCACCAGGGCAAAGGGCAGCACGCTCCCGAGCGCGCAGGCCACGAGCGCCGGATCCGTCCCCGCGAGCGCTCCCCCGCACGACGCGAGGGCCACGGCGCAGGTCCACGCCCACACGGCCACCACGAGCACGAGGCACGCCGCGACCTGCCCCGCAGAGAGGCATGCGGGCGAGACGGGACCCGCCGCCGTGCGACGCCGCAGCTCCGGGCGCTGGAACGCCGCAAGCGAGACCCCAGCCACCACCACGATGGAGCTCATGACGGAGTACGTCGAGAAGTTCAGGTACGTGGCGAGCCGGTCGGCACCGCCGAGCGCACCCTCTGACTCCCGCACGTCCACCTCGGCCCGCTCCGCCGCCGCAACCAGCGCGAGGTCCGCGACCTCGGACGCCGACGCCTGCGGCTCGAGCGCCGCCGCGGCGGCCGCGAGCGAGACCCAGCGTGACGCCGCCTGCGCGGCGAGCGCGCCCGCCTGCACGTCCTGGCCGTAGGCCACCTCAAGCACCGGCACCTCGTCCCCTGCGCGCGCCGCGTCGAGCAGCTCCCGCTCGAAGCCCTCCGGCAGCACCACGAGGCAGTCCGCCTGGCCCGTGGCCACGCCGTCCTGCAGCGCGAGCGGCTCGTCCGCAACGTCCACGAGCTCGAAGGCGTCTCCCGCCCACGCCGCGAGCGCACCTGAGAGCGCCGTGCCGTCCCGGTCCACCACGGCGACGCGCGCCTCGTAGGCGGCATAACCGTCCTTCTCGCCTGCGGTGGCCGTGCCCATGTCCCCCACCACGAACACGCCCATGAGGGAGAGAAACACCACGTAGATCGCGAGGTAGATGGGGTGTCCGGCAACCACGCGCAGGGCGGTCCTAAAGGTGCTCATAGCTCTGCCTCCTAAAGATGGCGCCGGCCACGGCGAGAAGGGCGAGCGCGCCCGCCACGCAGGCGGCGAGGCGCGCGGCAAACGGCGCGAGCGAGGTGTAGTAGTAGAGCGCGTAGAACGTGTCGCACACGAGCTTGGCCGGGTTCACCCAGCTCGTCCACGGCAGCGTGTGGGCGAGGTTGTCCGCGAGCTCCATCGCCGCAGTTCCGTAGAGGCCGGCAAAGAGCGAGAGCACGCAGGTCAGCGCCGTGAGGATACCCGAACGTGCGGAGATGCCGGCCGAGAGGGGCAGCGCCCCCACGCACGCACCGAGCGCCGTGGCGAGCAGCGCGCAGACGGCAACGGACACGAGGGCAAGTCCTTCTCGGCCGCCAAAGTCCACGCCCGCCACGAGGCGCAGAAACGCGAAGGCCAACGTCAGCGCCACGGTCGAGACCGCCCATGCACCGAGCACGCAGCCGGCGAGCTGTCGCAGGCGCGAGGTGCCCGAGACCGCCCGGCGCGCCCCGAGCGCCGAAACGCCGGGCTGGGCCTGCGCCACGGCGAGCATGCCCGCCTGGGAGGCCATGAGCGCGCCCATGCCGAGAAGCGCGTAGTAGTAGCGCACGATCTCCTCCGGCCGGGCGTGCGTTATCTGCGTCTGCTCCACGTCAACCTGGGTGCCCAGGGCATCCGCCACCGCGGCGGGGTCTGCGAGCGCCGCGGAGTCGCGCTGCGCCACCTCCTCAAGGAGGGCCCGCGACTGCACGTAGGAGCTGGCGACGGTCTCCAGGATCGTGCGGTTGACCGCCGTCGCGCCGTCCGCGCTCGCGAGCGTGTAGGCCGAGCCCACCGTGAGCGCGGGCGTACCGTCAGGCGCGAGCTCAAAGTAGCCGTCGACCTCGCCGGCAGCGAGAAGGTCCGCAGCATCGGCGGCGGTCTCCACGTGCCGCAGATCGAGCAGCTGGTCCTCCCCCGGCTCCGCGAGGACGTCCACGACCTGGGCGAACGAGCCCGCGGGCGCGCCGTCCTTCTCGCCCGCCGGCGCCACGAGCGCCACCGGCACCGGATCCACCACGCCGTCCGTACGCATGCCGGAGAACATGAAGAGGAAGATGGCGGACATGATGAGGGGAAACGCCAGCACCCACACGATCACCGCGGGCGTGCGCGCGAGGCTCTTGACGCTCACCAGAAACGAGGTTCCCATGGCAGCCCCCTAGTCGCGCAGCTCGCGGCCGCAGAGCTCGAGGAAGACATCGTTCAAGGTGGGCGGCTCGGACCACACGCGCCCCAGGCGCACGCCGGCCGCGGTCAGCACGCCGAGCGCGTCGGTGAGGTTGTGAGCGCTCGCCTCGCAGGTCAGGCGCAACATGCCGTCCGCGCAGTCCGCTGAGAGCACGTGCGAGAGGCCGCGTAGGCGCTCGAGCGTGCCCTCGGGAAGCTCGCCCACCTCAGCCGTGATCTTCTCGCCGAGGCTGATCATGCGCTTGAGCTCGTCGGCGGTGCCCTGCGCCACCGCCCGCCCGCAGTCGCAGATCATGATGCGACCGCAGATCTGCTCGACCTCCTCCATGTAGTGGCTCGTGTAGACCACCGTGGCCCCCTCGTCGCGCAGGCGGCAGATGCCGTCCAGGATGTTGGCGCGGCTCTGCGGGTCAACGGCGACGGTGGGCTCGTCGAAGAAGATGAGCTCCGGACGGTGCGCGATGCCGCAGGCGATGTTGAGCCGTCGCGCCAGACCGCCGGAGAGCTTGGCCGGGCGGAAGCGCGCGTAGTCACCGAGGCCCACAAAGTCGATCGCCTCGTCCACGAGCTGGCGACGCCGGCGACGGTCGCGCACGTAGAGCGCGCAGAAGGCGTCCACGTTCTCGCGCACGGTGAGCTCGTCGAAGACGGCCACCTGCTGCGGGACCACGCCTACGCGCGCCTTGAGGTCGTAGCGGTTCGGCGCCATCGGCTCGCCGAAGAGCTCGATGGCGCCGCGGTCGTAGGAGAGCAGCTGGAGGATGCAATTGATGGCCGTGGTCTTGCCCGAGCCGTTGGGGCCCAGAAGGCCAAAGATCTCCCCCTTGCGCACGGAGAGGTCCAGGTGATCGAGCGCGACGAGCTCGCGATAGCGCTTGACGAGCCCGGTGACGCGGACGACGTCTTGTGATGGTGCGGTCTGCGTGTGTGACATGGCTGCCCCTTTCTCTTGGCGCCATTGTCACAGGTGGCCCGCAACCGCAGAAGTGACTTTTGTCACGAGCGCGACGCGCGGGCAAGGCGCTCAGGGACGCGGGCTGTGTCACTTTAGGCGAGATTTGAGTGACCTCGCTTCCCAG
Organism: Olsenella sp. An290; assembly: GCF_002159535.1. Lineage (GTDB taxonomy): Bacteria > Actinomycetota > Coriobacteriia > Coriobacteriales > Atopobiaceae > Thermophilibacter. The sequence goes on along the minus strand of NZ_NFIU01000001.1, from coordinate 284,695 downwards.
TCTCGGGAATATGGCTGGACGGGCGCAAAGAAAGGCCAGGTAGCTTGCTTCAACTTCTGCTTAAGTCGAGTGACACGCCGTTTCAGCCACTCATATCTCGCCTAAAGTGACACAGCCCGCGTCCCTGAGTGCCTCTGCGGACAAAAGCCGACCGGGAGGATGCGGTCGACTCCCCGGCGCACGCATTGGAGCCGCCCGCACTCACGTATCATGATCCCGCGAGATGAGAGGAGCCCCATGGACGAACAGACGCCGCTCGAAGAGGTCGAGAAGAACGCCGCGCCCAGCCTGCAGGCGGTGCTGTACCGGCCCGCGCCGTCCGTCGAGGAGCGCCGCGCCGCCGGCCTCGCCGCGCGCGAGGCGTGTCCGATCGCCTCGCTCGGCACCTGGAAGCAACGCGCGTCCAGTGACACCGCCGTGGACCTCCTCGAGCAGCAGTCCGTCACACGCGACCCGAGCCTCGTGCCGCTGCGCTACGAGCGCATGGGCGTCTCACCGTTCACGTTCTACCGCGGCAGTGCTGTCATCATGGCAAGCGACCTCGCCTCGATGCCCGTCACCGGCCTCGAGGTCCAGTGCATCGGCGACGCGCACGTCGGCAACTTTGGCGTCTTCATGAGCCACACGCGCCACCTCGTCTTTGACGTGAACGACTTTGACGAGACCGCACCCGGCCCCTGGGAGTGGGACGTCATGCGCCTCGTGGCCAGCGTGGAGATCTGCGGGCGCGACCGCGGCTTCTCCAAGCAGGACCGCAGAGATGCCGTGCGCGCCTGTGCCAAGCAGTACCGCCGCGCGATGGCGCGCTTCGCGGAAATGGGCGAGCTGGACGTCTGGCACGCCCACCTCGACGTGGAGCGGATGCTCGACGAGTTTGAGCTCGACGGCAAGACGGGCCGCACGATTCGCAAGGTCGTCGAGAAGGCGCGCGAGAAGGACAGCGTGCGCGCGGCAGACCGGCTGACCGTGCGCGACGACGGACGTCTGCGCTTTGATTCGCGTCCGCCCGAGCTGGTGCCGCTCGCGGAGCTTTCCGCGGAGCAGGGCTACGATCCCGCACAGCTCTCCCACGCCCTGCGCGGTCTGCTCAGCACTTACTTTGAGAGCCTCCCCCGCGACTGCTGCGCCCTTCTCGGCCGTTACCGACTGCAGGATGCTGCCCGGAAGGTTGTGGGCGTGGGGTCGGTGGGGCGACGAGCCTGGATCGCGCTGCTTACTGGCCGCGACGAGGACGACCCGCTGGTCCTGCAGGTCAAGGAGGCGGAGGAGTCGGTCGTGGAGCGCTTCTGGCGACCGAGCGGCTTTGCCAGCCACGGCGAGCGCGTGGTGGAGGGTCAGCGCCTCGTGCAGTCCACAAGCGACTTCCTGCTGGGCTGGACGAGCGTGCCCACGGCAGGCGGCGGCACGCGCGACTACTACGTGCGTCAGCTCTGGAACGGCAAAGGCTCGATCGACCTCACCGAGGTAGGTCCGCAGAGCCTCGAGAACGTCGCGCGACTCTGCGCGTGGTCGCTCGCGCACGCGCACGCTCGCACCGGCGACGAGGTCGCCATCGCGACCTACCTCGACGACAGCCATGCCTTCGAGGACGCCATGTGGGACTTCGCCCGCGCCTACGCCGACCAGAACGAGGCAGACTACCAGGCATTCATTGAACGTTTGAGCTAATGGTCACGCAAAGAGCCCGAGGTACTCTGCGCAGGTCATGGCACGGACCTTGGAACGCTTGAACGCAGCCGTGTCGCGCGTGAGGATCACGTCCACGTCGTTAAGCTCGGCACAGGCGCGAATGAGGCCGTCCTCAAAGTCCGGCTCCCCGCAGCCGAGCGAAAGCTCGCACTCCTCCGCGCCGAGCGGCGCGATCACGAGCAGCTCGCGCAACCACTCGATCGACCTTCTCGCCCGTACCTCGTCGTACTGACGTTGAAGCACGTAATACGCGTCCTTGAGGGACCCAACGGCAACGATTCCCAGGTCTCCCCCGCCATTGCAGCGACGCAGCACCTCGCAGGCCTCCGCGGACTGCGGCCGCTCCCTGCAGACCGCGTCGAGAAGAACGTTGGTATCAAAGAGCAGCCTCCTGCTGTTGAAGTCACGCATAGTGGCTCGCAATCATGTCGCGCATCTGCTCCTTGGTGAGGTTCACCAACCACGGCTCGGCCTCGGGAAGGCTCTCCCGAAACTCCATGAAGCGCTCCCAGGCGCCACGGGGCTCCTCCGCCGGCTCCTCCGTCGGCACCTCGCCCGTGCGCGCGATGTTCTCCCAGACCACCTTGATCACCTCGGCGGGCGTAGATCCCGCCGCGCGGATGTAGGCGTCCGCGCGCTGACGGACCTTCTCGTCCACCCGTCCCGACACCACCGCCGTTGCCATGCGAGCCTCCTTTGTAGACGTGTCTACATAGTAACAGAGGCGCGGGACAACAGGTCGCTACCCCTCCCGGCGGAACGCGTGCATGAGCGTTGAGACGATGCCGCAGGCGAGGCCGCCCACGACCCACGACATCCAGAACCAGTTCTGAGCGGGCGGCTGAGCGCAGAAGAGCAGGAGCAGGCCCACAATCGTGGCGGCAATCATGATGGCACCGCAGATTGCACCAATCTTCTCGCCCTCACGCTTCTGGGCGAGAAGAACGTCGCGTCGCACCTCGTCCAGCCGAGCGGCCATGATGTCCTCCACCTCGAGGTCCTCCCCGACGGAGCGGTTGTACTCCTCGACGTTGACCCGACCGAGCAGCATGCCGCCGCGCACGATCCACCACACGCCCAGGGCGATGAAGAACATGAGGAAGAAGAGCCCCCAGTTCTCCGCGGTCTTCTCGAGCATGAGCACACAGCCGATGCCCGCGAAGATGAGCGCGAGCCCGGCGATGAGCGCCGTCGAGAACTGCCGGCGGGCGGCGGCGCGATCCTCGTCGGTGTAGAAGTCCTCCACGTAGGGGTGCGCCTTCTGGAACGCCGTGTGCTCCATGCCGGCGGGCACGAGAAACGCGAGGCCCGCGAGTATACCCACGAGCACGATGATCACGAAGAGGCCGTCACGCCCGTTCCAGGACGCCAGCTCGACGGCACCCTCAAAGAGCAGGCCAAGTGCGATACCCAGGAGGATGAGCGCCACGCCAGTGGGAACCTTGAGCGCCATCATGCGCTGGTGTTCCTCGTAGCCGCAGACGTCGGTGGGCGGGCCGGCGGGGATGGGCGCGGCCGTCGCGGGCGCGGCGCGGCCAGTGAGGTCGCCCGTCACGAGCTCGTCGAGCGTGCAATCGAAGATCTCGCACATCTTGAGGAGCTTGTCCATCTCCGGCTGGCTCCTCTCGGCCTCCCACTTTGTGACGCTCTGGCGGGAGACGCCGAGCAGCATGGCCAGCTGCTCCTGGGTCATGTTGCGCTCTGCGCGCAGGTGCTGAAGGTTGTCGCGAAAGCTCATGGTCTACCCTTCGTCGGGAGTGTGCGCTGTCTGCCGGCACCCTTAGTCTGCGGGCGCGCACGGCGCAATTCTACCAACCGACGGTAAGCAATTTGGCAGATTTCGCGGCAACCAGAGGGCGCCCACCGGTTGCGCGCCGCAGGCAGAGAGGCTTATCGACCATGTGACAGGAGGACAGGGCGGTGACAACACCTCCGTCCCCTTGTCACGTCAGGGGTCCGTAAGGGTTTCGTGGGCGGGTCGCGCAATGGGATACCGTGAAGGCATCGAAACTGGGAGGTTTCATGGGCGAGAAGAACGTGCGAGGTCCTCGCGATGCCGTCAGGCGTGTCCTCCTCCACACGGCGGGCTACCTGCTCACGTTTGTCGCGTTGAACGCGCTCACCTTCGTCGTGCCCAGCTACGAAGTCGCGATGCTGCTCGCCGCGCTGTCGCTCGCGGCCTACCCCATTGTCGTGTGCGTCCACCACATTCTCCGGTCCTTCGCCGACTACCGTGCCGGCCTCACCGTCGCGGTCCCGCTGCCCGCGCGCCTTCTCTTCAACCTGCTCATCATCTTCGGCGTCGCCTCGAGCGACTCAGCCAGCGACGCCCTACTCAAGGGTGTCGCAGCCGACCGCGGACTGCACGCGGGGCGCTCCTACGAGCTCTCGCGTCGAGCCGCCCTCGTCGCGCGCGTCGCCGTTCTTCTCGCCTTTCTCGCCGTCTGCTGCGAGGTGATCGCCGTCTTCCTGTCCGTGGGGACACCGCTCTTTGACACCATGTGTTGGATGACGCTCGGAACCGTCGCTGTCTTCTGCCTGTCCATGCCGATTGCCTACCTCGTGCACTTCCTCGTTGGCTTCAGGCGCGAGTGGCGCACGAAGGGTGCCTCGGACGGTTGGTCGCTCGACGCGCGCACGGCCGCGGCGGTGAAGCGCGGCGACGCCCTCGCGTTCCCCCGAAACGAGGAGAAGCGCCGTCCCTACGTCGCCTTTGCACGCAACTTCTGCTTTGGCATGATTGTCGTGGGGCTTGCCACTCTCGGAGCGGTCGTGCTCGTGCCCGAGGGTCCGCGTTTCGCGTTCTTCGACGCATTTCCGCTGGTGCACGGACTTGTCTCAGGTGTGATCGGCCTGGGCATCCTTGCCTGGCCCGTCGCCGCCGGCTGGTGGGCGCACCGCTCGGGCACGAGCCTCACACAGACCATCGTGCTCGATGACGGCCATCTCTCCTACGCGCTCACCTCAGGCTCGGGCGAGCTCGCAAGCACGAGCACCTGGGACCTCGACGGCGTCACGAGCTACGAGCTGGGCCGCTGGTGCATCAAGGTCAACGGCCACGGCGCCACGCCACGCGGCACGAGAGCCTATCACCTGGACATCCCCCGAACCTTTGACGGCGAGGACCGCTTTCTGCGCGAGCTCGACCTGCGCGTGGCGCGCAACCGCTGACCCGTGACGCTACTCGGTGTGGCGGATGACGGGGATTGCCCAGGACATGATGGCACTGTAGAGGCCGGAGACGCGACCCAGATACTCGGCCGGAATCCTCTCCTGCATGGGGTCGGTCTGCGAGCCGGAGTAGAACGGCAAGCTCGACCCATGAGAAAGCTCATTGCGAGAAACGCCGCGAAGCCGCCCCGCGCGCACGAGCTTGAGCTTCCAAGCGTTTCCTTCATTCAAAATGACATGTCCATAGCACTAGTCCAGCTGAAGCATCCAGCGCCATGCGTCCCGCACTCGTATACGAACATCCTCGGGCTCGGGCACGTCTCGCGCCGACATGACCAGCAGCGTTCCCTCAGAAAGCCCCGTCTCGTCAAGAGCGGCGCTCAGAGCCCGGGCTTCGCGCGTAAACGTAGTCGCCTCCTCGGCGTGAGCGGCCACCTGGTACAGCTCCGATACCGACCGCTCTTCAACGTCTCCCACGGCAAAGTCGACCTCAAAGCCCTCCTTCGTGCGATAGAACCCGATGCCGGTCCTCCGGTCTCCCAAGCAGCGTCTCCTAAGCTCCAGGTAGACGGCGTCCTCAAGCCTCTGCCCCTCATCTGCAGAGGAGGCCGGGCCAAAGGCAAACTGCAATCCCGGGTCAATCGCGTAGAGCTTCCTCTTTCCTCGGGTGGCCTCAGTGAGATCCGCGCCAAATCGGGATACGAGAAAGAACAGATAGGCATCTTCGCAGTGCTCAGGCAGCGAGAAGGCATCGGCCTTTGACAGCGGAATCTGAGCACTGTGGAGATCGTTATAGGTTTTGCGCACAGAGAACTCTCGCCCTGAGAGGCGAAGAGCCCTCTGGACGAACTTTCTTGTTCCCAGCATGGGAAGCCTGTGCCGCTCAGCAAGGTCGCGAGCCGCTATGGTCCAGACGATATCCTGAAGGGCCGTTATGCGTGTCGCGACGTCCGCATCCTGGACCTCAGGAAAACCGCCAATGCGCAGATACCGCTCAAAGAGGAGCGAAAACTCGCGCGCCTCGTCAGGCGAGACGATTCCCTTGGGCTCGCGCGCCCGAAAGCGCAAGAATTCCCTAAACGAGAAGGGCTGCAACTCGGCGGAGATTCCCCTCCCCCTGAACTCGGTCGCCACGTCCTCCGAAAGCATCTTTGCCGACGAGCCGCTCACGCATATCTCGAAGCGTGGGTTCTGCGTAAGACGCCTCAAGGGCCTGCCCCACCCCTCGACGTTTTGCACCTCGTCGAAGAACAGATAGAGCTTCTCTGGCAGTGCGGTCCCAAGTTCGCGAAGGAACTCCTCGGCCACGTCACCTATCACGTTGTCGGAAACGCCATCGAGACGATCGTCCTCAAAGTCAACGAAGAGCATGTGGTCGCGGGGGACGCCCTTCAAGACGAGTTCCCCCATGCGCTGGAACATCCTAAACGTCTTCCCACTACGACGAACGCCCTTAATGACCGAAGCGCGCTCGGCGAGGTGCGGGATGGCAACGTCCCGCGGAACCACAGGGGGGATCGGCCTCGTCATGCCCTCGGCCACTACTTCGCGTATTACTTCACGCAGCGCCATGGCATCTCCTATCTCCTCGCAATTCGCTGTCATTATAGCAATCTATCCCGAATTCGAGACAGATTTATTCAATAGTGACCTGAATTCGGGTCATATATTATCTTGTGCTAAGCACAGCGCCCTCTAGCTGGACAGCCCCGCAGAGCAGTCAGGAGCCAGTGATCCAGCAAGAGACCATGAGCATTTTGGGCTGCCCAAGGCGCTGCGAGACCCTACAGCGACAAGAACATCTCCTCGCTCCTGAGTGCCGAGCTGTGAAGAGAGGCCGGATAGCTCATGACCCCGATTGCCCCCCTCCCCCACATGCGTGGCGATGCAGGGACCGATGGTCGCGCGACCACCGCGCACGGAACTCGGAACTCGCTCCGGTCTTTACGCGCTATTTGCAAAGCGTACTTGTCATTGTATGCAAAGCATGCTATGCTTAAATTGCAAAGCATGCTTAGCAAGATTGTTCGAGGCAAGGAAGGTGATGCCATGCGAACGCGCATCCGCGAGTTGCGCCGCGAGCGCAAGATGAGTCAGGCCGAGCTCGCTGAGGCGGTGGGCACCACGCGGCAGACCATCACCTCCATCGAGGTCGAGAAGTACACCGCCTCGCTGCCTCTCGCCTACAAGATCGCCCGCTACTTTGGCCTTGCAATCGAAGACGTCTTTGACTTTTCTGAGATAGACGAGGAGTTGTGATCGCCATGAAGAAGACCGTCGAAACCCTGCGCGCCGACATCCATCTCCGCCTGCGTCGCGAGCGCATCTCGCTCGGCATCATCCTGGGCGCGATGGTTATTATCGTCGTCATGGCCGTAGCCAACATATTACCCGCCGGGGGAAGCGACTTCGTCACGAGCTTTGTCGCGGGCTTCCTGATCGGGCTTCTCGCTTTTGCCGCGGGCTTTACCGTAAAGCAGATTCGCAAGCTCCGGGGCGCCCTCGCAGATGACGCCGCACTGCGCGCCCTTCTTGCTACAGAGAACGACGAGCTCGAGGCATACCTAGCGCGCGAGGTCGCCCGGACCTTCGTCCACCTCATTCCGCCGCTCTCCGCCGTCATCGTGGTCATAACCGCCCTTGTTGGACGCGAGGCCATGCTCTCTGCGGTGGGCACGCTGCTCTTCCTGTGCACGGCGCTGCTGGTCGTGAGGTTCGTCTACAAGCGCCGCCTCATGGGTCCCGAGACGGAGTAGAGAGGCGTCACGCACGCTGGCGGATCTTCTCGTCCAAGCAGCATCCGAAAACTCCTGAGGTTGCCATGCGAGCCTCTTTACGTAAGCATGCGGCAAATGGCGCAGCTCGATATAACCCTTGCCCTTGGGGGACAGCTGTCCCATATCATTGATGAGTGGCAGGGCGTCCCGGATTCTTTCAGATATAATTGAAACTCGAATAGTTCAAGAAGGTTATTCTATCCCATTGGCCAGGGCATCAGGAATCTCGTGACGCGCTTCTCGGCGGACAACACCGGCTTCCAGCTGAAAAACGTCGTCCACAACGAGCTCGTTCGACGTGGCCATTCCGCTGAGGTGGGAACATTCAGAGCGGGCAAGGTCGATTTTGTGGCGAGAAGGGCCGACGAGACCGTCTACATCCAGGTTTGCGAAACGATGGTCGACCCCGCCACACGCGAACACGAGCTGGGTCCGCTCCGCTCCATCACCGACGCATTCCCCAAGCGCGTAATTACCCTCGATCGATACGGCCTCGGGACCACCAGCGACGGAATCAAGGTGCTGAGCGCAATCGACTGGCTGCTCAGACGCTAACAAGCTAGGAAAGGACTACTTTTCTCCTGGGTAGACTAATTGCATCAGCACGAACGAGGAGGTGCCCCATGGAGAAGAGACACCTCGTCAAGCCCGCCATCATCTACGGCGTGGTCTGGTTCGCCTGCCTTGCCCTGTACTGGGGGTCCCTCGCGACGGGCGCTCTCGGCGGCGGGGGCATCATGGGCTACGTGATTCTGGCGCTCCACATTGTCCTCCCGATTGCGGACATCGTCTCGGCGTTTCTCATTGGCCGTGTGGCTGACCTCGGGTGGTGGCGCCTTGCTGCGCTGATTGCAATCGCCGTCCTCTACGTGCTTCACACCGTGGCGACGTTCAGCCTCTCGAACGCCCTCGGCTTCACCAACATCGCACCGGCCAACCTGGCCGTCTTCATGTACGGCCTCATCCCCGCCGCGATTGGCCTCGCCATCGGCTGCGCCACCGCCAAATGATCAAAAGGTCAAAAGGGGACGGGTTATTTCTCTCAGAGCTTTTGGGACAGGCCTGGGGCTTCACCGCCCCAGGCCTGTCCCAAAAGCTCTGAGAGAAATAACCCGTCCCCAAACGCTAGAACGTGACGTTGCCGAACTCGGAGAGGCGCAGGTCCGGGTTGTGCTCGATCGCCCAGTTGAGGTTCCACGGGCTCGTGAAGAGAAGCAGCCTGCCGCCGCGCATGTCCTCCACGCGCAGGGTCTCGCGCGTGAGGTTGAGCGAACGAACGTCCAGCTCATCAGGGGCGTTGTCAATCCAGCGAACCTCGTTGTACGGAAGGCCCTGACGGTACACCTCCACGTGGTACTCGCTCTTGAGGCGCTGCTCGAGCACCTCGAACTGCAGCGTGCCCACCACACCCACAATGACGCTCTCCATGCCGGCGCCAAGCTCGCGGAAGATCTGCACGGCACCCTCCTGCGCGAGCTCCTCCATGCCCTTCACGAACTGCTTGCGCTTGAGGGTGTCCACCTGCGAGATGCGCGCAAAGTGCTCCGGCGCAAACGTGGGGATGCCGGCAAACTGCACCCGCGTGCCCATCTTGCAGAGCGTGTCGCCGATCGAGAAGATCCCCGGGTCGAAGAGGCCCACGATGTCACCGGCATACGCCTCGTCGACCGTTGCGCGGTCGTCGGCCATCATGGCCGTGCCCGTGGCAAGCTTGATCTTGCGGCCGCCCTGCATGTGCCAGGCGTCCATGCCGCGCTCGAACTTGCCCGAGCAGATGCGCAGAAAGGCAATGCGGTCACGGTGGTTCTTGTCCATGTTGGCCTGAATCTTGAAGACGAAGCCCGAGAAATCCGGGTCCGCCGCCTCGACCAGGTTGCCCGTGAGGGCGTCCGTGTGCGGGGAGGGCGCGGGCGCCAGGCGCAGGAAGTCGCGCAGGAACGGCTCCACGCCGAAGTTGGTGAGCGCCGAGCCAAAGAAGACCGGCGAGAGCTTTCCCGTGCGCACCGCCTCGAGGTCGAACTCGTGGTCCGCGCCGTCCAGGAGCTCGATGTCGTCCATGAGGGTGCGGTGGTTCTCCTCGCCGACGAGCTCGTCGAGCGCAGGGTCGCCGAGCTCGGCCTCGACCTCCTCGACGCGGCGCGTGGCATTGGCGCGCCCGTCGCCCTCGAAGGCGAGGACGTGGCGGCTCGCGCGGTCAAAGACGCCACGGAACGTCCGCCCGTTGCCGATGGGCCAGTTCATGGGGTACGTCCCGATGCCGAGCACGCTCTCGATCTCCTCCATGAGCTCAAAGGGATCGCGCGTCTCGTGGTCGAGCTTGTTCACAAAGGTGAAGATGGGAATGCCGCGCAGGGCGCACACCTTGAAGAGCTTCACGGTCTGCGCCTCCACGCCCTTGGCGCCGTCGATCACCATGACGGCGGAGTCCGCGGCCATGAGCGTACGGTAGGTGTCCTCGGAGAAGTCCTGGTGGCCCGGGGTGTCAAGGATGTTCACGCAGCAGCCGCCATAGGTGAACTGCAGCACCGACGACGTGACGGAGATGCCGCGGGCCTTCTCGATGTCCATCCAGTCTGACACGGCGTGCTTGGCCGAGCTCTTGCCCTTGACCGAGCCCGCGCTCTGGATGGTGCCGGTGTAGAGCAAGAGCTTCTCCGTGAGCGTGGTCTTGCCCGCGTCCGGGTGCGAGATGATGGCAAAGGTGCGGCGAGAAGAGATCTCCTCCTCAAGGCTTGGCATGCGCGTCCTCCTGTGATGTGGAAAGGGGACAGTCACTTTTCCACGGTATGGTTTGAGCCCAGCCATTGTAGCGGATGCGGGGACGACACCGTTGCGTGTGAGACAATGGCCGCAAAGTAAACCGCCACGTGAGGAGGCCCCATGCGCCGCCGTTGCGTCGTCTCGCTTGCCCTTGTCGCCGCGCTGTCCCTCTCGCTTGCCGGGTGCCTTGGGCTAGGCGAGCAGAACGGCGGCTCCGACGACCCCACGGGCGCGGTCCTCGACCTGGCCGAGAACGCCACCGAGGTCGCGCGCACGGTCGGGGACATCGACTGGGGCAAGACCGTCCGCGCCGTGGTGCGCGACGCCGCGACCGGCGAGGAGCTCGCCGAGGTCACGGACCAGGCGCGGATCGAAGAGCTCTTCTCGCCCCTCTCGCAGGTGAGCGGCATGGCGCCCGCGCCGGACGCGCCGGAGGAGTACGTCGTGGAGGTCTGGGAGCCCGAGACCGTCAGGCTGGGGCAGTCCGCGGACGACGTGGGCGAGTACAAGGGCCTTGAGGTCGTCACCTACGAGGGCTCCGACGTGGTCACGCTCAGGGTGGTGCCCATCAGCCTCTCGGTCAACCTCACGAGCGAGGGCGGCGTGGCCGACGCCGTCCGTGCGCTGGTGCGCTAGTCCCCCGCTCCGCCCAAGGGCCCCTCGGGAGCGGGCGCGCCATCGGCCGCGCCGGCACGCTCCCTCCATGCACTCGGAGACTTGCCCAGGACGGACGTGAAGGCATGACAGAACGCCGAGATGCTCGGATAGCCGAGAAGTGCGGCGACCTCGGCAACAGCGAGGCTCTCGTCCCCAAGGAGACGGCACGCCCGCTCCAGCCTCAGCTTTCGCGCATACGCGCCCACGCTCAGCCCCGTCTCACGCTTGAACACCTCGCAAAGTCGCGACCTGCTCACGTAGAGCTCTCGCGCAAGCCCGCCAACGGAGGGGGGCACGCCCGCCCCCTCGATGGCGGCAGACACGATCTCCCGCGCCCGTCGCGCAAGCCCCTCCGTTTCCGACTCCCCATGACGCGACGCGCGGCCCGAGGCGAGCTGCGCCATAAGGGCGGTAACGCTTGAGAGGAGTCCGAGCCCACAGCCATGGTGGAGCGGAGCGCGCGAGGGAATGGCGTCAAGCGCCCGCCGGATGGCGAGCTCTGCGCCCTCGTCCCAGGCGCCGCCAAAGGCCGAGAAGAGCCCGCGGAACTCCCCCGGATAGCGACGCTCCAGCTCGTCGAAGAGGTCTGGCAGAAAGATGATGGAGCGAGAACGGTAGACGTGGCCGGCGAGCAGGCGGCTTGAGAGCGAGCGGGGGCCGTGCTCGACAAACGTGGCGACCTCGTCCCGCAGACGGCGGCCATCGCAGCCGAGAAGGTGCATCGGGAGACCGCAGTCCCGAGAGCACGCCACCGCGTCGTCTCCCATCGTGCAGGCACAGGCGTACGGCCCGAGCGACCCCTCGAAGAGCGGCATGTCCTCAAGCGGGATGACGTCGTGACAGAGCACGAGGCAATGCGGCGACGGCGCGCAGAGCCACATCGAGCCCGTCGCCACGGAGCTGCACGCCTCGCCCACCCAGATGCCACCGCGCCGTTCGAGCCGTATGCCAAGCTGCTCGACCTGCGGCTCGAAGAGCGCGGCGAGCTCTCGGGGAATGTCGCCCATGCCCGTCATCTTGAGGGTTCGTCCATCTCCCTTGAGGAATCGTCCGATGTTAGTTAGCCACAGCTAACAATCAACGGCTCCCATGATACGGTGCGGCGGAACGTCAATCAAGACTCGAGGACAGGGAGGCTTCGATGTCTGACTCTCAAGTGACCGGGACGGGCGGCGCCCGCGGCAAGGGCGCCGTGAGCCGCCTGCTCGCCTTCGCCGGTCCGCGCCGAGCGCTCACGTACCTGGGCTGCGCGCTCTCGGCGGTATCTATGCTCGTGAGCTTTGGCCCGTACGTCTGCGTCTGGCTCGTGGCGCGCGACCTCATCGCCGTGGCGCCCGACTGGGGCGCGGCCACCGGAATCGCCGCGTACGGCTGGTGGGCGTTCGGCCTTGCGGCCGCGAGCATCCTTCTCTACTTCGCCGGCCTCATGTGCACGCACCTCGCGGCCTTCCGTTGCGCGTCCAACATGCGCAAGCGCACCACGGACCACCTCATGCACGCGAGCCTCGGCTACTTCGACACGCACGCGAGCGGCGCGCTTCGCCGCATCGTGGACGGCTGCGCCGCCGAGACCGAGGGGCTGCTTGCCCACAAGCTCCCGGACACCGCGGGCAGCATCGCCATGATCTTGGGCATGCTGGTGCTGTTCTTCGTCTTTGACTGGCGGCTCGGTCTCGCGTGCCTTGTCGCGGTGATCATCTCGCTCGGCTGCATGTTCTACATGATGGGCGGGCGTGGCATGGACTTCATGACGCGCTACATGGAGTCGCTCGTCAAGATGAACAAGACCGGCACCGAGTACGTGCGCGGCATCCCCGTGGTCAAGGTGTTCCAGCAGACGGTCTACAGCTTCCGCGCGTTCCATGACGCCATCGAGGAGTTCACGCGGCTCGCGCAGGACTACGCCGTCAAGTGGTGCCAGACGCCGCAGTCGCTCTCGCTCACCATCATCAACGGAGTCGCGATCTTCCTCGTGCCGGTGGCGATCCTCGTTGCGCCCGGCGAGGGGGACTTTGCGCGCTTTTTGGCCAACGTCGCGTTCTACGCGATCTTCTCGGCCGTGATCCCCACCGCGATGACGCGCGTGATGTTCATGTCCGAGGCGTTCCAGTCGGCGGCGGACGCCGTCAGCCGCGTGGACGAGGTGCTCGCGGCGCCCGTGATCGCCGCTCCCGCCGCGCCTCGCGCGCCCGAGGGCAATGCCATCAGCTTCGAGGACGTGACCTTCTCCTACGAGGGTTCGGACGCCCCGGCGCTCGACCACGTGAGCTTTGAGGTGCCCGCCGGCGCGACGGTGGCGCTCGTGGGCCCCTCCGGCGGCGGCAAGACCACGGCGGCGAGCCTCGTGCCGCGCTTCTGGGACGTGGACTCGGGGCGCGTGACGCTCGGCGGCGTGGACGTGCGCCAGATGGACCCGCACGACCTCATGGACCGCGTGGCCTTTGTCTTCCAGGCCAACCGGCCCTTCCGCCAGACGATCCTGGAGAACGTGCGCGCCGCGCGCCCCGAGGCCACCCGCGAGGAGGCGCTCGCCGCCCTTGAGGCCGCCCAGTGCGCGGACATCCTGGAGAAGCTGCCCCAGGGCGCCGACACGCTCGTGGGGACGGGCGGGACGCACCTCTCCGGCGGCGAGGTGCAGCGCCTCATGATCGCCCGCGCCATCCTGAAGGATGCTCCCGTGGTGGTGCTCGACGAGGCGACGGCCTTCGCCGACCCGGAGAACGAGGTCAAGATCCAGGCCGCCTTCAAGCGCCTCGCCCGCGGGCGCAATGGTTCGCCCCGCACCGTCCTCATGATCGCGCACCGCCTCTCCACGGTGCGGAACGCCGACAAGATCGTGGTGCTCGATGCCGGGCGCGTGGTCGAGCAGGGCACGCACGACGAGCTGCTGGCGGCGGGCGGCCTCTACGCCCGCATGTGGGCCGACTACGAGAAGTCCGTGAGCTGGCGCATCACGAGCGGTGAGACAAAGGGGACAGCGTGCAAGGGGGACAGTCACTTTCGCACGAGCTCGCCGTGCGAAAGTGACTGTCCCCCTTGCACGGTCTCACGGGAGGTTGAGTAGATGAGCATCAAGGAGAAGTACGCCCTCACCGACGAGGGCGTGAGGAACGTCAAGCGCGGCGCCGCATGGACGGCCGTGGCCAACCTCGCCGTCTTCGCGGGCGTGGGCATGACCTACCTCGCCATGGAGGCGTTCGTGGCGCACCTCACCGAGGGCGCGCCGCTGCCTGGGCTCGCACCCTACGCGGCAGGGCTCGTGGCCTTCATCGTCGTCCTCTTCATCGCGGAGTACCAGGCCTACTACTACCAGTACGGTGTCATCTACAAGGAGAGCGGCCGGCAGCGCATCGGTCTCGCCGAGCGCCTGCGCAAGCTGCCCCTGGGCTTCTTCGGCCGCCGCGACCTCGCCGACCTCACCGAGACCCTCATGACCGACGTCAAGACCACCGAGCACGCCTACAGCCACGTTCTGCCCGAGCTCTACGGCGCCTACATCACGCTCGCCGTGGCGGCCGTCTGCCTGTTCTCCTTTGACTGGCGGCTCGCGCTCGCGTCGCTCTGGAGCTGCCCGGTGGGGCTCGCCATCCTCTTCGGCGCGCGCCGCGCGCTCCAGCCCATGATGGAGGCCACGCGCATGCGCGGCCTTGCCACCTCGGAGGACATCCAGGAGGCGCTTGAGTGCGTGCGCGAGGTGCGCGCGACCAACCAAGAGGAGCGCTACCTCGAGCACATCCATGCGGACGTCGACGCCGCGGAGCGCCAGGCCGCCCGCTCGGAGATCGCGTGCGGCATCGCCGTCAACGGAGCCCAGATCGTGCTGCGCCTGGGCCTTGCCACCACGGTACTCGTGGGCGCCTCGCTCATCCTGGAGGGCTCCTGCACGTTCATGACACTCTTCGCGTTCCTCCTGGTGGTGAGCCGCATCTACGCACCCTTCGACCAGTGCCTCATGCTCATCGCCGAGCTCTTCTCGGCCAAGACGGCCGCAGCGCGCATGAAGAGCTTCTACGAGGAGCCGCTCGCGCAGGGCGGCGAGAAGTACGAGCCGGCAGGTCATGACGTCGCCTTCGAGGACGTGTCCTTCTCCTATGACGGCGGCGAGAAGGTCCTCGACGGCGTGACGTTCACGGCGCGCGAGGGCGAGGTCACGGCGCTCGTGGGACCGTCCGGCTCCGGCAAGTCCACCTGCGCCCGCCTGGCCGCGCGCCTGTGGGACGCCGACGCGGGCCGCGTCACCGTGGGCGGCGTGGACGTGGCGGCCGTGGACTCCGAGGTCCTTCTCGCCGACTTCTCCGTGGTCTTCCAGGACGTGCTGCTCTTTGACGACACGGTGATGGGCAACATCCGCCTGGGACGCCGCGGTGCCACCGACGAGGAGGTGCTCGCGGCGGCGCGGGCGGCCAACTGCGACGAGTTCGTAAGCCGCCTGCCGCAGGGCTACGACACGATGATCGGCGAGAACGGCGCGCGCCTCTCCGGCGGCGAGCGCCAGCGCATCTCCATCGCCCGGGCGCTGCTCAAGGATGCGCCCATCGTGCTGCTCGATGAGGCGACGGCGAGTCTGGACGTGGAAAACGAGACCGAGGTCCAGGATGCGCTCAGCCGCCTCCTCGCCGGCAAGACCGTCATCGTGATCGCGCACCGCATGCGCACCGTCATGAGCGCGGACAAGATCGTGGTGCTCGAGGACGGCCGCGTGGCCGAGCAGGGCTCGCCGGAGGAGCTGCTCGCCGCGGGCGGCCTCTTCGCCCGCATGGTGCGCCTGCAGACCGAGAGCGCGGACTGGGCGCTGTGATCCAAAAGGGGACAGCCCCTTTTGGACCATGGACAATATGTTAGCTCTGGTTTACTCTATGCTCACTAGAGTTAGTACTAGCTAACTATTGGAGGCGTATGGGTCAGGGAATGGACATCTGCCTTGCCATTGACGCCAGCGACGCCTCGCCTCAGGAGCATCTTGAGGCGAGGTTCGTGCGCTGTCTCGTCTGTCAGGCGGGCATCGTGCTTGCGGGACGCAAGCCCGCCGCAGTCTTTGGCTTTCGGATGCCGCCCGACGATGCCGCGCGCCCGGCATCCATGCGCCGCCTTCATGTAAAGACCCTCATAGGGACCTACGCGTGGCACCTCCGACGCTTCGGTGTGCGAGTCTCCCTGCTGGGATGGCGAGAAGGGCGAGCGATGCTGCTCGTCTGGCGCCCGCGCCACATCCGGCGCCTTCTCTCCGGCGCAGACGCGAGGCCGTTTCTCGCCAAGAACCGCCTCCCCTCTCGCAGCGGAGCACTCATGGGAGAGCTCCGGCGCCGCCTGCGCGCCTACTACGGCAACAGGGCCCCCTTTCCCCACGAGATCGGCTTTGTCCTCGGCTATCCCATCGAGGACGTCGACGGCTTCATGTCAGACGGGGGCCAGGGGGCTCGAGCGTGCGGACGTTGGAAGGTCTACGGAGACGTAGACGAGGCGCTGCGGCGCTTCAAGGAGCTCGAGCGCGAGGAGCTCAAGATCAAGAGGCTCTACTCCGAGGGAACGCCCCTGCGGGGGCTTCTCCGGATGGCAACGGCATAACAGGGGCGGCTGAGCCCGCACGACGGAGGGAGACTTCCATGAGCAAGAACATCGCGATCGTGTACTGGACGGGAACGGGCAACACCGAGGAGATGGCCCATGCGCTCGAGGCGGGCATCGCCGACGCGGGGGCCGAAGCTCGCGTCGTGCCCGTCGCAGACTTCTCGGCGGAAGATGTGCCCAACTATGACGCGCTCGCCTTTGGCTGCCCCGCCATGGGCGCCGAGGAGCTGGAGTCCGACGAGTTCGAGCCCGTCTGGGAGGCGTGCGTGGGCGCGCTGGGCGACAAGCCCGTGGTGCTGTTCGGCAGCTACGGCTGGGGCACCGGCGAGTGGATGGAGACCTGGCGGGCAGACGCGGAGAGGGCTGGCGTGAACGTAGTCTGCACCGTGATCGCCAACGAGGCCCCCGATGACGATGCCGTCGCCGAGCTCGAGGCGGCCGCAAGGAGCCTCGTCGAGGCGTGATGGCTCAAGCCGAGGTCCCGGAGCCGAGAGGGCTCCGGGACCATCTGACGCCCGCGATGGATGGGATGCGCCATGCCGTTGACGCTCGTTCTTCTCGCCCTGGGACTCCTGGGCTCGCTTCTCATGTTTGCCGGGGACATGCTGCTCTACTTCACGCCCGGCGCCTACGACATGGACGGGACGCTCAGGCCGTACATGCGCATCATGCGCGACGTGCCCGCCGGTCGCGTGCGCCTTGGAGGAGTGCTTGGGCCGGTCGCGGCGTTCCTGTACGTGCTCGGATTTGCCGGGCTTGCGCTCGTCGCGCGCGGAGAGATGGACTGGCTCGTCTGGCTGGCCGCGGCGCTGCTCGCCCTTGCCCTCATCTGCGGCGGCGCCTATCACGCCCAGTATGTCTATCTCTCCGTCATCGCCAAGGCAGGGCGAGAAGAGCTGTATGACGAGGTCGCTGGCAACATCATGTTTGTCATGCGGTTTGCCACCGTACCCATGTACCTGGGCTTTGTTGTGCTCGGCGTTGCCATAGTGCTGGGACAGACGGTCTTTCCCGCGTGGTTTGTCGTCCTCACGCCGCTGGTCACGAGCTTTCTCGGCCTTGCGTGGATGCGCGTGCCGCAGCCGGCGCGCTGCGTCCTCTTTGGCGGGTGGAGCAACCTCGTCTTCACGGTCATGTTCGCCGCGATGGTTCTTGCCCTCAGACTTCCGTGAGGTGATGGCGCCTACCGAGAGAGCGCCCTCAACTTACGAACACCGGCCTCGAAACAGTCTGCCATGTAGTCGATGGACGCCTCGGATATGCCGTCCGCTCGGGCCTGCCTGCGCCAACCAGAGAGGGCCGACGCCATACGGGACGCGACGTCACGCGCCTCGGCGAGACTCAGACGGAAGAAGTCGAGAACCTCGAACGCCAGCTCCGGTTCTGCTTCACGCGCGCCGAACTCGAGGCCAGTCGCGAGGAACTTGGGCTCGGAGCCTGGCGTGGGGTTCACGTCGAATGCGGGCGAGAGCCTCCAGCCGGACGTCTCCCGGAGTGAAAAGTCCCCGGGCCGAGCGGCATGTCCGGCGCTAGTGTGAAGGCGCGGGCGTCATCCAGATAAGAGGTCGCATAAGAGAAGGTCGCCGTCTCATCGCCGTGACGAACGTTTTGATACAGCCTTCCCGCCAGGACGTCCTCGCCCTCGATCTGAACGGTAACGTCGAGCTGCATGCCCTCACCTCCTCACGCGCTTGGGCACGTCCTGCTCCGCCCGTGCACGGCCGATAGGCGTGTTCAGCGGGTCGGTTGCGTCCTCGACGCCCTGCAGCAAACCCAGAATGCGAGCAACGCGCAGGAAGTTCTGAGAGCCCGTGATGACAAACTGCCCGAGCTGTCCCGACTCGTCGACGACCCCCTGCAGATACGAGAAGAGCTCTGGGACGCGCTGCGCCTCGTCAAAGATGACGTGCGACCCATGACGTCTGAGAAAGGTCACCGGATCATCCTCGAACGAACTCCGGACATCAGGATTCTCGAAGGATAGATACTCGTAATCAGGGAAGGAGCTCTTGGCAAGGGTGCTCTTACCGCTCTGCCTGGGACCGGTAATCGACACGATGGGATACTGCCCGGCGAGCTCGAGCAGCTTTGCCGTCATCTCACGTTCGATCATATTGGCCCCCTTCCCTGTCGTCTACCCGATACTGGTCAATTATCGCATGTTCTACTAGTCGATTACCGCAAGTTCTGGTGGCCTATTGGCGCAATTCGCTGGTGGGGCTCTTCGTGAGGCAGCCGCCGCGCGTCATCTTGATGGGCCGGGCAGACAATGCCCAGCTCCATGCGGAGGGAGACGCCGCGCAGCACCTCGTCGCCACCCTCGGCATACGAGAAGCGTACGTCGCGGAGCTCGACGCCCTTCTCGCCAGCCCCTCCCGAGCCCGGCCTACCGCCCGATCTCCTCCAGCAGCTGCGCCACGCCCTTCTTGCCAAAGGTCACGTGCTCGCGACCGTCCGCATGGCGGATGACCACGCACGGCACGCTCATGGCGCGGTAGCGGTCGCGCAGCGCGCCGAAGTGCGCCACGTCGTAGGCCTCCGCAGTCACGCGCGGGCTGAGCGCGGCGATGCGCTGCGCGGCCACCACGGTGTCCGGGCACATCGTGCACGAGAGCGAGACGAGCAGCGTGATCTGCAGGTCCTCGGCGATTCCTTCCGCCGCGGCGCGGTCCGCGTCCGCGATGGGCTGCCCGGGGCCGGCCGCGTTGTAGAGCCCGAGCACGAAGCTCGTGAACTCGTGGCCGCCCGGCACGCCGTGGAAGGCAAGGCCCGTCCACGCGCCGTCCTCGCGGCACACGCGCACGCAGGGCAGCTCCTCGGCGGGCAGCTCGCCCGCGGGCGCCACCTCCACAGAGAGCCTGTCCGTGAGCGCGGCCAGCTCCTCCATGTAGGCCCGAAGCTCGGCCGAGACCGGACCATCGTCGAGGTGCAGTCGCAGGACGAGCGGGCGCTCCATGCGCGAGAAGACCGCGTCGAGCTGCGCCCTCATCTCCGGCGTGAGGAGCGACCCGTCGTCCTGGGCGGCCGGGCGCTCCCCCTTCGGCTCCTCGGAGGCACGCGGGCGCGACGCCGGCGCCTGGGGCACGAGGCCCGTGCGCTCCTGCGCGGCCTTGAGGTAGCGCTCCATGTCCGTCGCGGTCTGGGCGGCCTGCCCCACGGCCGTCGCCACCTGGCGCAGCGTCTTCACGCAGACGTCGCCCGCGGCAAAGAGGCCGTCCGCCGAGGTCATCTGGCGCTCGTCGGTGAGGACGTACCCGCGCTCGTCGAGCTCGGCTATCCCGCGCACGAGCCCCGTCGCCGGCGCGTAGCCCACAAAGACGAAGATGCCGAGGGTCTCGCCCGCCGGAGCCTCGTAGCTGGTCTCCCCGCCGGTGCGCGTGTTGCGGTAGCGCAGGTACCGGAGCCCGACCTCGTCGCCGCCCGCCTCCACGAGCTCGCTGTTGTAGAGCACGTCGATCTTGGGGTGGCTCTTCGCGGGCTCGGCCGCGGCGGGCGCGCAGGTGAAGTCGTCCTCGCGCACGAGCACGGTCACGTGGCTCGCGTACTTGGTGAGAAAGACGCTCTCCTCGGCCGCGGCGAAGCCGCCGCCCACCACAAAGACCCGCTTTCCCGTGAAGAACTCGCCGTCGCAGGTGGCGCAGTAGGCCACGCCGCGCCCGCGGAACTCCTCCTCGCCGGCAAACCCCAGGCGGCGCGGGCTCGCCCCGGTGGCGAGAAGGACCGCGAGGCAGGAGAGCTCCCCGCGCGAGGTGCTCACGCGCTTGACGTCGCCCGCCAGGTCGAGCCCCGTCACCTCGGCGAGCAGGAACTCCGCGCCGAACGACTCGGCCTGCCGCCTCATGGTCTCGGTGAGCTCGGCGCCGCTCGCGGAGAGGACGCCGGGGTAGTTCACCACCTCGCTCGTGATGGTGATCTGTCCGCCGAACGTCTCGCGCTCGACCACGAGCACGCGGTAGCGCGCCCGCGCAAGGTAGAGGGCCGCCGTGAGACCGGCCGGGCCGCCGCCGATGATGACGGCGTCGTAGAGGCTCTTGGGGTCGGGCCGGGCCGCCACGTTCTTCTCGCTCGCATTCTTTTCGCCAAGGTTCTTCTCGCTCATTCTTTGCTCCTTATGTACGAGGGCCGCGGCCGGATGCCCGGTCGCGGCCCTGTCCGAGTCTTCGTGCACAGCGTGCGCCTACAGCTGGCCCACCAGGTCGAGGCTGGGCCTCAGCGTCTCGGCGCCCGGCTGCCACTTGGCGGGGCAGACCTGGTCGCCGTGCTCGGCCACGAACTTGGCGGCCTGGACCAGGCGCAGCAGCTCCTTGGCGTTGCGGCCGATGCCGCCGGCCGTGACCTCGTAGACCTGGACGCGCCCCTCGGGGTCCACGATGAAGGCGCCGCGCTCGGCGAGGCCGTCGTCCTCGATCAGGACCTCGAAGTCGCGCGCGAGGACGTGCGCCGGGTCCGCCAGCATGGGGTAGGTGACCTTGCCCACGCGCTCGGACTCGTCGTGCCACGCCTTGTGCACGAAGTGGGTGTCGCAGCTCACGGAGTAGACCTCGCAGCCCTCGGCCTTGAAGGCGTCGTAGTTCTCTGCCAGCTCCTCGAGCTCG
This sequence comes from Olsenella sp. An290, assembly GCF_002159535.1. Classification (GTDB taxonomy): domain Bacteria; phylum Actinomycetota; class Coriobacteriia; order Coriobacteriales; family Atopobiaceae; genus Thermophilibacter. Next base: position 263,478 of record NZ_NFIU01000001.1, on the reverse strand, counting down.
GTGGGGCAGACAAAGGTAAAGTCGGCGGGATAGAAGAAGAACAGGCTCCAGTGCCCGAGGGCGTCCGCCTTGGAGACGGTGTGGAAGCCGCCGTTCTGATAGGCCTGGACGGTGAAGTCGGAGATCTCCTTGTTGATGAGGGACATGCTTGGCTCCTTTGATTGGTGGCTGCCCGTTGGGGCTTGCTCAAGCGATACCCTTCTGGCCGCATTTCTGACTCGAGAGTTTGATTAGGCTTACTTTTAGCCCATACCACACGGGTTCTTCACAACTTGTGGCCGCGCGCAGGCCGTGGACGCTCCGGCGAGCAGAACCGTCCAGAACCCGCGCGCTATCCCACCACGTGGTAGCCGGCGGACTCCACGGCAGCCGCAAGCGCGGCGGGGTCGATCGGGTCCTTGGAGAGCACGCGCACGCGGTCGGGCAGGCTCGCGCGCGCCCACACGCCGCCGAGCCCGTCGAGCGCGGTCTCCACGACAGCGAGGCAGTGGTCGCAGTGCATGCCCTCGACGGTGAGGTCGACGGCGTAGGGGTAGTGGTCCTCGTTGGTGTCCGGCACCGTGGGGCGCGCGACATGCGACTCTCCCCCGCCCCCGCACCCGCACCCGCAGCCGCCCCGACGGAGCGTCCGCAGGTAGCGGCGGGCGGCGAGAAGAACGACCGCCGCCACGGCCAGGACGATGATGACGTTGATCATGGCAACCTCCCCTTACGGGCCCGCGCTCTTCTTACCCGCCGCTCATGCCTCGGCCGGCGCGCGGCGGGTCTTCACGCCGAAGCAGAAGTACAGGATGTGGAACGCCCACACGCACGCGAGGACGATCTGCCCCACCCGCACCTGGCGCATCATGACAAAGCCGATGGTCATGAGCAGGGTCACCGTAACCATCACGCGGATCTTGGTGGCCCAGTCCATCCCCTGGCCCGCCGCGTAGCTCTCGAGGTTCCTCTTGTAGAGCCTGGTGCCGCAGAACCACGCGTGCAGTCGTTCCGAGCTCTTGGCAAAGCAGAACGCCGCGAGCATCAGAAACGGGAACGCCGGCAGCAGCGGCACCACCGCTCCGATGGCTCCCAGCACGAGCCCCACGCAGCCCAGCGCAACGAGCAGAACCTTCTTCACCTTCATGTGTCTCCTTTCGATGTGCGCAACTGCCCCTGACGTGCAAAGGTGCCTGTCACTTTTGCACGGGCGTGCAAAAGTGACAGGCACCTTTGCACGTCTCGATAACGTGACGGACGGCCGCCACGGGGTGATGGAAGATCATCCGCGGTCCCGAGAAGCGCATCACCTCGCGGATCTTCTCGCGCATCTCAGGCCGGTAGCAGTGCACACGGCAGCTCGAGCAGAAGGTCTTGGTCTCCATGAAGGGGCAGCGATCGCTGCGCTGCCGCGCGTACTCCGCGAGCTCGGCACACTCCGGGCAGAGCTCGCCCGCGTGCGTGCCGTGGCGCTTGCGGCAGTAAAGCGCAATCATCTCGGACACCATGCGATTCTCGCGCTCGCGCTTGGCCGTCACGCGCGCGGTGTCGGGCGTGCGCGCCATCAGCTGACCCTCCCGTTCTCAACGGAGACCACGGTGTCGGCGATTCGCATCGTGGACGGCCTGTGGGAGACAAGAAGCACCGTCCGCCCGGCGCGCTCCTCGGCAATGGAGCGCAGGATGACGGCCTCGTTCAGGCTGTCGAGGTTGCTCGTGGGCTCGTCGAGCAGCATGAAGGGGGCGTCGTGAAGAAAGGCGCGCGCAAGTCCCAGGCGCTGGCGCTCGCCGCCGGAGAGGGTGTCGCCGAGCTCGCCGACGGGCGTGTCGTAGCCGACCGGCAGGCTCATCACGAAGTTGTGGACCGACGCCTTGCGGCAGGCTGCCTCGATCTGATCGTCCGTGGCGTCGAGCCGCGCGATGCGCAGGTTGTTGCGGATGCTGTCGTGGAAGAGGTGCGTCTCCTGCGTGACGAGGGACTCCAGCTCGCGCAAGTTGGCCGTGTTCACACGCCGCACGTCGCGCCCGGAGACCGTGACGCTTCCCTCGCCCGCATCCCAGAACCGCATGAACAGGCGCAGCAGCGTGGACTTGCCGGAGCCGGAGCGCCCGGTGATGCCCACGACCCTGCCGGCGGGCGCCTCGAGCGAGACGTCCATGAGCACGCGCTCGTCTCCGTAGGAGAAGCCCACGTGGCTGGCCGCGGCGCCGTCAAAGCCCACCTGTTCCTGGCCCGTGACCTCCGGCGTGACCGGCTCCTCGTCCAGGATGGCGAGCACGCGCTCCCCCGCCGCGAGGGTGGGCTGCAGCGTGGAGCCCAGGTTCGCGAGCGCCACCGCCGGGCCAAAGGAGCTCATGAGCGCGAGCACGGGAATGAGGACGCCGTCAAAGCCCACGGCACCGGCGCGGTGAAGCGCCGCCGCCACGAGCAGCATGGCCAGGTCGCAGGCGAGAATGACCGTGTTGGTGAGCGCCGTGGCACGACCGGTGGAGCGCTTCATGCGCTCCTCGTCCGCGGCGAGCGCGCGGGACCGCTCGTCCATCTGGGTCAGACGGGAGGCGCCGGCGCCGTACTGCAGGATCTCGTCCAGGCCGCGCAGGCTCTCCAGCACGAAGCTCGAGAGCTCGCCCGCGCCGGCGCGGAAACGTGCGCCGGCGTCCCCGGCCAGGCGCGCAGCAACGAGCGGGCACGCCACGCCCACGGCGAGGTACGACACCGCTGCCACGACGGCGAGCAGCGGGTGGAAGCTTCCGATGAAGGCGCAGGCCCCCGCGCAGAAGGTGAGCGCAATCGCGGCGGGCGAGATGGTGTGCGCGTAGAAGACCTCGAGGAGCTCGATGTCCGAGGTGATGAGTGAGATGAGGTCGCCACGGTCGCGCCCCTCGAGCTTGGCCGGGGCAAGACGCCGCAGCGCCCGGAACACGCGGTCGCGGACGAGCGCGAGCAGCTTGAACGCGATGAAGTGGTTGCACGCCTGCTCGCCGTAGCGCAAAAGGCCGCGCGCCACGGCGCAGACCGCCATCGCCACGATGAGGCCACCAAGCGGGGCCGCCGCGCCGCCCGCGAGCACCGCGAGCACGCCGTAGCCGCCGAGCACCGTAATCGCCGCCGCGCACAGGTGGCCGAGAAGCCCCATGAGGATGGCCAGCACCATGAACCCCGTGAGCGGCCGCACCAGCCCCACGAGCCGAAGCATCACCCTCATGCGACCATCCCCCTCGTCTCGCCGTATTCCTCGAGCTCGCGCTGGGCGCGCCAGAGCGTGGCGTAGCGGCCGCCCGCGGCAACGAGCTCGTCGTGGCGCCCGTGCTCCACCACGCGTCCGCCGTCGAGCACGAAGATCTCGTCCGCCTCCACCACGTTGGCCAGGCGGTGCGAGATGAGGATCACCGTCGCGCGCCCGGCCAGCCCGCGCACGGCCGCCATGATGGCGTCCTCGCTCTCCGCGTCCACGTTGGAGGTGGCCTCGTCAAAGACGTAGACCGGCGTCTCGTGCAAGAGCGCGCGGGCGATGGCCAGGCGCTGGCGCTGGCCGCCGGAGAGGTTGGAGCCGCGCTCCGCGAGCGCCGTGTCCAGGCCGGTCTCGGCGCGCAGGAAGTCCGCGAGGCGCGTGGCCTCGAGCGCGGCCCAGAGCGCGCCGTCTGTCGCCCCCGGCGCCGCGACCAGCAGGTTCTCCCGCACCGTTCCCTTGAAGAGGTAGCTCTCGTGCCCCACGTACGTCACGTGGGCAAGAAGGTCGGCCGCGTCGAGCGCGCCAACCTCCACGCCGCCCACCGTGAGTGACCCCCGATACCCGCGCAACCGCCCCAGCAGGAGCGCCGCGAGCGTGGACTTGCCACAGCCGGACTCGCCCACCACGGCCACGAAGCCGCCCGCCGGCACGTCGAGGCTCACGCCGGAGAGCACCTCGCGTTCGCCGTCGTAGGAGAAACGCAGGTCGCGGGCGCGCACGTCACGCCGCTCCGGAAACTCCTCCCCGCCCGCCGGCGGCTCCGGCAGGCCCAGCAGCCGGAAGATCTTCTCGCTCGCCGCCATGCCGTTCATGGCCACGTGAAAGAACGACCCCAGCTGGCGCATGGGGATGAAGTAGTCCGCCGCCAGCAGGATGATGGCGAGGCACCCGCCCAGGTCAACCGCGCCGGCAGCCATCTGCGTGAGCGCCACCGCCACGCCCGCGGCTGCCCCACCGTACGCCACGAGGTCCATGATCGTGATGGAGTTGAGCTGCATCGTGAGCACGCGCATCGTGATGCGCCGGAACTTCTCGGCCTGCTCGTTCATCTCGGCCTGCTTGAACTCGTCGGCCTGGTAGACCTTGAGGGTGGTGAGGCCCTGAAGGTTCTCTAGGAAGGTGTCGCCGAGCTCGGTGTACTGGCCCCAGTAGCGGCCGAGCAGCCTCTTTGCCCAGGTCTGCACCGCCGCGATGGCCACCGGGATGAGCGGCACGCACACCAGAAGCACCACGGCCGCCGGCACGTTCACAAAGGCCAGGGCCACAAAGAGCGTGAGCGGCGCGAGCAGGGCGTAGAAGAACTGCGGCAGGTACGCGCCGAAGTAGGTCTCCAGCTGGTCGCACCCCTCCACCGCCACCTGCACGACCTCGGAGGTGCGCACGTTCTCGCGGTAGCTTGGTCCCAGGCGCAGGAGCTTCTCGTAGATGCGGTGACGCAGCGTGCGCTTGACCTCACGGCTGGCGAGAAACCCCATGCGCGCGGAGCCCACAGCGGCAAGTCCGCGCACGACGGCCGCCGCGACCACGCAGATGGCAAGAAGCACAAGGTCCTTCTCGCCCGCCGCGCCCGCCCAGAGCGCAGACAGCGTCCGGCAGATGACGAGCACCATGCCCATGTTGGCCACGAGCGACGCCCACTGGAGGGCCACGCTCGCACACACGTACCTCATGCTCCCCGGCACGACGCCGACGAGCCTCCGGTCGATCATCACGCGCTGCCGCTCCTCACGTCCGTTTTACATCTGTTAGGCAGAGTAAACTATCTTGTGAGAATTGTTAACTGCTGGAAACTCTAAGACTTGTGAGAGGTGCTTACCGGGTTGACGCCGGAGGAGCTCTGGGCACACAATCTGGTGACTGAGAATGGAGGGCTCAATGCACCGCTCCCGCATCGTCACGCTTGCCCTTGCCGCCGCGCTGTCCCTCTCGCTTGCCGGGTGCCTTGGGCTGGGCGAGAAGGACGGCGGGCCGGACGACCCCGCGGGCGCAGTCCTTGGCCTGGCCGAGGACGCCACCGAGGTCGCGCGCACGCTCGGGGGCATCGACTGGGGCAAGACCGTCCGCGCCGTGGTGCGCGACGCCGCGACCGGCGAGGAGCTCGCCGAGGTCGCGGACCAGGCGCGGATCGAAGGGCTCTTCTCGCCCCTCTCGCAGGTGAGCGGCATGGCGCCCGCGCCGGACGCGCCGGAGGAGTACGTCGTGGAGGTCTGGGAGCCCGAGACCGTCAGGCTCGGGCAGTCCGCGGACGACGTGGGCGAGTACAAGGGCCTTGAGGTCGTCACCTACGAGGGCTCCGACGTGGTCACCCTCAGGGTGGTGCCCATCAGCCTCTCGGTCAACCTCGCGAGCGAGGGCGGCGTGGCCGACGCCGTCCGAGAGCTGGCGCGCTAGTCTCCCACCTTGCCCAGCAGCGCGCCGAGCCGCTTGTCAAACGTCACGACCTCGCGGCCGCACTCCTGCCGCTCCGCCGCCAGCACGCAGTCCACGAAGTCGAACGAGCTGCCGCTGTAGAGCCCGAGCGCCGCGGCGGCCACGTTCTTGCGCCGGCACGACACCTCCTCGAGCAGGATGCCCAGGCTCTCCGCGATGCGCGACCGGGGCACTCCGTAGACGCCCGAGAGCACGTACACACACTCGGCAAGCATTTCGATGGTGACTTCCGCACCCCGCGCTATGGCCGTCGCCGTCACCTCCGCCTGCTCCGGGTTGTCCTCCAACAGGTAGCGAAGCGCGGCGTTGGCATCAAGCAGGGCTTCCATGCTTCACCGCCATCGCCCGAGCAAAGGCCCCCTCCTCGAGGGCGAGCTTGTCCGCATCAGCGTACTCGGCGAGAAGACCGCGCGCCCGACGCTCCGCGCCTCCTGTGCGCGGCAGCGGCACGACGAGCGCCGCCGGACGTCCGTAGCGCTCGAGAACCGCGGCCTCGCCGTTCTTCTCGGCACGCTCCACGATGCTGCTGAGGTGGGCCTTTGCTTCAGCGATGCCCATGCGCACAGCCTGGTCAAGATCGACGCTCAGCGTTGTCATGACGCCTCCTTTCGTTAGGGAAAGTATAACCAAGATGTTGGTCATATATTCTCGAAAGGCAGCCTTTGCGGATACGTAACTCCTCCTACAGACGCGCCCTCTTCGGGGGTGCGAAGGACTACGCCGGCGCCTCGGGGGCCGCGATGTCAATCTGGCCCAAACCGAAGATTCGGTCGAGGTTGTACATGCCAATGGGGCCCTCCACCTCAACTCCTCCGAGAATGACCTCCCCATTGCGGGCGTCAAGCTGCGTCGAGAACACGGCCGGGTCGCAGCCCGAGGCAACATATCCGATGCCCGCGAGGACAAGGCCCGCGGCCACGAGCCCTCCCGCCACGGCAAGGTAGATCTTCTTCGCGCTGGTCATGATGTCCGCTCCTCCCTATGCCCCAAGGTGGGCCGCTGCGGCCCCATCGTTCTTCTCGCCCCGGCCCTTCCAGAAGGGCGAGACCGCCTTTCTTGCCCAGAGCGCCGAGAGGCGCCCGATCTGCTTGGAGACCGCCCAGGCGCCCGCGCCCACGAGAAGCGCCACGCCAAGAAGTGCGATGCCGCATCCCAGCGTCACGAGTGCGTACGGAATGAGGCCGACCTTGACGCCCACGGTCATGAGCGCGAGGTTTGTGACCCCCACGGCCCCGAAGCACGCGGCGATGACCCACACGCAGAGCGCCAGCACCCAGATGCAGACGTAGATCGTGACGGCCACGGCGGCAAAGGCGATCAGCAACGGCACCCACACGGGCGATCCCACGATGGTGAGCACCCACAGGAGCGCGGTGCTGCGCCGGCGCGTCCTTGCGATGGCGCGCGGCACGGCGGGCAGGTCGTCGAGCGTGGCCTCCGCCACCTCGCCGGGCGCGCCCATCGCGGCCACGGCCTCCTCCTCGCTCATGCCGTCCTCCATGCGGTCGGCGATGGCCTCCGCGTAGAACTGCTTGGTCTCCTCAACCTGGTCCGCCGGCAGGCAGGCGAGCAGTTCGCCCAGCCGGCCCAGGAACTCATCGCGCGTCATGATGCGCCCCCTCCACGTAACGGTAGATCTCCTGCACGGACGGCCATTCGGCCAGGAACTCCTCGATGCGCTCGCGGCCGTCGTCCGTGATGCGGTAGTACCGGCGCAGCCGCCCGTTGTGCTCGGCGGAGCGCGCCGTGATGCACCCGGCCTTCTCCAGGCGCTTGAGCAGCGGGTAGAGCGTGGACTCCGTGAGCCCCATGCCGGCGGGCACGTCCTTGACGATCTGGTAGCCATAGGACTCCTCGCCTGAGACGGCCGCGAGCACGCAGGCCTCCAGGAAGCCGCGCTTCATCTGGGCCTCCATCCGCACACCTCCCCTCGTCATATACTGTGTTACACACACTATATGACGCATAGTATCTGGCGTCAACGAGTTTTTTGGGGGAGCTTGCCGACCCATCCCGGGCTCACTCTCCAATCCCCTCCGGGCCGCCTGCGCCCCTTCCTCCCGGGTGTGTACGAAGTTGCAAATTAATACGGTACCTAGCAATCACGTTTCCTCAGGTCAGCGCGTTGCCGAGAAGAACATCAACTCTGCAACTTCGTACACACCCGGAGGGAGACGCCGCACACCCCGCCTCTCTGCGCCGTCAAACTGAGAATCATTTCGACGAATGTCGAACTGTACGACATCCATCGAACAGTCAGGGGTATACTCCACCGCAAGAGGCCCGCGAGCAAGAGGAGGCGAGATGGTCGGCGACGGGTTCAAGGCGCTCTCTGACCCCACGCGCCGCCGCATCCTCGAGCTTCTCGGCGAGCGGGACATGACGGCGGGAGAGATCGGCGAGCACTTCCCTCAGAACAAGGCGACGCTCTCGCACCACCTCGAAGTCCTGCGCGAGGCGGGACTCGTGGAGGCGGAGCGCCGGGGCAGGAACGTCCTCTACCGGCTGGACACCACCGTCCTGCAGGGCCTCATCTCATGGTTCCTCGGGCTCACGGAAACGGAGGCTTCGGATGAAGATTGAGCTTGGGCGTGGGGAGCGCGCCTTCTGGGTCGTCCTGTTCGCGGTGGTGGTCGTCCACCTGGCGGCGTACGCGCTGCTGGCCTACCCCGCCATGCCGGAGACGGTGCCCACGCACTGGGGCGCCGACGGCGCGGTCGACGGCTGGGGCGACAAGGCGGGCACGCTCGTCATGGCGGCCATGCCCCTCGTCGTCGCGCTCGTCATGCTCGCCGTTCCGCGCCTCGACCCCAAAGGGCGCAACTTCGAGCGCTTCCGCGGCGTCTACCTGGGCATGAGCGCCGCAATCACCCTCTTCATGGTTGCCGTCTCGTGGATGACGCCGCTCACCGCCTCTGGCCTCGTGCCCGAGGGAGGCTCGCTCGTCTCGACGGCGATCCTCTTCGCGCTCGGTGCCCTCATGATCGCGCTCGGCAACTACCTGCCGCGCGTCAAGCCCAACTACACCTTCGGCATCCGCACGCCCTGGACGCTCGCGAGCGAGGACAACTGGCGCCACACGCACCGCTTCGCCGGACCCGTCTTCGTGGTCGCGGGCGCGGCGATGCTCGTCGCCGCCCTGCTCTCGTCCGTGGCGCCCGAGGCGTCGTTCTGGGTTGGCATGGCGGCGGTCTTGGTCGCGACCCTCGTCGTGGGCGTCTACAGCTTCCTCGTCTGGCGGCGCGAGGGCCGCTAGGGAGAACGTCCGAGAGGAGGCTGCGATGGGCGAGAAGAACGAGCGGACGGAGCGGGTGTTCCCCGGCAGGACCGACCCGTGGTTCATAGCCGTCATGGCGGTGGTCGCGGGCGGCCTCTCCGTCGGGTGCGTCGTGTGCTTCGCGGGCGCGGGCCCCTCGTCCCCGTGGGGCTGGCTCGCGCTCCTGCCCGTCCCGGCCTTCGTCGCCCTGGCGGCCCTGCCCGTCCGCAGCAACCGCGTCGAGCTCTACGAAGACCGTCTCGTCGTCGTGTACGCCGGGACGCGCTCGGCGATCCCCTACGCCCACGTGAGGGGCGTCCGGCGCACCAGGACGTTCCTGGCGGGAACGGCCAACTCGCTCGACCGCGTCTACATCGAGGCGCCCTATGACGGCGACGCCATCGTCTCGGTGACCGACAACGACGCCCTCGTGGCAGAGCTCGAGCGCAGGTGCGGCCTTGGACCCGGCGCCTGATGCCCCGAAAGGAGGAGGAGAGGATGGACGTCCCGCATTGGCCCTACTGGAAGAAGAACTCCCTCGGCGGCACGCAGATCTGGTACACGGACCTGCCCGACTGCCCCTTCGACGCGCCCGACATGGGCGAGAAGGACGAGGAGGCCGTAGACGAGCTCAAGAGGCTGGCGGAGAGGTACGACTCCGACAGGAAGAGCCCTGAGCGCGATTCGCGCGGCTAGGATGTGGCCGACCCGTTGTAGCGCCTGATGGCGAGCAGGATGACCAGAGCTGGAAGCGCAATCCCCACGGCCCCGATAACCGCCTGCGCACCGCTGGCCGCATCCCCCACGAAGACGGCGAGATATGCCGACACGGCAAACGAGACCCCGACCACCAGAAGCGCCGGCCCGCACACAAGCGAGAGCCGCCGCTCGTCCTCCGACGTAAGGTTGCTCCGATGGATGGCCTTGAGCGGAGAGCACGTTCTTCTCGCAATCATCTTGATACCCGCGAGAAGCGACATGACGCTTGCAAGCGCAAGCACGACCCCGGAGATCACTGTCGGCCCCCTCCCTCGGGGCGCGCATTGTCTGCGTCGCCCCCGTCAGCCGTATCAGCAAGTCGCTTCAGGTTGGCAACTGCCCTGCCGACATCCTCATCCAGCGTGTCAAAACCGCCCTCGCTCTCTGGACGACGGCAGCTCGCTGAAAGTCTCGGTTTTGGCGGTCGGAACGAGACTTTGAACGAGTTTTGCTGCGCCAACTCACTCATAGTCTCGGATTCCGCGGCGAAAGCGAGACTTTGAGCGAGTTTTCAGCGCGGACCGCCACGTGCGGCGATCCGCTCGGGAAAGTATCTTGCCGGGCGAGAAGGGCGGGCCGCTCGGACGGCTCGCCCCTCCTGCAGCGCACGGTTGTTGCAGCTCTACGCAGCGTTCACGGGGATCTCCACGTCGCCCACGGTCACGCTCACGATGTCATCCGTGTCCACGATGTGGTCGTAGATCGTCGCCTTGGAGACGGTGGTCGTGCCGTCACTGCGCTTCGTCGAAGAACCGTTGGCGTCCGTGGCGTCGAACGTCGTCCCGTCTGCAAAGGTCACGATCACGGGGAGGCCCGTCACAGCAGCCTGCTCGGCCAGGGCCTCTTCGCTCACCTCGCCGGGAAGCGCGAGGTCGCGCGTCTGCCGGTCGATCGTGTAGTCCACCGTGACACCGAGGGAGGACACCGCCACGGCGTCGATCGTAACGTCCGAGCCCTGCCACGTTGTTGTCTGGCTCGCCGGCAGGTCAACGGTCGTGTCCACGTAGTTCATCTCAAACTTGAGATTCCAGTCACCGGCCGCCAGCGTCTTGAACTCCCCCTCATCGGTGAAGATCTCGAGCTTGCTCATCGAGAAGCGCGCTGTGCGGCCCACGATACCCGCGTCGTTCCACGTCTGCACCCCCATGACCTGCACGAGCTGCAGCGTGTTGTCACCGGGATCGGCATCGTAGAGCCGGACGAGACCGCCGCCGCTCATCGCGCCGTCCACACGCAGGAACGCGTCCCCCACGTACGTCAGCGTGCCGCCCTCGTGGAACTCGATCCCCTCGAGCGCGGCGGAATCCTCGAACTCAATCGAGTAGGCCACGGCGTAGTTGAACCGGTCGCCTGCCACGGCCTCGGCCGTCACGGTGACGCCGTTCGAGGTCGCGCTCGCACCGATCGGCCGGCCCACCTCGTTCAGGAGCTCGGTCTGGGCCGGCGCGCCGCCGAAGACGTCCGAGAGCACGTCGGCCGGGTTGGGCAGCACGCCCGCCGCCACGGCGACGGTGGCGCCCCCGCCCAACGCAAGCGCCAGGGCAAGCCCAGCGGCGACACGCGCCCAGCGGCTCGCACGGGGGCGAGCGGGGCGGCGCGCGGACACGGTCAGGACCTCGACAGGGGCTGCAGACTGCGCGTTCTTCTCGGCATTCTTTGCGGCTGCGGCCGCGCGCAGGCTCTCAGCCATGCGCACCTTTGCCTCGTCGGAAAAGTGCAGGCTGTCCATCGAGGCGGTGTAGGAATCAAGCGGGGAAGTCATCGTGGTCTCCCTTCAAGTCGTCTCTGAGGCTCGCGCGGGCGCGGCTCAGGCGCTGGCGCACGGCGGCGTCCGTGGCGCCGACGATCCGCGCGACCTCGCGCGTGGGGTAGCCCTCGTAGTAGTGCAGGTAGACCGCCTCGCGCTGCGGGAGCGGGAGCGCCATCACGGCGGCGAGCACGCGGTCGTCGCGCCGCCGGAGCGCGTCCTCATCCGGTGCCTCCGCCGCTGCGGGCTCCGGCACGGCGGCGAGGTCCGCCTCGGGATGCGAGCCGTAGTCCCGCAGCAGGTTCTTGCAGGCGTTTATCGCCACGCGGACGACCCACGCGCGCTCGTGCCCGGGGTCGCGGAACGGCTCCTCGCGCAGGAGCAGCTTCACGAGCGTGTCCTGGCAGACGTCCTCGGCGTCAGCCGTTGAGCGCAGGTAGGTGTAGCACACGCGCAGGACCAGGTCGGCGTAGTCGCGCACGAGCCGCTCAGGGTCCCGGTCCAGCGCGTCTCGGGGGATCTGCATCGGGAGCGCCTCCTCTCGCGTCCGTCGAATGTACCGTCCGGGGCCCGGCCGCCGCCCCGTCACCTAGTACACACGGCCGCGCGCCAAACGTGACAGCCGGATTTTGGATTACCCCTCCGGGTGTGTACGAGATTGAGTTTCTGATACACGGTCCTTCTCAGCGTTTCCACAGGTCAACACGTCGGCGAGAAGAACGTCAACTCTACAACTTCGTACACACCCGGAGAGGCCGCAACGAGGCCACCGCCGCCAGTTCCGATACCGGCAAATTATCCGTCGAAGAAGTGGGCTTGAAGTAGGCTTAATCTGCCGATATCGGAGAGAGATCGTGGCGTTTCCGCGTCCGCCGAGGTCTTGCGGTCTAGCCTAAAGCCGCAGCCCCTGGTCGCCAGCTTCTTGCGAATCTACGGTTGGAAAAGTTGATATCCAATACCAAAAAGAAGAACTAATGTTCCTATTTGTGTTATACTGACTACAGGGCACGAGAGAGACAAGAGCGGCGCGGAGGCCCCCAATGGTACGCGCCGGCGGGTGACCAGGGGTAGTAGGGACTGGTCACACTTGTTGGTCTCGGGTGGGTTGGTACGCCCATCTTCCGGCACCCCAAGAGTCCGGAACTCACAGTCTGCACAGGTTAGTTTGCCGTGAGTGAGACGGGGGTTCAGCTATGGCCGAGAAAACCATCGAGCAGTTTGACGAGAAGAACGAGTGGCTACCGGAAATGAGGCGGCGCTGGTAGGGAATTAACTTCGAGAAGGTTGAATATGTGCCGCAAAAGTAGCCTAATAGGATACAATTGGAACATGAGTAGACAGAGACAGACGCCGTTCATCGATTCACTTTCCGCATCTGAAGGCGTCTTTACAACTGCCCAAGCGGCGCGCGTCGGCATATCTCGCAGCGCCCTCGCAAAGGCGTGCAACGCCGGAAAGCTCGTAAGGCTGGCTCACGGAGCATACCGTTCGGCGGCGGTGACCTCCTCCCCTGCAGACGAGATTGCTGCCGCATGGAAGCTGACTTCTCCCGAGAAGATGCTTCACGAACGGATGGCGTATGACGCGTGGGATGGCATCGTTGTTGGCGGAACTACGGCGGCGTCCCTTATTGGCATCGGCGACTTCTTCCTAACGCCTATCTGTATGTATGCTCCCAGACGGCTCAAAACCAGAAACCCTGATGTGCGCATCTCTGTCCGGCAGATTTCTCGGGAAGACGTCGATTTTGGGTGCGGGTTTGCCGCAACAAAGCCAGAGCGCACCATCATTGACCTTGTGCTCGACGATGAAGAGCTCTCCCTTGTGCGAGATGCTTACCATGACGCTCAAGAGAAGGGCCTTGACCTTAAGAGGCTGCGCGCCATCGTAGAAGGGCTCACGCCTGGAAGAGCTCGCAAAGTGCGTCGAGCATTCGAGGAGTGCAACCTCCATGACATATAAGACTTCAGATGATCTTGATAAGGCAATTAAGGCTGCAGCAAAGGCATCGCCGATGGATACCGGCAGAGCTTATGCGGGATTCTTCTTTCATCGGTTCCTCTGTCGAGTTTTTAGTGACCCTGGCTCTCACTTTCTGCTCAAAGGAGGTCTGAGCGTGCTCGCGCGTACGACTGACGCTCGTGCGACGCGTGACATAGACCTCCTATCGACTGGCAACAATCTCGAGGAAGCCGTTGATGATCTGAAGCACCTGGCTGCCCTTAATCTGGAGGACTTCGTCACGTTCTCATTTGCCGGAATGAGTCTCATCAAGGCGGAGGACGAGTATCGCTCTGGCATGAACGTGAGATTCCACGTCCGGTTGGGAAACAAGAGTCTTCAGGATATTTCTATTGACCTTGTGATTGACACCATCCCCCAAGAGGATTTCGACACCGTTACTCCAGCCGACCGAATTGCTGTGCGAGACCTTCCAATATGCTCCTACCGCGTATGTACCGCGGAGAGCTCTCTCGCCGATAAGTTCTGCGGCATCATGGAGCGACACTGTGGTAGGCCCTCTTCGAGACAGAAGGATTTGGCTGATGTTGTGGTATACGCCCGAAGCAGCACGATTGACGGCACGAAGCTATCTCGGCGTATAAAGCTGGAATGCCTTGCAAGAAGAATGCCCTTGCCCGATCATTTTGAGATTCCTGCGGAGTGGTCTGGCATGGGAGGAACCAGATTCAAGAAGTTGTGCATGAGTGTTCCCCTTGCCTCTGACATTGAGGACATCGCTGCTGCCGCCACGCTCGCCACTGCCCTGTTCGACCCGGTGCTCGACGGCTCTGCCGACGGTAAAGTATGGAATCCTTCACTAGAAAGCTGGAGATAGGCCCCATCCTCACAAGAGAGCGAGAAAGCCGGAGTCGCGCAACAGCCCGTTTCTTGTGCGGCGTCGCCCGCCCGGTGACAATTGCCCTACCGAGAGACCCGAGCAAGGAGGGACCCTATGCCCATGAAGGACACCATCGCCGCCATCCGCAAAGAGGCGGACCTCACGCAGGAGGAGATGGCACACAGGCTCTACGTGACGCGGCAGGCCGTGAGCCGCTGGGAGGCGGGCGAGACAACCCCCGGGATCGACATGGTGAAGCTCATCTGCGTCACCTTTGGCGTGCCGCTCGAGCGCTTCTTCGACATGCCCATGAGCTACTACTGCCAGTGCTGCAGCATGCCCATCCCCGACGAGGAGCTGCACGGCACCGAGGCGGACGGCTCCCGGAACGCGGACTTCTGCAAGTACTGCTACGACCACGGCGACTTCACCGCCAAGGGCATGACGATGGACGAGTTCATCGAGGCCACGGCCCCCATGGAGGCCAAGGCCCTCGGCGTCTCCCTCGACGAGGCGGTCTCCCTCATGGCCACGCTGCTGCCGCATCTCAAGCGCTGGCGCGAGGTAGGGGAGAACGAGGAGGCCTACGGCACGGAGGTCCGCGCGGCCTACGGCAACGAGGCGGCAGACGCCGCCAACGAGAAGTACGTGGCAATGGGCGAGGCGGCGCACCTGCAGGCCGACGAGCTCGAGCTCGCTATCAAGGAGCAGCTGCGCCGCGCGATGGAGGCGGGCAATCCGGCAGGCCCGGAGGCGCGCAAGCTCGTGGCGATGCACGGCCACTGGCTGCGCATGTACTGGCCGGAGGGCACCTACACTCCTGAGGCCCACAAGGGCCTGGCCGACGGCTACGTCTCCGACGAGCGGTTCCGCACCTACTACGAGAAGGCGGCGCCGGGCGCCACGCAGTTCCTGCGCGACGCGGTCCACGCGTGCGCGTGACGCGGCGCCTGCGCGCTGCCCCCCCTGCGGGCGCGCCCGTCTTTTGAGGGTATGTACACCCTCCTTCCGGGTATGTACACCCCGCCGGATGGTTCTTCTCGCAAAACCGCAGGTCAGTGCCTTGTGCGAGAAGAACGACCAGATTGGGAAGTGTACATACCCTTACGAGGAGGTGTACATACCCGAGATGCCGGCGGACGACCTGCACGCCATGGGCGGCTCCGTGCGTCAAGTTCTGCGAAGTCATTCGATGCCGTGTTGGCACCGCCGCCTGCGTAGCTGTTGCATGGAAGCGGCTTGGCATGCCGCAGTCCATAAAGGGCGCTCTTGCTACGCCACTGCTGGCTCGCGCCGCGCATCGAGCGCGAGGTGCAGCCGGTTCATCACAGCGCGGGCGATGGGCTGCGCCACGAGCGCCTCGACGGCAAACGACACGGCGAAGTTGCGCGGCCAGCGGAAGAAGAAGTGCTCGACGGGCTCCATCGAGACCTGGCCGGAGGCGATCCAGGGCGCCACGACGGTGAGGATGACCGACATCATGCACACCGTGGCCAGGATGTTCACGAGGATGTGCGCATTGTAGGAGTCATCCTTCTCAAGGAAGCGCGCCGTCACCCATTCCGCCGGGTAGTAGGTGATGAGTACGCATGCGATGACGGCGAGCCAGATGAGGGGCATGACGCGCAGGGCGGCCACCCACGTGTCCAGCGAGAAGCCCATCTCAAAGCAGGTGATGACGGGCGCGATGATGTTGACCGAAATCACTGAGATAACAGCCATGAAGAGGCAGAACTCGCGCTTGCCACGGGGAAGGCGCATGTAATACTGCAAAACCGGACTCCTTTCGACGCGCGCGCAAAAAAAGCGCGAGGCACCTGCATGCCCCGCGCTGAACCGTTATACGCGCTTGATTGATAAGAGCATTATTCCATGCCGCCGGGGGCGGGTCACAAAAACGTCACGACTTTGGGAATGACGCCGTCACTTGGTCCACTGGGATGCTCACACCTTGAGCGACTGCAGGTACGCCTTCCGCTCCGGGGTGATGCGGCGGCTCTCGCGCGCCTTCTGGAGCGCCTTGTTGTGCGTCCAAGCGTCGAGGGCACAGGGCCGCCGCTCAAAGAGAGGCATCGTCGCCGCAGGCTGCTTGATCAGGGCAAACGAGAAGTACCAGGCACGCGCCATGTTGACGTAGTACTCGGGACGGCCGATGGCGGCCACGAGCTCGAGGTGCTCGGGCTCGAACGCGTCGTCCAGGAAGAGCGCCATGAGCTGGACCACTCCAAAGCGCACCACGTACTCCGGCTCCGCGGCGATCCAGCTGCGGATGCGCTCGAGCACTGCCGACAGGTCGCGCTTGAAGGCGGGAACGCGAATGAGATCGCAGGTCGCCCAGTTGTCGACGTGCGGCAGGAACGCGTCGAGCAGTCCGAACGCCTCTGCGGGCGTCTTGGCGACGCGGCCAATGAGCTCGCCATGCAGGTTGTTCTCGTCGTAGGTCTCATGGGGAAGCGCGGCGAGAAAGACACGCGCGTCGGCAGAGCGTTCGCGGACGAGCTGCCGGGCGTAGGCGCGCAGCGCCGGTGTGCGCACGCCAAGGATGCGCGCGGGGTCAACGGTCGGCACGAGCTTCGCCTGGAAGTCGCGGTACGTGGGGTCGGCGAGCGCCTCGAGCTCGTGCCGAATGCGGTCGGTCACGTGGTTCATGGGCTCCTCCCCTCGCCTGGTTCGTCGAAGCCGTTAACGGCATTATGCCTCAGGCAGACCTGCTTGAGCTGTCTCCATTCGCTAGCAGCCGCCACCCTCGGCATACCGCTCGACCAGCACCGCCAGGCTGGGAATGAGGTCCTTGACCTGGGCGTGGCGCGACGTGTTGACGCACAGGTCGTAGTGCTCCTTCCTCCCCAGGAGCTGGCTGGTGTAGAACTGGTAGTACCGCGCGCCTCTTGTCCACGGACACGATCTTCCTGCGCAGCTCGGGAACCGTGAGCCCCTCCGCGTCGTCGCCCTTCTCCTGGCAGCGGGCGATCTTGTGCTCCATGTCCGCGTAGACGAACAGACGCACCGGGCTCAGGTCGCGCAGCACGTAGTCCGCGCACCTCCCCACGATCACGCAGTCGGACGCCTCCGCGACCTCCTGTATGACCCGGCTTTCCTGCAGGTAGAAGTTCAGGTTCTCCGTGACGGCCCGGTTCGTTGGCAGACCAAACGTGCGCGCGGTCGTGATGGGAAGCAGCGGCAGCGGGCGCTGCTCCTCCATGTAGCGGACGTATTCCTCGGCGACCTTTGAGCGCCGCATGAGGGCGGCAACGATCTCTTGGTCGTAGTACGCGACCCCCATCGCCTCCGCCAGGCGCCGGCCGACCTCGCGGCCTCCGCTCCCGAACTCCCGGCTGATGGTAACGATTCTATTCATGAGACACCTCCTGAGCTGTTGTGCCCTAGACGGAAAGCAGCGACGTCGCGCCGTAGTAGACCAGCAGGGCTCCCACCAGGCTCACCACCACCGGGACGATGTAGGACGGCACCTTCTCCAGCACGCTCTCCAGCTTGATGATGGCCGTCGTCCCCTGCAGGCGGTTGTAGCCAAAGTAGAGCAGGATGAGGGGCAGCACGTACATGAAGTTGTAGACCCCAATGAGCAGCATCGCCGCCGGGAACACCGGGTCGTAGCTCGTCAGGAGCGTCAGGAAGCCGAAGTACGGGAAGGCACTCGTCAGCCCCACCATGCAAAACGCCGCCCCCATAATGAAGAGCGACACGGGCGAGAGCTGGGCGGGAGCCTTTGCCTCGCCGGCCTCCTCGCACCCGGCCTCGCCCTTCTCGGCGTTGCTGCGCCTTGTCGCAAGAACGAGCCGCAGCCCGGCAACCAGCAGGGCCACGCCGCCCACCGCCGCCGCGCCATACACCTGCAGCGGGTAGGAGCCAGCGATCTGCGCGAGCAGCTTAGACGCCCACGTGGCGATCCCGTAGTAGATGGCCAGGCCCATCAGCAGGTTTGCCGTCCCAATGCCAAGGATGAAGAACCAGATGTGGCGTTTTCTCTTCACCATGGCCTGGAGCAGCATCTGCTGCGCGATGGCGGACGGGTTCAGGCTGTCAAAGAAGCTTGCGGTCAGGGTGGTGCCAAGTAAGAGCAGCATGTTCTTCCTCCTTACACAAAAAAAGTAGGCCCGCGTTTGTGTAACGCAGGCCTACTACACAATGGATAAACCCCGGCGGGCTACTGATGTGGTCTTTGATTGCTGTTGTGCTTGATGCGCTCCAAAAGGAAATCGGGCGCTTGCTGTCTTGCCGGGGTTTCTAGCACAGCCGATTCCGTTTGGGCCGTCTTTTTTGAGCCCTCGCGTCGAGCGGCCGTTGACCCCGCGTGCAAAACGTCAACCAGCGCTCCTTTGATTCCACTCCCGCTCGACCGCATACTGGAGACGGCAGCCGGCCGCCGCCCGTCCGTCTCGTCGAGAGGAACATCATGAGCGAAATCATCAACATCGGGCGCACCATCGCGCGGGAGCGCCGTCGCAAGGGCGTCACGCAGGAGGCGCTGGCCGCCCACCTGGGCGTCTCGAAGGCCGCCGTGAGCAAGTGGGAGCTCTGCCAGAGCCTTCCGGACGTGAGCCTCCTGCCGCGCATCGCCGCGTACTTCTCGCTTTCTTTGGACGAGCTCTTTGACTGGCGCGACGAGCTCACCCAAGAGGAGTCCGCCGCGCTCTACGCCGAGGTTTATGCGCTGGGCGAGAAGGACCTCGCCGCCGCGCACGACCGGCTGCACGAACTTGCCGCCGAGCACTACTCGGACGTGAACCTCCTCCTCATGCTGGCGTCGCTCCTCACGGTGTGGGCGGCCGGCATGGTCACGCCGTTCACGCCGGCAGGCGAGAAGGACGGTGCGGCGGACGCCCTGCCGGACGCCAGCGCGCTCACGGACGAGGCGCTCGCCCTGCTCGACCGCGTGCTCGAGGTGGCAACGGACCCCGCGACCCTCTACCTCGCACAGCAGCAGAAGGCCACGACGCTCTTTCAGGCAGAGCGGCACGAGGAGGCTGCTGCGCTCCTGGAGCCGCTCGTGCGCCGCCAGGACGCGGGCGCCCCGACGATGCTCCTTGCCTCGGCCTACCGCAAGCTCGGGCGAGATGACGATGCGCTCGACCTCCTGCAGGCGGAGCGCCTGCGCGCGGCGAACTTCGTGCTCTCGTCGCTCGTGCAGGAGGTGGGCATGCGGGATGACGCTGCCTTCGCACGGGCGGCAGGCGACGCCGCCGAGGCGGTCTTTGCGGCGCTCGGCATGGGCGCGGTGAACCCGTTCTTCTCGGCCACGATTGCCTTTGAGGTGGCAGAGACCCTGCGTCGCGCGGGCGAGAAGGACGAGGCACTCGCTGCGCTTGCGCGGGCGGTCGACGCCGTGGCGGCCGGCCCGACGGGCACGGACCCGTCCGACTCCCCGCTCTGGGACCGTATGGCCGTGCGCCTCGACCCCGCCCGAGCCGGCGAGGCCTGGGCCGAGCACAAGGTGCGGCAGCTGGACGACCTGCGCCGCACCCTGCGCCAGCAGACTGCCGAGCGGGTGACCTCCCCCGAATGGCGCGACCTCGCCGGAGACGACCCCCGCTACCAGGAGATCGCCGAGGCGGTGGAGCACCTTTCACGCAAAAAGGCGCCTCGCTAAGCTCATGCCGATCTCAACTCCTCGCGACCAGCAACAGGGCCCAATCGTCAGGTAACCTATCAAAATTGCCTTTTCTTGATTTTGATAGGTTATCCTATCAAAATAACAATAACGAGAAATTGATAGGTTATTCTCAATACATCGAGATAATGGGGACATTGGAAAGGGGGTCTCATGTACGAGCGAGCTTGCGTGGGCTTGTTGGCGGGCCGCCTTGGCGAACCGCGACGCTTCATCCAAATCGTGGTAGGTTCGCGGCAGACGGGCAAAAGCACCGCCGTAAACCAGGCTCTCTCTCACGTAGAGGCACCCCAGGTTGAGTTCGCCTTCGATCGGCCACGGGACCGACGGTCTCGCAGACTTGAGGAAGTCTGGCAGTCCGCTCGTGAGGTCGCGACAGACGAGGGCGAGGCCATCCTCTCGCTCGATGAGGTCCAGAAGGTCCCCGACTGGTCTGCAACAGTGAAGCACCTGTGGGATGAGGACACGCGACGCGGGCACAATGTAAAGGTGGTTCTGACAGGCTCCTCTACGCTCACCCTCAAGCAGGGCATGTCCGAGTCCCTCAAGGGTCGCTACGAGCTCATTCCCTCAACGCAGTGGTCCTACGGCGAATGCCGAGAGGCCTTTGGCTGCACGCTGGACGAGTACCTCTATTTTGGCGGATATCCCGGAGCGGTGCAGCTCCGCGATGACGAGCCCCGGTGGAGCGCCTATGTGCGCGATGCCATCATCGAGCCAACGCTGACGCAGGACATCCTCGAGATGGAGACGGTTCGCAAGCCCGCCCTTCTCCGGGCGCTATTTGAGGTGGGCGCCACGTATTCTGCCCAGGAAATCTCTTATCGCAAGCTTCTGGGCCAGCTCGACGATCGGGGCAACACAGACACCATCGCACGCTATCTGGAGCTTCTCTCGCATGCAGGACTTATGAGCGGCCTCAGGAAGTATGGCGAGAAGATTCTCAAAGAGCGCGGCAGCTCGCCGAGGCTGCTCGTGCACGACACATCTCTTATGGTGGTCTCCTCGGGAGAGAGTCGAGCGAGGCTGCTCGAGGACGGCGACCGCCGCGGCCACCTCGTGGAGACCGCGGTCGGCACCTACCTCCTCGCCCGGTCGAAGACCGAGCATTTCTCGGTCAACTGGTGGAGAGAGGGATCGGCCGAGGTGGACTTCGTTGTGACGCAAGGCAGAAAAAGGACCGCCATCGAGGTGAAGAGCGGGCGCGTCAAGAGCCTCAAGGGACTTGGTGAGTTCGTTCAGAGGTATCCGGGGACCTACGCGCTCGTTGTCGGCTCAGACGAGTTTCCCGTAGAGGACTTTCTGCTGGGAAGGGTGCCACTCTTCCAGTAGGAGGCTCTTCTCGCCCTGCGCCCCGCTACACTTGGCGCCATCCTCATGGGTGGCGGCCACGAGCCTGGAACCTTCGCAGCGGCGAGACAGGAGCGCGCAGATTCTCGCGGACGCAGCATGCGCCCTCGAGCGGGCCGACACCGACGTCCGAGAAATCGGGAGGTGTCCCAGGCGCCTCGCCGAACGGGTTTCATTCTCAAGAACCCCAGCTCAGCGCCACTGTCAAGACCTTTTGACAGCCCCGGGCCGCCGCCCGCGCCGCGATGTCGTCCACCTTTGATGGTACGATTCCGCCCGAACCGTCACGTTCTTCTCGACAGGGGTCGCGCCAAAGTCGGAGGGAGGCAGACATGGAGCTCGGGAGCCGCATCAAGGAGCATCGCGCGCAGCTGAAGCTCTCGCAGGACGAGCTGGCGGGCCGCATCTACGTGAGCCGCCAGACGATCAGCTCCTGGGAGAACGACAAGACCTACCCCGACGTCCAGAGCCTGCTGCTCCTTGCGGGCGTCTTTGGCACGACCATCGACGAGCTCGTGAGAGGAGACGTGGACACCATGAAGGAAGCTGTCGAGAAGGACATGCAGCTGCTCAAGCACCTGAGCTACACGATGACGGGATTCATCGTGCTCATGCTGCTCGCCCTGGTCTGGTGGACCTACCAGATGACCGTCTGGGACCTTTCCGTCATGCAGACGCTCCCCACCGTGGCACTCGCGGCTGTGCTCTGGGGAATCGTCATGTTTGCCTCCGCGTGGGCCGACCGCATCAAGAAAGAGCACGACCTCGTCACCTATCAGGAGATCATCTCCTTCTGGAACGGCAAGCCGGTTGACCGCGACACCGAGCGCGGCCGGCGCGAGCGGCTCATCCCCCGCTGGATGAAGGTCGTGCGCACCGCAGGCTGGGTGCTCATTGGCGCCGCGGCGGGATGGTTCTTCGGCTACGGGGGCATGTGGCTCGTGGATGCGCTCACCGGATAGCGCGTCCGCAAACGGGGTACGATGAACCCACTGCCGCCCCGTGAAGGAGCCCCCATGGAAAACCCCGAAGCACCCGCCGAGAATCGCCGCATATCCATAGCCCTCAAGCTCTACGGCATCTACTGCCTCGTCACCGCCGTCGCCGTGCTCGCGCTAATGGCTCTCATCGCGGTGCCGCTCGCCCAGTACGGCGCCAGCCTCTTCCGCGAGCACCACGACGTCACGCTCACGATGTCACTCACCATAGCGCAGGTCGTCTTCCTCGCCCTCGGCGCGGTGGGCTACGTCTTCTTTGGCGTGCTCGTGCTCAAGAACCGCCGCCGGCACGTGGCACAGATCGCCTACGGCCTCATCGGCGTGGGCATCACCAACCTCCTACTGGAGATCATGCTCAACGGCTTTGGCGAGAACCTCGTCTACGACGGCGTGCGGCTACTCGTCCTCGTGGTGATCTCCGCCACCATAGACCCCACGCTCATCTCGGAGCGCCGGCTCCAGCGCAAGCTGCGCGACATGGAGCTCGAGGAGGACGCCGAGGACGGCACGCTCGGGCGCGCCAAGGGCGACCGCGGCTTCATCGAGCTGGACTTCTTCAACCTGTTCTGGGTCTTCGTGGTCTGCAGCGTGCTGGGGCTCGTCCTGGAGGTCATCTGGCACATGGTCGTGGTGGACCCGGGCGTCTACCAGGACCGCGCGGGGCTCCTCTACGGGCCCTTCTCGCCCATCTACGGTGTGGGCGCCGTGCTCATGACGGTGGCGCTCAACCGCTTCTACCGGGCCAACCCGGTCGTGATCTTCCTCGTGTCCGCCGTGATCGGCGGGCTCTTCGAGGCGGCGGTCTCCTGGTTCATGCAGGTGGGCTTTGGCGCCGTGGCCTGGGACTACTCGGGCTCCACGATCCTCGGCCTCTTCCCGGACCCGGTGGCCGCGCTCATGGGCGGTCGCACGAGCACGCTCTTCATGTGCATGTGGGGCGTGCTGGGCTTTGTCTGGATCAAGTTCTGCCTGCCGTGGCTGCTCAAGCTCATCAACCTCATCCCCTGGCAGGCGCGCTACTCGGTGACCGCGCTCTGCGCCACGCTCATGCTGGTCAACGCCGTCATGACGCTGCAGTCCCTCGAGTGCTGGTACCAGCGCGAGTGCGGCCTGCCGCCGAGCTCCCCGGTAGAGGAGTTCTACGCCGAGCACTACGGCAACGACTACATGGCCAACCGCTTCCAGTCCATGACGATCACGCCCGAGGACTCCGCCCGCAGCTAGCAGCCGCGCGTCAGGCGAGAAGGACCCGGTGCCGCGGGCCGAGGGCCAGGGGGCCGGAGGTCCGGGGCCGGAGGCCGCCCCTTCCCCGCGGTTACGCACACTCCGGGTGGTTACGTACACTCTGAGCGGTTACGTACACGAAAAAGCACCCTCATCGGAGCGACATCTTGCATTCCAGCAGGTAGACGGGTTGCTGTTGGGTGTACGTAACCAGAAAGCGTGTACGTAACCGTCCGGAGTGTGCGTAACCGTCGGAAATGTACGCAACCAGATGAGGGACGAGGCCGATTGACGACATGAAAGTCCTTCTCGGCTGATCCTGGTCCCGGCCCGGCAATCGTCCTCCCGGATACATACATCCCCACTCGGTTACGTACACGTTTTCCGGTTACGTACACTTTGGCTGGATACGTACACTCGGCCGTACGTCATCTACCTGCAGAAATGCAAAACACCCTATCGAGAAGGACGCCTTTTCCTGTACGTAACCGGCCGGAGTGTACGTAACCCGTCGGGGCACCGGGCGGCAGGGCGGGACAGCGGCACCGGAGACGACGTGACGAACGGCCCGCGCGCCCGCGGGCGAGAAGAACCACCGCCCGACGCGCGCCCGCCGGCTGCCGCCCGCGCTATGCGCCGCCGACGTGCTCGAGGCGCGCGACCAGCTCGGCCGCGCTCACACCAAGCTCGTCGGCGATGCGCTCCACGAGGGTCCGGTTGCAGGCCCGGATGAACGCGGAGGACGCGCGCAGCTTGGCCTCGGTCGAGCGGCTGGCGCGCGCGAGCATCCCCACGCTTCCGCCCACCGCATACTCGAGCTGGGCGACGACCCCGTCGGGAAGCCGCCCGCCCTCGGGCTCCAGCACGGCAACCCAGACCTCGCGCATCGCGTCGAGCGCCACGTCAAAGACGGGGCTCATTCCACCCTTGTCCAGCAGCAGGCACACGCGCGCGATGGCGCGCTGCACAAGCGCGTTCCCGGAGGGCTCCGCGCGCGCGAGGAGGAGGGCGAAGGAGTGGCCCTTGCGGTCCGAGTTCATGACCTCCTGTCGGATGGCCCAGGCAAGGAGCTCGTCGAGGTCGTCAAAGTGGTAGTAGAACGAGCCCCTGCTCACGCCGGCCGCCTCGATGACGTCGCCCACGGAGATCTCCCCCACCGGAAGCTCGGCAAGACAGTCCCAGAGGGCGTCCGCGAGCCTCGCCTTCATACGCTCGGCCGTGCGTGCGCTCACCGCTCCCCCTTAGGCGCCGCGCCCGCGGCCTCGTCCGCCGGGACGTCCGGGCGCGCGTCCATGACGAGCATCTGCAGGCGGTTCTCGATGTTGGCCTGGCTCACGTCCGGGTCGTAGTCCAGCGGCAGCACCTGCGCGTCCGGGTAGAGCTCCTTCACACGCTTGATGATGCCGCGGCCCACCACGTGGTTGGGCAGGCACCCAAAGGGCTGCAGGATCACGAAGTTGCGCACGCCGCGCGCGGCCTGCTCCAGAATCTCCGCCGGGATGAGGATGCCCTCGCCCGCGTCGAAGGTGTGCGGGATGATCGGGTCGCTCTTCTCGGCCAGCTGGGCCATGCTCGCGGGGCGCTCGTAGAGCGGAAAGTCCCGCGCCACGCGGTCGACCAGGGCAAGGGCGGTCGAGAAGATCCGGTCCGCCAGCGCGTTCCAGGCGCGCTCGCGCCCGGGGATGTCCACATGGTACTCGCGGGCCTGCGCGTGCTTGTAGGAGTAGCTCTTGCGGATGACGTCGGCCATGCGCGCCTCCACGACCTCCAGGCCGTTGGCCTCGAGGTAGCGCTCGATCTCGTGGTTGGCCCCGGGGTGGAAGTTGAGCAGGTACTCGCCGACGATAAGAACGCGCGGCCGCAGGTGGGAGCGGTCGTGCGGCACTGCCGAGAGCGCCTCGAGGCCCCGCGGGAAGGCGTCGAGCGCGCCACGGGCGCCGTGCGCAGAGATGCCCTCGATGAGCCCGTCCATGGCCCGCTCGAAGGCGGCGTCCGCGGCGCCCGGCTCGGTCTCGTACGGGCGCACCTTGCGCAGCAGCGCCTCGTAGACGTCCACCATGGCAATGCCGAGGACGAAGTTCGTGGAGGCAGGAACCCCCAGCCGAAAGCCCGGGTGCAGGTCATGGGAGTCCGCGCCGTCGTTGGTGATGATGGGGACCTGCGGGTAGCCCGCGTCGTCGAGCGCCTTGCGCAGCAGCGCGCCATAGTGCGTGAGACGGCAGTCGCCCACGTACTTGGCCATCATGACCGCGGTGCGGTCAGGGTCGTGCCCGCCGCGCTCGAGCTCGGCCAGGATCTCGCCGATCACGATCTGCGCAGGGAAGCAGATGTCGTTGTGCACGTAGCGCTTGCCGAGGCGGATGGCCTCCTCGCGCCCGATCTCCAGCGGCACGGCGCGCAGGCCCTGGCGGCTCACCACGGCCGCCATGAGGCGCGAGAACGCGTGGCTGGTGTTGGGGACGATCACCTCATAGACCTTCTCGTCCCCGCGCTCAAACTTAACTGGATAGGGGTCCGAGAGCGGGCGCGGGTCCGCCGCGCCGCCGGCCGCCCGCGCCGCCGCCCGGCGCTCGCGCACCGTCTCCACGAACGAGCGCACGCGGATGCCAAGCGGGCCCGTGGCGTCGGACTCGTCCAGCTTGAGGATCAGCGGGGCCTTCTCCCCCACCTCGTGCATGAGACGGACGATCTCGTCCGAGAGGTAGGCGTCGTGGCCGCAGCCAAAGCTCACGAGCTGCACGTACTCCAGGCGCGGGTCGCGCGCGGCGATCACGGCCGAGCCGAGCATCCGCTCGTGGAAGTTGTTCACCACGTCGATGCGGCTGGCCGAGAGGTCCACGTCGTGCACGCCCGGCACCGCGTCCGCCGTGAGCACGGGTACGCCCATCCGCACGAAGAGGCCCGGCAGGTCGTGGTTCACGAGCGCGTCGTTCTGGTACGGGCGCGAGGCCAGCGCCACCGCGTAGCCGCCGTCGCGACCCACCTGCTCGAGGACCTCGCGCCCGCGGCGCTCCAGCTCCTCGCGGAAGGCACGCTGGGCCGCCGCGGCCTGCCGAATCGCCGAGCGGGCCTGCACGCGCGTGACGCCCGCCCACGCGCGCAGCCAGTCCATGAGCTGCCCCTCGCGGTCCTTCTTGCTGTACCAGTGGAAGAGCGGCGCGTCAAAGGGGATGCCCCAGCGACGCTCCGGGTTGTCGGAGTTTCTCACCACGAGCGGGTAGCCCTTGACCACGGCGCACATGGACTGGCTCGTGGGCGCGGCGTTGTCCGAGGGGACCGTGGTGATCGAGGGCATGAGGATGCGGTCCACGCCGGCGTCCGCCAGGTCGCGCAGGTGGCCGTGGACGAGCTTGGCCGGGAAGCACACCGTGTCCGAGGTCACGGCCGGAAGCCCCCGCTCGTAGATCGCGCGCGTGCTGCGCCGCGAGAGGTGCGCGCGGTAGCCCACGGCGCGCACGAGGGTGGTCCAGAACGGCGCCCACTCCCAGAGCGCCAGCACGCGCGGCAGGCCGATCACGGGCGCCTTGTCCCCGAGGTCGCGCACGGGCTCCACGGGGTACTCGCGGAAGAGCAGCCGCTCGCGCTCCGCAAAGAGGTTGGGCACGCGGGCGGTGCGCTCGCGGACCTTGCGCTCCTGCGCGCGGACGCCCTCGTCGCGCGGGTCGCCCACGACCTCGCCGCGCGGGCAGCGGTTGCCCGTGACGAAGGACTCCCCGCTGGAGAACACGATCCGGGTGCGACTGCAGTGGTTCTGGCAGAAGGGGCAGGTAAGGCCCGTCTCGGTCTCGTACGAGAACTCTCGCAGGGCGTCAAACCCCACGAAGGCCGTGCGCGGGCGGCAGCCGGTGGCGCGCATGCCCTCCTCGGCGCGCTCGCGCACGAGCTGGGCCACGCCGATGGCCCCCATGAGGCCGGCGTGCGGGGAGCGCGTGACGGGACGGCCCACGCGCTGCTCAAAGGCGCGCAGCACGGCGTCGTTCAGGAAGGTGCCACCCTGCACCACGATCTTCTCGCCCAGCGCGTCCATGCTCGGCACGCGGACGACCTTGGTGAACACGTTCTCGATGATCGAGCGGCAGAGACCGGCCATGATGTCGTCCGGGGACTTGCCGTTGCGCTGCTCGGTCACGATGGAGCTCGTCATGAAGACGGTGCAGCGGCTGCCCAGGTGAGCGGGCGCGCTCGAGCGGAAGGCCGCCTCGGCGATCCCCTCCACGGGGATGCCGAGCGTCCGCGCAAAGGTCTCGAGGAACGAGCCGCAGCCGGAGGAGCAGGCCTCGTTGACCACGACGTTGGTGATGACCCCGTTGTCGAGCCAGATGGCCTTCATGTCCTGCCCGCCGATGTCTAGCACGAAGGTGGCGTCGGGCACGAGGTCGCGGACCGCGCGGGCATGCGCGACGGTCTCCACCACGTGATGGTCCGCGCCAAAGGCCTTGGCAAACATGAGCTCGCCGTAGCCCGTCGTCCCCACGCCCAGGACCTCGAGCTCGTGGCCCGCCGCGCGGTGGCGGCGCGCGAGCTCACGCAGGGCGCGGGCCGCCACGTCAAGCGGCGCACCCTCGTTGGAGGCGTAGAAGGAGTCCACGAGGGCGCCCGTCGCGTCAACGAGGGCAAACTTGGTGGTGGTGCTGCCCGAGTCGATTCCCAGGTAGACCTGGAGCCGACCGTCGACGGGCGCGGCCGGGGTCGGGTCCTCTGGCGCGGCGTGGCGGCGCTCGAAGTCCCAGCGCTCCTCGGCGGACGAGAAGAACGGCGGCGCCGGCGCCTCCCGCTCCGCCGGGCGGCCGTCGAGCTCCTGGAGGACGGCGACGGCACGGGGCACGTCGAGGTCCGCCGGACGGTCGGCGAAGAGCTGCCCCACGGCGAGCGCGGTCCCGCGTGCCATGATGGTCTCGGCGTGCTCCGGGACGATGGCCTCGTCCGGGGCGAGCCCGAGCCGCTCGGAGAACACGCGCACGAGCGTGGGGTCAAACGTGAGCGGGCCTCCCTCAAAGACCACGGGGGCCACCACGTCGAGGCCCTGCGCGAGGCCGCCGATCGTCTGCTTGGCGACGGCGTGCAGCGACGAGAGCGCGATGTCCTCGCGGGAGACGCCCTGGTTGATGAGGGGCTGGATGTCCGTCTTGGCGTAGACGCCGCAGCGGCCGGAGATGTCGTAGACCGTGGTGCCGGCGGCGGCAAGCGCGTCGTAGCCTTCCGGCGCCACCTTGAGCAGCGAGGCGATCTCGTCCAGGAAGGCGCCCGTGCCGCCCGCGCACGAGCCGTTCATGCGCATGTTGGAGACCGTGAGCTCGCCCGTGCGCGGGTCGGGCTCGAAGAAGATGATCTTGGCGTCCTGGCCACCGAGCTCGATGGCCGTGCGCGCCTCCGGGAAGAGCGCGCGGACGGCGATGGAGTTGGCCACGACCTCCTGCACGTAGGGCAGGTCGAGGGCGTCGGCCAGGGTGGACGCGCCCGAGCCGGTGAGAGCCGCCCGGAAAACGGCGCCCGGAAAGGCCTGCCCGAGCTCGGTGAGGACGGAGGCGACCGTGCGCGCCTGCCGCGCCCCGTGGCGCACGTAGCGCGAGAAGACCGTGGCGCCGTCATCGGCGAGCGCGACCACCTTCACCGTCGTGGACCCGATGTCGATGCCGACCGAAAGGGTTCTTCTCGCCTCTGCCATGCGCACCTGCCTTCGCTCGTTTCTGACAGAGGTACTCTAGCAACTCGCGCGCCGGTTTTTAGACAACGTGTCTAAAAAACACAGGCCTGAGAGATGGGCCGGCCGGGCAGCGCGGCGTTCGGGCAGTGCGGTCCCGGCGTCCGGGCAGCGCGACGCCGTCGATTAACGCACAAAATCTGACATGTGCGTTATTTTTACCTGCGGATATAAAAAACTGTGTCAGATTTTGTGCGTTAATCGACGGTGCCGGACGAGAAGAACGACGACACCGAACAAGAAGGCCGCAGGTACCGGGTGAGAGGGACGCGGGCGCCAGACGAGAAGAACGGACGAGAAGCCCGCGGCCCCAGACCGCGCGCGGCCAGGCCGGCTACGCGCGCGGGCCGTCCAGGTAACCCCGCTGGGGCCGGCCCAGGCGATGGGCGGCCACCAGGATTCCCACGCCCAGAAGCACGAGCGGCAGGCTCAGCAGCTGGCCCATCGTGATGGGACCGAAGAGGTAGCCGAGCTGGGCGTCCGGCACGCGGACAAACTCGATTAGGAAGCGAAAGACACCGTAGAGCGTGAGGAACCAGCCCGTGAAGGTGCCCTGCGGGCGCGGCGGCACGCGGCGCGAGAGCGCATAGAGCACCGCAAAGATCACAAGACCCTCGAGGACGGCCTCGTAGAGCTGCGAGGGATGGCGGTAGACCGCGCCGCCCGTCTCAAACATGACGCCCCAGGGGAGGTCCGTCTCCTTGCCCCAGAGCTCTCCGTTCACAAAGTTGGCGCAGCGGCCAAAGAACAGGCCGAGCGGCGCGCCGATGACGCCGAGGTCGCACACGGACGCCACGGAGATCCCGTAGTGGCGGCACACGAGCGACCCGCCCACCACGGCGCCCACCAGGCCCCCGTGAAAGCTCATGCCCCCGTGGCTCAGCATGATGATCTCGAGCGGGTTCTCAAGGTAGTAGCCCGCCCCGTAGAAGAGCACGTAGAACAGGCGCGCGCCGACGATGATGCCAAAGACGATCCCCATCATGATGGAGAAGACGTCGTCGACGGAAAGGCCGAGCCTCCAGCGGCGCTGCGTGCGCCACATCACCACGCCCGCAAGGACAAAGCCGGCCAGGTAGGCCAGGGCGTACCAGCGCACCGTGAACGGCCCCAGCGAGAAGGCCACCGGGTCGAGGGCGTGGTAGAGCTCGTTCAGGAACACGTTCTTCTCGCCCGTCTAGAAGGCGGCGGGCTGGACGCGCGTCACGCCGGGCACGTGCTCCATGAGGATGCGCTCGATGCCCTCGGACATGTCGAGCGAGGAGAGCGGGCAGCCGGCGCAGGCGCCCTGCATCTCCAGGGTGACCACACCGTCGTCGGTGACGTCGATGAGGGCCACGTCGCCGCCGTCGGCCTGGAGGCTCTGGCGGATGACGTCGAGGGTTGCGTCGAGAAGTGCGCGGTCAACGGCCATGGGAGGTCCTTTCTTCAGGGGCGCGCGGGCCGGAGGGACCCGCGAGCTGGGATGTGTCCGCAGAACATGTTACCCAATGCCCGCGAAAAGATGACCGGAGGTCGCGCCGGCGACGCGCTGGGCCGGGCGCCGGCCGGCGCGGGCGGCCGCGAGGGCACGGACGGCGCGCTCCACCGCAAAGGTGACCTCGCCCTCGTCCATGAGCTCGCCGTCCACGAGCAGACGCTCCACGCCGGCCGCCACGAGCTCGGCCGTCTGCGGCGTCGCGTCAAGCGGGTGGGCCGACCAGATGCGCGAGCGACCGTTTATGTCCGTGCGGACGGGCAGGTCGCGGCCGTCGATGTCGCGCAGGGAAAGCCGCCGGGCGCGCTCGGGGCACCGGGCGCAGTCGTGCCGGCAGCGGCCGAGCGCCTGCAGGACGCAGTGCTCGCTCGTCATGACGCGCTCGCGGCCAAAGACGGCAAGGCCCACCGGAACGCGGGACGCGCGCGCGAGGGCGCAGACCTCCTCGAGCGTGAGCTCGGGCGAGAGCCAGACGCCGGCCGCGCCCGCGTCCGCAAGGGCGCCGAGGCAGGCCTCGTTGTGCACCGGGACGCAGGAGCGGACCTCGGCCAGCGCGCCTCGCTCGGCGGCGAGCGCGAGCTCGGAGACGTTGCCCACGGCCACGGGCTCGCCCAGGCGCACCCAGGGGTCGAGCCGGTCGTGGTCCGCCTCGCGGCAGACCTCGTCGAGCCAGGGGATGACGCAGGCGGGCCACGCGCCGCGCGCGAGCGCGTCGGCGGGCGCGTAGACGCGCTCGGCGCCCGCCGCGAGCGCCGCCTCGGCGCAGGCCGGCGTCACCACGAGCGCGCACACGCACGGGCGTGCAGGGGGGACAGTCACTTCTGCACGCGCCGGCACGGGCGTGCAGAAGTGACTGTCCCCTTTGCACGCCTCCCTGCTCGCGTACGGGGCGAGCAGCGCCTCCTCAAGACGGGAGCAGGCCTCGGCACGTACCTGGTGCACGGCCGAGAAGGACATGCCGCAGCCCGGGTCCAGCTCAACCGAGAAGCTCACGGGCTCAAAGGCGCTCTGGCCCATGCGGCCCACGTGCTCCACGAGGTCGGCCTCCGAGACGGCGCGGGTCCGCGCCGCCTCCACGACAAAGCCCTCCGCCCGCGCCGTCGT
The DNA here is from genome assembly GCF_002159535.1 of Olsenella sp. An290. Classification (GTDB taxonomy): domain Bacteria; phylum Actinomycetota; class Coriobacteriia; order Coriobacteriales; family Atopobiaceae; genus Thermophilibacter. The sequence goes on along the minus strand of NZ_NFIU01000001.1, from coordinate 231,750 downwards.
GGCGCCATCGGCGCACGTGAGCTCCACGGCGAACGGCGCCCCGAGCCGCGCGGTCACGCGCACGTGCACGGCCCGTCGCCGGACCACGTCCCGGTCCGCCACGCGCGCCGCCTCGTCGAGCGCCCGCTGCGAGCGGATCACGCGCACGAGCGAGCCCGCGGGCATCGGGCGCGCCGCGCGACAGCAGATCGTCTCGCCCGCGGCGGCGTCGGCGGGCGCGTGGACGGTGAGGAACTGCGTGGGGTCGTCGGCGGGGCGCAGCTCCAGGAGGTCGCCCTCCCCCACCGGCGCGTCAAGCCGCACGTCGACGTCGGCGCGGGTGTGCCGACGCAGCCGCTCGCGACCGCCGCGCCCGCCCCCGCGGCGCACGACGGCGTCCTCGAGCGCGCGCGACCCCACGACCTCACCCACAAGCTCCCCGCGGTTGTTGGAGCGCTCGTAGCTCATCATGTCGTTGTCGGAGCGCCCCCAGAGGTAGCTGTCCGTGAAGTCGCGGTTGAAGGCGCGCTTGAGCCGGCGGTGGCGCGCGGCCTCGGCGGCCGGGTCGTCCGCGCCCGCGGCAAGCGCGTCGATCGCGTCGCGGTAGGCAGAGATCACGGAGAAGACGTAGTCGGGCGCCTTCATGCGGCCCTCGACCTTGACCGAGCCCACGCCCGCGTCGCGCATCTCGGCGAGATGGTCGACGGTGCAGTAGTCCTTGGGGCAGAGCAGGCGGGTGCCGCCGACCCCGCGGTTCTTCTCGACGAGCCCCTGCGTGGCCACGCCGGGAATCTCCATCACGCGGCCGTCCTCGTCCACGAGGTCGTAGGGCAGCCGGCACGGCTGCGCGCAGAGGCCGCGGTTGGCCGAGCGCCCGCCGGAAAGCGAGCTCATGAGGCACACGCCCGAGTAGCAGAAGCAGAGCGCCCCGTGCCCGAAGCACTCCAGCTCCACGCCCTCCTCGGCGATGCGAGAGATCTCGGCCAGGGAGAGCTCGCGCGAGAGCGTCACGCGGTCCGCCCCCCAGACGTCGCGACACCACGCCACGCCGCGGGCGTCCTGCACGTTGGCCTGCGTGGAGACGTGGGTCTCTATCTGCGGCCACCGGCGGCGGACCTCCGCCAGAAGGCCCCAGTCCTGGATGATGAAGGCGTCGGCCCCGAGCAGCCACGCGCTCCGCACGAGCCCCAGCACGCGCGGCAGCTCCTCGGTGGACACGGCCACGTTCACGGTCACGTAGACGCGAGCGTCGGCCAGGTGCGCCCGACGGCACGCGGCGGCGAAGCTCTCCTCGTCAAAGTTCCTGGCACCGCGCCGGGCGTTGAAGTCGTTGCCCAGGCCGCAGTAGATGGCGTCGGCGCCGGCCGCGAGCGCCGCGTTGAACGGCTCCGGCCCGCCCGCGGGCGCCAGCAGCTCCGGCACGCCGTGGGCCTCAAGGAACGTGGTCCTTCTTGTCATGGCCTTACCGTCTCCTCCGTCCTTACAGAACAACACGCACAGCTCCGTTTCACTTCATACATCCGCAGATGGGAAAGGTAGTTACGGAACTGTGCGTGCTCATGACGTTGTGCTGGCAGGAAGGGCGCAGGACGCGTCCCTACACCAGGCGCGCCCAGCGCTTCTTGCCGGACTGGACCGTCGTGCCCGCCGAGAAGAGCGACGCCTCGACGTTGTAGCACTTGGGGGCCACGGCCTCGCCGTTGATCTTGACGCCGCCGCCGTCCACGAGGCGGCGCGCCTCGCCGGCGGACTTGGCGATGCCCACCTCCACGAGGAGCTTGCCCAGGTAGACCTTGCCCTCGTCGTTGACCTCGGCCACGGAGAGGGAGAACTCCGGCATGTCCTCGGGCGCCTCGGCGCGCTTGAACTGCGCGTCAAAGGCGGCGCTCGCCGCGGCGCCGGCGCCCTCGCCGTGGTAGAGGTCCACGATGTTGGCGGCAAGCTCGCGCTTGAGCGCGTACGGGTCGGCGGAGCCGTCCGCGAAGGCGGCGTCGATGGCGTCGAGCTTGTCCATGTCGGCCGTGGAGCACAGGCGCCAGTAGAGCGGCACCAGCTCGTCGGTGATGGACATGACCTTGCCGTACATGTCGGCCGGCTCGTCGGTGAGGCCCACGTAGTTGCCGTAGCTCTTGGACATCTTCTTGTGGCCGTCGGTGCCCACCAGAAGCGGCATCGTGAGGGCCACCTGCGGCTCCATGCCCATGGCGCGCATGAGGTCGCGGCCGGCGAGGAGGTTGAAGATCTGGTCGTTGCCGCCCATCTCGAGGTCGGCCTTGATGACCACGGAGTCGTAGGCCTGGAGCACCGGGTAGATGAACTCGTGCAGACCGATGGACTTGCCCTCGGTGTAGCGGTTGTGGAAGTCCTCGCGCTCGAGGATGCGGGCCACGTTGAACTGGCTCATGATCTTGAGCATCTCGGCGAGGTTCAGGCCCTTGAGCCACTCGCCGTTGTGCAGGACCGTGGTCTTCTCAGGGTCGAGCACCTTCATGGCCTGCTCGACGTAGGTCTGGGCGTTGGCCTCGACCTGCTCCTCGGTGAGGGGCGGGCGGGTGGAGTCACGGCCGGACGGGTCGCCGATGAGCGCCGTGCCGTTTCCGATGATGAGCGTCACGTTGTGGCCGAGGTCCTGGAACTGGCGCATCTTGCGCAGCGGCACCGCGTGGCCCAGGTGCAGGTCCGGGGAGGTGGGGTCGACACCCAGCTTGATGTTCAGGGGCTCGCCCTTCTCGAGCTTCTTCTTGAGCTCGTCGAGCGGCACGATCTGCATCGTCCCGGACGTGATCACCTTGAGCTGTTCGTCGACTGGCAGCAAATCTCTGTCCTCCATAGGGTCTTCGCGTATCCAAACGCCGCGCAGGGCGCCCACATGACACATCAGCATACCGCAGGGCCGCGAAAAAGGGGCGGAAAACGTGGTCCTTTCCGTCGTCCGCGGCGCCGCGGGCGCCGGGCGAGAAGAACCTCGCGTCCACGGTCTCAACACGGCGATGCTCCGTCTGGGAACGCATTCCCGGTACCAACTATAATGTTGGACAGTTGTGGACCGATCTCCCAGACAGGAGGAGTAGATGGGGATCAGAACCCGCCGCGCTCGAAAGCACTCCCAGACGCACATCGCAGGCTTTGGCCTGGCCGGAGCGTTTGGCTTCATCGCGCTGCTCATCGTCGCCCTTGCGCTTTCCCTGGGCGGGGTGGTGAGCACCTGGCTCCAGGACCTGCCCGACTACACCTCGGCCGACGCCTACCTCGTCGCCGAGCCCACGCGCGTCTACGACGCGGACGGCAACGAGATCGCCGCCTACTACCTCCAGAACCGCCGCTCGGTCACGCTCGACCAGATTTCCGACTACGTCAAGCTGGGCGTGGTGGACACCGAGGACAAGCGCTTCTACGAGCACAACGGCGTCGACCCGCAGGGCATCCTGCGCGCCGTCGTGGGCCAGATCACGGGCTCCGGGGACGCGGGCGGCGGCTCCACGATCACGCAGCAGCTCGTGCGCAACACGGTCCTGTCCGACGAGCAGTTCGAGCAGTCCCTCAAGCGCAAAGTGCGCGAGGCCTACATCGCCATCCAGATGGAGAAGGAGTACACGAAGGAGCAGATCCTCAACATGTACCTCAACACCATCTACTACGGCAACGGGGCCTACGGCATCGAGGCGGCGAGCATCACCTACTTCAACAAGCACGCGAGCGACCTCACGCTCGGCGAGTCCGCCATCCTGGCGGGCCTTCCCAACTCCCCCAACTACTACGACCCCTTCGTCAACCCCGAGGGCTGCAAGGAGCGCCGCAACCTCGTGCTGCGCCGCATGCTCGAGGCCGGCCACATAACCCAGGAGGAGTACGACGCCACCTGCGCCGAGGAGATCACCCTCAACCCCGGCGAGCTCGCCGACTCCCAGGGCACCTACCCCTACTTCACGGACTACGTGAAGGACCTCCTACTCCAGGACTTCTCCTCCGACACCGTCATGCAGGGCGGCCTCAAGGTCTACACCACCCTCGTCCCCGCCTACCAGCAGGCCGCCGAGGAGGCCTCCCAGCACGTCACCACGCTCTTCAACGACCCCAAGGTCAACGCCGCGCTCGTCTCCATTGACAACTCCAACGGCCACATCGTGGCCATGGTGGGCGGCCAGCACTACGGCAACAACGCCGAGGCCGGCGAGTCCCAGGTCAACACCGCCATCGCTCGGCGCCAGGCGGGCTCCACGTTCAAGGCCTTCACGCTCCTCGCGGCCATGCTCGACGGCATGAGCCCCTCGACCCTCATCAACTGCAACTCCCCGCTCACCATTGGCACGTGGCCCGTCAGCAACATCTACAACTCGCAGTACGGCACCGTCACCCTGGCGCGCGCCACCGAGGTCTCCTCCAACACGGGCTACGCGCAGGTCATCACGGCCATCGGCGTCGACAAGCTCATCGAGACGGCCAAGCTCGTGGGCATTGACTCCACGATCGAGCCCTTCCCGGCCTCCACGCTGGGCACCTCCCCGGTCACCCCGCTCGAGATGGCGGAGGGCTACTCCACCATCCTCTCGGGCGGCGTGCACCGCAACCCCATCGCCATCACCAAGATCGAGGACCGCAACGGCAACGTGGTCTACGAGCACCAGGACGACGCCGAGCAGGTCATCGACTCCGCCGTGGCCTGCGACGCCATCGAGGTCCTCGAGGGGGTCTTCAACGCCGGCTACACCACCAACTACGCCAAGCCGCACTACACCGCCAGCCAGCCCATCGCCGCCAAGACCGGTACCGCCGAAAACGCCGCCGACCTCTGGTTCTGCGGAGGCTCCCCGCAGCTCACCACCGCCGTGTGGGTGGGCAACATCGAGGGTTCCACGCCGCTGTACCTCTACGGCTCCTACGCCACCACCGCCAACACCGCCCAGCCCATCTGGACGGAGTACATGAACACGGTGCTCGCCGGTACGGAGCGCGCCGAGTTCCCGACCTCCGACCACGACGCCACTTACAAGTCCAACAGCACCTGGAAGTTTGCCGCGGGCAGCTACAACGGCAGCTCCAACCAGGGTTCCAACCAGAACTCCAACCAGGACGACACCAGCCAGAACGTCGTCGAGCAGCCCACCTACACGCCGACGGAGCCCACGGTCCCCACCACGCCGGAAGAGCCCTCCACGCCGACGGAGCCCACGGTCCCCACCACGCCGGAAGAGCCCACCACGCCGACGGAGCCCACGGAGCCCACCACGCCGGAAGAGCCCACGGAGCCCGACCCCGACCCCTCGGTCCCGGACCCCGACCCGGTGACGCCGACCCGCAGCCGACGCTACCCCTAGAGGCGGCAGGGCGAACAGAGCACCTTTGACGGGCGGCCGGACCTCCGGTCGCCCGTTTTTTGTGCCCCCCGGGGCCCTTTTTGCGGCACCGCTTTAGCCCTCAATGATTGATTGACAGGTTTTGATACCTACCGCTCCCCGATATTACATTCATAGGGAAAGGGTTTCGCAGCATGCGTGCCGTATCATGCGATAAGGACTCTTCTCTGTTGCAACACACGTTCACGGAGTGGCTCATATGACGAATCACGACCTTGACCGGCGCTCGCGGCCGTCTCTTCCCTCACACCCCGGCTCTTCTCGCCAATATGTGGGGGGACAGGCACGCGTTCCGCGTCAGACCGTCTATCATGGGCCAACGGGAACCCGGAGCCGCGGCGGCAACCTGCGCGGCGGGCGCGGCGGCAGGTCGCGCGGGGGACGTCCCATCCAGACCCGCCCCCTCAGCTTTCAGGGCGGTCGCGGCGGCGGGCGAGGAGTTGACCGGCGCCTGATCATTCTGGGGGCGCTCGCCCTTGTGCTCGTGGTTCTTCTTGTCGTGGGAGTTTCGAGCTGCGTGAGGGGCTGCTCCGCGAGCGAGCCCGCCCAGGGCGAGGTCAACGAGGTCGACGCCCGCGTGGCCGCCGGCGTCAGCGAGGACCTCACCAAGCGGCTTGCCGAGCGCCTCAACCAGAACGAGCAGTTTGCCACCATTGCCGCCAACGCGAGCCAGTACAAGGACGAGGGGCTCCTCGAGCTTGCCCTCAGGGTCCCCGACGCGGTGGGCTTTGTGGCGTCCTACCCCACCCTGGACAAGACTGCCCAGCCCTACGGCGAGGCCGTGACGCAGGGGACGGTCCCCCAGCTCTGGTGCTGGGACGCTCGCTGGGGCGCCGTCGACTACGCGGAGGGGCCGCTCGCCCTCACCGGCTCCGGGCCCACCGCGCTCTCCATGGTCTACATGGGCCTCACGGGCAAGACCGATCAGTCCCCCGCCGACATCGCCGCGGCCGTGACCGAGGCGGAGCTCACGGGCGGAGACGCCCACATGGACGGCAGCTACCTCGAGGACCACGCGGGCGACCTGGGGCTCTCCTGCAAGGTCTATGCCTCCAACGCGGACAACATCCCCGCGGTGCTCGACAGCGGCATCTACATCCTCGCCGAGGCCAAGGCCGACACCCTCACCGAGAGCGCGCACTGGATCGTCATCGTGGGCGAGAACGGGGACGGCAGCGTGGACGTCTACGACCCCACCTCCCCCGACGTGAGCGCGCGCCCGTGGGCCCCCGGCACCATCGCCTCCGCCTGCGACAACCTCTACGCCCTCACCCTCGGCTCGTCGGGCGACGCCGAGTAGGAGCCCGGCGGGGCATCGCCCTGTCATCGCCGGCTGATCGGCCGATAAAACAGGCCCCGCCGACTTCCTCGCAGGACCGCGCTCTGCGGAAAACCTGCTGGGGAAGTCGGCGGGGCCTTCTCCTGCAAAAACCGTCCTACGAGAGGATCTTCTCGGCCGCGGCCTGGAGCTTGTCGCGGACGGCCTCGGACTCGGCGCGCGTGGCACCCTTGGAGAAGAGGTACGCCTTCACCTTGGGCTCGGTACCGGACGGACGGAAGATGACCTTGTTGTCGTCCTCCAGACGGAACTCGATGACGTTGGCAGGCGGCAGCGTCTGCGCGGCCTCCTTCTGGAGACCCGAGACGCGCGGCATCTCGGGGCCGGTGGCGTAGTCGGTCATGCCGGTCACCTTGTAGCCGGCGATCTCCGCGGGCGGGTTCTCGCGCAGGCCGGCCATGATGGCGGCCATCTTGTCGGCGCCCGCCGCGCCCGGGAAGCTCGCGTTGACGGTGCCGTTGAGGTAGTAGCCGTACTTCTGGTAGAGGGCATCCATGGCCTCGTAGAGGTCCATGCCCTTCTCGGCGTAGTAGGAGGCCATCTCGACGCAGAGCATCGTGGCGACGATGGCGTCCTTGTCGCGGGCGTGCGTGCCCACGAGGTAGCCGTAGGACTCCTCGAAGCCCATGAGGAAGCGGTCCTCCTCGCCCTCGTCCTTGAGCTGGTCGATCTGGTCGCCGATGTACTTGAAGCCTGTGAGCACGCGCCTCATCTCAAAGCCCCAGTCGCGCGCGAGCGCGTCGGGCATCGAGGAGGAGACGATCGTGGAGACGGCCACCTTGCGGGCCACGTCCTCGCCGCGCTCGGCGGCCATCGTGGCGAGCCAGTCCATGAGCAGGACGCCCATCTCGTTACCGGAGAGCAGCACGTAGTCGCCGTCGTGCGGGATGGCGGTGCCCATGCGGTCGGCATCCGGGTCGGTGGCCACGACGAGGTTGGGCTTGACCTCCTCGGCGAGCTTGAGCGCCAGGTCGAGCGCCGCGCGGAACTCGGGGTTGGGGTAGGTGCACGTGGGGAAGTTGCCGTCCGGGTTGGCCTGCTCGGGCACCACGGAGACCTTGTCGACGCCCAGCTCCTTGAGGATGCGGGTCACGAGCTCCATGCCCGTGCCGTTGAGCGGCGTGTAGACCACGGAGTAGTCCTCGGAGGCCTTGAAGCCGGGCACGGAGACCTTCTTGATGCTCTCGATGAAGGCGTCCAGGACCTCCTCCGGCGTCCACTCGATGAGGCCCCGCTCGATGCCCTCCTCGAAGTCCATGATGCGCACGTTGAACGGGTCGACCTTGGCGATGTTCGCGGAGATCTCCGCCGCGGCCTCGTCGGTGATCTGGCCGCCGTTGTCGTTGTAGACCTTGTAGCCGTTGTAGGGCGCCGGGTTGTGGGAGGCCGTGAGCACGATGCCCGCGGAGGTGCCGAGGTGGCGCACCGCAAAGGACAGCGTGGGGACGGGCTCGATGCGCGGGTACACGTAGACGTGGATGCCGTTGGCGGCAAGGACGCCCGCCGCCACGCGCTGGAAGTCCTCGCCCTTGTTGCGCGAGTCGCGCGCGAGCGCGAGCGTGGGGTTCTCGTAGTGGGCGTTCAGGTAGTCCGCCACGCCCTGGGTGGCCTGCGCGACCACGTAGACGTTCATGCGGTTGGTGCCCACGCCGAGCGTGCCGCGCAGGCCGGCGGTGCCGAAGGCGAGGTCACGGTAGAAGGCGTCGAAGAGCTTGTCCTCGTTGCCGGGCTGCATGAGCTCGGCAAGCTCGACCACAAGGTCGGGCTCGGTCACGTTGTCCTTCCAGAGCTCGACCGCGTCGCGGATGGCTGCGTCCATGTCGTTCTCCCCCATTTCTCGAGGCGCGGGCCAGCCCGCGCCGACAACACACGCTACGTATGATTCTAGTCGGTCGCAAGGGCCTCAGGGGCGGGGTCTACGCGGAAGGGACGCGACGGGCGGCAGACGGAGCGGGCGTGACCCGCACCGCAGGGGGGCGCCCCCGCTCAGTGCGGCGGCCTCGCGGGCCGCGGCGGCCCCTCTCGCGAGAAGGACGCCCCGGCGCGCGGCTACGCGCGGGAGGCGTACGCGCGCAGGCCGCGCACGATCGTCGCGTGCGCCTCGTCGCGCGCGGTCTCAAAGAACGCGGCGGAGAGAAGCTGGTAGGCAGGCTCGCCCTCCACGTGCTTCGCGCGGTTCTCGTCCACGATGCGGCTCGCCGCCGCCGCCGCGGCGCGCACGTCGCGCTCCAGGATCGTGTACGGCGGGAAGGCGGCGCAGGCCTCCACGAGCGCCTCGTCCACGCGGGGCTTGAGCGAGATGTCGAGCGTGCGGCCAAAGAGCGCGAAGTCGGCTTGCTTGCCCACACGGGCGCGCTCCCCGGGCGCCACGCCGATGTGCTCGAGATAGCGGCGCGTATGGGCGTTGTAGACGTGGTCGGCGACCAGATGCGCCCAGGCGCCCAGCGTGAGGTCGCTCACGTGCTCCTGGCGCACCACGTAGAAGTTCCAGAACTCGTCGTAGCTGGGCAGCGGGATGTGCTCGCGCAGCGCCTGGTGGGTGAGCTTGTAGTCGATGCGGTAGGTGGTGTCTGGCACCATGTACCCCACGTAGATGTCCGGGGCCAGGTTGCCCATGAGAAACGCGTTCTCGTCACGGATGCCCAGGGCGCGGGCCCCCTCCTCCCGGAGGAGCCGCTCGACGTGCGCGGTATGTATGTTCCAGCTCGGCATACCAACCATGCTAGCAAACACCGCGGCCGCGCGGCAGGGACGGCCGGGCGAGGGTGACGGCTGGCTCCGCCATCCCCGCCCGGCTCCACAAAACGCGTCGAGTGCGCGCCCGCCAGCGCGCACTCGACGTTCTTCTCGTCCGTATGGTCAAAAGAATCGCCCAGTGCGCGCACGGACCCGGCAATCCGGCGCGCACTGGACGAGCTTCTTGGAAACGCGGCCTCGGCGCACCGAACGTACGCCGCAAAGGGCCTCCCGCTAGGAGCGGACCTCGCCGCCCGTGGATTTGCAGACCTTGGTCACGAGCTTGGCGTGCGCCTTCTCGACCTCCTCGGAGGTGAGGGTGCGGTCGGCCGCGCGGTAGGTGAGCGAGAAGGCCATGGACTTCTTGCCCTTGCCCACGCGCTCGTCGTCGCGGTAGACGTCGAAGAGGCGCACGTCGGAGAGGAGCTTGCCGCCGGCGGACGAGATGCGCTGCATGAGGGTCTCGGCCGTCACGGACTCGTCAACGACGATGGCCAGGTCCACGTCCACGCCCGGCAGCGTCGGGACGTCCTGGTACGGCAGCTGGTCGACCGCCAGGCGCAGGAGCGCCGCCTGCGAGAGCTCAAAGGCGACCACGGGCGCCTCGATGCCCATCGCCTTGAGGCCGCGCGGGTGGACGTTGCCCACCCAGCCCACGACCTGCCCGCCGCCGGCCACGACCTCGGCCGCCCGGCCGGGCTGGAGCCAGGGATACTGCTCGGGGTCGGCCACCTTGAAGCGGACCTTGGACACGCGCAGGGCGTCGAGCAGCTCCTCGACCACGCCCTTGGCATCGAAGAAGTCGTACTCGTCAAAGCGCTGGTTCCAGGCATCGTCCGCGCGCTTACCGCAGAGGACACCGCAGACGAAGCTCGGCTCGTCGGGCTGGCTCCTGTGCTCGTGGCCAAAGAAGACGCGGCCGATCTCGTAGAGCGCCACGTTGGGGACGCCGTGGTCGAGGTTGTAGGCCACGGACCGCAGAAGCCCCGGCAGCATGTCGCGACGCATCTCGGACTGCTCGGCCACGAGCGGGCGGAGGATCTTCACGGGCACGCCGCGCCCGGTCTCCGGAATGCCCAGGCGCGAGAGGTCGTCCGGCGCGGCGAAGCAGTACGTGGAGGTCTCGGAGAGGCCGCAGGCGCGCAGGACCTGGCCGATCTTGCGCACGCGGCGCTGCTCGGGCGTGAGGCCGCCGGCGTGGTTCTTGGCGGCGGGGATGGTGGGCTCGATGTCGCCCTCGCCCCAGAGGCGCACGACCTCCTCGATGAGGTCGACCTCGCGCGTGAGGTCGGGACGGTTGGTGGGCGCGGTCACCACGTAGTGCGCGACGTCGCTCTTCTCGACGGTGCAGCCGAGGCGCTCGAGGCGCGAGGTGATGAACGAGTTGGTGATGGGGGCGCCGGCAAGCGCGCGGGCGCGGTACGGGCGAAACTCGATGCGCGCCGGGGCGTCGGCCTCCTTGCCGGGATAGACGTCCACGATGCCCGGGCAGACCTCTGCCCCGCAGCACTCCTCAAAGAGCGCGGCGGCGATCTCGGCCACGTTGGCGCAGTTGGTGCCGTCAACCTTGCGCTCGTAGCGGATGGAGGCCTCGCTCATGAGGTCGAGGTTGCGGCTGGTGCGCGAGGTGTGGCCGCTCGAGAAGTTCGCGCTCTCGAGAAGAACGTCGACGGTCCCCTCGGTGATCTCCGAGTCAAGGCCGCCCATGACGCCCGCAAGGGCGATGGGCGTGTGCCCGTCGTCGGTGATGACGGCCATGTCGGAGGTGAGCGTGCGCTCCTGACCGTCGAGCGTCACGAGCTTCTCGCCGTCCTTCGCGGCGCGGACCACGATGTGGCGGCGCCCGTCACGCTCGGAAAGCGCGCCCAGGTCGAAGGCGTGGAGCGGCTGGCCCGTGAGGTACATCACGTAGTTGGTCACGTCCACGACGTTGTTGATCGAGCGCCCGCCCGCAGCGGCCACGCGCTGGGCGAGCCACTCGGGCGACGGGCCGATCTTGACGCCCCGGACCACGCGCGCGGTGTAGCGGCTGCAGAGCTCGGGGTCGTCGATCGTCACGTCCACGAGCTCGGCGGCGTCCGGGCCGGACTCGGCCTTCACGTGCGGGAGCTCGATGTGGGTCTCCTCGTCAAGGATGGCTGCCACCTCGGTGGCAAAGCCGGTCATGGAGAGGCAGTCGGGGCGGTTGGGCGTGATCTCGCAGTCGATCACGGTGTCGGACATGCCGAGGTAGTCGGTGAGGTCCATGCCCACCGGCGCGTCCTCGGGCAGGATCATGATGCCCTCATGGTCGGAGCCCAGGCCCAGCTCGCGGGCCGAGCAGTTCATGCCACAGGACTCCACGCCGCGCAGCTTGCTCTTCTTGATCTTGAAGTCGCCAGGCAAAACCGCGCCGATCATGGCGCAGACGATGTGATCGCCCTCGTTGAAGTTCTGGGCGCCGCAGACGATCTGCAGGGGGACGGGGTTGCCGTTCTCGTCCACGTTCTTGTCGCCAACGCTGACCTGGCAGAGCCACATGTGGTCGGAGTCGGGATGGGGCTTCTTGCTCACGACCTGGGCCGTGACCACGTGCTCGAGGTTGGCGCCGACCTTCTCCACGCCCTCGACCTCGGTGCCGGTGCGGGTGAGCGCGGCCACGAGCTCGGCGGGGTCCGCCGGCACGTCGACCATGCTCTTGAGCCACTCATATGAGACGCGCATGTTCTTCTCCTTTTCGCGCGATCAGTGCAAAACTACCGAGAAACTCTTTCGGGTCCGGTCTGAGGGTTTCCCTGATGCCCGAGATTGGCGCGAAAGCCGAGGCCGCACGCCTGACGTGCGGCGGCCGAAGGCTTGAGCGCCAAGATCGGGCGCCCGGGGAAGCCTCAGAACTGACGGAGGAAGCGCATGTCGCCGGTCATGAGCATGCGCAGGTCCGGCAGGTCGTAGCGCAGGCACGCGATGCGCTCGACGCCCATGCCAAAGGCGAAGCCGGTGTACTTCTCGGGGTCGATGTCGCAGTACTCGAAGACGTTGGGGTCGACCATGCCGGCACCCATAATCTCAAGCCAGCCGGTGCCCTTGCAGAAGCGGCAGCCCGTGCCGCCGCAGACGCCGCAGGAGACGTCGACCTCGCAGGAGGGCTCGGTGAAGGGGAAGAAGTGCGGGCGGTAGCGGGTGGCGCGATCTTTGCCGAAGATCTCGCGCAGGAAGTAGTCCATGGTGCCCTTGAAGTCGCCGAAGGTGATGCCCTCGTCCACGACAAGGCCCTCGACCTGCGTGAACTGCGGCAGGTGGTTGGCGTCGGCGGTGTCGGGGCGGAAGACCGTGCCCGGGCAGATCATGTAGATGGGCGGCTTCTTGCTCTCCATCACGTGCACCTGCACGCCCGAGGTCTGGGTGCGCAGCAGCACGTCGGACTCGCCCAGGACGTGGGACTCCTTGCCCTCGGGGGCGTTGTCGACCACGTAGAAGGTGTCCTTGGCCGAGCGGCTGGGGTGGTCCTCGGGGGCGTTGAGCGCGGTGAAGTTGTACCAGGTGGTCTCCACGTAGGGGCCGTCCTCGACGGTGTAGCCGAGCCCGCAGAAGATGTCCTCGACCTCCTCGCGGATCTGGCTGATCAGGTGCTGGGTGCCCTGGGAGAGGCGCCGTCCCGGCAGCGTGACGTCCACGGCGTCCGCAGCCATCTTGCGCTCCAGGAGCTCGGCGGAGAGCTCCTCGCGGCGCGCCTTGATCGCGGCGTCCACGTTGCCGCGCACCGTGTTGGCGAGCTGGCCCATGACGGGGCGCTCCTCGGGGGCGAGGCTGCCCATCGAGCGCATGATCTGGGTGAGCGAGCCCTTCTTGCCGAGCACGCTCACGCGCAGGGCCTCGAGGGCCTCCATGCTCTCGGCCGCGGTGAGCCCCTCCGCTACCTGGGCCTCAATGGCCTTGAGGTCGTCGGACATTGCCATTGCGTACATCCCTTCTCTAACGAAAAACCGCCCTTTGGCAGTGTGTCTGCTGCCCAAGGACGGAAGATCCGCGGTACCACCTCGGTTGGCGCCACGGGTTTTCTCCCCCGCGCGCCCCCTCTTCTTGCCCCGTGCCGTGGGACCCCCGGCTTCCCTACTGAGCGTGCGGAAGGGACAGTCACTTTTGCACGTGACCTCCCAAGCGTGCAAAAGTGACTGTCCCTTCCGCACGCCGCACGACCGTTCAGGTCGCAGCTGGTGGAGTGAACTCCGGGCCTCTGCCTTGGAGGGGGCTCTCAGCCGGTGACCCCCATCTCTGTCCGCTGGCAACGCGACGCCCAGACCTCTCCGTCATCGCCTAGCGTGACATGGTAGCACAGATACGGGGGCCGGACTAACCAAACGCGAGGTCATCCTCCGTGGTGGCGTCAAGCCAGGCGATATAGGTGTTGGGGTAGTGGCTGGCCAGCAGGCGTGGCAGGTCAATCCTCATGCACGCCCCCGCAAGCTCCAGGAGGCCCCCGGGGGAGACGAGCTCGTCAAAGTCAGAGACGCGCTCGCCGATGTCCCGCACAAAGGCGGACACTGCCGCGCGGTCCTCTGGGTCGGAGGGGCACGCGGTGCCCATCGTCGCCTCATAGGAGGCGCAGACGGCGTCCCAGCGAGCGTCAAGCGCGGCGTCCCCCGCACCGGGAAGCCAGACGTCGCGACCGTAGCGCGCATAGCCCCACGAGGAGAGCGGCAGCTGGGGAACAAGGTCGGACGGGTTGAGCAGGTTGAAGATGTTGTCGTAGGAGGCGTCGCGCGCCGTCTCGGACGAGGTGCAGTTGGGCGTGGCAAACGTGTAGGCGCGCACGTCGCCCGCCGTGGCCAGCGCCCGGCTCCCGTCCGCCATGTCATCGGAATAGCTCGCCAGGAGGTTGGCCACGGCACCTCCCCTGCTATGCCCGCAGAAGAGGTAGGCGCGCTCGACGTCCGGGGCCAGGGCGGCGGCCCGCTCCTCGAGGTCGGCCACGATCTCGTTGGCGGCCAGCGTGAAGCCGAGGTGATCCCCATCCCCCTCCGCGCCGGCCACGCCCGAGGCGCCCTCGATCTTTATGTTGGAGAGCCACTCCGAGCCGTACGAGCCGCGCACCACCACGACAAAGAGCTCCTTCTCGGCGCCCGTCTCTGGGTTGCGCACGCGCTTGGTTGCCAGCGTGTAGGCCACCACGTCAGTGCCGTCCAGAACGCCGATGACCTCGTCAAGAACCTCGCTTCGATAGCGGTAGGACGCCGTGCAGACCTCGTCAAAGCCCAGCTCGGCAAAGGCGTGCTCCGCAAAGGCGGGGGCGGTTGAGCCCTGCTGGTAGTAGGCGCTCTCGGCGTTGGCGATGGCGGAGAGCACGGCGCAGGTGTGCGCGAGCTCGTGGTTGTAGACCGTCGGGTCCTGGAAGAACCACGCGTCATCCCAGGCCACATCAGACGTTACGCGATGACCGTCGTGCGAGAAGAGCGCCGCATACTCGAGGGTCGCTCCAAAGGAGCCCGTTCGCCTCTCCGAGGAAACGGTGGGGGCGGTAACGGCGTTGGTGCCGGTGACGCGCTCGAGGCGCCGGGCGTGCAGCACCGCGGCGCCGGCAAGCGTGGCGGTGTCTGCCAGCGCAATGGTCACAAGCAGGGCGAGAAGAACCCCGCGGCGCCGGGGCCTTCGTCTCTTGCTCCTCCTTGCCCCGCGCCCCAGCATACGCCCTCCCCTCTGCTTGTGAGCATCATACCCAAGGTTGACGGTGGGATAGCCGCCGCGCGACAACGTGACAAAACCGTTAGGGACACATCGGGAGAGACGGTTGCACCGCGAGTCGCCGGACCACCGCGGCACAAAAAACGGGCGGGGTCGGAACGACGTCCGACCCCGCCCGGCAAAAGGGCGTGTTACGCCTAGCCCCTCATGCGACGGAGCACGATGCCCGCGCCCACAAGGATGGCGCCGCCCACGACAACGTAGGCAACCACAGAGGTCGGCGAGAGCGGATCGCCCGTCTCGGGCACGCTCTGGGTGCCGGAGGGCTTGCTGGTGCCGGTACCAGGCTTGGTGTCAGAACCGGTGCCAGGCTTGACGTCGGAGCCGGGCTTCTGGTCCGGATCGGTCGTGCCAGGCTTGTCCGGGTCCTCGGTGCCGGGCTTGTCAGGATCGGTCGTGCCGGGCTGGTCGGGATCCTCGGTGCCAGGCTTGTCCGGGTCCTCGGTTCCGGGCTGATCCGGGTCCACGGTCTCGTTCTTCTCCCACCTGGCGACGAGCGTCACGTCGCCGGTGCCGCCGAAGACGGTGGCGGAGGTCACCTCGTCGTCGCCGAGGAACCAGCCCAGGAACTCGTGGCCCTCGCGGACGGGCACGGGCAGCTCGCCGTAGGCCTCGCCGTAGGTGACCTCGACGGAGGAGGGGTCGACGGCGCCGCCGTTGGCGTCGAGCGCGGCGGAGAAGGACATGGGCTCCCACCTGGCGACGAGCGTCACGTCGCCGGTGCCGCCGAAGACGGTGGCGGAGGTCACCTCGTCGTCGCCGAGGAACCAGCCCAGGAACTCGTGGCCCTCGCGGACGGGCACGGGCAGCTCGCCGTAGGCCTCGCCCTGCGTAACCTCGATGGAGGAAACGTCGACGGTGCCGCCATTGGCATCAAACGTGGCCGTGTGCGTCTCGGGCACGGGGACGACCTCGTCGGACCTCACCACGCGAACCTCGGCCGCGGACATGAAGCCGTCGTGCTGGGGGTCGCTGTTCGAGTAGGTGTGCACGGCCTGCAGGCGGACGTACCGGGCCGTCACCGGCTCAAACTCGACGATGCGCCAGGACTTGTCAAAGTAGTCAGGCCAGGAGACCTCGGCGACGGTCGTCCAGTTCTCGCCGTCAGCGCTGTACTGCACGCGGCCCTCGGTCACGGTCCCGTTCTCGCCGCTCTGGCGCGGGAGGTAGTGCAGGCCCTCGATGGCGGTCTGCTCGCCAAGGTCAAGCATGATCCAGAGGTCCTCGGCACTGCCGGCAGCGGTATACGAGGAGTGCCAGAAGGTGCTCTCGTTCTCGTCGTTCGCATACGAGGCGGGGCCCTCGGTGGCGGTCACGTTGGTGACCTCGCTGCTCACCGTGACCGAGACGTCCTCGGTGGGGACAAAGTCATACACCTTGTTGACGGTCACGTCGTAGTAGGTGTTGCCGACGAGCACGCCCGTGTTGCCAGGGGCAACGCCCGTGAAGACGATGTCGGTCGAGGGGCCGCCGGGGACAACCTGCGCGCCCTGAGCGGACTTGTGTGCCGTGGAGGCGCTGGGATAGAGCAGGTAGTAGTTGCCGTTGTCAGCCTTGAAGGCGATGAGGTACTCGCCGCCGCCAAGGTTGTCGAAGTCGGTCACCTTGACGTAGCCGGGAATCTCCTCGCTCGAGGCCTCGTCCTCCACGGCGGGACGGTAGAGCAGGGCGGAGCAGTAGCTCTTCCAGGACTCCTGCGAGAGGGCGTTCACGCGGTCAAACTGCAGGGAGTTCTTGTAGAAGAAGAGGTAGGAGCCAGCGGTGTCGCGCAGGTAGACGGTGTCGGCCTCGGCGCCCGCGGAGACCGTGATCTGGTGGGCGTTCGTCGTCTTGACCGGGTAGCCGGCGCTGCCCTGGCCCGGATCGAGGTAGACGGGGTTGCCGTCGGCGTCCGTGCCGCTCACGATGTAGTTATCGCCCTCGGCGGTGAACGTGAAGAGGCAGTCGTCCAGGCCAACGGAAGAGCCCTCGTAGACGCCCGCGGCGCTGCCGACCTTCGCAGAGGTCGCGTTGAGCGCGCCGGCCTTGACCTCCACCGTCGCAATCTTGGTGTTCAGAGAGCTCGTGTCAGTGTCGGAGTAGTCTCCGGAGGGGTCGTTGACCGTGACGCTCTCCCCCTCGTCGAGCTCGACCGAGCGCTGGTCGTAGTCGAGGTTGGCCTTATCGGAAATGAGGTCGTCAAACGGAATGGTCACGAAGGTCTCGGCGGCAGAGGCCTTCTCGTAGAGCAGGCCGATGGAGCCGTCCTTGAGCTCGGTGAGGCAGGAGTACGCGTAGTAGTCGTCGAAGTCGTTCACGGCGTAGCCGTACTGCCAGTCCATCGTGTGCTCGGCATCATTGTTCACAAAGCCCACGTAGAGCTTGCCGCCCCTGCGGTCGCCGGGGTTGGACGCGGTGGAGACGATGATGACGTCCCTGCCGTCGATCTGCTCGCTGTACTTGATGGCGGAGAGCTGGTTGTTGTTCCGCTTGGTCAGGCCCGTGTTCACGGCCTCTCCGGGAACCCAGGTGCCGTCCTCCCCCTTGGTGTAGTCCGTGTAGTAGAGCGTGGTGAAGCCGTCGCGGTAGAACTGGCGGATGGTCGTGTCGTCAATCTGGACCGCCGTCGCCTCGCTCGACCAGTGCCCACCGTCGTAGGAGGTCACAGGAGCGGAGCGATGCCAGGTCTCGCCGCCATCGGTGGACCAGATGATGCCCGCCTCCTGCTTGCCGGACGTGAACTCGTAGACGCTGAAGACGACGGTGCCGTCATCGAGCACGACGCCGTTGCCCGGGCCCGCAAGGAGCGTCTGCTCGTTTGCCTTCTTGGCATTGATGAGCGTCGGCTCGGACCAGGTGAGGCCGTCGGTGGAGGTGGTCAGATAGAGGTAGTCGGTCGGATAGACCTGGAACGGGGCGTCCGCGCAGAAGAGGTTGGTCTCGTTGCCCTCGGGATCGGTGACGTTGAAGTAAGGGTCGACCGTGTAGCCCTCGACCACGGAATCGTCGGAGACCTTGTGGATCGTGTACGTCTCAAGGTCAAGGTAGTAGTCATAGGCCTTGGCGGCGACCGTCGCGCCATAGTTGCGGTCAATCGTCTCGTGACCGTTCACACGAAGCAGAAGACCGGAGCCGTCCTCCGTGAAGCCGGTCTTGCCCGCAACCGGGGAGGAGACGGAGGTGTTGAGGGCGATGCCCGCGGGGAAGAGGTCCGCGACCAGGTAGACCGTCGTGCCGTCCGTGGCGATCGCCGGGTCGATAAAGGACGTCGACTGGTTGTTGTACGTGTTGCCGTTGTCGCCGAGGTAGTTGGCGAAGGTGTAGGTCCAGTCGGCGCCTCCGTTCTTCGACACGCTCACGATGGTGTCGAGGCCGGCTCCGTCACCCGCGTGGTTCCAGCGCGCGTCCGTCGCGGCCACAATGGTGCCATCGTCAAGCGTGACGATGCCCGGGATGCGGAAGTTGGTGCTCCCGCCCGTGCCGGGTGCGAAGGGCTGCTCCTGCGTCGTGCCGTTCTCCGGCTTCTTGCCGGCGTACTCGGCGTAGGCCGTCGGAACCGACACGCCCATGGCGATCAGGGTCGCCATCGCAAACGCAACCACTCCCTTCAGGCGTCTCCTCATGCATCTCCCCTTTCAACGTCGAGGTCACTTTTTTGACAGAAACCCCACATTTTCAGAACTTTTAAAATATAGGAATCCGGATTGTCTCGAGCGTCCGCACCCGTTCTGCAATCGGCGAGCGGGCAGATTATTTTGCGAGCGGATGCTCCCACAAGCCACACGGGCCACGCGCGAAGCAAGACCTGCAAAAAAGGGGTCGAACGACCTGCGTCCGACCCCTCCCCTGCGCGAGAAAAAGCCCGCTACTCGACGAGCGTGCCCCCCACAAAGGTGCCGGCAAGCGTCATGTCCGCGTGGAAGATGGTCAGGTCCGCGGGACGGCCCGGAAGGATGAGGCCCACCTGGTCCTCGACGTGCGCCGAGCGGGCGGCCACCTCCGTTGCCATGCGGATGGCCTGCTCGTCCGTGACGATCTGCCAGTCGACGACGTTCTTCACGCCCTCCGCGAGCGTGAGCACGGAGCCGGCGATCGAGCCGGTGGTGCCGTCATCGTTGCGCAGGTAGCAGAGGCCGCCCTTCATCACCACGGGCATGCCGCCGGACATGTACTCGCCCTCGGGCATGCCGCCGCAGCCCAGGCAGTCCGTAATGAGGACCGTGTGCTCCCAGCCCTTGGCGTCGACGAGCGCCTTGATGGCCGCGGGGACCACATGACGGCCGTCGCAGATGATCTCGGCGTAGGTGTTCTGGGAGGTCATGGCGCAACCAACCACGCCCGGGTCGCGGTGGTGCAGGCCGCGCTGACCGTTGTAGGTGTGGACAAAGCAGCTCGCACCCGCGTTCACGGCGGCAATGGCCTCGTCGTAGGTCGCATCGGAGTGGCCAATGGCGGTCACGACGCCCATGGCGGCGAGGGCCGCGCAGTACGGGCAGGCACCGTCGCGCTCGGGGGCGAGCGCGCTCTTCACGATACGACCGCCGGCCTTCTCCTGCCACTGCTCGAAGACCTCGACGCTCGGGTCGATGAGGAACTTCGGGTTCTGGGCGCCGACGTGCTTCATCGTGAAGAACGGGCCCTCAAGGTAGATGCCCGCAATGCGCGCGCCGACAAAGTCCTCCCCGCGGCTCTCGTCCGCCTGGGCGATGGCCTCGCAGGAGGCGGCGATGTCCTCGACAGACTCGGTGAAGGTCGTGGGCAGCCAGGCGGTGGTGCCGCGACGGGCCAGCTCGACGCTCGAGACGTTGATGCCCTCGGCGTTGCGGTCGCTGGTCGCGTGGTTGAAGAAGCCGTGGATGTGCGTGTCAACGAGGCCGGGCCCCACGATGCACCCGGTGTAGTCGCGAATCTCGCAGTCCGGAGCCTCGGCCGTCCAGGCGCCAAAGACGCCGTCCGTCACCGTGAGGTAGCCGCCCTGCATCGTCGCGCCCGGAAGCACGAACCTGTCGGCCTTGATGGCAAAGGTGCTCATGAATCTCTCCTTACTTCCAGCCGGGAAACCCCGGCGCTTGCGTGCCTGTTCCGTACGTACCCAGCGACGCCCCCTATGAGACGGTGCCCGCCCGCATCACACATGCAGACGGGCACCGTGGCGCTACGTATAAGGCCGCTTGGGCGAGAAGAACCCCTAGACCTCGAAGGGGTGGATGGTCACGCCCTTGACCACGCGGTTGACGGTGCCGGTGGGGCTGGGGGTGTCCGGCGTGTTGCCCACGCGCACGGAGTTCAGCAGCGAGACCACCTGGGCGACCATGATGAACGGAAGCGCGAGGTAGCCCTCGGGCAGAGCGTCAAAGCCGGCGAAGGTGAAGGACTCGCCCTCGAAGACGGGCGCAAGGTCCTGCTGGACAGCGATGGTCTTCTGCGCGATCTTGTCGCCGTTGATCTCGTTCAGGATGTCGAGGTCGTACTGGCGGGTGTAGGCGTCGTTGTTCATGAAGACGAAGACGAGGGTCTTGTCGTCAACGAAGGACTTGGGCCCGTGACGATAGCCCATGGAGCTGTCCCAGGAGGTGGCGACGAGGCCGTGGGCGAGCTCGAGGATCTTGAGCTGGCTCTCCTGGGCAAGGCCAACGAAGGAGCCGGAGCCGAGGTAGGTCACGCGGTTGAAGTCGCCGGCAAGGAAGGCCGCGATCTCGGCCTCGCGGGCCACGACGTCCTCGCCCATCTTGGCAATCTGCTCGACCCAGGCGGTCTTCTGCTCGATCGTGGCGGCGTCAAAGATGAGGGTGGTGAGCAGCGTCATGCAGCTGTAGGAGCCGGTCATGGCGAAGCCCTTGTCGTTGGCGCGCGGGATGAGAAGCGTGAGGGCGTCCGGATCATCGGCGGACTCAACGGCGAGCTTGCCCTCGGGGGCGCAGGTGATGTTGAGGAACTTGACGTTCTTCACGAAGGTCTTGGCAACCTGCACCGCGGCAAGGGACTCGGGGCTGTTGCCCGAGCGCGCAAAGGACACGAGCACGGTGGGCTCGTCGGGGTTGAGGAAGTCGCACGGCGCGGAGACGATGTCGGTCGTCGCGATCGGCTTGAAGTCGTAGAGGGAGGTGTCGCCGGCGTGGCGCAGGTAGGGGGCCGCGGTGTCGCCAACGTAGTCGGAGGTGCCGGCACCGGTGAAGACGACGGAGAGGCGACCCTCGCCCATGCCACGGGCGTCGGCGAGGAACTTCTCGATGGCCTCGAGGTTGTCCTGGTAGATCTTGAGGGTGTCGAGCCAGAGCTCGGGCTGCTGCTTGATCTCTGCGGTGGTGATGTCCGCGCCGAGCGCCTTGAGCTCTTCGGTGGACTTCTCGAACATGGGCGGTTTCCTTTCTTCCCCTGCGGCCGAGCCAGAGGCCCGACCGCACCTTCGTACCAAGGCTAGGGCAGGCGCTGGTGAAGCACCTTGTACTTGAACTGATCGGCTCGCGCGACCGAGAGCGTGTACTCGATGATCTCGTTGCTCATGTTGTACGTCGTGCGCACGAGGTCGAGCACGGGCGCGTTCTCTGCAATGTCGAGGAGGTGTGCGTCGGAGGGCCTGGCCACGCTTGCGAAGAACTCCTCCTCGGCCACGCGAATCTTCTCGTTGTAGACGTTCTCCATAATCTCGTAGAGCGGCATGCTGTCGAGCAGGGGGCGCTTGAGCGTGAGGAACTTCCGCACGGGAAGATAGCTCAGCTCGACCATCATGGGAATGCCGTCGGCGGTGCGCAGGCGCTTGAGCTTAAAGAGGCGGTCCCCCAGTCGCACGCCCATCCGCTCGGCGAGCTTCTTGTCTGCGTCAAGCTCCGTGAACTCGAGAATCGTGGTCTTGGGGTCACGACCCATGGAGCGCATCTGGTCGGTAAAGCTGTAGACCTGGAGGAGGTTGGTGGTCTGGGCCGAGCGGTCGGCCACGAACGTCCCCCTCCCGTGCTGGCGAACGACCATGCCAAGCTGCTCGAGCTCCTGCAGGGCCAGCCTTACCGTCGTGCGCGAGAGGCCATAGCGCTCGGAGAGCTCACGCTCCGAGGGCAGCAGGTCGCCCGGGCGGTACTCCTGCTCGATCTTCTCAGTCAGGATGTCAACCAGCTGGTCGTACAGCGGCTGCTTCCTACCCCTGGGCGTCACTTCGCCTCCCCTCGCTCTCCGAGCGCCATCGCGCCCTTAGTCCCTTCAGAAGATGAAGGGGCCTTACATCTCGTCGTCCTCGTCGTCGGAGGAGCCACCCTGGAGGGACATGTGGCAGACGCCCTCCTTGCCCACCTCGACGGCCTCGGCAACGAGGTCGGAGAGGGTGGAGCTGTCGGAGCGAGCCATGACGATGTCGATGAGCATGGGCAGGTTGGTGCCAGCCACCACGGCAACGTTGTCGACGTCGTTGGAAACCATCATGGACTGGTTGAACGGGGTGCCGCCCACGAGGTCGACAAAGACGAGGACGCCGTCGCACTCGCCGCGCATGGCAGTGATGGCGTCACGGAGCTTGGAGGCGTACTCGCCCGCGGCGGCCTCCTCGAAGGGGACGATCTCGAACGACTGCTGCGGGCCGGCGACCATGTCGACAGCGCTCTTGAGACCGTTGGAGAAGTGGCCGTGGCCGGTGAGGATGAAGCCGATCATTTTGGTTCTCCCTTCGACATCTTCCGAGCGCACTCGGAAGACCCAAACGACAACTGGTTGATACCAGATTACCAGCAGTATAGCTATTCCTAAGGTGAGCTTAGCGCTCACCCTGCGATTTCGACGAATTAGTCAGCTCTTCGTAGCGACGCTTGTATTGCTTTGCGTGGGTCTTGCTCCCCTTGTTGGCGTACTGCTTCCACAAAAGGAAGCAGAGCTTGCCCTGAAGGCTCGGGGCAGCCTTGTCGAGCATCTTCTCCATTTGATCGATGTAGTCGTAGCGCTTGCCAAAGACGATGTCGTAGGTCAGCTGGCAGTCCGTGATGGTCGCCTTGTCAGCCGCCTTGCAGGCCTTGAGGTCTGACAGGAGCTCCTTGGCACGCTCCTTGTTTCCAATCTGCGTGAAGTAGTTGAAGGCAACGGGCAAAAGCGTTGCCTGGCGCCTGGCGGAGTTGCGCATGCGAACGAGCAGCTCGATCATGCGGGTTGCCATTTCCTCGTCGTCCATCGCCTGATAGCACGCGAACCGCAGATAGTACTGGCGATAGGTGGACATGGTCACGCGCGCGGGGATCTTGTCAAGGGCGGCCAGCGCCTCACCATAGTGGCCCGTGTTGAAGAAGCCCTCGTACTTGGCCTCGTAGTAGCGTCTGAACAGCTCGCTGCCCAGCGCGTAGACGCAGATGATGACGATAAAAACGATAACCCCGGGTTCCAAGACGCTGCCTTTCTATAGAAGAACGGGCGCGCATCTCGGGAGATTGGACCTAGGCACGAGGCCGGTCGTGAGATGCGCGCCCGCTCACTGATGTCACGAAGACTAGGTGCGGTGCCCGGGAGACCGGGCACCGCTTGAGAATCACTCAGGCCTAGCCCTTCATGATGATGCCGAAGGCACCAAGGACAATGCCGATGACGAGGACGATGAAGATCGCCTTGGTCGAGGTCATGCCCTTCTTGCCGAGGAGCCAGTACACGAAGCCGACAAGAGCGGCGGGCACGAGCTTCGGGCAGATGTTGTTCAGGATGTCCTGGATGTTGACGGTAACGCCACCGATCTCGGGGACCCAGCTGAACACGATGCCGACGTTGGTGGAGATGAGGGCACCAACCATGAAGACGCCCATGACGGTGGCGGCGTCGGTGATGGCGTTGAGCTTGTCAGACATGGTCGTGACGAGCTTCATGCCCTGATCGTAGGCGATGTAGGTCTGCTTGCAGCGGAACCAGTCGACCACGATGTTGACGGCAATCCAGATGAAGATGCCGAGCGGGTTGCCCTGCATGGCCATGTTGGCGGCAAGAGCGCCGAAGATGGTCGGCAGGAGCGAGCCGAAGATGGAGTCGCCGATGGAGGCGAGCGGGCCCATGAGGCCGGTCTTCAGGGAAGCGACGGTCTCCATGCCGGCGATGCCGTCAGTCTCCTCGATGGCCAGGTCGATGCCCGTGATGATCGTGTTGAGGAAGTTGGAGGTGTTGAAGAACGGCGAGCACTGGGTACGGCAGGCCTGCTTCAGCTCCTCGGTGTTGTCCCCGTAGATCTTGCGAAGCTGCGGAAGGATGATCCAGAGGTAACCGGAGTGCTGCATGCGCTCGTAGTTCCAGCCAGCCTGGAAGCCGACCAGGTTACGACGGTTAATCTGCTGGAAGTCAGCCTTGGTAAGCTTGTAGCCAGTCTTAGAGCTCATCGTCGTCATCTCCCTCCGTGCCAGCAGAGACAGCGACAGGCGCGTTCTGGTGCTGCTGATAGTAGATGTAGGCAAGAGCGAAGCCGATGAGGGCGATCGTCAGCATCGACAGGCTCTTGTAGCCACCACCAACGGCAACCGCAGCGTCCTCACCAAGCAGGCCGTTGAGGCCAGCAGCGAGGTTGGCGGCGTCGCCACCGAGGGTGACGATGCTCGTGAAGGCGGTGCCGAGGAGGGCGGCGATCACGAAGCCGAGGATCAGGTAGGCAATGTGCTTCTTGACCGGGAGGTAGCGAAGCAGGATGGCGAAGCCGACGGCGGGCAGCATGCCACCAGCAACCGTGAGGCCGTCGCCGAGCCACTTGAAGTCGCCGTTGAGGGCGGTGGTGATGGCCTCAACGACCGGCTGGCCGAAGGCCAGGGCCAGGAAGACCGGGAGGGCACGGGAGAGGCACCAAGAAACAGCGCCCATCCAGTAGTGAACGTTGTAGGCGTTCCAGTTCATCTTCTCGACATCGGCGTCGCACGCGTGACCCCAGAAGGTGTTGGCGAAGCGGCCAAGGATGTCGGTGTAGACGAGGATGGCGGCCACAGGCACGCCGAGTGCGGCGAGCGCCTGCTCCGGGTCCATGCCCTGGCTGACGGCGAAGGCCGTAGCAACGAGGGTGCCGGAGTTGGCGTCGATGCGGGAGGCGCCGCCGAAGGTGCCGACGCCGAGGATGGTGAGCTGCATGCTACCACCGATGAAAAGACCAGTTGCCATGTCGCCCATGACGAGGCCCGTGAAGAAGCCAGAGAACACGGCGGAGCCGGCGCTGGAGTACCAGTGCAGCTCGTCCATGATCTGGAAGGCCGCGTAGAGCGTGAGCAGAAGAATCTGCCACCACTGAATCATGGTTCTTTTCCTCCTTCTAACTTACTCGAACGTTACCGTACATACCTACGCTATATGGTGCCGTGCATCTCCCCTCACGGCGTAGCGCCACTTAGAGCTTGAAGGGCTCCGGGTTGTTCTGCGGGGTCAGCTGAACGACCATCTTGACGCCCAGCTTCTCGAGCTCGGCGAAGGCGTCGAGGTCGCCCTGATCGCAGTTGAGGTTGAGGCCGTACTTCTTGACGCTGTTCATCGTGGTCATGTTGCCCAGGATGAGCTCGTCGATCTTCACGCCGGCCTTAACCAGGCGGGCGTAGACCTCGGGCTTCTTGGCAACGATGAACAGGCGCTGGGTGTCGTACTTGCCGGCGACGATGTTGGCGGCAGCCTTATCGACGGGCAGGACGGAAAGCTTGCAGGTGGCAGGCGTGGCCATGCGCAGGACCTGCTTCTGGGTGTCATCGGTGGCAACGTCGTCATCGACGACCATGAAGCGGCTCACCTGACGGGCGTTGGCCCAGAGGTTGCCGACCTGGCCGTGGATCAGACGAAAGTCAACGCGGGCTCCAACGATCATGTCTACTCAACTCCTTCTTTGTCGAGATGCCTGATGAGGGGCTCGGAGCGCAGGGAGATGGTGTCTCCGACACGTCCCTCCGTTTCAAACAGAACGAGCTCGTTCGCGCCGGCGCGCGTGAGGCCGTGCGGAACGTAGAGCGTGGAGATCGGGCCGATCTCCCAGTAGCGCCCCACGTTGACGCCGTTCACAAACGCGACGCCCTTGCCAAAGCCCGTAGTGTCCAGATAGGTGTCGGCCGGCTCGTCGAGCGTGAACTCGAAGCGGGAGAACGAGGGCGTGCCCTCGCTCCAGCCGGCGGAGTAGTCAATCTTAGCGACGTCATCCATGGGAAGGCAATAGGCCTCCCACCCCAGGATAAAGTGGAGGTCAACGGCCACGCCGGTCCGGATGCCCTTGTGCTGCGTGTCCGCGAGGAACTTGTGGCCGTAGTTCACGCGGCCCATGTTCTCGACAAGGACGTCAAGCTGGTTGTTCTCCTGGGGGAGGGCATAGCGGATGTCCTCGCCGATGTGCTCCTGGTACTGCGTGGCCACGAGCTCCCCGTTGACGAAGACCTGGGCGCGGTCACGGCCGTCCACCACGCGGATGCGCTCGGGCTCGAGCGTGTCACGCTCGATGGAGGAGCGATAGAGGGTGTAGCCGTAGGACTGGCCCATGTCCTCCATGGGCTGGGGATAGAGCGAGCTCACCGGCTCGGCGAGACGGTCGAGGTTCTCGAAGAGGCCCGCGCGCTCCTTGAGCGCAACCCCCTCGAGGGCCACGGCATCCTTGATGAGGGGCTCGGCCGTCCAGGCGTCCGGGAAGAGGTCGCGCACCACGTCACGGAGCTTGTACCACTTCTCGGTGGGGTTGCCCTCCTCGTTGAGCGGGGCGTCGTAGTCATAGGAGGTGACCTGGTGGAGGTCATGCGTGTGACGCGCGGAGCACCCGTTCATGAAGCCGAAGTTGGTGCCGCCGTGGAACATGTATAGGTTGATGGAGCCACCGAGCTCGAGGAGCTCGCGGACGGAGTCGGCGAGGTCCTGGGCGTCGCGGGTGATGACGTTCTCGCCCCAGCGGTTGAACCAGCCGTCCCA
This sequence comes from Olsenella sp. An290, assembly GCF_002159535.1. Lineage (GTDB taxonomy): Bacteria > Actinomycetota > Coriobacteriia > Coriobacteriales > Atopobiaceae > Thermophilibacter. The sequence goes on along the minus strand of NZ_NFIU01000001.1, from coordinate 204,786 downwards.
GAACTCCATGCACATGAGGGGCCACCTCTTGCCGTGCTCCTCATGGAAGGCCTTGAGCTGGGCGAAGTTCTCACCCGCGCGCGAGCCAAAGTTGCCGGTGACGAAGACGTCGTCATCGATGAGGGTGCCGGCGCGGAGGCACCCGCGCCACGGGCCGTCGGAGGTGCAGAGCGGAACGTCAACGCCGCGCTCGAGCATGAGGTCGCGGATGGAGCGCAGGTACTCCTTGTCCTCGCAGTAGGAGCCGTACTCGTTCTCCACCTGCATCATGAGGATGTTGCCGCCGTGCGTGACCTGACGCTCCACCAGGAGCGGCATGAGCGCATCATAGTAAGAGGCAACGCGCGCGAGGAACTTGGGATCGCGCGAGCGCGGGCGCAGGGAGCGGTCCGCGAGGAGCCAGGCGGGAAGGCCGCCCCACTCCCACTCGGCGCAGATGAACGGCGACGGGCGCACGATGATCCAGAGGCCGAGCTCGGCCGCCTCGTCAAGGAAGCGGGTGAGGTCGCAGATGCCCTCGAAATTGAACTCGCCGGGGCGCGGCTCGTGCAGGTTCCACGGGACATAGGTCTCAACCGTGTTGAAGCCCATGGCCTTGAGGTTGTAGAGAGAGTGGTGCCAGTCGGACGGATGGACGCGGAAATAGTGAATAGAGCCGGACAGAATCCTGAACGGCTCCCCATCCAGCATGAACTGGTCGCGAATCTCAAACGTGTGCATGCCTCTCCTCGCGTCCAAATCCAACTAGGAACTCGGTACTTCTTTCGGTGCCTGGCGGCAAAAAGCGCACAGTAGCCACTATACACGTCTTCGCCACAAATATCGACACTCTATGGAGAGAGCCCTGAACGGTCGATTTTGAGCCATGAGCGGCAGAATGACGTTTAACCAGCTCAGAGGGCATATTTTTAGCGCTTTTATCGCTTTTTCTAACAAATGTACGCAGCATTAACTGGTAGTAACAACTCTATCAGTAAGTTTTCAGAATGGATTTAGAAACGCGCGGAGGGGGAGGCCGCGCCCCTACCCCAACCGCCCTTCGGACGATAAGATGGCAGAGTAGCCCACCCGACCCTCAAAAGGAGACGCCATGATCGCCACCGTCACGCTCAACACCTCCATTGACAAGGCGTACCAGCTTTCGTGCCCGCTCGAGACCGGCTCGGTCATGCGCGTCGCCACGTGCATCGACAACGCGGGAGGCAAGGGTCTCAACGCCGCGCGCGCGGTTGCGACCTGCGGGGAGAAGATCGTGGCAACGGGCTTTGTGGGCGGCAACAACGGCCGGCTCCTCTGCGAGCTGCTCGACGCGGACGGCATCGAGCATGACTTTGTTCACGCCGTCTCCGAGACGCGCTGCTGCGTGAACGTGCTCGAGCCCGACGGCCGCTCGACCGAGTTCCTTGAGCCCGGGCGGCCCGTGAGCCCCGAGGAGGTCGCCGCCATGCGCGAGAAGGTGGCTGACATTGCGGCGCGCGCCGACGTGGTCACCTTCAACGGGTCTGCCCCCGCGGGCGCGGGCGACGACATCTATCGCGAGCTCGTCGCCATCGTGCGCGAGGCCGGCAAGCCCGCCATCCTGGACACCTCCGGCGCGCTCCTCGTGAACAGCCTCGACGCCCGCCCCACCATGGTGAAGCCCAACACGGACGAGATCTGCGCGATTCTTGGCCGAAAGCCCGAGTCCATCGACGAGATCGTGGCCGCCGCGCGCGAGGTGCACGAGAGCCGTGGAATCGAGAAGGTCGTGGTCTCCCTGGGCGGCGACGGCTCCGTGATGGCCTGCGACGAGGGCGTCTTCCGCGGCCGCGCGCCCAAGATCGAGGTCGTGAACCCCGTGGGCTCCGGCGACACGATGGTGGGCGCCTTCGCCGTGGCCATGGCGCGCGGCATGGCGGTCGAGGAGCAGCTTGCCTATGCCATGAGCTGCGCGAGCGCCAACTGCCTCTCCGCCTCCACCGGCCACTTTGACATGGCCGTCGCCGAGGAGCTCCGCTCCGGCACCACGGTGGAGCGCGTCGCGTAGACGCACGGCACGTCACAGCTGCTTCCGACGACGGGGGCGGGGCGCCGCACGAGCGCCCCGCCCCCGCTCCTTGACCGAGGCCGCGGGGGCGAACCCGTCCCCGCGGCCCCGTTTACCTATTTACAGAAGAACGCGAGGGCGATGGCACCCGGGCCCACGTGGGTGCCAATGGTCGCGCCGACCGAGCAGATCGGGAGGTCCTTCTCGTCCACCTTGCCCTCCCAGATGGCGCGGTTGTCGTCCAGGTACTTCATGAGCAGCTTGTCGGAGAGGCCCGCATAGCCCAGGAGCACCGGCATGTCGAAGTCGATGCCGTGCTTCTCGACCTGCTGGTGCAGCTGGTTGCGGCCGTTCTTGGAGCCGCGGGCCTTGCCGAGCATCACGACCTCGCCGTCGACAATGCCCACCACGGGCTTGATGGAGAGGAGCTCGCCGATCGCCCCCACGCTCTTGGGGATGCGCCCGCCGCGGCGCAGGTACTCGAGCGTGTCGAGCAGCCCGACAACGCAGACGCGCTCGCGCGCCTCCTCGAGCTGCGCGGCGATCTGGGCCGCGGAGAGGCCCTCGTCTGCAAGGCGGAGCGCGTAGAGCACGAGGACGCCCTGCCCGATGGTGACGTTCTTGCCGTCGACCACGTGAATCTCCGGGTAGTCGGCCGCCGCCGTCACGGCGCTCTGGTGGGTGCCGGAGAGCTTGGAGGATAGCGTGATCACCACGGCCTCCTCCCCCGCCTCGCGCACGCGCTCGAAGACCTGCTCGTACGCGAACGGGGTGACCTGGCTCGTCTTGGGGAGCTCGTCGCCCTCGATGAGCAGCTCGTAGAAGCGCTCGTTGGTGAGGTCGACGCCGTCGGCGTAGGTCTTCGTCCCAAAGGTGATGCCCAGGGGCAGCACCGTGAGGCGCTCGTAGCATGCCTCGGGGACGTCGAGGCCGGAGTCGGTGATGATGCGAACGGGCATGGGCCTTCCTTTCAGCGTCCGACCGGCGGTCTAGTCGCGCGAGATGGACCTGAGCCGGTCAAGGATGTGGTTGAGGGAATCGTACATCCGCAGGCGCTCGCGGACGTCGAGCTCGCTGCCGGCTTCGTCGAGCACTCGGTGAATGATCTCGTCGAGCGGGCGGGCCGCCTCGCGACCGCGCTCCGTCAGGCGGATGGGGGCGCGGTAGCGGGAGGCCTCGTCATCGGAGTCCCCCACCTCGACGAGGCCGTCCTCGGCCAGGTGGGAGAGGGTGCGCGACATGGCCGAGCGGCTCACGTCGACCATGCGAGCGAGCTCGGCGGCCGTAAGGCCCTCGGGGTGCTTTACCAGGTAGTAGAGACACATGACGTCGGCCCCGCGGAAGCCCAGGCGCCGGGCCTCGGCCGTCTTGATGCGCTGAATCTCCTTGTTGAGGGCACCGATGATGCCCACGAAGTCCTCGAAGCGCTTCTCGGTCACGTCTCCCCTCCCCCTGGCTCTGCCCCTCGGCCTCACGACCTCGGAGAATGTTAACCGGTCAACATTATGCCCCAATCCGCAGGCCGCAATCACTTCCAACGCCGATGGGGCATTGTTTCGGACGGGAAAACACTCTTGCGCCGGACGGGGGCGGGCGGTATGGTGTCCCCATCATCGTCACCCAACCAAGAGAGGAGCGCCAGAAGATGAGCCGCATCGTCGTCACCCGCAACGCACGCACGTCCCAGAACTGGTGGTGGCGCAGCTTCTCCTCGCTCGGTCGATGGTGAGTCTCACGCGCCATATCTCTTCGCGCTGACAGGGCTCCCGGATGACCGGGAGCCCTTTTCTGTTGACCCGGCACGCCGCACCACCACGAACACCCCACCCTCACGAAAGGAACCCTCATGTCCCAGAACTCCGCCGCCCGCACCGTCGCCGCCCCCGACCACGGCAAGCTCGACGTCCAGTCCCTCGTTCTCCTTGCCGTTCTTCTTGCCGCGGGCTTCATCCTCAACTTCACCGTCGGCAAGGCGATCTCCGGCATCTCCGGCGGCCTCATCAGCCCCGAGTTCATCATCTCCGCCTTCTGCCTCACGATCCTTGTGGTGCGTCCCAACGTGGGGCAGGCCCTCGTGATCGGCCTCATCTCCGCGGCGGTCATCCAGATCACCACCACCTCCCCCTTCATCGACTTTGCGGCCGAGGGCGTGGCCGCCGTGCTCATGGCGCTCATCGTGCGCGCCGGCATGAAGAGCCCCGCCAAGAAGGCCATCCCGCTCATCGGCTCCTTTGTGACCACCGTGGTCTCGGGCGTCATCTTCATGCTCATCAAGATCGCGATGGTGGGCGCCGCCGGCGAGCTCGCGGCCGCGATGCTGCCCGTGGTCCTGCTCACGGGCGTCTTCAACGCCGTGCTCGTCCAGGCGCTCTACCTCCCCATCCGAAAGGCGCTCAAGCTCGCCGACTAGCAAGCGCTACCATAGGGGGCGCGCCGACGTGGACGGCGCGCCCTCACTTTTGACCAGGCACGCGCCGCGCCCGCACCGGGCGCGGTCATCGGAAAGGCACCCATGGCATCCGGATCGACGATTATCTGTCTTGACGACGTCTCCTTCTCCTACGCGGGCGGCGCGGACGAGGGCGAGCGAGCCCTCGACCACGTCTCCCTTTCCGTTTGCGAGGGGGAATTCGTCGGCGTGATCGGCCCCTCGGGCGCGGGAAAGTCGACCCTCGCCGCGCTCATGAGCGGCGCCATCCCCCACCACTATCGCGGCTCGCTCTTTGGCACCACGCTCGTGGACGGCGTCGACACCTGCAACGCCACGCTCACGGACATCTCTCGTGTCGTGGGCAGCGTGGCGCAGGACATCGACTCCCAGATGGTCGCCTCCGTCGTGGAGGACGAGCTGCTCTTTGGCCTGGAGAACTTTGGCGTGGACCACGCCCTCATTGAGGGGCGCGTGTCGGCGGCGCTCGAGGCCTGCGGCATCGCGTCCCTGCGCGACCGCGAGATCGCGACCCTTTCCGGCGGGCAGAAGCAGAAGGTGGCCATTGCGGCCATCCTCGCCATGCGGCCGCGCGTGCTCGTGCTCGACGAGCCCACCGCGGCGCTCGACCCGGCGTCCTCGACCCTCGTCTTTGAGACGCTGCGCCGTCTCAACCGGGAGGAGGGGATCACCATTGTGGTCATCGAGCAGAAGGTGGCGCTGCTCTCGGAGTTCTCCGACCGCATCCTCGTCATGGGCGACGGGCGGCTCGAGCTCGACGGGACTCCGCGCGAGGTGTTCTCCCATGGTGACGAGCTGAGGCGCCTTGGCGTGGACAGCCCGCGCGTGGCGCGCGTCTCCAACAGCCTTGTCCAGCACGGCATACTCCCGCCCACCCCTCCGTGCCTGAGCGTCGACGAGGCGGCCGGGCTTGTGGCCGAGCTCGTTCGTGGCCGCACCGGTCGCGGCGCCAACATCGCCCCCTTCCGCGCGGGGTCGCCGCACGCCCCGAGCCCCCGGCCGCGCGCCGTGGATGCCGAGCCGTGCGTGAGCTTCCGCGACGTCTGCTTCACCTATCCCGGAAGCGGCGCCCGCGTGACCGACCTCACCTTTGACGTCTACCCCGGCGAGCTCGTGGGGATCGTCGGGCAGAACGGCGCGGGCAAGACCACGCTCACCAAGCTGCTGAACGGCCTCCTGCGCCCGTCGTCCGGCCGGATCGTCGTGGCCGGGCTCGACATGGCGGACACCCCGACGAGCACGATCGCGGCGCACGTGGCAACGCTCTTCCAGAATCCCGACCGACAGATCTGCAAGGACACCGTCCTCGACGAGATCGCCTTTGGGCTCGAGCTCACCGGCGTCGCGACGGACGTGGCGCGCCACCGGGCGCGCGCGGTGGCCGAGCGCTTTGGGCTGCCCCCCGACGAGGCGCCCTTCTCGCTCTCGCGCGGGCAGCGGCAGATGGTGGCCCTGGCCTCCGTGGTGGTCATGGAGCCCGAGGTCGTCCTGCTTGACGAGCCCACGAGCGGCCTGGACTATCGCGAGTGCATGACCGTCATGGAGACGGTGCGCGAGATGGCCGACCGGGGGTGCGCCGTCATCATGGTCTGCCACGACATGGAGGTCGTCTCGGACTTTGCCGAGCGGCTCCTGGTCATGGCGGACGGGCGCATCCTCGGGCAGGGCGAGACCCCGGAGGTCTTTGCGAACGTCGAGCTCATGGACCGCGCCCGCGTGGAGCCCCCGCAGATCATCGCCCTCTCGACCATGCTCGCGCGCGACGTCTCGCGCGAGTTTGCGGGCGTGAGCCAGGTCTCGGGCATCGTCGACCTCGTGAAGGAGCTGGTCAGCCATGATTAACGTCATCGACTACGTCCCCGGGCAGTCGCTCCTCCACCGCCTCAACCCCGTGGCCAAGCTCGCGCTGGCCGCCGCCATCATCGCGGCCACCTTCCTCGCGGACACCTACGTCATGCTCCTCGGGCTTCTCGCCCTCACGTTTGCGCTCGCGGCGTACGCGGGGGTGGCGGGAAGGCTCGTGCCCCTCCTCAAGCTCCTCGTCCCGCTTGCCGTGGTGATGCTCGCGCTGCAGCTCGTCTTTGTGCGCACCGGCACGCCCGTGTGGGGGTTCGTCACCACCGACGGCCTGGTCACGGGCTCCAAGGTCTGCCTGCGCCTGCTCGGCGTGGCGCTGCCGCTCGTGCTCGTCCTCATGGTGACCAAGCTCACCGACCTCGCCAACGCGTGCGTGGAGGTGCTCCACGTCCCCTACCGCTACGCGTTCACCTTCACCACCGCGCTGCGCTTCGTCCCCGTGTTCTCCCAGGAGATGAACGCCATCATGGAGGCGCAGACCGCGCGCGGCGTGCAGTACGACACCAAGAACCCCTTCAGGAAGCTGCAGCTCATGCTGCCCCTCTGCGTCCCCCTGCTCGTGAGCTCCGTCGGTCGCACCGACGCCACCGCGCTCGCCGCCGAGCAGCGCGGCTTCTACCTTCGCACGCGCGAGAGCAGCTACAAGCGCTACCCGCTCGCCGCGCGCGACGGGCTCGCGCTCGCGTGCTGCGTGGCCCTTATCGCCCTGGGCGTGGCGTTCTAGGGAGCGCGGCCGGCGCGGCAGTGCGGCCCACCCGCCCCGCAATTCACGCGCACTCGTGCACGCTCTTCTTGCGTTTCCCCAGTTGAGCGAGAAGAACCTCTGCACGAGTGCGCGTTAATCATCCGACACGAGCTGAGGCGGGCGCCCCGAGGGGCGCCCGCGCGCTTCGTTGCCGTCAGAGGTTAGTCGTCATAGCGATCGTCCAGGTCGTCGTCCCAGTCGTCGCGGTCATCGCGATCGTCGTCCCAGTCGTCATCGTGGTCGTCGGCGTCGTCCCAGTCGTCATCGCGGTCGTAGCGGTCATCGTGCCAGTCGTCCCAGTCGTCGCGGTCGTCCCAGTCGTCGTTGCCGTCGATGTCCGCCTCGAGGACCTTGCCCGTGCGGGCGTCGACCTCGTACTCGTACTCCACGCCGCCGGAGGTGAACTCCATCTCGTAGACGCCGTCGTCGAGCTCGTACTCGTGGTCGTTGAACGAGGCCTCAGTAAGCCCCAGCTGCGAGAGGACGATGTCCTTTGCGGCGTCCAGGCCGATGTAGCCGCGGTCATCCAGCTGCTCGGGGGCCACGGCGAGCGCGTCGGACTCCAGGCCAAAGCCGCCCACCGTGCTGCGGACGTCATCCTCTATCCCGCGCAGGAAGTCGTCGCCCGGATAGCCCGATCCCTGCTCGAGCTTGACCACCACGTTGCGGTCGTGCCCGTCGACGGTCTGGTTGAAGTGACCGGCCTCGTAGATCTTGCCCACGAGCTCGGAGACGACCTCGCGGCACGCACGGCCCTCGTAGCCCGCATACCCGCTCACGACGCCGCGCCCCTCGTCGTTCGCGCCCTCGACCTCGGTGACGAGCCCGGCGTCGTCGTACTCAATCTCAATCTCGGGGTTGACGCTCAGAAGCAGCGTCCCCGCGGCCTGGGATACCGGGGTCTCACCGACGCCACCTGTCGCCTGGCCGGCAGGCGCGGCGGGGGTGGTTCCGCATCCGGCGAGAACTGCCGCAAGGGCGGCGCCCATCGTGGCGGTGGCGAGGATGCGCTTCAGGCTCGTGGTCTTCATGGTGTCCTCCTTGGGTGTCGGAAAGCCTCTTCTTTGCCTTGCAGTGAGAGGTTGCGTGGGCACCGTCTCAAAACCGGGGTCCGCGAGAATATTTTTTCGGGAACCCTCCGGGCGAGAAGAACGTCAGGTCAGACTAGTCGTCATCTTCGTCGTCATCGTCGTCATCCCAGCTGTCGTCATCGTCGTCATCCCAGCTGTCGTCATCGTCGTCCCCGTCGTCGGTCCCGTCATCGTCGTCGGTCCCGTCATCGTCGTCGGCCTCGCCCCGGTCGTCGTCATCGAACGCAGGCGGCACGGTCATCTCAGTCGGGGGCTCGGGGGGCGTCACCTGCTCGACCTGAGGCGCGGGCGCGGCGTCCTCGCCACCGGCGGCGCCCGTCACCACCACCCGATGGTCAAGGTGCACCTCGAGCTCCACGATCAGCCGGTCTTCGGTCGCAGTCCTCCACTCCTCGTCGTCGGACTCCACCGTGAGCTCGATCGTCCCGCCGTCATCGAGATAGCCCCGCTCCTCGGCACGGTCCGCGAGGTCGTCCGAGACCTCGTCGAGCGTCCGCCCGTAGTATGCGAACCCCTCGATGAGGGCATCGCCGTCATTGTTCTCGCCGTCGAGCCCCACCACGCGGTCAAGGCGGTTGACCTCGATGCTCACCTCGGGGTTGATGCTCATGTAGACCGTTCCCACGGGCAGCTGCCAGACGGCCGCGCCCGCCACCACGGCAACGGCGAGGCAGGCCGCCGCGGCAACGAGCGCTGCGCGGCGCCTGCGCGTTCTTCTCGCCCGGCGCGCCTCGAAGGGAACGACGTCGGCCTCCCCGAACGGGCTCCCCTCAAAGATGACGACATCGTCGACCTCCTGTCCCACCTCGTAGCCGAGGTTGGGGACCCTCACGAAGCGGCCCTCGTCGTCGAGCGCCACGGCATAGCTCGTGGCGCACTCCAGGATGAGGTAGCTCATCGCACGTCACCTCCCGTCGGCCCCACGATCTTGCAGAGGTGCCCCCGGATGATGTCGTAGCCGTTGGTGTAGGCCACGAGCAGCGCCACGAGGTAGCGCCGGTGCCGCTCGAGCGTCTTGCGCTCAACGCCCGCCCCGCGTGCGAGCTCCGCGATGGGCAGCTTTCCCGTCTGGGCCACCCGGTCGAGCAGGTCCTGCCGGCCGCGCGCGTACGCGAGCGCGCTCCGGCACGCCTCCAGGGTGCGCCGCTGGCGCGGGCTGTTCTCGGCCACGTCCGAAAGGCTCACGCCGAGCCCCTCGAGCTGGGCCGCAAACTCGGCGATCTCCGCCCTGCTCGCCCGGCGCGCCTCGCGCTCGGAGATCTCGTCGCGCTCGGAGGCAATCCGCTCCACGAGCGGGCGGGCGTCCTCGCCGTCTCCCCCGTGGCCCGGCTCGTCGAGCGAGGTCACCTCGGCATGGCGGCGCTCCCGACGCCGATAGTCGATCAGCCGGTTCCGGACGCTCATGGCCGCGAGGGGCAGAAACGCCCCGCGCGCCTCGTCGTACGCAAGCACCGCCTCGTGGAAAGCAAACATGGCAATCCCCAGCTCGTCGTCTCCCTCCCGCACGGGATGGCCCACAAACCGGGCCGCCTCCGCCTTGATGAACGGGAGATAGGCGCGCACCAGGCCGTCCGCGGCGCGCGCGTCGCCCTTCGCGGCCCTCACGCGGGCGGTCAGGTCCTTGTCCCGTCTCATCGTCCCCCCTCGGCGATAGAGTGCGCGCAAGGCGTCCCGTTTTCGGGGTCGTGCCATGAATTGGTCTGAACTTTTTCAGGTTATCGAGGAGGGACGCGCGCGATGTAAGCGCCGCGTAAGGGGTCGCGGGCGGTCACCTGGCGCGCCTGTCCGGCCCAAGGCGTACCATGGCCTAAGGCACGCGTCGCGAGGAGCCCCATGACCACACCGCCAACCGCCCTGGACATCCTGCGAGAGACCTTTGGCTATCAGAGCTTCCGCCCTCACCAGGCGGAGATCGTGGACGCCGCGCTCTGTGGGCGCGACGTGCTGGCGGTCATGCCCACCTCGGCCGGCAAGTCCATCTGCTACCAGGTGCCGGCGCTCGCCCTCGCCGCGCGGACGGGCGGGCTCACGCTCGTGGTGTCGCCGCTCATCTCGCTCATGGCAGACCAGGTGGGGGCCCTGCGCCAGGCGGGCGTCGCCGCCTCGTACCTCAACTCGACGCTCTCGGGCGGCGAGCGCGCGAACGTGCTCCACGGCATCGCCTCCGGCGCGCTCGCGCTCGTCTACGTGGCGCCGGAGCGCCTCGACGACCCGGCCTTCGTGGAGACGGTCTCCGCGCGCGGCGTGGCGCTCGTCGCCGTGGACGAGGCGCACTGCATCTCGCAGTGGGGCAACGACTTCCGCCCCAGCTACCAGCGGATCATCGAGTTCCTGGGGGCGCTTCCGGCGCGCCCGCCCGTGATGGCGCTCACGGCCACCGCCACGCGCGCCGTGCGCAGGGACATCGTGGGCGCGCTCGGGCTCGTGGACCCCTTCGTGGTCATAGCGAGCTTTGACCGGCCCAACCTCTCCTTTGCCGTCTCCCGCCCCCGCGGACGCGCCGAGAAGGACCGCACGCTCGTGGCCTTCTGCCGGCAGCGCGCCGAGCGCTCCGGCATCGTCTACTGCTCGAGCCGGCGCGCCGTGGAGGAGGTCTGCGACGAGCTGCGCGACGAGGGGCTTCTCGCCACGCGCTACCACGCCGGGCTCTCGCCCGAGGAGCGCGAGCGCAACCAGGACGACTTCCTCTACGACCGTGCCCGCGTGATGGTGGCCACCAACGCCTTTGGCATGGGGATCGACAAGTCCAACGTGAGCTACGTGGTCCACTACAACCTGCCCCTCTCGCTGGAGAACTACTACCAGGAGGCGGGGCGCGCCGGGCGCGACGGCACCAGGGCGGAGTGCCTCCTGCTCTACTCCCCCGGCGACGTGCACACGGCGGAGTTCCTGCTCTCGCGGAGCGAGCCGCGCGAGGGGCTCACGGACGAGCAGGTCGAGGCGCTCGCGGAGCGCGACGCCGAGCGCCTGCGCCAGATGGTCTTCTACGCCACCACCACCGAGTGCCTGCGCGCCCACATCCTGCGCTACTTTGGCGAGGAGGCGCCGGCGTACTGCGGCAACTGCGGAAACTGCCTCACGGACTTCGAGGAGGTGGACGCCACCACCGACGCCCTCAAGGTGGTGAGCTGCGTGGCGCGCATCGCCCAGCGCGGGAGGTCGGCCGGGGCGGCGATGATCGCGGACGTGCTGCGCGGCTCGCGTGGCGAGAAGGTCCTCTCGCGCGGCTTTGACACGCTCTCCACCTACGGCATCATGGCCGACGTCCCCGCCGCACGGGTGCGCGAGCTGATTGACGAGCTGGTCTTCCGCGGCGTGCTCGCGCGGACGGGCGGGGACTACCCCACGATCGCGCTCACGGGCTCGTCTGGCGCGTTCCTGCGCCGGGAGGCGCCCTGGGACGGGCCCTTCGTCCTCAAGGTGGCGCGCGGCGTGCCCAAGGCGGCGCGCGTTCCGGCAGCGCCCGAGAAGACCCGTGCGGCCACGGACGTCTCCGAGCTGGACGAGGTCGGGCAGATTCTCTACGCCGAGCTCACGGAGCTGCGCGGCGAGCTCGCGCGCGAGCAGGGCGTGCCGTCGTACTTCATCTTCTCCAACGCCACGCTCGTGGACATGTGCGCCAAGCGGCCGCGCACGCTCGAGGAGTTCCTCGGCGTCTCCGGCGTGGGCGCCAAGAAGGCCGAGCGCTACGGCGACCTCTTCCTCGCGCGGATCAACGCCTGAGGCCCAGGGGGCACGGGCCGGGCGGCCTGCCGCTAGGACAGCCCAACGGTATAGAGCGGCTTGTAGCGGGCGCCCTCCGGCCCGAGGATGCTCCGAAGGAGCGTGACCCTGCGCGCCACGTCCGGCAGGGGGAGCGCAAGGCCCCCGAGGTCCCCCGAGGGCACGCGGGCGTGCCGGGCCAGGGTGACGTGCGGCAGGAAGCCCTTCTCGTCATAGGCGACCCCGCGGGCGGCGAGCTCGGCGCGCACGCGACGCGCGAGCGCCATCAGCCCCTCGTCCTTCTCGACCCCCAACCAGAGCGTGGCGTCGCGCCCGCGGCCAAAGGTCCCCAGGCCGCGGGCGCAAAGCCGCACCGGGGCCGCGCCCGCGCACGCCGCGTCGAGCGCCTCCATGGCGCGACGCGCCTGCGCCTCCCCCACCTCGCCGAGAAACGCCAGCGTGAGGTGGTAGTTCTCCGCAGGCACGAACCGCCCCGCGCACCTGTCCCCAAGGCGGCGCGCGAGCCCCGCCACCTCGTCGGCAAACGGCCCCGGCAGCTCCAGCGCAACAAACGCCCTCATGCGACCCCTCTCCACGCCCTCATGCGCGAAGCGTACCACGGGCGCGCCGGGCGTTCACGAACCGTCCACCCCAAATTGCCACCTATTTACTATCATTAGGCGCACCAACCACGACGACAGACGGGAGACCCCGTGATCATCGAGAAACGCGACGGTCGCCGCGAGCCCTACGACGGAGAGAAGATCGTCTCCGCCGTGGCGCGCGCCTTTGCCGAGACCGAGGCCGTCCCGCCCCGCGCCGAGCTCGAGGCCGTGCTCGCGACCGTCGAGCGCCGGCTCGGCGAGCGGCCGCGCGTGGAGGAGATCCAGGACCTCGTGGAGCGCGCACTCATGGAGCGCGGGCACTACGACGCCGCCAAGCGCTACATCCTCTACCGGCACCGCCGCTCGGAGCTGCGCTCGGCGCGCGAGGAGGTGGTGCGCGCCGTCGCGGGCGAGGACGCCGGGCTCGCGGGGGAGCTCGCAGACGTCCTCTCCCGCGTCCAGCGCGACTATCCCGACGAGGCCTACGCGCTGCCCGCCCTTCTCGCCCGCCTGCGCGGCTTCCTCAAGGACGGCATGATCCCCGACGAGCGGCTCTCCGCGCTCGTCCGCTCCGCCGTGGAGCTCACGAGCCAGGAGGCTCCCCGCTGGGAGATGGTCGCCGGCCGGCTGCTCGCGCTCTCCGCGCGGCGCTCCATCGCGGACGCCTGCGCGCGCCGCGGGATCTCCGGCTTTGCCGACAAGGTCCGCCACCTCACGGACGAGGGGCTCTACGGCGCCTACATCCTCGAGCGCTACGCCCCCGCAGAGCTTGAGCGCGCGGCCGCCCTCATCCGCCCGGAGCGCGACGACCTCTTCACGTACGCCGGGCTCGACCTCCTGCTCAAGCGCTACGTGATCCGCTCGCACGACCACGTGGCGCTGGAGAGCCCGCAGGAGATGTTCCTCGGCATCGCGCTGCACCTTGCCATGGGGGAGCCCGCCGAGGTCCGCATGGGCTGGGTCCGCCGCTTCTACGACGCCCTCTCCACCCTGCGCCTCACCATGGCCACGCCCACGATGGGAAACGCGCGCAAGCCCCAGCACCAGCTCTCCAGCTGCTTCATCGACACCGTCCCGGACAGCCTCACGGGCATCTACCGCAGCATCGACAACTTTGCCCAGGTCTCCAAGTACGGCGGCGGCATGGGCATGTACCTCGGTAAGGTCCGCGCGCAGGGCGGCTCCATCCGCGGCTTTTCCGGCGTGGCGGGCGGCACCACCCGCTGGATCCGCGTGATCAACGACACCGCCGTGGCCGTGGACCAGCTCGGCATGCGACAGGGGGCCGTGGCCGTCTACCTTGACGCCTGGCACCGCGACCTGCCGGAGTTCCTGCAGCTGCGCACCAACAACGGCGACGAGCGCATGAAGGCCCACGACGTCTTCCCGGCCGTCTGCTGGCCCGACCTCTTCTGGCGGATGGCCGAGGAGGACCTGGACCAGGACTGGTACCTCATGTGCCCGCACGACGTCCTCACGCACAAGGGCTACGCGCTCGAGGACAGCTTTGGCGAGGAGTGGGAGCGCCGCTACCGGGACTGCGTGGCCGACCCCCGCATCAAGAAGCGCGTCATCTCCATCAAAGACGTCGTGCGCCTGGTGCTCCGGAGCGCCGTCGAGACGGGCACGCCCTTCGCCTTCATGCGCGACGCCGTGAACCGCGCCAACCCCAACCCGCACGCGGGCGTCATCTACTGCTCCAACCTCTGCACGGAGATCGCGCAGAACACCTCCGCCATAGAGGAGGTCAGCCGCGAGGTCGTGACGGAGGGCGGGGAGACCGTGGTGGTCACGACCACCCGTCCCGGGGACTTTGTGGTCTGCAACCTCGCGAGCCTCACCCTGGGGCGCATCCCCGTAGGGGACGACGCCGTGCTCGCCGAGGTGGTGGAGACCGCCGTGCGCGCGCTTGACAACGTAATCGACCTCAACTTCTACGCCCTGCCCTACGCCCGGCTCACCAACCGTCGCTACCGCTCGGTGGGGCTCGGCGTCTCGGGCTACCACCACCTGCTCGCCCGACGCGGCATCCGCTGGGAGAGCGAGGAGCACCTCGCCTTTGCGGACGAGCTCTTCGAGCGGATCGCCTACCACGCCATCGACGCCTCGGAGCGCCTGGCCGAGGAGCGCGGCGCCTACCCGCTCTTCCCCGGCAGCGACTGGGCCACGGGGGCCTTCTTCGAGAAGCGCGGCTACGCGTCCGAGCGCTGGCGCGAGCTCGCGGCGCGCGTGGCCAAGCACGGCCTGCGCAACGCCTACCTGCTCGCCGTGGCGCCCACGAGCTCGACCTCCATCATCTCCGGCACCACGGCCGGTGTGGACCCCGTCATGCGCCGCTTCTTCCTCGAGGAGAAGAAGGGATCCATGCTGCCGCGCGTGGCGCCCGACCTCTCGCCCGAGACCTACTGGTACTACAAGCCCGCCCACCTCGTGGACCAGCGCTGGAGCGTGCGCGCGGCAGGCGTGCGCCAGCGCCACGTGGACCAGGCGCAGTCGGTGAACCTCTACATCACCAACGACTACACCATGCGCCAGGTGCTCGACCTCTACCTCGAGGCGTGGCGCGCGGGCGTGAAGACGATCTACTACGTGCGCAGCAAGTCGCTCGAGGTCGAGGAGTGCGAGAGCTGCAGCAGCTAGCGGCCTCTCAAGCCGGACCCTTACAACCGTTTCCAGACGCAGGAGGCCATCGTGACCGAGAAGCTTACAAGGACGCCGCTGTTCAACCCCGAGGGGGACACGGACGTGCGGCTGCGCCGGATGATCGGCGGCAACACCACCAACCTCAACGACTTCAACAACCTGCGCTACCCCTGGGTCTCCGACTGGTACCGCCAGGCGATGAACAACTTCTGGATCCCCGAGGAGATCAACCTCTCCCAGGACGTGAAGGACTATCCCCTGCTCTCCGAGGCGGAGCGCGCGGCCTACGACAAGATCCTCTCGTTTCTCGTGTTCCTGGACTCGCTCCAGTCGGCCAACCTGCCCAACGTGGGCGAGTACGTCACGGCCAACGAGGTCAACCTGTGCCTGCACATCCAGGCCTTCCAGGAGTGCGTCCACTCGCAGAGCTACTCCTACATGCTCGACACGATCTGCTCGCCCGAGAAGCGCAACGACATCCTCTACCAGTGGAAGACCGACGAGCGCCTGCTGGCGAGAAACACCTTCATCGGGGAGCGCTACAACGAGTTCATGGAGCGCAAGGACGCCTTTACCCTGCTCAAGGTCATGATGGCCAACTTCATCCTCGAGGGCGTGTACTTTTACTCGGGCTTCATGTTCTTCTACAACCTCGCGCGCAACGGCAAGATGCCCGGCAGCGCCCAGGAGATCCGCTACATCAACCGCGACGAGAACACGCACCTGTGGCTCTTCCGCAACATGATCGTGGAGCTCCAGCGCGAGGAGCCCCAGCTCTTCACGCCCGAGCGCGTTGACGTCCTGCGCGAGATGCTCGAGGAGGGCGTGCGCCAGGAGATCGCCTGGGGGCGCTACGTGATCGGCGACAAGATCTCGGGCCTTACGGGCGACATGGTCGAGGAGTACGTGCGCTACCTTGGCAACCTCCGCTGGCACTCGCTCGGCTTTGGGACGCTCTTCGAGGGGTGCGACCGCGAGCCGGCGGAGATGGCCTGGGTCTCCCAGTACAGCAACGCCAACATGGTGAAGACCGACTTCTTCGAGGCCAAGAGCACCGCCTACGCCAAGGCGACCGCCCTCGTCGACGACCTCTAGGCCCGAGGCCGTGCGAGGGGCGTGCGAAGGGGACAGGCACTTTTGCACGCAGGGCGTGCAAAAGTGCCTGTCCCCTTCGCACGCCCCTCGCACGCCACCCCGTATGAAACCGAACAAGTGTTGCCGAAATTGTGAGCGCCCCGGACGCGTGAATTTGTGTCCGGGGCGCGGCGCATCATGGTCCTATGACACGAACGCCTGTTTGGAAGGGACCATGGGGAGCTCCTATCTCTGCATCGACCTCAAGTGCTTCTACGCCTCCGTCGAGTGCGTCGACCGCGGGGAGGACCCCTTCGAGCACCGGCTCGTGGTGGCCGACCCCAAACGAGGCGAGAAGACCATCTGCCTTGCCGTCTCACCTGCCATGAAGGCCGCGGGGGTGCGCAACCGCTGCCGCGTCTTTGAGATTCCGCGCGGCATCACCTACGAGATGGCGCGGCCGCGCATGCGTCGCTATATGGAGGTCTCGGCCGGCATCTACGCGAGCTACCTCAGGTACTTCTCCCCCGAGGACATCCACGTCTACTCGGTGGACGAGGTCTTCATCGACGTTGGGCCCTATCTCGCGCTCTACGGAAAGACCGCGCGCGAGCTTGCGGTCGAGCTCATCGAGATGGTGCGCCGTGAGACGGGCGTCTGCGCCACCGCGGGCGTCGGCACGAACCTCTTCCTCGCAAAGGTGGCGCTTGACGTCGCCGCCAAGCACGCGCGAGACAACATTGGCGAGCTCGACGAGGAGCGCTACAAGTGCCTGATCTGGCCGCACCAGCCAATCACGGACATCTGGGGGATCGGCCCCGGCATCGCGCGACGGCTCGAGGCGATGGGAGCACGGTGCATGGGCGAGGTGGCCCTCTTGCCCGAGCGGGCGCTCTACGAGGAATTTGGCATCAATGCGGAGCTGCTCATAGACCATGCCTGGGGCATCGAGCCCTGCACGATGGCGGAGATTCACGCGTACCGCCCGCAGGCGCGCTCGGTGTGCTCCGGGCAGGTCCTCATGCGCGACTACGCGTTCGAGGAGGCACGGGTGGTCCTGCGCGAGATGGTGGACGCCCTCGCGCTCGACCTCGTGGAGAAGGGGCTCGCCGGCAACCACGTCTCGCTCTTTGTGGGGTACGCGCGCGAGCGGGGGCCGCTGGAGGAGCTTGGGGAACGGAGCTCCTCGGAGATGCCGGCGGAAACGTTTACGGGGGAGCACGGAACGCGCGTCGTCGGGCGCCACGGCGAGGGGGCGAGCGCCTCCCGGGGCATCGGCGCGGCCACCAACTCGCGCGAGACCCTCACGGCCGCCTTCCTCTCCCTCTTCTCTGAGATCGTGGACCCCAACCGCGGCGTGAGGAGGCTCAACCTTGCCGTAGGCGGGCTCGTGCCGGAGGAGCTCGCCGAGCTCACCCTCTTCTCGAGCCCCGAGGCCGAGGCCGCCGAGCATCGCCTCGCCGAGGCAACCATTGCGGTCAAGCGGCGCTTTGGAAAAAACGCCCTCGTACGGGGTATCAGCTGGCGCCCCGGCGCAACGGCGCGCGAGCGCAACCGGCAGGTGGGAGGGCACCATGAGTAGCCCCGGGGCATCCTCGCCGTCAGGGCGCCACGCAGACCGCGCGGCGCAGTTCATGCCCTTCGCGGCGCTCACCGGCTACTACGACCTCGTGCGCGCGCAGGAGCGCGTCGTCGAGCCGCGGCGCGACCCCTCCGAGGAGGACGCGGCACGCATCTCCTCCGAGCTCGCGCGGATACGGCCGCGGGAGCTCGTGCGCGTGACGCACTATGCCGACGGGGCCTATGTTACGCGGGAGGGCCTGGTCACGAGCGTGGACCTTGCGGCGCGCGAGCTCACGGTCGTGCGCACCCGCATCAGCTTTGACGACGTATGGCGCGTGGAGCGAGTCTTTGGCTGAGCCCTCGCCGGCCTCGGGGGGGGCGGAAGGGCTTCCGGGGTCGCCTCGGGGCCGACGCGCATTGTCTCAGCGAGTGTTGTGCACTTTTTTGAGCGCCGGGCAAGTACCCAACATTTATAGGCTCCTATTTGCGCAGGTAGAAAAATGGCACCTCCCAAGCAGTACTTGAGAGGCGCCCGAAAAAGTACCTAACATTTAAAACCGCGGCCAAAGGGCGGCTCCGAGCCCTTGCCTTTGGCCTAACGCTGGCGATAGTGCTCGAGGAAGTCGGCCAGATCCTCCATGCATTCCCGCAGGACCTCCATGCGGGGCAGGTAGACAATGCGGAAGTGGTCGGGCTCCGACCAGTTAAAGCCGCCGCCGCGCGTCACGAGGATATGCTTCTCGTGCAGCAGGTCGAGGGCAAACTGCTCGTCATCGGTGATATTGAACTTTTTCACATCGATCTTGGGGAAGATGTAGAACGCCGCCTTGGGCTTTACCGCCGTGATGCCGTCGATGGCGTTGAGCGCCTCGTAGACAAAGTTGCGCTGCTCGTAGATGCGCCCTCCCGGCTCCACGTAGCGCTCCACGCTCTGGTAGCCGCCGAGAGCGGTCTGAACGATGGACTGCGCGGGCACGTTGGAGCACAGGCGCATGTTGGAGAGCATGTTGACGCCGTAGATGAAGTCGCTCATGCAGCGCTTGTTGCCCGAGAGGACCATCCACCCGATGCGGTAGCCGGCCACCATGTGAGACTTGGAGAGGCCCGAGAACGTGACGCACGGCAGGTCCGGCGCCAGCGCCGCAATGGAGACGTGCTCGTGCCCATCCATGCAGAGGCGGTCGTAGATCTCGTCCGAGAAGATCATGAGCTGGTGGCGCCGGGCAATCTCCACAATCTGCTCGAGAACCTCGCGCGGGTAGACGGCGCCCGTGGGGTTGTTGGGGTTGATGATGACAATCGCCTTGGTGTTGCTCGTGACCTTGGACTCGATGTCGGCAAGATCGGGCGTCCACTCGGCCTGCTCGTCGCAGAGGTAATGGACGGCCGTGCCGCCGGCAAGCGTGGCGCACGCGGTCCAGAGCGGGTAGTCGGGGCTCGGGATGAGGATCTCGTCGCCGGTGTTGAGCAGGACGTTCATGCAGAGCTGGATGAGCTCGGAGACGCCGTTGCCGGTGTAGATGCCGTCCATGCTCACGTTGGGCAGGTGCTTGAGCTGCGCGTACTGCATGATGGCCTTGCGGGCGGAGAAAAGGCCGCGGGAGTCCGAGTAGCCCTCGCACTCGGGCAGCTGCTGGCGCATGTCGTGGACGACCTCGTCCGGCGTGCGGAAGCCAAACGGCGCCGGGTTTCCGATGTTGAGCTTCAGGATGCGGACGCCCTCGTCCTCCATGCGGGCCGCCTCGTCGGCGACGGGGCCGCGGACGTCATAGAGGACGTTGTCGAGCTTGGCGGACTTCTTGAATTCGCGCATTGAGGTGCTCCTTTGACGGGTGGTGGCGGAGGCGGGCTGGCTCGCGGTCTCAGGCCGCGCGGAAGCTCGCGCGCGCTCGCCCGTTGCGAGCCACCTCGCGTCAACGCCCAGGATGTCGGCAAGCAGGGAGCAGACGCCGGGCCGAGGCTCGACCTTTCCGCTCACGTACTGGCTGACCTGGCTCTTTCCCAGCTTGCGGCCACGCGTGGCGGCCGCCTGGACAAGGTCGGCCTGCTTGAGGCCCTTCTCGGCCATGGCCTGCCTGAGGCGCTCCGAGAAGACGGTCTGCTCCATGCATCCCTCCAAAAAGTTCAATTTCAGGTCAAAATTGAACTTCTCACGCAAAAAAGTTCAATGCTGCCACTCTACCACAAACCTATTTTGAACTTCTCGCAAAACGTACTCGGAACGTCCCGCAAACGCCCGTCCGCGCAACCCGACCGCTCGCCGCCGAGCCGCTAGAATATGCGGCGGAAAAGCGACGAGAGGAACCCCCATGAACCCCCAGGCGGTCATCTTTGACATGGACGGCGTGCTCGTGGACACCGAGCGTGCCTACCAGGACGTGCTGCGCGCGTTCTTTCGCGAGCGCGGCCTCGAGATTCCCGACGAGGAGCTGCACCGGCTCGCGGGCGGGGCGGGCGGCATCTACCAGAAGATGATCGGGCTCTGGTGGTCGCGGGCGCCTCGTCTCTCCGAACGCGACCTCGAGCTCGGCCCCTCCGCCGCAACCGGCGAGGCGTTCGAGCAGATCACCGACTACGGCACGCTCATCAACCCCGGCGTCCGCGAGACCATCGCCGAGCTGCGGCGACGCGGCGTGCGCGTGGCCCTGGCGTCCTCGTCTCGGCGCGAGAAGATCGAGCGCGTCGTGCGCGACTGCGGCCTCACGACGTGCTTTGAGGTCATCGTGAGCGGAGAGGACTTCACCGAGTCCAAGCCCAACCCTGCCATCTACCTTCACACGCTGGGGCTGCTCGGCCTGCCGGGCTCGGCGTGCGTAGCCGTTGAGGACTCCGACGCCGGCATCGCGGCGGCGCGCGGCGCGGGCATCCCCGTTGCCGTCAAGCGCGACGAGCGCTTTGGCTACCGGCAGGAGGGCGGCACCTGGATGCTCGACTCCGTGGGCGACCTCATCCCCGCCCTCGACGCGTATCAGGGCTAGCACGCGCCGGGCGCCGAGCCCCTCAGGTATGATGGGACGAACGCGGGAGGGAGGACCCATGCCCCGAGAGACCAAGAAGGCCAAGGTGGAGCGCGCCGTCGAGGTGTGCCGCCGCCTTGACGAGAAGTACGGCCCGGTCGAGTGCTTTCTTGACCATGCGAACCCGTTTCGCCTGACCATTGCCGTGCTGCTCTCCGCACAGACCACGGACGCCCAGGTCAACAAGGTCACACCGGCGCTCTTTGAGCGCTTCCCCACACCGGGGGCGATGGCGGCGGCCACGCCCGAGGAGATCGCCGAGTACATCCACAGCCTGGGGTTCTACAAGTCGAAGGCACGACACTGCGTTGAGTGCGCCCAGATGATCGTGAGCGAGTTCGGCGGAGAGGTGCCGCACACGATGGAGGAGCTCACGCGCCTGCCCGGCGTGGGGCGCAAGACGGCCAACATCGTGATGAACGTGGGGTTTGGCATCGTGGAGGGCATCGCGGTGGACACGCACGTCAACCGCATCGCGCATCGCCTCGCGCTCTCGCCCAAGACGCACGAGAAGGAGCCGCTCAAGACCGAGCAGGACCTGCTGCGCCTGCTGCCGCGCGAGCTCTGGGGGCCGGTCAACCACCAGTGGATCCGCCACGGGCGCGACACCTGCACGGCGCGCAGCCCGCACTGCGACGGCTGCGTCCTCGAGGACATCTGCCCCAGCGCCCATCGCTGCTGAGGTGGGGGCGGTGCAAGGGGGACAGTCGGTGCAAGGGGGACAGTCACTTTTGCACACTGAGAACTTGTGCAAAAGTGACTGTCCCCCTTGCACCGACTGTCCCCCTTGCACCGCCCCCCCTCGCGGCTCCGCGCCCGACTCTTTTTACAGGTAGCGGCCGGTGACGCTCTCCGGGCAGGCGGCGACCTGCTCGGGCGTGCCGGCGCAGACGATGCGGCCGCCGGACTCGCCACCGCCGGGCCCCATGTCGATCACGTAGTCCGCAGAGCGGATGACGTCGAGGTCGTGCTCCACCACCAGAACGGTGGCGCCCGCCTCAACAAGCCGCTGGAACACGCCGAGCAGCGTGCGCACGTCGAGCGGATGGAGGCCGATCGTGGGCTCGTCAAAGACGAAGACGGCGTCGTCCTGCGCGCGCCCCATCTCGCTCGCAAGCTTGAGGCGCTGCGCCTCGCCGCCGGAGAGCGCCGGCGTGGCCTCCCCGAGCGTGAGATAACCCAGGCCCAGGTCGTGCAGCACCTGAAGCCGCGCGGCAACGCGCCGCAGGTCGGAGCATGCGTCAAGCGCCTCATCAACGGAGAGGGCCATGAGCTGCGGCAGCGTGAGGCCGGTGCCCGCCGGCTCGCCCGAGCGCGGGCGATGCACGCCGTCCGCCGCCGGGGCGTAGCGCGAGCCCCGGCAGTCCGGACAGGGAATGTCCACGTCCGGCAGAAACTGCACGTCAAGCGACACCTCGCCCGTGCCGTCACAGGTGGGGCAGCGCAGGCACCCCGTGTTGTAGGAGAAGTCGCCGGCCTTGTAGCCGGCGGCGCGCGCCTCCTCCGTGCGGGCATAGGCGCGGCGCAGCTCATCGTGGACGCCCGCGTAGGTGGCCACGGTGGAGCGCACGTTGATGCCGATCGGCGTGGCGTCGATGAGGTTCACGCGTCGCACGCCCTCGGCGTCCACCCAGCGCACGTGCGCGGGCAGCGGTTCCCCCGCCGCCGCGGCGGCAAGCGCCGGCACCAGCGTCTCCAGCACGAGCGTCGTCTTTCCCGAGCCCGAGACGCCCGTCACCGCCACGAGCCTGCCGCGCGGTACCTCCACGTGGAGCGGGCGCACGGTATGGAGCGTACCGGTCCCCAACGCGATGCGCCCGAGGTCGAAGAGCTCGCCTTCCTCCGCGCGGGGCCGCAGGGCGCGGTCCTTCTCGCCCGCAAGGTACGGGCCGATGCGCGACGCCGGATCCGCCGCCACCTCGGCGACGGTCCCCTGACTGACCACGCGCCCGCCGTCCGCGCCGGCGCCCGGGCCCAGCTCGATGAGGTGGTCGGCCTCGGCGAGGATGTGCGCGTCGTGGTCGACCATGACGACGGAGTTGCCGTCCGCCAGAAGGTCGCGCATGACGCCGAGAAGGCCGTCCACGTTGGCGGGGTGAAGGCCGATCGACGGCTCGTCGAGCACGTAGAGCACGCCGGTCGTGCGGTTGCGGACGGCGCGGGCCAGCTGCACGCGCTGGCGCTCTCCGGTTGAGAGCGTAGATCCCGCGCGGTCGAGCGCGAGATAGCCGAGCCCCAGGTCCAGCAGGCGCCGCGCCGTGTGCAGGAAGGACTCGCAGATGCTCTGCGCCATGGGTCGCAGCTCGGCGTCCAGGCCCGCCGGCACCGTGGACACCCACGCCGCCGCATCGGAGAGCGTCATGGCCGCAGCGGCGTCAAGGGAGATGCCCGCCACGCGCGGGGCGCGCGCCGCGTCCGAGAGGCGCGTTCCGCCGCAGTCCGGGCAGGGCCCCTCCGTGAGGAAGCGGCTCACGCGCTTGAGGCCTTTCTCGTCCTTGACCTTGGAAAGCGCGTTCTCAACGGTGTAGACCGCGTTGTAGTAGGTGAAGTCAAGCTCGGCGAAGTCGTCGCCCTTCTTGGACTTGTAGAGGATGTGGCGCTTCTCGGCCGGCCCGTGGAAGACGATGTCGCGCTCCTCAGGCGTGAGCTCGCGGAAGGGCACGTCCGTCCGCACGCCCATGGCGCCGCAGACCTGCTTCATGAGGTCCCACATGAGGCTGCCCCAGGGGGCCACCGCGCCCTCGTCGATGGTAAGGCTCTCGTCAGGCACGAGAGCGGCCTCGTTGACCGTGCGGACCACGCCCGTCCCCTCGCAGGTGGGACAGGCGCCGCCGCTGTTGAACGCAAGGTCCTCGGCGCCAGGGCCAAAGAACCTCTCGCCGCAGGCAGGGCAGACGATGGGCTGGTCCAGGGCCACGGCGAACGAGGGAGGGGCGTAGGAGCCGCAGTGCGGGCAGCGGTGGCTCGCCACGCGCGAGAAGAGCAGGCGCAGACTGTTGAGGAGCTCGGACATGGTGCCAAAGGTGCTGCGCACCCCCGGGACCGCGGGCCGCTGGTGAAGCGCGAGCGCCGCCGGGACGTAGCGAACGTCGTCCACGGCGGCGTGGCCCGCCTGCGTCATGCGCCGGCGCGTATAGGTTGAGAGAGACTCGAGGTAGCGTCGCGAGCCCTCGGCGTAGAGCACGCCCAGCGCGAGCGAGCTCTTGCCGGAGCCGGAGACGCCCGCCACGGCCACGAGCTCGTTCAGGGGCACGTCAACGCTCACGTCCCGCAGGTTGTGCACGCGCGCGCCGCGAACCTCGATGTGGTCGGGCGCCGCGGAGGCGGCGCGGACGGCCACCTAGATCAGCTTGCCCTTGCAGTGGTCGACCATGTGCTGGATCATCTGGGCCTCCCAGCCCAGGTAGTCGCGCTTGCGCGGCTTGAACGCGCCGTCGACGAGCTCGTCAAAGGCAACCTTGATCTTGGCGAAGCGCGTGACGCGCGTCTCCTCCTCGTGCGTGAGGCAGCTCTCGGGCACCTTTGTGGCGGCAAGGCCCATGAGGATGCGCGGGTTATACATGACGTGCGCCTTGCCACTCTCGTCCTGGAAGACGATGATGGCCTTGGTCACGCCGATCTGGTTGGCGGCCAGGCAGGCCGCGTCCTCGATCGAGGCGAGGGTGTCGAGCAGGTCCTGCGCGACGGCCGCGTCCTCAACGGTCGCGGGCTCGCACGGAACGGAAAGAACGGCCTCGTCGTGCACCAGGTCCTTGATCATGTGGTTCCCTTCGGGTCAGCTTTCGTTGCACGGACCAGTATAGCGGGAGTCGGCGGGCGCAAATCCATCCCGTGCGCCGGCCGGCCGGATGCGCCGCGCGGCGGCGGGAGGGGGATGCCGTGTTCAACATTGTGCTCGTTGAGCCGGAGATTCCGGCAAACACCGGCAACATCGGCCGGACCTGCGTGGTCACAGGGTCGCGGCTCCATCTCGTCGGGCCGCTTGGCTTCTCCCTCGAGGAGCGCGCGCTCCGCCGCGCGGGGCTCGGCTACTGGCGGAGCCTCGACGTGACCGTCTACGAGAGCTGGGAGGACTTCCTTGCGCGCAACGACCTCGCGACGAGGTCCGCAGACGCGCGGCTGCACCTCCTCACCAAAAAGGCCCGGAAGACCTACGCCGAGGCGCGCTACGCCACGGGCGACTTCCTCGTCTTTGGCCGGGAAAGCACGGGGCTTGCCGAGGGGCTGCTCGCCGCGCACCCCACGTGCTGCGAGCGCATCCCCATGCTGGCCGACGCCCAGTCGCTCGGGGACGCGGACGACTGGGCGCCGGCGGAGGGACAAGACCACAGGGCGCTTCTCAGGCAGGACGTCTGCGGCAACTTCGTCGATCCGGAGGACTATCGCATCAGCGCGCTCAACCTCTCAAACGCAGCGGCGATCGTCCTCTACGAGGCGCTGCGCCAGACGGGCTTTCCGGGGATGGGGCCCTCCTGAGCCCGCGGGCCCCGGAGGCGCCACGCCCTGGGGGCACATGGTGCCACGCCCTGGGGGCACACGAGGTACTTCTCGCCCGCGCCGTGAGGCCCGGAAAGCGGCGACACCGGAAGGCGGCTACTCCCGCCCGGCAAGCGCAACGGCCGCCGCCGGCGCCCCCGCCAGCGCGAGATACTCGTCCACGGAGCGCCGGAGCTCCTCGATGGTGTCATCCCCCGCGACGGCGTCCTCGTGCATCTTCCCGTCAAGCGGGATGAACTCTCTGGGGAGGTGGTTCCCCAGGCGCTCGCAAAGGGCCTGGTAGCGAGCCGCAAGCTCGTGGGCCCACGGGTCGTCGGGCTGCACGCCGGCCGCCATGAGGCCGAGGGCGCTCACGATGACGCCGCGCCACTGGGCACCCCCCTCGCCGCTCGCGACCGCGCCCGTCCCCACGCCGGCGCTCTCGTGCTGGGAGTGGCGCATCGCGGAGGGCTGGGAGCCGGACGGGTCGATGGTGAGGGCGATCTCGGCCCAGTCGGGGTCGTCCCCCTGCCGAACGCGACGGCGGATCGCGCGGAGCGCGGCCATGCGGCGCATGAGGCGCGCGAGGTCATGCCCGAGCACCTCGACCTGCTGGTCGATAAGCCCCTCGAGCTCCTCGCCGTCGAGCTCGTGCGAGACGACCCTCCGGATGTCCGAGAGCGAGTTCCCCAGAAACTTGAGGACCAGGATTCGCTGGAGCTCCCGCTCGTCCTCCTCGGAGTAGAGCCTCCGGTTCTGCGGGCCCTTCGCAGAGGGCGCCAGCAGCTTCTGCTGGTCATAGAACTGAATGGTCCGAACCGTCACCCCAGCGCGGCGCGCAAGCTCCCCAACGGTCCAGTACTCTGGCATCGTAGCCCTCCCCTCGGGCCCCTCCCCGCGACGCCGGCGAAACGCCCGCGCACCAGGGAACAGGGCCCCTCTTTGTTCAGTCAGCTAACACGTACCCAAATTGCTACTTCAAAGACAGCATTTCGCCGCTTCACAGCACATCCACGTCGTGCGCGGCCAGCCTCTTCGTGTCATGCGCGTTCCTCGATTCTTACAGGGCGCCTGCTGCGCCCGCATCTTTGGCCCACACTACGAGACGACGCAGGGTCATTGTCAACGACCTCGCGTTTTGCTCCTGCCCCGCAGGGCGGCGCTTGCCGTATCATGACGTTACTGGCTGACTCTTCCCGGGAGGTCCCATGGACATCGCCTCCATCGTGCTCGGAGTTTTCTCGCTTGCCACGGCGTTCACCCCGTTCATCTGGCTGCAGGTCGTGGGAGGCTTTGTGGGCATCGCGGGCATCGTGCTCGCGCGCAAGGCCAAGAAGGCCGACTACCGCAAGGACCTCACCACCGCCATCGGTATGCTCTGCTCGATCACGGGCACGCTCCTCTGCTTTGTGGTGCCGGTCCTCTCCCTCGCGAGCAACATTGCCCTCTTCTTCATGACGCGCTAACGGGCGCGGGGAGATTGGCCGCGCCGCGCCCGGATCCCGTAGCATGCACGGCGGGGCCTGAGCCCCATCTCAGCAGACACCTTCCAAAAAAGGAGCCCACGTGTCTTGCAACGTTCAGCTTCGTACCGCACCCGACCGTACGCCAGGACTCGTCGAGCAGCTCGTCGCCGTATGGGAGCGCTCCGTGCGCGCCACGCACGCGTTTCTCTCCGACGCGGAGGTCGCCCAGATCAAGCCGTTTGTCCCGCAGGCCCTCGCGGGGGTGGGCACGCTCGTCGTGGCCGAGAGGGAGGATGCGCCCGTGGGGTTCATGGGCGTTGAGGGCGGGCGCCTCGAGATGCTCTTCCTCGACCCCGACGTGCGCGGGCAGGGGCTTGGCCGCATGCTCCTCACATACGGCATCGAGCACCTCGGCGTCACCGAGCTCACCGTCAACGAGCAGAACCCCCAGGCCGTGGGCTTCTACGAGCACATGGGCTTCTCCACGTACCAGCGCACCGAGACGGACGAGGAGAGTCGCCCCTACCCGCTGCTCTACATGCGCCGATAGGCCGGGAGCGGCGGGAGTGTAGTTTGGGGACGGGTTATTTCTCTCAGAGTTTTTGGGACAGGCCTGGGGCGATGCTGCGCCCCAGGCCTGTCCCAAAAACTCTGAGAGAAATAACCCGTCCCCAAACTACCCTAAACTACAGGCGCGGCGCGGTGAGCCACGTGCCCACCACCATGAGCGCGAGCGCGGCAACGAAGGTCGGCGCGAGCGGCGTCTGGAACAGCGCGAGGCCCAGCGCGCTCCCAATGAACGGGCTCACGGCGTAGAAGGCGCTCGTGCGCGCGGCGCCGAGCTCGCGCTGCGCCCGCACGTAGCAGGCGATTGAGAGGCCATACGCAACAAAGCCCAGCGCCAGCGCGCAGACGGCGTCAGCGGCCGCTGGCAGCGCGTCCCCCGCAAAAAGCGCCACGACGAGCGCCCCGGCACCCGAGCCCCAGCCCTTTGCAACGACCACCTGGACCGGGTCGCGCTCCGAGAGGCGGTTGGTGCAGTTGTTCTCCACGCCCCAGCACACGCACGCGCCCAGAACGAGCAGCGACCCCGTCGAGAGGCTCACGCCCGCACCGTCCCACGAGAGCAGCAGGCATGCCACGGTAATGACGCCGATGCCCAGGGCCGCCCGCCCGCCGACCCGCTCCCCGAAGGCCAGGCGCGCCACGACGGCCGTGGCCACGATCTCGAAGTTGTTGAGCAGCGAGACGGTCTCTGCAGAGGAGAGCGAGAGCCCCGCCATGAGCAGGATGGGCGCCGCCACGTCCAGCGCGATCATGGCGAGCACGTAGGGCGCGTCCTCGCGCACGAGCGGGTTACCCGCCGCGGCATCCCCGCGGGCCATCGCCCGGCGCCCGAGCGCAAGGACCGTCATCCCCGCGCCGGCGCCCAGGTAGAGCAGGGCCGCCATCATGTTGGGGGCAACGCCGCCAAGCAGCAGCTTTGAGAACGGCGTGCTCAGCGCGTAGAGCGCCGCGGCAAGAAGCGCGAGCGCGATGCCCGCCCGGCTGTTACGACCCAGCATGTCTCCCCTCTCGTCGGCAGCCGTCGTTTTTAGGGGGCTTGGCGCGCCATTCCGCCTCGATTCTCTACGAATGTGCGGGCGCCATCGCACCTTTTCCCTGCCCCGCGCACGAATCTAGGATAACGTGCAGACGGGTTGTACCCCCATACTTGAGCACACCGCAAAAAAGTGCCCAACAGATGAGGCTCGAAACGGAGAACCCCTGTTAGTGCTTCCTAGAGCCTCATCTGTTGGGTACTTTTTCACGGGCATCAGGAGTAGGTCGCCGATTTCGTATATTAGTATATTATCCATTCACCAAATCATGCGGGCTCCGGGGCCTCCGCGTCGCACTGCGAGGCGCCAATCGCGGACGTGGGCCCGCCCACATGGTTGAGCCGACACGCCCCTCACGCTATCATGGTAAGAACACTTGTTCTTGTAAGAGGGTATTACGAGGGGGCAGCATGATCATCAACACCGGCGCGCGCACGGACACCGCGCAGTGGTACACGCCCTGGCTGCTCAGGCGCTTTGAGGAGGGGTTCGCGCTGGCAAGAAACCCGCTCTTCCCCACCAAGGTGACGCGCTACGAGCTCACGCCGGACGTGGTTGACGTCGTGATCTTCTGCTCCAAGAACTACGCGCCCATCCTGCCGCGCCTGCACGAGATCACAGGCCGCTTCAACACCTACTTCCACTACACCATCACCGCCTACGGCCCAGACGTCGAACCGCGCGTCCCCAGCATCGAGGACTCCGTGGAGACCCTCTACGACCTCGAGAAGATCGTGGGCGCGCGGCGCATCGCCTGGCGCTACGACCCGGTGCTCCTCACGCCCGCCTACACCGTGGAGCGCCATCTGGAAACGTTCGACCACCTGTGCGGCCGCCTTTCCGGCCACGTGGACCGCTGCATCTTCTCGTTCGTGGAGCTCTACAAGAAGCTGCGGTTCAACATGCCCGAGCTCGCCCCCATCGGCCCCGAGGACATGGACCGGCTCGCTCGCGGCATGGGGGCCATCGCCGCCGAACACGGCATCTGGCTCCAGACCTGCGGCTCCAACGGCGACTGGAGCGCCTACGGCATCCACCCAAGCGGCTGCACCACGCTCGACATCCTGGGCGCCGCCAACGGTATCAAGTTCGCGCCGCGCAAGCACAAGGGCCAGCGCGCCGGCTGCGGCTGCATCGAGAGCCGCGACATCGGCGCGTACGACTCCTGTCCCAACGGCTGTCGCTACTGCTACGCCAACAAGGACCCCGAGCGCGCGCTCCGGAACTACCGCACGCAGCACGACCCGGAGTCGCCCCTGCTCCTGGGCCACCTGCGCCCCGAGGACACGGTGACCCAGGGCGCGCAGAGGCCGCTCCGCCGCCTGCAGCCCGCGCTGCTCTGACGCGACAAGATCGCGTTCTCGTCTGGGACGCGTCACGTCACGCGAACTGCGCCTTGAAACTCTCGCCCCAGGACTTGAGCGCAGCGATCACCGGGGCGAGGCTCTCCCCCAGCGGCGTGAGCGAGTACTCCACGCGCGGCGGCACCTCGGCAAAGACCTCCCGGCGGACGAGCCCGTCGGCCTCCATTGCCCGCAGCTGGCTCGTGAGCACCTTCTGCGAGACGCGTCCGACGCCGCGCTGAAGCTCGCCGAAGCGCCTGGTCCCACCCAGGAGCTCGCGCAGGATGAGCACCTTCCACTTGTCGCCGATGAGCGAGAGCGTGGTCTCCACCGGGCACGCCGGCCATTCTCGCTGTTTGAAGTTCTTCTCGTTCATCGCTGCTCACCACCAATAGTTACCAAAAGGTACTTACCGCACTTTATTGTGCCTACTTTCTCTTGTGCACCAATGGAGAGACTATACCGCTGTCCCCAAAAGCGCAAGAGAAAGGAACCGCAATGCCCCAGAAGAACCTCAAGGTCGCCGTCGTCGCCGCCAACGGTCGCGTGGGCCAGCTCGTGGTGAAGGAGGCGGTGGAACGCGGCATGGACGTCACCGCCATCGTGCGCGGCGAGAACCGCACGGCCGCCGAGAAGGCCCTTGCGAAGGACGCGCTCGAGCTCACCGCCGCCGACCTCGTCGGCTTTGACGCCGTGGTGGACGCCGCGGGCGGCTGGACGCCCGAGACCATCCCCGCGATCACCAACGTGGCCATCCACCTGGCTGACTGCGTGGCCGGCACGCCCACGCCCCTCGTCGTCGTGGGCGGGGCGGGCAGCCTCTTCGTGAACCCGGAGCACGCCGCCACCGTTGACCAGGGGCCCGATTTCCCCGAGGACTGGAAGCCGCTCTCGGCCGCCCACGGCGCCGCCCTCGCCAACCTGCGCGAGCGCGCGGACGTGGCGTGGACCTACGTCTCCCCCGCCGCGGACTTCCAGGCGGACGGCGCACGCACCGGCGAGTACACGCTGGCCGGCGAGGAGCTCACGCTCAACGCTGCCGGTCAGTCCACGGTGAGCTACGCCGACTACGCCATCGCGATCGTGGACCTCCTCGAGAGCGGCGAGCACGTGCGCGAGCGCGTCTCCGTGGTGAGCAAGTAGCGACACGGCAAGAAGGGCGGGGCGACGGTCATGACCCAGGACAAACGCAGGATCTACCTCATCGAGGCACTGCTCGCCGAGCGCGCGGATGGCGAGAAGATCGTGGTGCCGGAGGGCACCGACGGCCAGCGGGCCCTCCTGCGCGCGCTCATGAACGTTCGCTCGCCCGCGCCCGTGGCGGCAGAGGTGCTGGCCGTGCAGGACGCCTACCTCGCGGAGCGTCTGCGCGAGCGCGGCGGGGCGGTGGACGCGGCGGCGCTGCCGGCCGTTGACGCCGCAGACCCCGCGCTCTCCCGCGTGGCCCTCTGGCGCGGGGACATCACGCGCCTCGCGGCGGACGCCGTCGTGAACGCCGCCAACGACCAAATGCTCGGCTGTTTTGTGCCCGGCCACCACTGCATCGACAACGCAATCCACACGTTTGCGGGTATGCAGCTGCGCCTGGACTGCGCCGAGCTCATGGCCGCGCAGGGCCACGCGGAGCCCACGGGCCAGGTCAAGGTCACATCCGCACACAACCTGCCGAGCGGGCTCGTCTTCCACACGGTGGGGCCCATCGTGCGGGGCGGACGGCCGACGCCGCACGATGGGGACCTTCTCGCCAACTGCTACCAGGCATGTCTAGCGGAGGCCACGCGCCGCGGGCTCCGGACGCTCGCGTTCTGCTGTATCTCCACGGGCGTCTTCGGCTTTCCGCAGGAGGAGGCTGCGCGCATCGCCGTGCGCACCGTCCTCGACCACCTCGCAAACAACGACCACGGGCTCAAGGTGATCTTCGATGTTTTTCTCCCCGCTGACCAGCGCATCTACCAGGAGCTTCTCGACGGAGCTCGAGCGGCTCGCCACGGCGCTTGACGCGGCCGACACCGTGCTTGTGGGCGCCGGGGCCGGCCTCTCCACGGCCGCCGGACTCACGTACTCCGGCGCACGCTTCTGCGAGCACTTCTCCGACTTCATCGAGAAGTACGACTTCCCGGACATGTACTCCGGCGGATTCTTCCCGTTCCCGACGGAGGAGGAGCGCTGGGCGTACTGGAGCCGCCACATCAAGATCAACCGCTACGACCCGGTGCCCACCCCGCTCTACGAGCAGCTTCTTGAGCTGCTGGCCGAGAAGGACCTCTTTGTCCTCACCACCAACGTGGACCACTGCTTCCAGCGCGCGGGCCTCCCTAAGGAACGGCTCTTCTACGCGCAGGGCGACTACGGCCTCTGGCAGTGCAGCGTGCCGTGCCACGCGCGCACCTACGACAACGAGGCGCAGGTCCGGTGCATGGTCGCCGAGCAGCGCAACATGCGCGTGCCCGCGGAGCTCGTGCCGCGCTGCCCGATCTGCGGTGCGCCCATGACCATGAACCTGCGCGCGGACGACACCTTCGTGGAGGACGAGGGCTGGCACGCCGCCGCAGCGCGTTACCAGGACTTCGTTCGCCGCCACCGGGGGTCGCGACTGATCCTTCTGGAGCTTGGCGTGGGCGGCAACACCCCCGTCATCATCAAGTTCCCGTTCTGGCGCATGGCGGCCGAGAACCCGCATGCCACCTATGCCTGCGTGAACCTTGGCGAGGCATGCGCGCCGGCGGAGATCGCCGAGCGGAGCGTCCTTCTCGACGCAAGCGCGGCGGACGTGGTGGACGCGCTGCGCGGCTGACGACGCGGCGACCCCCGGTCAATTACTATCCGGTCCATAGCGTACGTTTGTTCTACCGAAGGAGCGGCAGAACGGAGGCACGCATGGACGCAGGGAAGGGCATCGTACTGTTTGAGTCGGCCGACGGGGCGATTGAGCTGCCGGTGAGGCTCGACCCGGAGCGAGAGGACGTCTGGCTGAGCCGCGCGCAGCTCTCGGCTCTCTTTGGGCGCGACGTCAAGACCATCGGCAAGCACGTCGCCAACGCGCTACGGGAGGAGCTTGCGGGGTCCGAGAATCGAGTTGTCGCAAAATTTGCGACAACTGCCCGCGACGGCAAGACGTACCAGACCGAGCACTACAACCTCGACATGGTCCTCTCCGTCGGCTATCGCGTGAAGTCCGTACGCGGCGTTGAGTTCCGCCGCTGGGCCACAGACGTGCTGCGTCGCTACATCGTGACCGGCCACGCGGAGAACGAGCGGCGGCTCGAGCAGCTGGGCCGGGTCACCAAGATCATGGCGCGCGTCCCCGAGAGCCTGGAGTCCCGTCAAATCCTCGACATCGTCCAGAGCTACACCGGGGCGCTCGACCTGCTGGACGACTACGACCACCTCCGCGTGACGGCGCCCGAGGGCACGCCCTCCACACGCGCGATCTCCTACGAGGAGTGCCGCGAGGTGATCGACTCCCTGCGCTTTGGCGGAGAGAGCACGCTCTTTGGCGTGGAGAAGGACGCCTCGTTCAGGGGTGCCGTCGGCAACGTCTTCCAGAGCTTCGACGGACACGACCTCTATCCCACGCTCGAGGAGAAGGCGGCCCACCTGCTCTACTTCGTCGTGAAGGACCACAGCTTCCTCGACGGCAACAAGCGCATCGCCGCCGCGGTCTTCCTGTACTTCCTCGACCGAAACGGGGCGCTGCTCACGCCCACGGGCGAGAAGGCCATCGACGACAGCGCGCTCGTGGCCATGACCATCCTCATCGCCGAGTCAAAGCCGGAGGAGAAGGAGGTGATGGTGGCACTCGTCATGCACTTCATACGGCGAGGCTAGGGACGGACCGCGCCGCCCCGCCCGGCGTCGGCGAGAAACGTGTCGAGCGCGGCAAGGCCCGTCGCAAGGCGCTCGGTCACGTGCTGCATGTGGTTGCCGGGACCGAGCGCCGCCTCGACCTGGCACCCGTGTGCCCGCAGAACGTCCGCACAGGCGGCAAGGTCCTCCTCCACGTGGCGAAACGGCAGACCCGCGCGCTTCTCCTTCTTCCCCACCGAGAAGAACGCGTAGCGCCCGGCGCAGTCTGGTGCGTTTGCGCGCAGCCAGTCGACCCAGCCCTCGTACCAGACCGAGCCCGAGAGGCAGGCACAGGCCGCAAGCCGCGGCTCGCGCACGAACGCGTAGAGCGCAAAGAGTCCGCCGAGCGAGTAACCGCAGATGGCGCGGGGGCCGGACGCACGGTCGAGCTCCTGAGCAAGCGCAGCGAGCGTCTCGTCCGCCCGGCCGCCAAAGTCCTTCTCGCCCGGGCGCAGCGCGGGGGCGGGCCACGGCGTGAGCGCGCCGCCCCAGTCCGCAACCGGCACGCTCACCACGCGCGAGCGCAGCCCCTCCGCGGCCACCGCCACGTCCATCGGGTGCTCCGGCGAGTCAATGACGTAGATGACGGGCGCGGTGGGCCCCGCCAATCCACGCGCCTCGCAGCGGCCGTCCATCATGCATGCCCCCATACGATTCGAGCCCGCCGGCGCAGAGCGGGCCATCGCGCAGCCTGACGGCGCGCTGCTTTTCACGGCTCGACGCCGGCGACGTTGGGTATCCTTACAAGTGACGTATCGTCACGTAAAGGAAGGGTAGCATAATGAGCGCTCTGGTAACGTACTTCTCCGCCACCGGCACCACGGCTCGCGTCGCGCGCGAGCTTGCCGGCGCCATCGGAGCCGACCTCTTTGAGATCGCGCCCGAGCGGCCCTACACGCCCGCGGACCTCGACTGGAACAACAAGAGCAGCCGCAGCTCGCGCGAGATGGCGGACGAGGGCAGCCGCCCCGCCATCGCCGGGCGCGTGGACAGCATGGACGCGTATGACACCGTCTTCGTGGGCTTCCCCATCTGGTGGTACGTGGAGCCGCGCATCATTGATACCTTCCTCGAGACCGAGGCCCACGACCTTGCCGGCAAGACCGTTGTCCCGTTTGCCACGAGCGGTGGCAGCGGCCTTGGGCGCGCGCCGGAGCGCATGGCCGCGCTCGTGCCGGAAGCCACGGTCCTCGAGGGCCGGCTGCTCAACGGCCGCCTGGATGCGGACGAGCTGCGCGCATGGGCGGAGGGCGCCATGTAGATTGCGATAGCGGCCCGCTGCACACGAAGGCCGCCCGTTGTCACGACGGGCTTCAACTGGTCGGCACGCATCTTCCCGATAACTGTTAGTATACTAACCGTTGCTATCCTAACAACCTTGACGCGGAGGCACCGTGGAGACCGACACGATCCACCATCTGCTGCTCATGGCGTTCAACCACTCAAACCGCGCCATGACGTCGCGCACGCGGGCGTTTGGCCTCATGCCGGGCCAGCCCAAGGTTCTCGAGCACCTGGCCGAGCACGAGGGCTGCCTTCAGCGCGACATCGCACGGGCGTGCGTGATGGACCGGGCAACGGTCACGGGCGTCCTGACGCGCATGGAGGAGTCGGGGCTCGTCGAGCGCCGTCCCAAGCAGGGGGACCGGCGTGCGCTCGAGGTCAGGCTTTCCGACGGCGGCTGGGAGGCCGCCGAGCGCGTTGCCTGCTGTGGGGCGGAGGTTGACGAGATAGCGTGCGCGGGCATGAGCGTCGCCGAGCGCGAGGAGCTCTCGCGGCTGCTGACCCGCATGATCGAGAACTTTGAGCGAGAAGAACAGAGGGATGCGCATGAGTGAGCTGGTCGCAAAGCTGCGGTGGACGGTCGTCGGTGAGGACGGGGCGCGCGGTATGGACAGGATGGCCCTGCGCTACCTCTGCTTTGTCACGGGACTGCTAATCAACTCGTTCGGCGTGGCCTTCATCACTAAGGCAGCGCTTGGCACCTCCCCCATCTCGAGCATTCCCTATGTGCTTGACCTGCGATTTCAGCCGACCTTTGGCGAGTTCACCTTTGTGCTCAACATGGTCTACATCGTGGCGCAGGTCGTGCTGCTGAGAAAGGACTTCCAGCCGATTCAGCTGCTACAGGTGGTGGCCAACCTCATCTTCAGCGCGTTCATCGACGTGAGCATGGGGCTGCTGTGGTGGCTGAGCCCCACGAGCGTCCTCGCGTGCGCGGCGTCGCTGCTGCTGGGCTGCTGCATCCTGGGGTTCGGCATCTCCGTGGAGGTGGCTCCCAACGTGATCGTGGTGCCCGGCGAGGGCGTGGTGCGCGCAATCTCTTCCGTGCTGGATAAGCCGTTTGGCACCTGCAAGCTCTGCTTTGACGGCTCGCTCGTGGCCATTGCCTGCGCGCTTTCCGTGCTGTTCTTTGGCTATCTCAATGGCCTGGGCGTGGGCACCGTAATCTCCGCGCTCGCCGTTGGCCCCATCGTGAACGTCTTCAACGCGCGTCTCCCCCTCATCGCCGCCATCCGCCGCCTGTAATTGTGTAATTGGGGACGGGTTATTTCTCTCAGAGCTTTTGGGACAGGCCCGCCCGGACGCCATTCCAGCGTCCGGGCGGGCCTGTCCCAAAAGCTCTGAGAGAAATAACCCGTCCCCAATTACCAGATGCCGAGCAGGTGCTGCATGCCAAGGCTCACGGCCGCAATGGCCACCCAGCAGCAAAGGCCCATGAGGATCGGCTTGCCGCCCGTGCGCACCAGCTTGACGACGTTGGTATTAAAGCCAATGGCCGCCATCGCCATGACGATGAAGAACTTGGAGAGCTCCTTGATCGGCGCAGTCACGGCGGCCGGCAGCGAAAATACCGTGGTCACCACGCTTGCCAGCACGAAGAACACGATAAAGAACGGGAAGGCGCGCCGCAGGCTGAAGGTGTTTCTCGCCTCGCCGCCCGCACGGCGGGCCTGGCGGACCTGCCAGAACGCAAGCGCCAGAGTGATGGGGATGATGGCCAGCGTGCGCGTAAGCTTGACGATCGTGGCGGCGTCGAGCGTGTTGGCGCCGGGGTGCATGCCGTCCCACGCGGCCGCCGCGGCCGTGACGGAGGAGGTGTCGTTCACCGCCGTGCCCGCAAAGAGACCAAAGCCCTCGTTGGTGAGGCCGAGCATGCCGCCGAGCGTGGGAAACACGAGCGCCGCGATCACGTTGAAGAGGAAAATCACGCTGATGGCCTGGGCCACCTCCTCGTCCTCCGCCTCGATCACGGGCGCGGTAGCCGCGATGGCCGAGCCGCCGCAGATGGAAGAGCCCACGCCAATGAGCGTGGAGATCTTGCCCGGGATGTTGAGCGCACGGCAGAGCACATAGGACACTACGAGCGACGTCGTGATGGTGGAGAGGATGATCGGCAGCGACATGGTGCCCACCTGCGCGATCTGCGCAAGGTTGAGGCCAAAGCCCAGGAGAATCACCGCCCACTGGAGCACCTTCTTGGACGTGAACTTGATGCCGGCGGCAAGCGGCGCGCCCTTCTCGGCCGGCACCGCAAGCGCCAGCACCATGCCGATGAGAATGGCGAACACCGGTCCGCCCACGACCTCGAACCGCTTGCCCAGAAGCCACGCCGGCACGGCGACGACCAGCGCAAACAGCACGCCCTTCCACATCTTGCCAAAGTCCTTGATGAGTTCCATGCGACCTTCCCCTCTCGCGCGTATCAAGGGGTAGGCTACGCTTCGCTGCTATAATCTATTCTGATGAATTAGTTATCTACTCATAAGTATTTGTTTGCCAAGAAGGTCGCATGCTCGACTATCGCACGCACACGTTCCTGACCGTCTGCCGCACCGGTAGCTACACGCGCGCCGCCACGGAGCTGCACGTGACCCAGCCGGCCGTCTCGCAGCACATCCGGCAGCTGGAGGTGCACTACGGCTGCGCGCTCTTTGCGAAGAGCGGTCGCGGCGTGGAGCCCACGGAGGCGGGACAACTTCTCTACCAGGCGCTTTGCGCCGCCGAGAATGACGAGGCCCGACTACGGTCAGAGCTTGACGCGCATACGGCCGAGAAGAACGCGCGCCCTCCGCTGCGCTTTGGCTGCACGCGCACGATAGCGGACTACGTGGCACCACGTCTGCTGGCGGCGCACCTCAGCCGCCACCCCGACGAGCACGTCCTCATGCGAACCGGAAACACAACCGAGCTCGTAACGCTCATGGATGCCGGGGAGATTGACTTTGCCCTGATGGAGGGCTCGTTCGACCGACGCGCCTTCGAGAGCGAGACCCTCTCGCGCGAGCCGTTCGTGGCGGTGGCGGCAGCCGGAGAGCGCGCCGCGAGCGTCACCGACCTTCTCGATCGGCACCTCGTACTGCGCGAGCCGGGATCGGGCACGAGGGAAATCCTCGAGCGGCACCTTGCGGCGCGCGAGCTCTCCGTGAGCGACTTCGCAGGGGTCATCGAGCTCGCCAGCATACCTGCGATCAAGGCGTGCGTGGCCGCCGGCGCGGGCGTGAGCTTTCTCTACCGCGTGGCGGTGGAGCGCGAGCTCGCGGCGGGCACGCTCGTGGACGTCACGCCTGCCGACTGCGCCATCACCCACGACTTCTCCCTCGTCTGGCAGCGCGGCAGCCGCTACGCGAATCGATATCGCGCGCTCGCCCGTGCCTGGCGCGCGGGCCGCCCAACCGCGCCGGAATCAGCGCCCCCGGCATAATGCGCGGCGATGCCGCGGGGCCATGCGTGCTCCCCGCGGCACGACAGGTCTTCTCGTCAGCGCTTTCGAATCGTCCTGGCGCTACGCAAGCGCATCGGCGGCCGTATACTCCTCCAGCGAGCCGGCCCTCACCTGGACGCAGACATAGGTGATGCCCTCGTCCACGGCCGCAAAGAACTGGCGCTTGCCCTCGGGGGCAATGCGCACCCAATCGCCGGTGGAAAGCTCGACGGACTCGCCATCGATAACCACGCGACCGCTGCCGGCAAGCACGCCGTAAATCTCCTCGTTCTTCTTGTGCGCGTGCACGAAGGGCACGCTCGCGCCGGCAGGCAGGTTGTTGATGCTGATCTCCGCGCCCGTGAGCCCGAGGACATCATGAAGCTCGGTGCGAGCGTCTGTACCGACGTGGGTGATGCTGTACGTGCTCATATGGGCCCCTTCCGATTTATTGTAACCAGTATTGTTACATCATAGCATGAGACGTGGCCTGCGGGCCTCGTCACCGACTATTCATCGGAATCTTGCCCACCCGCCTCCCGTGTGATGCCGGAGAGCACGTCCGTCAGGGTCGACGACGCAAGCTCCCGCTCAAACGCCTTCTGCGCGCGCCCAAGTTGGGGGTCGAGCGCCTGGTGGATGGCGCGCCCAACGGGACATGCCGGGTTGGGGTTCTCGTGAAAGCGGAAGAGGGTCCCCTCCGCCCCCTCTTCTACGGCGCGATAAATGTCGAGCAGGGTGATTTGGTCGGCCGGGCGCGAAAGGGTGATGCCCCTCGCCCCTCGAGCCACCTCTACGATGTTCGCCGCCTTGAGACGTTGCAGGAGCCGGCGTACGACCACCGGGTTGGTGCCGATGCTGCTGGCGATGAGGTCGCTGGTCACCCTATGGTCAGAAAAAACCTCCACGCAGGCCAGCAGGTGAACGGCCATGGTGAACTTTGACGAAGCGTGCATGGGCCTCCCAACCCTCAATGGCTCGAACTACGAGGTCAAAGCACCCCCGCACACGTGGACTATAGCCCAAGCAGGATGGCCCAACACGTGACGTCGTGCCAGGGGACAAGGGCGCGCTTGCGCAAATGACAGGCGCCATGGCGGCGCAATCCCAAGTGTTGTGCACTTTTTCACATGGCCGCCAAGTAGTCCGCAGCAGTGGTCTCGCAGAATCGCAGGTAGAAAAATGGCACCTCGTCAGTAGTACTTCGAGGGGAGCCAAAAAAGTGCACAACCTTTGCGCAGGCCTCGATTTACGTCTGCCCAGGGAGCGTAACGCCTCGGCCGGACGCGCAATCGGACTCAGCGCCACGAGCGCGCGCCGGGAGACCCCCATTTACCCAAGCCTTCTGATGGTGAAGTGCTGCGGACAATCGCCCTCCTCGCCCGGCAGGTTGAAGGCGCCCTCGCGCAGAACGGTCCAGCGCTCTCGTCCCGCATAGGCGAGCCACTCGCCGTTGTCCGACATGTGCACGAGCGTCACGGGTCCCGCGGCCTCGCGCTCAAGCTTGTCGAGAAACGCTGTGAGCACCGGAGTATCAAACGGGTTGAACAGGTAGACGTGCGTGAAGCCGGCAAGCGGCAGGTCGAGCGCGCTGCCAGCAACAACGTGCACGTTGGGGTAGCGCGCCGACCACGCGGCAGCCTCCGCCGCGAGCGCCGGATCCAGCTCTACGCCCGTCGCGCGCCCGGGCAGCCCCGCACCCACGAAGTATGCAAGCACGCGACCGGCTCCGCAGCCCACGTCGAGCAGGTGAGAGTCCGCGTCGAGGCCCAGCCCGCCAAGGAGGTCCTCGAGCACAAAGTAGGGCGTGGCCGTGGGGTCATGGGCGCCTGCCGCGGCATGGCGGGTCCTCTCGGCGCGCTCGAGCGAGCGGCCGGCAACGGCCAGATCGCGCAGCAGGTCAGCGTCAGGCATCGAGCCAGAACTCCTCGACCGGCCTGTCGTGGTCGTAGACGCGATCATCTTGCTCGTCAATCGAGCGAAGCACGCGGCACGGGTTGCCCGCGGCCACCACACCGGCAGGCACGTCGCGCGTGACCACGCTGCCCGCACCCACCACCGAACCGGCTCCCACCGTCACGCCCGGCAGCACCACGCACCCAGCACCGAGCCAGGCACCCCTGCAGATGCGAACGGGCTTGTTGTACTGCAGGCCCTTGGCGCGCAGACGCGGCGAGACGGGATGCGACGCCGTACAGATGGTGACGTTGGGGCCGATCATGACGTCGTCCTCGATGAAGATGTCCGCGTCGTCTACCAGCGTGAGGCCCATGTTGGCGTAGACGTTGCTGCCCAGGTGCAGGTTGGCGCCGCCCCAGTTGGCATGGAGGGGCGACTCGATCATGCAGCCCTCGCCCACCTCGGCCACGAGCCTTGCGAGAAGCGCGCCGCGCTCCTCCGAGCTGCTGAACGGCAGGGCGTTGTAGGCGTCCAGCACGTCACGCCGGCGCTCCTGCTCGGCAAAGAGCTCCGGGCTGTTGCACGCGTAGAGCCGGCCGTCGGCCATGCGCCGCCGCACTTCCGCGAGGTCCATCGAGCCCCCTTCTTCTTGCCAGACAAGCGAGCGCCCGCCGCACAGAGACGGCGGACGCTCAGAATTTGGTTTAATTTCTTATTCCCACTCGATCGTGCCGACAGGCTTGGGCGTCAGGTCGTACGTCACGCGGCAGATGCCCGGAACCTCGGCGAGGATGCGGTCGGTGACGCGCTTCAAGAGCGCCCAGTCGAGCTCGGGCACCGTGGCGGTCATGGCGTCGACGGTGTTTACGGCGCGGATGATGGCTGGCCAGTCGTAGGCGCGCTTGCCGTCGCGCACGCCGGTCGCGCGCATGTCGGGCACCACGACGAAGTACTGCCACACCTTGCCGGCAAGCCCGGCCTCCGCAAACTCCTCGCGCAGGATGGCATCCGCCTCGCGCAGCGCCTCCAGGCGGTCGCGGGTGATCGCGCCGAGGCAGCGCACGCCCAGGCCCGGGCCCGGAAACGGCTGGCGCTCGACCATGCCCTCGGGGAGCCCCAGCGCGCGGCCCACCACGCGAACCTCGTCCTTGAAGAGCAGGCGCACGGGCTCGACGAGCTCGAACTGCAGGTCGTCGGGCAGGCCGCCCACGTTGTGGTGCGCCTTCACGCCGTCGGACTCCACGATGTCCGGGTAGATGGTGCCCTGCGCGAGGAAGTCCACGTCGTCGGCGACCTTGCGCGCCTCCTCCTCAAAGACGCGGATGAACTCGGCGCCGATGATCTTGCGCTTGCGCTCGGGCTCGGCCACGCCGGCCAAGAGGTCGAGGAAGCGGTCCGTGGCGTCCACGTAGACGAGGTTGGCGTCCATCTGGTTCTTGAAGACGTCGACGACCTGCTCGGACTCGCCCTTGCGCATGAGGCCGTGGTTCACGTGCACGCAGATGAGCTGCCTGCCGATGGCCTTGATGAGCAGCGCGGCAACCACGGAGGAGTCCACGCCGCCAGAGAGGGCCAGCAGCACCTTCTTGTCGCCGACCTGCGCGCGCACGGCCGCGACCTGCTCCTCAATGAAGGCCTGCGCGAGCTCGGGAGTGGTGATGCGCGCCATGTCGTCGGGGCGCTTGTTCGGGAGGTCCATGCCAGCTCCTTTGAACGGGGAATCAACACCCCCGATTCTATCGTGAGCTGGGCGGCGGCACGAGGACGTCGTAGCGAACGGCCTTTCCGGCAAGCGAGTGGCTCGGCTTGGCGCCCGCGAGCCACGGCCCCTTGGGCGGCCGCTTGACCACGATCTTGCGCGGACGCGCGGCGCGCGCCGCATCCAGAAGCCGCGCCTCGTCCTCGCAGGGCCGCTCGAGATGGTGCAGGAGCTGGAACTTCTTCTTCACGGCCGCGCTCTTGGTGCGCTCGGGAAACATCGGGTCAAGAAACACCACGTCGGGCGCGTGGTCGCGCAGCCCCAGCGCGTGCAGCCCCGCAACGGAGTCGCCCTCCACGAGCTCCATCCGTGAAACGATGCCCGCAAGCTGCGGCTCGCCCGCGGCCCGCTCGAGCGCGTCGCGCAGGAGCGCCGCGATCACCGGGTCCTTCTCGAACAGCGTGACCGTGAACCCGGCCGCGGCCAGCAGCAGCGCATCCTCGCCGAGCCCTGCCGTCGCGTCCACGGCCGTGGGCGCGGGGACGCCGCGCACCCGTGCCGCCCGCACGAGGAGCTCGCGGCCCAGCCGGTCCGGCCGCAGGCGCGGCAGCAGGCGCGCGAGGTCGGCCCGCAGCACCATGCCGTCCCCCACGAGCGCAAGCCCCCCGTCATCGCGCCGCAGCTCGAGCCCGGCTGCCGAGGCCGCGAGCATCGCCTCTTCAGAAACTTCTGTCAACGCCTCGCTCACCGCCGTTCTTCTCGCCCATGTGCACTAGCATGACACGTGGCCCGCGCAGAGTCGAGCAGGGAGGCGCGCATGGAGCAGGGGACGGCAGCAAGAACCAAGGTGCCCGTGAGGCTGGGCCTCACCGTCATCTGCGCGGGCGGCTTCATGGACGCCTACTCCTACCTCCTCCACGGCAAGGTATTTGCCACGGGGCAGACCGGCAACATCGTGCTCCTGTGCCTGAACCTCGCCGATGGGGCCTGGCTCGGGGTCCTCCACTACCTGGCGTCGATCCTCGCCTTTGTCACGGGCATCGTCCTCTCCAAGCACGTGCTGGTGCGCGTCCACAACGGCAGCAGCCACCGCATGCAGCGCACGGTCGCCGTCTTTGAGGCCCTGGTCTTTGCCCTCATGGCGCTGCTGCCCCCAGGCGTGCCCGACCTGCCCGTCAACTGCGCGATTTCCTTCTGTGCGGCGCTCTCCTTTGAGAACTTCCGCACCTTCGGCACCAAGTCGGCGTATGCGAGCGTCTTCTGCACGGGCAACCTCCGCTCGCTCGGCGAGACCCTCTACGACGGCCTCATCGCCGGCAACCGACACGAGCTCCACCGCTCGGCGCGCTACGCAGCCCTCATTCTCTCGTTCTGCGTCGGGGCCGTCTGCTGCAAGCTGCTCATTGACGTCGCGGGCGGCTGGGCAAGCCTCGCGATCAGTGCGCTCTTCATCCTGTCGCTGCGCTACGTGACCGAGACCGAGCCCCGCGCCCAGTCGGCCCGCCCCTAGCCAAGGAGCTGGTAGCTGAGCGAGATGAGCACGGGGACGAGAGCGGAGCAGGTGGCCCCGTTGAGCACCGAGAGCACCACGCTCTCCTCGTTGGTGTACTTCATCATCATGGGCAGGGTGGTGTCCTCGCTCGTGGCGCCGGCGGCCGCGATGCAGGCGGCGGGCCCCAGGTAGCGCGCGAGCAGCGGGATGCAGAAGAACGAGAGCATCTCCCGCATGAGGTTGCTGAGAAACGCCACGCCGCCATAGACGCCGCCCGAGAGGGCGCCGATCGTCACGCCGCCGAGGCTGTACCACCCCATGCACCCGGCGATGGAGACGCCCTCGGCGAGGGGGTAGCCCGTGACGAGCGAGCAGGCCGCCCCTCCCAGGATCGAGCCAACCGTGACGCCCAGGGGAATGACGAGGGCCTTGAGGTGGTACTGGCAGATCTTGCGCACGATGCCGCGCTGCATCCCAATGCCCACGCCCACCGAGACCATGAGCAGGTTGAGGATGAGGTCGCTCGAGGAGAGGAGCACGTCCACCGCGGCAAGGCCCGAGCCGAGCCGCCCACAGAGGACCCCCAGGGCAAGCGCCCCAAACGCGAGAAACACCATGGCTACTCCCCCTCGCCCTCTCCCGCACCCTCTCCCGCGCCGAAGACTCGCTTGGCGAGCAGGTGCGCCAGGGCAATGGAGACGGCCATGGGAATCAGGCAGAAGAGGGCGCTGTCAAGGCCGATGGTGCCGAGGTTGTGCAGCAGGTCCTCGTTCCTCCCAATGCTCACGCCCATCGTGAAGATCAAAAGGACGGTCAGGACCAGCTGGACGCGGCTGTTGGCGCGCGCCCACCAGTGCGGCAGCACGAACCTTCCCACCACCGCGCCCAGGCACATCAGGGCCATCGTAAGCATGCCCTCCCCCTCTCGTCCGCAGGTGCCCCATAGAGGTGTACCGGGTCGGGGACCTGAACGCAAGGGGAAAGTCCGCGGGAGCGGCAGGCGAGGCGGCTACTCCCAGGTCTGCCAGGTCTCGGGCGCGTAGCCGACGGTTGCCTGACGGCCGTTGCGCACGATCGGCTCGCGGAGCACCTGCTGGTTCTCGAGCAGCTTGTCAAAGCGCTGCGACTCGGCAAGGTGGGAGACGAGCGCAAGGGTGTCCTGGTCCTTGGCCTTGGGGTCG
Organism: Olsenella sp. An290; assembly: GCF_002159535.1. Taxonomy (GTDB): domain Bacteria; phylum Actinomycetota; class Coriobacteriia; order Coriobacteriales; family Atopobiaceae; genus Thermophilibacter. Next base: position 160,306 of record NZ_NFIU01000001.1, on the reverse strand, counting down.
AGAAGGACCTCGAGCCCGCCGACGGCGCGCATGACGCTCTGGAGCTCTCCCCGGCTCATCCCCTTCTCCTTAAGGTCGACGAACTGGAAGCGAATCCGGCGCTCCTTGAACCAACGCTGCGCCTTCTTGGTGTCGAAGCTCTTCCGGGTGCCAAAGACCTGAACGTTCACGAGCGCCCCTCCCCGCTCTTGACCATGGTGAGCGAGATCTTGCCGCGGTCGCGGTCGACCTTCTCGACCCACACCTTCACGGTATCGCCCACGGCGACCACGTCGGACGGGTGCCTGACAAAGCGTCGCGCCAGCTTTGAGATGTGCACGAGACCGTCCTGGTGCACGCCCACGTCCACGAAGGCGCCAAAGTCAACGACGTTGCGGACGGTGCCCGTGAGCTCCATGCCCGGCTGGAGGTCGTCGATGGAGAGCGCCGCGCGGCTAAAGACCACCTCGGGCGCGTCGTCGCGCGGGTCCCGACCGGGCTTCTCGAGCTCGTGCACAATGTCGATGAGGGTCATGATGCCGCAGTCGAGCTCGCCGGCGAGGGTCGCGACGCTCCCCACGCGGCGCTCGATGTCCGGCACGCCGCCACGGGTGAGCTCGTCGGCGGTCACGCCCGCGCGCTCGAGCACGGCCGTTGCGACGGCGTAGCTCTCCGGGTGGACGCTCGTGGCGTCGAGCGGGTTGGCGCCGCCCGTGATGCGCAGGAAGCCCGCGCTGTTGAGGAAGGCCTTGGGGCCGAGCTGGGGCACCTTCTTGAGCTCCCGGCGGTCGGTAAAGGCGCCGTGCTCCTCGCGGTACGAGACGATGTTCTTGGCCACGGTGGACGTGATGCCCGAGACGTAGCCCAGAAGGCTCGCGCTTGCCGTGTTGACGTCCACGCCCACGCGGTTGACCACGTCCTCGACCACGTTGCCGAGCGCGTAGGCAAGCTCGGTCTGATCAAGGTCGTGCTGGTACTGCCCCACGCCGATGGACTGGGGCGGAATCTTGACGAGCTCGGCGAGCGGGTCCTGGAGGCGACGGCCCAGGCTCATGGCGCCGCGCGTGGTGACGTCAAGGTCCGGGTACTCCTGGCTCGCGAGCTCGGAGGCCGAGTAGACCGAGGCGCCCGCCTCGTTGACGATCGTGTAGCGCAGGTCCGGCGCGGACTCGGCAATGAACTCGGAGACGACCTCCTCGGTCTCGCGGCTGGCCGTGCCGTTGCCGATGACGATGGTGTTGACGTGGTACTTCTCGACCAGGCGGGAGAGCGTGCGCTTGGTGCCCGCCACGTCACGGCGCGGAACCGTGGGGTAGACCACGCCGTGGTCGAGGAGCTTGCCCGTCTCGTCGAGCACCGCCAGCTTGCAGCCCGTACGAAAGCCCGGGTCGAGCGCGATGATGCGCGCGCCGCGCACCGGGCGGGCGGAGAGCAGGCTCTCCGCGTTCTTGGCAAACACCTTGATGGCGTCCATCTGCGCGCGCGCCGTCAGCTTGGCGCGAGCCTCGCGCTCGAGCGAGGGCGCCATGAGGCGGCGGTAGCCGTCGGCGATGGCGGCGTCAAAGACCGGGGCAAAGACGCCCTGGCGGCGCGGCCAGCGCGATCCCAGACGCGCCACGGCCGCCTCCGCGTCGACGCGCACGCGAACGCGGAGCTTCTCCTCGCGCTCGCCGCGGTCGATGGCCAGCACGCGGTGGTTGGGGATCTTGGACACGGGCTCGGCGAAGTCGTAGTAGGGCTCGTAGGGGGTCTTCTCGTCCGGGTTCGTTGCCACCGAGACGATCTCGGCCGTGGCCATGGTGAAGTCGCGCAGGTCGGCGACGTTCTCGGCGTCCTCGGCAACGGTCTCGGCCACGATGTCCGAGGCGCCCGCAAGGGCCCGCTCCGGCGTGTCGAAGCCCGCCTCGGCAGCCTCCGGCGTCACAAAGCGCGCCGCCTCGTCGAGCGCCGACCCCTTGGTCGTGACCTGCATGATAATCATGTTGGCAAGCGGCTCCAGGCCCGCCTCGCGTGCCTTCTGCGCTCGCGTCATGCGCTTCTTGCGATAGGGCTTGTAGAGGTCCTCCACGCGCTGGAGCTGCGTGGCGGAACGAATCTCGGCCTCGAGCTCCGGGGTGAGCTTGCCCTGGGCGCCGATGAGCAGGATGACGTCCTCCTTGCGCTGCTCAAGGTTGCGCAGGTAGGCCAGGCGATCGCTGAGCGCGCGCAGGGCCACGTCGTCCATGCCGCCCGTGGCCTCCTTGCGGTAGCGGGCGATGAAGGGGATCGTGCTGCCCTCGTCGATGAGCTTGACGGCCGCCTCGACGGCCTCGGCCTTGAGGCCGAGCTCCTCGGCAAGCGTGGCGATGATGTCCATGTGTCTGTAGCTCCAAACGGTTGCGTGCAAGAGCCACCTAGCATACCCGCCCGCTCGGGCGGGAACAAGGCGCCGCCGACCCCCGCGCCATGCCGCCGCCCGTTGAGCGGCACCCCGCGCTCGACGAAAATGGGAGGCACGGCATCAGCCGAGGGAGATGATCGCATGCCCCAGACGACCGACCGGGCGCCCGCGCGCCCCTGCCCCGCGACGGGCGCGAAGCCGCACCCGCCCTTGTCGCGCGCGCTCTGCATTCTGTACGCCTGCCTTGCCTCGCTTCTGGTCGTGGGGTGCTCCGACCTCGGGAACTATGACGAGCGCTCGGTCGCGCGCCAGGCAGAGGGCTACTACGTCGAGAAGTACGGCGCAGACGCCGAGGTGGTCGACATCTGGGAGGGGCGCTCGTACGTCCTGTTCGGCTATCAGTCGACGGACATGGCCTTCTGCACCATGGACGACGGCACCACGGTGCTCGTCGACTTCGAGGAGGGCGTTGTCGGCGACAACAGGCAGCAGGACGAAATCACGGCCGCATACGAGCGGCGCTTCCGCGAGGAGCTCGGGCGCGGGCGGCGGCGTCTCGAGGACGCCGGCTATACCGTCACGCTCGTGCTGATCAACGGCGTCTCTCCCGCCGAGGACGGGTTCTTCGACGGATGCATCTCGACATACGAGTGGGGCGAGAAGGACGAGGCCGAGCGAGAGAGCGGGTCGTTCTTCCATGCGCTCTACACGGGGGACGACCGGTTCTTCGAGGAGGAGGCGTCCCGCGTCAGGCTTGGCATGTGCGACGTCGAGATCGACATATCCGGACCGGACGCGGACTACGCCGACGCCTTCCCAACAAATGTTCCCGAGCGCCCCTCGTGGGTCGAGCCCGTCGACGCGACCTGCCGGTCGCTCCTCCCGCTGACCGGCGGAGACCCCGCCACAAAGGTCGCCGTCTACCAGGCGTTCCCACCGGACACGGCCATCGCCGGAGCGGAGGATGGGAAGCTCGGAGAGCTCGACCCCTTCCGCGACGCGGGCGAGACCGGAAGCTGGCTCATCGTCGACTGGGTCCCCGTGGGCAAGGGGGCCTACGTCACCTCCGACGAGTGCGGCGTACGTCTGCGCTCCGGCGACGTGACGCTGGAGGTGGTCGATGACCCGTATTCCTACGACGAGCTCTGGGCAGACGGGGACCTCGCAGAGATCGAGGGCCGCAGCCCCTCTCCCGCCGCCTTCGAGTCATACGAGCTCAGGGCGGCCCCCGGTCTCTTCGAATCGTCACCTGACGTACGCGACAAGGGATGGTTCAGCGTCAGGCTCGCCTATGACAACACGGACCCGGAAACGGGGCTGGAGCGCCTCGGCATAACGCCCGGCACGCTCGACCCCTCCCTGTACACGGTCGAGAAGAACGCCGCCGCCGAGGACTTCGAGGGCGCACCGCCCCTCGAAGTGGTGCGGATGCGACCGGAGACGCTGGCAAACGGCTTCCAGTACGGTACGAACGTCCTGTACGAGGAGGAGCCGATGCTGCTCGTCAGGATGTAGGCGCCCGGCCCCGCGTGCGCCGGACGCGCGCGGGGAATAAGAACCCACGGTGACGTGAGACGAGCTGAAGGGGCATCACATGCGGGACATCGTCGAGCCATATGGGTCCAACTACGGGAAGATCGCCCTCGAGGGGTTGCACAACACCCGCGACCTGGGAGGGCTTCCCGCGGGCGGCGCGCACATCCTGCCGCGCCGCCTGCTGCGCTCCGGGATGCTCGGGCCGGCAACGACCGAGGACACGAGGGTGCTGCGAGACGTCTATGACGTTCGTCTCGTCATAGACCTTCGCACCGACGAGGAGGCGGGGCGCTGGCCCGACCCCATGGAGCTCCTCCCGGGAGCACGCCTCGTCCGCCTGCCCGTGTTCCGGGCGCCGGGCGGCGGAGACGCGCAGGAGGCGATAAGGACGCTGGGCGAGAAGCTCAAGAGCGGCGAGCTGGACATCGCCGACCTGTTCGCCGACCTCTACCCGCGCTTCGTGCTCGGCGAGGACGGAATCGCCGCCTACCACGGCCTCTTCCGTGAGCTCCTTTGCCTCGAGGAGGGAGCGGCGCTCTGGCACTGCTCCGCCGGCAAGGACCGCTGCGGCATGGCCTCCGTGCTGGTGGAGACGGCGCTTGGCGTCCCCTGGGACCTCATCGAGAAGGACTATCTCGCCACGAACGAACTGATCGAGGCGAAGGGCGCGGCGCAGAACATGTTCGACGTCGGCGGCGTGGACGCCCGCTATCTCCGCGCGGCGCTTGATGCGATCGACAAGGCGTACGGCTCGCTCGACGCGTATCTCGCCGAAGCGCTCGGCGTCGACGAGGCGGCCCGCTCCGAGCTGCGCCGCAAGTTCGTCGCGGCGTAGGCCTGGAGATAATGAACACGGCCTTGTTTTCGCATTAGCTGGCGAAAACAAGGCCGTAATAAAGCCATTATTGGAGAGAATCAGGCGGAAGTTGCTATTCCCACTCGATCGTCGCCGGAGGCTTAGGCGTGACGTCGTACACGACGCGGTTCACGCCGGGGACCTCGGCCACGATGCGGCTGGAGATGCGGCCCAGCACGTCGTAGGGCAGCTTCGCCCAGTCTGCGGTCATCGCGTCGCTCGACTCCACGGCGCGCACGATCACCGGACGCGCGTAGGTGCGCTCGTCGCCCATCACGCCCACGGAGCGGATGTCGGGCAGCACGGCAAAGTACTGCCAGCAGCTGTGCTCGGAGTTACGCTCGCCCGTCTCCTCGAAGAGGCGCTCGTTGTAGGCGTCCAGCTCCTCGCGCACGATGGCATCGGCATTCTTCAGGATCTCCAGCTTCTCCGGCGTCACCTCGCCGATGATGCGGATGGCAAGACCCGGGCCCGGGAAGGGCTGGCGGTAGACCATCTTGTCGGGCAGGCCGAGCGCCACGCCCAGCTCGCGCACCTCGTCCTTGAAGAAGTGGTCGAGCGGCTCGATAAGGTCAAAGTGCACGCCCTCGGGGAACGGGATCAGGTTGTGGTGGCTCTTGATCGTGGCCGCCTTGCCCCCGGTCTTGCGCGCGCCGGACTCGATGATGTCGGGGTAGATGGTGCCCTGCGCGAGCATCTCAACGCCGCCGATCTTCTGCGCCTCGTCAAAGAAGACCTTCCAGAACTCCGTGCCGATGCGGCGGCGCTTCTCCTCCGGCTCGGTCACGCCCGCGAGCAGCGCCGCATAGCGCTCCTCGGCGTGCACGTGCACGAGCGGCACCTGGAACTGGCCGCGGAAGACCTCCTCCACCATCTCGGGCTCGCCCTTGCGGAGCATCCCGTGGTTCACGAAGACGCACGTGAGCTGGTCGCCGATCGCGCGGTGCACGAGCGCGGCCACCACGGAGGAGTCCACGCCGCCGGAGAGCGCCAGGATCACCTTGCGGTCCCCCACCTGAGCGCGAATCTCCGCGACCTTCTCGTCAATGATGTTGTCCATGGTCCAGCTGGCGGCAAGCCCGCAGATGCCAAAGAGGAAGTTCTCAAGCAGCTTGCTGCCAAACTCGGTGTGACGCACCTCCGGGTGGAACTGCGTCGAGAAGAACCGGCGCGCCGGATCCTCCATGGAGGCCACGGGGCAGACGTCGGTCGACGACGTGACGACAAACCCCTCCGGTGCGCGGCTCACGGCGTCGCGGTGGCTCATCCACACGGTCTGCTCGTCGGGTGTGCCCGCAAACAGCGCGGACTCGCCGTCGCGCGTGATGCGCGCCGGGCCGTACTCGCCCACCTCGGAGTGCGCGACCTCGCCGCCCAGCGTCACGGCCATGATCTGGTGGCCGTAGCAGAAGCCCAGCACGGGCAGGCCCAGCTCAAAGATCGCGGGGTCCACGCTCGGCGCGTCCTCGGCGTACACGCTCGCCGGGCCGCCGGAGAGAATCAGCGCCGAGGGGCCCATCGCGGCGAGCTCGTCCGCGGAGATGTCGCACGGGACGATCTCCGAGTACACGCACAGGTCGCGCACGCGCCGCGCGATCAGCTGCCCGTACTGGGCGCCGAAGTCCAGAACCGCCACGAACTGCTTGGGCATAGCCTCGCTCATACATCCTCCGGTCTTCTCGCCACGCGCCTCGGCGCGCTTTGCACAAATCCGTACCATTATTGCATTTTCGTAAGAATGACGGCCATTTCTTGGGCCTTCATGCGCATTACATCTCGCTCTCGTATCATGCTCCGATTGTATCTGAGCCGCTTGCGGGGTACTGCCCCCAACGACAGAAGGGGTCGTCGTGGCCGACAGAAAAACCCACAGGCGCATGTCCAGCGCCGAGCAGGCACGCCTCTCCGAAAGTCGCTACGGCGCCGGAGCCGCCAGCGACCGCATTGCCCCCGACACGCGCGCCGCGCGCCGCGCGAGCGGGTCCCACGCTCCCGCGCGCCACTCGCGCGCCGAGGGCGTCGAGGCCTACTCCAAGCGCCGCCGCAAGAAGAGCCGCGGCCGCGTCCTGCGCGTCGTCCTTGTCTCGCTTCTCCTGGTCCTGGCGGGCGTCGGCACCGCGGCGGGACTCTACCTTGCGGACATCAACAGCCGCCTGAGCGGCGAGGTCCCCGAGGACCTGCGCCAGAAGCTCGTGGCCGTAGAGCCCCAGAAGCCCTTCTACATGCTGCTTCTGGGCGTCGACAAGAGCGAGGGGCGCTCGGGCGAGTGGGGGGACAGCTACGCCAACTTCCGCTCCGACACGATCATCCTCACGCGCGTCGACCCTCCCGCGCAGAAGGTCACCCTGGTCTCCATTCCACGCGACACCCTCGTCGACATGGGCGAGCACGGCGAGCAGAAGATCAACTCCGCCTATTCCTTTGGTGGCCCCTCCTACATGACCGAGGTGGTCTCCGACTTTGCCGGCGTCGAGATCTCCCACTACGCCGAGATTGACTTCGAGCAGTTCACCTCGATTGTCGACACCATCGGGGGCGTGGAGGTCACCCTTCCCAAGGCCGTCCACGACGAGCTCGCCGAGATCGACCTTCCGGCGGGCACGCAGGTCATCAACGGCGCCCAGGCCCTGGGCCTGTGCCGCGCGCGCCACGCCTATGACGAGTACGGTGGCGGCGACTTCTTCCGCGCCGCCAACCAGCGCATGGTCATCGCCTCCATCGTGAAGAAGGTCCTGAAGCTCGACCCCTTCTCCATCACCGGGACCATCTCCGAGCTCGCGGGCAGCGTCACCACCGACCTCAGCGTCACGGACATCCTGAGCCTCGCTGGCCAGTTCATGAACCTCGACACGGACAACGACATCTACTCCGGCCAGACGCCCACCATCTCCGAGCAGATCAGCGGCATCTGGTACGAGCTACCTGACGAGGCGGCCTGGAAGGAGATGATGGAGCGCGTCGAGGCCGGCAAGACCCCCTACTCCGACCCGAGCCAGGACTTCACGGCCGGCATCGCGGGCTCCGTGGGCAACGGTGGCCAGGGAGGTGATGCGGACGGCGACGCCACCGATGACGCGCAGGCCGTCGAGCCCGTCTTTGAGGGCAGCGTCCTCGCCCTCAACGGTGCCGGCGTGAGCGGCCTTGCGGGCAGCAAGGCAACGGAGCTCAAGGGCGCCGGCTTCACCGCCACGGCCGACAACGCCCAGGAGAGCGGCGTCACCACGAGCAAGGTCTACTACAACGCCGGCAAGGAGGCGACAGCCCTCGGCGTCGCCCAGATCCTCGGCGTGGACGAGTCCAACGTCGCGGAGAACACCGGGGGCTACACCACCGCCTACGACGTCGTGGTGATCCTGGGGGCCGACCAGGCCTAGCGTTGGCGAGAAGAACGCGCGGGCCCCGCGTCGCACGCCGCGGCGCGGGGCATTTCGTGACGCGGGTCACCCCGCATCCTGAATAACGGACATTATGACGATTGCCTCTGACGAAATCCCAGTTGAGTGTCAGACGCAATCGTGAAAAGGTCCGTTATTTAGCGCGCCGGCTTCGCGCCAGCCGCAAGCTAGCAGAAGCAGCGCCGGTAGCGCGGGGCGGCGGGGTTCGACTCGTGTCGCTCCAGCTCGGCGAGCATCTCCCCGAGCGCCTTGAGGTCACGCCACCCAACGCGGTCGACCTGACCGTGGCTCACGTTGTTGCGAAGCTCTTTGACGAGGCGGAAGTTCACGCCGTCGTCATTGGCGCGGTCCCATCGCTCCGAGTCCTGCTGCGCGAGCTCTCCCACCTGGGGCATGTCGCTGAAGCGACGGACGACGCGGGATTCGCCGTTGTACTGGAACCGACCGAGGTCTTCGTCGGGCCGCCCCGCGGAGTCCAGCAGCCGTGCGACCGCATGGGCCTTGTATCGCTCCCAGACGGGACCGAACGCGACCTGCATCGCGCTCGCCTCGCGGCATTTGACCACGTCCGCGAAGACCGTGGACGCCCGACACGCGTCGAAGGAGGCCGTCGCATCGTCGGCGGGCTCCCAGGCACGCTCTCCGACCATGAGGACGCCCCAGCTGGGACACCAGACCCCATCGAGGCGGGCGCAGAGGCCGTAGGACCAGTTGAGCCACCACATAAGGTCGAGCCGGACAGAGCGCGCCGAGGAATCCGCCGCGCCCTGGAGCGCGTCCGCAGCGGAAAGGCTTCCCATGAGAGTGCGCCTGAAGCGCGCGACGAGGGCAGATGGGGCACCGAAGCCCTCGCTGGGGAGCGCGCCGGCCTGAAGACGCGCCACCTGTCTCTGGGCGCACTCTTCCGCAACCACGTTGGGGTGAACGAAGGCGTTTGGAGGACGGTACTCCCCCCGCAGGCACACCTCGAGCGCGTCCGCGAGGGCCTCAACGCTACCGGCACAGAGCTCGCAGCAGAAGTCAATCACCATGGTGCGAAAAGCGCCCGACATCCGCTCTCCGGCAATCATGGAGAAGGCGAGGTTGCGGAGCTCTGTGCGCGTGAGGCCCATCGGGCAGATGCGCACGGAGCCGTACCAGCCCTCGCATCCGCGTCCTGCGTAGAGCTCGGGGCAGACGTGGAGGGAACTCGCCACCACGAGGCGGGCGGAGTCGACCCCCGATGCCCCGCGCACGAGCTCGGTGCTCTCGAGGATCGGGACACTCGCATCGTCGATGGAGGTCAGCCTCGAGACGGCTCGAAGAAACTGCTGGGGACGGTAGGGTCCCAGCACCGCGAGCACACGAGTGCCCGCGGCAAGGTCGGATGCCACCTCGCGCGCAAACGTCAGCAGCGTCGGCACCGAGAGGAAGGGATTCGGGGAGCCAATCATGACGCCTCCCCCTCCTCTTCGCCGCCTGCCATGCGGGCGAGAAGCGCGCGCATGAACCAGTCACGCATCTCAAAGAGGTCGCCCGCATCCGAGGCAACACGTCGCGCGAGCCCCGTTTGGGCCATCCAGTCGAGCACGGCAGACAGGTCGGACTCTGAAAGCCCGGTCTCGGGGCCCATGAGCCCGAGCCAGTCGCACACGCCGTAGCACGCGTCGAGTGGATGCTCCGCCCCAGGGTCCGCGAATCCCGCGAGCTGCTCCCAGACGAGCCTGATCGCCCGAGCCCCGGCAAGCGACCCGTCGAGCGCCCAGGCAAAGTCGCCCCCGTCAAGCGCGCTTTGCGAGAAGGACCTCATCTCCTCTCGCAGCGAGAAGGACGAGCCGCCCCCGGACATGCCCCGGACGACCCGCGCGACCGCACCGGCCTGTCCGCCGCAGTAGTCCTTCAGCAGCGCCGCCAGGGAGCGCTGCGCGCGCGGCTGGATGGTGCCCGCGGTGCTCCTCTCGAAGTGCTCGGTGTAGCTGCGCACCCACGCAAGGCAGGTCCAGTCGCTCCAAGCGGTGGGAGACACGACGTCATCGGCGTCCGTAAGTTCGCTCCTGAGCTCCCAGACGGTGCGCGGCGACGCCACGAGCAACACGCCGGACCCGACGAGAGGCGAGCTTCCCCTCTCTCGAAGCGCGCGCAGATCATCCGCCCCCCAGCCATCTGTGGCGACCACGAGCCCCTCGGTGAGGCCGGCATCAAGAAGAGCCCCAAGCTCGGAGCCATCGATGACCGTGGGACGCGACCCATGACAGAGTCCTGGGAGCAGCTCGTCAAACCTGCCAACCAGAAGGTCGGCTCCCGCAACGTCACCGAGGGAGAGCACGCAGTGGCCAAAGGCGCTAAGAGCCCGCTCGATGGCCCCGACGTCACGGGCGTTGACGGGCGAGTAGATCGTCACGCCATCCACAGGGACGACGTTTCTTGCCTCGGCATCATCGAAGCGGCCCTCGAGCACGTCGCGGTCGAGGTAGCGCCGACATGCCGCCAGAAGCGCCATGCGGGCGCTCTCGGGCTCCAGCTGCCGACCCACGAGGGCGCGCATGGAGCCATCCCGCAGCATGACGAGCCCGTCGACCTTCTTGAGTATCCCAAAGCGCACGAGCTCGTCGACGTCACCCCCCAGGCCATCCGGCAGGCCGGAGTCGGCGAGGTCTCGCTCCGTCACGGAGCCGCCGCCGTCCTTGCTCACGCACACGTCGACGACCTGCCGTAGGAGCTCATCCCCCGTGAACGCGCGACGGCAGGCGCCCTGGGCGGCGCTGTCGGCCTCCAGGGACATGAGGGAGGAGATTGCCACGTCGTAGCCCGGGTCGAGCTCGATCGTGAGCTGGAACTTCTCGGCAAGCGCTCCGGACGCCTCGCGCAGGACCGTGTCGACGGTGGTTCCGGGGACCTGCACGAACGTTCCGGGAGAGCTGGGGCGACGCTGCTGTCGAAGGGTGACGAGCAGCTGCTCGCAGACGATGTTGATGAGGTTGGGGAAGTAGCAGGCCTTGCTCAGGATCTTGAGGACGTCCTCGTCGCGCAGGACGTAGCCCATCGTCTTGAGCGGCTCGCGCACGAGACGCACGGCGTCCTCGTAAGCACCACCCTCCCAGAGCGGCCCCACGACCACCGCATGCCCGAGCTGCCCCCTCGTCTGGTTGGAACGCGCCCGCTCGTCAGCGTAGCGCATCGTGGCGTGAAGTCCGCCCAGGATGACGCGGAACTTCTCGTTCTCCTGCATGTACTCGACGAGGCTGTTCATGATGGCGTTGCGCGGATGGCCCACGCGCAGGAACGAGTCATAGCGCAGGAGGTCGTCGGCCTCGTCTATGAGCAGGTAGAAGCGCGCCTCCGCCGAGGCCTCGGTCAGGACCCTTCGCACCTCGTCCGCGCTCCGAGCGCTCTCGAACTGGGGAACGTCGCGAACAAACCCGCGTCCCACGAACTGAATCCAGAAGTTGTCGAGGTCGATACCGGCAAAGCCCATCGCATCGACGTAGGAGACGCAGACGCGCTCGCCTGACGCTTGCTGCGGATCATGCAGGCTCGCCCGCTCCTCGGCGGCGAGCTCGCGGAGGATCGACGTCTTGCCCATGCGACGGGCACCGTAGATGAAGGTGGTTCCGGTCCTGGTCCTGAGCTGCTGCAAGATGGTCCCGCGCCCGTAGAACAGGGGCGGCTGCCACGCGCCCGCCCCACCCCGGAAGCCCGACGACGCGCTCTTGCGAACGTCGTCGCCATAGGGATGGGGAGCCGTGAAGGGCAGCGCGCAGCGGAAGAACGCGGAGAGACGGTCGTTGCTCCTGCGCGTCCTTGGCACGCTCGCCAGATAGGCGATAAGAACCTCGTCCAACAGGAGCATGCCCGTCGCCCTCAGGCTCCTCGGAGTCCTCCGGGCGGGCATGAGGTCGCGTCTGCCCTGCGGGGTGAGCAGGTCGGACTCGGAAAGGGCGAGATGGAGGGCGAGGCGCTTGGCGCCACCGTCCGGCATCTCCCTCAGGAAGGCGCGCTCGAGCGCGTCATAGCTGGTGAACACCTCGACCTCGTACTCCACGCGCGCCGGACCGACGCCGTCTTGCGGGTCGACAAGGGTGACGAACTCCCGAAGCGGGCACACCAGCTCCCCGCGCGAGTCCGTCTCGGAGGGACGGGCAAAGAATCGCAGGCGCCACGAGGAGACCGGCGCCGCGACGTCGGCATGGCTGACGAAGGGGACCACCTCGGCATCCTCGAAACCAAGAACCGAGAAGAGCGTGCGAAGGTGGCGGGAGAAGGCGTCCAGTGCCTGCACCGTCGAGTGCGAGACCCCCTCGCCCGCCGTGACGACGGAGGCTCCGTCCAGCGGAAGGCGATGCTCCCTCGCGCAGGCCTTGAGGCTGCTGAGGGCCCGTCGAAGCTCGTTGAAGACAGAGAGGGCGAGGTCGGCGCGGTCTTCCCCATAGGGATTGGTCAGCTCGGGATCGAACGGGAGGTTGCGATAGCCAAACTGCCTTGGGTTGACGCTCAGCCCGCGACAGATAGGGTCGATGAGGCCGAGCGAGCCGTCCGCGCCGCCGTAGAACTCGTCCTCGTAGCTCCTCGGAGGGTCCGAGAGGGAGAGGACCGCATTGTCGACCTCGTAGTCCGCGTAGGCAAAGACGCGCGCCAGGTCACCGCTCGAGACCGCGTCCTCCAGGAGCGAGCGCGCCGCGGGATCAAGCCCCGACCCCTCCTCGAGCAGGCGTGCCGCGCGCGAGATGAGCTCACGGCCAAGCGCGTCGACCCGAGAGCCCACCAGGTCGAGCGTCCAACCCGCAAGCACGGCGCTGGTCGCATCCCGACCCTGCGGGGCACCGCCGACGGAGTCCGCCACACCAAGCGTCCGGGCGAGCGTCGCGCTGAGGAGACCGTAGAGCCTCTCGCCGACCGCGTTGAACGTGAACGCGCGGGCAAGGGCCTCGTGCTCATTCTCGACCCGCTCGACCAGCTGCCCGGAGTTCGGAACCTCGAGCCTCCCATCGGACCGCCTCAGGGACGCATGGAGCATGATCTCGACGAGGGCGCGCCCCGGCTCCGTCCGCAGGTCGGCGGGAAGCGCGTCTCCCGAGAAGTCCGCGGGAAGCGGCTCGTCGTCGGAAAGGCGCTCGAAGGGGTAGTCCGCCTGCAGGCTCAGCACGAGCTCGACGAGGGCGTCCCACCCGCCCCTTCGCTCTGCGTTGAGGCCTCGCAGGGAGCTGAGCACGTCCCTGTCCACGCCGGCGAGCTCCGCGGCGACCGACGCGCTCGCACCGGGCAGCGTTTTGGTCGCGCCCTCGTCAAGGAGGCCGAGATAGCGCTCGTAGAGGTCGTACACCTCGCGTATGGACGAGATGAGCGCCTGGCGAGCCTGGCCCACGATCCGCTCGTAGGCTCCGTGCCCCTGCGCCGTCCAGAACAGGTTCTTATGGTCGGAGTCGAGGGAGTCGTCAAGGTCATCCCTGAGCGCCCTGAGCCCACGACGGTCGACGCGGGCGCTCGTGCCCCCGCTCGCCATGTCTGCCAGAAGAACGCCCACCTTGAGGCGGGACTCCGGTTCCTCCCTGCTCGCCATGCCCGTCCAGAAGATCTTCGCGGGCAGGTAGTTGGTCGAAGGAGGCATGTCGCGCTTTCGAACAGCCTCGCGGGAGAGCGCGTCGAGCTGCTCCCGCACGCGCGTGGCCCCAAGGGCAGGGAGCGTCATGGCCGAGTAGTCGGTCGTGGGGTTGTAGGCGAAGTTCTTCTCGAGCTCGGAGAGGAGCTTCCCGAGGCCGGAAGAGAGCCCCTGGAGAGCCGCTCTCTGGACGTCCTTCTCGTCAAGAAGGTCGAGAAGGGATCGGAACATCCCCACGGTCCTGCCGGAGAGGTGATGCGTGACCGCGGTCAGGAACGCCTCGGCGAGAAGCGCGGCGGCTCCCGGCCCCAGGGAGAGCGGCGCGTCACAGAGCATGAGGTACTCGCAGTCCTCGAGCAGCTGGGAGGACGAGACCTCGCCCGCGGCGAAGCCCAGGCGATCGGCGAGCGCGGCGAGAAACCAGAACCTCTGGTAGTCCCGGGCCGACGGGTCGTCGGGCACAGATCCGCGGACGGGATCAAGGATGCGATACGCATGGGCGGGCCTCACGCCGTCGCGCAGCGCCTCCTCCGCGCAGTCGAGCACGTCGGCGACGTCACGGGAACCCATGAGCGCGCACCGCGAGAACACGTCCGTTCCCTCGCGCGGCGCCAGGCGGGGCCAGACCCTCCTCGAGCCGAGCTCGAAGAGAAGGGAGAAGTTGCAGGCGACCCCCGTCTCGCGTCCCTCGCGATACTCGCCGGGGAACCGATCTCGCAGGCCGGCATCCGGCTCGGAATCGGAGGAGACCTCCTCTTCCGCGATTGGCGAAGGAATCGCCGCCGAGGCGGCGAATGTCTCGATCTGGATGAGCTCGTCAGCCTCGAGCTCCTGCGGCTGCGCAGGCGTATCGGGTCGGAACGAGGGCACCTCGTCGAGAAGGGGTGCCTCGTCGAGGGTGGACGCCGAAACGGCGAGAGGAACGATGGGCTGGCTCTCCGGGGCAAGCTCCGTGGCTGCCCCCACCTCTCGCTCGACGCGCTCCGCGAAATCGGCGAAGTCGTCCGCAGGCTCGTCTTCCGGCTCCGGCGCGACGGGCGCGTCACCCACAGCGGCAGGACACGGAGCGTTTGCGTGCCTGAGTCGTCCCAAGCTCACCGGATTGGCTGCGAACGCGGCGCGCAGCATCTCGAACATGGCGCCCAGGGGACCAAGGTGCTTCTCCACCTTCTCGAGCTGCAGGCCCCGGCTCTCGTAGGGGTCGTCGCGCGCCATCTCGTCAACGAGCGCCTCGTAGACACCCTCGAGCTCTCTGACGCCCTGCTCGCTGAGGTCATCCGGGTCGTCGAGCCGTGCCAGGTCGGCAACGATCACCGGGTGTCCCCAGGGGACGACCGCCTTGAAGCGCTCCGAGCACTCCTCGACCACCTCGCGCACCGCCTCGCGATAGTCGAGCCGCCTTGACGCCTTTGCGAACCAGTCGTCGACCAGCTCCCCCACCTTATCGAGGGTCAGAGCGTCGGGTCGGCCGACCCCCTCGAGCGCGCTGCGCATCTCGGACCACGTCCGCGCGTATTCGGAGATCCTCTCCAGCGCGTCCGCGGCAATGGGCCGGCCCTCGGCCACGCACGCGGCGAGGGCCTCGAGGTCGTCCCTCCCCACGGAGCGCGCAAGACGTGACGCCCGGTTGTTCAGATAGGAGAGATGGTCGAGCACGTGAAAGGTCGGGTCGAACGTCGGTGCCACGCCGATGGGAACGTTGGCGGCGGCACCCTCGTGGTCCATGATCGCCACGAGGGAGGGGCGCACGTCCGCGGGATCTGATGACGCCCTGAGGATGGCAAAGAGCGGGCGACCACCGCGGTCGAAGAGCAGGGGGAGCCGGACGTAGCCGGGGACGCCGGGGCCGGGCTCAACCACTCGCGACTCCGAGATCTGCTTCGCCACGATGGCGAGCCACGCCTCCTCCTTCGCCCCTTCGTGGCCGGTGAGGGAGCGAAGCTCCTCGCAGCGACGGGGCCAGTCCTCCACGCGCAGCCGCGACGTGAGCTCGGTCACCCGGCGCCTGACCGCCGCCGACGACTCGCTCACGAACGCGTGCGGCGGATACCCCGGTATCATGACGCCGCCCACGTTCGCCATTCCGCTCGAGGAGACGCTCGGGGGCGCGGGCGCGGGCTTTGCCACGTGCTCCACCGCAGAAGGCCCCCCCTCACCCAGAGGTCTCACCACGTGACGAACGGCGCCTCCGGACTGCTGCGCCTCGATGCCCACCGCGCCCATCGAGGAGATCGCCTGGGCGACCTTTCCCCAGTCCCCCGAGAAGTACGCGTAAAGACCGCCCAGCACCGAACTTACCTCAGACGACTCGGAGAGTCCCTCGAGCGAGAGCGCACTCGTCGTCCTCTCGGCCGTACACGCGAGGACCCTCCCCAGGCTGCTCAGGAGCTCCCTGCCCGGATCCTCGGCCCCCTCGTAGGCAAAGAGCGCATAGACCCTCGTCCGCGCAGGCGTCTCCCAATATCCCACGCACAGGATGTCGTCCTCGGAAGCGTCGATGACGTCCTCGAGGAAGAGCGAGAGCTTGCGACCGAGCATCTTGGCCGACTTGTAGCGGTCCGAGAAGTACGTCCCCGGCCCGCAGAGACCGTCCGCGCCCACCAGGTTGGTGAGCTGGATGACCTGGATGCCCTTGTCGTGCATCCGGTCGCGCAGCTCCCAGGCGCAGCGGGAGAAGTCGGCCGTCAGGCCGTAGCTCGTCGTGGTCTTGCTCATCAGAAAGTCCCTTCTCCGGGCCCGGCGGAAAAGCAGGTGGAACGACTCGATGGCGCGTGGGCCCTAACGAATAATCGCGAGTCCCGCAGACTCCACGAGCCCGATCATCTCCCGCACGGGGTCACGGTCGTACTCGCGAATGCCATCGTCAAGCTCGGACCAGGGAGCCAGGTACGGGGAGACCTTCCGTTCCTCGTCTTTCACCGGGCCGTACACCCAGCCGGCGCGCACGCGCTCCTCGACCCAGCGGTCGTGCTCCTCGTGCGCAAGGAACTCAACCTCGTCGTCGGTGAACGCCCTCACGCGACGCGCCTCGTCGCACTCCTCCTCGCGAACGATCTCGTAGCCCAGGAGACGAACCTTGTCGTAGTACGAGCGAGCCTGCGCGAAACAGGACTCCTTGTAGTCTTCCGGCTGATCGTCGTAGCGCTCGTACTTGACTTCCTTGCCGTCACGGCGAAGGTGCTCCCGATAGTTCTCGAAGATGGCACGCGAAAGGCGCTCCACCGTGCTCTGCTCCAAAATCATTTCGACGCTCCCCTCAAGTCTAATCCTATCCAGCGTGTCTACGTAACCTGCATGACGAGTCTGGTAGTCCGTCAGCGAGACGGCCCACTCCGAAAGGTGTCCGTACGTCTCCCGCGCCGTGGCAAGGCCCGCAAGGCGCGCCTCCTGCCACACGTCGCGCAACACGAGCCTCCGCACGAAGACGCCGCCCGGCCCCACTCTCAAGGGCGCACGGGCCGAGCTCAATATGGAGAGCACGGTATCATCGGGGAGCTCCTCAACGGGGTGCCCGCTCAGGACCTCCGCCGCTACGACGGCGAGATACCCCTGGTCCTGCTCGAGCAGTGTGGGCTCACGACCCAAAGGGACAAGCCCACCCTCACCGAAGAGTCGGTCGTAGTAGCCCGCGCTATGCACCCACCCACGATGCTCCCCCGTAAGAAACTCGAGGTCGAGCAAGGTTGCGCGGATGCCCTCCGCGCCAGGCCCCCACGAGCGTAGGGCAATGTTGGCGGAGCGCAGGTCCCGGTGGTAGAGCCCCTGCCCCTGAAGAACCTGCACCTGGGATAGCACGTCAAAGAGAATCTTGTGCGCCACCCGCTCGCCCTCCGGAGTGGAAGGGTCGGGAAGCGGAATCCCGTCATGCTCGCGCCCCTCGGAGAACAGCGGGATTGGCGCACCGCGCAAGGCGTCTTCCAGGCTCACGCCCACATCCTCTTCGATCAGGAGCGCAAGCGGCTCCTCGCCGTCCCCCGCATCCGGCAGCCGACGCCGCGCGTCCGCCTCCAGCGTGCGGGGGCCCACTCCCAGAGCACCGCCCAAGGCAAGTCCCAGGCGCTCCCGCGCATAGTCAATCCCTCCCGTCTCGCGCGCAAAATACACCGCGCACGCGGGCGTACGAATCTCGCGCGCACCCGACGTGCGCACGTAAACGCCGCGATACACGTACTTCTTCCCCGAACTCGACCGCGCCTGCCCACGGGACGGAAGAGGCTCGGCAAAGAGGAAGTAGCCGCCATCGAAGGAGACGGAGTGCGCAGGGGCCAAGCTCACGGGACCGCCGTCGATAAGGTCCTCGGTCATAGGCGATTCCCCACCCCGATTGCCGTACGACCGGCAAGCCGGATGACGTCACCCCTGCGGAGCCGGAGCGCGTCGGCCGGCTCCGGAACACCCCCCAGCCCGTCCGTCGCCTCAACGACCCGCTCGGCCTTCGTGCGCTCGGCACCCCTGAGGACAAAACGGCGAGGCTCATCACTCACCGTCGTTCCGTCGGACGGCCGGCGAATCACGACGGTGCCGTTCAGCGAGCCGGCATCCGCGACCATCAGCCTGCCACCCTCGAGGTAGAGGACCGCATGGCGAGCGGAAACGTCAGGCAGGGACAGCGGGAGGAAGGCCTCCTTCTCCGCATCGGCGACGCTCGCGAGGACCCTCCCCACGACATCCCACACGTCATCGAGACGAATGGCCTTTTTCAGCCTCCCGCTCAGCTCCCTCCTCACCCGCGCAAGGGCGAAACGCATGGACGGATCGCATCCGTACTTCTCCTCATACACCCGTTCCAACTGACGGAAAAGAGTCTCGAGCTGTGAGGGCTCCCCTCCCACCCGCTCGGAGCCCCAGCCCAACACGCCCTGCTCCTCGAAATACCCGCGCGTGTCTCTCAAGAGGCGCTTGAGCATGGCGCTCCTCACGTTGGGAGACCTCCGCTTGCTCCGGCTCTCAGCGGCTTTCTCGAGCTCCCAACGCTCTTCCGCGGAAACGTCCATCTGCGCGATGCGCTCCCGCTCCTCCGCAAGCTCACGCTCCATCTGCATCTTCCACGCATCGGAGATTAGCTCACAGACATCGTCGACCGCGGCACACACGGCCCCGATGAGCGTGCCCTCACCCCCACTCCCTCTAGAGGGGCCCAGGACGAGTTCGGGCCCGTGTCCCGCCCCCTCGTCTCGCGAGAAGGACCTCTCGAGGCAGTCAAAGAGCCTCGAGGCGAGGGCTGAGCGCAGCTCACCCACCACGTCCAATCTCCCCGAGGCAACCGCCTCGACGCGCGAAAGGCCGCGAAGAGGACTGGTCCGACCAACCGGGCGCCGTCCAAACGACTCCGCCGTCTCCCAGAGACGGGCGAGAAGGGCCCTCGGCTCTCCGACCTCGACCTCTTCCCTAGAGCCAAGGTGCACCTCGGGCATGAAGAAGTCCTCCAGAAGCCTGTGTGCGCTTTCCAGCCACACAACCTCCCAGAAGCGAGATTCGTAGGCGTGTCCGAGCACGCAAAGGATCTCGTCCTCGGGAGCATCGGCCGCGAGCCTGAGGTTCGCGGAGGGAAGGTCGCGATTCCCTTCGCTGACGTGCAGCGGGAGACTGCCAGAACCGCGGCCGAGCTCGTTGGAGTCAAGCAGTGACTCGTCCCCCTCAAGGCAGTCAGAGGTTTTGCGATCCATGACCTCCAGCGCTCGCTCAATGCTCACGCAGCAGGAGACGACGATGAGCCAGATGAGCTCCCCACGCCTCTCCGCCCAGTCGGGCACGCGGAGCTTGCCGTTTAGGCCCCCCTCGAAGAGCTCTCGGATTGTCGGGGTTTTCGCCTGACGCCCGCTCCTAAAGGCCCGTTCGATCTTCTCCATGTCGAACGCGCAGCTCTTCGCGAGCTCCAGTGCCCGCGTTTTAAATTCCTCCACGCGCCTACCGCCGGAAACCTTGTCATCCTCAAAACGCTTGCAGAGCTCGTCGACAAGGCTCCGAACGTCATCCTCGTAGTCCCAGAAGTCAACGTTGTAGAGATTGAGCGGCAGTCCATTGTCGGAAGAGTTGGCGTGAAGGCACTGGGTGTAAACCCAGATGGGAAGCAGCGTACGGAAGCAGTCGAGCCTCCTTCTTTCATCGCTATCCTCGCCAAAAGCCTCTTCTACCAGTGGGACGCGATTCTCGTAGAGGTCTTCGTAGAACTTCGCCTCGTCCAGAATCCGCTCGGCGATGCGGCCGAGCGCCGCATCGACGGAACCTTGCTCAGCCTCCGCACCTCGTTCAACGGCTTCGCCCAACTCCTTTACCGCATCTTTAGAGAGCCTGGGGAAGATCCACTCGTTGCTGAACTTCTCGTCAATCCGCTCCAGGTCAAGCTTGTCGTACTTGAACCGCCCCGACTGGTCGCGCTTCTTGGGAGAGGCACCTTCCGCCTTCCTGTACATCGCGAGGGAGAAGTTGCCTTTGGCCTTGTTCAGGAGATCGGCGTAGGCGCGCCTCCTTTCCTCCAGGGTGCCCCAGGCCTCAGGGACATCCTCTCGCTCGGCGCTGAGCAGTGCATACGCGTCCGCACAGGCGTAGCAGGTGAAGTAGTTGCCGTTGGTGAGCATCTGGTCGGAGAGACCCATGCCCTCGCTCGGGCGCACGCCCACCATCTCCCAGACGTTCTTGACGGGCCCGGACTTCTTAGGATCGCGCTTGCCGTAGCTGCTGCTCAGAAACTTTCCCAGCGAATCGCTCGCGTAATACAGGGCGATGTGATTCTTTGCTGCCATGCGCGACTCCTCCCCACGGTTCACCTCACTGTAGAGCACGCGCCCCATCAGTCTTTCGGCAGCTCGGCAAGCGGTCGGCAGAGCGCCACGGTCACGTCGTCCGGGGAGGCGCACGACCGGGCAAGTCCCACGAGGCGCACGGCCGCAGCCTCGAGGGAAGGGGCCGCACGCACGATTCTCACGAGCTCGCGTGCCGTCACGTAACGCCAGAACCCGTCCGAGCACACGAGAAGAACCCGCGAGCCCAGGCCCTTCTCGGCAAGGACGCAGGAGCGAGGCGCGCAGGCACGGCCGTCGCCCAGGTAGCCCCGCGAGGAGCTGCCTAGCTCGCAGACCTCCTCGACGTCATCCTCCCCCACGAGGAAGGCGCGCACGTCACCGAGCGCCGCAAGCTGGCAGGAGCCCCCCTCGTCAAACGCGCAGACGCACCCCGTCGCCCCACCGGGCGCCCGGAGGACCGCCCGCCGCAGCGTCGCGAGGTCGGCGCTCGCCCCCGCGAGGGAGCCCTCGGGCCCCTCGCCCAGCGCAAGCGACCTCTCCACCCGGTTGGCCGCGAGCTCGGCGAAGACCTCCCCCGCCTCGCCGCCGCCCATGCCGTCGATGACGCAGAGCCCGTGCTCGCACAGGCGCGCCCGGTCCTGGTTGACCGTGCGCCGCGAGCCCCGCCGCGTGGCGAAGGCCATCTCGAAGTCCCGCGTGCGCATCGTGCGAGCCTCGGGCGCGACAACGGCCCCGCTCACGACGCCACCTCCAGGCCAAAGACCAAGAGGTCGTAGTTGGGGCAGAGCGTGTACGCGCCGCCGCGTGCCATGAGCTCCGCGCTCTTGCCCACGCCGTGGTGGACGGCGGCGTCGAGCTCGGAGCGCCCCTCCCACAGAGAGGGCATGACGAACTCGACCCCGCCCGCCCTGGGGAGGTGCCAGTCGACGATCTTGCCGAGACAGGACGCCGAGGTCGCCATGAGGCTCTCTCGTTCGTAGTAGCGCAGCGAGCCGTCGCCGAGGGGCAGGGGGCTCGGCTCGTCTCGCCGGTGGCTCACCGAGAGCTCGGCATCGGAGCGCCCAAAGTAGTCGTGCCGGACAAAGCCGTGGGAGAGCGCGGCGTCAAACGTCACGTCCACGTTGGTCCAGTAGCCCGTGCCGCCCGGCCCCGCATGAACCAGGTTCCAGGCATGAGGCCCCGTCGAGCCGTCACCCGAGTCCCGGGCCACACCCGAGACCACCGCGCAGGCGAGTCTGCAGCGGTCGCACAGGTACTTCATCGCCTTGGCCACCCCCTCGCAGACGCCCCTCCCGTAGACCAGGGGACCGGGAGCCTCATGCGCGTGCGGCTGGCCGGCGTCCTCGTACGAGAAGCGCCGGACGAGCCAGTCGTGTATCGGCAGCAGCATGTCAAAGGGGTCAAGCCCGCAGCGGGCGCCGGGATGGCAGGGGTGCAGCATGTCCAGTTCATCCGCCCTGCGCACGAGCTCCTCGGCCTCGCGCCCCATGGCGTCGAGCAGGGCGATCGCGTCCTTCTCGCCCAGGCGATACGTCGGGTAGAGCGTGAGGGAGAGCGGGCGCCCCTGAGGCCCCACGCACATCACGTTGCCGGGACCGACGTAGAAGAGCTCGGGCACGTCGATCTTGACGAGGTCGAGCAGTCCGTCGACGTCGTGCATCGCCACGCCGGCGGGAAAGCGGATGCGCCGCTCGTAGCCCAGCAGCCCGTCGACGAGCGCGTCGTAGGCGTCCGCGCGCGCCCCGCTCCTTGGCCGGTGCGGGCGAAACTGCCCCTGCGCCACGTAGTCCCTGATTTCCTTCATGACCCCTCACCTCTTTGCGATTCCCGTGCCAGCGCCGGGCTGGCCGTCCTCGAGGACGAAGAACTCGTCCCGCGCGAGCGAGCGCAGCTCCTCGGGCTTGACCACCCGCTCCCGTTTGATGGAGCGGGTGGCGCTCCTTCCGTTGGAGAAGTTGATGCCGAACGTCCCAAAGCCTCCGCCGCCCGAACGCGTGAACGAGACGTCCACCTTGTCGTACTCGCCAAAGACGGGCGACGCCAGCTCAGCCGAGGCGTGCCCCTGCGAGAAGCAGAGCACGCGGTCGGACGACGCCACCCAGCGCCTGAGCTCCTCCTCGGACGAGAAGAACTCGAGCGCCTCGTCCGTCGCGACGACCCACCCGGCCTGCCCCGTGCCCCTGAGGGCACGGCCGAACGACTCCCAGCCCGCGACCGTCCGCACGCAGACGACGACCGTCACCGGGGCGAACCGGCGCAGACACAGCCCCACCTCCGCGAACACGAGGGAGAGCAGGGAGCGCGCCTGCCCCGAGCCCACGTCGAGCACGATCGTCCCGGGCGTCCGGGCGAGGGCCCGCCCCAGGATCGAGGTCGTCGCGGAGGCGGGAACCGCCCGAGGGTCGGCGAGGAGCGCCCCCTCCGCCACGACGTCCCGGAAGAACCCTTGGACGAAGGAGCGGCACGCGGGAGGGACGTCGAGGGAGGACCTGAGGTCGGCCGCCTCAGCGACGTCGACTGCCCCGGCAAGCTCGAGGCGGTCGATGACCTCGTGCATCCGGTTGTGAGGGCACTCCTCGAGCAGGCGGACGGAGGAGGGAAGCCCCTTGCGATGAAGCACGCGCACGAGCGCGTCGAGGTAGGCGACGCCCTCGGGAGGGGCGTCCGGCAGGAGCGAGAGGGCACGCGCCAAGAGCTCGGAGGCGGCGTCCGGCCCGAGACCGGCGAGGGGCTCGTAGGAGGGATGGGCGGCGTCGAGGACGGTCACGCCCGGGCAGCCCGCCCCCACAAGCGCCGCCTCGATCGAGCGCCCTCCCTCGGCGACGACGGCCACGGGAACCCCGCGCGACGCAGACTCGAGCGCAAAGCCCGCCAGGGCGGCGTCCCTCACCCCGCGGTCGGCACCCAGGACGAGAGCATGCGACGAGCCCACGAGCAGGTCCGCCGCCGGAACCTCCCCATAGCGCACGAGACCGCGCGCTGCGTCGTTCTCGCGACGCGCCTTCCTGAGGGCCCCTCCCCGCATCGCGGCGTTGCCCGCCCATACGGCGAGGCCCGTACCCATGCCCAGAAGGCTTGCCATACTAGTACCTCCCAAACGAGAACCTCAGCGGACCGGAGAACGGGCGAAAGACGAAGGCCTCCCCGCGACCGAGCGCGGCGAGGTCCCAGTCCTCCACCACGTGCGCCTCGCGCAGCTCAAAGCTCGCCCGGCCCGAGGCGGAGAGGTAGGAGAGCTCCTCGAGGCGCCCGCCGCAGCGCTCCCGCGCGCAGGCGCGCGTGGCCTCGTCGCTCGGCCGGAAGCACACGAGCGTCTGGAAGCCCGAGACCAGGGCCGCGCCGGCGTCGCGACCGTAGGCGCCATAGAGCTGCTCCACGCTCTGGGCCGCGGCGATGACCTTCACGCCCTGGCTCCGCCCAAATGAGAGGGCGCGCTCCAGGAAGAGCAGGTGCGGGAGCATGGGGAGCTCGTCGATCACCACGTAGGTGCTCGCGCCCGAGCGCCTCCCTGTCAGGGCCTCCTTGAGGAGGGAGTCAATGATCACCTGGTAGGCGGGCGTGGCCATGCGCGCGATGTCGTACTCCACGAAGAGCGAGCCCGTGCCCGCGCGGTGGAACTGGCGAGAGGAGAAGCCCCCGCGACCGGCGAAGCCGTCCGCAAAGAGCGCGGAGGTGGCCTCCTGGAGCTCGGCGAGCACGCCGAGCGCCTGCTCGGACGCACCGTCGCCGAGGTATTTGAGCGAGCCCGAGAAGCGTCGCTCCCTGCTCAGGAAGTCGGTGAGCCCGGGTGTCGTGGCGCCGAGCAGGTAGTCGCGCAGCGCCCGGTTGTTGAGGTTCCTCTCCCTGAAGGCACGGTCCTTCTCGGAACAGACGCTGAGGGCGCCCAGGACGTCCGCGAAGAGGTCGCGCGCCGCCTTGGGAAAGAACGGGCTCGAGGAGCGCTCGATCGCGTCGGCGAAGACCGTCTGCGCGATCTCCCGCGCGTTGGCGGCGACGCTCTCCTCGTCCCAGCCGTCCGCCACCACGTCACCAAAGACGTTCCACGCGTCGGCCCCACCGGGGACGGCAAGGTCGCGCGCGGGGTCGAGCAGCGGGAGGAAGTCGCCCTTGGGGTCGAAAACGCACATCGTGTCGCCGGGGCGCAGCGAGGCCTTCACCTGACGGAGCGCCTCGCGCAGCACGTTGGTCTTGCCCGTGCCCGAGGGGCCGAGCATGAGCACGTGCGTCGCGAGGTCGTCCCGCGAGAGCTCGAGCCGCGCGGGCGCGCCCGCGACCGTGCCGGCAAGCCGGACGACCGCGTCCGGGGAGGCCTCGGGCAGGGCCCTCCTCCAGTCGTGCCCCTCAATCGTCGTGCGTCGGGTCGCCACGTCTCCCCTCCTTCTCGTCGTTCCCCTACATCATGCGAAGGCCGCGGGAGTGGCGTTGCGCAACGCCGGGCGCGCCCTCTCCGGCGGCCTCGAAGGCCGCGCGGGCGTCGTCGTGCCCGTCTCCGCCCGCCTGCCCGGCGCCTCCCCGGCCGCCGTCCGAGAGCCCGTCGGACTCCCCCGGGCCGGCAGTCCCGCCGAGGCCCCCGGACTCGCCCGGGCCCTGGGAGGGGGCGTTCTTCTCGCCTCCCTGGCCCTGCGCTTCCTGACCCGACTCCTGGGCCTCCTTGGCCGCGTCGCGTTCCGCAAGCGCCGTGCGCTCCTGCTGGAGCTGCGCGAGGCGGCTGGCCGCAAAGCTCCTGGCGTCCGCCTCGACGGGCTGCTCGTAGTAGGCGCGCGGGTTCTCGTGGAACGAGACGTACCCGCCCGGCTCGAGGTTCTTTGCCCATGCCTCGGCCACCTCGTCGTCGTAGGGGACCTTGCCCTCAGCGACGTCGTGCTGGAAGGCATGACGGCCCTCGTGGAGGACGACCTCGGCCAGCTTGTCCGGGTTGTCCCCGTAGAGCGAACCCTCCCCCAGCTGGTAGGCGTTGACGTAGATGGTCTGCTGGTCGTGCCGGTAGCAGCCCAGCTCGACCCCGTCGTCCCCGACGTAGAGAGCCTCGCTCGCGACGGGTCGCGCAAGGCGTCCGGACTCCGCGGCGGCCTGGTCCTCGATGGCCTGGAGCACCTCGACCTTGCCCTCCTCGGTGAGGTGGGACCAGGCCTCCCGGTCGGTCAGGCGAAGCGCGGTCTCGTAGGTCATCGCGCTCACATCCGCTCGGCGAGCGCGCGTGCGGCCGTCTCGGGATCGCTGCGGTACCAGTCCGCGAAGACGAGGGCGCCGGGGTAGGAGAGCCCCTGCTCGACGAGGTCACGCACGCTCCGAGCGCCCATGCGGACGTCCGTCTGGTCATCGCGGTCGCGCGCCCAGCGGACGACGGCCTCGTCGAGGTCGGCGTGGTCGGCGCAGACGAAGTGCGTGAGGTCATGCGCCGTCTGCTCGGCGGCGCGGGCGGAGTAGCCGTACTCGCGGGAGAGGATCCTCGCGATGCCCTCTTCGGTGACGTTGACGTTCATGAGGTTCCCTTCCGGCCGCCCGAGGGGGACGTCACCCCCTCGGGCGGCCTCGTTGCTAGGAGTCGCAGAGCACGGAGATGAGGAGGCCGACGACGAAGAGCACGAGCGCGATGGCAAGGGCGATGAACACGGCGACCAGCGCTGCCATGCCGCCCGCGGAGGCAGCCCCCGCGATGAAGTAGTTCTTGGTCTCCACGCGCTCGACGAACAGCAGGTTGTAGGCGACGACGCCGGCGAGCGCGGAGACGAGGAAGGCCACCTGCAGCCAGTCGGGGTACCCGAGGCCAAGGGAGACGCCGAGCGCCTCGCAGACCGGCAGCACCACGCCAAGGAGCGTGAACACGCACGCGCCGATGAGCAGCGTCGCCGCCCAGTACGGCAGGCCAAGGCCGGCCGCCTGCGCGGCCGAGGGCGCCTGAACCGCGGCGGCGACGCCGTTGGCCGCTCGCGCGGCGGGGTTGGAGCCGCGGAAGGGCGGAGGCGTCTGGCTGGGGACAAAGGGTCGCTTGGCGACGGCCTTGGAGGCCTTGGCGTTGCGGGCGTCAGCCTCGCAGTACGGGCACGAGGAGGCGTCCTTCCAGTGCCAGTGGCCGTGCGGGCAGCGCACGAGCTCGCCGCGGTAGCGCGTGAGGGCGGCCTTCCACTCCGTCGCCGTGGGACGGGAGGAGGGGTTGGCGTGGCCGTCCACGAAGGCACGTCGGAAGAGCTCGACCAGGTAGGGCGGGAACGCCTTGAGGTCGGGGGCCATGGGGCTCACCCGCACGCCGGGAACCTTCTTGAAGAACGGCGTCTCGCCGCGCTCCACGCGCACGAGCGTCTTCACCGGCGCGGGGACCGAGCCGTTGGGCAGCGGGACGGCCGCGCACGTGAAGGGGTGGACGCCGTTCATGAGCAGGCGAAAGACGTGCACGGCGAGGGCGTAGTCATCGGCGTGGCTCGTGAACACGCCCTCGGGGCAGCTCGCGTAGCCGCCACCGGCCGCGCGGGCGGCGCGGCTGATCTCCGGTGCCACGATCGCGTCGTTGAAGACCTCGCAGCGATAGGTCCGCCCGCCGACGCGGGCGCAGAACGAGTCCGCGTCCACGAGCGCGGGCCGGCCGCTCTCGCACATGATGACGTTCTCGTTGTTGAAGTCGCCCACGATCTGGCCGATCTGGTGCAGCGCCGCGAGGATGTCACAGAGCTCGATCAGGAAGTCGACCTTCTGGTCCTGCGTGACCCGCATGCCAGCGGGCGCCGGGTACTCGTGGAGCTCCTCGAGCCGGTGCCTGGTCTTGACGCAGCACATGCCAAAGCCCACGAACGCGGTGCGGGCGGCGTCCGAGTAGAGGGCCGCCATCGGCCAGGCGACGGTGCCGAGGGCGGGGATCCTCCCCACCTGGTCGGCCATGGAGACCATCGCCTCGATCTTCTCGCGGTGCGCGGACGCGTCCGCGGAGTAGACCTTGGCCACGAACTTGGGGTGGCCCGCGATGGCGTAGACGCTGCCCTCGCCACCTCCGCCGAGCTTGGTCGTGAGCTCGAGCTTGGTCCCGCTCTGGTCGTAGACGATCATCTCGCGATCTCCTTTCGTCGGCGCGTGACGGGAACAGCGTCCGCCGCGCCGGGTGGGCGCGTTGCGCAACGGGCACGTCCGGGCGGACGGGGCTAGTCACGCGGCGGGGCGGACGGAGGGCCGGGAGGCGTGCCGTCGGGCGCGCTCAGCCACTCGTCGACGGCGCGAGCCATCTCGGTCGCCGCCCTCACGCACCCGCGCCCGACCGCCGCGCCCGCCTCTAACGTGGCCGCCGCCGCACGCCTGAGGGCGGGCGAGGAGGAGCGGACCGAACTCGAGACCGCGATCCCCATGCGGCAGATGGTCCGCGCCGCATCCGGATTCGGGCACGCGTTCGGGACGACCTGCGGCCGAGGCGAGGCGGGGCGAGGACGGGACGACGAGACGGGACGAGGGGGTGCCGCGGTAACGGAGGGAGGGTTCTTCTCGCCCGTGGCGGAGCTTTGCCGCACTGCGTCATCGGGCTTGTCGGCGCATGCCGCCTGGGGCGTCTGCCCCTCCCGACGAGAGGCGTAGAGGCCCGCGTACGCCCGGGCGCGAACGTCCTCCCAGTCGGGCTCGGCGTAGTAGGCGTCGGGCTGGCTGGCGGGAAGGCGCGCGTCATCGAAGATCACGACGACGGTCTTGTCGTCGTCGATGAGCTCGCGCGGGTACGCCTCGAGGTAGGCGGCGGCCTGGCGCTCGACCTCGGCGAGGTGCTCGGCGTCATCCTCGAGGGGGTGCAGGAACATGTGCGCCTTGGAGCGGTCGAGCGGGCAGTCCGTGTTGGCGCCCAGGATCGGCGGCGCGATCATGCCCTCGAGCACGCCGTCCGTGCAGAGAAGGACCGTGGAGACGCCCTCGAGCACGCCGAACTCCCAGTGGTCGTCGAAGCAGAGGGGGAACACCCGGCCCTCCTCGTCGCGCTGCATGGTCGTGACCAGCCGATACGTGCCGTCATCCATGCCCACCACCAGCCCCGAGTCGCCGGAGTGGCCCCAGAAGAGGCGGTTCCCGTCGAGCAGGGCCAGACAGAGCGTGGAGTCGAACTCCCCCGGGGACTCGCTCATCTCGTCCGCCTCGTCGAGGACGGCCGCGTACGCCGCCCCGTACGCGGCGCGCAGGACCTTGAGGGTCTCCTCGGGCGCGGAGCCGGCGACCGCGTGGTCGCGGCAGTGCGCGACGGCCGCCTCGACCGCAGTCGCGCTCCCCACGTGCGAGAAGCGCTCGCTTCCCAGGCCGTCGCTCGCGGCCGCCACGGCAAGGGCGCCGTCGTCGGCGACCCAGGACGCGTGGGCGTCCTGGCAGGGGATGCCGGCCTTGGCATGCCACGGACCGGCGACGCTAGCGCCATAGGCGTGCAGCATGGCAGGACTCCTTTCGAGAGAGGATGCCGGCGCGCGGCGCGCCGGCGTGAGGGACGGGGATTCTAGCCGTTCAGCCAGGCGTTGGCGGTGGGCAGCGGCGTCATGGCCACGTTGCTCTGCGGGGTGCCCACGTTGGTGTCCACCTGCACGTCCTGGCCGGGGGCGGAGACGCTCACGGCCTTGACGCTGTTGGCGGCGAAGTCGAAGAAGTCGTTGAAGTTGAAGTCGCCGTTCTTGACCTCGAAGCACCAGTTGCCGTTGGCGCGGCAGAGCTTGGAGGCCGTCTCCTTGTCGTAGGGGCCGAAGCCGAGGAACCAGAGCTTCATCTTGTTCCCGGTGATGCGCTGGTAGGCCAGGTCGGCCGCCTCGTCCACGCTGCCGGTCACGGTGTCGAAGCCGTCGGTCATGACGATCAGGTACGGCTTGCGCTCCACGATGCCGCGCTCCACGTACTCGCGGCTGCGCTCGCGGATCTTCTGGATGCCCGTGAGGACGGCGCCGTTGAGGTCGGTGCAGCCGCCGCAGGAGAGCTCGAAGCTCTGCATGTCCCTGATGGGGCACCAGTCCTGGATCACGCGCACCTTGTCGTCGAAGGCGATGACGCAGACGTCGACGCACTTGGCCGCGACGGGGTCCTCGCAGACGATCCTCTTGAAGTTGTTGAGGTTGGCGTTGATGTTACGGATGGCGTCGCCCTCCACGGACCCGGAGGTGTCCACCGCGATGAGCACGGACATGTGGTCCTTGTCCGTGGCGACGGGGGGCTGGCTGCCAAAGCGCGGGGTCTCGTTGAACATTGCGGTTCCCTTCTCTCGGATCGGGGCGGCCCGCCTGGCGCCCCGTGTTGTAAACGAGCGTTCCCGACGGCCCGACCGCGTGTTGCGCAACACGGCCGGGTCTGCCTTTTCATCGTTTGGGATGGCCAGAAAGAAAGGAGAGCCATGCAAGCCCAGCTGATCGTCCTCGCGTTTTCGCTGCTCGGAGCCGCCTCGTGCGCACTCGCCGTCATCCGGAGGGGAGGAGCGTCCCTGCTCGCGGGGAGCCTCGCCGCGGCACTTCTCGCCCTGCTCGCCCACGAGGTCGACAGCTTGGCGGGCACCGTCTGCTGCCTCGTCGTCGCGCTCGCCGCGGCCATGCTCGCCCTCGCGCGTGTGCCCTGGATGCGAGGGGCTCCGCTGGGACCGCTCGTCATCCTTGCCTCGATGGGCATCTACCTGCGCTGCGTTCCCGTCGGCAGCGGCACGCTCGAGCTGCTCGCCCTCCTGGGGCTCGTGCTCGGGCTCTACCTCATCGCGGGAAGGGAGCTCCTCACAAGGGCGCCCCGTCTCGACGCGGCAACGGTGGGCGTTGGCATCCTGGCCCTGGGCTTCGTCGGCGGAACGGGGTGGATTCGCGTCTTGGGCTGGGGCCTCGACGCCGCACTTCTCGCCCTGCCGCTGCTTGCGGTCGGGGCGACGGGGGCGTTCCGTGCAAGTGGCGCCGAGCGCGGGGACCTCGTCGTCGCTCTTGGCGCGTCCGCCGCGGTCCTCGTGCTCACGAAGTCATACGCGGAGCTCTGTCTGCTGCTCGCCGTGATTGCGGCGCTCTACGTGCTGAATTCGCCGCGTCGCGGGCATGCCCTCCTGGTCGTCGTTGCCGGGGCGGCCATGATCGGGCTCCTGGGCATCGACCTCATGGAGTACCGTTTCCTCGTCTGGCTCTCCGCTCCACGAGACGTCTACGGCAGCGGGTTTGACCTGAACCTCTTCTACGAGGTCCTCAGGAGCGTGACGCCCCTAGGAACGGGCGTGCCCGACGTCGGGACGCTGCTCACCTCGGACTTCCCCGTCATCTACACGCTCGGACAGGCGGTCTCGGCCTTTGGCGTGCCAGGCATCGCGCTGCCCGTACTCTGCGTGGCAAGCGTCGCGGCAACGACCGTCCGAGCGCTTCCCGTCCTTGACCCCTCCGAGCAGGCCCTCGCCGTGGCGCTTGGCACCATCCTCGTGGGATGCGCCCTCGGCAACCTGGCCTACGTCTTCCACGTCCTGCCGGTGCCCTCGCTCCCCTTCCCGTTCCTCTCCTCGAGCGCGACCGGCCTGATTTCGCTCACCGTGACGTGCGTCGCCCTCGCGGAGGTCGTCGGCATGGGGGCGCTCCGGTCCCTCGAGGGCACGGAGGCGCACGACCTCCCTGCGGCTAACATACATTCCACGCGGTTC
Source organism: Olsenella sp. An290 (assembly GCF_002159535.1). Lineage (GTDB taxonomy): Bacteria > Actinomycetota > Coriobacteriia > Coriobacteriales > Atopobiaceae > Thermophilibacter. Next base: position 129,257 of record NZ_NFIU01000001.1, on the reverse strand, counting down.
TTCTCGTAAAACGCCTGTTGGCGAGAAGAACCGCGTGGAATGTATGTTGCAGAGGCAGGACGTGGCTCGGGATACACCGGGGCGCGCAGGCAACCCAGGGCCGCAAGCGCGGAAACGATGGACTCCGTGGGTGACCAGGCGTTGTTTGCGACGTAGGCAAGGTTTCTCCGAGCCACCTCGAGCCCGCGGACGCCATGGCACGCGTCGAGAAATCGCGCGATTCGCTCGACCGTGGTCACGGGCGACACGTCAAAGGAGACGGGCCCGTTCTCGGGTCCGCGGGATCGCGCGCATACGAGCCGCACAGCTCGTAGCCTAGGAGCGCGTGCACGGCGGGCATCATGAGCGGGGCGAGCTCAAGGAACAAGAGCTCCGGACAGGGAATGACGACACCGTCCGCCACCTCGGCAAACGCACGTGGAGGGAGACCCGTCGAGTACACGGTGCAGGCGGCAAAGGACGCCTGCACGCGAGCGTCGCGAGACGGCACGGCAACGTGCAGCGGGTGCCGACGGTCAGGAGGCGTCTCAAGCGCGAGGGCCCGGAGCGGCAGGGTCGCTGCGGACAGGCGCTTCCTCGGGGAGGAGTCCGGGACGGGAAGCTCGCAGCGGGCGCCCAGCCTGCCCCGCGTAGACCGAATGGAGCGCAGGACGCTGAGCGCGCTCATCTTATTCGCGGCAAGGCGCATGTTGGCTCCGGCGATGTTGATTAAATAGATAATATCTATACGCTATACAGAACAATTACTGATTAATTGTAGCGTTGCATTATCGATTCTGTGAGTCACACGACTTTGCCTGCGAGCGGTGGTGTTGGGTGGGCCCGAAGGCCATACGCAACATACATTCCACGCGATGTTCTTCTTGCCAACAGGCGTTTTACGAGAAGAACCGCGTGGAATGTATGCTGCGTCGCTGTTGAGGGCCGCAGCCCGAGCAGGAACGGGGTCGGACCCGCAACCAGCGCGACAACGGAACCGCGGCTCAGGTGGAAACGGGATCAGCGTCGGGCCGGGGCCTGGCCCCGGGGCCGCGCAGGCCCCGGGGCACCCTCGACGCCTAGAACCCCGCGGGGCGGCGCGCCGGGGCGCCGAGGCACTGGGGCAGGGCGCACTCGAGGTCGTCCGCGGTGATGACGGCCTCGTCGCGAGCCCAGGACGCCTCCACCACGGCGTGGTCCACGAGCTTGCGCGCCGTGCGGGCGTTGGAGAAGCCCGCGGAGCGGTGCAGCGCCTCCATGGCGCCGGGGAGTGCGTCGACGCACGCGACGGTGAAGCCGCGATCCCCCGCCATGCGGCAGAAGATCTGCACGAGCTGGTCGGTCGAGTAGTCGGGGAACTCGATGCGATAGCCAAAGCGGTCGCGCAGGCCGGGGTTGAGGTCGAGGGTCTCCCGGACCTCGGCCGGGTAGCCCGCAATCACGCAGACGAGGTCGTCGCGGCAGCGATCCAGCTGCTCGGTCAGGGTGTCGATGGCCTCGCGGCCATAACCGAGCCCCGACGTCATGAGCGAGTAAAACTCGTCGATGAAGAGCATCCCGCCGCGGGCGGACTCGACGATCTTCTTGACCTTGGGGGTGGTCTGGCCGGCGTAGGGGGCCATGAGGTCGTTGCCGCCCACCTGCACCATCCTGTGGGTGCCGTCGGTCACGCCGACGCGGTCGAGGTAGGAGACCAGACGGCTCGCGAGCTCGGTCTTGCCCGTGCCCGGGTTGCCCTCGAAGACAAAGTGGAGGCAGTCCACCGCGCCGCGGCCGTGCTTGGCCACGGCGGTCCCGAGCTTCATGAGCATGAGGCGCTGCTCCTCCATGCCCACGAGGCCGGAGAAGACCTCCTCGCCGCCCTCGGGACGGGGGCAGGCGGCGGCGCGGCCGGCGAGGTCGGACGCGCTCACGGGACCCATCGCGCCCTTGACGAGCTCGCGAAGGTCCTCGAGGCGGTCGAGCGGCATGCGCCCCGGGCGCACGGTGCTCACGCGCGCGAGCTCATAGGGGCAGAACCGGCTGATCGGGTCCTTGACGAACTCGGGGCTCACCGAGCCGTAGGCGAGAAACGGCACCTGCCAAGCGCCCTCGTCGTTCTTGATGGCGCTCATGAACTTGAAGGTCGCGTCCTCCTCCATGAGCTGCTGGGTCAGCCCCAGGCGCGCCGCGACCTCGCCCCAGTCGGGCTCGCCCAGCTCGCTTACCGTAAGAACCCCGCAGATGAACTCCTTGAACATGCTGCCTCCTCGCTCCGCGCTCCGCTGCGTGGAGACATTGAGGCAGAGGCCGCGTGCACGCGTTGCGCAACGCGTGCGGCACTCGCAACGGCTAGCGCGGGGGACGGAGCCACCCGGACGAGCGGGCGGCATCGCGCGAGGCGCTCTCGCCGATTCGCCGGGGCGAGAAGAACGCGCGTGGCCGATAATTCACTCGTCCCCGCACGCCGAGAGGAGGCCCCATGAACTGCGCCGTCTGCGGCCGCGAGCTGCCCGAGGCCGCCGCCTTCTGCCCGCGCTGCGCGCACGCCACAGGCGGCGCCGCGGAATGCGGCGACTACGCCTACGAGGCCTTCATTTCGTATCGCCACACGCCCGAGGACCGCGCGCTCGCTCGGCGCATCCAGCGGCGCATCGAGGGACACCGCGTCCCCCGGGAGCTCCGACAAGACGGTAGAACGCGCCTCGGCAAGTGCTTCCGGGACGAGGACGAGCTGCCCACCAGCGACTCCCTCCCCAACCTCATCGGGGACGCGCTCGGGCGCTCGCGCTTCCTCATCGTGATCTGCAGTCCCCGCATGTGCGAGAGCCTCTGGGTCGCCCGCGAGGTCGAGCTCTTCTCGGCCTACCACGGACGGGACCGGGTTCTTCTCGCCCTCGCGGACGGGGAGCCGGCCGAGTCGTTCCCGCCGCTACTCATGTCAATAACCGAGAAGAGCGACGGCGAGCCCGTGCAGTAGGCGAGCGCGACCCTGTCCTCGAGCCCCTCGCCAAAGAGCTCGTGGGTCACCCCCGTTGCCTGGAAGACGTACTCCCTCATCTCCGCCCCCTAGCTCACCATGACGCCGTTGTGCACGACGCGGCCCTCCTGCTGGAACCCACCGTGCGCGGACTTGGACGACCCCTCCGCCATGAAGTAGATGAGGGCGTCCCAGTCGAGCTCGTCGATTGACCCCGTGAGCTGCAGGGCATTGGCGATGATCCTGCCCTTCCTCTTGGTGGGAGGCGCGATCTTCCTGAGGAGGTCCCGGTCGCTCCCACCGATGCCGATAGCGATGCTCGACACGGCCCGGCTCGCGGACAGCTCGCCGATCTGCTGCTCGAGTTCGCTCGGGAACGCGCAGGAGTTGCCGCCGTCATCCGTGATCCATCCGTCGGTCAGCACCATCGACACCGACCCGTTGCGATCCTCCTTGGCTTCCTCCGGGCCTGCGGACCCGCTCCGCGCCCGTCACAAATTACGGTTCCCTACGGACAATCGGTCCGTTGCGCAACAAGCCGGACCACGGAGGTGAGATACGACGAAAGGCAACAGAAAAGAGGGGTCGGAACCCCGACCCCTCTTCGTTCCTGCCGGAGCTGCTAGGCGCCGTAGTGCTTGCAGTCCGGGTTGGTGCAGGCTATGCCGCCGTTCCCGTAGTATGCCTTCGAGCCGCACTCCGGGCAGTCGATCTCCACGCGCTCGCCCTGCTTGTCCTCCGCCATGGCACTCTCCCTTCCTTGGGGCTTCGCCCTCTCAGGCGCTTGATTGAAGGGTGCCCTGTCAGGCGTGCGCACGTTGCGCAACGGAGCGGTCGCCGGAAGAGGCGGGCGTAACGGACCGCACAACATACCTATCGCTGACCGACAGCCTATCCCTGATTGCAAGAACCATCGACGGCTTGCACCTCTGCACCAGAATGTCCCTTCAGCTGACGATAGCGACTCTCGACACGACGAGAGAACTTCCTGTCCTCGTCGGTTTTCTCTTTGATCAGGTGAATTCCCACCATGGCGCGTCCCAAGGTATCAAGCACGAACCTCTTCTTCTCCGGGTTGTCCTCAAGGGGGAACACGCTACATATATCCGCTATGCATCCATAGCATAGCGCTCTCAGCCTGTTCCGTTCATCACCCTCCTCCATCATTCGGGCGGCCTCCTCCCCCTCCGCAAGCAGCTTCATGTCCTCTGCAAGCTCCTTGTTGACAGGAAGAATCTCATGACCCCTCAGCAATGCCTTATACGTTTCGACTTCGCACACTCTTCTCTGGTCCTGTGAGCCGATGAGTAGGCAGGCACGTGCATGCTCTCTGGCATCAAAGTATTGGGAAGACCTCTTCTTGAGCTCGCGAGAAACGCGCAGGTACCTCTTCAGGAGACCGGTCTCACGCTCCTCAAGATAGTCATAGCGCCCGGTCAAGTTGGCATAAACGCGCCTTAGCTCCTTGTTGGCGGCGGCAATCTCAGCAAGTCTGGCATCCGTTCTGTCTTCCACCGGTGTCTCATCATCAAAAACACCAACCTCGATTGCATGCGCTCTTGCCGGCTTTACCTCCCTTACCATCTTCAGGCGCTCCTCCCATGGGAGGCGATAATTCACGATGCTTCCCATAGGAGAGTCGATGCGATACTCCAGGCTTCTCTCCAGGCTGCCAAGAATCTCGTCACTTACCTCGTATCGGCTCCTAAACTCCTCGTAGGAGGCATAGAGAAGGTCCAGATGGTCCCTCTTTTCGAGCCTGTCGACGTCTTCTCCGATCACATGCTTGTGGGCGGACGGCATGAAGCACTCGCTCCGGTATGCAATTCCGACGACATCCTCGGACAGACCAAGTTCGATGAATCGCTCCGTCAGAGCTTGTCCTCCAAGGAGGAAGCGTGCGTTACGAATAGCCTCGCCCATGTTGGCCACGTAGGACAGGTAGCATCTCTCCAGCTGCTTTCTGCTTTCCTTATCGAGCTCCACAATCGCGCCAAATGCACCAGTTACTGAAAGCGCGCGAAGCATCAGTTGAGAAGGTTCCAGGTAGTTTGGCCAAAGACGATGGATTTTCATTAAAAGCTGGAATGATTTGTATCCATACGCTCGCGCTTCTGCCAATTCTCCAATTGTCTCACTAGTTGCAAAGGCCACATACCAGCCGGCTTGAACGTTTGACATGCAAAACGCGTCTGTTAGCTCTGCCCCGTCAATATCGAGAAGGATTCTCGTCAGTTCATCTCGATATCCTGCGGCCTCTTTCCCTCTTCCTGCACGCAGAAGGGCATCGCACGCCACGGAATACCCCGAGATAAGATCCATGCGATACCCAAGAGACGTCTGGTCACGCCTCTCGTCGTTGAGCGTATATGTGAGGTAGTCCTTCGCACACCTGAGCGCATCCTCATAGCGGCACACCTCGAGGTACATGCTAGAAAGAGTGTGGCTGGCGCGCGGGGAAATGTTGACCCCAAACCCCCCGAGCCGCTCCGTCACGACATGCTGATCGTAGCTTCGCCATAGCCGCAGGGCCCTCTCGGCATACGCAATAGTCTTCTGCTGGCGGTCAGGAACATCCCTTCCGAGCGCCTCCGGATTCATGTTAAGAATGTTCGCAGCCTCACAATAGAGCATTGCTCGAACCGCCAGACCCGTGTCGCTCTGCGGCAGACTCGACTCAACCTCTGCCAGCATCACCTCATAGAGTTGCAAGGCGCGCCCCGGGTTGACTCCATGCGTCTGGGGAAACCAATAGAGTCCGGTTCGATCAACCATGAGGCACAGCATGTACCAGTCCTCGGGCGAACGTCCACGCATCGCACAAATTGTTTTGTACGCAAAGGTGTCCTCAAAAGGCTTCTTTGCCTCAAGAGAGTAGATGTCCGCAAATCCCTCAAGAATGCACCTGGCAACTGGCAACCAGCCGATCTCATCATGGAACACGTCCACTTTCCGCCGACCGCTCGGTCTCTCCACCAAGTCTCTCCTGCACAGCAAGTCAGCTGCCGTCCCGGCGTCGTCAGCAAGATAAAGGTGATACATGACCTCATCGTCGATGAAGGCATCTCGAGATGAAGCTGCGTAAACTGGGGCCCCGCATCCGGGAAGAGGCTCTCCGACAAACCAAGCTCGACGGAATAGGTATGGTGCCAACACGTTGCGATTCATCGAGAGTACCTCGTCACGGTGACGAGCCCAAAGCATTCTGCGGAAGCTCTGGTGCGCGAAGTCCCACTCCATCCTTGTGCGCTGAATGAAGTTGCCGGGGAGCATCTGGCGAAAACGTGCAAATGTCGCAGGGTCAAAGGAGTTCCCAAGCGTGCCCGCCAGGTCCTCAATGCGCAGGCCATGGCGGCTCGCCGCCAAGGCAAAAAGAAACTGCGGATAGCCGCTTAGCCTCATTGCCTCTGATATCCTGCGAACGAGTTCCTCGTACATTCCCTCGCAGTCAACGGGAAGCTCGGCAAGAAGCGAAGTCATCACGGAGATCTGGGCCTGCATGGGGGAGCTGCCCATGAGGCTCCTCTCCCTCTCGATCTCGTCGTAGTCTCTCTTGCTCAAAGTGAGCAGGTACCGCACCACTAGGGAGAGGTACAGCGGACTCGCCAATTCCGAGCGCAGTGCCTTTGCCATAAGGAGCGCAACGACCGGTTCGGGAAGCTCTGGCTTATGGCTCGCGGTGCAGATGGCGGTGACCACCCGCCTCGCGTCGCGCTCGCTCATCCCCTCCAGGGACCGCGTTCTCCAGTCAACACGCCCCGCGTCTACGCCGCGCTCCACGGGAATGGAAGTGCATAGAATCCGACAGCCCTCAGGGAGCGGGTCGGGAACCCAGCCCAACGGCTCGTGCCCGGAGCAGAGCAGCTGATCGAGCCCGTCCACGATCACCGCTACTTGACCCTCAGTTGCTCGATTCCTCAGGGCAATGGAAAAGGCTTCGCAGAGTGAGGGGTAGTCCATGCGGTAAAGGGCATTGAGGTCAACCCCCGCGTCGAGCGAGCGGACGAGGTAGCGAAGAACGCCAAGGTCATCCGCTGTCTCTAGTCCCATTCCGCAGAACACGGGCACCGTGAGACAGCTCGCCTCAAGTTGACAGGCAACGCGAGCGAGAAGGGCGGTCTTTCCCACGCCCGGCTCTCCCTGGATGAGGAGGAGGCGCGGTTCCCTCCTCATGCAGAACTCGGCCAGATTGGCAACAATCGCCTCTCGCCCCACGAAGGAGGAGGAAAGCTCGTGGGCGTATCGTCTGTGGTATGCCCGCTCAACGTCAAGCGGAGAAAACCGTCTTGCGGGAGGCTCTCCCAGCTCCTTGTGGACAAGCTCGCGTAGTGCGGAGAGCGCACCCGCGCAGAACTCAGCAAGATCGTAGGAGCCGTCTTCCAATATACGCACACGATAGTCTAAGACCGAGTCTGGGTAAGTTGAACGAAGGCGCATTTTGAGCGCTTGCAGCGCCTGCTCGCCTGAGGGGTCAAGAAATGCCTTTCGCTGCTCAGGAGTCAGAGAGCCCTTGTTTTCAATGGAGCGGAAGCAGAAGAGTAGCCTTCCAGCCTTCGCGTGCGAGAGAGCGTACTCGACTTCTCGCCCGGTCACACTCGGGCCGCCGTCGCCGGGGACGTAGCCATAACGATCCCCCAACAGAAGGAGGAAGAAGGGCTCGCATCGGTCTATCTCCTCAAAGCATGTCTTGAGAACCTTGGCATCCTGCTCGCTCTCCGAGACGTCGCTCGTGTCCACTCCCCAGCGAAGGTCCACGAAGTCCGCCCCGACGCCATATTCGCTGACGGTCTCGCGCAGACCCGGAAGCACCAGGTCCCGCAGTGCGTCACGCTCGTCCTGCATATCCCTGAACGTGCTCGACACAAATACTGAGACGTCGGCCGGAATCTTGGGAAGACGAGCTCCTGGCTCAATAACGGCACAATCGCTCATAAACGCCTCCACATACTCAAGGGGCATCCGATGAAGACGCTAACATCATCACGCACGCAGGCGCGGGGATAATCGGCGGGCGTAGATTCGGCTTCACCGTATGGCCCGCATCACTCAACTGGAGGCCCCAGGGCGCCCCCCGTCGCAATGTCGGCGCCTTGCCCAAGCGCCCCGAAACGCCTATCCAAGGCAGTATGGGCGTCTCGACTGAAGGATTCTAGCCATCGCGAAAAAGGAAGAGGATGTTGAAAATGGCGCGACGTACGAGTCGGGCTTGCCCCGCCCTGCGGAAAGGTGGGGCCCCGACCAGAGAGGCCTTAACCGTTAATCATCTGAGAGGTAAAGCCGCGTTCAACGAGCCGCTCGAATGCTGCCGTCACGTCCGCGGGAACGTCCTGCGGCGTCTGCCAACCACGACGTCCATATTCAACGATACGCTGGATGTCCCCCACGAGCACCGAGAAGAACTCCTCAACGGTTATCGGGCCCTCATTTCCATAGACCGCAACAAACTCCTCAAAGGAGAGCGTCGGAGAGGTCATGATGAAATCCAGCTCGGGCCACTGCACCTCAAGCGCAGAGCGCGTTCTTCTCCCCCTAAAAGGGACCTCAACCACAATGGCTCGCACGCCGGTCATCCCCGCCCCAGCAAGCAGCCGCCTTGAGTGGGCGATGTTCTCTCCCGTATTCGTCGCCGTAACGTCGAGCAGGATGTCTCGCTCGGGAACCCCAAGTCCCTGTGCGATCCGAGCGAACTGTTCCGCCTCGGGCACATTCCAAATCCCCTTGGTGATGCGACCAAATCCGCCCGTAAAGAGAACCTTCTGAACCCAACCATCTAGATAGAGCTCCGCCGCTCGGCGCGCCACGTACTCACTATGGTTGCCAAAGCCGATGGCAATCTCTCTGCGCTCCAGGCTGTCGTCGACCCTCTCGTACGAGAAGAGCGTCTTGGCGTCGGCAAGAACAGCGCCATCGAGCGTGCTATCGGACATACCCAGCCACCTTTCTTCCCGCAAGTAAACGCTTGTGTGCCGCCTTAAGGTGGGTCGCATAGCGCTCGAAATGGTTATTCTCGAGCTCTGGCATCAACTCGTCGTAGAGCTTCACGGCTTCCTCGACGCGACCAAAGCGGGCGTAGAAGAGATAGACGTTGTACATCATCGCGTAATAGTAGACGCCATATAGCTCGTCACGACAGGCATTGAAGGCATCAATCATCGGGTCGCGCAGGGCATCCGCCCACTCCTCGTCATCCTCCGAGCAGAAGAACTCAAAGGCACGACGGTACGTGTAAAACAGCTCCTTTGAGTCCTCGATAAGTCCCATCTCGTTCACCAACGAGATGAACGCCTCTCGATCTTCGTTGATGATTGCTAGCTCACGCTTGGGAAGCAGAACGCTCTTTGCGTAGGGCAAACCGAGCTCCTCGCGCTGCTCCTCGGCGTACCTAAGAAGACCCAGGAGAATTTGTTCGCTCATGCCGTAGTTTCGCTCAATCTTATGCGTGATAGAGAGAAGCCACTGGCAAAGAATGATGCTCTCAGTCAGACGTTCCGCGCTATCTGGGCTTTTGTCCATCATGTGCTCGTAAACGCTCAGCGCACAATCAAGGAAGCGACGCGCATCCTGAACGTAGGCTATCTTTCCACTGTTGATAAGCGCGTAACTCACGTTCTCGTATACGTCACCCAAGGCAATGGAGAAGATTCCGCGCGCATAGAGCGTGTCGACAAGCACCCTAAGCCGACAGCCTTCGGTCTCGTACGTGTTGTAGAAGCGATAATGCTCGTAGGGATCGACGATATCCCGGTAGTGCGTGTCAAGGTCTTTGACACAATGCGCCAGCACTCTGCTTATCCTGACGGGACTAGTCCGTGCAATAAAGTTATCAACAATCGCTCGTTCCTCAAGGGAAGCTCCCCTGTCAAGCAGCTTGAGTCGAGCCTGGTCGGCCGCGGGAGTATGCTCGAACCCGATGAGGTTATCGACCGCGCTCTTCACAACCTCGCAAAAGGCGCGGATGCGCTCTTCAAGTGGTGGAAGAGTTCCGTCGAACATGTTGGTCCGACAAAAGTAGTACCTGAACTCCTCGGCAAGATCCTCTTGTGAGAGACGCAAGGGAAGGATGACCATCCCCTGAGCCCGTTTGCGATGAGCGAGCTCGGTTTCGTTTTTAACGTTCTCTGAAAGTTCGGCGGTATCCGTGAGAATCGAGACGAAAATCGAGGAATGGTCGATGGCCCGCACGATGGCGCGCGCATAGTCAACCCCCTCGAGTGCGTTACCATCAAGGTCCTTGCGATCGAGCCAGCAGCGAACTCCCATCGCCTCAAGGCGATCGCAAATTCGTAAGGCGAGGTCATCATCCCTGCTGCTATGGCTAATGAAGACGAGATGGTTCATTGTTGCCCCGTCCTACACGTTGAACCGGAAGTGCATGACGTCGCCGTCCTGCACCACGTAGTCCTTGCCCTCGATGCGGAGCTTGCCCGCGTTCTTGCAGCCAGCCTCGCCGCCCAGCGCGACGTAGTCCTCGTAGCTCGCGACCTCGGCCTTGATGAAGCCGCGCTCGAAGTCGGAGTGAATCACGCCCGCGGCCTCGGGGGCCTTGGCGCCAATGCGCACGGTCCAGGCCTTGACCTCCATCTCACCCGCCGTGAAGTAGCTCTGGAGGCCCAGCAGGCGGTAGGCCGCCTGCGCGAGCGTCTCCAGGCCGCTCTTCTCAAGGCCCAGGTCCGCCAGGTACTCGGCCGCCTCCTCGGGGTCCAGCTCGGAGAGCTCGGCCTCGACCTTGGCGCAGATGGGAATCGGCGTCACGCCGTCGATGGGGGCAAGCTCGGCCCCCAGGTCGTCCTCGTCCACGTTGGCCACGTAGAGAATCGGCTTCATCGTGAGAAGGAAGAGGCCCTTGGCCTCGGCGCGCTCCTCGTCGGTCATCTCCATCGTGGCGGCGCGGTTGCCCTCGTTCAGCCATGCCAGAAGGCGGCGCGCCACGTCGGCCTTGGCCGCGAGCTCCTTGTCGCGCTTGGCGTCCTTCTCCAGGCGCGGGAGCTGCTTCTCCAGGCTCTGGATGTCCGCGAGGATGAGCTCGGTCATGATGGTGTCGGCGTCGCCCGCGGGGTCCACGAACTCGCCCACGCGACCCACCTCGCGCATGACGTTGGGGTCGGTGAAGTAGCGCACCACCTCGCAGATGGCGTCCGTCTCGCGGATGTTGGCCAAAAACTGGTTGCCGAGGCCCTCGCCCTCGTTGGCACCCTTGACCAGGCCTGCGATGTCCACGAACTCGACCGTCGCCGGCACGATGCGCCCGGGGTGCACGATCTCGGCCAGCTTGCCGAGACGCTCGTCCGGCACGTCCACAATTCCCACGTTGGGGTCGATCGTGGCGAAGGGGTAGTTGGCCGCGAGGCCACCCTTCTTGGTGAGCGCGGTGAAAAGCGTCGACTTGCCCACGTTGGGCAGGCCCACGATGCCAATGGAAAGCGACACGTTCTTCTCCTTACTTCCGTGTGGGCTTTGCGGTGGTGGATTCCTCGCGCGCGGGCCGCGCGGCGGGGCCGGGCGCGTCGGCGCCCTCGTCGTCCAGCCTCTCGAGCGCGTCCGCCACGCGACCCAGCTGCTGCTTGCCCTTCTCCACGTATTCGGCGGCGCGCGCCTTGGCCTCGGCCTTCTTGCGCGCGAGCTCCTCGGCGGCCTTGTCGGGGACGATGAGCTCGCGCACGTCCATGGGCTCCATGGCAAGGGCGCCCTCCCCGCAGACCTTCGCACAGGCGCCGCAGCTCACGCAGTAGGCGCTGCGCACCGTGACGTGCCCCGCGCGGTCAAGCTCGAGCGCGCGGGTGGTGCAGGCCCGCGCGCAGTCCCCGCACATGGTGCAGAGCGCGGAGTCGCAGACGGGCACCTCGAGCCTGACGTTGTCCGCAAGGTCCTCGGCGTGCTGGAGCGCGCCCATCATGAGCTTGCGCCCCTGCGTGAGCAGGCGCTGGCGGCTCGTGGAGGTGCGCCCGCCCACCGCCGCCTCGAGGTCGCGCTGCAGCTGGTCGAGGCGCTTGGTGTGGTCGGAGATCTTCTTGGCCACGGCCTGGGCGCCGGCGAGCGCCGGGTTGGTACGGCTCACCAGGCGCTCCGCGGAGTGGATGGCCCCGCTCACAAACTGGCTGCGCTTGTAGGCACGCGTGAGCTCGTGGGTCAGGTCCGCCTGGTCGACCTCAAGGCCCAAGGCGGCGTCGGCCCACTCCTCGGCCTCCGCGATGGCGTCGGTGTAGGCCTGCTCGCCCGTCGTGGTGCGGCAGCGGTCGCAGATGCCCAGCGGCAGGTACACGCTGATGTTGTCATAGTCGGCCATGAGGGAGAACCAGAGGTCGCGCGAGATTGCCCCCACGCACGCCAGGACGATCTCGTTGTCCTTGGGCAGGCGCTTCAGGGCGCGGGTGCACGTGACGTAGCACTGCTCGTAGGCCGAGGCGGCACGGGCGATCCGGTCGTAGAGCTGGCGCGGGGTGTGGCGGCGCGTGGAGAAGGTCTCGGTTGGGCACACCGCGGCGCACAGGCCGCACTTGCGGCAGTCCTCCCCCACCAGCACCGACTGGTTGTGGATGGTGATGGCGTTCACCGGGCAGACGTCCAGGCACCGCGAGCACACGTCCGCGCGCCCCGACGCCCCGCGCAGGCAGCGGTTGGAGTTGGCAAAGGGCTTCTCCTTGTAGTCCGCCGGATTGAATACCTTGACCTCGTCACCGGTGAGCGAGCTCACCATGGAGCTCGGCAGGTCGGAAAGGGCCCGCCAGTCACTCTGCAGGTCAATGAGCTCATCCAGGAAGTCGCGCTTCTCAGCCACGTGCCAACCCCTCTCCTCTAGTTCGGCGACCTCCCATTGTACCGCGCGCGGCCGAGAAGGACCTCGGGCCGCGGGCCGAAGCACGGGGCCGCGGGCCGTCTACGCGAGCGGCGGCATCGGCTCCCAGGAGGGGTCGTGGAGGATCCTCCTCGCGTCACGGTGCCCCGCGACAAGCCGGCGCATGCCCGAGGAGAGGTGCGCGCGGTCCACCACGAGGATGCGGCAGAGCTCCTTGGCAAAGGTGAGCGCCGTGCCCACGGCAAAGCCCACCGGGCTGTACTCCCCGTAGAGCATGAAGTAGCGGGCCAGGTAGCCGCGGTTGCGCGTGATGTAGTAGCGCGTCATGTCAGAGGTCGAGTTGAGCTGACGGACCGAGCCGATTCCCTGGTTTGCCACCTCGCGGCGGCGCGAGAGCACGTAGTCCGGGACGTAGTAGACGTCCGTGACCTTGCTCGCAAGGTACCCGTAGAGGGCGTCGTCCAGATAGATGAAGAAGCGCGCGTCGGGCAGGCCGATCCGCTCCACCACGTGCCGGCTGAAGAAGCCGCCCTCAAAGCAGAGGGCGTTGCAGAGCTTGTAGCGCTCGCCCGCACGCCAGCCGTCGCGCGAGAGCGGGTTGTAGATGGCCAGGCGCGGCCAGAAGCGATGCTGCCAGAAGAAGTGCCCCCCGTCAAAGTCCCGGCGCTGCCCCATCACGGCCTCGGCCTCCTGCGACCAGCGCCCGAGCACCTCAAGGCCGTCCGGGGCCACCGCCACGTCATCGTCCATGACCCAGAACCACTCCGCGCCCAGCTCGAAGGCGCGGCGCACGCCCTCGGAAAAGCCGCCCGAGCCGCCCGTGTTCTCCGCCATGGGATCGTAGACGGCACGCTCCGTGCCGCCCTCCGCGTCGGGGTCGTCGTCCGTCGGGCCCCAGAGCGCGCGAGCGCGCGCGGCAAAGCCCTCCACGATCGAGGCCGTCTGCGGGGAGTTCTCGTTGTCCACCACCACGACGCGCCAGGGCGCCACCGTGAGGGAGAGGATCGAGTCGAGCAGGTCGGCGAGCATCTGCTGCCGCTTGAACGTCACGATGACGATTGCCGGTCGCCTCATTCCCGCCCCCCTGTCTCGAGCCTCCGCCCAGCGCCGTATAGTATAGGGTACGTTCTCACCAAGCCCAAAGGGAGGGGCGCATGAGCGAATCCACCACAGCTGCCCAGGACGCGACGGGCGACCTCGTCTCCGTTGTCGTGCCCGCGTACAACGTGGAGGCCACGCTCGACGAGTGCCTCCGCAGCATCGAGGCGCAGACCCATCGCGCCCTTGAGGTCATCTGCCTGCTCGACGGCCCGACGGACGGGACCTCCGCCATCGCGCGCGCCCACGCGGCCCGCGACGGGCGCGTCATCGTGGTCGAGAAGGCCAACGAGGGCTATGGGGCCACCTGCAACCGCGGCATCGCGCTCGCCCGGGGGACCTGGGTCGCCATCGTCGAGCCCGACGACGTGGTGGAGCCCCGCTGGATCGAGGGTCTCCTGTCCTGTGCCGCGCGCTACGGGGGCGCCGCGGGCGTCGACGTGGTCAAGGCGCCCTACTGGCGCATCCTGCCCGCGCAAGGCGGCGGGACGCAGCGCGTGAGCTGCCCGTACCGGGGCCGCGTCCGGCCGCGCCGCCAGCCCTTCCCCGTGGGCGAGGGCATCGAGCTCATGCTGCACCACCCCGCCATCTGGTCGGCGCTCTACCGTCGCGGCTACCTCCAGGACAGGCGCATCCGCTTCCTCGAGGTCCCGGGCGCGGGCTGGACCGACAACCCCTTCATGGTGGAGACCCTCTGCCGCACGGAGCGCATCGTCTACACGGACGAGCCGGGCTACTGCTACCGCGAGCGCGACCTCAACGAGGCGGAGTCCTTCGCCGCGCGCTCGCCGCTCACCCCGCTCGAGCGCTGGAACGACATGATGGACGCCGCGGCCCTCGCCGGGGTGGAGGACGAGCGCGTGCGCTCGGCCCTCGCCGTGCGCGGCGTCACCTACGCCCTCATCACCGTGGGCGCCGCGGGGCCGGACGCCCCGGGCGTCCAGGAGCTCGTGAGGAGCTCCATGGAGCGGCTTGACGAGGACCTCGTCATGGGCAGCCCCGCCATCAGCCCGGCGGGCAAGCGCCTCTTTGCGCGGGCGCGCGGCCTTGGCGAGCCCAAGGTCTCGGCCGCCCCCTACTACCTGCACCTCGCTCGCGAGGCGCTCTACCGCGCGCGCACCAACGGGCTCCGCTTTACGCTGGAGACCCTGCGGAGCCGTCGCGCGGGCGGGCGCGTCTAGGCCCTCTCGCGAGAAGGGCCAAAAGGCCGGCCGGGCCGTCTCAGATGAAGGCGTCCGGGGCAAGGTCGGCGACGCCGCGCCGGAAGAGCGAGACGAGCCTCGTCTGCACGCACACGAGCGCGGCGTTGCGCGCGCGGATGGGCGCGAGCAGGCTGCGCGCGGCGTTGCCCTGCGGATGCGCCACGCTGGCGGCAAGCTGGGCGCGGTCGGTGTCGATCATCTTGGCCACGATGCGACGCTGCTCGGAGGAGGGGAGCCGGCTTCGCCAGCCGCAGACCTCGTCAACGCACTCCACGAGCTGCTCGAGGTAGCGGCCCTGGAGCGCCTCGACGCTCGCGGCGTCGCCGTCGAGCCCCCAGTGGCGGAAGAGCGCCAGGAGCTCCGCGTGCTCCTCCTCGAGAACGGCGTAGTTCTCGAGGGCCGCCGTCCGGCGCGTCGTGGAGACGGGCCGCATCACGTGGTAGCCCACCCCCTCGAGCACGGCCACGCGCTCCACGTCCGCGAGGTAGTCCATCACGAAGGAGTGGTCCGTGCCGCGCGCGGGCGAGAAGCGCAGGCCCAGCTCCTCGACGCGCGAGCGCGAGAAGAGCTTGCCGCCCGTGGGGAGCAGCTGGCCGGAGGCCAGCAGCCGCCAGGCATCCGCGCGGAAGTCATGCTGGGTGGGGTAGCGCATGGGCGCCGAGGAGACGTCGGACTGGGTGACCCGACCGCTCCCGCTCACGAGGGCAAGGGAGAAGCCGCCGACCACAAGCTCGAGGGCCCCCTGATCGGCAGCCCCCACAAGGCGGGCGAGCAGGGTGGGGTCGGCCCAGGCGTCGGCGTCCATGACGGTCAGGTAGGTGCCCCGGGCCCGGGCAAGGGCGAGGTTCAGGGCCTCCTGCCGCCCGCAGCGCTCCGCGCGGAGCAGCTCGAGGCGCATGTCGCGCTCGGCCAGGGCGTCGAGGGCGCGGGTCGTGCCATCCGCCGAGCCCCTGTCCACGACGATGAGCTCAAAGTTTGCGAGGGTCTGGTTCTGGAGGCTCTCCACGGCGCGCCGCACGGTCTTCTCGGCGTCATGGACGGCCATGAGCACCGATACGACGGGCGATGTGGGCGTGTAGTGCGGCATGCCCCGCGTTCCTCTCCTACCCCGGCAACACGCGGATTATCTGCTGACTAGGGTATCAGCAGCGCCGGGACCCCCGGGGCCAGAGGGTCGCTCTTGGCAAAATGCGCACAGTGGCCAGGCCCGCGCCAAGCGGGACGGGGCGCCCCACAAGCCTCGCTCGAACGCTACGCGGCCGGGACCAGAAGCCCCAGCGCAACGTTGAGCTGGACGGCGTCGAGAAGGACATGGCCCGTCTCGGAGACGGCGCCGGACTCGTCCGTGACGGTCTCCGCCTGGGTCGGGGCCTCGGACACGGCAAGGTTGGCAAGGCCCACGGAGGAGAGTGCCTCGGCAAGGGAGAGGAGCTCCTGGGGATCCATGTCCGTGCGAATCTTGGAGAGCAGGTCCGAGGCCGACGCCGCGAGCGTCGAGACGTCCGAGCCGGAGAGCGCGGCGGCCTCCTCGATCACGTCGCCGGTCGCCACGACCACGTGGTCAAAGGTGACGCCCGCCGCGGCCGCGAGGGGCGCCACGCAGGCCGCGGAGCCCTGGGCGGCATAGAGGTCGGCCAGCGTCGTGGGCGCGTCGTCAACGGTCAGCCGGACCGTGGGGGAAATGCTGACGAGGGCCGCCGTGCCCTGGGTCGTGTTGAGGGAGAGCACGCGCGCCTCGTCGAGGGCCGCGCCGGCGTCGAGGCTCTGCGCGGTGAGAAAGAGCACGGTCGTGTGCTCGTCGGCCGAGGCCACGTACCCGCCGCCCTCGGCGAGGCCCGTCGCCCCCTGGCCCTCGAGCGCGCCCGTGAGGCCCGTGTCGCCCAGGCGGCTCTCCAGCTGCACGCGGTTCCACACGGCGCCCACCACGATGGCCGCAATCACCAGGACCACCGCGCAGACGACCCCGCCGATCACGTTGCGGTACGGGGTCTCCCTGGGAACGTCGATCCGCTCGAACCTCTCGCGCTGCCGCACCGCCATCGCCTCCCAAGCACGCCCGTTACCCTCAGCCCAACTGTCCCACACCGAGGGCGGCAAAGACAAGCCCCACCGCCACGGCGACGGCATAGACAAAGCCGGTGATCGCGACGTTCTGGCGGGCGCTGGCGTTGGTGCGCCACAGGACGAGCAGGCCCACGCCGCCCGAGGCGAGCAGGCCCGCGAGCATGGGGCCCGTCGTGAGGACGCCCTCGAGGTAGAGCTCGGTGATGGCGACGCTCGCGCCGCAGTTGGGGATGAGCCCCACGAGGGCCGCGACGAAGGTGGCGCGCACCGGGTGGTTGGCCAGCGCGGCGGCGAGGGCCTCGGTGCCCACGAGCTCTATCAGGAGGCCAAAGGCAAAGGTGATCGCAAGGATCCAGACGCCCACCTGGACGGTATGGACCGCGGCCGAGCGCACGATCGCCCAGCGCCCGTGGGCGTGGGAGTGGTCGTGGCCGTGCCCATGGCCGTGATCGGCCGGCTCGTCGTCACAGTGGCAGTGGGCTCGCTCGCAGAGCTCGTGGATGTGCACCCGGCCGTCGCCCGCGCGGCGCGCGGCGCGCAGGGCGGCGTCCACGGCAAAGCCCACGGCCACGCCCACCACGATCTTCACCGCCATGATGGCGAGCAGGTGCGCGGGCGGCTCCTGGTGCGCCAGGAAGACCGGCACCATCTCGTCGGAGGTGGAGAGGATCACCGCCACGAGCGTGCCCACGGTGACCACGCGCCCCGCGTAAAGGGTCGCGGCCATGGCGGAGAAGCCACACTGCGGCAGCGCCCCGAGCAGGGACCCCACCACGGGCCCCGCCTTGCCCGAGCGCTCGACGACGGCCTGCACGCGCTCGCCCGCCGAATGCTCGAGCGCCTCCATGGCCAGGTAGGTCACAAATAGAAAGGGCACGAGCTTGATCGTGTCCTCGAGGCTGTGCTCGAGGACGTGGAGCAGGAGTTCCACGAATCATCCTCCCAGAGGTTCTTCTCGGCGTCTATTCCCAGGGGGCAAGAGTTAGCCTAGGGTATTCTACCCCGACGAAGGTGAGGCCTTTCGCGGGGGCGCACGGGCCCGCGGCGGTCCGGTCGCGCGCCGCGAGGACGTCCGCCACCCACGCGGGCTTGCGGTGGCCGCGTCCCACCTCGACCAGCGTGCCCGCGATGGTGCGCACCATGTTGTGCAGGAAGGCGTTGCCCGTCACGTCGATCGCCACGAGCTCCTCCCCCGCCTCGACGACGCGCGACACCCCAAGGGAGCCCACGAAGCGGCAGGTCGGCTTGTCGACCGCCGAGGAGGCCTTGCAGAAGCTCTTGAAGTCATGCTCGCCGATCAGCGCGCGGGCGGCCTCGTCCATGGCCCTGACGTCGAGGTCGCCCCGATACCACCAGGCGTGGTCCCAGGAGAGGACCGGGCGGGCGTCGGAGGCGACGATGCGGTAGCGATAGCTGCGTGAGATTGCGTCAAAGCGGGCCGAGAAGCCCGCGGGGGCGCGGTAGAGCGCCTGCACGGAGAGGTCGTCGGGGGTGAGCGCCACAAGGCTTCGCATGAGGCGGCGCGCAGGGAGCCGGAGCTCGTCTCCCTCCACGGGCACGCTCACGTACTGCGCGATGGCGTGGACGCCCGCGTCCGTGCGGCCGGCGCAGGTGAGCTCGCAGGGGCGGCGCAGCGCCGTCTCCAGCGCGCGGCGGAGCTCGCCGGCCACGGTGCGCGTGCCGGGCTGCTCCGCGAACCCGGCGAACCCCGCGCCGCGATACCCCAGCCTGATGACGAGCGTTCCGCTCTCCGACATGCCTCCTCCTTCGTCGTTCGTGCCTACCATGGTGCCCTCACCAAAGGACGAGGGCAAGGGCCGCGCCCACGGCAAAGAGCGCGATCACGAGGCCGTCGCGCAGCGCGAGCGGGCCCGCCATCGAGGTCTGCTCGCCCGTGTAGCAGCGGTCGGACATGGCCCGAGCGAGCTCGTCGGCGCGGCGGAAGAGCCCCACGATGAGCGGCACGAGCACCTGGCCCCAGCCCCTGAGGCGCCCCACGACGCCCCCCGCGTCAAGGCGCGCGCCGCGCGCGAGCTGCGCGCACCTGATGCGCTCTATCTCCTCCATGGTGAGCGGGATGGAGCGCAGCGCCACGGAGAGCGCCGTGGACACCCCGCCCACGGGCACCCCCACGACGCGCAGCGGCGCCATCACGGCGGCGAGGCCCTCCGCCAGGGCCGGGGGCGTCGTCGTGGAGGAGACCACGAGCGCAAGGCCCACGACCAGCGCAATGCGCACGACGGCGCGGGCGCCCCGCAGGAGCCCCTCCCACGAGATCCCCGGCTGCCCCACCAGGACGACGGCGTTGGCAAGAAGCGAGAAGGACAAGATCACGAGGGCCGGCCTCAGCCCGCGCAGGACCGCTCGCGGCGTCGTGCGGCTTGCCGCGAGCGCGCCGGCAAGCAGAAGCCCCATCAGGGCAAGCCCCGCCCACGAGCGGGCGCCAAAGGAGCCGACCGTAGCCAGGATGAGGGCCGCCACCTTTGCCCGGGCGTCGAGCGCGTGGACGGGGGTGTCCCCGCGCACGTAGCCGCCCAGCGCGCCCGGCCTAGTCACGGTCCCTCCCCACCAGGGCGCGCAGCTCAACGAGCGCGGGAGGGCGGAGCCCCGTCTCGCGAAAGAGCTCGGGGGCGGCAAGCGCCCGTGCAGCGGGCGCCTCGGCGGTGACCGAGCCCTGCCGCAGAAAGACCACGCGGTCCGCGGCGCTCAGCCACTCGCCCGCGTCGTGCGTGATCACGGCGACCGCGGCGCCACCTGACGCAAGGGCGCGCACCAGCTCGAGAAGCGCCCGGCGCGAAGGCGCGTCGAGGCCCGCCGTCGGCTCGTCGAAGACGTAGGCGGCGGGTTCCGCCGCCGCGACCCCCGCAAGGGCGACGCGGCGCATCTGGCCGCCCGAGAGCTCGAAGGGCGATTGCTCGAAGAGCTCCTCCCCCACGCCGAGCGTCTCGGCGGCGCGGCGTGCCGCCTCATGCGCCCGCTCGGCGTCTCCCGTGCGCATGAGGGGGCCATAGGCTATGTCGTCAAGGACCGTGTCCGCAAAGAGCTGGTCCTCAGGGCGCTGGAAGGCAAGACCCACGTCCCCGGGCACGACGGGGCGCCCGTCAAGGGCCGCCTCGCCCTCGTCGGGCTCCTGCACGCCCGCCAGCACGCGCCCCGCCGTCGTCTTGCCCGAGCCGGATACCCCCAGAAGGAGCGTGACGCCCGAGACGGCAAGGCTCACGTCCGCGAGCGCCCGAACGTCCCCGTACGTGACAGAGACGTCGCGCAGGTCAACGGAGGGGCCCGCCGGCGCGCACGCGACGGCGCGAGGCGCAAAGAAGCCGTCGCGCCCCTCCAGATCTGCCTCACCCGAAAGGTGCTCGGCAAGGGCCCCGGCATCGAGGCGGCGCCCGGGGACGTAGCCCGAGCGCACGCCCTCGTGGACGGCCCACGCAAGCGCGTCATCGGACAGGCCGGAGCGCACGAGCAACTCCTCGGACCCCAGGAAGTCCCGGGGGGCGCCCGCGCAGACGGGCGTCCCCTCGCTCATGACGAGCACGCGGGTCGCGCCGAAGACCGCCTCCGGGGCGTGCGCCACCTCGAGCACGCCCACCCCCCGGGCAAGCAGCGCATCGACGATGTCGGCAAGACGGGCGCGCGTGGCCTCGTCAAGCTGCGAGCCCGCCTCGTCGAGGACGAGGTAGCGCGGGCGCATGGCAAGGACGCCGGCCACGGCAAGGAGCTGCTGCTGCCCGCCGGAGAGCTCCGAGGTCATCCGGCCCCCAAGAGACGAGAGGCCCGTTGCCGCGAGTGCCTCGCGGACGCGCTCTGAGACCTCCTCGCGGGCAAGGCCGAGGTTGCGCGGGCCAAAGGCGACCTCGTCCTCGACGAGCGCGCTCACGATCTGGTTGCGGGGGTCCTGACGGACGAACCCCACGGCGCGAGCCAGCTCCGTGCGGACGGGTCCTGCCGCGCCGTCAAGGACGAGCGTCCCCCGTCGCGGGCGCACCGAGCCGTTGAGGACCCGTGCGAGCGTGGACTTGCCCGAGCCGTTCCTGCCCACGAGCACCACGCGCTCGCCCGGCGCCACGCAGAGGGAGGCCCCGCGCACTACGGGCTCGGCACCATAGCCCGCCCAGACCCCGCGCGCCTCGAGCATGCGTCCCACCTCCAAAAAAAGAAAGAGCCCCGGGGGTCCGGGGCTCGGTACGTACGGTGCGAGAAGACGTGCTACTCGGCGTCCTTCTCGGCCTCGGCGGCGGGCTCGTCCGCCTTGGGCTCCTCGACGGGAGCGGCCTCGACCTTGGTGACCTTGGCCTTCGGGGCGGCCTTCTTGGCCTTGGGGGCCACGGGCTCGGTCACGAGCTCGAGAATGACCACCTCGGCGGCGTCGCCCTTGCGGGGGCCGAGCTTCATGGTGCGGGTGTAGCCGCCGTTGCGGTCGGCCCACATGCCCTGCGCGGCCTTCTCGAAGACCTCGCGGACGAGCTCCTTGTCGCCCACCTTGGCGATGGCCAGACGGCGGCTCGCGAGGTCGCCCTTCTTGGCCCAGGTGATGACACGGTCGACCTCGCCGCGGACGGCCTTGGCGCGGGAGTCGAGGGTCTTGATGCGGTCGTTCTCAAACAGGGCACGGATAAGGCTCTTCTTCATGGCCTTGGTGTGGCTGGCATCGGTGCCAAGCTTCATGCCCCTCTTCTTGTTGTGTCGCATTTCTTGCTACTCCTAAATCCGGCGGCGCGCCTAGGCCTTGAGGGACAGGCCCATGGTCTCGAGCTTGTCCTTGACTTCCTCGATGGACTTGACGCCAAAGTTTCTGATGTTGAGCAGGTCGTTCTCGGAGAACTCGACGAGCTGGCGCACGGAGTGGATGCCGGCGCGCTTGAGGCAGTTGTAGGAGCGGACGGAGAGGTCCAGGTCCTCGATCTGCTTGTCGAGCTCGACGTTGTCCTCCACCGTGCCCGTGGCGAAGATGGAGGCATCCTCGGCGGGCTCGTCCTCATCGGCCAGGCTCATGAACGCGGCCATGTGCTGGTTGATGATGTTGGCGGCCTCCACCACGGCGTCGCGCGGGGCGATCGCGCCGTTGGTCTCGACCTCGAGAACGAGACGATCATAGTCCGTGTGACGGCCGACGCGGCAGGCCTCGACGGCCTTGGCGCAGCGACGGACGGGCGAGTAGAGGGAGTCCACGTGGATGATCCCGATGGGATCGCCCTCGCGCTCGTTGTCGTCACCGGAGACGTACCCGCGGCCCACGCCGATGCGCATCCTCATGGTGAGGTGGGCGCCGGCGCCGAGCGTGCAGATGTGGTGCTCGGGGTTGACGAGCTCGAACTCGCCCTCGGCACCCTCGAAGTCCTTGCCGGTGACCGTGGCGGGGCCGTCAATGTTGACGCGGACCTCGGCCTCGTCGGCGGTGCCGAGCGAGCGGTACACCAGGCCCTTCACGTTCAGGACGATGTCGGTGACATCCTCATAGACGCCCTCGACGGTCGTGAACTCGTCCTGGACGCCATCGATCTGGATGGCCTCGACGGCCGCGCCGGACAGGGAGGACAGCAGCACGCGACGCAGGGAGTTACCCAGCGTGTCGCCGTAGCCGCGCTCGAGGGGCTCGGCGCTCACACGGGCGAGCGTGTCGCTGATCTCCTCGACCGACACCTGCGGACGGATGAATTCGGACATTGCTACCTCCAAACCTAGTCGGGCTTACTTGGAGTAGAGCTCGACGATCAGCTGCGCGTCGATGTCGAGGTCGATCTGATCGCGCGTCGGGAGCTGGAGGACGGTGCCCTTGAGCTTCTCAATGTCAACCTCGAGCCAGGCGGGAACGGCCATGTGCTCGGAGGAGATGAGGGCCTCCTTGATGGGGAGGAGATCTTTGGCCTTGTCGGCCACGGCGACGACGTCGCCGGCCTTCACCTGGAAGGAGGGGATGTCGACGCGCTTGCCGTTCACGGTGATGTGGCCGTGACGGACGGTCTGGCGGGCCTCCTTGCGGGTGCGGGCAAAGCCGAGACGGAAGACGACGTTGTCGAGGCGACGCTCGAGCAGCGACATCAGGATGTCACCGGTGATGCCCTCGTACTTCATGGCCTTCTCGTAGTAGCCGTGGAACTGCTTCTCGAGAACGCCGTAGATGAACTTGGCCTTCTGCTTCTCGCGGAGCTGCATGCCGTACTCGCTCTCCTGGCGACGACGACGCTTGGGCTCGCGGTTGGAAGTCTTGTTGATGCCCATCACAACGGGGTCGATGCCGAGCTGACGGCACCTCTTGAGGACCGGGGTCCTATCGATAGCCATTGATACTCCTCCTAGCTACACGCGGCGACGCTTGCTCAGACGGCAACCGTTGTGCGCGATGGGGGTCTTGTCCTGAATGCCCGAAACCTCGAGGCCGGCGGCCTGGAGGGAACGGATGGCGGTCTCACGGCCGGAGCCGGGACCCTTCACGAAGACGGCCACCTTGTGCAGGCCGTGCTCCATGGCCGCCTTAGCGGCGGCCTCCGCGGCGAGCTGGGCCGCGAAGGGGGTGGACTTACGGGAGCCCTTGAAGCCGACGGTGCCACCGGACTGCCAGGAGATGACGTTGCCCTGCGGGTCGGTGATGGACACGATCGTGTTGTTGAACGTGCTCTTGATGTGGGCCTGGCCCACGGCGATGTTCTTGCGCTCGGAGCGGCGCACGCGGGTGGTGCGCTGGTTCTTCTTCTGCGGCATTGTTTACTCCCTAGCCCCTCTTCTTGGCACCGATCTGACGCTTCTTGCCCTTGCGGGTGCGAGCGTTGGTGTGGGTGCGCTGGCCGTGGACAGGGAGGCCCTTGCGGTGACGGAGGCCGCGGTAGCAGCCGATCTCCATCAGGCGGGCGGTGTTCTGACGAACCTCACGACGGAGGTCGCCCTCGGTGGTGAAGTTGGCGTCAATGAAGTCGCGGATCTTGGTGACCTCGTCCTCGGTCAGATCCTTGACGCGGGTGTCCGGGTTAACACCGGTCTCAGCGCAGATCTTGGTGGCGCTGGTCTGACCGATGCCGTAGATGTAGGTGAGTCCGACCTCAACGCGCTTCTCGCGCGGCAGGTCGACGCCGTTGATACGGGCCAACTTGAAGCTCCTTCCTTAGCCCTGACGCTGCTTGTGGCGCGGGTTCTCGCAAATGACGTAGACCTTGCCGTGGCGACGAATGACCTTGCACTTGTCGCACATCTTCTTGACCGAAGGACGTACCTTCATGAGTCTTTCCTTCCGGTAGCTCTGACACGAACCTATCTACTCGCCCAGCCGCTGGCGTGAATATCCACAGCTGAGGGTCGCTCCCTACTTGTAGCGGTAGGTGATGCGACCCCTGGTCAGGTCGTACGGGGAAATCTCCACCACGACCTTGTCGCCCGGCAGGATGCGGATGTAGTTCATCCTGATCTTGCCGGAGATGGTGCAGAGGATGGTCTTGCCGTTCTCAAGCTCAACATTGAACATTGCGTTGGGCAGGGGCTCGATGACCTTGCCCTCCAGCTCGATTGCGTCCTGCTTGCTCAAAGCTCATCCTCCACTCTTAGACAGCGACCAATAATCATACCTAAAACACACAGAGAGGTCCACGCTGCACCAGACAAACACAAAGCAGCGTGGACCTCCCTGGCAGCTACGCCTCGGAGCCGCCCTGCATGGGGCACCAGGGGCCCTTCTCGTCCTGGGTGAGAATCACCGGGCCGTCCTCGGTGACGGCAACGGTGTTCTCGTAGTGCGCGGCGGGAAGGCCGTCGCGGGTGACGACGGTCCAGCCGTTGGGCAGCGTGCGGCACTCATAGGTGCCGAGGGTGATCATGGGCTCGATGGCGATGACCATGCCGGCCTGGAGCTTCACGCCACGGCCGCGACGCCCGTAGTTTCTGACCTCGGGGTCCTCGTGCATGACGCGACCGACGCCGTGGCCCACGTAGTCGCGGACCACGCCGTAGCCGTTGCCCTCGGCGAGCTCCTGCACCGCGGCGCCGATGTCGCCGAGGTGGTTGCCGGGGACGGCCTGCTCGATCGCGGCCTTGAGGCAGTCGCGCGTGCACTCGCAGAGCGCGCGCCAGGCCTCGGGGGGCTCGCCCACGTAGAACGTCCAGGCGTTGTCCCCGACCCAGCCGCGGTAGGTGGCGCCGGTGTCAATGGAGATGATGTCGCCCTCCTGGAGGACGGTGACCGGCGACGGGATGCCGTGGACCACCTGCTCGTTGACCGAGGAGCAGATGCTTGCCGGGAAGCCGCCGTAGCCCTTGAAGGTGGGCGTGGCGCCGTGAAGGCGGATGAAGCCCTCCACGACCTGGTCGATCTCCTTTGTGGTGACGCCGGGGCGAACCTGGGCCCCGGCACGACGAAGGGCCGCCTTGGACAGAGCCCCGGCGGCCTTCATCTGCTCGATCTCAATGGGTGACTTGATGTTAATCATAGATTGAGGAGCGTCTTGACGTCGGCGTAGACCTCGTCGACCGGACGATCTCCGTCTACCTCCCTGAGAATGGAGTGTCCCTTGTAGTACTCGACGAGCGGAGCCGTCTGGGTCTCGTAGACGTCGAGGCGGTGCTGGATGGTGTCCGGCCTGTCGTCGTCACGCTGGTACATCTCGCCGCCGCAGCGCGGGCACACGTCCACGCCGGCCGGGGCGGTGTAGCCGCAGGAGCGGCAGGTGCGGCGCGAGCTCAGGCGCTCCACGATGACGGCGGGCTCCACCGCAACCAGCAGGGCCGCGTCAAGCGTGCGACCCATGGCGGCGAGCTCGGAGTCGAGCGTGACCGCCTGTGCCGTGTTGCGGGGGAACCCGTCGAGAATGAAGCCCGCCTGGGCGTCGTCGGACTCGAGACGCTCCTTCACCAGGTCAATGACGAGCTCGTCGGGAACGAGCTTGCCGGCATCCATGTATCCCTTGGCCTTCTTTCCGAGCTTGGTGCCCGCCTTGATCGCCGCACGGAGCAGATCGCCCGTGGAGATGTGGGCAAACCCGAACTCGGCAACAAGCTTCTGGGCCTGCGTCCCCTTACCAGCGCCCGGGGCGCCGAGAAGAACGATGTTCATGATGCCGACCGCCTTTCCCTAACCGTTACTCCTACCCTGCTACGAGGCCCCTACTTGAAGAAGCCATCGTAGTTGTGCATCTTGAGCTGGCTCTCGATGGAGGAGAGCGTGTCCATGGCAACGCTGACCATGATGAGCACCGACGTCCCGCCAAACGCCTGGATGAGCGGGTTGTTGGTGAAGGAGAAGATAATCGTCGGCACGACCGCGAGGACGGCCATGAACAGGGCGCCCGGAAGCGTGACGTGGTCGATCGTGCTCTTGATGAACGCGGCCGTGGCGGCGCCCGGACGAACGCCCGGGATGAAGCCACCCTGCTTGCGCAGCTGGTCGGCCGTCTCGGTGGGGTTGAAGACCATCGAGGAGTAGAAGTAGGCAAAGGCCACGATCAGCAGGACGGACAGGACCCAGTTGAGCCAGCCCGAGGAGAGCGCCGAGGCGACCGCCTGGACCCAGTCAACCGTCGGGAAGAAGACGGCAAGCTGGGCGGGAAGGTAAAGGATGGCCGAGGCAAAGATGATCGGCACGACGCCGGCGGTGTTCACCTTGATCGGAAGATAGGTGGACTGACCGCCCATCATGCGACGACCCACGACGCGCTTCGCGTACTGAATCGGAATGCGCCTCTGACCGCGCTCCACGTACACGATGATCGGGATGATCACAATGACCACGAGGAGCGTGATCACGGTGAGGATGATGTTCCCGGCGCTCGTGACGGACGAGATGAGCGCGGTGGGGATGCCGGACATAATGTTCGTAAAGATGATGAGCGACATGCCGTTGCCCACGCCGTTCTGGGTGATGATCTCGCCGAGCCACATGATGACCATCGCACCGACCACCATGGTGAACACGACGAGCACGTCGATCAGCAGCTCGGGAGCAGCGATGTTGGCAAAGCTCACGCCATAGGTCCTGAAGAGGAACAGGTAGCCGATGGCGTTGAGCAGGGCAAGGCCGATCGTGAGGTAGCGCGTGTACTGCGTGACCTTGCGCTGACCGGCCTCGCCCTCCTTGGCAAGCTCGCCGAGCGTCGGAATCACGGCCTGGAGCAGCTGCATGATGATCTGCGCCGTGATGTAGGGCATGATTCCGAGGCTGAAGACAGACATGCGGGAAAGAGCTCCGCCCGAGAACAGGTTGAGCACGGCCATGGCGCCGTTCGAGGAGAGACCGCTCTGGTAGGCACCGAGCAGGTCCTGGAACGGAGCGCCCGGAACGGGCAGATAGGCGCCGATGCGGTACAGCAGGAGAATGCCTGCCGTCAGCAGCAGCTTATGCCTCAGCTCCGGAATGCGAAACGCATTGGCGATTCCCTTTAGCACGCCTGCTCGACCTTTCCTCCGGCCGCCTCGATCTTAGCCTTGGCAGAGGCGGAGACCTTGTCCACCTTGACCGTGAGCTTCTTGGTGAGCTCACCGTCGCCGAGGACCTTCACGGGAATATAGTTGTGCTTGATGACGCCCTTGGCAACCAGGGAATCGGCGTCGACGGTCTCCCCGTCGGCGAACAGCACGTCGAGACGGGCAACGTTCACCGGGGCGTACTCGACGCGGTTGTGGTTGGTGAAGCCAGGGAGCTTGGGGAGGCGCATCGCGAGCGGCTGCTGGCCGCCCTCGAAGCCCTTGCCCTTGCCGCCGCCGGAGCGGGAGAGCTGGCCCTTGGTGCCGCGGCCGGCCGTGGTGCCGTGGCCGGACGAGTTGCCGCGGCCGATGCGCTTGCGGTTCTTACGCGAGCCCTCGGCGGGACGCAGATCGTTGAGCTGCATGAGTGACTCCTAGTTCTCTTCCACGACAACAAGGTGCTTGACCTTGAAGATCATTCCACGGATGCTCGGGTTGTCCGGGCGCTCGACGATATCGCCGATCTTGCGGAGGCCGAGGGCTCGGCAGGTGGCCGTCTGGTCCTTCTTGACGGAGGCAACGGCGCTGCGCACGAGCTTGATCTTGAGGGACTGGGCCATGGTTAGTTCTCCTTCCCGCAGAACATCTCGCCCACGGTCATGCCGCGACGCTCGGCGGTCTCAGCGGGGCTGGAGAGCTGCTTCAAGCCCTCGGCGGCGGCCTTGATGATGTTCATCGCGTTGTTGGTGCCGAGAGACTTGGAAAGCACGTTGGTGATGCCGGCAAGCTCGAAGAGCGGGCGCACGGGGCCGCCGGCGATGACGCCGGTACCCTCGATGGCCGGCATGATGAGAACGCGGCCGGCGCCGTAGTGGCCCTCGACGGCGTGCGGAACGGTGCCGTGCTCGGTCACGGGCACCTTGAACATGTTCTTCTTGGCGTCCTCGACGCCCTTCTGGATGGCCAGGGGCACCTCGGCGGACTTGCCCATGCCGAGGCCAACGTTGCCCTTGCCGTCACCGACGACCACGAGGGCCACGAGGGACATGCGACGGCCGCCCTTGACGGTCTTGGAGACGCGGTGGATGTAGACGACGCGCTCCTGAAGATCCGTGTCCTGCTGGCGCTTACGATCACGTGCCATTGAATCCTCCTAGAACTTCAGGCCCGCGTTGCGGGCACCGTCTGCCAGAGCCTTGACACGGCCGTGATAGATGCGACCGCCGCGGTCAAAGGTGACCGTGGTGACGCCCTTCTCGACGGCGCGCTTGCCCACGAGCTCGCCCACGAACGCGGCGGCCTCCTTGTTGGAGCCGAGCTTGCCCGTGGCGCGGAACTCAGGGTCGAGGGTCGAGGCAGAGCAGATGGTCTTGCCGTCGGCATCGTCGATGACCTGGGCGTAGATGTTGGCGTTCGTGCGGTGCACGCTGAGGCGGGGACGCTCAGCGGTACCGAAGATCTTGGCGCGGACGCGGCGCTCGCGGCGCTTGAGACCGGCCTTCTTCGCCTGCTGCTTGTTCATTCCTTCTCCTTAGACGTGCCATCACCTGACGGGGTGATGGTCTTTCGCTGGCCTTATGGCTACTTGGCAGCCTTGCCGAGCTTCCTGCGGATGTGCTCGCCCACGTAGTGGATGCCCTTGCCCTTGTACGGCTCGGGAGGACGCTTCATGCGGATCTCGGCGGCAACCTGGCCGACCTGCTCCTTGGAGATGCCCTTGACGTTGATGTGCGTGTTGTCGGGCACCTCGAACGTGATGTTCTCGGGAGCGACGTAGATCACGGGGTGGGAGTAGCCAAGGGAGAGATCAAGATCCTTGCCCTTGAGCGCAGCACGGTAGCCGACGCCGGTGAGCTCGAGCTTCTTCTCGAAGCCCTCGGAGACGCCGATGACCATGTTGTGGAGAAGGGTGCGGGTGAGGCCCTGCTGGGCGTTGGAGGCGGTGGACTCGTCGTTGCGCACGACGCGGAGCTCCTCGCCCTCATGCTCGATCGTGATCAGATCGGAGAAGGTGCGGGTGAGCTCGCCCTTGCCGCCCTTGACGGTAACGGTGGTGCCATCAACTGTCACAGTGACTCCGGCGGGAACCTGGACAGGCTGCTTACCAATTCGAGACACGGTTGTCTCCTTTCATTCCTGTCGAGAGTTACCAGATGTAGGCGATGACCTCGCCGCCGACGCCGAGCTTGCGGGCGTCGCGGTCGCACATCATGCCCTTGGAGGTGGAGATGACGGCGGTGCCGAGGCCACCGAGCACGCGCGGGAGCTTGTCCGCGGTGGAGTAGATGCGAAGGCCCGGCTTGGAGATGCGGCGAATGCCGCGAATCACCTTGGCGTGACGAGCGCCGTACTTGAGGGTGATGTGCAGGGTCTTCTGCGGGGTCGTGTCCTCGACCTCGTACCCTGCGATGTAGCCCTCCTCGCAGATGACGCGGGCAACCTCAACGAGCACCTTGGTCGAGGGCATGGAGACCTCGGCCTTGTTGGCGGCGTTCGCGTTGCGGATGCGCGTCAGCATGTCAGAGATGGGATCAGTAATCTTCATTGATTCTTCTCCTTAGGTAATGATGAACCTGCGTGTCCGGTTCGCCTGCACCCATGGCACAAGCGCCTGGACGCCAGAGCCCTGGGTCCTACCAGCTCGCCTTGCGGACGCCAGGAAGCTCGCCCTTGCTCGCAAGCTCGCGGAAGCAGACGCGGCACAGGCCGAACTTGCGATAGACGGAGTGGGGACGCCCACAACGCTGGCAGCGGTTCTGCTTGCGCGTCGAGAACTTCGGCTCGCGCGAAGCCTTGACGATCATCGAAGTCTTAGCCACAAATCCTCCTTCAAAGTGCATCTCGGCCGCCGGATGGCCCGGTCGGTCCTTGTTGGTATTCGACCTACTCAGCCTTGAACGGGAAGTGGAAGGCCTTGAGCAGCGCCTTGCCCTCCTCGTCGGTCTGAGCGGTGGTCACGATGGTGATGTCCATGCCGCGGGTGTGGTCGATCTTGTCGTAGTCGATCTCGGGGAAGATGAGCTGCTCGGTGACGCCCATGGAGAAGTTGCCACGGCCGTCAAAGCTCTTCGGGGAGATGCCGCGGAAGTCGCGGATGCGCGGGATGGCCACGGCGATGAGGCGGTCCAGGAACTCCCACATGCGGTCGCCGCGCAGGGTCACCTTGGCGCCGATCGGCATGCCGGCACGCAGGTGGAAGGTGGCGATGGACTTGCGGGCGTGGGTCACGAGCGGCTGCTGGCCAGTGATGGCGCGCAGGTCGGCCACGGCGCCGTCGATGGCCTTGGCGTCCGTGGCGGCCTCGCCGACGCCCATGTTCACGACGATCTTCTCGATCTTCGGAATCTGGTGCACGTTCTTGTACCCGAACTGCTTCTGGAGCTCGTCACGCACGGTGGCGAAGTACTGCTCCTTGAGACGCGGGGTGTAGCTCTTGTCTGCCATGTTCACTCCTTCAACTCATGGGGTTCTCAGCACGGGGTTTCCAACCTCGTACCTCCCAGCCCTGGCACGGCCGGGAGCCATATGTCCTGCGCCCGAGATAGAACTCTCCCTATCTAGAGACGCAAGGAAACATATTACGCCCTTTCTCCACAAAAGGAAACGAGGAACTATCCGGCACCGTTCCTGCACATTCGTCAGGGACGCGGGTTCTTCTCGCCCGCTTCTGAGCTCACTTGAAGTCACGAAACATGCGCCGTCGCGTGACTATGAGCGAGATAAGCGCGACAGCTCATCATAAGTAACGTTTTCGGCGGGGTTTCCGTGACTTAGCGTGAGGTGATCAAGAAAGCTCGTTGAAAGTCACGCTTCCAGGCGATTACCGTGACTTCGGGTGAGTCACAAGAGTTAGCTCGCTCAAAGTCACGCAACGGCCGCCCAAAGCGTGACATATGACGAGCTACCAAGACTAGATTGCCGAGAAGAGCCCCTTCGCGCGGGCGTTCCTCGGCACAAGAGGAGCCCCCGGCACTCCGGGGAGAGAACGCTGCGTTGCGCTCTACTCCATGGAATGCCGGGGGCTCCCCCATGCAGGTGCGGTCAGGCTCCTAGAACTGGGCGCCGCACTTCTTGCACACGCGGACCTTCTTGCCCTTGTCGTCAACGCCGTGGCCGACGCGCGTGGGCTTGCCGCACTTGGGGCAGACGACCATCACGTTGGAGGCGTCGATGGCGGCCTCCTGCTCGACGATGCCACCCTGCTGGTTCTGGGCGTTGGGGCGCACGGCCTTCTTGGCGATGGCGACACCCTCCACGACGACCTTGCCCTCGGCGGGCTTGGCGCGAAGGATGGTGCCCTCCTTGCCCTTGTCCTTACCGGAGAGAACGACGACCTTGTCGCCCTTCTTCACATGCATCTTAGCCATTCGTCCTCACTCCCTAGAGCGTCTCAGGCGCGAGCGAGACGATCTTCATGTACTTGCGGTCGCGCAGCTCGCGGGCGACGGGCCCGAAGATACGGGTGCCCTTGGGCTCGCCCTCCTTGTTCACGATGACGCAGGCGTTCTGGTCAAAGCGAATGTAGCTGCCGTCCTTGCGGCGCGTCTCCTTCTTGGTACGAACGATGACGCAGCGCACGACGTCCTTCTTCTTGACGCCGGCACCAGGAGTGGCCTCCTGGACCGCGCCGATGATCACATCACCGAGGCCCGCGTAGCGGCGCTTGGAGCCACCCAGGACCTTGATGCACCTCACCGTCTTGGCGCCGGAGTTGTCGGCGACGGTGAGCATGGTCTGCATCTGAATCATTTTTGCTCCTCCGTTGCTGTCCCTCCAGAGGTGCGCCCACACGCGCGGCGCACATGGGAGGACGGGTCATGGTTGCTTACTTGGCGCGCTCGACGATCTCGACCAGGCGCCAGCGCTTGGTCTTGGAGAGCGGGCGAGTCTCCATGATGGTCACGAGGTCGCCGACGCCAGACTCGTTCTTCTCGTCGTGGGCGTGCAGCTTCTTCGAGATGGTCATCATCTTGCCGTACTTGGGGTGGCGCTTGCGGTAGTCGATCTTCACCGTGATGGACTTGTCGCCAGAAATGGAGACGACGGTCCCGGTGACGACCTTGCGCGCGTTCCTCTTCTCGGTCTCAGCCATTGTCATTCTCCTGCGGTCTAGTTCTGCGCGGCGGACTTCTCCGCGGCGATCTGGCGGGCGCGCTGCTCGGTGAGAACGCGCGCGATGTCCTTCTTGACGGTCTTGACGCGGGCCGTGTTGTCAAGCTGGCTCGTGGCCATCTGGAAGCGGAGGTTGAAGAGCTCGGCGCGGCCCTCCTCCAGCTTCTTGGCGAGCTCGGCGTCGCTCATGGCCTTGATCTCGGTGTACTTCATTGACTATTCCTCCCCGTCCTGCTCGGTGCGGGTGACGATCTTGGTCTTGATGGGCAGCTTGTGCTGGGCAAGACGGAGGGCCTCACGGGCGATCTCGTCGGCGACGCCGTCGATCTCGAACATGATGCGGCCCGGCTTGACGACGGCCACCCACTCCTCGGGGTTGCCCTTGCCGGAGCCCATGCGGGTCTCGGCCGGCTTCTTGGTGATGGGCTTGTCCGGGAAGATGGTGATCCAGACCTTGCCGCCACGCTTCATGTAGCGGGTCATGGCGACACGGCAGGCCTCGATCTGGCGGTTGGTGATCCAGTGGGCCTCGAGCGCCTGGATGCCATAGGAACCAAAGTGCAGCTCGGTGTTGCCCTTGGCGTGGCCCTTCATGGAGCCGCGCTGAACCTTGCGGTGAAGAACGCGCTTAGGAGCGAGCATTAGCGAGCCCTCCTCTCATTGCGACCGCGGCGAGGACGCGAGGAGCCCTCGAGCGCCGGACGGGGCGTGGCCTGGCCGGGCAGCTTCTCGCCGAAGTAGATCCAAACCTTGATGCCGCAGGCACCCATGGTGGTGCGGGCGGTGGACTGGCCGTAGTCGATCACGGCACGAAGGGTGTGCAGGGGCACGCGACCCTCGCGGTACCACTCGCGACGGCCCATCTCGGCGCCGTTGAGGCGGCCGGAGCACTGGATGCGGATGCCCTTGGCGCCGGCCTTGCGGGCGGACTGGACGGCCTTGCGCATGGCGCGACGGAAGGCGACGCGCTGCTCGAGCTGCTCGGCGACGGACTGCGCGACGAGGTTGGCGTCGAGCTCGGGGCGCTTGATCTCGACGACGTCGACGGCGATCTGGCCCTTGCCGACCTTGGCGACCTTCTCGAGGTCGGAGCGCAGGACGTCGATGTCGGCGCCCTTCTTGCCGATCACGATGCCGGGGCGGGCGGTGTAGATGGTGACCTTCACCTTGTCGCCGGCGCGCTCGATGTCAACGCGGGAGAGCGCCGCCTTGGCGAGGCGCTTCTCGAGGAAGGAGCGGATGGCGAGATCGTTGCCGAGGTTCTCGGCGTAGTTCTTATCGGCGTACCAGCGGGAGCGCCAATCCTCGGTGATGCCGAGACGGAAGCCAGTCGGCTGAACCTTGTGACCCATGCTCGCTTACGCCTCCTTTCGCGGAGCGACGACGACGGTGATGTGGCTCATGCGCTTGTTGATGCGCGACGCGGAGCCCTTGGCGCGCGGGCGGATGCGCTTGAGCGTGGGGCCCTCGTCAACGTAGGCAAGCTTGACGTAGAGGTTGTCGCCACGCAGGCCGTTGTTGTTCTCGGCGTTGGCGATCGCGGAGCGCAGGACCTTGGCCACGTCGACGGAGGCGGCGCGGGTCGAGAACTGCAGGACCTCGAGGGCCTTGGCCACGGGGAGGTTGCGGATCAGCGCAACGACGGCGCGGGCCTTGCGCGGGGCGATGCGGACGTACTTGGCCGTCGCGCGGACCTCGTTGGTGTTGGTGTTCTGAGGCATGTTAACTACCTACCCCCTACTTTTCCTTGTGGCCACGGAACGTGCGGGTGGGGGCGAACTCGCCCAGCTTGTGCCCGACCATGGACTCGGTGACGTACACGGGCACGTGCTTGCGGCCGTCGTGGACGGCGATCGTGTGACCGACCATCTCGGGGAAGATGGTCGAGGAGCGCGACCAGGTCTTGATGACCTCCTTGGTGCCGGCCTCGTTCTGAGCGGCGACACGCGCGAGGAGGCGAGTCTCCACGAACGGGCCCTTCTTGAGACTTCTGCTCATGCTTTCTATCTCCTACTACTCGTGTTCCGACTACTTGGACTTGCGACGACGGATGATGAGGCGGTTGGAGGCCTTCTTCGGGTCGCGCGTCTTGTAACCCTTCGTCGGCTTGCCCCACGGCGTCACGGACGGACGGCCGGAGGTGTGGTTCTTGCCCTCGCCGCCGCCGTGCGGGTGGTCGACCGGGTTCATAACGGTACCACGGACGGTCGGGCGGACGCCGGCCCAGCGGCTGCGGCCGGCCTTGCCGATCACGATGTTGGAGTGCTCGGCGTTGCCGACCTCACCGATCGTGGCGCGGCAGGTGAGCAGAACGCGACGCAGCTCGGAGGAGGGCATGCGCAGGACGGCGTAGCCGTTGTCCTTGCCCATGAGCTGGACGGAGGTGCCGGCGGCACGGGCCATAGCGGCGCCCTTGCCCGGCTGGAACTCGACGGCGTGCACGAGCGTACCGACGGGAATCTCGGAGAGCGGCATGCAGTTGCCGGGCTTGATGTCGACGTCCTTCACGCCGGAGACGACCATGTCGCCCACGTGCAGGCCCTCGGGGCACAGGATGTAGGCCTTGGCGCCGTCAACGTAGTGGAGCAGCGCAATGCGGGCGGAGCGGTTGGGGTCGTACTCGATCGTGGCGACCTTGGCCGGCACGTCGTCCTTGCGGCGCTTGAAGTCGATCTTGCGGTACTGGCGCTTGTGGCCGCCACCCTGGTGACGGGTGGTGATGCGGCCGTTGTTGTTGCGGCCGGCCTTCTTGGGCAGGGGCTCGAGAAGCGACTTCTCGGGCGTGGTGCAGGTGATCTCGGCGAAGTCCGAGACCGTCTGGAAACGCCGGCCTGCGCTCGTAGGCTTGAGGTGCTTGACTGCCATTGACTCTTTCCCTTCTTCTTCCGTTGGCCGTCCCGCTCAGGGAGTGGCGGGGCGACACCGGATTACCACGGTACCGCGCGTATCCATCACGTGCGGCATGAAAGCCCGGCCCCCGAGGGGGCGCGGGCGGGGTACCTGCTACTCGGCGGCCTGCTGGGCGCCGAAGATCTCGATCGTCTCGCCGGCGGCGAGGGTCACGACGGCCTTCTTCCAGGAGCGCGTGGTGCCAGGGGTCTGGTAGCGAACGCGCTTCTTCTTGCCGGAGACGTTCATGGTGTTGACCTTGACCACGTGCACGCCGAAGAGCTTCTCGACGGCAGCGGCGATCTCCTCCTTGGGAGCGGCCTTGGCGACCTCGAACGTGTACTTGCCCTGCTCCATGAGGTCGAAGGAACGCTCGGAGACAACGGGGCGAATGATGACGTTGTAGACGGAGTTCATTATGCGAGCACCTCCTCGAGCTGCTTGGCGATCTCGGCGGTCATGACGAGCGCGCCGTTATCGATGAGGGTGCGGGTGGAGGCCTCGGAGACGCCGATCACGTTGACCGTCGAGAGGTTGCGGAAGGAGAGGTAGGTGTTGACGTCGTCGTCGGGGACCACGATGGTCACGCGCTTGCCCTCGATGCCAAGAGCGCCGAGAACGGCCTTGGCCTGCTTGGTGGAGGGCTTCTCAAAGGAGAGGGCCTCGACGAGGACGAGCTCGTTGTCAGCGACCTTGCCGGAGAGCACGGAGCGCATGGCGAGCTTGACCATCTTGCTGTTGATGCGCTTGGCGTGGCTGCGCGGGGTGGGGCCAAAGACGACGCCGCCGCCGGTCCACTGGGCGGCGCGGATGGAGCCCTGGCGGGCGCGGCCGGTGCCCTTCTGACGGTACGGCTTGATGCCGCCGCCGGAGACCTCGTGACGGTTCTTCACGGAGTGGGTGCCCTGGCGCCTGCAGGCGTCCTGGCAGACCACGACCTGGTGGATGACGGGGATGTTCGGCTCGATGCCGAAGACGCCGTCGGCGAGCTCGGCCTCTGCGACCTGAGCCCCCTCGACGTTCTTGATAGCGTACTTGGACATTCTGTCCTCCTTGTTAGCCTAAGAGATTTCCTGGCACTTAGGCCATGCGGACCTGGACGAGGGCGTTCTTGCCGCCGGGGACAGCGCCCTTGACGAGCATGAGGTTCTGCTCGGCGTCAATGCGGACGAGCTTGAGGTTCTTGACCGTCACGCGCTCGTCGCCCATGTGACCGTACATGTGCAGGCCCTTGCGGACGCGCGCGGGGTAGGCGCACTGGCCGATGGAGCCCGGGCGACGCTGGTTGCGGGAGCCGTGGGTCATGGGGCCGCGGGAGAAGTTCCAGCGCTTGACGGTGCCCTGGAAGCCCTTGCCCTTGGAGGTGCCGATGACGTCGACGGCCTTGACCTCGGCGAAGTCGGCAACGGTGACGACGTCGCCGGTCTTGTGCTCCTCGCCGTTCTCAACGCGAACCTCGCGCAGGTAGCGCATCGGCTCGACGCCGGCGGCCTTGAAGTGGCCGGCCATGGGCTTGTTGACGTGCTTGGCGGAGATGTCTCCGAAGCCGATCTGGACGGCGTCGTAGCCGTCGGTCGCCTTCGTCTTGACCTGCGAGACGGTGCAGGGGCCAGCCTGGATGACGGTGACGGGCACGACGTTGTCGTTCTCGTCCCAGATCTGCGTCATCCCAAGCTTGCGGCCAAGGATCGTGCTGACCATGCTCTTTCCTAACCTCCGGTGGTCATGGGCTACGTCGGGCGCCCCTTGCGCCCGTCCCCAGCGGACCACGTCCTGTATCTGCGCTCTTGTGGGGGCGCGACACACGTGTCCCCATTTGAGCAGCCTGTCTAGTCTACACGCGTGACCGGGGCTTCACAAGGTCTCCGTAAAATTCTCGTGCCCTCTGAGCTGCGGCTGCGTTTTCCGCGCCGCCGGGCGTATCTATAGGGCGGCCTCGCAGGGGTTCCAGATGCTCTGGCAGAAGAACGCACGAGAAGAACGGTCGAACTCGTACACGAGCACGCAGCAGTTGCCCAGCGCGACGTCCTGCGGGCAGCGGGCGCGATCCTCCCAGGCACGCTTGAACTGAAGCGACGCCGACCCGTGGCTTACCGCGAGCACCGTCCCT
Organism: Olsenella sp. An290; assembly: GCF_002159535.1. Taxonomy (GTDB): domain Bacteria; phylum Actinomycetota; class Coriobacteriia; order Coriobacteriales; family Atopobiaceae; genus Thermophilibacter. Next base: position 91,668 of record NZ_NFIU01000001.1, on the reverse strand, counting down.
GCGCCGGGGGCCTCCATGAGCTCCGTGAGCGTTGCCACCATGCGACGGCGCAGCGCCGCGCTCCCCTCCCCGCCAAAGGGGACGAGCGCCTCCCCGGGGTCCCAGAGCTCGGCCGGCACGTCGGCGACGGGGCCGCCCTCAAAGGGGCCGTAGCTGCGCTCGACAAGGCCGTCGATGAGCTCGATCGAGGGCAGGTCCTTCTCGCCCGTGGCGGCAAGCTCCTCGCGGACGAGCGCAAGGGTCGAGGCGGCACGACCGAGCGGAGACGAGCACAGCCGGTCAAAGCGCACGCCACGTGCGGCAAGCCAGCGCCCCGCGACGCGCGCCTGCTCGACGCCCAGCGGCGTGAGCGGCGAGTCGCAGCGCCCCTGCACGCGATGCTCCAGGTTGTACGCGGTCTGCCCGTGACGCATGAGGTAGAGCGTCGCCATTGGCACTCCCTTCTCCCCCACCCATGATACGACCCCTCCCGCCGGGCGTGCCCACGGCACGCGACGACCCCCGCCCTCCCAAGGGGAGAGCGGGGGCCAGATGAGTCAGGTCAGCTCGGACTAGAGCTTGATCTCGATGTCGACGCCCGCGGGGAGGTCGAGGCGCATGAGCGAGTCGACGGTCGCGGCGGCGGGGTCGAGGATGTCGATGAGGCGCTTGTGGGTGCGCATCTCGAACTGCTCGCGAGAGTCCTTGTCCTTGTGCGGCGAGCGGATGACCGTGTAGAGGTTGCGCTCGGTGGGCAGGGGGATGGGGCCGGACACGCGGGCGCCCGTCTTCTGGGCGGTGTCCACGATGAGCTTCGCGGACTGGTCGACGACCTCGTGGTCGTAGCCCTTGAGGCGAATCCTGATCTTCTGGCTTGACACTGTGGTACCTCCAATGAGCTCGAGCTCGGGTCGTTAACTAGGAAGCGTTGCCGCCGTTCTTGGCGACGATCTCGTCACGGACGGCCTTCGGCACGGGCTCGTACGAGTCAAACTGCATGGTGTAGGACGCACGGCCCTGGGTCTGGGAGCGAAGGTCGGTGGCGTAGCCGAACATCTCGCCCAGGGGCACCTTGGCGCGAATGACCTTGGTGTCGCGACGGTCCTCCATGCCCTCGATCTTGCCGCGGCGGGAGGAGAGGTTGCCCATGACGTCGCCCATGTACTGCTCGGGGGTCTCGACCTCGACGGCCTCGACGGGCTCAAGAAGGACGGGGTTGGACTTCTTGAGGGCGTCCTTGATGGCCATGGAGCCGGCGATCTTGAAGGCGGCCTCGGAGGAGTCGACCTCGTGGTAGGAGCCGTCGATGAGCTTGACCTTGATGTCGACGACCGGGTAGCCGGCGATCACGCCGCTCTCGAGCGCCTCCTGGATGCCCTTGTCGATCGAGGGGATGTACTCCTTCGGGATGACGCCACCGACGATGGCGTTCTCGAACTCGTAGCCCTTGCCCTCCTCGTTGGGCTCCATGTCGATGATGGCGTGGCCGTACTGGCCGCGGCCACCGGACTGGCGGACGAACTTGCCCTCGGCGTGCGAGACGGCCTTGCCGGCGGTCTCACGGTAGGCGACCTGCGGCTTGCCGACGTTGGCGTCGACCTTGAACTCGCGGCGCAGGCGGTCGACGATGATCTCGAGGTGCAGCTCGCCCATGCCGGAGATGATGGTCTGGCCGGTCTCGTGGTCGGTGTGGACCTGGAAGGTCGGGTCCTCCTCGGCGAGCTTGGCCAGGCCCACGGACATCTTGTCCTGCTCGGCCTTGGTCTTGGGCTCAACGGCGACGGAGATGACCGGGGTCGCGAACTCGATGGACTCGAGGATGATCGGGTGCTTCTCGTCGCAGAGGGTCTCGCCCGTGGTGGTGTTCTTGAGGCCGACGCAGGCGACGATGTCGCCGGCGGAGCAGTTGTCACGGTCGACGCGCTCGTTGGCGTTCATCTCGAGGATGCGGCCGAGACGCTCGCGGTTGTCCTTGACCGAGTTGTAGACGTAGGAGCCCGCCTCGGCCTGGCCGGAGTACACGCGGATGTAGGTGAGCTTGCCCACGTAGGGGTCGGTCATGATCTTGAAGGCGAGGGCCGCGAAGGGCTCCTTCGGGTCGGCGTGACGGACCTCGGGCTCACCCTTGAGGTTGGTGCCGTCGATCTCGGTGACGTCGAGCGGGCTCGGCAGGTAGTCCACGACGGCGTCGAGGAGCTCCTGGATGCCCTTGTTCTTGTAGGCGGAGCCCACGAAGACGAGGTTGAGCTCGCCGTCGATGACGCCCTTGCGCAGGGCCGCCTTGAGGACGTCGACGTCGATCTCGGCCTCCTCGAGGACGGCCTCCATGATCTCGTCGGAGAAGTTGGAGGCGGCGTCGAGCAGCTCCTCGCGCTTCTCCTGGGCGAGCTCGACGAACTCGGCGGGGATGGCGTCCATGGGCTCGGGGTAGATCATGCCCTTGGCGTCCTCCTTGAAGTCCCAGGCGGTCATGGTGACCAGGTCCACGAGACCCCAGAAGTTGTTCTCCGCGCCCATCGGGATCTGGGCCGCGACGGCGTTGGCGTGCAGGCGGTCCTTCATGGTGTCGATGGCGTGGAAGAAGTCGGCGCCGATGCGGTCATACTTGTTGATGAACGCGATACGGGGGACGCCGTACGTGGTGGCCTGACGCCAGACGGTCTCGGACTGCGGCTGGACGCCGGCGACGGCGTCGAAGACCGCGACGGCACCGTCGAGGACGCGCAGGCACCGCTCGACCTCGGACGTGAAGTCAACGTGGCCCGGGGTGTCGATGATCTGGATGACGTGGTCCTTCCAGAAGCACGTGGTGGCCGCGGAGGTGATGGTCACGCCGCGCTCCTGCTCCTGGACCATCCAGTCCATGGTGGCGGCGCCGTCGTGCACCTCGCCGATCTTGTGGGTCTTGCCGGTGTAGTAGAGGATGCGCTCCGTCGTGGTGGTCTTGCCGGCGTCGATGTGAGCCATGATGCCGATGTTGCGGAGGTCCTCGAGCTTGTACTTAACCTTTGCCATGTGGCTTCTCCTCGATCCGGCGAACTAGAAGCGGTAGTGAGAGAACGCGCGGTTGGCCTCGGCCATCTTGAAGAGGTCCTCACGACGCTTGACGGAGGCGCCGACGCCGTTGGAGGCGTCGAGGATCTCGTTGGCGAGACGCTCGGCCATGGTCTTCTCCTTGCGGGCGCGGGAGAAGTTGACCATCCAGCGGATGGCAAGGGTGGTGGCGCGACGGGAGTTGACCTCCATGGGCACCTGGTAGGTGGCGCCACCGACGCGCTTGGGCTTGACCTCGAGGGTCGGGCGGATGTTGTCCATGGCCTTCTTGAAGACGGAGAGGGCGTCCTCGCCGGACTTCTGGGCCACGAGGTCGAAGGCACCGTAGACGATGCGCTCGGCGGTGGCCTTCTTGCCATCGAGAAGGACCTTGTTGATGAGCTGGGTCACGAGACGGTTGTTGTAGACGGCGTCAGGCTGGACCTCACGACGCACGGCTGCTGCACGACGCGGCATGTTGTATCTCCTCAGAACTGGTGACGATTACGTGGCGTTGGAACTACTTCGGGCGCTTGGTGCCGTAGCGGGAGCGCGCCTTCTGGCGGTTCTGGACGGCCGCGCAGTCGTAGGCGCCACGGATGATCTTGTAGCGAACACCGGGGAGGTCGCGCACGCGGCCGCCGCGGATGAGGACGATGGAGTGCTCCTGGAGGTTGTGGCCCTCGCCGGGGATGTAGGCGGTGACCTCGATGCCGTTCACGAGGCGCACACGGGCGACCTTACGAAGGGCGGAGTTCGGCTTCTTGGGGGTGGTGGTGAAGACGCGGGTGCACACGCCGCGCTTCTGGGGGTTGTGCTGCAGGGCTGCGTTCTTGGACTTCGACTTGACGCTCACGCGCCCGTTGCGAACGAGCTGGTTGATAGTAGGCAAAGCTCTCTCCTTCTATACCTATCGACGTGCCTGTTTGTTGTATTCAAGGGCCGAGCAGCACCTCTGCCCCGGATTGACGCGACGATGAACTTTACGCCGGGCCTCCGCTGTTGTCAAAACGCCACGGAGCCGGGCGTATCCATCCTTCACGGGATGTTCACGGCCGGGGGCGGTGGCCGGGGCGTCGCAGGTCGGTGCAGCTTCGCGGGCCGGCACGGCCGCCGGCCCCGACCCCCATGCGTAACTCCGCTTTTTCGGAAATCCCGCTTTGCGCGTTCTTCTCGCCATACGTATTCGGGGATTACCGACCAAATGGACGGCAATCCCCGAGCTACGTATCCGATAGTTTCACTTTTACGACGCGCAAACCCGGATTTCCGAAATCTGAGATTACGCGTCCCCGCGCGCGGGACGCGGAGCGGGCCCTAGGCCCAGGAGAGCCCCACAGATCCCATGCCGAGGTTCTGCGCGAGGACGGGGCCGCCGTCCTTCACGCGGACGCGGGCGTCGGGGAAGCGCTTGCGCACGGCGAGAAAAACCTCGCGGGCCTCGGAGCCGCGCGGGCCGAAGTGCGAGAGCACGAACTCCCGCGCGCCGGCCGGCACCTCGGCCACGAGGGCGCGCGCCATGCCGTGGGCGCCGCGGCCCTGCCCCACCTCGACGATGGCCCCCTCGGAGAGCTCCATCACCGGGTAGCGGTTGAGCTTGCTCATGACCGCGCGACTGAAGGCACCCAGCCGACCGCTTCGGTGGAGGACGCGCACGTCGGGCACCGTGAAGAGGATGCGCTGGTCCGCGCGGGCCTGCGTGAGCGCACGCGCGGCCTCGTCGAGGGTCGCGCCGCTCTCGGCGAGCGCGTGGGCACGGCGCACGAGAAACTCGAGCGCGCCGGCCGTGGCCCAGGAGTCCACGACGCGCACGTGCTCGCCGGTCGGGTCAACGGCCCGCGCGGCCTCCTCGGCGCTGCGGAAGGTCCCGGAGAGGCGAGAGGAGATCGTGAGGCAGAGCACGTCCTCGCCCTGCGCCCTGCGGGCGCGGAACGCGCGCTCGAAGGCGCTCGGGTGGGCGGCCTCGGTCTCGGCGCGCCGGCAGGCCAGCAGGTCGCGGGCGTACTCGCCGTTCTGCCCCACAAAGCCCTCCTCGCGGCGCACGCCGTCCACGACGTAGGCGACAGGGACCGTCTCGACGCCCAGCTCCTCGGCCTCGACCTTGGTAAGGCCGCAGGTGGAATCGGTTACAAGCGCGAGCATAGGTGGTCGCCTCCCATCGCACGGAACTTGTCGTAGCGGCGGCCCACGAGCTCCTCGGCGCTGAGGCCCTCAAGCTCGTCAAGGCAGAGCTCGACCTCGCGCATGAGGTCGTGGGCGACCTCGGTGGCGGAGAGCCCGGCGTCCGGCACGACGGCGTCGACAAGGCCGAGCGCGCGGAGGTCCTCCGCGGTGATGTGCAGCGCCTCGGCCGCGTCCGCCGCGCGCTTGGGGTCCTTCCAGAGAATCGAGGCGCAGCCCTCCGGGCTCACCACCGAGTAGGCGGAGCTCCCGAGCATGAGGACTCGGTCGGCGACGGCAAGGCCGAGCGCGCCGCCCGAGCCGCCCTCGCCCACGATGGCGCTCACGACGGGGACGGTCAGGCCGCTCATCTCCACGAGGTTGGTGGCGATGGCCTCGCCCTGGCCGCGCTCCTCCGCCCCGATGCCGCAGTAGGCGCCGGAGGTGTCCACGAGGCAGAGCACGGGACGGCCGAACTTCTCGGCCTGGCGCATGAGGCGCAGCGCCTTGCGGTACCCCTCCGGGTGCGCCATGCCAAAGTTGCGGCGCATGCGCTCCTTGGTGGTGTGGCCGCGCTCGATGGCGATCACCGTGAGCACGCGGCCGCCGCGCCAGCCGATGCCCGCCACCACGGCAGCGTCGTCGGCGAAGAGGCGGTCTCCGTGGAGCTCGACGAAGCCGTCGAGCGAGCGCTCGATGAGCTCGAGCGCCGTGGCGCGGTCGGCCGAGCGGGTGAGCTTGACGATGTCGTAGGCGCCCTGGGGCTCGACCGCGCGCCTGGGCCGGCCGCCGCGCTTGCCGCGCGGCTCCTCGTACGCAAGCGCGTGCGGGGCGCCCGGGGCAGGGGCCTCGCCGGCGTGCAGCGCCAGGAGCTCGGCGATCGTCGCCGCCATCTGGGAGCGCTCGACGATGAGGTCGCAGAAGCCGTGCTCGAGCAGGAACTCGGAGCGCTGGAACCCCGCGGGGAGCTTCTTGTGGGTGGTCTGCTCCACCACGCGCGGCCCGGCAAAGCCCACGAGCGCGCCCGGCTCGGCGAGAATGACGTCGCCCTCCATGGCAAAGCTCGCGGTGACGCCGCCCGTGGTGGGGTCGGTGAGCACCGTCAGGTAGAGGAGCCCCGCCTCGGCGTGGCGGCGCACCGCCGCGGAGATCTTGGCCATCTGCATGAGCGAGGTCGTACCCTCCTGCATGCGGGCACCGCCGGAGACGGTGAAGCCCACGACGGGCAGGCCAAGCTCGGTCGCGCGCTCAAAGGTACGCGTGATCTTCTCGCCCACGACCGCACCCATCGAGCCCATCATGAACTCGGCGTTCATGAAGAAGAGGGCGCAGTCGCGCCCGCCGATCCTGCCGCGGCCGCAGAGCACGGCGTCGTTCTCGTGGCTCTTCTCGCGCGCGGCGTCGAGCTTCTCCGGGTAGCCGGGGAACTCCAGGAAGTCCGTGGCCGCGAGCTCGCGGTCCCATTCCTCGAAGCTGCCGGCGTCCACCGTGATGCGCATGCGCTTGCGCCCGGAGACGCGCAGGTGACGGCCGCAGCGCGGGCACACGTCGAGGTTCTCCTCCAGCTTGGACTGGTCGATCACGCGACGGCACCCGGGGCACTTGATCAGCACGTGGCGCTCGGGAAACTCCGCGGCGACCTCGGTCACCGGGCTCTCGAGGGCGTTGACGCTCTTCTCCCGCTTACTCATAGAGGTGCTCCATCAGGTTGGTGTGGTAGTTGCCGGAGACGAACTCGGGGTTGGACAGGATGTCGAGGTGCAGCTCGCTGTTCTCGGCCACGCCCTCCACGACGAGCTCGCCGAGCGCCGAGCGCATCTTGCGGATGGCCTCCTCGCGCGTGGAGGAGCACACGATGAGCTTGCCGAGGAGCGAGTCGTAGTAGGGCGGCACCACGGCGCCCACGTAGAGCGCCGAGTCAAAGCGCACCTGCGGGCCGCCGGGGACGTGGAGCATCGTGACCTCGCCGCAGGACGGGAGGAACTCGGGGGTCTCCGCGTTGATGCGGCACTCGATCGCGTGGTTCTGGATCGTGATGTCGTCCTGCGTGAACGGCAGCTCGGCGCCGGCGGCCACGCGCAGCTGCCACTTGACGAGGTCCACGCCGCTCACGAACTCCGTGACGGGGTGCTCGACCTGCAGGCGGGTGTTCATCTCCATGAAGTAGAAGCTGCCGTCGTCGGCAAAGAGGAACTCGATCGTGCCCACGCCCACGTAGCCCACGGCGGCCGTGAGGTCGCGCGCCGCCTTGTGCATGCGCTCGCGGACGCCGGGGTGGGCGTCCAGGCACGGCGCCGGGCTCTCCTCGATGAGCTTCTGGTTGCGGCGCTGGACCGAGCACTCGCGCTCGCCGAGGGAGACCACGTGGCCCTGGGCGTCGGCCAGGACCTGGACCTCCACGTGGTGCGCGGGCGAGACGAACTTCTCCATGTAGCACTCGCCGTCGCCGAAGGCGGCCTCGGCCTCGGCGTGGGCCTCGGTGAAGGCGCGGCCGGCGTCCTCGGCGCGCTCCACCTTGCGGATGCCACGGCCGCCGCCGCCCGAGCGGGCCTTGATGAGCACCGGGCAGCCGATGCGCTCGGCCTCGCGCACCGCCTCGTCGGCGTCCTTGAGCAGGTCGCAGCCCGGGACCACGGGCACGCCGGCCTCGCGCGCGGTGCGGCGCGCGTTGTCCTTGTCGCCCATGCGCTCGATGACCTCGGGCGAGGGGCCCACGAAGACGAGGCCGCACTCCTGGCACTCGCGCGCGAAGTGCGCGTTCTCCGAGAAGAACCCGTAGCCGGGGTGGATGGCCTTGGCGCCCGACTGGAGGGCCACCGTGATGATGGCGTCCTCGTTGAGGTAGCTGTCCGCGGGACGCGGGCCACCGATGCAGTAGGCCTCGTCGGCGAGGGCCACGTGCAGGGCCTCGGCGTCGGCCGTCGAGAAGACGGCGACGGTCTTGACGCCCATCTCCTTGCACGCCCTGATCACGCGGACCGCGATCTCGCCGCGGTTCGCAATGAGGATCTTGTCGAACATCGTCGCCTCCTGGCGCGCCGTGCAAAGGGGACAGTCGCTTTTGCACGCCGCTCTCTCCTAATGCCCAGCACCGTGCAAAAGTGACTGTCCCCTTTGCACGGCCCGCCGTTACATGAGGGCGAAGGACATCTCGGCCTGGCAGCAGAGCTCACCGTTCACGCGCGCCTCGCCCGTGGCAAAGCGGAAGGGCCCGCGGCTCCTGGTGATGCGGCACGTGAGCTCGATGGTGTCGCCGGGGTGCACGGGATGCTTGAAGCGCACCTTGTCGAGGCTCGTGTAGAAGGGCGTCGCCCCCTTGGCCGCCAGGTCGTCGGCGAGAAGGACGCAGCAGTTCTGCGCGAGCATCTCGCACTGGATCACGCCGGGGACCACGGGATTGCCGGGGAAGTGGCCCTGCACGAAGAACTCGTCGCCGGTGATGGTGATCTTGCCGTGGGCCTCGCCGTCAACGACCTCGGCCTCGTCGAGCAAGAGCATGGGCTCGCGGTGGGGCAGGAGCTCCTTGAGCGCCTCCTTGTCCATGGCGTCCTCCCTAGTACATCTTCATGAGGCAGCAGCCGTACTCGACGAGATCGCCGTCGTGCACGCAGATGTCCACGATCTCGCCGTCCTCCTCGGCCGTGACCTCGTTCATGACCTTCATGGCCTCGATGACGCAGAGCGTCTCGCCCTTCTTCACCTTGGAGCCCACGCGCACGAAGGGCTCGGCGCCGGGCGAGGGGGCGGCGTAGAAGACGCCGACCATGGGGGCGCGCACGGCCGTGGTGTGCGACATGTCGAGCGGCTCGTCCTGCGCAGGTGCCGGCGCAGGCGCCGGTGCGGGGGCGGGCACGGGCGCGCTCGGCGCAGCCGGCGCGGCGGCCACCGGGGCGGGCGCGGGGGCGGCCGTCCCACCGCACTCGAGCTCGACGGCGGACCCGTCAGGCTCCTCCACGCGCACGCGCGAGAGCCCGTGGCTCCTCATGATGTCGGCGATCTCAGAGATCTTCGCAGCGTCCATTGCTAGCTCCTCTCGACGGCGCGGAAGGCGAGCGCCGCGTTGTGTCCGCCAAAGCCGAGGTTGGTGGAGAGGGCCCACGCAAGCGGGCACTCCACGGCCTCGTTGGGCGTGTAGTCGAGGTCGCACGCCTCGTCGGGCGTGCGGTAGTTGATGGTGGGCGGCACGACGCCCTCCTGGAGGGCGAGCGCGCAGGCCATGGCCTCGACGGCGCCCGTGGCACCGATCATGTGACCGGTCATCGACTTCGTCGAGGAGATGTGCGCCGCACGGGCCGCCTCCTCGCCGAGGGCCATCTTGAAGCCGCGGGTCTCCGTGGCGTCGTTGAGCTTGGTGGAGGTGCCGTGGGCGTTGATGTAGAGCCCCTCCTCGGGCCTCACGCCGCCCTCCTCCACCGCCTGGCGGATGGCGCGGGTGATGCCGCCGGCCTCCGGGTCGGGCGAGGTGATGTGGTAGGCGTCGTCGGTGTTGCCATAGCCCACGACCTCGGCGTAGATGTGGGCGCCGCGCGCGACGGCGTGCTCCCACTCCTCGAGGACGAGCACGCAGGCGCCCTCGCCCATGACAAAGCCGTCGCGGTCCGCGTCGAACGGGCGGCAGGCCGTGGCCGGGTCGGGGTTGGTAGTGAGGGCGCGGCAGCTCGTGAAGCCGGCGATGGAGTCGGGCATGATCGCCGCCTCGGCGCCGCCGGCAAGGATCGCGTCGGCATAGCCGTGCTTGATGGCGCGGAAGGCCTCGCCCACGGCGTGGGCGGAGGTCGCGCACGCGGTCACGACGGGCAGCGTGGGGCCGAGGGCCTTGTGACGGATGGCGATGGAGCCGGAGGCCATGTTCGCGATCATCATGGTGATCATGAACGGGGACGCCCGGCGCGGGCCGCGCGCGGCGATGGTGTGGACGTTGTCGGTGTAGGCCTGGATGCCGCCCACGCCCGAACCCACGTAGACGCCCAGGCGCTCGTGGTCGATGGCACCCTCGGCGTCAAGGCCGGAGTCGGCCATGGCCTCGTCGGAGGCAACGAGCGCAAACTGCACGTAGGGGTCCTGGTGGGCGGCGTCCTGCTTGCCGAGGAGCTCCACCGCGTCAAAGCCCTTGACCTCGGCGGCGACCTTCACCTTGAAGGCCTCGGTGTCGAAGTGGGTGATGGGGCCGATGCCGCAGACGCCCTCCTTCATGGCCTCCCACGTATCGCGCGCGTTGTTGCCGAGCGGCGTGACGGCACCCATACCCGTGATTGCAACCCTGTGTTCCATCTCGTCTCCCAACATGTGGAAAGGGGACCGTCCCCTTTCCACGTATTCCTTATGTGGAAAGGGGACGGTCCCCTTTCCACATGGCTCGCTACATCGCCATGCCGCCGTCGACGCGGATGACCTCGCCCGTCACGTAGGAGGCCCCGTCGCTCACGAGGAAGCGCACCACGGACGCCACCTCGTCGGCCACCGCCAGGCGGCCGAGCGGAATCTCCTTCTCGTAGTTCTCGCGCACGCCCTCGGAGAGGACGGCCGTCATGTCCGTCTCCACGAAGCCGGGCGCGATCGCGTTCACCGTGACGCCGCGCGGCGCGAGCTCGCGCGCCACGGACTTGGTGAGGCCGATCAGGCCCGCCTTGGAGGCGGCATAGTTGGCCTGGCCCGCGTTGCCCATGAGGCCCACGACGGAGGCCATGTTGACGATGCGCCCCCCGCGCTGGCGCATGAAGGCGCGGGCGAGGGCGCGCGTGGTGTGGAACGCACCCTTGAGGTTGACGTCGATCACGCGGGAGAAGTCCTCGTCGCTCATGCGCACGAGCAGGCCGTCGCGCGTGACGCCCGCGTTGTTGACGAGCGCCCAGACGCTCCCGAAGTCGGCGAGCACCGCGTCCACGGTCGCCTTGACCTCGTCGGCAGAGGAGACGTCGCAGCGGTAGGCCCGCGCGGTGGCGCCGGCGGCCTCGCAGGCGGCCACGGCCTCGGCGGCCGCGGCCTCGTTGCCCGCGTAGACGAGCGCGAGGTCAAAGCCGTCGGCGGCAAGCCCCTCGGCAACGGCGCGGCCGATGCCGCGCGACGCGCCGGTGACAAGGGCCACGCGGCGCTCGGCGCTGCGCTCGAGGGTGCCGGTCTTCACGTTCTTCTCGGCCATGGCTACTCCCCCTTCTCGGAAAGGGCGGCGAGAACCGCCTCGAGCTGATCTGCGGTCTCGCACGGCAGCGCGGTGACGCCCTCGAGGGTGCGGCCCACAAGGCCGGTGAGGGTCTTGCCCGGGCCCACCTCGATGAAGGTGTCCACGCCGTCGGCGGCCATGCTCTCAAGGGTGCGGACCCACTGCACGGGGTTGGCCACCTGGCTGGAGAGCAGCGTCGCCCGCTCGGCCTCGTCGGCCGGGTAGGGCTCGCCCGTGCGGTTGGCGAGCACGGGGACGGCGGGCTCGGCAGGGGCGTGGCCGTCCGCGAGGTAGGCCGCAAGGCCGCGCTCGGCCTCGGCCATGAACGGGCTGTGGAAGGCGCCCGAGACGGCGACCTTCATCGCGCGGCCCTTGGCCTCCTTGACGAGAAGATCGAGCTTCTCGCAGGCCTCCTCGGTACCGGCCACGACGGTCTGGAGCGGGCTGTTGTAGTTCACGGGCCAGGCGTCGCCCGCCTCGGCGGCGAGGCGCTCCACGGTGGCGGCGTCGAGCTTCACGACGGCGCGCATGGCGCCGGGGTTCTTCTCGGCGGCGTCGGCCATGAGCTCGGCGCGGTGGCACACGAGCTCGAAGCCCTGCTCGTCGGTGTAGGCGCCGGCAAAGGTGAGCGCGGCGACCTCGCCGAGCGAGAAGCCCGCCACCACGTCCGGCGCGACGCCGTGCGCGGCGAGCGCGCGGGCGCACGCGAGGTCGGCGGCAAACACGCAGGGCTGCGTGTTGATGGTCTGCGAGAGCTCCTCCTTGGTGCCGGTGAGGCACTGCTCGGTGGTGCCGGGGCGCACGGCGTCGGCGGCGTCGAAGACGGCCTTGGCCGCGGGCTCGGACTCGATGAGGTCGGCGCACATGCCGGGGTGCTGGGCTCCCTGGCCGGCGAAGAGAAACGCTACCTTACCCATTGCATAGCTCCTGCCAGGACCTTCTCGGCCCCGTTCACGAGGTCGTCCACGATCTCGAGCGCGCTCTGGCGCTCCTTCACCATGCCGGCGATCTGGCCGCAGAGGAAGCTGCCGTTCTCGTAGTCGCCCTCCTTGGCCGCCTTGCGCAGGGCGCCCGTGCCGAGGGCGTTGAGCTCGTCCTCGGAGGCGCCCGCGGACTCCAGCTGGTAGTACTTGTTGGAGAACGGGTTCTTGAGGGCGCGGACCGGGTGGCCGGTCGAGCGGCCCGTGGCGCGCGTGGCGATGTCGTTAGCCTTGAGGACCATGTCCTTGTACTTCTCGGACACGGTGCACTCGTCGGCCACGAGGAAGCGCGTCCCCACCTGGACCCCCACGGCGCCGAGCATGAGGGCGGCGGCGACCCCGCGCCCGTCGGCGATGCCGCCGGCGGCGATGACGGGGATCTTCACGGCGTCCACGACCTGCGGCACGAGCGCCATCGTGGTGGTCTCGCCGATGTGGCCGCCGGACTCGGTGCCCTCGGCCACCACGGCCACGGCGCCGGCGCGCTGCACGAGCTTGGCCATGGCAACGGAGGCCACCACGGGGATGACCTTGATGCCCGCGGCGTTCCAGGCCTTCATGTACTTGGTCGGGTTGCCGGCGCCGGTCACGACCACGGGGACGTGCTCGTCGATGACGACCTGGGCCACCTCGTCGGCAAACGGGCTCATGAGCATGACGTTCACGCCGAAGGGCTTGTCGGTCTTGCTGCGGAGCTCGTGAATCTGCTCGCGCAGCCAGTCGGCGTTGGCGTTCATGGCCGCGATGATGCCGAGGCCGCCGGCCTCGGAGACCGCCGCGGCGAGGGACGCGTCGGCGATCCAGGCCATCCCGCCCTGGAAGACGGGCTTCTCGATGCCGAGAAGGTCGCAGATGGGGGTGCGCAGCATGACTAGTTCTCCAGGAGGGACTCGACCATCTCGACGAACTCGCCGATGGTGGTGGGGTTGGACTCGGCGTCGATCTCGATGCCGAACTCGTCCTCGCAGGCCATGACGGCCTCAACGGTGGCCAGGCTGTCGAGGCCGACCTCGGCGAGGGTGGTCTCGGGGGTCATCTCGACGTCGTCGAGGCCGCCCTGCTCGCGGACGATCGCGCAGACGCGGTCGAAGGTGCTCTGATCTGCCATGATGTTCTCCTTTATCCGTGCGCCCCGAGGGGCGCGCCAATGGACGGGTGGGCTAGCCCCAGCGTAGCAGGCACGCCCCGGTGTCGAGGCCCGCCCCAAAGCCCACGAGGGCCACGAGGTCGCCCTCGGCGAGGCCGCCGGAGCGCGCGAGCCTGTCGAGCGCGAGCGGGATGCAGGCGCTCGAGATGTTGCCGGTCTCGGCGAGCGAGCGGACCACCTTGGCGTCGTCGATGCCGAGTCGGGCGACGGCCGAGGACAGGATGCGCTCGTTGGCCTGGTGGAACACGAAGTGGTCGATGTCCTCCACGCTCACGCCCGCCTGCTGGGCGAGCTCGATCACGGAGGAGCAGATGGTGCCGACCGCAAACTTGAAGACGCGGCGCCCCTCCATGGCGAGGTGCGGCTCCGGGCGCTCGGTCTCGTCGTAGGGGGAGGTCCCGGGGACGCCGGGGACATGGAGGACGTCGACGCCGGGCTCGGTGGAGACGCTCACGGCGAGCGGGTTGGCGCCGTCCGCGCCGAGCACCGCGGCCGCGGCGCCATCGCCAAACAGGACGCAGGTGGCGCGGTCCGTCCAGTCGAGAAGGCGGCTCACCTTCTCCGCCGCGACCACAAGGACCGTGCGCACGCGGCCACGGGCGAAGTAGCCGTCCGCCACGTCCAGCGCAAAGACAAAGCCCGCGCAGGCCGCCGAGACGTCAAAGGCGGGGCAGCTCGCCCCGATTCCCTCGGCGATGGCGCAGGCCTGGGCCGGCATCAGATGGTCGCCGCTCGTGGTTGAGCAGATGATGAGGTCAAGCTCCGAGGGGTCCACGCCGGCCGCGGCGAGCGCCCGCTCGGCGGCCGCGTTGGCAAGCTCGTCCAGGGTCTCCGTGGTGCACAGGCGGCGGCTCTTGATGCCCGTGCGCGGAAAGATCCACTCGTCGGACGTGTCGAGGAAGGACGAGAACTCGTCGTTGGCCACCGAGCGCGCCGGCAGCGCAGAGCCCGTTCCCAGAATCCGGAATCCCACGCAACCCCTCTCGTCGTCGCTTGTTAACGCGTCAACATCTCATAGTAGCGTAGTCAAAGGGAAACGACGGTGCGTCGTCATTGACCGCGCGTCCCATTTTGCCACGACACCTCCACACCCGCACCCGACGTTCGGTGGCTCGCCTACAATCGGGGGACCAGCGTCGGAAGAGAGGGCACCATGGCACCGCTCCCACCCATCGCCGTGGTCCCCACGGCAGGCTCCACCAACGAGGACGTCCTGGCGTGGGGCCGCGCGGGCGCGCCTCACGGGGCCGCCCTGCGCGCCGAGCGACAGGTTGCCGGGCGCGGGCGGCGCGGGCACTCCTGGACCTCGCCCGCGGGCAACCTCTACCTCTCCGTGCTGCTGCGCCCCCCTGTGGCGCCGGAGCGCCTCGCCGGGCTCGCGGCCGCCTGCGGCCTGGGCGCCGTGCGCGGCCTGGCCGCCGCGGGCCTTGCGGGTGAGGTGAGCCTCAAGTGGCCCAACGACCTTCTTGCGCGCGGGCGCAAGCTCGCCGGCATCCTCGTCGAGGCGGCGCGCGACGAGGCCGGGGAGACCTTTGCCGTCTGCGGCATCGGCGTCAACGCGGCGCACGCCCCGCGCGAGCTCGGCGCCGTCTCCCTTGCCGAGCTCGACCCCACGGCCCCCTCCCCCGCCGCGCTCGCCGAGCCCCTTCGCGATCAGATCGTTTCCAGCGTGGACGCCTGGGCCCGCTCCGTGGCGGCGCTTCCCAAACAGGACGGCCCGCTGGCGCCGATCCTCGCCGACTATCACGCGCATCTCGCCTGGCTGGGCTCGAAGGTCGTCGCCCGCACGCCCGCGGGCGACGAGCTCTGCCGCGGGCAGCTCTCCGGCGTGGACGCTTGGGGCCGCGCGTGCCTGGAGACGCCGCGCGGCCCCAGGCTCTTCTCGGCCGAGGAGGCCTCCCTTCGCCCCGTCTAGCCCCCTCGCCACGGGCGAGAAGCGCCCCTCCTTGTCACAAACGGGCGCCGGCCCCGCAGCTGCGGGGCCGGCGCCCGTCCTACGCGCGTGAGGCGCGTCTACTCGTCGTCGCTCTCGGACTCCTGGCGGACCACCTGGGAGAGGAGGTCGTCGAGGGAGCCGAGGTCCTCGTTGATGACGTCGGAGTCGTCGGACGGCTTCTCGGTGCCGCCGATGAGCTCGTCGTCGTCGAAGTGGTGCGTGGCCGGCGCGGCGGTGCCGAGCATGATGTCGGCGTCGGCGTCCGGCGAGAAGACCATGTTCAGGAGCTGGGAGAGGTCCTCGCTGTCGGCCTCGGAGTCGTCGGGCTCCAGGATGTAGAGCAGGCCGCGGGCCTCGAGGCCGTCGCGGAGCTCCTCGATCGCCTTGGCGCCGATGCCGTCGATGCGCAGCAGGTCGTCCTCGGTCTTGCCGATAAGGTCGCCCACGGTCTCGATGCCCACCTCGCTGAACTTGTTGGTCCAGCGCTGCGAGACGCCGAGATCGTCGAAGAGGTAGAGCTTGGCGTCCTCGCTGGAGAGCGTGCGGCCGTTCTTGGAGTACACGCCACCGAAGCCGTAGTCGTCGCCGACCCAGTCGAGCTGCTTGGGAAGCTGCTCCTCGATGCCCTTGAGCTCGTCGGGCGCCCACTCGGGCAGGCTCTTGGCGAGCGGCGACGTGGGACCGTCGATCTTGGTCCCGTGGTAGGTGAGCTCCACGTCGTGGTAGGCGGGGAGGCCCGTGCCGGCCGGGATCTGCTTGCCCACGATGACGTTGGACTTGAGGTCGAGCAGGTGGTCCACGTCGCCCTCGATGGCGGCCTCGGTGAGGACGCCGGCGGTGCGGATGAACGACGCGCTCGAGAGCCAGGAGTCAATGGAGCTTGCCACCTTGAGCGTGCCCAGGATGACGGGCTCGGCCTCGGGCGGCGTGCCGCCAGCGAGCGCCACGTTGCGGACGGTGTCCGCGAAGACGTAGCGGTCGACGTACTGGCCGAGCAGGTACTGGGAGTCGCCGGGGTTGGTCACCTGGACGCGACGCAGCATCTGGCGGGCGATGACCTCGATGTGCTTGTCGTTGAGGTCGACGCCCTGGGAGGTGTAGACGTCCTTGACCGACTCGACGAAGGTGTGCATCGTCGACTCGATGTCGGTGAGGCGACGGAGCTTGCGGAAGTTGACGAAGCCGCGGGTGATCTGGTCGCCGGCGCGCACCTCGACGTTGTCCTCGATGCCCGGCATGAAGCGCACGGACGCGGGGACGCGCCACTCCTCGATGATGCGGGTCGTGTCCTCGGCATCGTAGATGCGCAGGAGGTACTCGGCCTGCTCGGGGGTGATGCGCAGGAGGCCGGAGACGGGGGCCAGGTCGGCCTCGCGCCCGAGGATCTTCTCGTTCACGTTGCCGACGACGTCGAACATGCGGGCGACCGTGGGGAGGCCCTGCGTGATGTCGTCGGCGCCGGCGACGCCGCCGGAGTGAATGGTGCGCATCGTGAGCTGGGTGCCCGGCTCGCCGATGGACTGGGCGGCGATGATGCCGACGGCCGTGCCGATGTTGACCGGACGACGCGTGGAGAGGTCCCAGCCGTAGCACTTCTGGCAGACGCCGTACTTGGACTTGCAGGTGAGCAGGGCGCGCAGCTCGACCTTCTTGAGGCCGTGCGCGACGAGCATCTCGAGGTCGGCCTTGGACTCCACGTAGGCGTCCTTGGCGATGAGGACCTCGCCCGTGGCGGGGTCGACGATGTCGTTGAGCGCGCAGCGGCCCACGAGGTCGGTGTCCACGGAGGTCTGGCCCGGCTTGATGAGCGGGTAGGTCACGCCCTCGTCGGTGCCGCAGTCGGCCTCGCGCACGATGACGTCCTGCGCCACGTCGACGAGACGGCGCGTCAGGTAGCCGGAGTCGGAGGTGTGCGACGCGGTGTCGACGAGGCCCTTGCGGGCGCCGTAGGTGGAGATGAAGTACTCGAGCGGCTCGAGGCCCTCGCGGAAGTTGGCCTTGATCGGCAGGTCGATCGTCTCGCCGGACATGTCGGCCATGAGGCCTCGCATGCCGGCCAGCTGACGGAGCTGCGTCTTGGAGCCACGGGCGCCGGAGTCGGCCATCATGTAGATGGGGTTGTCCTCGGCAAAGCCCTCGAGCATCTCGGAGGCCAGGAGGTCGGTGCACTCGGTCCAGGCGTTGACGACCTCGACGTGACGCTCGCGCTCGGACAGGAAGCCGTCCTCGTAGTACTCGTTGATCTCGTCGACGCGGCCCTGCGCCTCCTCGAGCAGCTGCGGCTTGTCCTCGGGAATGACGGCGTCCCAGACGGAGACGGTCAGGCCCGCGAGGGTCGCGTAGTGGAAGCCCGTGGACTTGATGGCGTCGAGAATCGGCTCGACCTCGGCCGTGGTGTAGCGGTCGCAGCAGTCGTTGACGAGCGCGCTGATGTCGCTCTTCACCATCTTGTAGTTGATGAAGGGGTAGTCGGCGGGCAGGCACTGGCGGTTGAAGATGATGCGGCCCGGCGTGGTCTCAAAGCGCGCGGGGCGCTCGGTGACGTCGAGGTCCTCGGTCTGGCCCTTGGCGGTGAGGATGCGGAAGATCTTGCGGCCGCCCTCGACGACGTTGGCATCGGCGGCGGAGACGCGCACGATGACCGGCTCCTGGAGGCTCAGGGTCGTGTCCATGTCAATGGCGAGCAGCGCGCTGTCGAAGT
Organism: Olsenella sp. An290; assembly: GCF_002159535.1. GTDB lineage: Bacteria > Actinomycetota > Coriobacteriia > Coriobacteriales > Atopobiaceae > Thermophilibacter. The sequence continues at coordinate 73,572 of NZ_NFIU01000001.1, read as the reverse complement.
CGGCGTAGACCGGCATCTCGGCGGTGGGCTCGGAGGCGCCGCCCTTCTCGGTGGTGAGGAAGTAGGCGCCGAAGACCATGTCCTGGGAGGGGACCGTCAGCACCTTGCCGGAGGCAGGCGAGCGCAGGTTGTTGGACGACAGCATGAGCACGCGGGCCTCGGTCTGGGCCTGCGTGGACAGCGGCACGTGCACCGACATCTGGTCGCCGTCGAAGTCCGCGTTGAAGGGCGCGCACACGAGCGGGTGCAGGTGGATGGCCTTGCCCTCCACGAGGACCGGCTCGAAGGCCTGGATGGAGAGGCGGTGCAGGGTGGGTGCGCGGTTGAGAAGGACCAGGCGGTCCTGGATGACCTCCTCGAGCACGTCCCACACGGCCGCCATCTGACGGTCGATCGCGCGCTTGGCGCCCTTGATGTTCTCCACCTTGCCGAGCTCGACGAGGCGGCGCATCACGAAGGGCTTGAAGAGCTCGAGCGCCATCTGCGACGGCAGGCCGCACTGGTGGAGCTTGAGCTTCGGGTCGACGACGATGACCGAGCGGCCGGAGTAGTCGACGCGCTTGCCGAGCAGGTTCTGGCGGAAGCGGCCCTGCTTGCCCTTGAGGGCCTCGGCGAGGGACTTCAGCGGACGCCCGCCGCGCCCCGTGACGGGACGGCCGCGGCGGCCGTTGTCAAAGAGGGCGTCCACGGACTCCTGGAGCATGCGCTTCTCGTTGTTGACGATGATCGCCGGGGCGTCGAGGTCGAGCAGGCGCTTCAGGCGGTTGTTGCGGTTGATCACGCGACGGTAGAGGTCGTTCAGGTCCGACGCGGCGAAGCGGCCGCCGTCGAGCTGCACCATCGGGCGCAGGTCGGGCGGGATGACCGGGATGACGTCGAGGATCATGTTGGCCGGGTCGTTGCCGCCCTTGAGGAAGGCGTCGACGATCTCCAGGCGCTTGATGGCCTTCTCGCGCTTCTGCTTCTGGGCGTCCTCGGAGGCGATGACCTGGCGCAGGCTCTGGGCCTCGGACTCGAGGTCGATGCCGCGCAGCAGCTCGCGCACGGCCTCGGCGCCCATGCCGCCCTTGAAGTAGATGCCGTAGTAGCGCTTGAGCTCGGAGAAGAGCCCCTCGTCGGAGATGAGCTCGCGCTCCTCGAGCTGCATGAACTTCTCGTAGGCGTCGCGGCGCAGCGCCTTCTCCTCCTCGTACTCCTCCTCGAGGTCGGCGATGCCGGCGCGGATCTCCTCGGCGGAGAGCGGCTCGATGTCGCTGAACTCGTCGCCCGAGGCCTCGCCCTGCTCCTTCAGGCGCTCGATCTGCTCGTCGCGCTCGGCGTCGAGCTCCTCGAGGTCGGCGGCCAGCTCCTCCTTGAGGTCGTCGGCGTCGGCCTCGCGGGCCTCGGTGTCGACGTTGGTGATGATGTAGCTGGCGAAGTAGAGGACCTTCTCGAGGTCCTTGCTCTTGATGTCGAGCAGGCGGGCGAGCGGGAAGCTCGTCGGGCTCTTGAAGTACCAGATGTGGCTCACGGGCGCGGCGAGCTCGATGTGGCCCATGCGCTCGCGGCGCACCTTGGCGGTGGTCACCTCGACGCCGCAGCGCTCGCAGACGATGCCGCGGAAGCGGATGCCCTTGTACTTGCCGCAGGCGCACTCCCAGTCCTTCTGCGGGCCAAAGATCTTCTCGCAGAACAGGCCGTCCTTCTCGGGCTTCAGGGTGCGGTAGTTGATGGTCTCCGGCTTCTTGACCTCGCCGCACGACCAGCTGCGGATGCGGTCGGCGGAGGCAAGGGAGATCTTGATCGCGTCGAAGTCAGTGGTGTCGAAATCTGCCACAGTCGCTACTCCTTCTCGCTCTTCACGTCACCGGCAAGGGCGACGTCGGCGTTTGCGGCCTCGTCGGCGGCGGAGCCGATGAGGTCGTCCACGGCGGGCATGTCGGCAAAGACGTCCACGGCGCTCTCGGCGGCGTCCTTGGACTCGTCGGCCACGCGCTCGGCGCGCTTCTTGTAGGAGATCGGCTCGATGTCGAGCGCGAGGGAGCGAATCTCCTTGACGAGGACCTTGAAGGACTCGGGGATGCCGGCGGCGGGGACGTTCTCGCCCTTGACGATGGACTCGTAGGTCTTCACGCGGCCGTTAGTGTCGTCGGACTTGACCGTGAGAATCTCCTGGAGGACGTTGGCCGCGCCGTAGGCGTAGAGGGCCCACACCTCCATCTCGCCGAAGCGCTGGCCGCCGAACTGGGCCTTGCCGCCGAGCGGCTGCTGGGTGACGAGGCTGTAGGGGCCGGTCGAGCGGGCGTGGATCTTGTCGTCGACCATGTGGCCGAGCTTCAGGATGTAGGAGGTGCCCACGGTAATCGGGCTCTTGAAGGCCTCGCCGGTACGGCCGTCGTAGAGCGTGGTCTTGCCGAGCTCGTTGAGCTGCGGGACGAACTCCTCGCGCATGTGCTCGCCGTAGTCCTGGCGGGCCTTGTTCATGAGGTTGATGTTCGTGCGGCGCAGAATCTCGGCGACCTCCTCGTCGGTGGCGCCGTCAAAGACGGGCGTGGCCACGTTGATGGGGCCGGGCACGTAGCGCTCGGAGTTCTCCGACTCGTCGTCCCAGCCGTGGGAGGCGCCCCAGCCGAGGTGGCACTCGAGGAGCTGGCCGACGTTCATACGCGAGGGGACGCCCAGGGGGTCGAGAAGGACGTCGACCGGCGTGCCGTCGGCCATGTAGGGCATGTCCTCGACGGGCAGGACGTTGCAGACGACGCCCTTGTTGCCGTGGCGGCCGGCGATCTTGTCGCCCTGCTGGATCTTGCGGCGCTGCGCGACGAACACGCGGACGAGCTCGTTGACGCCCGGGGGCAGGTCGTCGCCGGCCTCGCGGCTGAAGCGCACCACGTCGACGACGCGGCCGTAGGAGCCGTGGGGCATCTTGAGGGACGTGTCGCGGACGTCGTGGGCCTTGGCGCCGAAGATGGCGCGGAGCAGCCGCTCCTCGGCGGTGAGGGCCGTCTCGCCCTTGGGCGTGACCTTGCCCACGAGGATGTCGCCGGGGCCCACCTCGGCGCCGATGCGGATGATGCCGTCATCGTCGAGGTTGGCGAGCATGTCCTCGGAGAGGTTCGGAATCTCGCGGGTGATCTCCTCGGGACCGAGCTTGGTGTCGCGGGCGTCGATCTCGTGGCGGGAGATGTTGATGGACGTGAGGAGGTCCTCCTGCACCACGCGCTCGGAGACGATGATGCCGTCCTCGTAGTTGAAGCCCTCCCACGGCATGTAGGCCACGGTGAGGTTGGCACCAAGGGCGAGCTCGGAGTGGTCGATCGAGGTGCCGTCGGCGAGCGGCTGGCCGGCCTCGACCTTGTCGCCCGCGTGGACGATCGGACGGTGGTTGATGCAGGTGGACTGGTTGGAGCGCTCGTACTTGGGGAGGTCGTAGCGCTCGGAGCCGTGCTCGTCGGAGTAGACGACCACGTGCGCGGCGTCGACCTCGGTGACCACGCCGGCGTGCGCGGCGCAGATGAGCTCGCCGGAGTCGAGCGCGGCGCGCTCCTCCATGCCGGTGCCCACGAAGGGGGCGTGCGCGCGGATCAGCGGCACGGCCTGGCGCTGCATGTTGGCGCCCATGAGGGTACGCTTGGCGTCGTCGTGCTCGAGGAACGGGATGAGGTTGGCGGCCACGGAGAGCAGCTGGCGCGGCGAGACGTCCATGTAGTCGACGTCCTCGACGTTGACCTGGGCGGGCGCGCCGAAGGAGCCGTCAAAGTCGCGCGTGCGGGCGATGATGCGCTCGGGGTGCGTGATCTCGCCGTTGTGGTCGAGCTCCACGAAGCGGCCGGTCTTGGGGTCAAACGGCGTGTTCGCGGGGGCGATGTTGTGCGTCTCCTCCTCGTCGGCCGTCATCCAGTCGATCTGGTCGGTCACCTTGCCGTCGACGACGCGACGGTAGGGGGACTCGATGAAGCCGTACTCGTTCACGTGCGCGTAGAGCGCGAGCGAGCCGATGAGGCCGATGTTGGGGCCCTCGGGCGTCTCGATCGGGCACATGCGGGAGTAGTGCGAGTTGTGGACGTCGCGGACCGCGGTCGGCACGTTGGTGCGGCGGCTGGAGCCGGACTTGTGGCCGGCAAGGCCGCCCGGGCCGAGCGCGGAGAGACGGCGCTTGTGGGTGAGGCCGGCAAGCGGGTTCGCCTGGTCCATGAACTGCGAGAGCTGGGAGGACCCGAAGAACTCCTTGATCGCGGCCACGATCGGGCGAATGTTGATGAGCGTCTGCGGGGTGATGTCGTCCACGTCCTGGGAGGCCATGCGCTCGCGGACCACGCGCTCCATGCGGCTCATGCCGATGCGGAACTGGTTCTGGACGAGCTCGCCCACGGTGCGGACGCGACGGTTGCCAAAGTGGTCGATGTCGTCGAGGCGCTTGGTGTCGTCGCCGGCGTGCAGGGCCAGGAGGTAGCGCAGGGCGTCGATGATGTCCTCGTGCGTGAGCACGCGGGCGTCGGCCTCGACCTCGCTGCCGAGCTTCTTGTTGACCTTGTAGCGGCCCACGCGGGCGAGGTCGTAGCGCTGCTCGTTGAAGTAGAGGCCGTCGATGAGCGAGCGGGCCGAGTCCACGGTGGGGGGCTCGCCGGGGCGCTGGCGACGGTAGATCTCGAGCAGGGCGTCCTCGCGGGTGGTGGCGGTGTCGCGCTCGAGCGTGTTGCGCACGACGTCGGAGTCGCCGAGGAGCGAGAGGATCTCGTCGTCCGTCTCGGCGATGCCAAGGGCGCGCAGGAACATCGTCGCGGACTGGCGACGCTTGCGGTCGATCGAGACCACGAGGTGGCCGCGCTTGTCGACCTCGAACTCGAGCCAGGCGCCGCGCGCGGGAATGAACTGCGCCTTGAAGACCTGCACGCCGTTGTCCATCTCCGTGGAGAAGTACACGCCCGGGGAGCGGACGAGCTGGGAGACCACGACGCGCTCGGTGCCGTTGATGATGAAGGTGCCGCGCTCGGTCATGAGCGGGAAGTCGCCCATGAAGACGAGCTGCTCCTTCATCTCGCCGGTCTCCTTGTTGACAAAGCGCACGTCAACGAAGAGGGGGGCCTGGTAGGAGATGTCCTTGGCACGGCACTCGGCGATCGTGTGCGCCGGGTCGCCGAACTGGTGGTCCCCAAAGGTGACCTGAAGGGTGTGGGCGGAGTTCTCGATGGGAGAGAACTCGGCAAAGGACTCCTGCAGCCCCTCGCCCATGAACCGCTCGAAAGACTCCTTCTGGACGGAGATCAGGTTGGGGAGCTCCATCACGGGGTCGATCTTGCTGAAGGTCTTGCGTCCGGTCGTGCCTTGTGGTTTGGTAAGAGCAGTCTTTACGGTAGACACCAGGCTTTTCCTCCTTCAAAAAGGGTGGAAGGCGGCAATTGTCGCAACGTAATAAGTTACCGAAACACCCTCTTTTGGTCAACGAAAAGTCTTGACTTAGACCTCCGTTTCGAGTATGTTTTCTCGCTCACCCCATCTACCTGCATAAATGCAAGCGCAAGAAGAACCTTGATGTGAAGGTTCGATGTTGCATGGTCCTTCTCGCCTGCCGCCCAAGCCTTTCGGAGCCGCGGCCGGTGCCGTCGTGGCCGGCCGCGCCCGGCGCCAAAGCTGGCCTCACGCCGTGCCAATGCCGGCTGCGCGCTGCGCCAAAAGCGCGCATATGTGCGTTTGGGCCGCCAGAATCCGGGGATGTGTGCGCAAATGCCGCCTGATTCGGGGGATGTGTGCGCTGCGGAACGCACACATCCCCCGAATCAGGCGCAGGCGCCAGAACCGCCAGGCCCCGGCCGAGAACCTCGATCTTCTCGGCATGGAAAAAGGGGCCGGGCCCTTGGGCCCGACCCCTGTCTGCGCTGAGCGCGTTACCCGAGCAAGCGAACTTACTTGAGGGTGACGGTGGCGCCGGCCTCCTCGAGCTGCTTCTTGGCGGCCTCGGCGTCCTCCTTCTTGGCGCCCTCGAGGACGGCCTTGGGGGCACCCTCGACGACCTCCTTGGCCTCCTTGAGGCCGAGGCTGGTCAGGGCGCGGACGACCTTGATGACGGCGATCTTGTTGTCGCCGAAGCCCTCGAGCACGACGTCGAAGTTGGTCTTCTCCTCCTCCTCGGCGGCGGCAGCGGCGGGAGCGGCGGCCACGGCGGCGACGGGGGCGGCGGCGGAGACGCCGAAGGTGTCCTCGATGGCCTTCACGAGCTCGGAGGCCTCGAGAAGGGTCATCTCCTTGAGGGCGTCAATGATCTCCTCGGTGGTAAGCTTAGCCATGTTGTGCTTCCTTTCGGTCCCGTGCGGTGCGCACGGACTGGTTTTCGTGTGCGGGGCCCGCGAGGCCCCAGGGTGTGCGGACGCGTCCGCGGGCGGCTGCTAGGCAGCCGGCTTCTGCTCGGAGACAGCGCTGATGGTGCGGGCGAGACCCGACGGGACCTCGTTGACGCACACGGCGATGCCACGGGCGAAGCCGCTGATGAGGCCGGCGATCTGGCCCATGAGCTGCTCGCGGTTGGGCAGGTCGGCGTAGGCCTTGGCCTCGTCGGCCGCGAGGGCCTTGCCGTCGGCGATGGCGCCGACGAACTGCATCTTCTTGAGCTTCTCGGACTGCTCCTTGATGACCTTGGCGGCATCGACGGGGTCCTTCTCGTAGAAGACGTAGGCGCAGGTGCCGGCGAGCATGTCGTCGATGCTGGGGAGACCAGCGTTCTCAAGAGCGATCTTGACGATGTTGTTCTTGTAGACCTTCATCTCGGCACCAGCCTCGCGCAGAGCGCGACGCACCTGCTGGGTCTCCTTGACGGAGAGGCCGCGGTAGTCGACGACAAAGACACCGGCAGAGGCCTCGAGCGAGCTCGCGACCTTCTCCAGCATCTCGACATTGGACTTGGATGGCATGTGTTCGGTACACCTCCCTTGCTATGCGACAGGCACGAACCACCGACGCGGCGGGCCTTCGCACAGAAGACCCCGCTCGGCACAGCCAAAGCGGGGTCCTCGAAGATGCAATCTCTGAGACCACCTCGGCAGGCGGGTTTCCCCTTTGAGCCTCTCGGCACCGGCTGTCTTTGGCAGCGGACGTGCAGCGATCAGTATCACGAGACGGACGTCTCGCGCTTGGTCATTGTGTCACGGGCCGCAGGCGCCGTCAATCCCTTTTTCCTCTGCGCAGAACCTGCACAGGGGCGACGGTGCGGCCAAACGGGCGCACCGCACGCAAAAGCGGGGCCGCACCAAGAGGTGCGACCCCGCCGACTGTCTCACGCTTGGGAGCAGGCCGAGGGCCTAGTCCTCCATGAAGTTGCGGGTCTTGGTCGGGTCGACCTTGACGCCCGGGCCCATCGTGGTGGAGACGACGACGGACTTGACGTACTTGCCCTTCGCGGAGGACGGCTTCACGCGGATGAGCTCGGTGAGGAGCGCGCCGTAGTTCTCGACGAGCTTCTCGGTGTCAAAGGAGACCTTGCCCATGGGAACGTGGCAGATGCCGTAGCGGTCGGCGCGGTACTCGACGCGGCCGGCCTTGAGCTCGCCGACCATCTTGGCGACGTCCATGGTGACGGTGCCGAGCTTGGGGTTGGGCATGAGGCCACGGGGGCCGAGGATCTTGCCGAGGCGGCCGACCTTGCCCATCATGTTGGGCGTGGCGATGGCGGCGTCGAAGTTCAGCTCGCCGGCCTGAATCTGGGCGACGAGGTCATCGGAGCCCACGACGTCAGCGCCGGCGGCCTCGGCCTCGCGGGCCTTCTCGCCCTCGGCGAAGACGGCCACGCGGACGGTCTTGCCGGTGCCGTGGGGCAGGGAGATGGAGCCACGGACGTTCTGGTCGGCCTTGCGGGTGTCGACGCCCAGACGGACGGCGACCTCGACGGTCTCGTCAAACTTGGCCGGGGCGAGCTCCTTGGCGAGCTCCATGGCGGCCTTCGGGGAGTAGAGCTTGGTGCTGTCGACCTTGGCGGCCGCGGCCTTGTAGTTCTTACCGTGCTTGGGCATGTGCCTTACCTCCTGTGGTCAGCGGGCTTCTCGCCCTCCCACATCGCGTGCAAAGGGGACTGTCCCCTTTGCACATCCTCACGTGCAAAGGGGACAGTCCCCTTTGCACACAGTACGCGTTACTCGGCGATGGTGACGCCCATGGAGCGGGCGGTGCCGGCGACGATCTTCTTGGCGGCCTCGATGTCGTTGGCGTTGAGGTCGGGGAGCTTGATCTCGGCGATCTTGGTGAGCTGCTCCTGGGTCAGCTGGCCGACCTTGTCGCGCTGGGGCACCGCGGAGCCGCTCTTGAGGCCGAGCTCCTTCTTGATGAGCTGGGCCGCGGGCGGGGTCTTGCAGACGAAGTCAAAGGAGCGGTCCTCGTAGACGGAGATCTCAACGGGGATGATGTCGCCCTGCTTGTCCGCCGTGGCGGCGTTGAACGCCTGGCAGAACTGCATGATGTTGACCTGGGCGGCACCGAGGGCGGGGCCGACGGGAGGCGCGGGGTTGGCGGCGCCGGCCGGAATCTGAAGCTTGATGAAGGCAGTGACCTTCTTCTTGGCCATGGTTCTCTCCTTTGGGAAACGTGAGCGTGAACGTATCGAAGCGCCGCACCCGAGAAGCTATCCTCACCGATGACGGGCGGGCGGGGTTTCTGCTAGCTGATGACCGAGATCTGGTCCAAGGTGAGCTCCACCGGGGTCTCGCGACCGAAGATGGTGAGCATGACCTTCACCTTGCCGGAGTCGGGCATGACCTCGGAGACCTGCCCGTCGAAGTCCGCAAGCGGGCCGGAGAGCACGCGGACGGCCTGGCCGACCTCGACGTTGGTCGCGGTGCGCTTGGGAACGGCGACGGTGCCGCCGCGGGTGCCGGTACGACGCATGATCTTGTCGAACTCGTCACGGCGAAGCGGCGTCGGCTTGCCGTCAAGGCCCACGAAGCCGGTGACGCCCGGCGTGTTGCGCACGACGGCCCAGGTGTTGTCGTCGACCTCCATGCGCACGAGGACGTAGCTCGGGAAGACCTTGGACTCCTTGGTCTCGCGCTTGCCCCCGTCCTTGAGCTCGGTGACCTCCTCGGTCGGGATCTGGATGTCCACGACCTTGTCCTCAAGGCCATAGGTCTCGATGCGGTGCTCGAGGTCCGCCTTGACCTTGTTCTCGTAGCCGGAGTAGGTGTGGATGACGTACCAGCGCTTAGCCATCTCCTACCCCCTGAGACCCGTGTAGCCGATGAGCGCGGCAACAATGCCGGAGTCGAGGAGCCAGATCACGACGCCAAAGACGATGAGCATCGCCACGATGGCAACGGAGTAGCTCTTGAGCTCGCCCTTGGACGGCCACACGACGCGACGCATCTCGGAGCGGACGTCGCCGAGATAGTTGGCAAGGCAGCGGAAGACGTTGGGCTTCTTGTTGGAAGCCTTCTCGGGCTTCTTCTCGGCCTTGGCGACCGCCTTGGCGGCCTCCGGGGAGCCCGCAGGTGCAGAAGCGGCCTGGGCGGCCTCCACGCGGGCGCGCTCCTCGGCGCGTGCCTTGCGGACGCTCCTCTTGTTACGGTCCTTGTTCGGCATCCCTGACTCCCTAAAAACGTCCCTTACATGGAAACCGGCTAACCCCGAAGGGAAAGCCGGTGGTGAAATCTGGCAGGCCAGGAAGGACTCGAACCCTCAACAAACGGTTTTGGAGACCGCCGCTCTACCATTGGAGCTACTGGCCTGTGATGAAAACCCACCTTGGTTAGCGGGTCTCCCTGTGAAGCGTGTGCTTACGGCACCACGGGCAGTACTTCTTCAACTCCATGCGATCGGGGTTGTTGGACTTGTTCTTGTCCGTGGTGTAGTTGCGGCGCTTGCACTCGGTGCACGCGAGGGTAACTAGAGTACGCATCAATCCTCCTGAAGAACATCTCGTTGGAGGGAGTTTCCCTCAAACGTGGCGCGGTGGTATACGCTACCAGCCTCCCTGGGCCTTGTCAACCTCCGCGCTCGCTCTCGGACAGTATCACAGAATCGCCAAAAGTCTCAAAAGGGATCCGGCGAGAAAAAAGACCCGACGCCCTGGGGACGCCGGGTCCGAAACTAGCTTCTGGAGAAGTTAGTCGAGGATGGTGGAGATACGGCCGTCGCCGACGGTGTGGCCGCCCTCACGGATGGCGAACTTGTCGCCCTGCTCCATGGCGATGGCGTGGATGAGCTCGCAGGTGACCGTCACGTGGTCGCCCGGCATGGCCATCTCGACCTTGTTGCCGTTGGAGTCGGTGAGCTCGGAGATGTCACCGGTGATGTCCGTGGTGCGGAAGTAGAACTGCGGACGGTAGCCGGCGAAGAACGGGGTGTGACGGCCGCCCTCCTCCTTGGTGAGAACGTAGATCTCACCGGTGAACTTCTGGTGCGGGGTGACGGAGCCGGGCTTGCAGATGACCTGGCCGCGCTCGATGTCCTCGCGCTTGATGCCGCGGAGAAGGATGCCGACGTTGTCGCCAGCCTCGCAGAAGTCCATGGTCTTGCGGAACATCTCGATGCCGGTGGCAACGGAGGTCTGCTTCTCACGGATGCCGATGATCTCGACCGGCTCGTTGAGCTTGAGCTCGCCGCGCTCGACACGGCCGGTGGCGACGGTACCACGACCGGAGATGGTCATGACGTCCTCGATGGCCATGAGGAAGGGCTTGTCGTTGTCACGCGGCGGCGTCGGGATGTAGGAGTCGACGGCGTGCATGAGCTCGAGGATGGAGTCGACCCACTTCTGCTCGCCGTTGAGGGCGCCGAGGGCGGAGCCGCGGATGATCGGCAGGTCGTCGCCGGGGAAGTCGTACTCGGAGAGGAGGTCACGGGTCTCCATCTCGACGAGGTCGATGAGCTCGTCGTCGTCAACCATGTCGCACTTGTTCAGGAAGACGATGATGTAGGGGACGCCGACCTGACGGGCGAGCAGGATGTGCTCACGAGTCTGGGCCATGGGGCCGTCGGTGGCGGCGATGACGAGGATGGCACCGTCCATCTGAGCCGCGCCGGAAATCATGTTCTTGATGTAGTCGGCGTGACCGGGGCAGTCGACGTGAGCGTAGTGACGCTCCCAGGTCTCGTACTCGATGTGGGCAACGTTGATGGTAATGCCGCGCTGACGCTCCTCGGGAGCCTTGTCGATGTTCTCGAAGGCGGTGTAGTCAGCCTTGCAGCCCTCGGTCTCGGAGAGGACCTTGGTGATAGCGGCCGTCGTGGTGGTCTTGCCGTGGTCGACGTGACCAATCGTACCGATGTTTACGTGGGGCTTAGAGCGATCGAACTTCTCCTTGGCCATTGCCATCCTCCTTTTGGAACCAACCTGTTCGGCCGACCCATAGACTTACTTCGTTCTTATGCCAAGCGGCGCCGAAGCGCCGCCAAGAACTCTGGTACCGGTGACTGGACTCGAACCAGTGACATCGCGGGTATGAGCCGCGTGCTCTAACCAACTGAGCTACACCGGCATGGTGCCTTGCGCCTGAAACGGAAGATGGAGCCCGCGACCGGATTTGAACCGGTGACCTCTTCGTTACCAACGAAGTGCTCTACCGACTGAGCTACACGGGCGAATGGTGGGGATGCTTGGACTCGAACCAAGGAACCCAGAGGGAGCGGATTTACAGTCCGCCGCAGTTGCCGCTGTGCCACATCCCCATTCCGTTTTCAGACACCTGCGAAGCTCGTACTCCCTCGCGGGCGGAAAACAGATTACGACGTGTCAAAAAACTTGTCAACGTATACCCCGTCGCCGGGCGTATCCATCATCACGAGTCCAACACATTCCCAGCTCACAGGGGGTAAAACTCGGCAGGATGACAGTTGGAGGCCTAAGAGCGAGGCCGCGACGACATCGCCGCGGCCTCGCTTAAGCCTCTGGAGCCGGTAGAGGGAGTCGAACCCCCAACCCACGGTTTACAAAACCGTTGCTCTGCCATTGAGCCATACCGGCGGGTCGTCCCATCATAGCGTGTCCCGCGTCGGGCGAGAAGCACGATCGCCCGCCCTCTTTGGCGGGGCCGACAGGACCGGCAAAGGTAACGGCCGCCCTTGCCCCGTCAGGACTCGCCGCGAAGAATCTTCCAGAGCCTCTCGCGGGCGGCGGGGTCGATGCGGTCCTCAAGACGCATGTGCTGCGTCTGCCGCGCGGCGTTCTCTCGCTCGTACTCCGCGGCGAGCGCGCCCACATCCGCCACGAGCACGTCGCTCGAGACGCGCGTCACGGGCACGCCGCCCACCGTGGCCCGGATGGTGCGGTCCGAGGTCACCACGGTCACGGCCCGAGGGGCCAGGCGCGCCTCGGTCACCAGGCGCTCGATCACCGCGTCGGCTGACTCGCCGGCCGCCGAGAAGATCACGCGCACGCCCGCCCGCGAGAGGTCGGGGCGCTCCGGGGAGACGTTTCCCGCCGCGTCAAAGACGACGACCGGGTTGAACCGCCCCTTGGCATAGGCCGCCACGTCGGAGATCAGGAGCTCGCGAGCCTGCTCGAAGGGGTCGCCCTCGGAGGTCTCGTCCGCGCGGGCAAGGTAGCGCGCGGACTTGTGGAGCACGTTGTAGCCGTCCACCACCAGAAGCTCGCGCGTCGAGGGGGCGCTAGGCATCGCTTCCGTCCCCCAGCTCGACGCGGCGCAGCCACTCGTAGCAGAGCACCGTCGTGGCCTGGGCCACGTTGAGCGACTCCACCCGCCCACGCTGCGGCAGGCGGCACGAGAAGTCGCAGGTCTCGGCCACAAGGCGCGAGATGCCCTCCCCCTCCGAGCCCATCACAAGCGCCAGGCGCCCGCCCAGAGGCGCGTGCCAGACGTCCTCGCGCGCGTGCTCCGTGGCGGCGCAGGCCCAAAACCCCGCCTGCTTGAGCTGCTCGAGCGCCCGGGCAAGGTTGGGCACCTGGGCGATGGGCAGGTGCATGACAGCACCTGCGGAGGTCTTGTACGCGCCCGCCCCCACCGAGGCCGAGCGCGCCTTGGCCACGACGACGCCCGCCGCGCCCACGACCTCGGCCGTGCGCACGATGGCGCCAAAGTTTCCCTGATCGGTCACGTGATCGAGCACCACCACGAGGGCCGGCCCCTCTCCCGCCGCGGCGATCACGTCGGAGAGCTCGGCGTACTCGAACGGGCGCGTGCGCACGACCACGCCCTGGTGGGCGCCATGGCTCGAGAGCGCGTCAAGACGGGCGCGCGGCACGCGCTCCACGGGCACCCCGGCCTCGTCGAGGCGACGGGCCAGGGCCTCGAGCGTCTGGTCGCGCTCGCCGGAGCGCTCCTGCACGAGCGCCGAGCGCAGCGGCATCCCGCAGGCCAGCGCCTCCTCGACGGCGCGACGCCCCTCGATGAGGTCGCCGCGCTCGCGGGCGTCGCGGCGCGGGGCGGCGCCGGGACGCGCTCCGCCCCGACCGCCCGGGCGGGGCCCGACCGCACGGCCCTTAGTGCCCCGCGCGCCCCTTCCCGTGGCCGGACGGGCGGCGCGTCCCTTCCCCGGGCGCGGGTCGCGCCCGGGCGTGCGTGACTGGTTGCGCGCCATGGCTACTCCTTGCGGCGCAGGCGTGCGCCCGCGGCCGTGTCCTCGAGCACCAGGCCGAGCGCGGCGATGCCGTCACGGATGGCGTCGGCGACCGCCCAGTTCTTCTCGGCACGGGCCTGCTGGCGCGCGGCGAGAAGGACCTCGGCGGCCTCGGCGGGCGTCCCGTCCGCAAGGCCCGCGTGCTCGCGCGCCAGGTCGACGAGGCCCGCGGGAAGCTCGTCGGCGTCTGCGGTTCGCGGCAGCGAGATGCCCATGACCTCGGCGAGCTCGCACAGCATGTCCGCCGCGCGCAGCGTGACCGGGGTCGAGGTGTCGTCGGCCGCGTCGGCGAGATAGGTGTTGGAGGCCGTCACCAGGCCAAAGATCGCGGCGAGGCCGCCGGCGGTGTTGAAGTCGTCGTCCATCTGGCGGCAGAACTCGGCGCGCGCCTCGTCGATCTGGTGGCCGAGCGTGCGGTCGGCGTCGTTGAGCTCGCCGTCCTGCGGGGCGCGCTCGGCGGCCCAGCGAAGGTTCTTGACGCAGGTGACCAGGCGCTCGAGCGTGCCGCGCACGCCCTCCAGGCGCTCGAAGGAGAAGTCGAGCGGCGCGCGGTAGTGCGTCTGCAGCATGAGCAGGCGCACGGCGTCGGCGGGGTACTTGTCGAGCACCTCCTTGAGCGTGTAGAAGTTGCCGAGGCTCTTGGACATCTTCTCGCCGTCCACGCGAAGCATCCCGGTGTGCATCCAGGTGTTGGCGAGCGCCGTGTCCCAGGCGCACATGGCCTGGGCGGTCTCGTTCTCGTGGTGCGGGAAGACGAGGTCGGCGCCGCCGCCGTGGATGTCGATCGGGGTGCCCAGGTAGCGGTGGATCATCGCGCAGCACTCGGTGTGCCAGCCGGGGCGGCCGTCTCCCCACGGGGAGGGCCAGCTCGGCTCGCCGGGCTTGGCGGCCTTCCAGAGCGCAAAGTCAAAGGGGTCGCGCTTCTCGTCGTTGACCTCAACGCGCTCGCCGGCGCGCATCTGGTCGAGGTCGCGGCCGGAGAGGATGCCGTAGCTCGTGTCGGAGCGCACGGAGAAGTAGACGTCGCCGGAGGGGACCGGGTAGGCGTGGCCGCCCTCGATGAGCAGGGAGATCATCTCCTGCATGGCCTCGATCTCGCGCGTGGCGCGCGGGCGGATGTCCGGGTCGAGCACGCCGAAGCGGTGCATCTGCTCGATGAACGCGGCCGAGCACTCCTCGGCCACCTCGGCCGCGGTCTTGCCCTCCTCGTTGGCGCGGTTGATGATCTTGTCGTCCACGTCCGTGAGGTTCTGGGCAAACGTGACGGCGTAGCCCTTGTACATGAGGTAGCGACGAATCACGTCGAACGCAAGGAACGTCCGCGCGTTGCCAATGTGAATCTGGTCATAGACCGTGGGGCCGCAGACGTACATCCGGATCTTGCCGGGCTCGATGGGCTCGAGCTCCTCCTTCTTGTGCGTCTGACTGTTGTAGACGAGCATGGGTGCTCCTTGGCGTCTCTGGTGTCGTGTCGTCCGACCAGTATAGCGCCGGCGGGCGACAAGAACCGTCGGGTCGCCGCGGCGCGGGACCCCGGGCCGGCCCGCGGGACGCGAGGTCGCGCGGGGGCGCCCTACGCGCGCTCCAGCAGGACCACGGCCCAGGCGGCGATGCCCTCCTCGCGGCCCACGAAGCCGAGGCGCTCCGTGGTGGTGGCCTTGACGCCCACCGCCTCGACGGGGACGCCGAGGGCCGCGGCCATGTTGGCGCGCATCTCCTCGCGGTACGGCGCGAGCTTGGGCGCCTGCGCGGCGATGGTGCAGTCGGCGTCTGCCACGCGCCAGCCGCGCTCGCAGGCGAGCCCCGCCACGCGGCGCATCAGCGCGAGCGAGTCGGCGCCCTCGTAGGCGGGGTCGGTGTCCGGGAAGAGCCTGCCGATGTCCCCCTCGCGCAGGGCACCGAGCACGGCGTCCATGAGCGCGTGCGCGACGACGTCCGCGTCCGAGTGGCCCGCGAGGCCGCGCTCGCTCGGCACGTCGACGCCGCCCAGAACGAGCCGGCGCCCCTCCGCAAAGGCGTGCACGTCAAAGCCGTGTCCAATTCTTAGCATGCGGGGTCCCTTCTCAGCCGAGCAGACGCCGCTCGAGGGTGGCCTCGGCAAGGGCCAGGTCCTCGGGCAGGGTCACCTTGATGTTGTCGCGCGTGGACTCCACCACGCGGACGCGCCCGCCCACGCGCTCCACGAGCGAGGCGTCGTCGGTGCCCTGGTACTCGTCATGCGCGGCGGCCTTGTGCGCGGCGAGCAGCGTGCGCCGGCGGAAGACCTGCGGCGTCTGGGCCGCCCAGTAGAAGGAGCGGTCCGGCGTGGCGACGATCGTGTCGCCCTCGACGAGCTTGAGCGTATCGGTGCAGCGCGTGGCCAGGATGGCGCCGGCAAGCGACGCGTCCGCCCGGACCGCGCCGACGACGCGCTCGATCGCCTCGACCTCGACGAGGGGCCGCGCGGCGTCATGCACGGCCACGTACTCGAGCTCACGGGGCACGAACGCAAGGCCGGAGAGCACGGAGGCCTGGCGCGTCGCGCCCGAGGGCGCGATCGTCACGGGCTTTGCGAGGGAGAGCCGCGCAAGGACGTCTCCTGTGACCTCTGCCGCGCGCTCGGGCGCGCAGACCACCACGAGCGACCCCACCGAGGGCGCCCGGTCAAACGCCATGAGCGGCCAGCACATGAGCGGCAGCCCGCAGAGCTCCACGAACTGCTTGCCGCGCGGGTCGCCGAACCGCTCGCCGGTGCCGCCCGCCACGATGACGGCGCAGGTGTCCGCGCCCTCGCCGGGCGTCCCCAGGAGCTCGGGTGCGGCGCACGGGGCGGGGGCGGGCGAGCCGGCGCCCATCACTCCCCCTTTCCCCACATGCGATGCAGGCTGTTGGCCAGCACGTCGGGGTTCTTGACGCCGATCTTGCCAAGGCGCGAGGGGTCGTCGTCCACGGCCTCGAGCACCTCCTGGAGCGAGCCGTACTCGTCCACGATCTTGTCGGCCATGCCCTCGCGGACCACGGGCACGCGGGAGAGCGTGCGCAGCCCGAGCGGCGTCATGATGGAGTCCTCGCCGCGGTCGTCGGTGAAGCCGAGGATCTTGGCCACGGTCTTGGCCGAGCGCAGCTGGGTGTTGACGGTGTCGTGCAGGTTGCGGCGCACCTCGCGCGCGGCCTCCTCGGAGGAGTCCGCGGCGTAGTCGCGAATCATGAGCGTGTAGGCCTCGTCGACGCCGGCCAGGTACTCGTCGCGCTGCATCTGAGCGATCTTCCCCTCGCGGCCAAGCTGGACGATGCAGCCGTTGAGCTCGCCTCCCGCGCTGAGAAGAACCTCGAAGAGGTAGAAGATGTTCGTGAGGTCCCCGAGCGTGACCACGTTGTCGAGCTCGAGGCTCGTGAGGCGCAGCAGGCTCCGGTCGAGCTGCGAGCGCGTGTTCTGCATGGCAACCGTGAGCTGGTTGACCGTGGTGAGCAGGTCGCTCACGCTCTTGATCTGGAAGCCCTTGCCGTCGACGTAGACGTTCACCACCGAGCGGCGCGAGGACACCGACACCACCATGGCCTTGGTGAGCAGGCTCATGCGCGCGGCAGTGCGGTGGCGCGTGCCCGTCTCCGAGGTGGGCAGCGACGGGTCCGGGTTGAGATGGTAGTTGGCGCGCAAGATCTTGGTGAGGTCGCGGTCCACGACCACGGCCCCGTCCATCTTGCAGAGCTCGAAGAGGCGGTTGGCCGTGAAGGAGACGTCGAGCTTGAAGCCGTCGTCTCCGGCGGCGAGCACGTTCTCGGTGTCGCCGACGCAGATGAGGGCCCCCAGGTGCCCCGCCAAGATCATGTCCAGGGCAACGCGCAAGGGGGTCCCGGGGGCCGTGTTGCGCACGGCGTCCTGGTAGCGCTGCTCGCGCTCGGCGGCACTGGTATCCAGCTGAGAAGTCTCCATGGGCGACCCTTCGTCTCAGCCGGCCGTCGGGGCCGGCGTTCTTCTCGCCTTGCAGTATATCGTGCGACCGGCCCGGGCGAGGGACGGGGCGCGCCCGCGCCCCGTCCCCGAAACGCTAGGCTCCCTCGGCCCTGAGGCCGCCCGCCCCCTGGGCTCCCCGGGAGGGCTCGGGCAGGGCGGAGCGGTCCGGGGCGCTCATGTGCTCTCGGCGGCGCGGCGCGGGAATCTCTCCCGTCGTGTGCTCAAAGACGAGCTGACCGTCCTTCTCGTCCACGCGAATGATCTCGCCCTTGTGCCAGAGGCCCTGCAGCAGCTCCTCGGAGAGCGGGTCCTCGATGAGCGTCTGGATGGCGCGGCGCAGCGGGCGAGCGCCGTAGATGGGGTCGGCCCCCTCCTTGGCCACAAGGTCGCGCGCGGCGTCCGTGAGCTCGATGGACATGCCCTGGGTGATGAGGCGCTCGCGCAGGTCGGCCACCATGAGCTCGACGATGCCGCGGAGCTGCTCGGAGGTGAGCGACTTGAAGACCACGACCTCGTCCACGCGGTTCAGGAACTCGGGGCGGAAGTGCCTCTTGAGCTCGGACATCACGCGAGAGGTGATCTCCTTGTCGGAGAGGCCGGAGGCCCCCTGGGCGGAGAAGCCCATCGTGGTGGTCTGCGCGATGTCGCGCGCGCCGATGTTGGACGTCATGATGATGACGGTGTTGGAGAAGTCCACGTGGCGGCCCTGGCCGTCCGTGAGGCGGCCCTCCTCCAGGATCTGGAGCAGGACGTTGAAGACGTCGGGGTGGGCCTTCTCGACCTCGTCGAACAGCACGACCGAGTACGGGCGGCGCCGGACGGCCTTGGTGAGCTCGCCGCCCTCGTCGTAGCCCACGTATCCGGGAGGGGCGCCCACGAGCTTGGAGACGGTGTGCTTCTCCATGAACTCGGACATGTCAAAGCTGATGAGCGCCTCCTCGGAGCCGAAGAGGAACTCGGCGAGCGCCTTGGCGAGCTCGGTCTTGCCCACGCCCGAGGGGCCGAGGAAGATGAACGAGCCGCCGGGGCGGCGCGGGTCCTTGAGGGGGCTGCGGCTGCGGCGGATGGCCTTGGCGACCTTGGTCACGGCCTCGTCCTGGCCCACGACGCGCTGGTGGAGGACGTCCTCGCAGCGCAGGAGCTTGGAGGCCTCCGCCTCGGTGAGGCTGGAGACGGGCACGCCAGTCATGGAGGAGACCACGTCGGCGATGTCGTCCTCGTCCACGGTCACCACGTTGGCCGCGAGCTCCTCGCGCCAGGAGGCCTCGAGCTCGTCGCGGCGGGCGACGAGCGCCTTCTCCTCGTCGCGCAGGCGCGCGGCCTCCTCGAACTCCTGGGCAGCGGCGGCAGCGGACTTCTCCTCGCGGACGCGCGCGAGGTCGGCGTCGGTCTGGGCGATCTCGGGCGGGAGCGACATCTTGTGGACGCGCGTGCGGGCGCCTGCCTCGTCGAGCACGTCGATGGCCTTGTCCGGGAGGAACCGGTCCTGGACGTAGCGGCTCGAGAGCGCGACGGCCGCCTTGATCGCGGCGTCGGTGTAGCGCACGTGGTGGTGCTGCTCGTAGCGCTGCTTGAGGCCCTCGATGATCTTGATGGTGTCCTCGGGGGAGGGCTCGCCGATGTTCACGGGCTGGAAGCGGCGCTCGAACGCTGAGTCCTTCTCGATGTGCTTGCGGTACTCCTCGGCCGTGGTGGCGCCGATGACCTGGATCTCCCCGCGCGAGAGCGGAGGCTTCAGGATGGAGGCCGCGTCGATCGAGCCCTCGGCCGAGCCCGCGCCGATGACGGTGTGGATCTCGTCGATGAAGAGGATGTCGTTCTCCGACTCCTCGAGCTCGCGGACGACCTTCTTCATGCGCTCCTCGAACTCGCCGCGGTACTTGGACCCCGCCACGAGGCTTGCGAGGTCGAGCGTCCAGACCTGCTTGCCGCGCAGGATGTCGGGCACGTTGCCGCCCGCGATGAGCTGGGCGAGCCCCTCCACGATGGCCGTCTTGCCCACGCCCGGGTCGCCCAGGATGAGCGGGTTGTTCTTCTGGCGGCGCGCGAGGACCTGCATCACGCGCTCGATCTCGCGGTCACGGCCGATCACGGGGTCAAGCTTGCCGTCGGCGGCAAGCTTGGTGAGGTTGCGGCCGTACTGCTCGAGGACCGAGCCCTCCTCGCCCTGCTGCTGCGGGCCGGGGCCGCCGATGAAGCTGCCGGCGCGCACGTCCGCCGAGGCGGGCGTGGCGGTCTCGGGGTGCTTGCCCGCGAGGTCCGAGACGGCGTTGCGCACGGCGTCCCCGGAGACGCCCATCTGGCGCAGGGCGTCCATCGCGCGACCGTTGCCCTCGGCGACGATCCCGAGCAGCAGGTGCTCCGTGGCGATGTAGGTCTGTCCGTGCGTCATGGTCTCGCGGTAGGCCCCCTCGAGCACGCGCTTGGCGCGCGGCGTGAAGGGGATGTGCCCACCGGGGACGGGCTCGTTCTCGCTTGTGGTGAGCTCGCGAACCGTGGCGAGCGTCTCGTCGTAGGTCACGTCGAGCTTGGCCAGCGCCTGCGCGGCGACGCCCTCGCCCTCCTTGATGAGGGCGAGCAGCAGGTGCTCGGTGCCAACGTACATCTGGCCGAGGCCGCGGGCCTCGTCCTGCGCGAGGCTCATCACCTTGCGAGCCTTGTCGGTGAACTTCTCAAACATAGGCAGGGTCTTTCTTGTTCGGATGCCTTCGCGTCACTAGTTTGTACCCACGGCGTGCCAGGTGCAAACGTGCTAAGCGACGTCGCGTTTCTCGAGGCGGGGCAGCGCGGCGCCGGAGAGGCGGTCGAAGAGCCTCTGGGCGGGCGCGAGCACGAGCGGGTCAAGCACGGAGGCGAGCAGCAGCGTGAGGGCAAAGACGCCCAGCACCAGGAGCGCCGCCAGCGCCACGCCCGCGGGCAGCGGGAGGTCGGAGACGAGCGCGGCCGCTCCCGTCCAGGCAGGGGTGGCGCCGAGAAGCCTGAGGACGAGATAGTAGTGAAGCAGGTAGATCGAGAAGGAGCGCTTCCCCACCCACACGGCCGCGCGCGTCGCGGCCCCCTCCGGGATGCACGTGAACTCAAACGCAAACATGAGGCCAAACGCCGCGAGCACCCAGAGCTGGTTGGGGTCATCCTGGGGGACGACGAGCCCCGCGCAAACCGCGCTCAGCACGAGCGCCCCGAGCCCGGCGCACGCGGCGCGGCGCCGGGCCCTCTCCGAGAGCGTCGCGCTGAGACGCCGGTAGAGATAGCCCATCACAAAGACGGGGAAGTAGCCCCGCAGGGGCTCTGTGGGAACAAAGTAGGTGCCAATGGTGACGAGGCGGGACACCCCGGGGCGCCCGACCAGCCCCGCAAGGGAGGCAAGCAGGTGCGAGATGGCGCCCCAGCCAAACAGAGAGAGGCAGAGCACGGCAAGCCGCCTGATCCAGCGATCGTCGAGGCCCTCGAGCATCTGGTAGAGAAACGGGGCGAGCAGCAAAAACGGCACGAGGGCCGGGACGAACCACCATCCACCGCTCAGGTAGTCGGCAAGACATGCCAGGTAGCCGCCCGGGCTGAGCGACGGCCAGCCCAGCGTCACGTACAGCACGAGCGAGTACACCACGAGCGGCATCAGGACGGTCGACGCCTTTCGGAGCACGTACGACCCCAGGCTCCCCCGCAGCGGCCGGATCGCAAAGTAGCCCGACAGCATGAAGAAGACTGGGTCGCAGACCATGCAGAAGCCCGCCGCGGCCGCGCCCAGGCGCGACTCCTGAAAGCGCGGAAGCGTGGGCAGCGTGTGCACCGCCACCACGAGCAGCATGCTCAGGCCGCGCAGCAGGTCCCAGTTGGCTTGCCGCGGGCGGCGCGCGGCGGCGGTCTCCAGCATGCGGGACATCCCCTCTCGTCCGCGATTCTTCGTGCGTCGGGCGACAGCTCGCTCGAAGTCACGCTTTCCGCACTCAAAGCGTGACTTCGAGTGAGCTACGTCAACAAACTCGCCCAAGATAACGCTTTCGACCCCCAAAGCGTGACTTTGGACGAGTCGCCACAGCAAACTCGCTCAAAGTAACGCTTCTTAGCCCAAGGCGCGGCCGAGCGGCCCGCCAGGACGGCGCGTTTTGCGGCCGCGCAAGCCGCGGCGGGCCTGACCAGAAAGTGTTGGGTACTTTTTCGACGCACCCACTTAGTACTACCTGCCAGGTGCCATTTCCCTACCTGCGGATTTTCTAGCGTTCAAGTGTTGGGTACTCGGCTTGCGCACGAAAAAGTACCCAACACTTGAAAACGGAGCTCAAGGGAGGCAAAACGGGGCCCCAAGGGAGGCAAAACGGGCCGGCAAAGGCGGCCGGGGCGCCCGCAGGGGCGCCCCGGCCGAGCGTTCCTACTTGCCGAAGGTATCGCGGTCCGGCGCAATGGCCTTCATGGCGTCGATCGTGCGGGAGAAGAGCTCGTCGAGCTCCCAGCCGCAGAGCTCGGCGCCCTTGCGGATGACGTCACGGTCGCAGCCCGCGGCAAAGCGCTTGTCCTTGAACTTCTTCTTGAGCGACTTCACCTCGAAGTCCATGACGGACTTGCTCGGGCGCATGATCACGGCCGCTCCGATGAGGCCGGTAAGCTCGTCCACGGCAAAGAGGACCCTCTCCATGGGGAGCTCCGGCGCGGGCAGCTCGGGGTTGTTGTCGGAGTTGTGGGACTGGATGGCACGCACGAGCTCCTCGGAGCCGCCCGCCGCACGGATGAGCTCGGCCGCGTAGGTGGTGTGGCCCACCGGGTCGTCACCGTGCTCCTCCCAGTCGAGGTCGTGCAGAATGCCTGCGATCTCCCAGAAGTCGGCGTTCTCGGGGTCCATCTCAGCGGCAAAGACGCGCATCACGCCGCCCACGGTCGCGCCGTGCTCGAGGTGGAACTCCTCCTTGTTGTGCTCGGCAAGAAGGGCCATTGCCTCGTCGCGGGAGAGCCCGGCGACAAGCGCCGCCGGCGCCGCCGCAGGCGCGGCCGTAACCTTCTCGGCATCCTCGGCGATGGCGTCCACAGACGCCGCGGCACCATCGGTCACGGCACCCGCGACCTGCGCTTCGATGTCCGCGCGCGTGATGGCCTCCGGCTTCATTGCCGGGAAGAGCAGCACGTCGCGAATGGCGGGCTGGTCGCAGAAGAGCATGATCATGCGGTCGATGCCGTAGCCGATGCCACCCGCCGGGGGCATGCCGTACTCGAGGGCGCGCACGTAGTCGTAGTCGTAGCCCATGGCCTCGTCGTCGCCCATGCCCTTGGCGGCAACCTGCTCGGCAAAGCGGCCGGCCTGGTCGACGGGGTCGTTGAGCTCGGAGAAGGCGTTGG
The DNA here is from genome assembly GCF_002159535.1 of Olsenella sp. An290. Classification (GTDB taxonomy): domain Bacteria; phylum Actinomycetota; class Coriobacteriia; order Coriobacteriales; family Atopobiaceae; genus Thermophilibacter. The sequence continues at coordinate 50,777 of NZ_NFIU01000001.1, read as the reverse complement.
CGTACTCGTGGCCGGCGATGACCAGCTCAAAGCGGTCCGTGAGGCGCGGGTCGTCGTCCTTGCGCTTGGAGAGGGGGCTCACCTCCTCCGGGTAGTCGCAGACAAAGGTGGGGTTCACGATGGTCTGCTCGCCAAGCTCGTCATAGAGCTCAAAGAGGAGCTTGCCCGCACCCCAGCCGGGCTGCACCTCGATGCCGTGCCGCTCGCAGAGCTCGCGCAGGTGCTCGATCGGGGTGTCCATGTCCACGTGCTCGCCCACGACCTCGGAGGCGATCTCGGAGAGCGGGCGGCTCGCCCACTCCCCGGACATGTCGATCTCCTGCCCCTGGTAGGTGATGACCTCGTGACCCTCCTCGCAGCCGCAGACCTCGCGCGCGATCATCTTGAAGAGGTCCTGCGAGAGGCGCTTCATCGTGGAGAGGTCGGCGTAGGCGCAGTAGGCCTCCATCGAGGTGAACTCGGGGTTGTGCGTGAGGTCCATGCCCTCGTTTCGGAAGTTGCGGCCGATCTCAAAGACACGCTCGAGGCCGCCCACGATGCAGCGCTTGAGCGGCAGCTCGGTGGCGATGCGCAGGTAGAAGTCGCGGTCGAGCGCGTTGAAGTGCGTCACGAACGGCTTGGCGTTGGCGCCGCCGAGGATGGCGTGCATCATCGGCGTCTCCACCTCCATGTAGCCGTCGGCCTCCATGAAGCGGCGGATGAGAGAGACGATCTGGCTGCGCTTGCGGAAGACGTCGCGGACCTCGGGGTTCATGATGAGGTCGAGGTAGCGCTGACGGTAGCGGACCTCGCGGTCGGTGAGGCCGTGGAACTTCTCCGGCAGGGGACGCAGCGCCTTCGAGAGCACGGTGAGCGAGCTCGGGGAGACGGACAGCTGCCCGCGGCGCGTGCGCAGCACGGCGCCCGTGGCGCCGAGGATGTCGCCGAGGTCGAGGTTGGAGAGAAGCGCCCACTCCTCGTCGCCGAGCACGTCGCGGCGGCAGAAGAGCTGGATGGAGCCCGTCACGTCCTCAATCACGATGAAGGCGGCCTTGCCCTGCTTGCGGAAGGCGCGGATGCGACCGGCCACGCTCACCACGTCCTCGGTGTCCGTGCCGTCGGCAAGCTCGGCGTAGCGCTCCTCGAGCTCGGCGGCGTGCGCCGTGACCTCGGACGCGATGGGGTACGGGTTCACGCCCGCGTCGATGAGGGCCTGGCGGCGCGCACGGCGCATCGCGCGCTCGTCGGTGGTGGGCTGCTGGGTCTCTGCCATGGGTGGTCCTTTCGTATAGATGCGCCCCGTACCTGCGCAGATGCAGACACGGGGCGCCTCGCTCTTAGATGCGCAGGTCAGGTGCTAGCGGCTGATGGAGACGATGACGTAGGTGCGGGTCTTGCCGGACGGCGCGGCAACCTCGACCTCGTCGCCCTTCTTGTGGCCCACAAGGGCGCTGCCCACGGGCGACTCGTTCGAAATCTTGTGCTCGAGAGAGTTGGTCTCCGTGGTGCCCACGATGGTGAAGGAGGACGTCTTGCCCTTCTCGTCCTTCAGCTCGACCGTCGTGCCGATGGAGACGGTGAGGTCACGGCTGGAGCCGGCCTCCACGACGGTGGCCATGGAGAGGATCTGGCGAATCTCGTTGATGCGGGAGGCGTTGCGGGCCTCCTCCTCCTTGGCGGCGTCGTACTCGGAGTTCTCGGAGAGGTCGCCGAAGCCGCGGGCCTCCTTGATGCGCTCGACGATCTCGTCGTGCTTCTCTCCCTCGCGGAAGGCCAGCTCGTCGATGAGGCGCTGGCGACCCTCGGGGGTGAGCTCGATCTTCTTGGTGTTGTCCATGTTCTGCCCTCTTGTTGAAGCGTGTGGAACCGGGTGAGCGGCGGACTAGTTGTCAGAGCCGAGCTTGGCGCCGCACTTGGCGCAGAAGCTCGCGCCGGTCGCGTTGTGGGCACCGCACTTGGGGCAGTACTGACCGTCGGCGTCGGCAGGGGTCACGGGGGCGTCGGCGTCATCCTCGTCCTGGACGACCTCGACGGGCTCGTCGGAGGACTCGGACTTCTCGCCGATCTCCTCCTTGCCCTCCTCCATGCCCTCGCGGACGTTCTTCACCGTCTTGCCCAAGGCCGAGCCGATCTTGGGAAGGTTCTTGGGCCCAAAGATGATGAGCACGATGACGACGATGATGACGAGCTCGAGGGGCCCCATGCCAAGAAACATAGTGAAGTGTCCTTCCGATGCGTTGTCGTGTGTGGGCCACGGGCCCAATGCAGCATCAGCTAGTATAGCCGAGGTTACGTGCTACTCACAATCTCTATCACGCGAGAAATGCCCCTTCTCGCGCGTCGCCGGGGAGGTCCCTTGCCAGAGCTCATCATCGCGCTCGTCATCCTGACCGTCGTGTGCACCGCCGCGCTTGCCCTCATGCCCTGGGCCCTGCGCAAGCGGGGCGTCGAGCTGCGGCGCACCCGCTTTGGCCTCACGCTCGTCTTTGACACGGAGGACCTCGACCACACGCCCGTGCGCCTGCTCAACGTCAACGGCACCTACCAGAGCGCCTGCTACGTGCCCGAGGGGCTGCGCTTTGAGCTGGCCTGCGAGTACCACCGCGAGATGGCGCGCCTGATCGAGGACCTGGGCCGCCCCGTCCGCGTGCTCGTGATGGGCGGGGGCGGCTACTCGCTGCCCAAGTACCTGGCCGCCCACGTCCCCCAGGCGCGCGTCGACGTCGTCGAGGTGGACCCGGCAATCACCCAGATCGCGCGCGAGCTCTTCTTCCTCGACGAGTGCCTGGAAAAGACGGGGGCCGAGAAGAACGGGCGGCTCCGCCTGGTAAACGATGACGCGTGGGGCTTCGTCCGCGCGGCCGAGGAGCCCTACGACGTGATCGTGAACGACGCGTTCTCGGGCAACCGGCCGCTCGGCCCGCTCACGAGCGAGGAGGGCGCGCGGATGGTGCGCGAGCACCTGGCCGCAGGCGGCGTCTACCTCGCCAACGTGCGCTGTGCGTGCGAGGGGCGGCGGGCGCGGGTGCTGGACGGGGTCGTGGCGGCGTTCGGGCACGAGTTCGCGCACGTGGGGATCGTGCCCGAGTGGCCGGACGAGCCCAGAAAGCCCGGCAACAACGTGCTCGTGGCCACTGACGCCGCGGGCGTCGTGCCCGCGGGCGCCCGCGTCGGGGCGTAGGGCCCGGGAGCCCCAGGGCTCGGGGACCCGAGGGGTCCGCAGCCGCTCAGGCTCCGGCGCGCACCGTGCGGCCCAGGCGCCCGCCCAGCGCAAGCAGCGAGAAGAGCCGGTCGGCCGCAAGGGCGTAGAGCTCCCCGGCGCGCGAGAGCGCCTCCTCGAGCGGGATTGCCTCGATGGCGGTGGGCACCATCGCCGCAATTCCCGGCAGGCGCGCGGCGTCCGCCGACATGCCTCCCACCACGGCCACGCAGGGCACGCCCGCCGCGGCGCAGGAGGCGGCCACGGCCGAGACGACCTTGCCCCGTGCGGTCTGGGCGTCGGCGTGGCCCTCCCCCGTCACGCAGAGGTCCGCGCCCGCGAGCAGCGAGCGAAAGCCCACGAGCTCGAGCACGCGCGCGGCGCCGCTCTGAGGGCGGGCCGCGAGAAACGCCAGGCCGGCAGCACCGAGGCCGCCGGCCGCGCCCGCGCCGGGAACGTCAAGATCGCGCCCAAACGTGCGCGCGAGCACCTGGGCATAGGAGCCCATGCCGCGCTCCAGCTCGGCCACCATGGCGGGCGACGCGCCCTTCTGCGGGCCAAAGACGGCGCTCGCCCCCGCGGGGCCCGTGAGCGGGCTGTCCACGTCGCACATGAGGTGGAAGGCCGTCGCGTGCACGCGCGGGTCGAGGCCGGAGAGGTCGATCGCGGCGACGCGGGCCAGGTCGGCGCCCGTGCCCGCAAGCTCTCGGCCCCGCGCGTCCAGGAAGCGCGCGCCGAGGGCGCGCATGCAGCCCATGCCGCCGTCGTTGGTGGCGCTGCCGCCCAGGGCAAGGGTCACGTCGCGCGCGCCGGCGTTAAGCGCCGCGAGGACGAGCTCGCCCGTCCCGTAGGTGCTCGTGAGGAGCGGGTTTCTCTCGTCGGGCCCGAGCAGGGGAAGGCCCGAGGCGGCGGCCGTCTCAATGAGCGCGCGCCCGTCGGGGAGCAGGCCCCAGACGGCCTCGACGGGCCGGCCCAAGGGGTCGTGCGCGGCCGCGCGGCAGAGCCTTCCCCCCGAGGCCGCCACCACGGCCTCGACCGTCCCCTCGCCGCCGTCGGCCAGGGGAACCCTCACGCAGCCGCAGCCCGGGAAGTGGCACCGGGCGGCCGCCTCGAGCAGGCGGGCGGCCTCGGCCGAGGAGAGGGTCCCCTTGAGGGAGTCGGTCGCAAGGAGAAAGCGGGGCGGGCGTGCCATGGGACCTCCTTCGCAGGGTCTGTCCATGCTGACAGTATCCCACGGGGCGGGGCGACGCCGGGCGACAGGCCGACGGGCCCTACCGCCTCTCGCTCCCCAGGTGCCCCAGGAAGGACGTCGCGGCGAGCGAGAGCTCGCGCTCCCGGCGGTGCGCGAGGTAGACGGTCCGGTGCGCGGGGACCTCGAGATGGTGCACCTCGACGTGGTGGCCGAGGCGCTCGAGCGCGAGGCTCGGCAGCAGCGAGATTCCCAGCCCCGCCTCAACAAGCGCGAGGATGGCGGTGATGTCGGAGATGGTGCAGCGGATGAGGGGGCTCGTGAGCTCGCGCTGAAGCACGGGCGCCGTCTCGGTGTCCACGATGAAGCGCTCGTCGAGCAGGCGCTGCACCGGGATGGGGTCAACGTCCTCGGCAAAGTGGCCCATCGGCGTCACGACGACGATCTCGTCGCGGTCGAAGGGGGCGCAGACCAGGCCCGGGCCCTCCACCCGCGAGGCCACAAAGGAGAAGTCCGCGCGGCCGTCGCGCAGCATCTGCTCGGCCTCTTGGTAGGTGCACTCAAAGAGGCTGATCTCCACCTTCGGGTGCTCCGTGACAAAGCGGCCCAGGGGCCCCGCAAGGCGCCGTGACATGATGCTCGAGGGGGCCGCGACGCACACCGCGCCCGTCTCGACGTCGCGCAGGCCCCGGATGCTGCGCTCCAGCCCCAGGCTCGCCTCGCAGACGGCGCGCGCGTCGGGAAGCAGGCGCGCGCCCTCCGCCGTAAGGGACAGCAGGGGCCCGCGGCGGTCAAAGAGGCGCACGCCCCACTCGTCCTCGAGGCTCGACACCATGCGGCTTGCCGTCGACTGGGTGAACCCCAGCTGGCGCGCGGCGCGGGTGAGGCTGCCCAGCCGCGCCGTGGCGACAAAGGCCTCGATCTTCTGGATGCGCGCGTCCATCCGACACCCCCATGACATGCCGGCGCCCCATCTGGCCCGTGACGGCGCGCGCCACGGGGCCGAGGAGAGCATGCCATGGTGCCGGAACGTCACGGCAAGGGCAAAGGGAATCGCGCAAGAAAAAGCCGGGGGCATGCGCCCCCGGCGTCACGTGCGTGGTCGGGTTGACTGGATTCGAACCAGCGACCTCTCGGTCCCGAACCGAGCGCTCTACCAAGCTGAGCCACAACCCGTTGCGAGGGGATATTCTAGCAGACTTCCGCGGACGAACCAAGTATTTTTGTGGACCAGGCGCGCCAGCCCCGGCCGCGCGCCTCGCGGGCCACGCGATCGGCCGCGCCCGCGCTCTCGCAGAGGGCAAACGAGCAGGTGCCCGAGCCGGTGACCTGGGCCGCACGAACGCCCGGCTGCCCGCGCAGCCACGCCTCCACGGCCCCGACCTCCGGGCAGAGCGCGCGTGCGGCGGGCGCGAGGTTGTTGTGCAGGCAGCCCGCGAGCCCGGCCACGTCCCCCGCCTCCAGCGCGCGGACGAGCGCCTCCGGCGAGGCGGGGTCCTTGCCCGACCGGTCGAACTCCGCGTAGGCCTCGGGGGTCGAGCCGCCCTGCGCACGGGGCATGACCAGGGCGACCGGCAGCTCCGGGCAGGGCAGCGCCCGCTCGAGCACGTCCCCGGCGCCCCCAAAGAGCGCCGTGCGGGGGTCCAGGAAAAACGCCACGTCGGCGCCGATCTGCCGCGCCACGCCAACGACCCGCCCGTCGAGCGGGTCCGCGCCCCAGAGCTCGGAAAGCGCGCGCAGGGCGGCCCCGGCGTCGGCCGAGGAGCCCCCCAGGCCCGCGCGCTCCGGGATGCGCGCCACGACGTCAATCCGCACGCGCGGCTCGCGGCCAAGCGCGCGGGCGAGGAGGGCCGCGGCCCGCCAGACGCCGCTGCGCTCCGGCGCGACCTCCAGCTCCGGGGAAAACGCCACCTCGAGCTCGGGCGCCTCGCGCACGGCCACGTCGTCCCAGAGCGCGACGGGCGCCATCACCGAGTCGACGCGATGGTAGCCCCGCTCGTCGCGGCCGCGATGGACCCCGAGGTGAAGGTTCACCTTGCAGGGGGTGCGCACGAGCACGGCGTCGGACATGGGGGCCTACTCGACGACCGGCTCGACAAAGTCGAAGAGGCGCTCGCCCGACTCGGCGTCGTAGAGCTCCACGGTGCCGGTCAGGACGTCAACGTACTGGTAGGACTGGCGCGCGGTGCGGCCGCGGCGCTCCTCGACCTCCACCACAAAGAGGGAGGGGTGCGCGTGCATGAGGGTGCCGGCGCGCTCGACGATGCGGGAGCGGCCCATATTGGCCTTCACCTTGAGGCGCTTGCCCTCGAGACGGCCCAGCTCCTCGCGAATCTCGTCAACCCGGTTGACGGGGGGAATCTCGTTCTCCATACCAGCCTCCGAACGCCCCGCCCAGACGGGGCAAAAGATGTAGAATTCAGCACCCTTCATCATACGCCCCCGCACGGGCCCCAACAATCCGTCTCAACGGAACGTCACGACAAGGCCACGGGTGCTACACTGCCCACAGCGTCGACCAAGCCTGCGCGGGCACGCCGGGCGGAAGGGAGTCCCATGGACGAGAAGCGCCTCGCGCGCGTGCGCGAGAACCTGGCCCGGCGCGGCCTGAGCCAGGCGCTCGTGGTTGACCCGCTCTCCATCTGGTGGCTGTGCGGCTACCACACCGAGCCCTACGAGCGCTTCCTCGCGCTGCTCGTGCCCGCCGAGGGACCGTGCACGCTCTTTGCCAACCGCCTCTTCCCGGACGCCTCCGGCACGGGCGCCCGCGTCGTCACGTTCTCCGACACGGACGACCCCGTGCCCCTCGTCGCGGCCGCATGCCGCGCGGACGAGCCGCTCGGCGTGGACAAGGAGCTCGCCGCCCGCTGGCTCGTCCCCCTCATGGAGGCGCGTGCCGCCGCGGGCTTTGTCCTCGCCTCCGACGCCGTGGACGACGCGCGCTCGATCAAGGACGCGCGCGAGCAGGACCTCATGCGGGCCGCCTCGGCCGTGAACGACGAGGCCATGGCCTGGCTCGTCGCGCAGGTGAGGCCGGGCGTGACCGAGCGCCAGATCGCGGACGGCCTGCTCGCCGAGTATCGCCGCCTCGGCGCGCAGGACCACTCCTTCACGCCCATCGTGAGCTTTGGCGCCAACGCCGCAGACCCCCACCACGAGCCCGACGACACCGTCCTTGCCCCGGGCGACCCCGTCCTCTTTGACGTGGGCTGCAGGCGCAACCGGTACTGCTCGGACATGACGCGCACCTTCTTCACCGCCGAGCCCACCGAGCATCAGCGCGCGGTCTACGAGGCCGTGCGCCGCGCCAACGAGGCCGCCGAGGCCCTCGTGCGCCCGGGCGTGACGTTTGCCCAGATCGACCGCGCCGCGCGCGAGGTCATCGAGGACGCCGGCTGGGGCCCGGCCTTCAACCACCGTCTCGGCCACCAGATCGGCCTCGTGGACCACGAGCCGGGCGACGTCTCGGCCGCGCACGACGAGCCGGTGCGCCCCGGGCAGTGCTTCTCCATCGAGCCCGGCATCTACCTGCCCGGCGACATCGGCGTGCGCATCGAGGACCTGGTCATCGTGACGGAGGACGGCTGCGAGGTGCTCAACTCCTATCCCAAGGCCCTCACGGTCCTCAACTAGCCCGCCCAAAAAGACAAGACGGGGCGCGGGGCGAGAAGAACGTTCTTCTCGCCCCGCGCCCCGCTCTGGCACGGAGTCCCCGGACGCCTACTCCGCCGGGCAGAGGGCGAGGGCGGCCTCGTCGGCGATGACCACGCAGTTGGCATGGAGCTGCAGGATGGAGGCCGGGCAGCTCGGCGTGATCGGGCCGTAGCACATGTCGTGGACGGCCTGGGCCTTGGCCTCGCCGTTGGCGATCACAAGGATCGCGCGGGCGGACATGATGGTCTGCGTGCCCATGGTGTAGGCCTGGCGCGGCACGTCCTCGATGCGGTCAAAGAGGCGGCTGTTGGCCTGGATGGTGGACTCGGTGAGGTCGACGCAGTGCGTGCCCTTGGAGAAGTGGTCGTCGGGCTCGTTGAAGCCGATGTGGCCGTTGTTGCCGATGCCGAGGAGCTGGAGGTCGGGGTAGCCGGCCGCGGCCACGATCGTGTCGTACTCGGCGCAGGCGGCGTCGGCGTCGGGGTTGGAGCCGTCCGGCACGTGGGTGTTCGCCTGGTCGATGTTCACGTGGTCAAAGAGGTTCTCGCGCATGAAGTAGTGGTAGCTCTGCGGGTCGTCGTGCGTGAGGCCGCGGTACTCGTCGAGGTTGTAGGTCGAGACCTGGGAGAAGTCGAGGTCGCCCTTCTCGTACCACTTGATGAGCTGCTGGTAGGTGCCGATGGGCGTGGAGCCGGTGGCCAGGCCGAGCACGCAGTCGGGCTTGAGGATGACCTGGGCCGAGATGATGTTGGCGGCCTTGCGGCTCATGTCGGCGTAGTCCTTGGCGCGGAGAATCTTCATCGTGCTTCCCTTCCTTACGAGACGGGCCCCGCCCGTCGTGCGGCCCCATCGGCCGCGGCCAATGTGACGGCGACCACCAGGGCGAGGCCGCGCAAAAACGTTGTGAAGGAAGCCGTCGCGTCGAGGCCCCTGCCCGTCCACGGCGACCCGGGGTCATCACCCCGGAGACCCCTCTATCATGCCTCAGTTCGCCGCCGGCGCCGCCGTCTTTTTGACGAGCGGCGCCCTTTGGCTCGGCAGCGCGCTACAGGCGGGAGGCAAGGTCCTCGAGGGCGTGGAAGCGGTGCGAGATGCGGTTCTTCTCGTCCATGGAGAGCTCGGCCATGGTGCGGCCCGGGGTCTCGACGGGAAGGAACAGGGGGTCGTAGCCAAAGCCGTGGTCGCCGCGCAGCTCGCGGCCCACGCGGCCCTCGCAGTCGCCGTCTCCGCGCAGGACCTCGTCCCCGCGGACGAGCGCGACGCTCGAGTGGAAGCGGGCGGTGCGGGCCTCGTCGGGGACGTCGGCCATCTGGGCCATGAGCTTCTCGTTGTTGGCGGCGTCGTTGCCGTGCTCGCCCGCCCAGCGTGCCGAGAAGATCCCGGGCGCGCCGTCGAGGGCGTCCACGCACAGGCCCGAGTCGTCGGCCACCGCCATCGGCAGGCCGGTCTGCTCCTGGGCGGCGCGGGCCTTGATGAGGGCGTTGTCAAAGAAGGTCGCGCCGTCCTCCACGGGGTCGGGGAAGTCCCCGAGCTCGCCGAGGGCCACAAAGCGCACGCCGGGCATGACCGGGGAGAGAATGGCCTCGATCTCCACGACCTTGTGGGCGTTGCCCGTGGCCACGACAACGGTTGCCGCCGGGTCGAGCTCGCTGATGCTGATGCTGCTCACGCTGTCTCCTCTGGACGAAGGGGCTGCCGCCCGGGTTGGGCGACAGCCTCTCATGGTACCCGTTCGCAGGCCCCTCGCAGGGCGGCGCTAGCATCGGGCGCGGCGGAGCGCGACGGCCGCGCCGGCCGCCGCGAGGCCCACGGCGAGAAGGGGTGCCCCGCGCGGTGCCCGCAGTGCCGGGGGCGGGGACCTCATCGGTCCCGGGCGCGAGGGTCGGGTCTTCGCCCGGGTCCGGGGTGGGCTCGGGCGAGGACCCGACCCTCGCGGTTCCAGGCGTAGGAGGCCTGCACGTTGTCCGCCTGCTGGAGCATGCCCTCGTCGCCGCCCTTGGCGTCGGCGTAGTGGGCGGGCTCGCGCGTGACGCGCGTGGTGGAGTCGTAGCCGCCGTAGTTCCAGTCGCCGTACTCGCTCACGATGACGGGCTTGGTGGCATAGGTGGCGGCGTCGCCGTTGACGTTTGCCTGCGGGGTCCCGCAGCCCATGTCAAAGACGTTCCAGTACCTCCAGCCGCAGGTCCAGGCCTTGGCCAGGCCCTTCTCGGGATACTCGGCCTTGGTGATGCGGTTGACCTCGCGCGCCCAGGCCTCGGTATAGGAGCTCTCGTTCAGGCTCGGCTCCCAGGCGACGATCGAGGGGTGGTTGCGGTTGGCGCGCACCATCTCGCGCACCTGCTGGTAGGTGTTCTCCTTGAAGGCGTCCGTGTCATAGAACTGCTGCCAGCCGGCAAGGCAGTCGAGCACGGCCACGCCGTAGCGGTCGCACGCCTCGGAGAAGGCCGGGGAGTGCGGGTAGTGCGACATGCGCACGAAGGTGAAGCCAAGCTCGCGCAGGCGCTTGATCTCCTCGAAGACGGCGTTGCCGAGCAGGTAGGTCTCGGAGTGGAGGTTCACGCCGTTTAGGTGCACGCGCTCGCCGCGACGACACGGCGTCGGTGACGTGCACCGGGTCGGTGACGGTGAGAAAGACGTTGCGGTAGAGGCCGCCGAAGTACTGGAAGTCGGGGTTCTCCTTGCCCGGCGCGCACGAGGCGCTCGGGCGCGTGTCCAGCCTCACGGCGAGCACGTTCTTCTCGCCCGTGGGGGCAAGGCGGTCCGTGACGTCAAAGGAGAACGGCGTGTAGCCGCCCTCGTGGGTGCCGAGCTTCTCGCCGTTGAGCCAGACGTCGGCCTTCTGCATCGCGCCCTCAAAGGTGAGGAGCACGCGCCGGCCGTCCTGGACGGTCTCGGGGGTGGAGAAGTGCCGGCGGTACCAGAAGACGCCGAGGTCCTCCTGATAGTAGTTCTCGGGCGTGTACTTGATCGTGCTGTGCGGCGCGTTGACGTAGATCCACGCCGAGTCGTCGTAGGCAGGGTCGGCGGCCCCCTCGCTCAGGGCCCCCTCCCAGAAACGCCAGTCGTTGTTGAAGCTCAGCTCGACCCGGCCCCCCCGGCTGGGCCATCTCCGTCGCCGTGAGCTCGGCGCCCGCCGCGTCGCGCGCGAGCGCGGCGGCGGGGGCAAGGCCCAGGGCAAGAAGGCCCGTCACCGCCGCCAGGACCAACGCGCGCCTCATCCTGCCTCTGACTCTCATGGCCGCTCCCCTGGGTCGCGATTGTTGCGGACTCACCAAGGGCCACGTAGCAAATGCCGCAAGACGCCACGGCACGGCGGGCGACACCTGCCTGCCAGCGGCGCCAATTCATCGGGACGCGGCGAGAGACGAGCAGCTAGGAGAGGGAGAAGCCCGTGACCGCGGACTGGAGCGCCAGGAGCTCGGCGATGCCCGCCTGCCCAAGGTCGAGGAGGGCGGCGAGCTGCGCGCGGTCAAAGCAGGCGCGCTCGCCGGTCCCCTGCACCTCGACGATCCGCCCCGCGTCCGTGCCCACGAGGTTGAGGTCCACCTCGGCGTGGGAGTCCTCGGGGTAGTCGAGGTCGAGCAGGGCGCGCCCGTCCACGACGCCCGCCGAGACCGCCGCGACCTGGCCCGTGAGCGGCAGGCGCGGAAGGCGGTGCCGGTCCACGAGGCCCGCGAGCGCCTGGTGCAGCGCCACCCACGCGCCCGTGACCGAGGCCGTGCGCGTGCCGCCGTCGGCCTGGATGACGTCGCAGTCAAGGGTGATGGTGAGCTCGCCCAGGCGGTCGAGGCGCGTGACGGCGCGCAGGCTTCGGCCGATGAGGCGCTCGATCTCCATGGAGCGGCCCTTGCGGCCGCGGTACTCGCGCGGGGTGCGGCGGTTGGCCGAGGCGGGAAGCATCGCGTACTCGGCCGTCACCCAGCCCGCGTGCGCGCCCCTGCGCCACGCCGGGACGCCCTCCTCCACCGTCGCCGAGCAGAGCACGCGCGTGTCGCCGAACTCGGCGAGGCACGAGCCGTCGGCGTTCTTCATGACGCCGGGGGTCAGCGTGACCGGGCGCATCTCGTGGGCGGCGCGGTCGTGGGAGCGGGTGGGCTCGCTGGGCATGGGGGCTCCTTTGCGGTTGGGGGTTCTTCTCGCCCGGGCTTCTCGCCCGGGGCTGCCGGGGCGAATAGCATACAAATTTTGGCCGAAACGGGCTGTTTTTTCAGGTTGGACCACAACTATGTATGCTATTTCCACCCCATGGGCCCCGGGCGAGAAGAACGGCGCCGCCGGGGCGGGACACGCAACGGCCCCCGTCGCGCGAGGCGGCGGGGGGCCGTGGTCTGCTGGTGGGCGATGACGGGTTCGAACCGCCGACCTTGTGCGTGTAAGGCACCTGCGCTAGCCGCTGCGCCAATCGCCCGAACGCCAAAAGTCTACCACACGGCCGTGTCGGCGCCCTTCCCGCCGGAGGGCCCTATACTGGGGGCATGGATACGATGACCTTTACGGGGCTCGCCCGCGCCCTTGACACCGCGGGCATCCTCCGCGCCGCCACGGCCGGGGCCGACGACGTGCGCGTCCACGGCGCCGCGTGCGACTCGCGCGCCGTGGCGCCGGGAGACGTCTTCGTCTGCAAGGGGGCCGCGTTCCGGCCCGCGTTCCTCACGAGCGCGCTTGCGGCCGGGGCCGTGGCGTACCTCTGCGACGAGTCGCGCGCGGACGAGCTCGCGGCGCTGGCGCCGGACGCGCCCGCCCTCGTGACGAGCGACCTGCGCCGAGCGATGGCGATCGTCTCCGCGGAGGCCTTCGGCCGGCCCGACCGGGCGCTGCCCCTCGTGGGCATCACCGGCACCAAGGGCAAGACCACGACGGCCTACCTGCTCCGCTCCATCCTCGACGCCTGGCACGGCTTCGGGAGCTGCGGGATGATCGGCACCGTCGAGACCTACGACGGCGTCGAGGACGGCCCCTCGCGCAACACCACCCCTGAGGCGCCCGACCTCTGGCGCCACCTCGCCCACGCGCGCACGTCCGGGCTCGACGCCCTGGTCATGGAGGTCTCGAGCCAGGCCCTCAAGTACGACCGCACCCTCGGCGTGGAGCTTGACGTGGCCTGCTTCCTCAACATTGGCCTCGACCACATCTCCGCCGTCGAGCACGCCGACTTCGAGGACTACTTCACCTCCAAGCTCAAGATCTTCTCGCAGGGCAGGACGGCCGTGGTGAACCTTGACACCGACCACGCGGACCGGGTCCTGGCCGCGGCGCGCGCGTCCGGCCGCACGCTCACCTTTGGCGTGGGGCGCCCCGAGGCCGACGCCTGGGCCGACGACCTTGCCGCCACGGAGGAGGGCATTTCCTTCACCCTGCACCTGGACGGCTGGGAGCGGCGCGTGTCGCTGCCCTTCCCCGGCGAGTTCAGCGTCTCCAACGCCCTCTGCGCGGCCCTCGCGGCCCACCTTCTCGGCGCGGGCGCCGACGACATCGTGCGCGGGCTCGAGCGCACGCGCGTCCCCGGGCGCATGGAGTTCTACCGCACCGCCGACCGCCAGGTGACGGCCATCGTTGACTACGCGCACAACCGGCTTGCCTTTGACTCGCTGCTCTCCGCCGTGGCCGGGACCTTTGCCGGCGCGCGCGTGATCGCGGTCTTTGGCGCGGTGGGCGGCAAGGCCGAGGAGCGCCGTCGCGACCTGCCCGAGGTCGCCGCGCGCTACGCCGACTACCTCATCTTCACCACCGACGACCCCTGGACCGAGGACCCGCTCGACATCTGCCACGAGATGGAGCGCGCGATTCCCGAGGGCTTCCCCCACGAGATTGTCCTGGACCGCGAGGAGGCGGTGGCGCGCGCCTTTGAGCTTGCCGCGCCGCAGCGAAGCGTGGTCCTGCTCCTGGCCAAGGGCTCCGACGCGACCCAGCACATGGCCACGGGCTTTGTCCCCTGCGCAACGGACTCCGAGCTCGCGGCGGCCGGCGTCGCCGCCTACGACCGGGCCCACGCCGTCTGATGGCGCGCCCCACCGTCATCGGCATCGACGCGGCCGGGCAGGATGCGACGGCCGTCTCCCTGATGCTGCGGACGGTGATCGAGGGCGCCGAGCCCTACCGGTCCGTGAGCGTGGTGGGCGCGTACGAGACCTACGACGGGGCGGAGTGGCTGCGCGACTGCGACGTCCTCGCCGAGCTGGGGCGCCTTGACGTCCACCTCGCAAACGCCGCCGAGAAGAACCTCCCCTTCCTCCTCCTCGAGTCCGTGGGGGCCTGCGGCCGGGCGCGCGGCGCCTGCGACGTCCTCTGCGCGCTCGGGGCGTCCGGCGAGGGCACCGTCACGGGTCGGGGGCGGGCGCTGTCCTTCTCGCGCACGAGCCCGCGGGCCGACGTGGGCGCCACGCGGGAGGCCGCGCGCTTTGGGTTCGTGCAGTTCCGCGCGCACGCGCCGAGCTGGTCCGGCAACGTGGTGCTGCCCCTTGTGGGGCTGCGCGCCGTGGACGCCGCGCTCGCGGCCATCACGGTCATTGAGCTCCTGGGGAGAAACGACGCCACGACCGCCGAGCGCCTCTGCCACGTCCGCACGCCCGGCCACCTTGAGCTGCTCGTCTCGCCGGAGCAGCAGGTCTGCGCCCTTCTGGAGGAGTCCGGCGCCCACGCGGGCCGCAAGCGCGCCCTCGAGGCGGCGCGGCGCGAGTTTCCGGGCTTCTCCATCATCACCCCCGTCGCCGGCGCCGTGGACCGCGCGGTCCGGCGCGCCTACCTGCGCTCGGGGAAGACGCTCCTCGTGCTTTTGGGGCACTCGGCCCGCCACGGCGCGGACGCCTTCCAGCGGGCCGTGCGCGAGCACTCGGGGTTCAGGCCGTAGCGCGGCGGGGCCGGCCGTGCCGTCACCGCGCGGCCCCTCCTGCCCGCGAGGCGCGGCTAGATGAGCCCGAAGTGCTCCAGCCCGGTCACGACGCCGTCGCGGGAGGCCGAGTCGGTCACGTAGTCGGCGCACTCCTTGACGCGGGGCAGGGCGTTGCCCATGGCCACGAAGGTCTCCACGGCGTCGCGCATGGGAAGGTCGTTCTCCGAGTCGCCGAAGGCGAAGGTGCGCTCGCGGCCGTGGCCCAGGTAGGCGAGGGCGGCCTCGATGCCCGTCCCCTTGTTGACGCCCTTGAGGGAGAACTCGAAGGCGCCGCCCTGGAGGTCGGCGACGGTGTAGTGCTCCTCGCAGAACGGGAGCACGGGCCCGAGCTCGGCGAGGGTGAGCCCGTTGGTGCAGAACTTGGAGAAGGGGTTGTCGCCCGCAACCTCGAAGAACTCGGCCACGGAGTGCGCGACGGCCGAGCCCTCAAAGCGCGCCGGGGCGCCCGACGGCCTGAGCTCGACGTTTTGGGCGCGACCCTCGATGGTAAGGTCCACGCCCGCGGCCACGAAGCGCTCGACGGTCTCGCGGAGCAGGTCTTCGGGGATGGAGACGTCCCGGACCACGGTGTCGCCCACGATCACGTGGGCGCCCGCCGCGGCCACAAAGCCGTCCGGGTTGAGCTCGTAGAGCGAGGGCACGATGAAGGACTTGGGGCGTCCGGTGCAGATGAACGTGAGGTGCCCGGCGGCGCGCATCCGGCGGAAGGCCTCGAAGACGGCCTCGGTCGGGCGGATCTGCGTCACCGCGTCGATCTTCTCGGTCTTGACGCGGCTCAGCTTCTCGTAGTCGTGCCACACGAGCGTCCCGTCCACGTCAAAGAACGCGACCGCACCGTCCCGCCTGCCCATGGCTCCCCCGTTTCGCCGTCGTTGCTCGAGGCACCATTGTAGCGGGAGCGCTCTGGTATCGTGTAATGGTTCATTCAGGCTCATGACCCGCGGGCCCGTCCCGCCAGGAGGAGACACACGTGACGCTCAAGGGAAAGCAGATCCGGCAGCTGCGCAGCCTCGCCCATCACCTGGACGCGACCGTCATCATTGGCAAGGCCGACGTCAACGACGGCACCGTCGAGCAGGCCAGCCAGGCGCTCGAGGCGCACGAGCTCGTCAAGTGCTCCGTGCTCGACTCGTCCAGCCTCGGCGTGCGCGAGGCCGCCGAGCTGCTCGCCGAGCGCTGCGGCGCCGAGATCGTGCAGGTCATCGGCCGCCGGTTCACCCTCTACCGCGAGACCACCCGCGAGGGCGTCGAGAAGATCCAGCTCGTGTAGAGCGCGGGCGCGGCCCCGCGCCCCGGGTGGGCCGCCGCCCGGGCGGGGCGCGGCCCCGGGCGGGTTCTTCTCGCCCCGGCGATTAATGCACAAAATCTGTTTTCACTTTATATAATCAAGGTTTCAGGGATGTAGATTGTCAGATTATGTGCGTTAATCGCCGGGCGCCGGGCGAGAAGAACGCCGGCCTGCACCCCGAGCGACCCCCGACCCACCAGAAACGGCCGGGACCCGAAGGCCCCGGCCGCAACACGAACCGTTAGCAGTGACCGGCCTAGAAGTCCACGTCGACGTCGTTGTAGACGCACTCGAGGAGCTTCTCCATCTCCTCCTGGGACGGCTGGCGCGGGTTGGAGCCGGTGCAGGCGTCGAGGATGGCGTTGGCGGCCACGTCGGCCTTCTTGGACTCGAACTCGGCGTAGTCGATGATCGACTCGTCAGCCTTTACGCCGCCCTTGCCGTAGTTCTTGATGCCCTGCGGGATGTCCAGCTTGTCGTTGAGGTCGCGAATCTCCTGCACGAGGGCGGCAACGAGCTCGTCCTCGGTCTCGCCGGCGAGGTGCAGGACCTCCTTGGCGATGTAGGCGTAGCGGCTCTTGGCGCGCTCGTCCTTGGCGTTGAACTGGATGACCTTGCCGAGGTACATGGCGTTGGCGCAGCCGTGGATGATGTGGTCGCCGGTGAAGGCGGCACCGGTCTTGTGCGCCATGGAGTGCACGATGCCGAGCAGGCCCGAGGAGAAGGCGATGCCGGCGATGCACTGGGCCTCGTGCATGTGCTGACGGGCCTCGTGATCGCCCTGGTAGCTCTTGGGCAGCCACTCGACGATCTCGCGGATGGCGTGCAGGGCGTTGGCGTCGGTGAACATGGAGCCCGCGGTGGAGACGTAGGCCTCGATGGCGTGGGTCAGCGCGTCCATGCCGGTGTGCGCGCAGAGCTTCTGCGGCATGGTGTAGGTGAGCTCGGGGTCGACGATGGCCACGTCGGGCGTGATGTTGAAGTCGGCGAGCGGGTACTTGATGCCCTTCTCGTAGTCCGTGATGACGGAGAACGCGGTGACCTCGGTCGCGGTGCCGGAGGTGGAGGCGATGGCGCAGAACTTGGCCTTGGTGCGGAGCTCGGGGAAGCTGAACGGCACGATGGCCTGCTCGAAGGTCTCCTCGGGGTACTCGTAGAAGAGCCACATGGCCTTGGCCGCGTCGATGGGCGAGCCGCCGCCGATGCCGATGATCCAGTCGGGCTGGAACTTCTGCATGGCCTCGGCGCCGCGCTTCACGGTGTCGACGGACGGGTCGGACTCGACGCCCTCGAAGATCTCGACCTCGAAGCCGGCCTCCTTGAGGTCAGCCTCGACGTCCTGCAAGAAGCCGCCGCGACGCATGGAGCCGCCGCCGGTGACGATCATGGCGCGGGAGCCCTTGAGGTTCTTGACCTCGTGGCGAGCGCCCTCACCAAAGTACAGGTCGCGCGGGTTGGTGAAACGTCCCATAACACTCCTCCACTTCTTGTGCCGCCGCCACCGCGGCGGATGTGCGGGCGGGGTCTTCCCGTCCGAGCCGTTGAACGAGCAGCGGTCCCCGTCTGCGGAGAGCGGCCGCCCAGACGGACTCAGCATAGCAAAGGGCCCTCCGAGCCCACCCGTTTTTCGCCGAGTGGTCCGCGAGCGGCGGCAGCGTATCAAAGGCCCCCGCGTGGGGAATAAGGGTTCTTCTCGGGCGCGTCCCGCCAGGCGGAAGGGGCGCCGCCGCGGCCCCGCCGGGCGAGAAGGACGGCGGGTCGCGCAGGCGCCCAAACGGGGCCCGGGCGCCTGCGCGCCGAGGTTCTTCTCGGCGGGCGGTCCTTCTCGGCTACCATAGAGGGGACGAGAGGAGGACGATGGCGCACGACCCACGCAGAGAGGACTACCAGCGGCTCGCGCTGCGGTTTGCCTGCTCGCTCGACGGAGCGGACCCCGCCGCGGCCGCGCGGGCCTTTGCGGGCTTTGGCCGTCGCTTCCAGCAGGACCGCGACGCCCTGCCCCAGTCGGACGCGGACCGGGCCTTTCACCTGGTCGCCATGGCGGCCGAGGTCGTGGACTACCGCCTGCCCTTTGCCGTGGGCGCGCAGGCGGACCGGCTCATCGCCCGTGGCAAGGCGCTGCTCGACGAGGCCCTGTCCCTGGACCCGCTCTGCTGGGACGCGCTTCGCATGCGCTCGTCCTCCGAGGCGCCCTCGATCGAGGAGCGCTACCGGCTCCTGGCAGACCGGGCCGAGGAGGTGCGCGCGTCCTGCGAGGCCGCGCGCGACGAGGCCCTGCGCGCCCTTGACGGGGAGCGGGCGGCGCTGGGCGGCGAGCTCGCGCTCAGGCCGTGGTGGCGCTGGCTGGCCACGCTCGCCGAGGAGGCCCTCATCTGCGGGCACAACCACGCCGCCGCGCGCGCTGCCGAGCGGCTGCTTGCGTGCGACCCGTCAGACTCGTGCGACGTGCGCTTCACCCTGGCGTACGCCCTCGCCAAGCTCGAGGACGAGCGCGGGCTCGAGGAGCTGGCGGCACGTTACGCCACGCTCTCGCCGACACGCGCGGGAGACGCCTGGCTTGCTCTGGCCCGCATGGCGCTCGCGCACCGGCGCTGCGACTACGCGAAGGCCTCCGAGCAGGTCGGCTGGCTCATCGACTCCTACCCCGGCGCGGCGGGCGTGCTCCTGCGCCAGACCGAGCTTCCCGACGGAGAGTTCTCCCGGCTGCGGGTGGCCCCCTTCAGCGAGGACGAGCTCGTCATTGCCGTGAGCGAGGGCATCGTGCTTCTCCAGGAGGGCACCGACCGCCGGGGCGCGGGCGTCCTTGGCGAGTGGCTCATCCGCGAGACCGCCCGCCGCGACCCCGCCGCGTGGCGCACGCTCAGGCGCGAGGCGCCCGACGGGCGCGGAAGGGGGGACGAGGCCTCGTGAACGCATGGGACGAGCTTGTGGAGCGCTGCGCCGAGCGACGGCGCGAGAAGATCGGTCCTCTTTCCGACGAGGCGTTCGCCGAGCTCAGGCTTGCCGTGCGCGAGCAGCCCACGGCCTTTGTGGACGACCCGGCCGAGGAGGCCCTGCTCATCGTTGCCCGCGCGCTCGACGCGTACCGCGCCAAGACGCTGGGCGACGACCTGCTGGACGACGACGCCTACGAGCGCGCGCGCAGGCAGCGCCTGGGGCTGCTTGCACGCGCGTGCCGCGAGGCCGCGGAGGTTGACGAGGGCTGCCTCGACGCGCGCCTGCTCGAGGCGCTTGCGGCCGACGCCGAGCCCGACGAGCTGCTCGGGCGGCTCATTGCCCTGGAGCGCGAGGCGGGGCGGCGGGGCGGGGCGCCTCGCACCGGGACCGACGACGCCTGGGGCGACGTCTGGTACCGGCCGCGCCTGCGGCTGCGCGCCGCCGTGGCGCGCACGTGCCTGGACACCGCACGCTACCGGATGGCGGCGAGCGCGGCCGAGTCCGTCATCGCGACCTCGCCCGGCGACCCCCTCGGGGCGCGCCACACCTACGCGCTCGCGCTCGCGCGGCTTGAGGACGAGGCCGGGTTCGACCAGCTTGACGCGCGCTTTTCCCGGCACGGGAACCCATGGTCGCACCTCGCGCGCACGCTGCTCCTCTTCAAGCTCGACCGCATGAGCGCCGCACGTCGCGCGCTGCGCGGCTACGACGAGCTCTGCCAGGGCGGGGCCTACGCGCTCCTGCGCCCCACGTACGTGGAGACCTACCTGCCGGACCGCCCCGAAGCGGCGCCCGGCAGCTTTGAGGAGAGCACCTTCGCCGTGCGCGAGGCCGAGCCGATCATCGCCGACACGCCCGACTTCATCAACTGGGCGCAGGGCCACGACTGGCTCGTGGCCTCGGCCGAGCGCTTCGCCCGGGAGCGCGGACTCGACTGGTAGCGCGCGGGCGGGGTCGCGAGCGCGAGGGGCCGCAGGCGGCACGCAAACGGCCCGGGGCGCGAGCGCTCCGGGCCGTGGCAGTCATGGTGCCCCCAACGGGAGTCGAACCCGTGTCGTCGCCTTGAAAGGGCGATGTCCTAGGCCACTAGACGATGGGGACGCGCAGCCGAGTATATCAGACGTGCCGCCTGGCGCTCACGGGAAGCGCCGCGGCCGGGGTGGACGCATGGTGAGGGCGGTGGGACTCGAACCCACAATCCTTTCGGCCGAAGATTTTAAGTCTCCTGCGTATGCCAATTCCGCCACGCCCCCGCGCGGATACCATCCTAGCGCAGCTCGCGCATCAGCGGCTTCCAGGATACGGGCGAGTCGGTCCCGTCCAGGGCGGACGCGGCCGCCAGCGCAAGGCCAAAGAGCAGGTCGGACTCGCTTGCCTGAAGACCGTCAAAGCCGGTCTGGCGCATGAGCTCGGACACGGCCACCGCGCCGCCCAAGATCACGGGCGCGCGCTTGGCCTGAAGGCCCGGCAGCGCCGCGCGTCCCGCGACGTCGAGGCTGGCGAGCAGCGCCTCGAGCGCGTCGACCCGCTCGCGCGAGAGGTGCGCAAGGTGCACGCGCGCCGGGTCGTAGGGCTCGAGCCGGGCGTCCATGGCCACGAGACTCGTCACCGTGCCGCCGCAGACCACGAGCGCCTCGGGCGCGGCTCCGGCGGCAGAGAGCGCGCGGACGGCGGGCGCAAACCCGGCGGCCGCAAACTCGTGCGCGCGGGCAAGGTCCTCCGCGCAGGGAACCTCCCGCGAGCTGAGGCACTTTTCCGTGAGGCGGCGGCACCCCACGTCAATCGAGCGCACAAAGTCCAGGTGAAGGACCCCATCCTCCCCCAGCGACCCCAGCGCGAGCTCCGTGGAACCGCCGCCGTTGTCCGCAACGAGAATCTGGCGGCCGCGAAAGTCCTGCGCCACGCCCAGGAAGGTGAGCGACCCCTCCACCTGCCCGGGAATCACGAGCGGCTCAAGACCGAGCTCGCGCAGGGCGGACTGGAGCGCGCCGGCGTTCTCGGCGTCGCGCGCGGCGCTCGTCATCGTGCAGCAGACGGCGGGCGCGCCCGCCTCGCGCGCGGCCGCGACAAAACCGCGGACGCACGCGACCACGCGCGCCATGGCATCCTCGCTGAGCCGACCCGTGGCGTCGACGCCCTCGCCGAGGTTGCAGATCTGGGAGCTCTTCGCAAGGCGCGCGACGCGGCCGCCCTCGACGTCGGCCACGGCCAGGCGCGCGGTGACGGTTCCAATGTCGATGCAGGCAAGACGGGTCATGAGAGGCTCCTGTCAGGGTTCCTGGTACTGGAAGATGAAGTCGCCCAGGGCAAGGTACCAGGGCTTGTCCGGAGTGTCGTCCTGGTCTTCGCCCTCGTCTTCGGGCAGGCCCTCGACCACAAGGCTCGTCTCGCCCTCGGCTACGTAGCCGCGCTTGCGGGCCTCGTCCTCGATTCCCTCGCGGGTCTGGAGGCGGTCGATGTCCCCCTGGTACTGGGAGATGTCCTCGTTCAGGGTCTCGAGCTGCTGCTCGTGGGCCTCCTGGTCGCGCCAGGCGCAGTAGAGGTCCTGGGCCGGCGCGTAGAGCGCGCCGGCCACCACGAGCAGGACCACGAGCACGACAAGCGGCACGCGAAACCGCGTGGCAAGCGCGGCGAGCTGGGCACCCTTGCTCGCGGCCGCCTTGCCGGCGACCGTGGCGCCGGCCGCGAGGCGCTCGGCGTTCTCGGCGAGCGCGCCCTTCTTGCGCCGTACGGGCCTGCTCGCCCGCCCCGCAGGTGGACGCTTCCGGGCCGTCTGGGCGGCGGCCTTGGTGGTGAGGTTGCTCATGCCGTGGCTTCGTCTCTCGTTCGTTCTGGCTGGGCACGCGGCGTCGCCGCGCACCCCTGTTATAACAGACGCGCCGCGGCAAACGGCTGGTGCTATGCCGACTCCTCAGCCTTCGCACGTTCCCAGAGCTCGTCCCAGCGCGCGGGGTCGAGCCCGTCCAGCGAGACGCCCTCCTCGTGGGCAAACGCCTCCATCCTAGCCCAGCGGTGCCTGAACTTGCGGTTGCTGGCGGCGAGCGCCTCCTCTGCGTCGATCCCCTCCCAGCGAGCCACCTGCACGAGCGAGAAGAGCAGGTCGCCGAACTCCTCCGTGCGCTCGCGGCTGCCCGGGGCCTCCCGCTCGAACTCGGCGCGCTCCTCGGCGACCTTCTCCCAGACGCCGGCAAGGTCGGGCCACTCAAAGCCCGCCTTGGCCGCGCGCCTGGAGAGCTTCTGGCACTGCATGAGCGCGGGAAGGCTCAGCGGCACGGAGTCGAGCAGCCCCGGCTCGCGGGCGCCGCCCTCCTCGCCCGCAGCGGCGCGCTCGGCGGCCTTGACCTCGTCCCAGATGTCCTGGACCTCGTCACCGTCCGACGCGGCCGCAAGCTCGCCAAAGACGTGGGGGTGGCGCCGCACGAGCTTCTCGTTGAGGCCGGCCACGACGTCATCGATCGTGAAGGCGCCCTCGTCCGCCGCAATCTGCGCGTGCAGGACCACCTGCTCGAGCACGTCGCCCAGCTCCTCGGCAAGGTGCGCGGCGCTCCCCTCCTCGATGGCCTCCACGGCCTCGTAGGCCTCCTCGACCATGTGCTTGGTGATCGAGCGGTGCGTCTGCTCGCGGTCCCACGGGCAGCCGTCGGGCTGGCGCAGGCGCCACATCGTGCGCACGAGGCGATCGAACTCGGGGTGCGCGGCGGGCGCGCCTGGGCGGGCGGCCGTCTCGGCGTCGGCACGGTCGGCGGCGTGAGACATGGGGGCTCCTTCGACGGGACGTTCCTTCTGTCTGCGATTCTAGCGCGGAGCGCGCGGGGTGAGGTCCGCGGCGTGGTACGGCAGTCGCAACATACGCCGAGGCCCCGCCCCCGTGGGGGGGCGGGGCCTCGCAAGGGATCTCCCGATCAGGGCCGGGGCGCTTACTCCTCGTCCTCGGCGTGCATGGCGGCACCTGCGCCCATGGCGGCCACGCCCGCGACGGCGGCCGCGGCCACGGCGGCAAAGGCGGTGGGGTCACCGGTCTCGGGAATCGGGCCGGAGCCGGACGGCTTCTTGCCGTCGGAGCCCGTGCCCGGGCCCGTGCCGGAATCCGTGCCGGAGGGGTTCTTGTCGCCAGGCTTCTCCGCGGAGGCCAAAACGAGCGCGTCCATGGCCTCGTTCAGCCTGGCGAGCGCGGCGTCGAGCTCCTCCTGCGTGGCCTCGGGGTCGTCAAGAAGCGCCTTGGCGGCGTCGTAGGCAGAGAGGAACGCGGCGAGGCTGTCGGCCGTGTAGGCGTCCCTGTTGGCAAGGACGGTCCTCTCGGCGTCGGCGACGGCAGTGGCAAGCGCGGAGTTGTCAACCGCGGGCTTGTCGTTCACGCCGGGGTAGGTGAGACCGTAGCCAAGCGGGTACTTGACGTTGTCGAGGTCGAACGAGGCGCCGTTCTCGTCAACGTTGACGGCATAGAGGTCCACGGGGAGCTTGCCCTCGGCGGCGTGGCAACCGAAGATGACCTCCACGCCAGCGGGCACGTTGGGGCCGAAGGCGGCGGAGGGCTGCAGCCCCTCGGTGGGGTCCATGCCCTTGTTGCCGTACACGGCCACGACGGCCGGGGCCTCGTCGTACATCGCGCAGTCGTAGGGAAGCGAGATGCTCATGACGGCAACGGGCACGCCCGCCTCGTTGGCGGCGCGGACCACGCGCGTGGGCACGTAGGTGCTGCTGCCGGAGACGCGGTCCGGGTTGAGGTTGGCGGTGCTGCCCACCTCGGAGATCACAATCGCGTAGTCGGCGTCGGCAAGCTTGGGCGTGATGTCGGCGAGCGCCTCGTCCGGGCTGGAGTAGCTCTCGGCATAGTTGAGCGACTCGTACGTCACGTCGGCCGGGATGACCTTCTCGTCAACAAGGCGGCGCATCGTGAGCTCCATGCCGGGCTGCTCGTTGCTCCAGGCGCCGACAAGAAGCACGTGGGCGCCGGAGGCGGGCCTGAATGGCAGGACGTCGCCCTCGTTCCTGATGACGGTCACGGCGCTTGCGGAGACCTCGCGCTCGATGGCGCGGTTCTCGTCGCTGCCGACAACGGCGAGCGCGTTGGGGAGGTTGTCCTCGACGGTGCCCGCGGTCTCGGCGTACTGCAGGATGCCGCGCGCCTTCTTGAGGGTGAGGATGCGGGTGACGGACTCGTCGAGCATCTCGTCGGTGATCTCGGCGTCCGCGACGAGGGCGTCGATGAGGTCGGCGAGCTTCTGCTCGTCGGCGGCGGAGCGCAGCATCGTGGGCATGAGCGCAATGTCAACGCCCGCCTTGAAGGCGCGCTTGACGGCGTCGACCTCGCCGAAGTTGGTGGCGATGGCGTCCATGTTGAGGGCGTCGGTGACCGAAACGCCCGTGAAGCCCATCTCCCCGCGCAGGATGTCGGTCATGAAGACGTGCGAGAGCGTGGCGGGAAGCTCGATCGTGGAGCCGTCCTTGATGGAGGTCGCCGTGTCGGTCTCTACCTTGGGGAACTGGATGTGCGCGGTCATGACCATGTCGACGCCGTTGTCGATGGCCGCCTGGAACGGGATGAACTCGCACTCCCAGAGCTCCTCCTCGGTCTTCTCGATGCGCGGGAGCCCGGTGTGGGAGTCGGTGCCAGCGTCGCCGTGGCCCGGGAAGTGCTTGGCGGCCGTGGCGACGTTGTGCTCCTGCATGCCCTTCATCATGGGAACGCCCAGCTCGGCCACGAGGTCGGGGTTGCCGCTGATGGAGCGCAGGCCGATGACGGGGTTGTTGGGGTTGCTGTTGACGTCGAAGGACGGGGCAAAGTTGACGTTGAGCTTGAGCGCGTTGAGCTCGCGGCCGATGACCTCGCCGCACTCGCGGGCGTCGTCCACGCTGCGGGTGGCCCCCACGGCCATGTTGCCGGGCAGCGCGGTGCCAGACCCCAGGCGGTAGACGATTCCGCCCTCCTGGTCGATGGTGATGAGCAGCGGGATGTTGCCGTAGGCCTCCCCGGAGGCGTTGCGCGTCGCGGCCTCCTGCAGGCCCATGCACAGGCGCAGGGTCTGCTCGGTCTCCTTGACGTTGTTGGCAAAGAGGATGACGCCGCCGAGGTCGTACTTGTCGACGATCTCCGCGACCTTCTCGTCAAGGACGGTCATGTCGGCGACGCCGCTGCCGGAGTCCCACTGGCGGAAGTCGGGCATGATCTTCTGGGCGATCTTCTGGCGGCGCGTCATGCCGGCGACGATGGTCGCCACGTCGCCGAGGTCGGGGGTCGCGGCCAGGGCCTTGGTCGGGAGCAGGCCGAGGCCGGAGAAGAGCGCGGCTCCGGCGGCGCCTGCCTTGAGAAGGGTGCGACGGGTGATGCTGGCGCGCTTGCTCTGACGGTCCATGGGCGGTCCTCTCTCCTCCGGTGGCGGCCGGGCGGCCGTCCCCTAGGAATACTAGGTCCGCGCCCCTTTCCAAGCGGTTTCTGGACGGGGCTTTTTTGCCAACGCGAGCATTTCCGCGGTCGAACGGCGGCCGGCAGGAGGGACGCGGCCGCTACTCCTCCACCTCGTCGTCCCCTCCGATCTCCTCGAGCACGCCGAGCGCGGCGGGCATGACCTCCTCCTCGCTGCGATGGAAGGGGTAGGCGACCTTGTGCGTCTTGGGGTAGACGAGGGCCCCCCGCTCCTTGAGGCGCAGCGCCACGGCGCGCGGGACCTCGACGCCCAGGTACATGAGGCGGCCGTTGGTGAGGCCCACCGAGGTGCACCCGAGCCGCTGCGCGCGGATGCGCACGCGCGCCCGGTCGAAGAGGTTGCGCCCCGCCAGCGGCAGCGCGCCAAAGTCCTTCTCGCACTCCTCCTGCAGGGCGTCCACCTCGGCCAGGTCCACGGCCGCCGCCAGGCGACGGTACGCGAGCACGCGCTTGTCCACGTCCGGCAGGTACTCCTCGGCCAGGAAGAAGTCGGCGGGCAGGTTGATGGAGACCTCGGCCTGCTCGACCTCGCGGGTCTCGCCGCGGGCCTCGGCCACGGCCTCGCCGAGCATCTGCGTGAAGAGGTCAAAGCCCACGCTGGAGAGGTTGCCGTGCTGCTCGGCGCCCATGAGCGAGCCCGCACCGCGGATCTCGAGGTCGCGCATCGCGATCTTCATGCCGCTGCCCAGGTCCTGGTACTCGTTGATGGCCGTGAGGCGGTCGGTGGCCTCGGGCGTGAGCGGCAGCTCGGCCGGGAACATGAAGTAGGCAAAGGCCTGCGTGCGGCCGCGGCCCACGCGCCCCTTGAGCTGGTAGAGCTGCGCCAGGCCCAGGCGCTGGGAGTCCTCGATGATGAGCGTGTTGGTGCGCGGGTTGTCGATGCCGCTCTCGATGATCGTGGTGGCCACCAGGACGTCTATCTCGTGCTCCTGGAAGCGCAGCATCACGTCCTCGACCTCGCGCGCGCTCATCTTGCCGTGCGCCACGCCCACGCGCGCCTCGGGCGCCGCCTCCATCACGCGCTCCACCGCGTCGTCGATCGTGTGCACGCGGTTGCTCACGTAGTAGACCTGCCCCTTGCGGGCGAGCTCCTCGCGGATGGCGTCGGAGACCACGTCCGGGTCCCACTCCCCCACCGTCACCTTGACGGGCAGGCGCCCGGACGGCGGCGTCATGATGAGGCTCATGTCTCGCACCCCGCTCATGGCCATCTGCATGGTGCGCGGGATGGGCGTGGCCGAGAGCGTGAGCACGTCCACCTGCTCGCGCATGTTCTTGAGCTGCTCCTTGTGCTGCACGCCAAAGCGCTGCTCCTCGTCGATGATGACGAGGCCCAGGTCGTACGGGTTGACGTCCGCGGAGAGCAGGCGGTGCGTGCCAATGAGCACGTCCACCGAGCCGTCCGCAAAGCCCTCGAGCGCGCGGCGCTGCTGGGCGGGCGTCACAAAGCGCGAGAGCACCGCCACCTTGAGGTCAAAGGGCGCAAAGCGCGAGAAGAACGTCTCGAAGTGCTGCTGCGCCAGGATGGTGGTGGGGCAGAGCACCATCACCTGCTTGGAGTCCTGGCAGCACTTGAAGGCCGCGCGCAGGGCGACCTCCGTCTTGCCAAAGCCCACGTCGCCGCACAGCAGCCGGTCCATCGGGCGGCGCGCCTCCATGTCCGCCTTGATGTCGGCGATGGCGGAGCGCTGGTCGGGCGTGAGCTCGTAGGCAAAGCTCGCCTCCATCTCCTCCTGGACGGGCGTGTCCTGGGAGAACGCGTAGCCGGGCACGGAGCTCCGGCGCGTGTAGAGGTCCACGAGGTCAAAGGCGAGCTTCTTGGCCGAGCGCCGGGCCTTGCCCGTGGCGCGGGACCAGTCCGCGGTGTTGAGGCGCGTGAGGCGCGGGCTCGCGCCGTCCGGCCCCACGTAGCGCGTGATGCGGTCCACCTGCTCGAGGGGCACGAAGAGCTTGTCGCCCGCCGCGTACTCCAGAAGGAAGTAGTCGCGCTCGCGCCCGGCCACCTCCTGGCGCACGATCTCGGAGAAGAGCGCGATGCCGTGCGTGGCGTGGACGACGTAGTCCCCGGGCTTGAAGGGGAAGGTCACGCTCGTGGGGTCCACGCGGCGCGCGCGTCGGCGGTTCTTGGCCGTGCGCGCCGTGAGGTCGGAGACCGAGAAGACCGCGAGCCCCGCCGTGGGGATCACGATGCCCGCCGGCACCGGCGCGTCGACGAACGTGACGCGGCCGCGCTCGAGGGACGGCGCCTGCGGGTCGCGGTTCTCGGCCGAGGTCCCCAGGGACTCCACCACAGGGATGGCCTCGTCGGTGAAGCGGAGCTCCAGCGCCTCGCGCGCGGCGCGGTCGGGCACGGCAAAGAGCACCACGGCCCGGTCCGCCACGAGCTGGCGCACGCGCCCCAGGAGCTTGGCGTCCGAGCCCGCGATCTGCGGCTGGCGCACGGGAAGCTCGGCCGTGACGGCGCCCGAGCCGGCGCGCAGGATCGAGGAGAGCGAGAGCCGCTGCTGGCTGCCAAAGTCCATCTGGCGCGGCGAGGTGTAGAGCCCCTCAAGGGAGACTCGCGCGGCGCCGGCGGCCACCTCGAGCTCGTCGTAGGCGCGCATGCAGTCGTCGAAGAGGGCGCGGGGCTCGGCGAGCACCACGAGCGCGTCGGAGCTCATGTGCTCGAGGGGGCTCGCCGTGCCCCCGTAGAGCGCGCCCAGGTAGCGCTCCAGCGCGGGCGCGGCGGCGCGCTGGCGAATGAGCTCCAGGTCGGCGGCCACGGCGCTGTTGTCGCGGGCCCGGTTGAAGAGCGCGCGCTCGGCGCGCCCCACGGTCTCGTCCGTAAGGGCGAGCTCGCGGCAGGGCGAGACCGTCACCTCGGAGAGCTCGCCGATGGTCTGGCCCGTGGAGGGGACCATGCGGCGCACGCGGTCGATCTCGTCCCCAAAGAACTCCATGCGCACGGGGCTCGTGGCCTGAGCGGGCCAGACGTCGACGGCGTCACCGTGCACGTGGAAGGTGCCGGGCGCGTCCACGCCCCCGACATCGGTGTAGCCCATCCCCACGAGCAGGGCCGGGACCTCCTCAAAGGGGACCTCGTCCCCCACCGCAAAGGTGCTCGAGGCAAAGTAGCCGCTGCCCACCGGCGGGACGCGCCGAAGCAGCGCGTGGGCGCTCGCCACGACGACGCAGCGCTCGCCCGCGGCCAGGCGCGCCACCGCGCGGCAGCGCGCGCCGACCACGGCGTCCTCGGGGGCGGCCTCGGACCACGGCCGGTCACGGCGCTCCGGGTAGCGGCTCACCGCGTCCTGGCCGAGCCACGCCGAGAGCGCCCGGGCGGCCCGGTCGGCCGCCTCCTCGCCCGACACCACAAAGAGGCAGGGGCGCGGGTCGGCCGCCCACAGCGCCGCGACCACCAGGGGACGGGCCGACTGCGCCACCGCGAGCGTGGCGTCATGGCCCGCCCCGAGCTCCCGGACAAGCGGGGCGAGCTCCGGCGCTGAGGTCAGCTGGCGAGAAACACGGTCTATGAGCATGGGGCGTCCCTACATGACGGCACGCCGGCCTCGGGGTCGGGGCCGGTCGCGACGGGCGGTTCTTCTCGCCCCATTGTAGCGGCCGGCCCGCGCGGTCACAGGTTCTTCTTGCCCGGCCCGGGCCCCGCGGCACAGAGACGCCCCGGCCCGACGGCACTGCACGGGCTCGGGGCGATGGGCGGCGGGGCGGGCGCGGCGCTATGCGCGCAGGCGGCCGGACCCCTCCGCGAGCGCGCGCGCCCGCTCGGCCGCGGCCTCGACCGCGTCCTCGTCCGCGCGCCAGGACCAGTTGCCGCCGGCTACGCCGGGCACGTTCATCCGCGACTCGTCGTCCAGGCCGAGCAGGTCCTGGAGCGGCACGATCGCCACCTCGGCCGTCGAGTCCAGCGTGCGGCGCAGAAGCTCGTCGGCAAGCGAGGCGGCCGCCTCCCCCTCGAGCCCAAAGCGCGTCTCGCAGAAGCCCACGAGCGTCTGGTTGTCGTGCGTGCCCGTGTACGCGACGGTCTCGGGCCGGGGCTCGTAGCCCTCGCGCACGTCGGCGTCGGAGAACTGGATGACGTCCATGCCGGCAAAGCCCGTCGCGCTCACGAGCGCGCGCACCGCCGGCGTGATCGAGCCCAGGTCCTCCGCAATGAAGGGCAGCGGGCCAAACTGCTCGAAGGCCCTCTGGAAGAGCTCGAGGCCCGGGCCAAACGAGTACGTCCCCGCGCTCGCCGGCGACCCCGCGGGAGCCGAGAAGAACGAGGAGAACCCGATGAAGTGGTCCAGGCGCACCACGTCGTAGAGCGCGAGCGCGCGGCTGAAGCGCCGCAGCCACCAGCCGTAGTTCTGCTCGCGCAGGATGTCCCAGCGATAGGTGGGGTTGCCCCAGATCTGGCCCTCGGGCGCGAAGGCGTCGCCGGGAGCCCCCGCCACGCGGCGGGCGTAGCCGTTCTCGTCCAGGTCAAAGACGTCGGGCTCGCTCCAGACGTCGGCCGAGTCGCCCGAGACGTACATGGGCATGTCGCCGATGACCTGGATGCCGCGGGCGTGCGCGTAGTCCAGAAGGTCCCGCCACTCGCGGTCGAAGGCGTACTGGAGGCGCCGGTGGTTCTCCACGGCCGTCGCGATCCGCGGGTTGCGCACGAGGCTCGGACTGAAGCGGCGGTAGCGCGCGGGCCAGCCCTGCCACGGCCCCTCGCCGAGGAGCTCCTTGATGGCGCGGAAGGTCGCGTAGGGCGTGAGCCAGTAGTCGTTCTCGCTGCAGAACTCGAGGTAGTCCGCGGAGGTGCCGATCTTCTCGAGCGCCTTGAGGGTCTCGGACTCATCGTGCTCGAGGAGGTCGGTGTTGCCGGCAAAGGCGGAGACGCCCGCGTAGGGCGAACCGTACTCGTCCGTGGGGTTCACGGGGAGGACCTGCCAGTAGGTCTGGCCGGTCGCGGCGAGCCAGTCGATGAAGCGGCGCGCCGGCGCGCCGAGCGTGCCCGGGCGGCCGCCGTTGGGGATCGACGTCACGTGGCAGAGCACGCCCATGCCGCGCCCGAGCGGCTCCTGGAGCCGGCGGGCCCGATGGAAGTGCAGGACCGCCGTGCCGAGCGGCCAGAGGAAGACGTGGGCCTGCCCGGACTCGACCGCGGGAACGCTGCCCGAGACCACGTCGCACACGAGCTCGCCCACCATGGGCACGCGAACGTCGTGCGCCTCGGAGAGGCTCGCGTTCACGAGCACGCAGACGCTGCGCTCGCCGTCGCGGCGCCAGAAGCCAAAGACGTCCTCGCCGGACGAGAAGGGCTCGAAGTCGCCGTCCACGAAGGTGGGCAGGGTCTTGCGCAGGGCGATCGCGTTGCGGTAGGTCATGCGGCAGTCCGCGTGCCCGCGCGAGCCGTCCCACGGGAAGCTCGCCCGGCAGTACGGGTCGCGCAGGCCCTCGAGGCCGAGCTCGTCGCCGTAGTAGACGCACGGAACGCCGGGCAGCGTCATCTGGAGAAGGACGGCGAGCCACAGGCGCGCCTTGGCAAGGCCCACCTGGTCGTCGGCCAGGTGCCAGCCCGCGCGCTCCCCCTCGGGGATGCTGTCGGGGTCGGGCGCGCCGCCGAGCACGGTGAACAGGCGCTCGCGGTCGTGGCTGCCGAGGAGGTTGAGCGCCGCGTAGAAGTTGTCGGGCGGGTAGTTCTCGCGCAGCTGCTCGAGGCGCGCCGCGAGCTCGGGCGCCCCGATGTGCCCGCAGAGGTAGGCGAGAAGCCCCGTGCGCACCGGGTAGTTCATGGTGCCGTCGAGCTCCTTGCCCTGGAAGTACTGGCGAAGCTTGCCGTAGGCGAGCTTGTTGGTGGCGTCCTCCCAGACCTCGCCGATGAGGACGCCGTCGTGGCGCTCCACCGTGAGCGCGCGCTTGATGTCGGCGATGAACTCGTCGGAGAGCTCGTCGGCCACGTCGAGGCGCCAGCCGCGCGCGCCCGCGCGCAGCCACGTGCGCACGACGCCGCGACGGCCGCAGATGAGCGCGTGGTAGTCCGGGTTGTGCTCGTTCAGGGCGGGCAGGTCGCCGTTGCCCCACCAGCCGGCATAGGTCCCGTCGTCGTTGAAGAAGTACCAGTCGCGGTACGGCGAGTCGGGGCTCTGGTAGGCACCCACCTCGGGGTAGTTGCCGTAGGAGTTGAAGTAGCGGGAGTCCTGGCCGGAGTGGTTGAACACGCCGTCCAGGATGACGGAGATGCCGCGCTCCTCCGCGTCAAGGCAGAGCCGCTCGAAGTCCTCGGTCGTGCCGAGGAGCGGGTCTATGGCCAGGTAGTCCGCCGTGTCGTAGCGGTGGTTTGACGCGGCCTCGAAGATGGGGTTGAGGTAGAGCGCCGTCACGCCAAGGTCGGCGAGGTAGTCCAGGTGCTCGCGGATGCCCTCGAGCGTGCCGCCGTAGAAGTCCCAGCAGGCGATGGAGCCGTCCGGGTTGCGCTCGTAGTCGACGGGCTTGTCCCAGTCCACGAGCTCGCGGCGCGGGCCGCGCCGGTGCGCCTCGAGCGTGCGGGCGCGCTCGGGCGCGTCCTTGCCGCGGGCAAAGCGGTCCGGGAAGATCTGGTAGACGATGCCCTCCCGGTACCAGCGGGGCTGGTCCAGGCGGGGCTCGTAGACCGTGATCTGGAAGGAGGGCGGGTCTCCGTAGGCAAAGGCGCCCTCCCCGGTGGTCCAGCCCGGGCGCGCCCCGTAGCGCCACACGGCGCCGTCGCTCGCCTCGATGTCAAAGCTGTACCAGACCACGCCGGTCTCGCCCGGACGATAGCTCGCCGTGAAGCGCAGGCCCTCGCCCGCGCGTGAGCCGTGCATCTCGATGAGCTGCTCGCCGTGGGCGTCCGTCCAGACGCGCAGCGTGCAGAACACGACGTCATCGTCCCAGACGTCAATGCTCAGTGAAACGGTGCCGCCCAGCTGGACGGCACCGAAAGGACTTCTGTACTCCGGCTCTGATGTAACGTGACGTGCCTTCAAACTTACCTGTCTCTCCGCTTGTTGTACCTGATGATCTCTGGGTGCAGACCATGATAGATGTCCATGTAGTCGTTTGCGGCGCGGCGCCAGCTAAAGTCCTCGTTCATGGCCTGAAGCATGAGCTTCGTCCAGGCGTCCTGGTCGGTCCAGAAGATCTCGCAGGCGCCGAGGAGGGTGTCCGCCATCTCGTCGGCGTTCATGTTGGCAAACGAGAAGCCCGTGCCCTCGCCGGTGTACTTGTTGTACGGGCGGACCGAGTCGCGCAGGCCGCCGGTCTCGCGCACGAGCGGCAGGGTGCCGTAGCGCATGGCGATCATCTGGGACAGGCCGCACGGCTCGAACTCGGACGGCATGAGCAGGATGTCACCGCCCGCGTACATGCGGTGCGAGAGCGCGTTGTCAAAGGCGATGCGCGCGCACATCTGGTCGCCGTAGCGGGCGCCGAAGTAGCGGAACGCGTCCTCGTGGTCCTTGTCACCCGTGCCGAGGATGGCAACCTGGACGCCGCGCTGCATGAGGTGGTCCATCGCGTAGCGGACAAGGCCGAGGCCCTTCTGGTCCGTGAGGCGGCCGATGGAGACCACGAGCGGGCGCGTGGGGTCCTGGGCCAGGCCCAGCTCCTCCTGGAGGGCGCGCTTGCACTCGGCCTTGTTGGCCAGGTCCTTCTCGGAGTAGTTCGCCGGGATCATGGGGTCGGTCGCGGGGTTCCAGATGCCCTGGTCGATCCCGTTGAGGATGCCGCTCAGGACGCTCGAGCGACGGCGGAAGATGCCGTCGAGGCCCTCGCCGTAGAAGGGCATCTGCAGCTCGTAGGCGTAGCTCGGGCTCACCGTGGTGAGGTAGTCCGCGTAGCAGAGCGCACCCTTCATGTAGTTGATGGAGTCGCGGTCGCAGTAGAGCTGGTCGCGGGCCGCCGGGATGTGGGCGAGGCCCAGCACCTCCTCGAGGACCTTGTCGCTGTACTGGCCCTGGAACTTGACGTTGTGCACGGTGAAGACGGTCTTCACGTTGGCGCACTGCGGGATCTGCTGGTAGAACTCGCGCAGGAAGACGCAGCAGAGCGCGGTCTGCCAGTCGTTGCAGTGCAGGACGTCGCACTCGAGCTCCGGCACCCTGGCGATGGCCTCGCAGATGGCCTTCGAGAAGAACGCGAAGCGCTCCCCGTCGTCGAAGTAGCCGTAAAGGCCGTCGCGCTTGAAGTAGGCCTCGTTGTCGATGAAGTAGAAGTCGAGGTTCTGCAGCGTGAGCTTCTCGATGCCGCAGTACTCGTTGCGCCAGGCGAGCGGCACGTAGAACTCGGCCACGTGCTTCATCTGGTCGCGGTACTCCTGCGGGATGGTCCCGTACTTGGGCATGATGACGGCGGCGCGGGCGCCGGCATGCTTGAGGGCGCGGGGAAGCGAGCCCGCGACGTCCCCGAGACCGCCCGTCTTGGCAAACGGGACGGCCTCGGAGGACGCGAAGAGCACCTTCAGCTTCCTGCGCTTGGCAGTGGTTGGCACGGTGGTTCTCCTGGTCCTAGTCGCGAGACTTCTCCTTGATGAGCACGTCCTCGGGGGTGCCCCTGAGCTCGGTGCCCGCCGGGACCACGTTGCCGCGGTCCACGATCGCGTTCTCCACGCGGGCGCCGCTCTTGACCACGCAGCCCTGCATCACGATGGAGTTGCGGACGGTGGCGCCGGCCTCCACGATGACGTTGCGGCCGAGGATCGAGTCGCTCACGCTGCCGTAGATGCGGTCGCCCGAGGAGATGCGGGAGTTGAGGACGCGCGAGCCGATCTCGAACTTGGCGGGAGGCGTGTCGTGCGCCTTGGTCTTGATGGAGCGGTCCTCGGGGAAGAGCTCGGCGGAGATCTGCGGGTCGAGCAGGTCCATGTTGGAGCGGAAGTAGGTGCGCTTGTTGAAGACCGGGGCGACGTAGCCGTCAAAGTCGTAGGTGCGCACGTTCACGCGGCCGAAGTCGCCCACCATGGCCTCGAAGAGGTCGAGGTAGTCGGTCGGGGCGTACCAGTCGAACATGTCCAGGAGGAGCTGACGGCCGATCACGAAGCAGTCGAGGAACATGGTCTCGCCGAACGTGGTGCCGTGGTGGACGCCGCAGACGCGCCCGTCCTCGACGTCGAAGGCCGTCACGTCCGGGTCCTTCTCGGACGCGGTCTTGGTAAGGACCGTGATGTCGGCGCCAGAGGCCTTGTGCGCCTCGTAGACCTTGTCGAGGTCGACGTTGTACACGAAGTTGGCGGTCGAGAAGATCACGGCGTCGGCGGTGCTGCGCGTGAAGTAGGCCTTGTTGTGCACGAGGTCGCGCAGGAGGAAGCGGGCGCCCGTGCGGGAGGTGCCGAAGGCCGAGCCCGGCAGGATGAAGAGGCCCCCGTTCTTGCGGTCGAGGTCCCACTCCTTGCCCGAGCCGGTGTGGTCGATGATCGAGCGGTAGTTGTACGGCATGACCATGCCCACGGTACGGATGCCGCAGTTCACCAGGTTGGACAGGGCAAAGTCAACGAGACGGTAGCGGCCGAGGTAGGGCAGCGACGCCACGGGACGGCTCTCGGTGAGCGGGCTCGTCTCCTTGGCCGAGTAGTTGCAGGTGATGAGGCCGATGACCTTTTCCATGGTTAGTTCTCCCCCTTCCCAACGACGACGTCGTTTCCAATGACGACCGTGTCCTTGGTCGTATCGACGCTGCCGAGGCTCACGTTCTCCTCCACGACGGAGTTCTCGCCGAGGATGGCGCGCACGACGCGGGCGCCGTCCTTGACGCGGGCGCCGGGCAGGAGCACCGAGTCGATGACGGTGGCACGCTCGCCCACGTAGGCGTCGGTCGAGAGGATCGAGTGCTTGGCGGTGCCGTAGACCTGGCAGCCGTTGGAGACGAGGCAGTCGTCGATGTTGCCGTCCTTGCCCACGAACGCGGGCGGGCGGGTGGACGAGTTGCTCATGATCGGGAACGTGCTGCTGTAGATGTCGAAGGCCGGGTTGGGCCCGAGCAGGTCCATGCTCGTCTCGTGGTAGCTCGAGATGGTGCCGACGTCGCGCCAGAAGCCGTTGAACTCGTAGGTGTAGAGGCGCTTGCCCTCCTCGAGGAGCTTCGGAATGATGTTCTTTCCGAAGTCGTGCTCGGAGGTCTGGTCGATCGCGTCCTCCTTGAGCGAGGAGAGCAGGAGGTCGGTATTGAAGATGTAGATGCCCATGGAGGCGAGGTTGGAGTCGGGCTTGGCCGGCTTCTCGGTGAACTTGACGATCTTCTCGTCCTCGTCCTGGGTGATGATGCCAAAGCGGGAGGCCTCCTCCCAGGGCACGGGCATGACCGCGATGGTGAGGTCGGCGTTGTGGCGCTTGTGGGTGGCCAGCATGTCGGCGTAGTCCATGCGGTAGAGCTGGTCGCCGGAGAGGATCAGGACGTAGTCGGGGTCGTTCTGCTCGATGTAGCCGATGTTCTGGGCCACGGCGTCGGCCGTGCCCTCGTACCAGGAGCCGCCCGTCTGCGTGGCGTAGGGCGGGAGGATGGAGACGCCGCCCGTGCGGTCGTCGAGGTTCCACGCCTCGCCGGTCCCGATGTAGCTGTGCAGCAGGTACGGACGGTACTGCGTGAGAACGCCCACGGTGTTGACGCCAGAGTTCGCGCAGTTCGACAGGGCAAAGTCGATGATGCGGAACTTGCCGCCGAACGAGACCGCCGGCTTGGCGACGTTGCTCGTCAGCGCACCGAGCCTGCTGCCCTGACCACCCGCCAGGAGCATAGCGATGCACTCTTTCTTACTCATACCCCCACTCCTTTCAAACCGTTAGGGCCGCGGCCCTGACCGTGCGCTCAGAAGGCCCGACGTCTACACGTTCCAGATGTCGGCCATGTACTCGCGAATCGTTCGGTCACTAGAGAAGTATCCCGCCTTGGCGGTGTTGTGGAGCGCCGACTTGTTCCAACGGCGGCGATCTGCGTAGTCAGCGGTCAGCTCGTCCCACGCCTGGACGTAGGAGTGGAAGTCGCGCAGGACCAGATCGGGGTCGTTGTCCACCATGAGGTAGTCGCGGATGCTCTCGAAGTTGCCGGAGAGGCGCGCGAGCGTGCCGTCCGTGAGCATGTCGACGATGCGGCCCAGACGGTCGCGGTCGGCGTTGTACTGGTCCCAGGCGTAGTAGCGGCCGCTGGCGCGCAGCTCCTCGACCTCGTCGGCGTGCAGGCCGAAGATCTTGATGTTCTCGGGACCCACGAGATCAGAGATCTCGATGTTGGCGCCGTCGAGCGTGCCCAGGGTGATGGCGGCGTTCATCATGAGCTTCATGTTGGAGGTGCCGGAGGCCTCGGCACCGGCCACGCTGATCTGCTCGGAGATCTCCGCCGCCGAGTAGATGAGCTGCGCGTTGGAGACGGCGAAGTTGGGCACAAAGGCCACCTTGATCTTGTCGCTCACGCGCTCGTCGCCGTTGATCACGTCCGCGACGGAGTTGATGAGGCGGATGACCTCCTTGGCGAAGGTGTAGCTCTGCGCGGCCTTGCCGGAGAAGACGAACGCCGTCGGGCGCGGGCTGTAGCTCGGGTCCGCGAGGATGCGGTTGTAGACGTCGAGCACCTTGAAGACGTTGAGGAGCTGGCGCTTGTAGGCGTGGAAGCGCTTGACCTGCACGTCAAAGACCATGTTGGTGTCAAGCTCGACGCCGGAGGTCTCCTTGACGTAGGCGGCCAGGCGCTCCTTGTCGGCCTTCTTGGCGAGCTCCATGCCGTCGAGGAAGCTCGCGTCCTCCTCAAAGGGGATGAGCTTCTCGAGCTCCATGGCGTCGTCCATCCAGCCGTCGCCGATGGCCTCGGTGATGAGCTTGGAGTAGGACGGGTTGGCCTCGCAGAGGAACCTGCGGTGCGTGACGCCGTTGGTCTTGTTGTTGAAGCGCTGCGGCATCATCTCATAGAACTCGTGGAAGACACTGTCCTTGAGGATCTGCGTGTGCAGCGCGGAGACGCCGTTGATCGAGTGCGAGAAGATGATCGAGAGGTTGGCCATGCGGACCTGGCCGTCCCAGAGGATCGCGGTGTTCTTGAGGACGTCGGTCCACTTGCCGTCGTTGGGCGAGAGGTGGTTGGCGAGGCTGTCGCGGTAGCGACGGTCGACCTCCTCGATGAACATGTAGAGGCGCGGCAGGAGGTTGCGGAAGGTGTTGATCGGCCACTTCTCCAGCGCCTCGGGCATGACGGTGTGGTTGGTGAAGGAGATCGTCTCCCTGGCCACCTGGTAGGCAACGTCAAAGTCCACGCCCTTCTCGTCCACGAGCAGGCGCATGAGCTCGGGGCCGCACATCGCGGGGTGCGTGTCGTTGGTGTGGACGCACACGTGCTCGCCAAGGTGCTCCCAGTCCGGGCCGAACTCGCGCTCGTAGGTGCGCAGGATGGTCTGCAGGCCCGCGGAGACGAAGAGGTACTCCTGCTTGAGGCGCAGCATCCGGCCGTGCTCGCCGGCGTCGTTGGGGTAGAGGATCGTGGAGATGGCCTCGACGTCGGAGCGGAACTTGTTGGCGCGGGCGTAGTCGCCGGCGTTGAAGGCGTCGAGGTCGAAGTCCTCGGTGTAGGGCTCGGCCGACCACAGGCGCAGCTTGTTCACGACCTTGCCGCCGTAGCCGATGATGGGCACGTCGTAGGGGACGGCGCGGACGAGCTCGCCGCCCTCCTGGGTGAACCAGAACTTGCCGTCCTGCTCGTGGCGGACCACCTGGCCGCCAAAGCGCACGAGCACGGCGGAGCCGTCCTTGCGGGTCTCCCAGGGGAAGCCGTTGGCGAGCCAGTTGTCCGTGCGCTCCACCTGACGGCCGCCCTCGATGTACTGGCGGAAGAGGCCGTAGCGATAGCGCATGCCGTTGCCGTAGCCGGCGATGCCCTCGTGGGCCATGGAGTCGAGGAAGCACGCGGCGAGGCGGCCCAGGCCACCGTTGCCAAGGCCCGGGTCGACCTCCTGGCGGCAGATGTCCTCGAGGCTGGATCCCAGCTCCTTGACGCCCTCGGCGACGAGGTCACGGACGCCAAAGTTGATCAGGTAGTTGTCGAGCAGGGGACCGAGCAGGAACTCGAGGGAGAAGTAGTAGACCTTCTTGGCGCCCTTGGGGTGGGACTCCGGGAAGAGGGCACGGCCCTTGTTGGCGATGAGCTCGGCGAGCGCGAAGTAGCGCTCCTGGCTCGGCAGCTCCTCGAAGGGGGTGCCGTAGCGGTTCACGCAGGCCTCGCGGTACTGCTCGACGAAGTCTTCCGTGCTCTCGAAAATCTTGGGGGTAGTCACTGCTTTGCTCCTCAATACGGGCGACAAGAACGCTGGGTTCGCGCGGGTGCGCGAGGCCGGTTGCCGCGCCCGGCCGTTGCGTGGGGCCGCCCGTGGGCGGCCCCGTAAAGCTTACTCCGCGGAGGTTTTCTTCTTCGCGACGGGCTTCTGAGCTGACGCGCTCCTTACGGAGCTCTTGGCCGGCACCTTCTTGGCCGCGGGCTTTGCGGTGGTCGCCTTGGGCTTCTCGCCCTCGGCGGCCGTGGCCTTCTTGGCGGTGGTGCCGGCAGGCTTCTTCTTGGCGGGGCGGCGCAGGGTGCCGGTGCGCTTGAGAATCATGCCGCCCAGGGGCGGGACGCGCACGACGATGGACTGCTCGCGGCCGTTCCACGGCTCGTCCTGGCACTTGATCTTGCCCACGTTCACGACGCCGGAGCCGCCGTAGCGCTCGTCGTCGGAGTTGAACTGCTCCTCCCAGACGCCCCACTCGGGGACGCCCATGCGGAAGTTCTCGCGCGCGTTGACGTCAAAGTTGATGAGGACCACGAGCTCGTCGCCGGGCTTCTCGCCGCGACGGATGAAGGAGATGATCGACTGCTCCGCATTGTCGGCGTCGATCCACTCGAAGCCCTCCGAGGAGAACGCGCGCTGCCACAGCGCCTTGTTCTTGTTGTAGAAGGCGTTGAGGTCGCGAATGAACTGCTGGTGGTGACGGTGGGTGTCGTACTGCTCGGCCAGGAAGTACTGGATGCCCTCGTAGTAGCGCCACTCGATGAACTGGGCGATCTCGTTGCCCATGAAGTTGAGCTTGCCGCCGGGATGGGTCATCTGGTAGAAGGCGAGCGCCCTCATCCCCGCGAACTGGCGCCAGAAGTCACCGGGCTGGCGCGTGATGAGCGAGCACTTGCCGTTGACGACCTCGTCGTGGGAGAGCGGCAGGATGAAGTTCTCGTTGAACTGGTACATGGACGAGAAGGTGAGCATCCGGTAGTTGCCGGGGCGCCACGGGAAGTCCGTCTGGAGGTAGTGGAGGGTGTCGT
This sequence comes from Olsenella sp. An290, assembly GCF_002159535.1. Classification (GTDB taxonomy): domain Bacteria; phylum Actinomycetota; class Coriobacteriia; order Coriobacteriales; family Atopobiaceae; genus Thermophilibacter. Next base: position 10,965 of record NZ_NFIU01000001.1, on the reverse strand, counting down.
TCATCCAGCCCATGTCCCACTTGAAGTGGAAGCCGAGGCCGCCGTCCTCGGGCGGGTAGGTCACGAGCGGCCAAGCCGTGGACTCCTCGGCGATCATCATGACGTCGGGGTGGAACTTGCCCATGGCGGTGTTGGTCTGGCGGATGAACGCGGAGGCGTCGAGGTCCTCCTCGGTGCCCTTCTCGTTGAAGCGCTTCTGGCCGGGGTCGTCGATGCCGAAGTTCATGTAGAGCATCGACGAGACGCCGTCCATGCGCAGGCCGTCGGCGTGGAAGTACTCGGCCCAGAAGAGGGCGTTGGAGACGAGGAAGCTGCGCACCTCGCCGCGCGAGTAGTCGAACTGGTGGGTGCTCCAGTTGGGGTGGATCTTGTGCTCGTAGAGCATCTGGCCGTTGAAGGTGGCAAGCCCCTGGGCGTCGGCGCAGAAGCCGCCCGGCACCCAGTCAAGGATCACGCCGATGCCGGCCTTGTGGCAGGCGTCGACGAAGTGCATGAACTGCTTGGGGTTGCCGTAGCGCGAGGTGGCCGCGTAGTAGCCGGTGGGCTGGTAGCCCCAGGAGCCGTCGAAGGGGTGCTCGTTCACGGGCATGATCTCGAGGTGGGAGTAGCCCATCTCCTTGGCGTAGGCCACGAGCTCCACGGAGAGGTCGTCGTAGGAGTAGACCACGCCGCGCTGCGCGGGGAACGGGTCGCCGGGGCCGGGATAGGTGCCATCCGGGCGCGGCTCGCCCTGGGGCTCGTCGCCGTGGCGGCGCCAGCTGCCCAGGTGCACCTCGAAGATGTTGAGGGGCTCCTTGAACATGTCGCGCTTGGCGCGGTTCTTCATGTAGGTGCCGTCGCCCCACTTGTAGCCGGCAAGGTCGAAGGTGCGCGAGGCGGTGCCGGGAATCTGCTCGGCGTAGAAGCCGTAGGGGTCGGCCTTGTAGAGCTTGCGGCCGTCCATGGTCTCGATGAGGTACTTGTAGAGGGCCTCGTGGCCGACGCCGGGGACGAAGCCCTGCCAGACGCCGCCGGTCTGCGTGGGGACAAGCGGGTTGGCCGTCTCGTCCCAGCCGTTGAAGTCGCCGATGACGTGGACGCTCTTCACGTCGGGAGCCCACACGGCAAAGTGGAAGCCGGACGTGCCCGAGTCATCCTTGGCGGGGTGCGCGCCGAGCTTCTCGTAGCTCTTGTACCACTCTCCGCGAGCAAGCAGGAACAGGTCATCGTTGCTCAGGTAGAGGGTGCTGTCGAGAGTCTCCATGTCTACTCCTCCGGGTCAGGTGCCCCACGCCCTCCGCGTGGGCGTTCCACCGCGAGCGGGTCGCACGCAGAACAACTCCCATTGTGAAGGTTTCGTCAACGTGGTGTCCATGAAAAACCCGCGAGTGTGGGGAATGCTCCCGTGAGTAGAGAAACCCCCGCGACGTTGCGGCGCGGAGGGGGCGACGTGCGGGGGCGTGGGGCGCGGTGCGCGGCGCTGACGGGCGCGGGGGCGCGGCGCGCACAAGGAGGGCGGCCCCGGCCGCCGGGCGAGGGCGCCTTCTGGCGCGCTCTTGCCCAGGAGCCGGGGCCGCCCCGTCCGCGAGTCAGGCCGCTAGTAGTTGAGCGCCTGCTCCTCGAAGTAGGCCTTCGGGTGGTTGCAGACCGGGCAGACCTCCGGGGCCTCGGCGCCCACGTGCAGGTGGCCGCAGTTGCGGCACTTCCACACCTTCACGCCCTCACGCGCGAAGACCTCGCCCTTCTCGACGCGCTCGGCGAGCTTGAGGTAGCGCTCCTCGTGGTGCTTCTCGATCTCGCCGACCATGCGGAACTTGGCGGCGATCTCTGCGAAGCCCTCGGCCTCGGCGGTCTCGGCGAAGCCCTTGTACATGTCGGTCCACTCGTAGTTCTCGCCCGCCGCGGCGTCCTTGATGTTGGTCAGGGTGTCAGGCACCTCGCCGCCGTGGAGGTACTTGAACCAGAGCTTGGCGTGCTCGCGCTCGTTGCCGGAGGTCTCCGTGAAGATCGCGGCGATCTGCTCGTAGCCCTCCTTCTTGGCCTTGCTCGCGTAGTAGCCGTACTTGTTGGTGGCCTGGGACTCGCCGGCAAACGCGGCCTCCAGGTTCTTCTTGGTCTGAGAGCTCTCGAAGTCAACGGCCATTGATGCTCCTCTCCCGTCCCGTCCGGGGACGATTGCGCCGGGCCCATTCCCGGCCCCGTACCCTCGCTCTAGACGCGCCAGACGCCGCGGTCCTCGTGGCAGAACCCCTCGTGCTCGAGCTCGGCGAGAAGGGCGCGCACGTCGTCGGCGCCTAGGGGCCTTCTACCCGCATTTGCCTCCTCGCTTGCAAGCTCGGCGCAGATGCTCGGGAAATCCGCACCCCCGGCCGCGTCCGAGCGACGCGCCAGGAGAATGCGCACGAGCGCCGCGCGCTTCTGGCGGTGCGACCCCTCGAAGCGCGACTGGCGCGTGTGGCCCCGAGAGCGCCGGGAGGGGTTGGGCACCGTGCGCTTGAGGTAGGCGCCGTAGTCGAGAAGGGCGTAGTACCAGGTGCGCGGGTCGTCCGTGGGGTCTGCGGCATCGGCCGGGCAGGTCTGGGCCACGAGCGGGGTGAGCACGCGGTCCGGGACCGCCTCCTCGTGGGGGAAGAGCTCGTGGAGGAAGACCGAGCGCACGTTGGTCTCCAGGTAGACCGCGTGGAGGTCAAACGCAAAGGCCCGGATGCCGGCGGCCGTTGCGGGGCCGATCCCCGGCAGGGCCTCGAGCTCGGCGGCCTCGCGCGGGAGCGCCCCTCCCCCCTCGGCCACCGCGCGGGCGGCGCGGTGCACGGCGAGGGCGCGGCGGTTGTAGCCAAGGCCCTGCCACTCGTCGAGCACGTCGGCGGGCTCGGCCGCGGCCAGCGCGGAGAGCGTGGGGAACCGGGAGAGCCAGCGCTGCCAGCGGCCGTCCACGCGCGTGGTCTGCGTCTGCTGGAGCATGACCTCGGAGATCCAGATCTCGTACGGGTCGCGCGTGCGGCGCCAGGGAAGGTCGCGGTAGAGCTCGCCGCCGCGCTCCAGCACGAGGGCGCGAAACTCCTCGAGAGGGCGCGCGGGGGCGGGGCTGCCGCTCGCGGCGCCGGCCCCGTGGCTGACGGGCCGCCCCATGGGCTAGGCCTCCGCCGCGATGCACGCGACGGAGCGGGCCTCGTCCTCCGAGACGAGCCGGAACGACCCCTCAAAGACGGGCGAGCGGCGCTCCACGACGAGCTCGTGGAGCGTCACGGTAGAGAAGAACTGGCGCAGCAGCCGCTCCGCGTTGCACCAGACCGAGGTGAAGTGGCAGAACCCGCGGCGCGGGCACGCGCCGCCCTCGGCCCCGGACGTCGCGCAGGCCGAGACGATCACCGGCCCCTGCACGGCCTCGACGAGCTGCAGCAGCGTGGTCTCGCGCGGGTCCACGGACAGCCGCATGCCGCCGCTCGCCCCGCGCGAGTTCTCCACGATCCCGGCGAGCGCCAGGTCATGCTGGATGGAGCGGGCAAAGGAGTACGGGATGTCGTTCTCCTTGGCCGCCGTGCGCACGGACACGACGCCGCTCGGGTCTTTCACCAGCGCGGCGAGCATCCGCAGCGCGTAGTCGGTCTTGCGTGAGATTTCCATGTCATCCTCCCCCTGGCGCGCCGCGCCGAACGCTGGGACGGCCAGGCTAGGCGTCCCAGTCGAGAACCTCCCAGTGCTTGCGCCGGGCAAGCGACCGAAGCGTCTTGCCCGGGCACACGGCGTAGGCCGTCTGCGCGCGGGCGAGCAGGTCCCGGTCCGAGTAGTGGTCGCCGTAGGCGCGGGCGAGCCTCCATCTCCCCTGCCCCAGGCGCTCGTCGCACCACCGCGCGACCGCACGGTACTTCTCGGGCCCCGCGACCACAGGGCCGGCCACGGCGCCGGTGTAGTTGCCCCGCTCGTCCTTCTCCATCGTGGTGGCCATGAAGCCGTCGACCCCCATGCGCTGGGCGGCGACGCGCGCGATGGCGTCGAACGTCGCGGAGACGAGCAGCGTGACCATGCCGTCCTCGGAGCACTCCTCCACCGCGGCGAGCGCGCGCGCCCGGTAGCGCGGCGAGAGGATGCGGTCGTGGAAGCCCACCATGAGCGCGTCCACCTCGTTTGCGGTGCGGCCGCGCAGCGCGCCCAGCACGAGCTCGCGCGCCTCGTCCTGGCGATAGGGCAGGTGCAGCTTGTAGCGAACGCCCCACCAGATGAGGCGAAGCGCCCGCAAGGGCGACATCATGCCGCTGCGGATGAGGTAGCACGTGAAGAGCGACCCGGACTGACCCCGGATGGAGGTACCGTCAAAGTCAAAGACCGCGACCCGATATGTCTGCCGTTCGGCGCTGGGGCTCATGGGGCCCTCCTCGTCGTGACCCAACGTATCCCGCATATGATACCGCGATGTGAGCATTTCGTCGCGTTAGCGTTTCGTTTGGGCTGGGGCGACGCGGCGGGCGGCGGGCCTTCTCCCCGGTCGCAGGGGGTTTCAGGTTTGTGGGTGGGACGGGCCGCGCGGGGCGAGGGCGCAGGCAGGACGGGGGCGGGGGCGCGCACTCGACGGTTTTTCTCGCCCGTGACCCAAAATGCCGCCCAGTGTACGCCCGGGATGCGCCCTGGTGCGCGCACTCGTCAATTCCTTTGTCCGTTCGGACAAGAAACGCCCCCGGTGCGCGCAGCCCAGCGCGCACTCGGCGACAGTTTTGTCGGCGAGAAAAGCGGCGCGGCCGGAACGCGCGGGCAGGCGCGCACTCGGCGGGATTTCCGTCCGCCGGATGAGCAGAGCCCCGGCGCGCAGGGCCCCGCGGGAGGCGCAGCTTTCCGTTCGGGATGAGAAGACCCCCGCGACGGGAGGTCGCGGGGGTCAGGGGACGCGCGGTTGTCTGGCTAGCGGGCGCGGCGCCTCAGCGAGGCGGCTCCGGCGAGCGACGCGAGGGCTCCTGCCCCGGCGAGCGCGGCGCCGACGAGGGTGCTCGGGTCGCCGGTCTCGGGGACGGCGCCGGACCCCTGCGTGCCAGAGCTCGTGCCGGTCGAGGCCTGCGCGCCGGTGCCGGGCTGCTCGCCGCCGGGGGTCTCGCCGGGCTGTTCCGTGCCGGTGCCGGGCTCCTCGCCGCCGGGCTGCTCGCCCGGGTCGGCCTTGGTCCACTTTGCGTAGACCGTGAGGTCGGAGGTCACGGGCGCGGCAAAGTGAAACGGGACCGTGCGATCGACGTCCGTGAACCAGCCCTCGAAGACGTAGCCCTCGCAGACCGGGTCGGGCACGAGCGCGGGGTCAACGGTCTGGCCCTCCTCCACGGTGACGGTCACGTTCTCGGTGGTCTCCAGGAGGTCGTCAAAGGTGACGGTGTGGGTGACGGGCTCGGGCTCCTCGGTCCCGTCCGAGGCCTCGAGCGCGTAGTAGGCGGACTGGAGCGCCACGAGCGCGTCGTCGACCTGGGCCTGAGTGGCGGCTCCGTCCTCGAGGGCGGCGTGGGCCGCGTCGAGGGCATCCGCAAGGGCAGCCCAGCTCTCGTCCGTGAAGCCCTTCTCGTCGAGCGCGTCCGCCCGGGCGACGAGCTCCTCGAGGGCGCCCTTCTCGACGGTGGGCGTGGTCTCGCCCTCAAGCGCGGCGATGGCGGCGGAGAGCGCCTGGGCGGCGGCATCGGTGTCCCCGGCGGAAACGTGAGCGTGCTGCGCGTCGAGCAGCGCCGACACGAGGTCCTTGACCAGGCTCACGCTCTTGCCCTCGACCGGGAGGTCCTCGGCGCGCGTGATGAGGTCGGTGAGGGTGGTGTCCTCCTTGACCGGCTCGGCGGCAAAGGAGACCTCGCTGATCTGGTACCAGTTGGGCTTCTCCGCGGTGAGCACGAGGCGCACCTTGGAGACGGCCTGCTCCTCAAACGAGAAGGACCAGTCGAGCTTGGAGTCGTCGATTTGGCCCACGGTCACCCAGGCGCCGTCGGCGCCCGCCACCTGGACGTCGGCGCCGGCAAGCTGGTCGGCGCCCACGCCGGTGGGCTGGGAGACGCTGATGCCGCTCAGCATGACCTGCGTGGGGAAGGTGAAGACGACCTCCTTGCCCACCTCCTGGTTCTCGTTGAACCAGCACTTGGTGTTGGCGTTGCCGTCGAGCATGTTCTCGTACGGATATCCGCCGTCAAAGGTGTACCAGCCATCCGTGGCGCTCACCGTGGGCGTGGTGGACACCGGCTTGGTGAGGCCCTGCTTGGCGTCGCGGATGGCGGCAAGCGCGGAGGCACGCTCCTCGGGAGTGGTCGGGGCGGCGTCGTCGATGAGCGCGCGGGCGGCGTCGAGGGCCTGCTCGTAGGCATCGTAGCCGGAGACGTAGTCGCCCTCGGGCAGCGGGTGGGCCACCTCGGCGTAGAGGGCGTAGTTCTCAAGGCGCACCGCGCCGGCGCGGCCGGAGGTGACGGCGCTCAGGGCCTCGTCGGCCTGGGCCTGGGTGGCCTTGGGGTCCTCGTGGACGGCACGGGCAGCCTCGAGGGCGTCAAGGTAGTCGCCCGAGGTCTGGTCGATCAGCTGCGTGGCCGGAATCGCCTGCGCAAGTGCGTCGGTGAGCGCGGTCTTGTCGGTAAAGAGCTCGTAGACAAAGGTGACCTCGGCGTCCTCCTTGGCAAAGGTGCCGCTCACGGTGGCCTCGTCGCTCAGCAGGCGGTAGCCGTAGACGTCGGCGGCGCTGACCTCGTAGGCGTCGCCGATGGTGCCGTAGCTCACGGTGTCGTCGGCGACCGGGCTTCCCTCGGCGTCGACGTAGTGGACCGTGACCTTGCCCACGTTCTCGGCCGGCAGGATCTCGCCGGCGTCGGGAAGCCTCGTGCCCTTCTCCCACGCGGCCGCGTGGCCGAGGGTCTCCGTGAGGTCCATGAACTCGTCGAGCGAGAGGCCCTGGTTGGAGTCGACGTTCCAGCTGCGCGTGGCCATGGCGCGCAGGGAGTCGGCGATGCCCTCCGTGATCTCGTCCTCGGTGGCCACGTCAGGGTAGTCGCACCAGATGGCGATGGCCGTGCCCTTGATGCGCGGGTCGTCGTCCGCGAGCACGTTGGCGTTCTGGGCGTCCTGGAAGTCGCCCGGGCGCCACTCGTCGAACCACATCTCGAGGTTGTTGTCGTAGTCGAAGGAGGCGCCGCGGGAGTCGTTGCGCAGGACGAAGTAGCCGTAGTTGGCGTTGAAGTTGTAGAAGACCTCCATGCCACGGTTCACGAGGGCCTGGAGGTTGGCGATGCTGCGGTTCCAGGACATCTGGCTCCAGAAGTCAACGCCCAGCGTGGGGTCGATCTCCACCTTCTGCTGGTAGCTCGAGCCCTCGCCGTAGTAGAGGCCGTCGTTGAAGACGCGCGGCTCGAGGCCGTTGTCGCGGCAGAACTGGGCGAGCTCGTTGATATAGGTGGCCAGGGTGTCGGTCCAGCTGTACTCGGGGCCCAGGTTCTCGTCGGCCCAGCCCTCGAGCACCGAGCGGTACATGGTGGTGAAGGGCGCGCGGTCGAACTCCATGTACTCGTCGCAGCCGATGGAGATGTCCGTGGTGGCGCCGCCCTGCTTGAAGAGGTCGATGTACTCCTTGTAGATGGAGCGCATGTAGGCAATGGCCTCGGGGTTGGTCACGTCGAGGCCCGAGGTGAGGTGCGTCACGCCGTCGTTGGCGATCTGACCGTACTCGGGGTGGGCCCTGAGGATCTGGTCGACGTGGCCCGGCGAGTCGATGGAGGGGATGACGTTGATCCCGTAGAGGCGCGCCTCCTCGAGGATCTCCAGGACCTCGTCCTTGGTGAGGTGCTCGTCCGAGACGATCGCCGGGTCGGTGTCACACTCGATGCGGAAGCCGAGGTTCTCCGAGAAGTGCATGTCCAGCGTGTTGAGCTTCATGTAGCTCATCTCGTGGATCTGGCGGATGAACCAGTCCTTGGAGAAGTACTTGCGGCCGCAGTCGACAAAGAGGCGGCGCTCCTGGAGGTCGGGCCAGTCCACGATCGTGCCGCAGGGAAGGGCGTTGTCGGTGGTCTGGGCCAGGCACTCGAGGGTGCGCAGCGCGTACATGGCCGCGTTCTCGCTCGCGGCCGTGACGCGCACGCCGGAGGAGGAGATCTCGATCTTGTAGGCCTCGTCGCTCTGGGACTGGTCGGTGACCGTGGAGGCGAGGTCGATCACCACGTCGGCGGTGCCGGCCAGGTCGGCCGGGGCGTAGACCATGCCAAAGGGCTCGGAGGAGACGATGTTCTTCTCGGCGAACTCGGAGTTGACGAGCTTCACGACCTCGGCCAGCCGCCCGTTGGAGGTGTTGGCGTCCGAGGCCACGACCACAAGGCGCGTGGAGGCGTCAAAGCTCCAGGCGGCGCCGGAGGGGTCCACGTTGTACTCCTGGACCACGGGGTTCACGAGCGCGCGGGCCTCCTCGTTGGTGTAGCGGGCCTGCGTGAGCGCCGGGACGGTCCCCTCGGCGATGGCCGGGGCGGCGACCCCGAGCAGCGTGGCCCCCGCAAAGGCGCCGGCGATGAGCACGCGCCCGGCGCGCCGCACCCAGCTCTTCTGTTCTGCCATGGCATCCCTCATCCTTCTGGCGCGCGCTGCGGGCGGCCCTTGCCGCGGCGGCGCGCGCCGACGATTTGCTAGCCCATCTAGAATAGTGCATGAGGCCAAATCTACGCTGAAAGGCAAGCCGGCATCGGCCGGCGGGGGAATTCGCCGGGGTGGGCGGGGCCGCCAGAGGCCGCGGCGGACCTGAGGCGCGCGACCTCGCGGCATGAAAAAGGGCTCCCGAAGGAGCCCTCAGACAGTGCAATGGCGGGATGTAAGGGACTCGAACCCTCGACCTCCGACGTGACAGGCCGGCGCTCTAACCAGCTGAGCTAACACCCCGTTCGCCTTGCGCGAGGGTTATTCTGACATACTCCCATCCCCTTTGGCAAGCACTTTTTGAAAAAAATTTTGGGACGAGAAGAACTCAGGTCAGCGGCCCTATCCAAGCGCCACGTCAACGGTCTGGCCGGACTCGTTGGTCACCCTGAGCACCGAGCCGTCAAGCTCGACGGAGGCGATGTCACCGGCGCCCTGGACCTTGGCCCCGCTGCCGTCCACGACATAGCTCGCCGAGCCGTGGCCGTACACCACGTAGCAGACCACGTCCCAGCCCCCGTCGCGGTTCTCGGGGACAAGGATCGTGTTGCCCCAGCGCACGAGCGCCGTTGGGGTGCCCTCGAGCTCCGTGAGCGTCTCGGCGGTGCCGTCGGCCATCGTGCGCACGAGGCCCCAGCGGCCGCCCTCCGGCTGCGAGAGCGAGAAGGTCACGCCGTCGTAGGACACCGTGCCGTCGGTGCCGACCTGCTCCTGGCTCGCGTTGTGCTCCGCCTGGGCGGCCTCGGCCTCGAGCTGGGCGTCGTCGGGGCGAAGCGACTGCTCGTTCTGCACGTTGCGCTGCTCGGGCGCGGGCGTGAGCGCCGCCGTGATGCAGGTGCCCAGGCAGAAGAGGATGCCCAGCGCCAGCATGCCCGCAACGACCAGCAGCACGACCTTGCCGGTGCTGCGCTTGGGCGCGTTCTTGCCGGGCATCACCTCGGGATGGCGCTTGAAGTAGCGCTTCTCGGCGTTTTGGCGCGCGCGGCCTGCCGCCTCGGCGGCGTTCTTGCGCGTGGTCACGCGGGCGCCCTCGCCGGCATGGATGGTGGCGATGCGCTCCGGGTCGCGCTCCCGGGTGGCTCGCGACGAGTGCTGTGACTTTCCGTTGCTCATCTCTGCGCTCCCCTTCCTGGGCCGCTATGCCGAAACCTCGCGCCGCGCCTCGATGGCACGGCCCAGCGTCACCTCGTCGGCGTACTCGAGGTCGCCGCCCACCGGCAGGCCGCTGGCAAGCCGCGTCACGCGGACGCCCAGCGGCCTCATGACGCGGGCGAGGTAGGTCGCCGTGGTCTCTCCCTCGACGTCTGGGTTCGTGGCGAGAATGACCTCGGTCACCTCGCCGCTTGCAAGACGCGAGAGGAGCTCCCTCACGTGCAGCTGCTCGGGGCCGATCTTGTCCATGGGGCTGATGACCCCGCCGAGGACGTGATAGAGCCCGTGATAGCTGCCTGTGCGCTCGATGGCCGTGACGTCGCGCGGCTCCGAGACCACGCAGATCGAGGCGCGGTCGCGCGAGCCGTCCGCGCAGACGTCGCAGGTCTCGCGCGTGGCATACGAGAAGCACACAGGGCAGAAGTGCACCTGCTGCTTGACCTCGAGAATCGCGTGGGCGAGCCGACGCGCCTCCTCGGCGTCCGCCTCGAGCAGGTGGTAGGCGATCCGCTGGGCCGACTTGGGCCCGATTCCGGGAAGCCTTCCGAGCTCGTCGAGCAGGCGCTGGAGCGCGCGGCCGTCGTTGACGAGGGACTCCATGGGACTAGAAGAGGCCCGGGATGTTGAGGCCGCCGGTCACGGAGCTGAGCTGCTGGCTCGCGGCCTTCTCGGCGGACTCGAGCGCGTCGTTGACCGCGGCCAAGATCATGTCCTGGAGCATCTCGACGTCCTCGGGGTCGAGGGCGGCCGGGTCAATGGTCAGCGAGGTGAGGCGCATGTTGCCCGTCGCGGAGACCTTGACGGCCCCGCCGCCGGTACTGGCCGAGACCTCCGTGAGGGCGACCTTCTCCTGTGCGGCGATGAGCTGCTCCTGCATCTTGCGGGCCTGGGCGATCATCTGGTTGCGGTTCATGCCGCCCATGTTGAATCCCTTGGACATTGCGGTTCCCTTCTTTCTTGCGGTCTGCTGCGGTTGCGTGGTGGGCCCCCGGCGCGCCGGGGCTAGTCCTCGTCCCCGTCCTCGACGGGCTCGTCGGTGAAGCCGGCGTCGCGGGAGCGGTCCTCATCATAGGCGAGCTCGGCCGCGGCGTCCTCGTCGGAGGTCGTGGCGGCGGACTCCACGCTCACCGAGACGGGCTCGCCGAACGCGGCCGTGAGCATGGCGGCGATGTCGGCAAACTCCGGGGCGAGCTCGGCGGGGGGCGCGGGGGCCGGCGC